>CAIOTF010000018.1 GCA_903861125.1 uncultured Ignavibacteriota bacterium
CAAATTAACAAGGGCGGTATTTCAAGGTTGACTCCATCATAGCTAGCGCCATGACTTCAAAGTCTCCCGCCTATCCTACACAAGTCACTCCAAAAATCAATGTCAAGTTATAGTAAAGGTGCACAGGGTCTTTCCGTCTACGTGCGGGTACCCGGCATCTTCACCGGGAGTACAGATTCGCCGAGCGCGATGCGGAGACAGTGCCCAGATCGTTACGCCATTCATGCAGGTCGGAACTTACCCGACAAGGAATTTCGCTACCTTAGGACCGTTATAGTTACGGCCGCCGTTTACTGGGGCTTCGGTCGAGAGCTTTGCTTGCGCTAACCCCCTTCCTTAACCTTCCAGCACCGGGCAGGTGTCAGTCCCTATACATCGACATAAAGTCTTAGCAGAGACATGTGTTTTTGTTAAACAGTCGCTTGGCCCGTTTCACTGCGACCCATTTCCGCAGTTGTTGTACACAACAACGTACAATGGGCACTGCTTATCCCGAAGTTACGCAGTCAGTTTGCCGAGTTCCTTAACCACGGCTCACTCGAGCACCTTAGTATATTCAACTCATCTACCTGTGTCGGTTTGCGGTACGGATTGTTTGCACTCTCCCATACGAAGTTTTTCTTGACAGCCTGATTAGCTTCAGTTGCGGCCCTTGCGGGCACCCTATTCCCGTCTCGGTTTAACGAACATGCGGATTTACCAACACGTTCACCCTACGCGGTTAAACCACCATCCGTTAGGTGGCTGAAGTTCACTTCTGTGTCACTCCTTATGGTCAAACGATTACAAACAAGCACAGGAATGTTCACCTGTTTACCATCGACTACGCCTTTCGGCCTCATCTTAGGATCCGGCTAACCCTGAGACGATTAACGTTGCTCAGGAAACCTTAGATTTTCGGTGGAAATATTTTTCGTATTTCTTATCGTTACTTATGCCTACATCTGCGTTTCCATGCGCTCCAGCAACAGTCACCTGTCACCTTCGATGCAGCATGGAATGCTCCCCTACCACATTCGCAATAAAGCGAAGTCCACAGCTTCGGTACGACGTTTGAGTCCCGAGAATTGTCGGCGCTAAGTCGCTTGACTAGTGAGCTATTACGCACTCTTTAAATGATTGCTGCTTCTAAGCAAACATCCTAGTTGTCTGAGCAACTCAACATCCTTTCTCTGTTAACGTCGATTTTGGGACCTTAGCTGGTGGTCTGGGTTGTTTCCCTTTTGGCGACGAAGCTTATCCCTCGCCGCCTGACTCCCAAGAAACATATTAGCGCAATTCGGAGTTTGTCTGGGTTTGGTACCGTTGTGACGGCCCTAGCCCAATCAGTGCTCTACCTGCGCAATACTATAACTTGAGGCTAGCCCTAGAGCTATTTCGGGGAGTACGAGCTATCTCCGAGTTTGATTGGTCTTTCGCTCCTACCCTCAGTTCATCCGAGCGGTTTTCAACCCACATCAGTTCGGACCTCCATGACGTTTTACCGTCACTTCATCCTGACCAAGGGTAGATCACACGGGTTCGCGTCTGCCGCACGATACTATGTCGCCCGATTAGGACTTGCTTTCGCTACGGATTCATTTCTAAGAAATTTATCCTTGCATCGTACGAGCAACTCGTAGGCTCATTAAGCAAAAGGCACGCAGTCAGTCCTCTTGTATCCGAAGATACAAGACTTCCTACTACCGTTTGTAAGCATGCGGTTTCAGGTACTATTTCACTCCCTTCTTAAGGGTTCTTTTCACCTTTCCCTCACGGTACTGGTTCACTATCGGTCACGAGAGAGTATTTAGCCTTACGAGATGGTTCTCGCAGATTCACACAGAATTCCACTTACTCCGTGCTACTCGGGATACTTCTTAGAGTCTACAAAGTTTTGTCTAAAGGGCTATCACCTTCTATGGCTGAACTTTCCAGAACATTCAACTACTTTGTCGATTTTTAACTCTATGATTGATAAGCGATACAATCTAGAAGTCCCACAACACCGTGTGCACAACGGTCGCATCCTTACGTGCACATCAGTTTAGGCTGATTCCGTTTCGCTCGCCGCTACTCAGGAAATCGAATTTCTTTCTCTTCCTTGGGTTACTGAGATGTTTCACTTCTCCCAGTTTGCTCTAATGCGCCTATGTATTCAGCGCTTAGTATCTAGCCATAACGCTAGATGGGTTGCCCCATTCGGAAATCGTCGGGTCAAAGGCTGCTTCCGCCTCACCGACGCTTATCGCAGGTAACCGCGTCCTTCATCGCCTTCTCGTGCCAAGGCATCCACCGCACGCTCTTAGTAACTTAACCAAAAATCTTTATTGAATACCCATATACTTTGGTGCATCAATAAACTTGTTAAGACCACATATGAAAAGCGTCTACTCAAAGACTTTTTATTCGCGTAAACGAATTACTACGTCTTGTTTCAACACTTCTTTTCAATTTGTCAAAGAACAATAAAACAAAATCTTGTGGAGCTAAACGGGATCGAACCGTTAACCTCCTGCGTGCAAGGCAGGCGCTCTCCCAATTGAGCTATAGCCCCATAACCCTGTTAGCTAAAGTACTGAAAATTACAACGTGGGCCTAAGTAGAGTTGAACTACTGACCTCACGCTTATCAGGCGTGCGCTCTAACCAACTGAGCTATAGGCCCGGTAAACTACATGAACTTCAAAAATTTGTGTGTACGGAACAGTCAAGCTAGTCGTTTCAAAAGTTGAATATATTATACTCGCGTATAATAACTCCTTAGAAAGGAGGTGATCCAGCCGCACCTTCCGATACGGCTACCTTGTTACGACTTAGCCCCAGTCACTGATTTTACCTTAGACGCCTGCTTCCTTGCGGTTAGCACAGCGGCTTCGGGTACCCTCAGCTTCCATGGCTTGACGGGCGGTGTGTACAAGGCCCGGGAACGTATTCACCGCAGCGTGCTGATCTGCGATTACTAGCAATTCCAGCTTCATGTGGGCGAGTTGCAGCCCACAATCTGAACTGAGACCACTTTTTTGGGATTAGCTCCGGCTTGCGCCTTGGCAACCCTTTGTAGTGGCCATTGTAGCACGTGTGTGGCCCTGGGCGTAAGGGCCATGAGGACTTGACGTCATCCCCACCTTCCTCGCTACTTGCGTAGGCAGTCCACTTAGAGTGCCCAGCATTACCTGATGGCAACTAAGTGTAGGGGTTGCGCTCGTTGCAGGACTTAACCTAACACCTCACGGCACGAGCTGACGACAGCCATGCAGCACCTGTACTAGACCCCTTGCGGGTAAACGACTTTCATCGTCTAAAATCTAGCCTTTCAAGCCCAGGTAAGGTTCTTCGCGTTGCATCGAATTAAACCACATGCTCCACTGCTTGTGCGGGCCCCCGTCAATTCCTTTGAGTTTCAACCTTGCGATCGTACTTCCCAGGTGGAATACTTAATGCGTTTGCTTAGGCGCCGAATCTTGCGATCCGACACCGAGTATTCATCGTTTAGGGCGTGGACTACCAGGGTATCTAATCCTGTTTGATCCCCACGCTTTCGAGCATGAGCGTCAGTAATGGACTAAGTGGCCGCCTTCGCAACCGGTGTTCTTCATGATATCTACGCATTTCACTGCTACACCATGAATTCCGCCACTCTCTTCCACACTCAAGATTAACAGTATCGACGGCTGTTTTGCGGTTGAGCCGCAAGATTTCACCATCGACTTATAAATCCGCCTGCGCTCCCTTTACACCCAGTAAATCCGGACAACGCTTGGGTCCTACGTATTACCGCGGCTGCTGGCACGTAGTTAGCCGACCCTTACTTTAGAGGTACCGTCAATCTCGCGAAGCGAGAAATTCTTCCCTCTCTACAGAAGTTTACAACCCAGAGGGCCTTCATCCTTCACGCGGCGTCGCTGCGTCAGAGTTTCCTCCATTGCGCAATATTCCTCACTGCTGCCTCCCGTAGGAGTCTGGACCGTGTCTCAGTTCCAGTGTGGCTGATCATCCTCTCAGATCAGCTACCCATCGCAGACTTGGTGAGCCGTTACCTCGCCAACTATCTAATGGGATACAGGTTAATCTTTTGGCGCCGAAGCTTTAACAACTTCTCCATGCGGAGCCGCTGCATCATTCGGTATTAGCACCGCTTTCGCGGAGTTATTCCAAACCAAAAGGCATATTACCTATAGATTACTCACCCGTGCGCCGGTTTACAATGGATATTGCTACCCAATTCTCCCAGACTTGCATGTGTTAGGCACGCCGCCAGCGTTCGTCCTGAGCCAGGATCAAACTCTCCATTGTAATAAATTTCTTTATTTTCAACTGTGAGAATTTGTATAAATGAAACGTCTAGTTTTGACTTGTTGAGCCGTACACACAAATTTTCAAAGAACAATTACCGTCGGTTTGTTTCCAAACGGGTTACAAATATAACACAAAAATTACCGTTTGTCAACCACCAATTTAAACTTTTCTCAAAGAACATTACATTGAAGAGTTAATAATATAACATATGTTACCCGGCATGTCAAGCTATTACTCATCTTCTTCATTAATTTAATTTAAGGAAGCTTGGCCGATACTTTCCAAACTGTGCATTAAAGACAAAATAGTCCTTTTCGTTGCACTAAAAAATTGGTATACATATATTAGTAAAAATGAATCATCGATGAACTTTTATTTGCTGCTCTACAATATCTTTGCTTTACCGTTCTTATGGTGTGTCTTTCATATCGCCGGTTTTTTTAACGCAAAAATTAAACGAGGAATACGCGGAAGAAAATATTTATTCCGTGACCTAAAAAAATACGCCGAAAGAAACCACGGCGCATCCAGGTTTTGGTTCCATTCATCTTCTCTCGGAGAATTTGAACAGGCAAAACCGATCATTTCGGCTATACGTAAAAATCATCCGCACATAGAAATTATCGCCACATTTTTTTCACCTTCAGGTTTCGACAATTCAAAAAATTATAAAAATGCAAATGTCATTTCATACATTCCGTTCGATTCATATAAAAATGTAACTCAATTTATTGATATCGTAAAACCAACCGTTGCAATCATGGTGCGATATGATATTTGGCCCAATATGATCTTTGCGCTTAAAAAACAAAATATTCCAATCGTCATCGCCAATGCAACGATGAAAGGGAATTCTCTTCGCAAAATTCCCTTCTTACTTCAGTTTCATCGTTCACTGTACGATTGTTTCAACTATATTCTGACGGTATCACAGAATGATCAAATCTCATTTCAAGAATTTAAAACGACCCAGCCAGTGATTCGTGCAATCGGTGACACACGGTTTGATCAAGTGATGATGAGAAGCAGCGATGCAAGACAAAGACAATTATTGTCTCCTTCGCTAACAAAAAATAAAAAGGTCTTTATCGTCGGACAAAGTTGGGCGGAAGATGATGATGTTATTATCCCCGTGCTGCTGAAGATTCAAAAAAACGAAGAATCGTTATTGACCATTATTGTACCGCATGAACCAACGATATCGCACCTGGAAGAACTGGAATCGAAATTACTAGATAGGATTTCATTTATACGTTTTTCCGAGATGAACAACTATAACGATGAAAAGGTTATACTAATAGACAGCATCGGCGTACTTGTGGCACTGTATCAATATGCAGATGTCGTGTATGTCGGCGGTAGCTTTCGGCAGGGAATCCATAACATACTCGAACCGGCTGTCTTTGATCTTCCTGTGATTTATGGACCGAAACATACTAATTCCCAGGAAGCAGTGGACCTTGCGCGTCTTGGCGGCGGCTTTGTGATTGAGAATGAAAAAGAGCTCTACCGCACATTAAGAACATTGCTGGAGAATAGTGCTGACCGTGAACGCGCCGGCCGCATTTCAGGAGATTTTGTCCGCGAACACTGCGGCGCGACAGAGCGTTTTCTGCATTTCCTAAAACCGTATTTGAACTAAATGACTTTCAAACTTATCGATGTTGCACTCCCCGTTCCTCTGCCGCAATTATTTACCTATGGTGTTCCGGAACAATTTGAGACTGTCGTTACCCGAGGAACAGCCGTTGTAGTCCCGTTCGGCAAGAAAGTACTGACCGGAATTGTCGTTGGTTTTCCAAAAGACAAACCAAATTTTACCATTAAACAGATCACGGGTATTGCCGATCTTCAACCGATCATCAGTGATGCTGATATATCACTCTCTGAATGGATATCCGATTATTACAACACTCCCCTTGGAGAGACTATACGCCTCTTTCTTCCGGCAGGATTCAGCCAAACAAGTAAGCGGTTAGTAAGTTTATCGGACGCGTTCCCGGGAGGAAAGACTTTTTCGGTGCAGCAGCGAAAAATCATAGACTCTCTCGGCAGCGGACCGCTGACACTGATGCAATTACAAAAAAAGTCGGGGATAAAGAACATTTATGCGCTTGTGAATGAACTCTCCTCGATTGGGGCAATCTCAATGGAGGAACAGGCATCCAGAAAACCACGGTCAAAAAAAGAGTGGTATTTTTCGAAGCCACGGCATGACGATCCGACGAATTTCCGGAGTAAAAAGCAGAAAGAAGTCTGGGATGCTATCGAATCTTTACCAAACGAAGATGTTAATGTTAAACAATTTCTGAAGTCTCATTCATTTTCTTTGGCAAACCTCAAAAGTCTTGCGCAGCAGAACTTTATCTCACTCTTTCAAGTAGATGTCGATCGAACAACACCATTCGTGATTGATGAACATATTGCGAAAAGCCTTACCATAAAGTTAAACGATGATCAAACCGGTTCGGTCCGTCAGATAACGACGGCGATGGATAAGAATCTTTCCGCCGCTTTTTTACTATATGGTATCACTGGCAGCGGGAAGACACAAGTATATATCGAATCAATCCGGCACGCGCTTTCCCAGAACAAAACGGCAATTGTATTGATTCCGGAAATCTCTTTGACACCGCAGACAGTAAAACGATTTCAAGTGCATTTTGGCGACCTTGTGGTGTGGATGCACAGTAAAATGTCCGACGGTGAACGTTATGATGCATGGCGTTTGACGAGAGAAGGAAAATTCAAGATCGTTATTGGACCACGTTCTGCGCTCTTTGCTCCACTGAAAAATATCGGCCTTATAATAGTGGACGAGGAACACGAATCTTCATATAAACAATTTGATGCCAATCCGCGGTACAATGCCCGGGATGTTGCGATCATGCGTGCTGCGCTGCATAACGCGGTTACAGTATTAGGTTCCGCAACACCGTCCCTTGAATCGTATACAAATGCATTGAATGATAAATACACTTTACTTACGCTTCCAGAACGAGCTGATAATGCCGTTCTGCCGCCGGTGCGGATTGTGAATATGGTGGATGAACGAAAGCGCTTGTATGCCGATGCTAAAATTAGAGCGAAGGAGGAAGGGAAAAAGGCATTTGAAAATCTTTCCCGTAGCATATCAACTGTGCTGGAATTGAAGATCCGCGACCGGCTGGAGAAGAAAGAAGGGATCATTCTTCTGCAGAACAGACGCGGATTTGCGCCATTTATCGAATGTACTTCCTGCGGTCATGTTGAACAATGCGATCAATGCAATGTAACCATGACGTACCATGCCACGCAAAAACATATGCGCTGCCACTATTGTGGAAAAGTGAAACCAGCACCAACCGTTTGTTCTCAGTGCGGCGGATTTGAGTTTTCTTTGAACGGTTTTGGAACACAGCGCGTTGAACAAGAACTGACTGCTCTTTTCCCCGATGCCATCATCATGCGGATGGATATGGATACGACCTCAAAAAAAGGGTCGCACGAGAAGATACTGCGGCAATTTGGAGAAGGGGGTGCAGACATTTTGCTTGGAACACAAATGGTGGCAAAAGGATTAGATTTCCCGAGGGTCACGCTCGTTGGGGTGATTTCGGCCGACACACAGATGATGCTTCCTGATTTTCGTTCCGCTGAAAAAACATTTCAACTGCTGACCCAAGTTGCCGGACGTGCCGGGCGAAGCGTACTTGCCGGCGAAGTGATCATTCAAACATCTCAGCCGGGCCATTATGCGCTGAAACATGTTCAAGAACACGACTTTATCGGTTTCTATAATGAAGAGATCGAATTCCGTAAAGCAATCAATTACCCCCCTTTCTCAAGAGTGATCGTCGTAGAGTTCAAGGGAAAGAATGAAAAGCATGTTGAGCAACTGGCCATTGCTTTTGGGAAGACATTGTTTTCACTGCTGAATAGGGATTCAATCCTTGGACCGTCGCCTGCTGTACTCTCAAAAATCAAAAATGAGTATCGTTGGCAGATTATTATCAAGGCAAATAAAGAGGGGGATAAAAACGGGACACGCGCCAGGCATTCCGTAGCGCGTGTCGTTCAGCAGGTTCAGCGGCAGTCAGCAACACTCAACGTAAAGATCATCGTTGACGTTGATCCGACGGGAATATTATGATTACATCCCAAATCCAAAGTCGATAAATACTTTCATCAACGTCCACACCACCCAAATTCCGCCAACAACTCCGATCGATTTACCGAGGGCAGTATTCCACACTTTTGAAAGTCCTACGCTGATAACAAACATTGACCAAAACTCAAATACATTCAATGCCGCAAGAAGTTTGTGCGTCTTATTCATCGGATCGAAATCCGAGATCAATAATGTCGGACTTAATGAAGCATAGATTGACCCCATAGCAACAACAATCACCATTGTCATCAACGATGCAACAGCTGAAACAAAGAATGATAGACCGACAACTTCAATCACCTTTGAATATGTCACCGGCGATTTATAGAAAAGTTTCCCGGCTGCAAAATACACACCCGAGTATGCAAATAATGAAAATGTTCCGGCCAATGCAACACCGACAGCGCCAAAAACCAAGAACATCGGCGATCCGGCTTTTACGGGATTACGTTCAATAGCAGCATCCATTTGTTCCTGGGTCATTTTCCCATCGGCAACTCTTTTTTGCAAGGCTTTCAACTGTCCTTCAGCCATTTGGTCCTGAATGGGGGGTTGTGAAAAGACGACGAATGTGAAAATAATCCCTATGATGATTGTCAGCAGAAGTGGCATACCCCAATTTACTTTTTTTGGTTCGGCACCTACAATACTCTGATATACTTCGCCCGGTGACGACAGAATTCCAACAAATTTATCCGTTATGGACATTTCATTTGTAGATTCAGGCGTAATAAATTGTTCCGGCATAGCATGACTCCTTTCAAATAGTGAAGAATTCGTTGGTAGTTTAAGAAATGAAAAGCGCAGTATCAAATAGAATTTTACAAAAAAGGACAGAAGCAATTCTGTCCTTTTTTTAACGTCCAACTGCAATATTATGTCTATTTTTTCATTTTCTTTAGTAGTTCATCAACATTCACAATATCGTTCATTTCAACCGATCTGCCGTCGATCGTTCTTCCTTCACCATTCCATTTTTCATGTGCAAAAAAGACGGAAAGATCGCCATAATCTACCACTCTTCCTTCCCACCGCGTACCCGAAGAATCCCTCACCTCTTCTTTATTGATCGCAATATCGGCTACGAGCGCAGGCCTACCGTCTGAGAAAGTGACGGTGATTTTTTCGATGATGATGTCGAAAAGATTGCGCGTGTTCATGGGAAGATGTTCGTACGCATCGGTGCCGGTCTTCTCAATTTCTTTTGTTGAAATGGAATGGAACACAGATAGTAATCCCACACAATTCAATTTGCGGATGAACATTTTTTCCGGATCATTCTTCCAACCGCCGCTTTCAATCAGCACTACACTTGTTCCCCATTTTTGGATGTTATCTCCAAACGCACGCGGCTCGAATGTATCGTCATATTTTCCGATATGGTCCGGCGTAAATTGCTGAAGCACCAGCGTCAATTGCGATGCAACTTTCTTTGCACGCATTCGGACATTATTATCATTCTTTTCGACATTATATGCCGGAGCCAGCAATGAGATCACCGCAACGGTACCTTTTTCGCCGACTGAGTATCGCGGATCCTGGTCGTGCAGATTGAATCCGATCTCCGGATTATATTTGTCCCTGACCGCCTTTAAGATACGAGCTTCCGGAGTCTGTAAGCGGAGAGCATCGCGGTTCATGTCGATCCCCTGCGATGTGCGCCGCTGGAAACGCTCGGCACCATCCGGATTGAGCATTGGGATAATGAGAAGCGTAGTTTCCGAAAGTATCTTTTTCACTTCGGCAGTATTTTTGTTCAGCAAAATATAATTCAGCAGATCAAGCAATCCCATCGTTGCGGTCGGTTCATCGCCGTGCATCTGCGACCATAGAAAGATCTTAGTTTTACCGGTACCGATCTTCAACAGATTGATGGAACGGTTTTCTGCGGAACTTCCGACCTGCTCCATTATGGCCATGTTGCCCAGTGACTTTGTCAGTGTTCCGAGATGCGTCATCAGCTCAGCATGCTTGAATCTGCGGGAGGAAATACCATTGAATTTATAACTGTCGTATGTATCAAACAGAGTTTTTGAGAACTGTGAGTCTGCAACGTTTGTTATCATAACAAATGCCAAAAGGATAATAATGTTTTTCATAAATACTCATACAAATAAAAAATCCCGCCGTGTTTGTGAAAGCACAGCGGGATTAGTGTACCAAAAAATTACCTCAATAACATCACCACAGAAAAAAAATGCGGTATTGTTGTTTGACTGACAGGATTATTTAAGCAGCACCATTCGTTTCGTATCGCTGAATGAGCGTCCATCGCTTAATCGAGCCGTCACCCGATAGAGGTACACACCGCTTGCCGCTTTTAAACCGGAAACATTCGAGGCATTCCACATTATTGCATTGTAACCCTGCTGTGCTTCACCGTTAAACAGTTCGCTGACAATATTTCCAAGAATATCATAAACAATGACCGTTACAGCCGCATGTACTGGCAGCGTATAGCTGATCAGCGTTGAAGGATTGAAAGGATTTGGATAGTTCTGATTCAAGGAAAATTCGACCGGCAATCCATCTTTACTAACAGACGATGCATTCTGCACCGTTACTGTGTCGTATCCTTTCGTTATACGGGTTACTACCGTGCCGGCCCGCGGAGGAGCTATCATAAAGATCTCTTCATTTGCATTTTCAAACCAAACAATATTTCCAGCCCAATCAAGCGCGATATCAGCATTGGTGTTATTATTTCCTCCAATGCTGCCCGGCACATCACCGGACTTAAATATTCGTTTTGCTTCAGGAAATGCACCGTCGATGTCGGTAATCTGATGGATTCCCAGATTCAAGGTATCTGAACCGTTAAGTCCCCGGATACTATAATACATCGTATCATCAGAAGCAGAATTTTTGTCCGGTCCGTGCTTAAGTGCAAAACAGACTGGTAAACCAGTTGAGTGCACAATAGAAAAAGCAGCATCGACCCGTTTTTTTGGAAGTGTGCCAGTAATATCGTACCGCTCCACATATCCCGGGGTCGTTCCTGACGCGCCGGTCCTCAGCGAAACAAACATAAAACCGTCATCATCAAGAATCACGTCGCGGACATAAGCGCCAAACGAACCAACCAGTTCAAGAGCTGTTGTCAACGTATCACTTGTTCCAATGTTTGCTCTCCAAACGACAGTATCGGCGGCAATATAGAGTTTCAGGTTGGCACCTTCTCCGAGTGTATACAATCCGCGTGGCGAGGTAATATTCCTAATGATAATTTTGGGAACGGCTGAGTCATTATCCATTCTTGTTATAAAACTTCCGCCATTACTGACCTGGTAGATCCTTCCTTTACTGTCGACGGCTGTGGTCCACGGTGCTGTGCCACCCCAATCAAACGTTCCTCCGTTTGCTGTACCTAATGTTTGCATCAATATCGGATGCCCTGTGTCAGATCCTGCAAATGATCCGTCAGGATTATACCGAAGTGTTCCCGTCCTATA
The DNA here is from genome assembly GCA_903861125.1 of uncultured Ignavibacteriota bacterium. Lineage (GTDB taxonomy): Bacteria > Bacteroidota > Ignavibacteria > UBA10030 > UBA8401 > UBA8401. The sequence goes on from CAIOTF010000018.1 coordinate 11,880, forward strand.
TCCGTCATTATTTCCGGGATCGGAACAACTTGCGTACCAATATCCAAAACCGCGTGTGTCCATATTATTATTGACATCCAACCCGCGGGTATAGATCCCCCGTGCGATCGGAGTCGGCGGCACATCGGCAGTCTGCTGAAAATAATATGCAAAGTATGTATCAGCAGAGTGCGGTTTCTGAGTTGCCTGAAGTTTCACATAATATTTTTGACCAAGCACTGCTCCGGTACCATCCCATGTTATTGAATTTGGTCCTCTTCCTTGCGAAGATGAAACAACCGAAGCGGTCACGGCATTCGTTGATGCATTGTACACTTTCAATTCAACGGATGCCGCAGTGTCATTGAGGATATATGACACTTTCATACCGGTTCCATCGGTGAACTTTCCGTCAAACGGGCTTCCATTGGGATTGCTGATCTTAATCCGCGAAGCAAAGACATCGGCATAGACAATGCCCGAAATGACCAACACCAAAACAGCAATAACAATAGCAATTTTTTTCATGCTTCCTCCAGCCTGGTTTAATAAAAATGTGAATTGGGTTTACTAATGTCCGTTTGAATTTATAATCAGAGAATATAGTCTGTTTACCACAAAATCGCAATAAAAGCAAAAAAAAAGTTGTCTTTGGGATTTTACCCATAATTTTCGTATTTTTACTGACATTTTGAATCCCGATCAGTCGGGATTTTTTTTCTCCAACAGAATAAGTAAGGAGTTTTTCAGTGGAAGTAACCATTAACAACGTGAATGATTGTGTTCGTGAAATGACCGTGACAATGACGCAGGCGGAATTAGCCCCGCATTTTGAGAAGGCATACAAAACAGCTGCACCGGCATTAGAGATCAAGGGATTCCGCAAAGGTAAAGTACCAATGCACATGGTCAAAAAAATGTTCGGACCAAGCATTGAATATCAAGCGGTTGAAGAGATCACAAACGATGTGTTCCGTGCGGAAATGGAATCACGGAATTTCAATCCTATCGGGACTCCGCAAATCAACAAAATAGATTTCAAACCGGGAACTCCGCTGACATTCGTTGTCAATTTTGAAGTCCGTCCTGAGTTTGAACTGAAAGACTACAAATCAATCGCAATCGAAAAATATACGCACAAGACCAAAGAAACAGAAGTGCAGAACGAGATCGAGCGCCTGCAGCAGATCAATTCTTCGCTTGAAGAGGCTCAAAAAGCTGATGATGAACATTTTGTTGTTACCGTTGATATGCTCGATTTGGATGAACATGGTCATTCACGCGAAGGTATGAAGATCTATCTGAGCGAAAAATCCACAGAAAAAGAGATCAAAGAAGCGCTGATCGGAGCTGTTGTTGGTGACGTGAAGGATGTGAAATTCACTCATCAGCACGGAGACCATTCACACGATGTTCATCTTACGCTGACCGTGAAGAAGATCGAAAAGGTACTTCTGCCGGTGATGGATGATGCGCTTGCTCAGAAAGTTAGCAACGGGAAATTTCAAACCGCAGAAGAGATGAAGCAGAACATTACGAAGGAGCTTGAAGAGTTCTGGAAAGAACGAAGCGAACGCCGGTTCGAAAATGATCTGCTGTCGGAGATTGTGAAACAATATGATTTCACCGTGCCGGAAGCTCTTGTTCAGAACGTAATCGATACATTCATCGAAGATGCAAAAAACCAGCAGCCGAACAAGCAACTGCCGAAAAATTTCAACGAAAAGACCTATCGCGAACAGGCCCGCGAGACGGCTATCTGGCAGTCAAAGTGGCTTCTGATTAAGGAACATTTCATTGCTCAGGAGAAAATAGAGATCTCGGACTCCGAAATAGAGAAATTGGCGGGCGAGGAATCAGCAAAACTGAATATCGATAAAGAACGGCTTGTAAATTTCTATAAAAGCTCCGATACTGCATTGGAACGCCTGAAATATAACCGCCTTATTGATATTCTCAAACAAAATGTGAAGATTACGGAAGTTGAAACGGACGATTACAGTAAATTTGCAACCCAGTAAAAGCAATTTTTTTGCTCTGCTTACGTCTAATAGATTGTCGGCAAATTTACTAACTCAAGGAGATTTATGGTAACAAACAACACACTGCAAACAAAGCCATACGAAGTATTCAATCAACTCGTTCCGATGGTCGTAGAACAGACCAGCCGAGGAGAACGTGCTTACGATATTTTTTCTCGTCTCTTAAAAGAGCGCATTGTATTTATCGGCACTGCGATCGACGATTATGTTGCGTCGCTTGCCATAGCGCAAATGCTTCACCTAGAAGCAGAGGACCCGGATAAGGATATCTCTGTGTACATCAATTCACCGGGCGGATCAGTAACGGCCGGACTTGCGATCTACGATACCATGCAGATCATCCGTCCACAGGTGGCGACGATCTGTGTTGGAATGGCCGCAAGCATGGGAGCAATACTGCTTCTTGCCGGCGAAAAAGGAAAACGCCAGGCATTACCGAATGCCCGCATTATGATCCATCAGCCGTGGGGCGGCGTGCAGGGAACTGCATCCGACATCAGCATACAAGCTGAAGAAATTTTGAAGACGAAAAAACGTCTGAACGAGATCATTGCCCAGCATACGGGCAAATCAATTGCTGATGTTGAAAAGGATACTGATCGTGATAATTATATGTCGTCTCAGCAGGCGGCTGAATACGGATTGATCGATAAAGTATTGACGAAACGGACAAGCGATACTAAAAAAGAAAAGTAACGTATGAGCAAGCAAAAAAGCGAAGACAAAGTCCGATGTTCGTTCTGCGGACGCAGACCGGAAGAAGTGACGAGCATTATTGCAGGTCCGGATGTATATATCTGCGATTTGTGCGTTTCAACATCCATGGATATCATCCGCAATAATCTGTCTTCATCCCGTACAAAAAGGATCAAGAACAAGGGATTGCTTACACCGATGCAGATAAAATCCTCGCTTGATGAATATGTAATCGGGCAGGATCAGGCAAAAAAAACATTAGCGGTAGCCGTATACAACCACTATAAACGGATCGACACTCAGGATCAGTTCGCCGATCCTGAAAATGTTGAGATTGAAAAGAGCAATATTCTTCTTATCGGTTCAACGGGAACAGGAAAAACACTGCTTGCCCAAACGCTCGCACGCATTCTTGATGTGCCATTTGCGATCGCTGATGCAACAACGCTCACCGAAGCAGGATACGTCGGCGACGATGTTGAAACGGTTCTTGTTCATCTGCTGCAAAATGCCGAATACAATGTTGAGCGAGCAGAACGCGGCATTGTTTACATCGACGAGATCGACAAGATCGCACGAAAAAGCGACAGTGCATCGATCACCCGTGATGTTTCCGGCGAAGGTGTGCAGCAGGCATTGCTGAAGATCCTAGAAGGAACCGTTGCCGGCGTTCCTCCAAAAGGAGGTCGCAAACATCCCGAACAGAGTCTCATCAATCTTAACACCAAAAATATCCTGTTCATCTGCGGCGGCGCATTCGAAGGTTTAGAGAAGATCATTTCACGGCGCGTTCACAAGAATGCCGTCGGTTTTGGCGCAGAGATCAAGGGCAAAAAGGAACAGACGGCTGATGCGTACATTCAAATGGCCGAACCGGACGATCTTCTGAAATTCGGCTTGATACCGGAATTCATCGGCCGGCTGCCTATGCTGACTACATTACATTCGTTGGATGAAACAGCGTTGATGAATATCTTGGTAGTACCGCGAAACGCCATCGTAAAACAGTTCAAAAAATTGTTCAAATACGAAGGTGTGGAACTGGACTTTGAAGAAGCGGCGCTCAAGCAGATTGTTGCCAAAGCGATCGCTCGCGGAACCGGCGCGCGAGCACTCCGATCCGTCGTAGAAGAGATCATGCGGGACATTATGTATGAACTTCCGTCCAAAGCAAATGTAACGAAATGCGTTGTGACGAAGGAGACCGTGGAGAAGAAAAAAGAACCAATCTATGTTCTTGAAGAGAGAAAATCGGCATAATAAAAAAATCCGCTCTGCGGGATTTTTTATTATGTGACTATTCATCCATGCCATGAATCATCATTTCATTCGTTCCCAACCATCCAACTCAAAGCAATAATCGCAGCGGTTTCGGTCCGTAATCTTCTTCTGCCTAACGACACTTGAGTAAAAGCTGCTTTCTCTGCCATTTTTACTTCATCATCCGTAAACCCACCTTCAGGACCTATCAGGATCAATGCAGACCGGGGCGGTTTGCGGTGTTTCAACGCCTCAGCAATGAACAGCACATGGTCAGTACGTTCATAGGGAATCAATTTCACGTCATAGCCGGCAGCATCGGCAATAACACTTTCAAGATTAGCCGAGGGTGTAATTTTGGGAAGGATGCATCGTCCCGATTGTTTCATGGCGGCGAGCGCAATATTATTCCAGCGGTCTTCTTTCGCAGAACGTGCGATCGTTCGCTCGGTCTGCAACGGTATAACCGTCCTCACGCCTAACTCCGTTGCTTTCTCGATGATCCAATCCATCCGTGACGGATTTTTCAATTGTGCAACAGCAAGTGTAACATCGATATCCGGTTCGTGCAGATGATGATGCTCGTAGAGGATCTCGCATTCGATCATTTCCGGTGCAACAAGCCGGATGACAACTTCGTACGCTTTTCCTGCGCCGTCAACAACCCAAATTCGGTCACCGGGCTGTTTGCGAAGCACTCGGGAAATATGTTTCGCTTCATCCCCTTCGATAGCGATGTGCTGATCAATGATAAATTCAGCGGGAACGTAAAAATATTCACTCATAAATTATTCAGCAGCTTTTTTACAACGCTGCCCCTAAATCAAAAATAATTTCACCTTTAGAAATTGGCATCCCATACGGAACACCAAACTCAATTCTGCCGACTGCACTGTATGCAAGCAAGAGGTGCAAACCGACACCATACCCTGAATAGAATCTATTGAGCATCAGAGGTGTATCCCTGTACCAGGTATTCCCGGCATCTGCAAACAGAGCAAAATTCAATGCATATCGGACATCCTGGAACTGGTCGAATGGTATATAATCAAAATGGATATATCTCGGAGAAACAATCGGAATATGAGTCTCCACCGTTGCCCCGATTATTTGTTCCCCTTCAAGGATCGTAGAGAAATGCCCGCGGATACGCTCACTATAACCAAAGAACGTATGTCCGTAATTCGGTATCTGCGCGCCCCCGGCAAGACTCGAAAATGCCCTTCCGGCAATAATGATATTGCTCCACGTCGGTATATAACGTCGGAAGTCGACCGCAATCCGCTGATAATTCACATCCTTTTCAAATAGACCGAATTTTGAGATACCGATGCTCAATGAAGTTCCATACGTTGCATATTCCTTCAGGTCGCGGGTGTCGTAAAAATATGAAGCATGCAATGAATAGAATTCATCTCTCCCGTTCGCCGACAACGTTCTTCCTGCATGATTATCGCTGACATGTAAATTAAGAAATTCAATCTTCATGGTCGCCAGCGAGAAGATTGAAAACCGTTTTCCGATTGTGGTCTCACCTCCCGTGCGGATCTCGTCAAAATTCGCATCGCTGCCTCGGGATAAGAGACTTCTATTCCTTTGCTCGGTGTAATAAGCGCGAAATGAAAAAAATATCCTGTTCTCCACATCTATTTGCGGATTGGTGTAGTTAATTGAGACGAACGGATCATACCCCAGACCAAAGGCACCGTAGAGCTGCACATTATCCCCTGCAACATTATTATGAGCCAATCCCAGTCCATAATATATTTTTGAAAAATCCCTGTCTTTGATCCCAAGAATTGGGAATGGATAGTAATACCATCTTTCTATGACGCTGACGGTGAGGGTTGCACAATTACCTGAATCGGGAATGACTTTTATGTCAACCTTCGTAAAAAGACGAAGGCTGTAGATTCTGTTGATATCGAATTGAACAGCTTCATGCGTTATCAATGCGCCCGGTTTCAGGGACATTTCCTGTTCAATGATATAATACTTCGTGAGCTCGTTGCCTACATAGATAACACTGCCTACACGGTAGGTCGAATCAGGAAATGCGAACGCGGGAATCGTGATTTCCTGTGCCTCACACACAACCAGCAACGACAGTAATATTGAAAATGATCGTATCATCGATGTAATATAGCAAAAATAAAAAAGCAGAACATCCGTTCTGCCTTCATTCATTTTTTCAGTAACCATCAGTTCATCAGAGCGCCGTATTCAACGGCAATGCAAAGGTCCATCACTACATTTAACCCTGCCTGTTCAGCTTTTTCTGCGGCTGCCTGGTTCACGACGCCAAGCTGCATCCATATGGACCGGGCACCGACAGCAATGGCTTCGTCAACAACCGGACCAACCTCGTTAGGATTCCGGAAAATGTTGACAATATCAATCTTTTCCGTGACCGATTTCAGATCGGGATAACATTTCATTCCGTGCACTTCCTGATAATGAGGATTCACGGGAAACACACGGTATCCTTTATTTTTCAGGAATTCTGCAATCGCTCCGCTGTCACGCCATGGTTTCGGCGATGCTCCGACAACGGCGATTGTTTTAGAACTTGCGAGCAATTGTTTTACTTCCTGGTCAGTGGTAATCATAATTTTCCACACATATCAATTCTCTTATTTAGCGTTATCTGCCACATACGACTCCATAGGAGGACATACACAGACTAATTGCCTGTCGCCAAACGTATCATTTACACGGCCGACACTGGGCCAGAATTTATGAGCAAGAACCCAAGGCGTAGGGAATGCTGCCTTCTCGCGCGAATATGAATGTTTCCATTCGTTGCTCATTACCGAATGGGCAGTATGCGGGGCATGCTTCAGAACATTATCTTCTTTTGTGAACCGGCCTTGTTCAATCTCCTCGATCTCTTTCCGAATTTGAAGAAGGGCATCGCAGAACCGGTCAAGTTCTCCTTTTGGTTCGCTTTCGGTCGGCTCGATCATCAGCGTGCCGGCAACGGGGAAAGAAACAGTCGGCGCATGGAAGCCGTAATCCATCAGCCGCTTTGCAATATCCGTCACTTCAATTCCTGCGGATGATTTGAATTTGCGCATATCCACGATCATCTCGTGAGCACACCGTCCGTTTTTACCCACGTACAAAATGTCGAACTCTTTTTCCAGACGGGCTTTAATATAATTTGCATTAAGGATTGCATATTTCGTGGCATTTGTCAATCCATTGGCACCCATCATTTTAATATAGGCATACGAAATCAACAGAATGCTTGCACTTCCCCACGGTGCCGCAGAAACAGCGGACATCGCTTGATCGTCGCCGATCTCAACAACTGCATGTCCAGGAAGAAACGGAACAAGATGTTCGGCTACACAGATTGGTCCAACGCCCGGACCGCCTCCGCCGTGCGGTATGCAGAATGTCTTGTGCAGATTCAAATGACATACATCCGCACCGATGCGGGCAGGACTTGTCAATCCCACCTGTGCATTCATATTGGCACCGTCCATATAAACCTGTCCGCCATTCTTGTGAATAACGGCACACATTTCCTGAATGCTTTCTTCGAACACGCCGTGTGTTGAAGGATATGTCACCATCAAACAGGCTAAATTCGCTTTGTATTGTTCCGCTTTTGCTTTAAGATCTTCAACTTCAACATTTCCGCGCTCATCGCATTTTACCACAACAACTTGCATTCCCGCCATCACAGCGCTGGCGGGATTCGTGCCGTGAGCTGATGAAGGTATCAACGCAATATTTCTGTGCGATTCATTTTTTGATTTGAAATATTCCCGGATCACAAGCAACCCTGCATATTCACCCTGGGAACCGGCATTCGGCTGCAGCGAAACGCCGGCAAATCCGGTGATCTCTTTCAGATCGTTGGACAATTCTTCGAAGATCTGAGTGTAGCCCATCGCCTGTTCCTGAGGAATGAACGGATGAAGTGATGCAAATTCCGGCATTGTTACAGGAAGCATTTGCGTTGTAGCGTTCAGTTTCATCGTGCAGGAACCGAGCGGGATCATCGAAAAGTTGAGCGAAAGATCTTTCATCTCCAGCGCGTGAATATAGCGAAGCATTTCGTGTTCCGAATGATGCATGTTAAAAACAGGATGCAACATAAAGTTACTCGTACGGACGAACTTCTTTTCCCATTCAAGCTGGAGATTCTTCGCCAGTTCTGATACGGATGTAACTTTGCTTTTCACGGAAGCAAAGATCGAAAGGATTGTCTCAACCTCTTTGAGCGTTGTTGTTTCATCGACGGAAATTCCGACAGCTGTTTCGCTGATACGGCGTACATTCATCTGTGCACCGGCGATACGATTGATTACAGAGTCTGTTGTCTTCCCTGTTTCGATGTGCAGCGTATCAAAATATGTACCGTTGGTCTGCTGGAACTCCAATTTCTTCAACCCCTTATCCAGCACTTTTGCCAATCCGTGGACACGCAATGCGATCTGTTTTAATCCTGCCGGACCGTGATAGACACCGTACATTCCTGCCATTACTGCAAGAAGTACCTGCGCCGTGCAGATGTTGCTTGTTGCTTTTTCGCGCCGGATGTGCTGTTCGCGTGTTTGCAGCGCCATACGGTAGGCTTTGTTTCCATTGGAATCGATCGACACGCCGATAATGCGTCCCGGCATTACGCGTTTGTATTCATCTTTGGTAGCAAGAAAGGCGGCATGCGGACCGCCGTAACCCATCGGAACACCGAATCGCTGTGCACTTCCGACAACAATGTCCGCACCGAATTCACCCGGAGGAGTCAGAAGCGTCAACGCCAACAGATCGGCAGCAACGGCGACGAGAACATTTTGCGACTTTGCCTGCGCACAAAAATCCGTATAGTCATAGATCGCGCCATATCCCGCGGGATATTGCACAAGAGCTCCGAATATTTTTTCTCCAAACTTCACTGTGCGGTGATCGCCGACAACGACGTCGATACCGAGAGGAACTGCGCGCGTTTTTACGACATCAATTGTTTGCGGGAAACATTCCTCCGAAACGAAAAATTGATTTCCTTTTTTATCATGATTGGCGGAATACATCATAAACATTGCTTCGGCAGCAGCCGTCCCTTCGTCCAGCAATGATGCGTTGGCGATCTGCATCCCGGTTAGATCAATAATCATCGTTTGATAATTAAGCAATGCTTCCAGGCGTCCTTGAGCGATCTCAGCCTGGTATGGAGTATAGGCCGTATACCATCCCGGATTTTCGAGAATGTTACGCTGGATGACGGGAGGAACGATCGTTCCGTAATATCCCGTTCCAATAAATGAGCGGAACATTTTATTCCGTCCGGCGATACCACGAATATGATTAATCGTTTCATATTCCGTCATCGCTTTGCTGATCTTCATTGGTCCTTCAAGACGAATGTGCGGCGGAACAGTCTGTTCGATCAGTTCATCCAGCGTTGATACGCCGATGGTGTTCAGCATTTCTTTGGTTTGTGCTTCGTTCGGGCCGATATGGCGCGGTTCAAAAATATCTGCAGGATTAAGATTTATATTCATATGCATTGTATGATTAAAAAAAAGTTTGTTAAAATATCATTGTGTTACAATTCAGGATTCCAGTTGAGAATAAAACACATCGTTACGAGACCGTATTCTGAAGTTTGGATTATAAAATATTCTGCGATAGTTTTGCCACAGCTTCTTCTGCCGCAGCCTGTTCAGCTTCTTTCTTGTTCTTTCCGATACCGATTCCCATTGCATCACTGCCCACCATTACTTGAATTGTAAAAGTGCGGTCATGGTCTGGGCCTTCTTCTTTCAATGTTTGGTAGCGCGGGATCCCTTTCCCTTTTGCCTGAGACAATTCCAGCAATTCACTTTTATAATTCTGATCGCTCACCTTCAAATATCCGTTGGACAGTGCAGAACTCAAACGATCCAGTATGAATTTTTTTGCGGCGACCATTCCGCCGTCTAAATACAATGCCGCAATAATTGCTTCATACGCATCGGACAGGATGGTGTCGTATCCTTTTTCCTGAACGCCTGCAGAACTTGTATGCATGAGCAGAAATTTCTTAAGGTCGATCTCCTTTGCGCAGAATGCCAATGCCTTCCGGTTGACCAACCGGGCCCGCAGAATCGTCAATTCTCCCTCCTCTTTATCCGGATATTTCGCAAAGAGGTATTCGGCAACCACAAAATTCAGGATCGAATCGCCGAGAAACTCCAATCTCTCATTCGATTCCAGTGCTTCGATACGGGATGTGGGGATAAAGGAACGGTGAACCAACGCCCGAACAAAAAAATCTTTATTCCGAATACGGTACTGTAATGCAGACGCAAGCAAGTTCCAGTCAACCCTGGGATACAGTAGTGACAATTGCCCGGGAGACGCAGGAAAGAAGGAAGAAAAAAAATTCCGCAGCCGAATAATCGTATCGCTCACAAAAAAGTCTTCTCTATTACGGTGAGCGTCATTTCAGCGAAAGCAGGAACAGAACAGCCGGTTCACGCACTCGCCGAACTGACGATAAATACACTCTTGAACTAACTCTCTGAAAATTTCCTGAATGCCAGCGTAGCATTATGTCCGCCAAAACCGAACGCATTACAGAGTGCGGCATTCACTTGTTTCTTGACCGCTTTGTTCGGAACATAATTAAGGTCGCATTCGGGATCCGGCGTATCGTAATTGATCGTCGGGTGAACCTCATCCGTCACGATACTCATCACTGTTGCAATCGCACCAACAACTCCGGCCGCGCCGAGCAGATGTCCGATCATCGATTTCGTGGAGTTCACAGCAAGTTTTTGGGCATGATCGCCAAAAACAGTCTTGATGGCATTTGTCTCATACTTATCGTTGTAATATGTTGACGTGCCATGCGCATTTACATAATCGATATCCGTGGGACTCAACCCTGCATCGGCAAGAGCCATTTTCATAGAGCGTTGTGCTCCTTCTCCGCCGGGTGACGGCTCGGTGATATGGTGTGCATCACCGGTGAATCCCATTCCGGCAAGTTCAGCATAGATTTTTGCACCGCGTGCTTTTGCATGTTCCAATTCTTCAAGAATCAGTATCCCGCCCCCTTCACCCATCACAAAACCATCGCGGTCTTTTTCAAACGGACGGCTCGCTTTTTCGGGTGCGTCGTTCCGGGTGGAGAGCGCCTTTAATGCATTGAAGCCCCCTATTCCCATTTCGCAGATGCCGGCCTCGGAACCGCCGCACACCATCATATCAACTACGCCGCGCTGAATCAGCATCAGCGAATCGCCGATGGCATGGGATGCCGTTGCACAGGCAGAGACTGTTGCATAGTTCGGACCTTTTAATCCATACTTAATAGAGATACGGCCGGCGGCAATATCAGGGATCATCATGGGGATAAAGAAAGGACTGATACGGTGAGGTCCTTTTGCCTCAAAAAGATTTCCTACTTGCGTCTGAAATGTTTTGAAACCTCCGATACCCGATCCGAATACCACACCGATGCGTTCTTTGTTCTCAATCTCTAGATTGACACCGCAATCCTTAACCGCTTCTTCGGCCGCCGCAAGCGCATACTGTGTATACTGATCGACGCGCTGCGCAAGTTTTCGGTCCATATAATTGTGCGGATCGAATCCTTTTAACTGACCGGCAAACTTTGTGTCGTACTGAGTGGTGTCGAAATATGTAATATTCGCAATGCCGCTTTTTCCGGCAAGAGCATTCGCCCAAAATTCCTTAACGGTTAATCCGATGGGAGTGACCGCGCCCATGCCGGTAACGACAACGCGGCGCATCTGTCGTGGAGTCATATCTATATCCTGAGGTTATTTTCTGCACCCAAACTGCACGCGGGGCATCTTGACCGAATCCAATATGGAAACGGAACTGAGTGTGGTTGAACGTAAAACAGAAAACCACAACGTCACAGATCATTCTGCGGATTCTGCAACGGTGTGGTTTTGATCGTACTATTATTTTTTTGAAGAGATATACGTAATGGCATCGCCAACGGTGCCGATTTTTTCTGCATCTTCGTCCGGAATGCTCAATCCGAATGTCTTTTCGAATTCCATGACCAATTCAACGGTATCCAATGAATCCGCACCGAGGTCATTTGTGAACGAAGCTGTTTCGGTGACCTGTGCTGCATCAACGCCAAGTTTGTTGACGATGATTTCTTTTACTTTTGCTGCGACATCTGACATGGTATATCTCCTTTAAAGTTAACTGAAGTATATCGTTTGGTTTCGTTTTCTTTTTTGCTTCATTGTTTCATTGATGCAACGGATATTTATTACATTGCCATTCCGCCGTCGACCTTGAGTGTTTGACCGGTGATGTAATTTGAGTCTTGCGACGCCAAAAAACAAACAACCGATGCAATCTCTTCCGGTTTGGCAATTCGCTTCTGCGGAATGACGCTCAAGATAGCTTCTTTTTGCTTTTCATTCAACTTTTCTGTCATATCCGTTTCGATGAATCCCGGAGCGATACAATTTGCCTGAATATTGCGAGAAGCAAGCTCTTTTGCAACAGATTTCGTAAATCCGATCACACCCGCCTTGGAAGCGACATAATTTGCCTGTCCGGCATTGCCTACAACCCCGACAACAGAGGCAATATTGATGATCTTGCCTGATTGCTGACTCATCATCTGCCTGCAGGCTGATTTAGTAAAATTAAAAACACTTTTCAAATTTGTGGAAATAACATCGTCCCAATCCTGTTCGCTCATCCTCATTAATAAACCGTCTTTGGTAATACCGGCGTTATTCACCAGAATATCAATGCGACCGAACGTTTTGATTACGGACTGAACGACTTCGTCGGATTGTTTTGCGTCGGCAGCATTGGATTGAAAAGCAACGGATGTGCGTCCCATATTCTGCAGTTCAGCAACAAGCGCATTTGCTTCATCAACTTTGCTGCGATACGTAAAGGCTACATCCGCCCCGGAATGCGCAAGGTGAAGGACGATTGAACGTCCGATACCGCGCGAGCCGCCGGTGACGAGAGCAATTTTTCCGGTAAGATTGTAATGTGTCATTTGGAGTCTTGTAATTTTGAGACCTGATAATTTTTCAGTTCGCTGTAGCCCTCTTTGCCTAAAACAAATTCCAATTCCGCCTTACACGAATCGACCAATGACGAATTGGTTTCGCTGACGATCGAGCAGCATTGTGTTTTACCATCCTGGTAATCATCGTATGTGACGACACCATGGTCAACGGCGATCGGGAATGCGATGCAATAGAACGGCTTGATCTTCCATGGATCATTATATTTTTCCGCACTTACTAGCTGCACACTGCAGCGCCCATCGGTTCGCAGGAAAACGCATTTATCATTGTGCACTTCCGTACCAACAGCAAATCCGGAGGGGAAATCGGTGTCAACCTCCTGTTTATTGTCGAACCACACTGCGTGCTCCTGAGTTTGCGTCTCATCCATCTGCAATTTCACTTCCTCTTTGTGCTCAAGAATGATGTCGCGGTCGGCAGGATCAAGGAAGACGCCGGATGAACAACACGTTGTTTCACACTGATGCGGCCCGCATCCCTTTGAAAATCCCTTTTCAAACAATACAGGATCAATCTTAAATTTACCAATAATAAGTTCTGTCATTAAATTTTTACATCCATCGCTTTGTCGATTCCTGAAATCTCCACAGTTGCAACCGTTCTCTTCACTAACCCCTGTAACACTTTACCCGGTCCGACCTCGATGAATTTTACCGCACCGGCAGAACACATATTGGTCACCGTTTCTTCCCATCGCACAGGACTTGTTACTTGTTCAAACAATAATTTTTTAATATCAACCGCCTTCAACACAGACTGTGCTGTTACATTTGCATAGACAGGAAGTTTCGCGTCGCGTATATCGGTTCTCTCCAAAGCTTCTTTCAATTTGTCTTTGGCACTTTGCATCAGCGGCGAATGAAACGCACCGCTAACAACCAGTTCCTTCACAAGTTTTGCTCCGCGTTCTTTTGCAATCTCCATCGCTTTGCGCACGCCTTCAACTGAGCCGGAAATAACGATCTGTCCCGGTGAATTGAAATTTGCCGGCTGAACGATACCTGCTTCACATGCTTTCTTCGTTATTTCACCGACAACCGCTGCTTCAAGTCCAACAATTGCAGCCATTGTTCCGGGATTTTCTATCCCCGCCTGCTGCATTAATTCGCCGCGTAAACGGACAAGCGTAAGTGCATCGGCGAACGAAATTGCATCCGCAGCAACAAGAGCGGAATATTCTCCCAGCGAATGTCCTGCAACCATGGACGCATCCGTTGGTTTCAGCAAATTCCAGAGAGCAATACTGTGCAAAAAAATAGCCGGCTGTGTGTTCTTGGTCTGTTTTAATTCCTTTTCGGGTCCTTCGAAGCAGATCTTAGAAAGAGAGAATCCGAGTATGGAATCCGCCTTGTCAAAATATTTTTTCGCTTCGGGAAATTGATCGCACAAATCTTTCCCCATCCCAACGTACTGTGAGCCCTGTCCCGGAAAAATGTATGCTGTCATCATAAGAACAAAGAAGGATTGAACATGGGAAATTGCTTATACCTCAAATTACACAACAACATCAAAACTACACTCTTCATTGATTTTAATACGCCCATTTCACATAAACCGCACCCCATGTATACCCTGCGCCGAAACTTGCGAGGATAATGTTCTGACCTTTCTTCACTTTCCCTGCATGCCACCATTCCGACAGGCAGAGCGGGATCGTTGCTGCCGTTGTATTGCCGTATTTGTCGATATTGATCATTACTTTGGATTTGTCGAGTCCCATACGGTTTGCCGTAGCATCAATGATACGCAGATTCGCCTGATGCGGAACGAGCCAATCAACATCGGCACCGGTCAATTTATTCCTCTCCAATATCTCTGCGGAGACATCGGCCATACCCATCACTGCAACCTTGAATACCGCTTTCCCGTCCTGCACCAAATAGTGCATTTTTTGATCGATCGTTTCGTGGGACGGAGGATTCAAACTTCCTCCACCCTTCATATACAGATATTGTCCGCCGGTTCCGTCGGAGTATAATTTATGGTCAATCACACCAAGCGTTTCTTCGGTGCTTGGTTCAAGCAGCACAGCACCAGCAGCATCACCGAACAAAATCGCCGTATTGCGGTCCGTGTAATCCATGATCGAACTCATTTTATCGGCACCAACAACCAGAACTTTTTTGTACGCACCGGTTTCGATCAATTGAGTCCCAACGGATATTGCGTAAACAAAACCAGAACAGGCCGCCGAGATGTCGAAACCCCACGCATTCTTTGCGCCGATCTTCTCCTGGAGAACACATGCTGTTGCGGGAAAGAACATATCGGGGGTAACGGTGGCAAAGATGATCACATCAATCTGTTCTGCACCAATGCCTCGGTTCTTCAAAAGGTTCTGAACTGCCGGTACAGCCAGATCGGAGGTTGCACCGCTCTCAGCTACGCGACGTTCACGGATTCCTGTTCGCGTACGGATCCATTCATCGTTTGTATCGACCAATTTTTCAAGATCGAAATTTGTAACTACTTTTTCCGGCACATAATGTCCGACCGCGGTGATCGCTGCACGTAATTTATTCATTGAGCTTGTAATTTTTCTTGAATGTGTCGGTTGATTTTATATTCCACAACTTCTTCCGCCCGATAAAGCATGTTCTTGATTGCTTTCGGCGGAGAACCGCCATGGCCGATGATCGTTACGCCATTCACGCCGAGCAGCGGAATTCCTCCGTGCTCGGTGTAATCCATATCTTTGAATATCTCGCGCAGTGAGCCACGCAGAATACCGATCATCAATTTGTTGATGATATTCACATCGGCGAATTTTTTGAATTGAAATTTCAGATACCCGGGAATGCTTTCGGCAAATTTCAATAGCACATTCCCCACAAAACCATCGCACACCACTACATCAACATTTCCTTTAAGAATGTCACGTCCTTCAATATTGCCGACGAAATTAAATTTCCCTTTCCGTTCGGAGATGTATTTGAATGTTTCTTTTGCTTGCTCATTCCCTTTTGTCTCTTCTTCACCGATGTTCAGCAAACCGACACGCGGATTCTTTTTCTTGAACATAAATTCGGAATAGATGCTTCCCATTACTCCGAATTCGAATAAAAACTGAGGCCGGCAATCGGATACCGCTCCAGCATCAACGATCAGTGTGGGACCCTGTTCGCTCGGAAAGATAGCCGCAACGGTCGGACGACTGACACCGGGTATTCTTCCAAGAATCAGCGTGGAAGCTGCCGCTACTGCACCGGTGTTTCCCGGAGAGACGAAAGCATCGACCGCACCTTCTTTGTGCAGCGTAATGCCTCTAACTAGGGACGAATTCGGTTTTGTTTTGATTGAGACGACCGGCGAGTCATGCATATCGATCACATCAGGCGCATGAACTATTGAATAATCCAAACCCGATACATCGAGTTTATTCAATTCCGCTGTTATTCGTCCTTCATCACCAACCAGCACCACATGAAAACGATTGTTGCATTGACGAAGACACTCGACTGCACCCTGCACCTCATTGGCCGGAGCGAAATCGCCCCCCATGGCATCAAGAGCAATACGAATTTTTTGTTTGGCTTGGCTCAATACGATCGCGCTGTTTGTAAACGGTTATGTACAAAAAAGCCACTGCAGAACATTTCGGCAGTGGCTGATATTGATCCGAGCATTATTATGCTTGTTTCTTTTCTTTAATCACGCGCCCTTTGTACATCAGTTTACCTTCCGATGTCCAGACAGCACGGTGACTTAAATGGGCTTCACCCGATACTTTATCGATCGCAACGGTCGGTTTTTCGGCTTTGTAATGTGTGCGACGTTTGCGTCCGCGTGTTTTGGAATGTCGTCGTTTTGGATTTGGCATTGCTTCGTTCCCTTCAAAATAATGTATTAGTTTTTTTCAGTCTGTTTCAATATTCGTAATTTTTCCCACCGCGGATCTACTGATTCCTGCTTCGCCTGAATGTGTTCCGGAATGACACAATTATTCTTGCAGAGCAATTTTAATGGAACCGAAAGCGTCAGATATTCATTCACAAAGGAAGAAAAATCAATTTCATTTTCATCTTTTCGAAGGATCCGAAAGTCATCATCCTCTACTGTTTCTTCCGTTTGTTCCCACGTAAAAACTACGGTAAACCGCGTTTTTACCGAATCGGAAAATTCACTTGCGCAACGGTCACAGATAAAAACGCCCTTGACAGAAGCCGTCACCGTTGCCACAATCTGGTGAGTGCTTTTCTCAAGGGTAATATTCGCCAGAACGTCACCAATGAAGTTTGGACCAAAACCAACTTCACCGGCAGAACCTGACCGTTCGTACTGATGCGCACCCTCTGACAACCCTGAAATGTTGATCTTCATTCTTTTTCCGGCTTTTTCAGAGAAAATCGCCGTTTTCTTCAAAATTTCAAGGAATTCGTAAAAAAGTCAGAACAAATATAGAAAGTTTGAGGGAGAGAGTCAAGAAATTGGTCGCGGATTTGAAAATACTCGAAGCCAACAGAGTAAGGCTCCGTTGGCTTCGAGCAAAGAATATGGAAACATTATCCTTCGGCGACAGCAACGGGGGCTTCAACAACAACCGGCGTTTCTTCATTCGCACCTGTAACGGGAATTCCCTGTTTCCCAAGTTCATCGTGTACAAAATCAACGGCTTCCGCTAATGCATCGGCGAATTTTTCGAAGTCTTCCTTGTATAAAAATATTTTATGCTTCTTGAATTCATCTTCCGCAATCTTTTTGCTCTCCGTGATCGTAATGTAAAAGTCCTTCTCGGATTTTGTCGCTTTTACATCGAAGAAGTACGTACGTTTTCCTGCGCGCACACGTCTGCTAAAGACCTCTTCCTTTTTTTCCGTCGATTGTGTAGTAGAAGTTTCCAAATCTGCCCTCCTGAAGTTGATGATTGAAAAATTGTGCAGCCATTCTGCACGTTGTGCAACAAATTCGTACTGCCGGTTACTTACGGATCACGGCAATTTTCGCCGATCCCACCTGATCGCCGGCCCTGTTGTGCACCACGATGATATACACACCGCTTGCGACCGTTCTTCCTTCGCTGTCTTTACAATCCCAGAATGCCCTGCCTCCGCCTTGAGCAGGAAATTGCTTAATCATTTTCCCGTTCAGCGCCAGTACCTTAATGGTACTTTCGTCGACCAGACCGCGGATCTCAACAGTCGAATGGCCCGGAAGATAAACCGGATTTGGCGCAAGGTCAATCGAAGAAAATGAATTATTTGCGGCAACAGCGGCGATCTCAACACCGGAGAGTCCTTTTTCCGTGCCAAAATACGCGATCCCTTTTTTGGTATCGAAAGCAATCGAAATTACATTGTCATCCAGCATCTTCCCGCCGGAGAGTTCCACATTGTATTGCTGAAGAAGCTGCGTTCCATCCGGCGACAGCACGAACACACCGGTGGATGTAGCGACCCATTTATTATTCAGCGGATCAACGGCTATGCAATTGATATTCTGATCACGCACCGCTCCGAGGAATACTTTTGAAACCCGTACTTTGGGATTGCTCACGTCCGTGATAATCGTTATTCCTATTCCTGTGCCGATCCAGAGATCACCGTCCTTATCGACCACCATTGTCTCTGTCTGCAAATTAGTCACTCCGTCCTCTTCGGCAATGGTTCCCCAACCTCCCGGCGTCGATCCCGGAAGAATTTTTGCATCGTTGAAATATGCAATTGTGGGAGAATTTGCTGCCCGGCCATGCACGGCATTGATGAACCACTTTGTCTGGTTTTGATCGATGACGATGCCGTGCATAAATGACGGTGAAGTGCCGTACGGCGATCCGGGGAATGATTCCCACGAAGAATCCGGTTTCATTTTCCACAGCACTCTGTTATTATCGACGGAAAGAAAACTTGATACCCAAACATTACCGGATCTGTCCGTAGCTACTTTAGATGGTACAATATACGATGGAAGTCCTAAACCGTCGCTGCGCACCAAACCAATAAGACCGGGATTTGAATAATTGAAACACTTAACGACTTCACCGTTTCCATTCACCAGAATCAATCCTTCTCCCCATGTGCTGATCCACTTTGAATTATTCGGACCGAGTGAAACGGCAAAACAATCGTTGTTCAATAATGCGGGGGTATTCGCGGTCGTATAATTTCTCCACTTCGTTCCGTCAAAACTGTAAAATCCGTATCCGCTGTTGTACTGCCCGGACGCTGACCAAAGGACTCCTTTTTCATCCATCACCAATTGATAGAAGGCGTTCGAATTCGGACCGTTGGGAAAATAGAGATCCCAAGTGGATGAGTTTTTCAGTGTCCCTACTCCGTTCGTCTCAAAACCCAAAAAGATCTTTCCGTTCAATACCGTGCCGCTTGAAACCGATGCGGGAATGGACGCTGAAATTACCGAGATAACGCTATTCGCGTTCAATGATTTCACCGTGCTGCCTTCAATAAACAACAGCGCTGTATCGGTGACAGAGAATATTTTTACACCCGATGTTATTCCGGCGACCGGGATCCAGTTATTGTTTTGGAATTTCAGCAAGCCGCTTGCCGCCGAGAGGAAAAGATTTCCGTTGAATTGGAAGAGTGCATTCCCCGTTGTTATCGGCGAAACGACCTCCCACGACTCTGGTGCTGCAAGGTTCGTTGACGAAGCTTTTGATGAAACGATCCCTGAATTTGTTGCCGCAAAAACTCTGTTCTGGAAAAGGACCACCGAAGAAACGTTCGGCTGTATCACTGTACTGGTGATTTTCGGATCGCCAAAACTTGTATAAGTGTCTGAAAATTCAAATTTCGAGGCTGAAAACACCGCTATTCCAAATGCGGTTGCTATATAGATCTTATCGCCGGACCGATGGAGACCGTTGATCGCTCTGTTCGACTTTCCCGATAACGCTACATCAGTGATATATCTCCAGGTGGACCGCTTTGAATCGTACACATCAATATAACCGGACTGGTGTCCGATCCATACCAGACCTGTTGAATCTGTGATCAACGAAGTAACATTATTCGTGGAAAGGCCATCTGAGTTGACAAATTTTTGGTAGGTAGAATCAGAGGGATCGAAGCGGAAAACGCCGCCGGAGGTGGCAGCCCAGACCGTTTTCCCGTCCGAAGCAACAGAGCGGACACTCTTCATTGACGTATAATTCTTCCAAACGCCGATACCGGCAACACTCTCATGCGAGAAGAACACCAACGAAAAAACCAGTATTAAACCAAATGACCAGCGACTCATCATCAAAACTATCCCAGCACGCATACGAAAGCCTCCTTTATTATTTCCGATACGATAAGAGTATCAAAGAGTCTTTCGCGCTTTCCTTTTTATTATGAAGCAAACTGTGAAAAAAGATTCGACATCTCAATTGCGCCGAGCGCAGCATCGTACCCTTTATTGCCTACACTTCCCCCTGCACGTTCCATTGCTTGTTCAAACGTATCCGTTGTCAAGACGCCGAACAGTACCGGCAGTCCGCGTTCATGCGAAACCTGACCGATACCCCGTGCACATTCCTGACAGATATACTCAAAATGAGGCGTTTCGCCGCGTATAACGGCACCCAGACAAATAACCGCGTCGTATTTTTTTTGTTTTGTGACGAACGAAGCAACCTGGGGAAGTTCGTATGCACCGGGACAATGAAATACATCCACATCGGCCGCACCATTCTTCCGAAGACACTGCAGGGCGCCGTCGAGCAATTTTTGCGTTACTGCTTTATTGAATGCACTGACAACGATCGCGAATTTTTTATCGTCCGCACGAAGAGCACCTTCAAAGACACGCGGGGAAACTTCGGTAGCTATGTTCTGCAGATTCAACGTCCTCTACCTGTTATGGGTTGTTGGAGAAAAGCCGGTGTTTCATCATATTCACTTGGACTTCATCAATATAATAATTTCCAAGTACTTCATCATCATTTTTTTTGCCGCCGTGAAAATCCGAACCACCGCTTTCCAGCAGGAAATACTCATTCACCACGCCGCGATAGTACAGCGTATGGCTTTGCTGGTGCGACGGATGGATCACTTCGATTCCGTCCAGACCGGATTTTATCGTTTGCTGAAGCAATTCTTCTGTAGTGTACCGGCCCGGATGAGCAAGAAACGATAATCCGCCGGACGATGAGATCAGTTTGATCGCATCGGTCAAGGTGAGCTGGAATTTTTTTTCGTAGGCCGGTCCGCCGTTGCCGATGAACCGTTCGAACGCCTGCTGATAGTTATCAATATATCCTTTTTCGACCAAGGCCGACGCAATATGCGGCCGTCCGACCGCACCCTTTCCGGCTCTCTCCATCACTGTTTCCAGCTTCAATGGAACATTGATGTTGTTCAATTTTGCAACGATCCGTTCCGCACGCTTAACGCGTTCGCGGCGAAAAAATTCAAGATACTCCAACAGATTGGGATTTGTGTAATCAACAAAATATCCGAGGATATGAACATCTTTATCGTCTACGAGTGCGCTGAGTTCGACGCCGGGAATTACTTCCACTCCGAATTCTTTTCCATATTCTATTGCATCGGGAAATGCTTCAACACTGTCATGATCCGTGATACTGATAATCGACAGACCTTTTTGTTTGCACTTTTTGATCAATTCATACGGTGAGAACACGCCATCCGAAAAAGTTGTATGCGTGTGTAAGTCTGCTTTTACCATTGTTCTGTCAGCCGTATTTTAAGAGTGCAATGTTTTAAAGTTTTCATAATCATTAATTATTAATTTGCTTCCCTGCAGCTGCAGATATCCTTTTTTAATGAATTTGTGAATCATTCGCGAGATTGTTTCACGCGATGTACCGGCCATATTCGCAAGATCCTGCTGCAACGGCAGTTCGTCGATCTCAACTTTTCCTTTACGAAACACACCAACATCGTCGGCAAGCTGCAGCACCACATTGGCCACGCGGCCGGCCGCATCCTTCAACGACAAACTTTTGATCTGCGCATCCGCTTTACGCAAGCGTCCAGTTAATTCGCGGAGAAGTCCGATCGAAACGGAAGGATAATCGGTTAGTGATTTAAGGAAATCGCCGCGATGGATCATGAACAGTTCCGACTTCGCTGTCGCCAAGACACTTGCAGATCGTGTGGAACCATCGAGAATCGCCATCTCACCAAAGAAATCACTTTCGCCAAGAATCGACAAAATGACCTCTCTTCCGTCGTCATCCATTCTTACGATTTTAACTTTTCCGGTAATGATTACAAAAAGAGCTGCACCGGTCTCTTCTTCTAAAAGGATGATGCTGCCTTTTTTATATTTTTTGCGGACACCAAGTGCGGCAATATGCTCCAGATCTTTATCGCTTAATTCACTGAAAATAGGCACATTTCGAAGGACATCGATTTCTTCTGACATGGTACCACTCCCGAAAGTAGGTTGGATAAATACGACTAAACTGCGTCAATATAGAGCCTGTTGTGATGAAAGTCAAGAAAGGAGGAAAAACAAAAAATCACCTGAACAAGTATATATTTTTATCTTCGGCAGCAATAACAAGTGAATTTTTCCACACGAGCAGCGTTGTTTTGATACGGCTTTCGAAATTATGCTTCCACAGAACCGATCCGTCGACCGGTGATAGAGCATACACATGCTGATCCAATGAAGCGACAAATATTGCCGCCGGTGTAATGACGGGGGTTGTATTGATAGCATTTTTAGACTGAAACTTCCATTTAAGCGATCCATCGGATATTGAAAACGCCGAGAGAGAACCGTCAAGCGAAGATTCATACACAACATCGCCGGCAACAGCCGGTGCCGACATAAGTTTATTTCCGATAAATATTTTTTTATCCGGCACGCCCGTCTTTACATCGATGATATAAAGACAGGAATCGCGGGAAGCAACAAAAAGTTTTCCGCGGTATGCCGTTAATCCGGCAATGACAGCATTGTTTGTTCCATACTTCCACCGAACTGTCCCGGTATTTTTTTCTAACGCGAACACCGTTCCTTTTATGTTTGCACAAAAAAGAAGTTCGCCCAAGATGCACGGCGATGACCTGATAGGATCTCCGGTATCGAATGTCCATTTTTTTGTGCCGTACGCAGCCTCAAGACAATACAATTTCCCGTCCAGACTTGCGGCGTAGAGAAGCGAATCATCGACCATGGGGGACGATGCAACTCCCCCGATATTTTTGGACCACCGGATTTCCCCGCTCTCCGTATTGATAGAAAGAAGACTCTCATTGGTCGATTCGGTACCGACGATAAGATATTTCTTAAAAAGAACTGGTGAAGAAGAAACGGGTGAAAATGTTTTCATGTAACTGATCATTTTTCCGGTTTCCATATTTACCGCGTGAACATCACCCTGCAGCGTTCCCATAAACAATACATTTCCGGCAACGACCGGTGAACCGTTTCCGAATCCGGCAGAGGCATCATACTCCCACACACTGTTTAGTGGAAATGAGAATGACGATGAATCAGTAAATTCGCGGGAAGGAGTCCTTCCGAACATCGGCACATCAGAAGGCGACGAGGTCAACGGAGTACGTAATTTAAGTGTTGATGCACAACTGCTTAATAAAAAAACCAGTATTCCTATGGAAAGGTGTCGAAGTGATCTAATGAATTGAGACTTTCGAAAAATTTGTTGTCCTTTATTATTTCGAGTGGAGCCCCGAGGGGGCAAGTGAAAAATCTCACGGCAACGAGTCAAGAAAAAAGCGAGATTCCTCTTGATGGCTATGCCGTGAAAAATATTTTTTTGTTCGTTCACTAAAAATCCCAGCCGAAGAAAAATTGATAGAACAATCCTTTTTGAAAATCGTTGAACTCATTGATGATCCGTTTGCCGACATCATACCGAAGCACCAATACGCCGCCGATGTTCCACCGCACTCCCATTCCGACGCTTCCCAGCGTTGTCCGGTAGATATTGTCCCAGGCGGAACCGGCATCGAAGAATGCCGCGGCGCGGAACGAACCGAGACCGAAATTAGCAAACGGAAATTTGATGGCCAGCTGATCGACGAACGGAAACCGGAATTCGTGACTCATGATCCACAATTTTTTCCCGCGGATGGACCATCGGGGCCAACCGCGCAAATCCCAGCTTCCCCCCATAAAATATCTTCGCGCTTCCTGACCTTCGTTCATCATTACCGTAAAGCGCGATGCGAGCGCTGTGCGATCGCTCATTCTATTGTATACCCTGTAATCGGCGATCGCCGTATAGTAACCGACATTGCCGAATTGAACATCCTGCGTATAGGCAACGGTTGTTGTAAAACGGGAACCATCAATGGGACCGGTCTGCATCCACAGCGAATTATCGTGAACGAAGGTGAACGAATTGGAAAGGATCAGTGCCTTGCGCGGATGAAGATTGATAAAATTATCTTTGTCCGAATTGCTGAAACTGATTCCCCCTTCTATCCGTTGGAATTTTGAAAGCGGATAACTCAAAACAAAATATCCGCCAAAACTCCGCTCATAATAGAACAGGTCCGGATCGGTAAGATCGTACCGCCGTCCGGCAAAATGGAAGATACCGGTTGCAAAATTCATCCGCTGGGCCAGCGAAACGCGCGTTACAGCAAGATTGAAACTTTCAAGAAATTCATCCGATGCTTGAGCATTGTTATAGAGTAAAAAATAATACTGATCGTTTCCGAGCACATCGCTTACGGCAAGTGCGGCGCCACCGGATGTTCCGAACACTGGATCGGTTGAGACCTGACTTTGTGCAATATCCAGCGAATATTCGCCCTGATACTGCTCGAATTTCACTAATGAATCCGACTGGATCATCTTGGGCTGCCACGATGCATTCGATGTGGGAAGCAGGAACTGACGTTGTGTTGAAGATGAATCGATGATAACCGATGCCTTCGGCAGGGTGTAAATTCTGAAGCTGTAGTTTTCAAAGCCGGAAAACAGAATTTCATCGCCATCGGTCCAGCGGGGATCGAACGCGGCGCCGGTATAATGGGTCACCTTGGTCATTGCCGATCCGGTTTTGCCGATCTGCCGTACCGGAATACTCCAAATATTCTGCGCACCGTCTTGGTTGGAGACAAACGTCAGATATTTTCCATCCGGTGAAAATGAAGGGGAAAAATAATTTTCTTTCCCGTATGTAACGGCGGAAATATCCCCGGTCTGTACGTTGATGCTGAACAAATTGTATACATCTGCCCGGTCGAAATTGGATCGGTCAGAACTGAAGATAATCGTTTGTTTCCCGGGAGACCACACCGGATCACGATCATCATACGAATCGTTCGTCAAGCGGCGCAATTCCTCGCGCGTGAAATCGTACACATAGAGATCCATTCGGCCGGATTTATCGTTTGCTGCGAAGGTGATCCTCTTCCCGTCGTCGGACCAACTCGGCGATGCATAGACAACGAGCTCCGGAAATTGAAGTGTGCGGACAAGTTCATTCTTCTTCACGTCAAATAAATGCAGCGCATCCGTTTCACCTTTTTTTGTCACAAACGCCAGGATCCCTTCCTTCGAAATATCCATTTTGCTCTGGAAGACGTGGAACGACTCGAACTCATCGTTCTTTTCTCCCTGAAGAACGAGCTGCGGTTCACGATCTGCTTTCAATTCATTGTTGAGATCAATTTTGTAGATGGATGTATAACCGGTATGATTGCCGATAAAATATACTTCACGCGCCGTATCATTCCGGAAGAAAACCGGTTTGGTATTAAATCCTTTTTTTACTACCGTTGTAGATACCTGACTTGTAAAATCGCTTGCCGACAGTACGGGATAATATTTTTTCTTAAAAGCATAGATCCATTCTTCGTCAAGTTCCTTATAATCCTTACCGATCGTCGCCTTCATCACTTCGCTGAATGAGGAACTCCGCCAATAATTCTCCAGCAGCAGCATAATCCGCTCTTCACCGTATTTCTCTTCGATGTATTTCAAAATGTACTGACCTTGTTTATACATCAGAAATGTGCCGTAGATCGTTTCCATATTTTGAAGCGGAACGATGTAATTGTTCAACACTCCGTCGCGGATCAGCATTTCGGACTGATCGTCCGCTTCGGTGGACCAGACTTCGGCAAGACCTTCGGTGAACCAGAGCGGAGGCATCCTGTCCTGCGGCAGGCGATGATCAATAAGCACTCTGGCAACTTTACTGTGCATGAATACGTGAACAAGTTCGTGCCGGATAACGTGGCGGAAACGAGAAAGCGAACCGTCCGCAGGAATAACAACGCGTCCTTTCATGAATTCGAAAAAACCGCCGACTCCTTCCGGGATGAATCCGCCGGTGGTATTCGTCTGTTCAAAATGAAGATGGGAAGAATAAAAAATCAGCGGAACGCGGTTGTTGAGAGAGTGATTGAATCTACTTTCGAGCTGCTTGTATGCTTCCTCCGCAAAGAATGCTCCTTGCCGGGCAAGTTCTTTCATCTCAGGATAATAATAAATATCGAAATGTTCCGTGCGGAGAATCTGCCAGTCAAATTCTGTGTATTGCACCTTATTATGGCCGAAGTACGAGAATTGAGCTGCGAGCGGAAGTGTGCAAATGCAGAAAACAATAGTATGGAAAATTTTTCGCCGCATAATATGTCTGTGTTGAGAGCTACAGTTTGGCGGGAAACGATGTTCCTGGACAATTATTTCCCGTCCCCGACAGGATGCCGGGAACGGGAACAGTGGACGATATTATTTCACTTTACCCAATTCTTCTTTCAAAAAATCGATCTTCTTCACCGGGCTCGGATCAACGCCGTTCAGCATGGCAAGGTAGAAACTGAGCCAATCGGCGAGATACAGCAGTGAGAATGTGCGTGCAAGAAGCGATTTTCCTTCGGTGTACACTTCGGTAATTCCATCGGCAAGTCCGCCGATGATCCCTTTGGAAACATCCATGCGGAGTTTGATCCGCTTATAATCTTCACTGTCGCGAAGGATCACAACATGTATCTTTTTCATGATATCAGTCAGCACTTCCCAGCCGACGATCTCGTTGTGGTTCAATTCAGGGAAGACATGGCCGAACGCAAGAGTCTTTGCATTCTCTGTGATCTGTCCGCGCCACCGTGTGTTGACCGTATCGAATTTATCCGCACCGGAATAAATGAGCGGAAGTTTTCCATGGATCGTTTTTGCCAGATTCAGCGCACGATTAACCGGCGAGGCGTGATCCGAATAACGGGCGGATAGTGTATTCAGAAGAGCGAGGGTTTCCTTAATCTCTTTTTTCTGATCTTTAATAAAGCCGAGTTTACTCAGCGCAATAAGGGTCGGGAAAAACGAATACCCCAGTGCGGCACGCGGGGGTAATCCGCCGGGGATCTTGATATACGGATGCTTGTTCTTCTTGGCAATCCGCTCCACTTCGCCGCCGGAGGTGATGCAGAAGATCATTGCCTTCCGTTTGATCGCATCTTTATAGGCTGAAACCGTTTCTTCCGTATTTCCGGAATAGCTTGAAATGATAACGAGTGAGTTCTTGTCTACATATTCCGGAAAATAATAGTGACGGTTGACGATTACCGGTACGGCGCATTTATCGGCGAGATAGGAACGGAGCAGGTCGCCGCCGATAGCAGAACCGCCAAGACCGGTGATAATAATATTCCGGATTTTTGATATGTTCAGTTTGATCTTCGCAGCATTGCCGATAGCAACAGCTTCTTCGGCTTGTTTCGGAAAATTCAGGATGAGGTTTCTCATTCCTTTTGGATCGTGTTGTCGGATACGGTCATTCATATGGTCACAGAAATATATAATTAAGAATTAGTTGATCCGGAATTTTTGGGGAAACACTGCCGTTGCATTGTATTTCAATTTATTCCATGAGTAATTCCGGAACCATGGAATGCAGGTTGACACGGAGAAAATCTTTAATATCGTCTTCAGTTTTCATTTCGAGAACATGCCGTGCAATTTCTTCCGCTTCCGCAAAGGAGACGGAACGGATGATCTTCTTGATCTCCGGAAGGATATGCGGCGTCATACTGAATTCATCCAGACCCAATCCAAGCAGAAGAAGGAGTGCAACCGGATCGCCTGCCATTTCACCGCACATACTGACAGGTTTTCCTGCACGGTGAGCGTCGTTAATAATATTCTGTATCGTCTTAATGACGGCCGGATGAAACTCCTGATACAATGAAGAGACTACTTCGTTGCCCCGGTCGACAGCAAGGAGGTATTGAATAAGATCGTTTGTTCCGATGCTCAAAAAATCGACTTCCTGCGCGATCTCGCCTGCAATAATGGCGGCCGAAGGGACCTCGATCATCGCTCCAATTTTGATGTTCTCATCGAATGGTATATTCTTCTCACGAAGTTCGTTTTTTGCCTGTTCCAGAAACTCTTTTGATTGTCGTATCTCTTTGATCCCAGAGATCATGGGAAGCATAATCCACACCTCGCCGTGTGCGCTTGCACGAAGCATCGCGCGCAGCTGAGTCAGAAACACTTCCGGCATATCGAGCAGAACGCGAATT
This sequence comes from uncultured Ignavibacteriota bacterium, assembly GCA_903861125.1. Taxonomy (GTDB): domain Bacteria; phylum Bacteroidota; class Ignavibacteria; order UBA10030; family UBA8401; genus UBA8401. The sequence goes on from CAIOTF010000018.1 coordinate 40,317, forward strand.
CCCCTCCATCCCAGGAAAGGATTTTCTTCGCTCGATGAACTTGACACCACTTTGTCGCCTCCGATATCAAGTGTTCGCATAATCACTTTATGAGGATGCGCTTTTTCAACAATGGCACGGTATTCAGAATACTGCTCATCTTCGCTTGGATAGTTTTCCGTCCGCAGAAACAGTCCTTCGGTACGGTATAATCCGACACCGGTTGAGCCCTGAGCATGAACACTGACTGCTTCTTCGCTGAATTCAATGTTGCAGGAAAGATGGACGATCTTCCCATCGGTTGTCTGCGCAGTGAATTCACGAATCTCTTTCAGTCGGGAATCAAAATGCTCGTGTTCCTTCTTTCTTTCAATGCACCGTTCGATCGTCTCCGCCGCCGGATGAATGATAACATTGCCGGTATAGCCGTCAACAATAATTGAATCGCCGGTCAGCACCTGTTTTGTGATCTCCTTCAAACCGACAACCGAAGGTATATTCAGTGACCGTGAAAGAAGAGCAGCATGTGAAGTAACGCCTCCCATATCCGTTGCGTATGCCAGAACTTCATTGCGGCTGAAAAGCACGGTATCGGCCGGGGTGAGAATTTCCGAAATAACAATGGAGTTCGGTTCGAAACGGGAGATCAGTTTTTCCTGCTGGATATTTCTGATGATGCGGTTCTTCACATCTTCAACATCATGTGCACGTTCGCGCATGTACTCATCGGATGAGTTCATCATTAACTGCTGATACTTCGAGATCTCGCGGTGCACAGCAAATTCGGCACACTTCAATTCCTTTTGAACACGTTTCCGGATCGATCCGAACAGCACAGCATCGGCAAGTATCATGATCTGCGCTTCAAAGATCTTCGCTTTTTGGCTTCCCACTTTTTGTTCGGTCAGCTGCAGAACCTTTTGCAGTTCTTTCTCGGAACGGTCCACGGCATTCTGCAGCCGCTCTACTTCCAGAGGCACTTCGCTTTCAACGATCGATTTCTCTTCCACGCGCGGTGCCTGTTTGGCAAACACATACGCTTTTCCAAATACTATTCCCGGTGAAGCAGCGATGCCGTGTAGCACTATTTCTTTTTTTGATTCCACTGTGATATTAATTTTTTTGATGAACTTTTTTAATCAGATTTGTTTTAATATGGAAGACCCGGGAAAGCACCGAATACTTCTATTGATTCGTCACATCTCGTCGAATCCCCGATCGAACAAGCCGACGATTGCCTGTGCCGCCTGCGCTTCATCGGACCCTTCGAACTTCAATTGCAGCGTCGACCCCTGTTCGGCAGCGAGCGTCATAACGCCGATGATGCTTTTTCCATTGATCTCAAAACCATCTTTATAGATAAAGAACTCCGACTGGAACTGCGCTGCGAGTTTCACCAGAGCCGCTGCGGGCCGGGTGTGCAAGCCGGCCCTATTCATTATTGTGACCTCTTTATCAATCATAGATTAAAACTGTCTGTTCAACACCATATTGGAAAACCAAAAAAGCATTTCCCGCGCCGATGTGTCGCGTAATTTTTCCAACTGAAGATTTGCCTGCCGAATATCCTTCTCGATAGATTGTTTGGCAAGTTGAAGAATATCGTACCGCTCATAGATTTCTTTTACTAACGGAATATTCTTTTTCTGTGTCCCTTTATTCCTGATGATGGAATTGATCAGCTTCTTATCCTTCCCTTGCGCCCGTTCGTACGCCTTAATCAGGAGGAAGGTTTTCTTCCCTTCAATAATATCCCCGCCGATCATTTTGCCGAACTCTTTTTCGTCGGCAATAACATCAAGTAGATCGTCCTGGATCTGAAATGCGCGTCCGATGTACGTGCCGAAAGAGCGGAGTGCCCGAATCTCGCGGTCGGTACCCTCTCCGATAAGGCCGCCGATCTCGGAGGAAACGGAGAATAATTTCCCCGTTTTCTTTGCAATCATCAGCAGGTAATCGTCGATCGATACGTCGTGCAGCATTTCAAATTCCTTGTCATACGCCTGTCCTTCGCACACTTCAACAACCCCTTCCGTAAAAACATCGGCAACCTGCGCAATGGCTTTGGATTTGGTCCTAAGCAGCTCGCGATAAGCAAGCGCCACCAACTCATCACCGACAAGGATCGCGACGTTGCTATCCCAACGTTTATGAACTGTAGCTCTTCCGCGCCGTGATTCAGCATTGTCCATAATATCGTCATGAACAAGAGTAAAATTATGCAGCACTTCGATCGCAACTGCCGCATTCATTGCTTCATTCATGGTCCCGCCGACCGCCTCACACGACAGCACTATCAGAAGCGGACGCATCCGTTTTCCCCCTGCCGACAGGACATATTTCATCGGTTCATAGAGAGAGACAGGTTCATGCTTACGTACGCAGGAATGAATCTTTTGATCGATCAGCGATCTATAGCGTTGATATTTTTTTTCGTAGGATCTCATGTTCTCAGATGCAATGCCTTCGTGAACTGCAATTGTTTTACGGAAGATGTGCCGGTCAGGAACATCACGCCTTTGTATTCACTCATCCATTGTTCAATAGTGTTTCGTAATTTCTTTTTGCCGCCATTCATCAGCGCCTTCAGCATCGGTCTTGCAACAGCTATAATATCCGCACCAAACGCCGTCGACTTTGCGCAGTCAAGTCCGCTGGCGATACCGCCCGATGAGATAACGACGAGACCGGCAATATTTTTTTTCAACAAAACAACGTCCCGCAATGCATCCGTTGTTCTTATCCCCCAATCCCAGAACGGGTCCCAATCTGCATGTTCCGTTTTTTTGCGACGGAGGATCTCCACTCCCGCCCAACTCGTCCCCCCCGCGCCGGCAATATCAATATATCGAACGCCGACATTTACCAGCCGTTCTGCAACTTCCTTTGAAATTCCCGCGCCAATTTCCTTTACGATAACAGGGATCGGCAGTTGTTTAACCAATTTTTCAATACCGTTCAGCACACCGCGAAAATTCGTATTCCCTTCCGGCTGTAAAAATTCCTGCAGCGGATTGAGATGTACAGCAAAAGCATCCGCGCGGATCATATCAGCAAGTTTCACAATCGGCGAATGATCTTTGAGAGCCGCTACTTCAGGTGCGCCGATATTCCCAATCAACGGAATTGACGGTGCTGCTTTTCGCGCAATGGAAAACGACGAATGATACGCAGAACTCTCCATTGCCTGTCGCTGACTACCCACACCCATTGCAAGATGAAATTCCTCGCACACTTCGGCTAACTGCCGGTTGATCGTCTCTGCCTCTGCGTATCCGCCGGTCATGCAGGAGATCATCAGAGGGAATGACAATTTTTTTCCAAGAAACTCTGTTGCTGTATCGATCCCGGAAAAATCGATCTCGGGCAGAGCGTTGTGAATGAATTCCCACTCTTCAAATCCGGCCGTTTTACCTCTGAACGCAACATCCTTTTTCACTGCCAGTTCCACATGATCGCGTTTGCGGGAAGATGTTGTTCTCTTTTTCATTCAAAAAATAATAGCCAAATAATAAGGAATATGCAAGAATGGGAATGAAGTGATTTTTTTGCTTTCTTTACCGTGGTGATTTCGACCGAAGATAATCCAACGGCCGCAAAGCCGTAACTGCACTTACGAGTCCTTTGAAAACGATCTCGCCGAAAATGATCGATGCAAGTTCTTCATTTGAGAAAAGACCGGCGAATGCAATGAGATTGAACAGCAAGCTGTCCAGAGGAACGCTGACGGAATTGCTTTTCAAAACGCGCATTCCCCATGTATTATTGATGAAATGCTGATAGATCTCTGTGTCGGCAGTTTCCGCAAGTATTATGGCAATCAGAGAGGCGACGACAATACGCCATTCCACTCCTCCAAGAACAGTGACAATAACGTTCAGAACAGCCGCAACGGCAATCATGACATAGACATTCTTATGTCCGAGTGCATTGTGAACCCGGTCGCGTGCTGTGAACGTAATTCCGAAAATAAACGTGGCTACGGAAACCTGTCCGAAAAACGGGAAATGCACGAACCATGTTGCTGTGTAATTTGCAGCAAGAGTAGCAATAATATAGACGATTGCAAAGAACATCGTTTATGGAAAATTAACCTTCCAAAGTTCCAGTTTTATTATTATATTCAGTAAGTATTTTGTTCGGGAAGTAACTCGGCCCGGCTTGAGCGTGGCGCCTTCGGCATCAAAGTTTCGGTCGGTTTGAATACTCCACGAACGGTGTAGCAATATTTTTTTATTCACGGGAAGTAGCTCAGCCCGGCTAGAGCGCTTGGTTTGGGACCAAGAAGTCGCAGGTTCGAATCCTGTCTTCCCGACACTATGAATCCCCACATACTCTGTGGGGATTCATTATTTTAAAGAACAATGGCTCGTACCATGCCGAGCCGGTTTTTTTTCCAAAAGATTGTTCAAGAACATAATCATTTTCTGTAATATTTGGAACGAAAAAGTTGTATTTTATTTTACCTTGTCCGCTCAACCGAACCATTCCGTTTATCCGGTGCTTCGATGGGATGTGGTATCCTTCCGGGACGATTTTGTTGGAACGCAGGAACCAGATGCCGGTGGTTTATACCTGTTTTCGCGAAAATAGAACTGTCTCGTAGAAACAATGAAACGGCTCGCGGTTGACTTTGGAATTAGTTTCAATAAGTTACAATGAGACTTCTGAATAATTAGTTGTCCATTGTTATTCCGAACGAAGCCCCAATGGGGCAAGCCCCTAAGGGGCAAGTGAGGAATCTCGATCTTGTTATTGAAGATAAAAACAAGATTTCTCGATGCTTCGCATCTGGAAATGACATTGATGTAAGATATTTCAGATGTCCCTAACAATATTTCTCTCACTACAAAAACATATCGGGTGAAATAAATGAAGACTGCCGAATTACATAGAGATTCTTTACGTCAGACACTCTCCTCCGGCATGTCCGGACACAGCGGCCTGACATTTTTTTTCATCCTGTTCATGTTGGGGTCTTCTTCCCTTCTCTTCGCGCAGGAAGTGTTCCTTTCCGTTTCCGGAAAGCAGGCCTCTCTGAAAGAGACCGGCGACAAAGTTCATCAATACGATTTCTGGATCAAACCCGAAGCACATGCCGCATCTGCAGCGCTTCATCTCTTTGATGCCGGACTTGGCGGAGTGGCCGATATGGTTCTTGGCAGTATGGATACCAAAACAACATATGAACTCATTCCGTTCGACGCACTCTATTCTTATGCGAACGGAAAACTTTCCGTAACAGCAAAAACTGCCAAGGCAACGGAAAAATTAACAGCACGCGATGAACAGCAGTACTTAAACCGCTGGAAAAAATTTGCAACACTCAATGCCTCCCAAAAGAACGGCTGGATCCTGCGTGTCCGCACCGGCGAGGGGAATGATGTCAACAATTTTCAGATTCTCGTAGCAGATTCCAATTCCATTACGTCAACGCGAAATGACTGGACCATCCTGGCCGTGGACCTTTCGATCTGTCTGTTCCGCGTTCCGGTGAATTCGGAAATGCAGTTGAGGCCATTTCAACCGGCAGAGAATGCAATTACATCGTTTGCTTCGTTCGGACAAGATCAGTCGCAGGTCGGAGTGCGTGATGAGTTTGGGAAGTATTCAAAACTTCCCGCCGCAAAAGGATTTATGGTTCCGGTGCTTTCCAACGGAATGTTGAACAATTGGGGTCTCACCATTTCCGGTTCTGTTGTAAAGGTGAACAACCTCGTGATTAAAGGAACTACTTCGCCGGTCCTGTGGGAGTTGAAACCGACGATCGTACGTCAGCCGCAAAAGCCTTCTATTGATGCGGTTCAATTGGCCAGTTCATCATGTAACAATGTTGTTCTAGCGCTGACCGAAGCAACAAAGAAGAGCCTTTTCGGAGGTCTGCCGATATGGAGCTTTGGAAAAACGGTCGTTGAAAAAGATTCCGCGGATATCGATTTTAAGCGTCCCGGAAAAAATTTCGTTTCATTGTTTGTTCCAACACGCGGAGTCTATTTCCCGAAATACTGGCGGCAAGAAATCGCCGTGAGCGTGAATGCCGCGCCGAAGGCCGTCATTACTGCGGATAAGTTTATCGCAGCACCCGGTGAAATTATTACGCTCTCCTCCACATCATCAACAGACCCTGAACATTCTTCCCTCACGTACCAATGGTATGTGAACGGTGAATTCCGCGGCAACGATAAAGTACTGACACTTTCAAGTCTGCTCCCGACAACGTATAATGTTAAACTTGTCGTAAATGATGGAGCTCCGAATTCATCGTGCACAGAAGCTGAGGCACAGCAAAAAGTCCGGATCAATGCACAGCCGTATGTTGATGTGAAATTCAGAACAATCTTCGGACGTTCTTCCGCAGTACCGTTTGTGGTTGAGAATGATGCCGACAGCGATAATGATCTTCTTGATTTTCTTTGGACCGGTTCCGGCATTGTTGGACCGAAAAAAGGAAATTCGGTAACTGTACGGCACGATGTAGCCGGAACGTATTCTCTTACATTGACAGCAAATGATAGAACCAACACGTCGAATGCAACATTTACTCAAAACATCACGTACCGTGTCAATGCCGAACCCCGTCCCTCGTTTGAGTTGATCAAGCAGGCCGCTCCCGGCGACACACTGAATGTGCGCGCATCGGCAATTGATGACGACAATTCTTCGGTAGCGTTCTCGTGGACTTCAACTGCAGAGCATGCCGTGTCCGGGAAGAATGCCCGCATCTCCTTTTCTTCTCCGGGAGATTATTCGGTCACGCTGACTGCGGATGATGGAGAAAATGTAGAAAACTCGATCCAAACAGTAACACAGAACATCCACATCAACGCGCCGCCGGTCCCAGCAATCATTGCTGAAAAGCGCTCCATTTCTGCCCGTCAGAAGTTCTCTGCCGATAATACGAACGACGCTGATCAAAAAGATCTTGCTTATACGTGGGATTTCGGCGACGGAGGAACGGGAAATGGAAAAAATGTTGTACACGAATTCCAGCAAAGCGGACGATATATCATCACATTAACTGTGGATGACCGACAGCGGCAAACAAACAGTATTCAAAAAACAACGCACGAACTTGTGATCAATCGTTACCCGACAGCGCAATTCTCTCTTCCCGCGCTATGGGAACCGACCCGTCCGCTTCAGGTCGACGGTTCACTCAGCAGCGATCCGGATGGAGCGATCTCGGGATATGTGTGGTATGTGAACGGGAAAGAGGTAGCAAAAGGCGCAACACCATCGATCACGTTCGACCAGGCAGGTGATTACGCCGTTGCGCTAAAGGTAAAAGACAATTCCGGATTTGACGACGCTGTTGCGATCAAAACGATACCGATCCACATCAATTATCCACCGACCGTGCGATGGAAAACAACCCCCGAAGTGGCAGAACCGAATGTCGCCGTCACCTTCGATGCAAGCACATCAACGGACCGAGAGACAAAAAATCTGAAATCAGTCCGGTGGAATTTTCCCGACGGTACAACGGCCGACGGTGTGATTGTTACGAGAACATTTTCCCGCACCGGCACAGTTACGGTAAGTGCCATTGTTAACGACGGATCGGGATTTGCAAACTCCGCACAATCACTGCAGAAGACCATACTCGTAAACACACCTCCGGTTATCGTTACCAAAACGCTCATCAGAACCAATTCGCGGCGTATTCTTCTTGATGCAAGCCAAAGTTATGATATTGATAAACATGCCCTCAGTTTTGAATGGCTGCTGCCGGACAAGACGCGGGCGAACAAAGCAACGTTCACCTGGGATGCTCCGTCAGGAGGTACTCATTTTATAACACTGACAGCGAACGACGGACAGGGGCGCAAGAACAGTATAACCCGTGAGACAATCAAAGTTCTCGTGAATCGTCCTCCCGTTGCAGTTGTTGATTCGCTCGTCCATGCGTGCACGGGCCAAACCATTCGTTTCAACGGTTCTCTTTCGTACGATCCCGATGGTGACTCGGTCTCCACCACATGGAATTTCGGCGACGGGGCAACATCGACGGAAACAAATCCCTCGCACACATATAAAACGCCCGGTTACTACTCTGTGAAACTATTGCTGAACGACGGATTTGCAGAACAACCGACTACCGCAACAATCCCGATCATTGTAGAAGGCTCGCCGGTCGCGTATCAAACATTTACCGATACGACGGTCTGCGTCAACGTGCCGCTCGAATTTGACGGAACCCGCAGCATTGATCCGAACGGACCGATCGGTTCTTACACGTGGAATTTTGGCGACGGAATCAGTTCGCTCGGACCGAAGGTTCTGCACACTTTTACTAAAGCAGGATCATATGTTGCAACACTCACCGTTATCGGTACCGGCAGTGGGCGCTGCAGTAAGGTAAGTCAGGCGACATCAACAATCCGTGTAATAGAAGGACCAACGGCAAACTTTACCATGCCGGAACACATAAGCATCGGAGAATTGGTCACTATCGATCCGGCCCCATCCAAACCGAACGGAACCGTTTCGTCGGTACGGTGGAAACTGGGTAAAGATACAACCATCAGCGCACCGCTGTTGAATCCTGTGCAATTCAGATTCAAAAAATCCGGCACATATGAAATTGAATTGATGATCAACATCCAATCGGCGACGAATTGCAATTCCGCCATGGCAACAAAAAAGATTATTGTGAACGAACCGCCGGTTCTTGTCTGGAATATTCCTTCCGATGCGGCACTTGGCGATCAGTTGGTTCTTGATGCGTCGGGATCATCCGATGCTGACGGGATTATTGCACAATACGACTGGATGATCGACGGAAACCATATCGGCACTACACCGATTGTTACTGCCGCAAATCTTTCGGCGGGAAAGCATACTATCGATCTGACGATTACGGACAATTCCCGGACACAATCACAATCGGTGAGCAAACAAGGTTCTGTCCACATCAACTCAAAACCGAATCCGACATTTACTCTTGCCGAACCGCTCTATGAGAATGATGTCGTCATTTTGAAGCCCGAACTGCCGAAGGATGCCGACGGCGACCCGTTGATCTTCTCGTGGAAAGTGAACGACATTGCGGTGCTGTCCGATTCAATACGGCTTGCTGCGGGCAGGACGATTGTTATGCTGACTGCGAACGACGGAAAGAATATGCGCAATTCGATAGATTCCGTTCAGAAGGAATTCTTTGTGATCGCAAAACCAAATCTCGATATTGAATATCCGGATCAATGGATCGCAGGTTCAGAGATCAACATTCAAAAGATTTTTAACAACGGAACGGTTAATTTCTTTACCAACAACAGAGCCCTGCCTACTTGGACGCCGATGAAATCAGGAAATCAAACTGCCACAATCGCCTGGACTCCGAATGGAAAAATGCTCGCCGAGAGATCGATCAGCATTACAGTGTGGGATTCTCTCGCCTTTTCCGAAAGACCGGCGACAATAAATATAATTTGGAACCCGTCGAACCCAACAGTCATTCTAACAGCTCCAAAGGTAAATCGCCCCGACGATGCTAAAGTAATCTACGAATGGAGAAAAGGAAAAAATACGTTCGGTGTCGGGAAAGTAGTGGACGCACTCCTGAATAAAGGAAAGAATGTCTTTACTGTCCGCGCGATTGACCAGGAAATACAGGGAGCGCATCCGGTGGAGATTGATATAGTGGTGATCTGCGAATAACAGTTTCGCGTAAAACATATCTTGCTCAGCGATGGAATGTCCGGCAGTTACAGTATGCCGGACATTTTTTTACTACCCCTTCTTCAATTATTCATCCCTCACTTGACAGAGCAGAAAATATTGAAAACTCAGAAATTCTTTTTTACGAAAAATAATTAAGACTTTTCGCTCTGTTGCATGTTTTTCTTGTCTTGTTCAAGGAGGGAAAATGCGCTACCTTTTGGCATCATTATATTTAACAATTCCTTCGAGGCAATTCATGCAAACACCGGTTAAGATTTCTCACGTTCCGAATATTTTATCACTTCAAGACATGATCATCCAATCGGCAAACAGATACGGCGATAAACTTGCCCTTGAAGATCTGAACGATACTCCGATCCCCCGTTTGACATATAGTGCGTTGTTGAAGCAGATCTTGAAATTCGGTTCTGCACTGAAAGCCCTTGGGATAAAGGAGCGAAGTCACATTGCCGTGATCGGCGAAAATCGGGTGCAATGGGCCCTCAGCTATTTAACAATGTCGTGTTTTAATTATGTTGTCGTGCCGATGGACAGAAACCTGAACCAAAACGAGATTTTGAACGTCATCCACGAATCCGATGCTGAAGCGGTCATCTTTACTTCGCTATACGAACAGATCTTCATCGAGTCGCACACATCGCTCCACAAGGTGAAGAATTACATCTCTATGGACCCTATCTCGTACGGACACCACTTTATATCAATGTCCGAACTCATCAGGAATTCACCGGGATGCACCGTTGAGGAATTGCCGAAAATCGATCCGAAGGAAATGGGGGCCGTTATCTTCACATCCGGGACACTCGGCCGTGCAAAAGGAGTGATGCTTTCGCAGAACAATATCTCGTCGAATCTGATGGCAATGCTCAGCATTTTTATGATGTATCCAAGCGACCGCTTCCTCTCCGTTCTGCCCATGCACCACACATATGAATGCAACTGCGGACTGCTTTGCCCATTATACGCCGGATCATCAATCCATTTTGCACGTTCATTGAAGACTGTTGTTGACGATCTGCAGAGGGTGCGTGCAACAATTCTTCTCGGCGTTCCGCTATTGTATGATAAAATGTTCAAACGGATCCACAAAGGTATCCAGGAGAAGAAGGCCGTTGCAAAAGTTTTGAATCCTTTAATCAAATTGACCGATGTCATGCAAACGGTTGGCTGGAAGAACGCCAAAAAATCGATCTTCAAAGACTTGCATCACAAATTCGGTGGTTCAATCCGTTTCTTTATTGCCGGCGGTGCTGCGCCGGATCCCCTTGTGGCAAAAGGTCTGCGCGATCTTGGTTTCAATTTCATTCAGGGATATGGACTGACGGAAACATCGCCGATCCTGGCGTTGAATTCGCCGTCCAAACTAAAAGATGATGCAGCCGGTATCCCGCTGCCGGGAACGGAACTCCGCATTAATGATCCGGACAAAGAAGGAATCGGTGAAGTATTCGGGAAAGGACCGAATGTGATGCTGGGATATTATAAAAATCCAAAAGCAACGGCCGAGGTAATGCAGGATGGCTGGTTCAAAACAGGAGACTTGGGTTATTTTGACAAAGAGGGATTTCTTCATATCAGCGGACGAAAGAAAAATGTGATCATCTCCAAATCGGGAAAAAACGTTTTTCCCGAAGAGATAGAAGACGTACTGAACCGCAGTCCGTTCGTTCTGGAATCACTTGTGTACGGCGCAGAAGATGCAAAACAAGACGAGATCATTGCCGCACAAATTGTTGTTGATGCGGAAGCGTTTATCGAACTGGCAGAATCAACCGGGAAAGAAATTACGAAGGAGTTTCTGCATCAGATCATTGCCGATGAAGTTTCTAAAGTGAACAAACAGATTAGCAGCTACAAACAGATACGGAAGTTCGTCATCCGCGACCAGGAGTTCCAGAAAACAACAACGCAGAAGATTAAGCGCTTTGCGAATCTGGCGCCGCAGCCGACAGAAGATTAACAAAAAACGCCGACCTCAGGTCGGCGTTTTTGTTCTTAGGAAACATTTCCGCGCTATGTTCGTTCACTCCCTCAGCCACGCCATTACAATGTCATCTTCAAATCCGCCATGTACGCTTCTGATCCTCTTGACCAACCGCCCTTCTCGTTTAAAACCAAGCGACTCGTAAAAGTGAAGCGCACGTACGTTGCTTTCCCTGGCAATAAGTTCTACACGCAGAATGTCGGGACATTTCGTAACGACCTCGGTCAGTAATTCTGTAAACAGTAATTTCCCGACCCCTTTCCCTTGGTACTCCGGGTCGACGGCTATGGTAAGTTCTCCAAGCACATGTGCAAATGTTCCAACGCCGTTTCTGTAACAATGGATGTCGCCGATGATTCTGCCGGGATTCTCCGCAATTGCAACAAGTTCAATACCGTCCGAGATACTTTTTGAAACAAAATATTCTATATAACCGCGAGAGATCTCAGATGCTGTCCGCGCAAGAGCACCTTCTATTGCAGCAACACGCTTGTACAGTTCTTCAATTGAGGGAATATCATTAACGAAGGATTTTCGAACGTAGATGTTTTCCATTGTGTCCGGCAAAAGAACGGCGCAGCCGATCTGCTCTGCGGGTCAAAGAGTATCCCGCAGAGAAGCCGCGCCGCAAAGTGACAAATAATTAGTGCCTCTTCCCCTCAATCGCCGAGATCTCATTCAGCAGATCACGTTTTGTGAATCCGGATTTTTTCATCAGCGACACAACGAATCCTTCCAGCTGTTCGCGTGTTTCGTCATCAATCTCCATCGAGGTCATGATCATCACCGGTATCGTATATGTGGCCGAACTCTGTTTCAGCTGATAGGCAACATTAAAACCGGACATTTCCGGCATCACAAGGTCCAAAATAATCAGATCCGGTTTTTCTTTTTCCGCAAGCGCAAGTCCGTCCTTGCCGTTATGCGCCTTGATTACCGTACACCCTTCGGCTTCCAAAATGATCTGAACAAGGTCGGTCACCGACCGGTCGTCGTCGATCACAAGAATCTTTGCGGAATTCTGCGTGCTTCTTCCTTCAACTTTTTTTACGGCGGCAATCAATTCATCCTTCTGCACCGGTTTCACAAAATATTCCACTGCACCGAGTCCGAAACCGACATTGCGTTCATCCACCATGGAGATGATAATCACGGGAATATCTTTGCAGAGCGGATGGTCCTTCAATTCACGCAGCACCTGCCAGCCGTCCTTCACGGGAATTAAAATATCAAGTGTGATAACGTCGGGTTTCCACAACTTTGCTTTTTCCAGCGCTTCCACGCCGTTCGTCGCAATCTCAACGATATAACCGGATTCCGTCAGATACGTGTGAAGTAATGTCCGGGCATGCGGTTTATCTTCAACAATCAATACCCGTTTTTGGCCTCCACCCTCGGTTGTTTCCGAAATTTTTTTGAACACTTTCTCTGCTTCGTTCTCCACCTGCACCATCATCGGAATCCGTGCAATGAATGTGCTGCCAACACCGTATTCGCTTACAACAAAGAGCGATCCGCCATGCAGTTCCGTTAATTTTTTTGTGATCGCCAGACCAAGCCCTGTACCTTCGATCTTCTTCATTCCCTGGTCCGTCTGCTGAAATGGCTGGAACAATGTCGCAATTTCTTCTTTACGGATACCCACACCGAAATCCTGCACGGAGAATTCAATATCATTCTGTTTCCGTTTCGCTGCAATGATTACCTTCCCATCACCGTGACTGAACTTGACCGCATTCGTAACCAGATTCAGGAGGATCTGTTTCATACGAACAGCATCCGCAATAATGTCATCCAGTTCCCCATCCATCAATACTTCCAGGGAGATGTTCTTTGCTTCAAGTTGGGGCTGCACTACCTGCTTCACACCTTCAACAAGATTGCGTATCCCTACAGGAGCGAAACGGAGGTCCATTTTCCCCGCTTCGATCTTGGATAAATCAAGAATATCGTTGATAAGATGGAGCAAATGCGAGCCGCTCGATTTGATGGCAGAATTGAATTGAGCAAGTGTTTCGTGCTTTATTGCCGCGCCTTCTTCGGCAATCAGATCCGAGAATCCTATAATAGAATTGAGCGGAGAGCGGAGTTCATGACTGAAAAACGCCAAAAAGCGTTTCAACTTTTCGTGCGCCTCCAAGGTTTGCGTACGCTGAATCTCAAGATCCACATTCTTCACCCGCAGTTCATCAATCAATCCGCGGCGGCTGATGCCGACGGTGATCTCGCTTGCCAGAAGCGACAGGAATGACAGTTCCTTCTCGACAAGATCACGTGAACTATGTATCAGAATCTCAAGCACACCAAGTTTTTCTTTTTCAATCCGCAATGGAAGTGCTATCAGCGTCGTTACCTCGACTGTGATCACTTTTTCCGGTGCGAACGAAAAGAGCACGCTGCGCGAAAGATCGGTCGTGACAATTTTACTGCCTGTGGAAAATGCTTCAATACCGGCAAAGTTGGGATTGTCGGCAATCGAAACAGCATACAAACTCTTTTGTAGGTCGGACAACGGCAATTCCGGCGCAAGAAGTATCAATTGTTCATCCGCCGGACGATGGAAATACAACAAAACATTTTGCTGAGGCAATTCGTACCTTGCCGCAATAACACGAACCACTTCGGAACAAAGATCATCCAATTGGGTTGCAGTATTGATCGCATGGGAAATATCAAGAAGTGTATCCCGCTGGCGTTCTTCGATCTTCCGTTCCGTGATATCCGTAAGGAAAACGGACAAGCCGTTCTCGTTGGGATAGATACGGAAATCATACCATTTTTCCATCGAAAGGTCTTTGGTGTGATTTGTTGCGGTCTGGAAGGTGTTCGTTTCGATCGCCAGTTTGTATTTTATCCCGACATCGTGCTTTTCAAGATTCGGAAAGATCTCGAAGATATTTTTTCCGATCACGTCATCACGTTTCCAGAATGTACCTTCCTCGGCCGCCTTGTTCCAGTAGGTGATGTTGAACTTTTTATCGAGAGCGAAAAATCCGCCGGAGATGCTTTCAAGTATTTCTTGCGAGTTGAGATTTGGATGGGGCATGAAATAATGATTGATTGAGATGCTGTATGATTAATGAAGCGATTGAATAATTTATTTCTGAAATGTTCCCGGTCTACCAAAACCTTTCTTATACATTATCTTTTCTCTTATCCATCCGATTGCTTATCACCGCTTCAAATGCGGCGGCTGGAATCCGCGGTACGTGTCGAACTGTGAATCGTAAAAGACAAGATTAAAGTTACTATCGCGCAACGTTCCTCCCGATGGATACAGGTAGAACTCAGAAAGATTCTCCGTCTTTGTTTTGGCAAGCAATCCTCCGGCCGTATAAAATTTCACCGTATAAAATCCCTGTGTGTACGGCGCCGAACGCAGCTGTTGGTGGAGATTAGCTTCAGTGAAGATAAAAATATCGCCGTTCATTCTCTCCCCTGTCCGATTCCCAATTCAGCTAACGTATCCGGACGAAGAAGCATCAGCAGGTGCGATTGCTGCACGATCAGATATTGTTTTCCTTCAAATTCAATTTCGATCGCTGCATCGCGGAGAAACAGCGCATAATCACCCTCTTCTGCTTGCAACGGAATATATTTTACGGGATCTTTCGGTGCCGACCACGATTCCTGATCCATAAAACTCGGATTAACCACCGGATATCCGGGACCGGCTTTGATGATGTAGCCTGCCTGTACTTTATCCTTCTCCTTCACACCCGGAGGAAGATACAAACCATGAGGGGTTTTATCCTGTCCTTTATCAGGTTCGATTAGGATGCGGTCGCCGACCAGGAATATTTTTTTCTTTAACGAAAGTGTCATACCAACTCCGCACAAATATACGAAGTTTTTCTCTTTCTCCAACGTGCTCAAAGTATCTTTCGGGGAGGGGAGAAAAAAAACTCCGTCGCACCCGATTCAAGACTGTATGAACGGGAGACGACGGAGGGAAGAACGGAAACTGATCAACCAGGATGAGAAGCAGAAATTACATTTGCTGTGTGTGCATCTCTATTCCGATCTTTTTAAGGAAGTCGAACGGCAGTTCACCGCCGGCAAAGACAAAGACATAATCATTGGGAATTTCCTTATCCCCTTCGGAAGTCGAAATCACAACGGAATTTTCACGTATCTCTTTCACATCGGAACTGAAAATGGTTGAGATCTGTTTCCTTTGCGAATACTCCTCAATATGCTGTTTATTGCGCTCTTTAATGCGGGTAAATTCCTCTTTCCGGTACGACAGCGTCACCGTATTTCCTTTTTGGATCGCAAGACCAACGGCCGCTTCGATGGCGGAATCACCCCCGCCGACCACAAGCAAATTGTTATTATTGAATTGTGACGCATCAATAAGTTTATACATCACTTTCGACAGATCTTCCCCCTGAACATTTAGTTTCCGCGGGGTACCGCGCCGTCCGAGGCCCAGCACAACACGTGCAGCCGTCATCGTCCGCTGAGAAGTTGTAAGGATAAAATGGTTATCAACTTTTTCCACCGCCAAGACTTTTTCGTTAACGGATATGTTCAGTGTGGCGTGAGCAATGATCTTTTGCCATACTTCCAGCAGCGCTTCCTTCCTCACTTCCGTTAACTTCAATTTGCCCCACAACGGCAATTCGACCGGAGATGTCATAACGATCTTTGCGCGCGGGAAATGCAGAATTGCACCGCCGATGTCACTCTGTTCAATAATGATGGATTTCAGATTCAATGATTTTGCCATCAGTCCTGAAGCCAAACCGGATGGACCCGCACCGACGACGACAATATCATAATCAGCTGTATGGGGAGATAATTTTGAAGCGATATATTCTACGGCAGCCTTCCCTTGTGTAACCGCATTTTTGATCAATCCGATACCGCCCAGTTCACCAACAATGAATACTCCGGGCACGCTCGTTTCATAATGTTCATCCAGAACCGGAACGCCGGCGCTCCGGCTTGGTTTTGCCGGAAGCAATTCAATGGCACCCACAGGACATGCATCGGCGCATAATCCGTGTCCGACACATTTTGCTCCGTGTATCAGCGCCGCCTTCATATCAATGATAGCGATGACATCGCCCTCCGGACAGACATTCACGCACCCTCCGCATCCCAAACAATTGGTGACATCGATATGGGGATGCATTGTGGTCGCTTCATGCAGACCCGTCACTTTCAGTTCCTGGAATTTTTTTCGCGCTTTCGCTTCCTTTTTTTTCACGCCACGTACATACGGAATGACGGTGATCGAAATTAAAAGCATTGTTACAACCAGTGTAATCAGGGTTTCATTCATACTGTTTTAGAATCGCATTCCAACTTCGGCATACACTCTGTAACTATTCATCGTCGTGTCAAAAATACCGTCCACGGAAAGGGAGGTATACCACATTTTTGAGATACGGTAATAGAGATTTGCCGTTGCCGTTTGTGTTGTATAAGTCTGTTTTAGAGAAGTAATTGTGTATTGATAATAGTCGTAGCGCAGTGAGGCCGAGAGTGCATAGAAGAACGTCCGGTCAAAATCGATCGTATAGTTATTCCCGTCTGAAAATTCCCCTACGATACGCGCATACCGAACTCCTGCATTGATATCCGTGCCCAAAATATCGCTCATGCGCAATGATGTGCCAAGATTATATGAATCACGGGTGCTTCCCTTCCGCGTACGGAATGTTCCGTTAGTGGAAAGCGTGATAAAATACGGCAGACGGAATGTCACGTTGCCGCGGAATCCCTGAAGGATATTCTTATCGAAAAGCGTGTCCGACATTGTTTTCATTGTTTCAAAAAGATAGACGCTCCGTGATGCATCGTACCCGATACTTGATGTGAACCATTGTACGGGATAATAATTAATGGTGAAGAACGTGTTGGATAATTTCAACGCACCTTTCACCACTCCGTTCGTGATATCATTCAATTCAAGTTCCGTACTTTCATACAGAGAAAGCTCGGGACCGAGCGACAATGAATTCTGCAGGTACAGAAATTCACGGTCGAGTCTGGAACTGACCATCTGGCGTCCATATGCAATCGTTCCGTCGAACTGATGGAAGAAATCGATTCCCTGCCGGTAGTTCAAAAAGAGGGAAGCTTTTGTTTCGTTGGTATTCACCGACAGGGACCTGTTGGATACCTGCGCACCCCCTAATACACCCGCTGTGAATTCGTCAAACCGGTAGAACATCTGGAACCCGTCAAATGTCCCCATACCGCCGACATAGCGGGATGTCATTCTGCCGAAACCGTAACCAAAGTCCTCTTCTGCAATATCACTCTGGAGCGTGAATTCATAGATGCGATGATTCACTCCCGATGATCTGCCGTACATTGAATACGCTTGTTTTGATTCGTAATAGCTTCTGTCGTAGAAGGAAAGGTTTGCACCGGTCCCGAGAAGATTCTGCACATCAAGCCGAATGACCGTTGAAGGCTGACTGATATTAAAACGTGTATTTTCAGCAGCAATGTAATTGTACTGCACTCCTATTCTTCCTGAAACAATATCTTCTGTACTTTGAACAGGAACAGGTGGAAGAGATTTCACCGATGCACCCTCAGTATCACGCCTGACCGTTACAGCAGTATCCTTCTTTACCGTTTCTTGTACCGCGCTGATCTCGATGATCTCTTTTTTTATCACTGCATCATTCCCCACAGAAAACGGCGATTTCTGCGTTACGATCTGCGCAGCACTGGAACGGCGGGAAACGGCAGTGACGGCAACAGATCCGATCTCTTTTCCTGCATTGTAGATCTTCAGAGTATCACCAACCTCTATGCGCTGTTCCCTTCCCGCATCAATATAAACAACCGATGCCGCTACGTACGAAACCGCAAAGCGAAGCTCTTTTTTTGTCTGTCCGTTTCCGTTGACGGCGGACAGCAAAGCAACAATAAATATTATATTAAATATCTTCTTCATTCTTTATTTATTCTGCCTGTCCTTGCGGATGGCAGCGATAACACGCCTGACTTTGATAGCTGTAATTACGGATACCGCCATGATGACTGTCCGTAGATGACTTGCTGTGCTTATGACAATTGATGCACTCGAACAACTGATAATTCGATTGTGTTGTATGACAATCTCCGCACGAATTCCACCTGCCGGGGCTATGCCTTGCTCCGGCACCGATCGGAAAATAACTGTGCGGGAATAATGATGCCGGCTGCCACGTTAGCGCACGGTGACAAATTGCGCAATCGGGCGGAAACCTTGCCGTCAGATGATTCGGATTATTGGCAGACGCATACTCTTTTTGATGACACGTAATACATTGGATCGGTGTTCCGCGAAAAATATTGTTTATATGACACGATGTGCAGGCTACAGCAGCATGAGCTCCGCGTGTAGGAAACTGCGTCTTGTCGTGATCAAAATCCGTCTGCCATGATACGGCGGTTTGCCGGTGACACTGACTGCAATCTGTACTGAATCCTGCGGTCCGGTGATTGATCGAGATCGCCGCATCATAATCCTTTTTATGACAAAAAATGCATACGGTTGACAATCCGACAAACTTCAACGACGTATGACAATTTCTGCATGCCGTATTTCTATGCTGTCCTTCCAGCACATATCCCGTAGCGGCATGATCGAATTTCATCGGTGAAGAAAGTTCATTCCATCCTTCGGTCGAATGACAATCGACGCATTTCCACTGTATTGTACCGTGAGGTGACCCTTGTGAAAATAGTGACGAAACAACAATCAATTGAACAATGATAAATGTAAATTTCATTTGTTTAGAACCACAGAGCAAAATAGTATTCCAGAATTCTCTTGTGGAATCATCAGAACAATTCCCGCACTATGACCTTTTACCGTATACCGTGTTTGGTTTTATCTCCACCGGCAGACCAAACAAATCCTTTAATTATTGCCGGTTTTATTGCTGGGATGACACCCTGATCCAAGACAGCTTCTTGTTTTATTATGTGCACCCGAATGACATCCGGTTGTACAGCTGAAGGTTAAAAAAGTACCGGGAGTAAAATGGCATTGGGCGCACTTAACAGCACTGTGTCTATTTGTTGAATATGGATACGAAGGAATATGATTAAAAGTCCATGGCTGCCATTTAATTATAGTTCCGTGACAGAATGTGCATACATGTGCAGTATTATATTGACCGGCAACGTGATCCGGAACTTTCGCTCCATTATAATCCGTCAGATGGCATACATAACAATCCGTGGTCGTCCCTTTATACACTCCATTTTTATGACAACTTACACACGAAGCAGTAACGTGAGTGCCGATTAACGGAAACGCAGTTGTGCTGTGATTAAATGTCGCCGGCTTCCATGCCGTCATTGAATGACACGTTAAACAAGTATGCGAAAATTGCGATGTCACGTGACTCGGAGTTGCTGTAGCGTTAAAATCGGTCAAATGACAGGTGTAACAGTCCGTTGTGGTTCCCTTATACACACCATTTTTGTGACAGTCTCCGCACAGAACGGCTGCGTGTGCGCCGAGCAACGGGAAAGCGGTATTAGCATGACTGAACGTAGAAGGCTTCCATACCGTTGTGGAGTGACACGTTATACAATCGTGCGAGAACTGCGCCGTTACATGGTTTGGATTTGTTACACCATTGAAATTGGTTTGATGACAGCTGTAGCAATCGGATGGCAATCCTTTGAATACGCCGTTTTTATGACATGACTCACACGCAAGAGATACGTGCGCTCCGACAAGCTGGAAATTGGTGGTAGCGTGATTGAAGGTTGAAGGCTTCCACGCAATTGTTGAATGGCATGTCATACAATCGTGCGAGAATTGCGCCGTAGCATGGTTCGGACTTGTGGTCGCATTGAAATTAGTCTGATGACAACTATAGCAGTCGGACGACAATCCTTTGAATACGCCGTTTTTATGACACGATTCACACGCAACAGTTACGTGCGCTCCGACAAGTTGGAAATTGGTTGTGGCGTGATTGAAGGTGGATGGTTTCCACGCAATTGTTGAATGGCATGTCATACAATCGTGCGAGAATTGCGCCGTTGCATGGTTCGGACTTGTGGTCGCGTTGAAATTAGTCTGGTGACAACTATAGCAGTCGGACGGCAAACCCTTATACACACCATTTTTATGACACGATTCACACGCAACAGTTACGTGCGCTCCGACAAGCTGAAAATTGGTTGTGGCGTGATTGAAGGTGGAGGGTTTCCACGCAATTGTAGAATGGCATGTCATACAATCGTGCGAGAATTGCGCCGCAACGTGATTCGGACTTGTGGTTGTATTGAAATTCGTTTGGTGACAGCTGTAGCAGTCGGACGGTAATCCTTTGAATACTCCATTCTTATGACACGATTCACACGCAACAGTTACGTGCGCTCCGACAAGCTGGAAATTGGTCTTTGCATGGCTGAATGTTGAAGGCTTCCATGCGATTACTGTGTGGCATGTAAGACAATCATGACTGAACTGCGCAACAGTATGATTAGGCGCTACAGTCTTTCCAAAATCCTTCTGATGACACGAGAAACAGTCGCCGGGCAAACCGATAAATCTGCCGGCGGAATGACACGATGCACAATCGGCAGAAGTGTGAGCGCCAACGAGCGGAAAATTAGTCTTCGCATGGTTGAATGATGACGGCTTCCACCCGTTCGGTGAATGGCACGACACACAGTCATGACTAAGTTGGGCCGTTTGATGGTTCGGCGCGACCGCTTTCTTATAATTCGTTTGATGACAGGTGTAGCATTCGGTATTCAATCCTTTATATACTCCCGACGAATGACACGAAGCACAATCAGCATTTTTATGTGCGCCAAGAAGCGGATAACTTGTCTTTGCGTGATCGAAGGTTGATGGCGACCATGCAACCAGATTATGACACGCCAGACAATTATGATCGAACTGCGCTTTACTATGGCTCGGTTGTTTCACTTTATTGAAATCAGCCGTGTGACATGTGAAACAGTCTTTCGTCAACCCTTTGAACTGCCCTGTGGAATGACAGGATGAACATTCCGTACCCGCATGAGCACCAACCAGCGCAAAGTCCGTTTTACTATGATCGAACGTGGCAGGTTTCCATCCATTGATCGAATGGCAGGTAAGACATTCGCGGGAGAACTGTGCCGCTAAATGGTTCGGCGTGACCACTTTCGCAAAATCCTTCTGATGACAGGAATAACAATCGGTCGGAAGCGCGGTATATTTTCCACCGGCGTGACAACCGGAACACTCGATCGCCCGATGCACGCCGACCAACGGAAAATTAGTCTTCGCATGATCGAATGCTGCAGGCTTCCATCCGTTCATCGTATGGCAGGTCAGGCACGTATGAGTAAAACGGCCCTGAACGTGATTTGGTGAGATGGCACTTGTAAAATCCCTTTGATGGCAGTAAAAACAATCGTGGGACAGACCTAAAAATTTATTATTGGTATGGCATGAAGCGCAATCAACGGACTGATGGTTGCCAGTTAGCTGAAAATTTGTTTTGGAATGCTGGAAGATCGACGGTTTCCACGCAGTAAGGGTATGGCAGGTAAGACACTCGCGCGAAAATTTTCCCAGCTGATGGTTTGGCGTGAACGCCCTCACAAAATCCTTTTGATGACACGAAAAGCATGTTGTCGGGGTACCGGAAAATTTCTTTGTGGTGTGGCATTGAAGGCATGCAACATTGCCGTGCTGGCCATCCAGCGAAAATCCGGTCACCGCATGGCTGAATTTCATCGGACGCGCTAGTTCTTTCCATGACTTGGTCGTATGGCAATCCGTACAGGCGATGGAGAGCGGACCGTGAGGAGATTTCTGCGCATGAGCTGTGGAAAAAAGAGCAAACGTCACTGCAAGAACAACGAGCGTGCGAGAGACGATGCTGTTCATTGTTTGTCCGTATGACAGTCCGTGCATAAGAGCCCCAGTGGTTTATATTTGGTGATCTTTTTCCCATTCACAGTATATTGTGCATGACACTTCATGCATTGCACTCCGGCGTGCTTTCCCGTTAACGCAAAACGGGCCTGGGTATCGTGATTGAATGTAACTTTTTTCCATGATGCCGTGCTATGACATTTTGCACACTCCGTTACGCCCGCAAAGGCAAACTGTCCGTCGTGCTCATCGGTATGGCATGAGGAGCATTCCCTGCGAAGATCAGCATATTTAATAGGAGAACCGTTCGCCGGTTTTTTGTGGCATTGCTCACACTTCAACTCGGCATGTTTCCCGAGCAGCGGAAATTTTGTTTTTTCATGCGAAAAGAGAAGTTTGTCCCACGCACTTACCGTATGACACGTTTCACACCCTTTCGTCATTATCTTTGCAAACTGACCTTTGTGAATATCCTGATGGCATGTTAGGCATTCAAGGTTTCCCTCCCAGTGAAACTTCCGGGTACTTTTTGCTTTCACTGCATTAGCGGTGTGGCATGCTCCGCAGGGAATGGCCGTATGTGCACCCGCCAGCGGAAACCGTGTCGCCTGGTGCTGCTGATATGCAAAACGGACAATCGTAAATCCTTCTTCGGTATGGCACGACTCGCATTTTCCCTTATCGGTACGGTATAGGAACTGCATTGCATGTGCGTCGGAGTGACAGTTTGCGCACGCTTGAAATTTTGTCATGCGATATCCTATCTCTCCGCTTGCATTCACCCCTTTTGGGTTGGGATTGTGGCACTGCTCGCATTTGAGCTGCGCGTGTTTCCCTTTCAACGGATATTGCGTGGTCGCATGATCGAATTGTCCCTTCGATATTTTGTGAAAATCATCCGTAGAGTGGCACGCATTGCACTCCTGTTTGAACTTTCCCTTATGCGGATCGACGTGACAATTGCTGCAGGAAGAAAACTCCATCTTCACAAAACGAACCGTTTTCCCATCTTCGAGCATCTTGTTATGACATTTCATACACTCTGTTTTCTGATGGCTTCCGGTTAGAGGATAATTTGTCCGGTCGTGTGAAAATTTAAGAACTGACTTCCACTGATCGATGGTATGGCACGATGAACATTCACGACCGGCAAACTGTCCTTTATGTTTATCCTCATGGCACGAGGAACAATTCGTCGACAATCCCATATATGTTCTTTTCTTATACTCATCCGAAAGTTTTTGAACATCGGGAGCAGCTATACGCTCTTTTTTGTGGCAATCCTTGCACTCTATTTTTTTGTGTTTCCCCTCCAAAACAAAGCCGACTGTGGAATGATCGAACGCCTTTGTATCAAACCGTACGATTTGGAAATTCCGTCCGTGATGTTCCTTGTGACACTCTTCGCACAATTTGGCACCGATGGAAACATGGAATCCTTTTTTTTGCTTCAGCCGTGCATTAATCTCCTTATGGCAGTCCAAACACCTCTCATTCGAAAGTGACTTCCCCACCGAATGACACTTTGTGCAGTTCTCTACTCCTTCAAGGTCCTTGTGGGCATTCGTCAATTCACCGGGCGAGATTTGTCCGTACGATAATACTGAAAAGAGAATGAAGAGGGTGATATGTGCGCAAAAACGGGACATTACATTTTTTCCAGCTGTTTAAGAGATTCAGCCGCTTTTTTGGCTTCTGTGCTTTGCGGTGCCACTTGTATCAATTTTTTCCAGGTCTGCTCTGCCTCTTTTAGCTTTCCCTGCTGACCATAAATAGCTCCCCTATTATAGAGTGCGGTAGCATTTTTCGGATCTGCGTTCAGCACTACATTGGTGATGTTCAGTGCCTCGCTCAGATTTCCTGTTTGAGAATAGCAAACGGTAAGATCCAAGAGAATGGCGGTATTCTTCGGATCCAATTTCCGGGCCCGTTCATAATACTGGATAGCTTCTTTGGAATTATGACCATCCATCAGCATTGATGCAAGCATCGTTAAATGTGAGACGTTTTTTGGATCCTTCTCAACCGATTTTTTCAATGCATCGAGCTGCTGCGAATATTCTTGGGCAACATTCCCCTTGCCTGGTACCGCGGGATGATCGGCAGGAAATTCCTTGTCCGATTTTTGAGACTGTTCGGAAATCTTCTGAACCCGGCCACTGTCGCGCGTTAGAACAAAATAGAGGGCGGCAAGAAGGATGACGGGAATAATAAGTCTGCGGAACCACATGATGAATGTTTTCATATTAGAATATCCATGTATAACCGAACGTGACGGCAACTCCGACGTGCACCAGCAAAATTACAAACATAATAATGCTGAATGGAAGATGAACGACGTGCCAGTAATGGAATATTTCCTGAACTTTTTCCAGCACGGCAATACGCTGCTGGAAAACAATATGGTCATTCACGATGGCAATGACCTTTTTCATTGAATGCTTATCGACCGAATATTTATTCAGCGTATTTCTAATCATCATGATCCTCCGTTTTTGCGAAAGATCGTTGATCAAAAGGTACCACAAAAGTTTCAGCAAACCCGCCTCTTCGATATGAGCCATCGGTTTTCCGAGTTCGCGCAGTGCCTTCACGGCCTGTTCGTTCAGCGCATAGGTTGTATGAAGCGAGTCGAGCATTTTCTGTCCGTTCTCTTCAAGTTCTTTCGCGCTCAATTCATTTCCTTCAATATTTTTCGGTATGTGCTGATATAAATATCGGCCAAGCAAACCGCTGAGTGCAACCGCGGACATACTCCAAAAACTGACGGCTACCAGTCCGCCAAATTTAAATGTGGTATGGTACAACACTAACACCGGACCAAGCAGGCAGAGGAAAATATGCACTTCAAGATAATGTTTGATCTTTCCGAACTGCCTGAATGCGCGAACTCTTTTTCTGCTGGAATACATTATTACGCCGATGGTGATCATTGCGGTTCCGATGATACCATACCCATGACTTTCAATTCCGGAAGGCTTTAGATCGTTATACCGTTCGTAAAACGGTCGTTCTTCCATTGGCAAGATGTAGTATTCTAAATTTCTGGCCAGAACAACAACTGCAGTAAAGACACCGATTGAGATAAGGAAAAAAAGAAAAAAGCGGTGCGAAAGAGGATTCATGAGTGTAGTAGTGATAATTGAAAACGGACAATTTGGTTTAATTAACACATTATAGTGAATTTCAACGGTTTTTGAAAGAATTGAAGTCAAATATTTCGTTAAACAAGAGTAAATTGTCTGTAATTACTTTATTTCAATCGTTCTTGGCATTCTGAAATTAAAATCCGAATAGCGCTTATTAAATACGGGGCGGGATTACAACGAATCAACCACAGCATTATCACTGAGTGAAGATTGCTCTCTTATAGAATATTTTATTGAACTGAGATGGTTGCTCTTAGAGATTTTTTTTTAATCAAATGATTACTTTACCTATTCCGAATTCATTCTGTATCCCGGATAATGTTTTTCCAGGCAATGGGGACAAAATCCGTGCGATAAATTGGCATCGGAATGCTGATACATGTAGGTTTCAACTTGCTCCCAATATCCTTTGTCATCCCTGATCTTTTTGCATTTTGAACAGATCGGGATGATACCTTCGAGGGTCTTTATCTTTTCGAGTGCAGACAATAATTTTTCATTCAGCTGATCCCGTTCATGTTCTACATTCTTACGATCGGTGATATCGCGTACAAAACCATCTACCCGTATCGGTGTACCCTTATCGTCATACACAGTTTTACACTTATCAATTATCCATACAATGCCCCCATCGGGCCGCACAATTCGGCACTCCCTCACGGTAGATCCTTCCTTGACCCATTGTGTCCATGACGCTTGTGAGATTTCTCTGTCGTCAGGATGCACAATTTCTGCCCACAACATCGGATTTTCGTTAAAACTCCGCACAGTCCTTCCGTATATTCTTTCCACCGATTGGCTGACATAGTTAACCTTCATATCGGGCAGAAATAATGACCATATGATGTCCACCGATTCATCCACAATGCTGGAAAGATTTTTACTGATCTTCCGCATCTCTTCTTCCATTTTTTTTTGTTCGGTAATATCAAGCATTGAGATAAAACATTTTTCTCCCGTATCGTCCGCGGCACCGGTAAATTGAACGTGACGTGGATTGAGGCCTTCTATCTCAACAATACCGAGGCACGATTCTTTTGCATTGGTATAAAACATTTTTCCTAAGAATAGTGCGAAAGTTTTCCGGGTTTCGGCGGAGAGGACAAAACCAAACTGATAATTTAATACGTTCGAGCGTGTTTTGCCGATCATTTCGGCCCCGGTACGATTTGCCTGAATGATGCTCCCCTCTTTCGAAAGAATAAAGTATCCGGCCGGTGCAAAATCGAATAATGATAAATACTTATCCAATCCTTGCTGGGCGGTGCTATGTGCCAGGACCAGTTCATCATTTTGATTTTTCAGTTTATTCTGGCGCACATCCAGTTCGTTTATCAGTTTCAGTGCTTCGGATTCTAAATGGTGTGAAGCATCCGCTGACGTTTTACTGTTCAGCATCTCAGTTACCATTTGGCGAAGTTGTGCGATTACAGATTTGGAATCATTCACTATCATTTTTGTTCTCTGCTAATTGGATTTTTGTACTTTTGTAAATTATTTAAGATACGATACATCTGAAATACCTTAAGCAATGTCTCTCAAAGGGATACACATTGACGGAGAGGCATCGCTGATATTATTTTTCTAATTCCGCGACAATTCACGGGTCCGTACTGCAATTTCTTTACGAAGCGGGTGATTGCATATTATTCCACGTCCAAACAGTTTAGAAAATACGCATGTCGGATTGATAACAAGACACTCTACCATGTCTGCAGTGATATATTCTATAGCAATGCAGTGTTCAACTTCTTTCATATTTACCTTTTGGTGTGTGTTCATTGATTTTTCCAAAAACTCATCCATACTATACCACTTTCCGGCTGTAAACGAAAATGTAATGAAATACATTGCTGCGAAGACGCAAAAAATAATACGTGTTGGCCTACACAAAACTTCCGTCATTAAATAAACCAGATTCGCCGTTATCCCGCCAGGACCGATATCTGGTGCTTTTTACCAAATATTTTTAAAAGCGCTAATTATAAAGCAATAACCATACCATAAAACGACTGCCGATTTTTTTGACAAATTTGGCTATTTTTTGCTGAATGTCATCATAGTTTACAGATTTCGTATATTATTTTTTACAGTAGTGTAAATAAAAGTTTACCTAAACACTGTCCGTGTTACATTTTTTAGCAAAGTCAGTTCGTAACGGATAGAGGCAGCAACGTTTCCATAAATTGAATGCATATAAGCAGGACCGTATTGGCAGACACCTTAATACCATAGGCAATTCTGTTAAGCCGCGTATGATACAGTGCGAACGATAGCAGCCGATGAATCAAAATCGTTGAGATTGAAGGAGAAAATGTTTCTACACGGCTTGCGGACAAATGAAAGGAGTGAAATATTTGTATTGATAGAAGATTATCCGTCGAACCCTGAGGAGCGGACTAAATTAAAAAGCTCTCGGTATTGTGAGAGCTTTGTCTTACTGGGTCACCATACGGACCTATGTTGGCTCTACGACTGGTAGGATAGCGTGAACGTGAATCATCTTTTGATAGGATGATTATTACTGATGTGGGAATATATATTGTCACTCTGACAATGGACAACCTATTTTTCTGATGTCTCTAACAATATATTTCGTATCTGCGTTTTCCCTGATGAAGATAGCCGTGCATCCCGAAAAACGGGACATCGGGACGCTTTGATTGAATGATTTCCGTTATTACTTCATCAACAACATTTTTCTCATTTGCGTTTTGCCCGACGATGATAACCTAGCAAAGTAAATACCGCTGGATAATCTTTCGCCGTCGAACTGCACGGTATATGATCCCGCCTCTTTCACTTCGTTCACTAATGTTGCCACCTCTCTTCCGAGGGCGTCATACACGTACAGTGTTGTGAAACTGTTCTCCGACAACTGATAGTTGATCGCAGTTGATGGATTGAACGGATTGGGATAATTCTGCTGAAGTGCAAATTCTTTTGGTTCGATTGCTGCAGTCACTGTAACAATGTGCGAATATGTATATTTTCCATCGCGGTCGATCTGTTTTAAGCGGTATGAAGTTTTCCCGTTTGCAGATTTATCGGTGAAGGAATATGATTTGGGTGCGTTGGTTGTGCCGTTTCCTTCAACGAAGCCGATCTTGCTCCATTTGTCATCCCTCCCAACGGGATCGTTGATCGTCTCCGCTCGGGATGACATTGCACTTTTTTCCATTGCTCTTTCGATTTCAAAGCCGTAGTTGTTTGTTTCGGTTGCTGTTTTCCAGTTCAGCGTAACGGCGTCCTTTTCGGTTGACGCGGTGAACAATGCCAGTTCCACCGGCATACTGTACTCTCCGATATCTGCCGGAAGGCGGGCAGAGATCAACCTGAATTTCGGATCTCCAATAATAACGTCCATCCACGACAAATATGGGGAGGCGCTATAAAACGATTCTGCCACCGTATATCCGCTGGTGTACAGATCGAAGAGAACGGAAACATCGGCAATCGCGCTTGAATACGGTTCGTACACGTACCCTTTTGCCGCCGTAATTCCTTCGGCGATAAGATCGGCGATCAACGATTGACCGTACACGGCCGGAGCATTGAACGTTCTTGCGGATGTAGAAACGTACGTTTCTGCAATGGCACCCGGCAACCAGGTGTTGTTCAGCAGACCGTGGAATGAATGATGTGCGTCGTTGCTTCCCCAACCGGTGTATCCCAACACATTCTGCTGGTTGGTTACATATGTTGCTGTGCTGTCCAGCATAACGGACAATCCCCGTGCAGAAAGCAAGGTGGCGCTTATCTTCATATTATCATTCAAATTCTGGTAACCGCCAGACCTGGTCGGGTCCTGATCGAGCACAAATTTCCCTGCCGCCGGCGGACTTATGGCAGAACCGGCGGATTGGTCGATAATTCTTGTTATGTCGGCAAAGGAATAACCATCCAGCCGAGTGACTAGATAAATGCCGTATCGCGTACGGGTAAAATCATCGCGCTGAAGATAATACGGAGAGTACAAAACGCCGTATCTCTGAATGTTGTCGGCATACGGTCCGAGGATAAGAGATAATTCACTTTCTACCGAGGCGGCTTCCATCAGGTCAGTGCGTTTTATTTTTAAGGGAACGCCTTTGGTTGTGACAAGATAATTAATACTGTCGGCGATGTGGTTTTCGGTAAGGTACGCCTCAACCTGCCGGCGCAGATCTTGGAACTGATTACTATCAATCTCTTCCGTAACCGGAACAGATATGCGGATGATATTCAGTGCCGGAATATACCGTTGGCTGACAAAATATGTTCCTATACTATCTGAAATTGTACTATTTCTGTTGATGATTACCGCAACATCCTTATATGACGCTGTCTGGCAGCGCAGAATACCGGCGATGACCAGAATCAAAAATAAAAAAGAGACCCCGCGTGCATGAATTTTAGTCATACTCTGCTCCGCTAAATTTATAATATGTAACAGTGTTAATACGATTCTCTTGTTTGAGTAAACCAAATACGGTGCCACCATTTATGGCGTAAAAAACAGAAAAAAAGCAATGTCGCGTTAACGATTGTGTCCAAAATTTTATTTGTGTTTAGAATTTTTACAAACGGTTCGCTTTGGCACAAGTTCTACAGCAACAATGTTCGGCTGCTCAACTAATGATGAATCCAAATAATCCGGGTTTCTGAAGACATGTATTAAACCTGACAGAGAAAACAGTGTGAAATTGGATTCTCGTAGTCATAAATAATATTTGGGCAATGGAGGAACTTTTAATTTTTTCGATGTGCGGATGTGTTATCCGCCTTAACGTAATCAAAAGCGTTGTTGCTGTAGGATATTGATGCTGTGCTTGATTGCGACTGAATATAGTACTACGCATGTGAAATGAACTATAGATATTCACATTGAACCTTCCAGTTTTCCGGAACGTACTTCAGCGATAGATTCTCGACCGCCGAGACCTTCCGTTGGTGGTTATGCTCTCAAGTATAAAAACCGGGTACACGCTCTCACAAATATTGCGCCGCTCCCAATATCACACGCACTTTCTCTGCGAAGTTTCAGGGTGAGCAACAATAGTAAGGTACTGTCCGATATGTACAATAGTAGAAAAAAAGATTTACTTAGGCAATACTCCAGGCAGTGTATCTTTAAAATAATACATGAAAATCCGATTTCATCATTCGTATCATTTTACCGGAAAACCTATGCTGAGCAGATGAGAATATCTAACATTAAGAGGGGGAAAGAAGAGGAATTAGCCTTATAAAATATTGTTATTGCTGCGATTTCGTGATTGGGCGCCTTAAGAGTAGAAATTATACCGGCATACAGTTCAATTAAATCGAACTGCATGCCGGGTATTGAAAATACAACACGTGTTAATATTGTTCTACCAGATGCCCGTTCTCCGAGACCGCTTTTTTCGATTTCTGCTGACTTGGCTTTCGGACGACCGTTTCTTTCTTTGTCTGCTGATGAGTTGCGGAGCCGCCGAGATTGAATTTCTCCAACAGCTGCTGCAGATTTTCTGTTAACCGGTTCAGATCCTCCGCCGTCTTGGCAATCTGCTGAACGCCGCTTGCGCTTTCCTGCGTTACCGTGCTGATTGCTTCAACATTCTTGCTGATCTGTTCGCTGGCGCTGGATTGCTGTTCGCTTGCTGCTGCGATCTGACTGACCATATCCGCAACCGTTTGAGCGTTGCCAACAATACCAAGCAGCATCTGTCCGGCCTTCTCCGCAAGCGTGATCCCCTTGCCGACTTCTTCCGTTCCTTTATCCATGGAGGTCACAGCCTGGTTCGTATCGGCCTGGATTTGTTTGATCATCGATGCAATTTCTTTTGTTGCTTTCGATGTGCGTTCTGCCAATTTTCGTACTTCATCGGCAACAACCGCGAAACCTCTTCCCTGTTCGCCGGCGCGGGCCGCTTCGATCGCTGCGTTCAGCGCAAGCAGGTTGGTCTGATCTGCGATATCATCAATTACGCCGATGATCTCTCCGATCTTGTCGCTTGAAGCACCTAACACTTTTACCTGATCCGCCGATTGATTGACGACATCCGATATTCGCTTCATTCCTTTAATCGTATCATCGACAACCGTACCGCCTGCGTTTGCGCTGTCTTTTGCTTCTTTTGCGCCATCGGCCACTTTGCGGATATTGCCGTTGGTTTCGCCGAGTGTTTTGGTCATCTCTTCAACTGCGGTGGCAACTTCGGCTGCCTGCGAACTTTGTTCCTGCGCGCCGGCGGCCATCTGTTCGGTGGATGAACTGATCTCGGTGCTTGCGCTTGCAACGGCTGACGATGCTTCGGAGACCTGCACTAATGTTTCTTTTATTGACGTAACAAACTTGTCGAACGAACGCTGGAGCCCTCCGATCTCATCCTTCCGTACGCTATTGAACTGATTGTTCAGATCGGCATTGTCGATATTGGCGATCAATTCTTTCACCGGAGCGGTGATAATCCGCGAGATAAAGAATCCGAGCGCAATGGCAATAAGTACGCCGATAACAACCACGGTAAACATTACTGTTTGCGCTGCACTTGCATCTACTGTGTTGCTATCTGATTTTCCTTTTGCCGCCGTTACTTTTGCATCGACCATTTTATCGATGATGGCTTGTTCGCGTGCGGCGGATTTTTTCATATCCCCTTGCAGCAATGCCATTGCCTCCTGGTCTTTATTTGCTTTTGCATAAGTATTAAGAAGATCCAAATGTTTCGCATATTCAACGCGGGACTCTTTGAATTCGGCGAACATCTCCTGCATTTCCTTACTGACGATCGTTTTTTCGAATTCGCCCGAAATTTTGTTGATGTTTTCCCGATACGATTCGATCTTGCTGATAAATTCGTTCATTTCTTCGTCATTCTTTGCAAGAATAAGATCACGGGTATTGACGCGAATCCGCTGGAAGTTCACGGCGATATCCGACATCTGACCGAGCGGTACGGTATAGCTTTCGTACAGCAAGGTATCGGCGGTGTCAGCATCCTGTAATTTTACGTAACCAAAATATCCGACAAATGCCGCGATACCGGCTACAACAAGAAAACTGGAGATCAGTTTTGTTCCTATTTGAAGATCTAAAAACCATTTCATGACCGTACTCCTTATAATTGTTATTGTGGTGTATTTGCGTTTTTTTTTATGCCGTTGCAACTTCAATACATTTGGATCTGTTCTTTCCTTGTTCGTTGTGATACTTACCGAATCATCAGCTGTTATGCAGCCAGTGCTTCCATCTCTTTGTGTTCTTCGGTTGTCAGCACCCGTTCGAGGTCCAGAAGTATGAGCAGACGGTCCTCTAATTTTGCGATCGCCGTAATATAGTCCGCATCGATGCCTGCGATGATCGGCGGAGGCGGTTCCGTTATGCTCCTCTGTATGCGCAATACTTCGCTCACGGCGTCAACAACAAACCCAAGCACTTTACCGCTCAGTTCAACGATGATGATGCGTGAATGCTTATCTTTTTCCTTCCGCGCCATTCCAAAGCGACGGCGCAGATCGATGATCGGAATGACCTTTCCGCGAAGATTGATCACACCGTCGACATATTCCGGAGTATTCGGAACGCGGGTTACATCGACCATACGGTTGATCTCCTGTACTTTCAGGATATCGACGCCGAACTCCTCTTCGCCGATATTGAAACTGACAAGCTGCAGCAGTTCATCCGTCTTTATTTGTTTCGAGGCTGCTTCTGTTGATGTGTCCATATGTTCTCTCTCTTCCTTTCGTGATTATGAATACTGTTCGTGTTTTTCGTTTTTCCTGGTCCGACAAATTGCCGCATTTTACATGACGGCCTATGCCAATAAAGACTTTACCCTGCCTTCAATTTGATCGAGTCCGAAAGGTTTATCGATGTAATCGCTGCACCCGAGACGCATAAGACGCACCACCAGGTCTTTGTATCCGAACCCGGTTATTACCAGCATGGGCATACGTTTATCGAACTTTCGGATCGCACGGATAAGGCCTTCGCCATCCATCCCCGGCATTTGAATATCGGTGATCAACAAGTCAATGGGTGTTCCTTCGCGATAACAGGTGCAGGCAACATACAATGCTTCTGTTCCAGTCTTCGCCTTTGTAACACGGTATCCTTTCCTGTGGAAAAGGAACTGCAGAGAACTGAGCAGACATTCTTCGTCCTCTGCAATGAGTATGTGCGACTGTTCTGTTTCCGGCATTGTATTTCTGTCCTTACATTAATATTGTACCGCTTCATGTAATCATCCGGCAAAAACAATGCCAACAAATACCAGAGGAGGAACTGTTCTTTTTACGCTGAAAGCATGAATTATAGGAAAATTAATACGAAGGGGCGGTGTGAATTATTTCGACAGCACTTGTGATGGATTATGGAAACAAACGAAGGATTGCAGCGATACAGCAACGTAAAAAAAAGTGACGGTGCCGATAATTTTGACACCACCCCCACTGCGGCGGTTCACATAAGACGGGCAATTGTTCATGGAATTGCGAATAAACTTTCACTTCAGCGTTACAAACGTTTATCACATTGAGCGGATTGGTAGGATAGAATTGAAAATACACAAGTAGCGCCTACGGCTTGTAACGTAGAGGATCGCAGAGCAAATCCGCATCATGCACAAAGAGTCATAGGGCCCGGATGTGTGAACTTGTTTCGCTTTACGGTTTTCTTTTTTATCTCATTTGGATCTCCGGCAATGGCATTTGGGAAGCTGCTTGTCGCAGTACAAACGAGGGAGCCTATTTACTGACATTTGGTGATTTATTAGCATATAAGCTAATATGAATAACCATAAACAGTTGATAATAAAGCTATTAGATAGTAAAATGAAAAAATTACATTCAATTAATAGTGATGTTTCTATTTCGAATGGGTGGATTTGGACGATTAGAACTGCGCTTGGGATACCGCGTAGATCTATTGCTAAGAAACTTGGTATCTCGGAACCAACTCTTTCTGGAATTGAAGAAAGGGAGGTCGGTGGGAACATTACACTAAAAACCTTGCGAGCGACAGTAGAATCGATGGACCTTATTCTAGTCTATGGGTTTGCTCCTAAAGATTGATCGCTCAAAGGCTATATTAAGAAAAAAGCATATGCAGCCGCAAAATATATTGTTTTTCGCACAGCTCATACTATGTCGCTAGAAGATCAAGCAATTTCGAACAGAAGAATAAAGGCAGCGATTAGAGAAAAAACTTTAGAATTAGAATCTACACTGCCAGGTTTTTTATGGGACTAAATCTAACATACGCATACGGACAAACTCCTCTCACCGCTGAAGAGTTGGATGATTTGATAATTAAGTCCATCAGTACACGTGGAGAATTAGATGAATTTGAGCAACAAAATATTTTTAGAAGATTTTATTTTTGAACTGCATCGTCGCATGTCGGGCGACGTTTGGTCATGGGCCGGTCAGACGAGAAGATCAAACAAAAATATAGGTGTTGATTGGAGTGATATTCCTATGCATCTACGATATTTAGTTGATGATGCTAAATACTGGGTTGTAAATAAAACATTCTCAAATGTTCATATTGCTATTTGATTCAAGTTACGTATTGTTAAAATCCATTGTTTCCCAAATGGTAACGGCAGACATTCAAGACTTATGGCCGATGTCATAATAGAAAAAATATTTAGAGAAGAACTATTCACATGGGGTAGTGGCAATCTTATTTAAAAAGGACAAACTCGATCTGATTACCTTGAAGCCCTTAAAGCAGGAGATCGTAATTCTATTGGAAACCTGATTACATTCGCACGATCTTAATAGTTGATCAGAAATTGATCATACCGATGTTGTTATTGGATATATGTTGAAAATCATCTAACAATATCCACCACTCCCCAATAGATGCAATGTTATTCATGAATAATCCAATCTCACCTTCTTCCTTTTGATTTTTCCGGTCCACCCAGAGTTATAAATATCGCGTTCTCAAGTTTCTGTTTATCATTCTGAATAAATATTTAATAATCAGTTTGATACTTCTGAATTATAAAGGGTGCTTTCCGGATTGGTATATTCTAAACCCCAACAACTATTTTCAATAGAATTGGTGTTATGATTGGTTTGGCGGATCGGTTTCTTTCACCCGTTTGATGATGGTTGCACGGTTAAGACCGATGAGATCTGCCGCCTGTGATTTATTGCCATTGGTACGGCGAAGCGCTTCACGGATAAGCATACCTTCCAATTCGTCGGCAGATGGGAGCGTGGAGGAAAATGTGATGTTCGGTCGTTGGCCCTCCATGATTCCGTTTTCCGCTGCGATACCCGTTTCGGAACCGACGTTGGTTCCGCGCAGTTCGCTGAATTTTTCTTTTAAATATTTTAAACTAAGCGTTTCCGTGGTGTTTCTGGAGACGGCATCAAACAGTATACCGCGCAATTCGCGGATGTTGCCGGGCCAGGGATACGTTGAAAGAAGCGTAAAGAGCTCGCCATTCACATACGGAACTTGCTTGTGCATTGCAATGCTTGCCTCTTCGACAAATGCCAGGGCCAGCAGTTTGAGATCTTCGGGCCGTTCACGCAGAGGCGGCAGACGGACTTCGTGTGCCTGCAGTCTATAATAGAGGTCTGCGCGGAATACTCCGGCATGCATCATTTTTTTCAGATCGCGGTTTGTTGCGTATACAAACCGTGCGGAGGAAAACATCTGCGTATCGGAACCGACCGGATGAAAAGTGCCGTCCTGGAGCAGCCGGAGCAGTT
The DNA here is from genome assembly GCA_903861125.1 of uncultured Ignavibacteriota bacterium. Lineage (GTDB taxonomy): Bacteria > Bacteroidota > Ignavibacteria > UBA10030 > UBA8401 > UBA8401. Next base: position 76,663 of record CAIOTF010000018.1, read on the forward strand.
TTATCTGAGATTCCGGACGGAGATCGCCGATCTCATCAAGGAACAATGTTCCTAGCGCCGCCTCTTCAATCATTCCTCTGCGAAAACGGTCCGCACCGGTAAATGCACCTCGAACATGACCGAAGAGTGTATCGCTGAACACGGCATCGTCGACTCCCGCAACATTTACGCAGACAAGGTTCCCCTTGCGCTGAGAGGCCGTATGGATTGCCTGTGCCAGAAGTTCCTTGCCGGTGCCCGTTTCGCCGGTGATAATAAGCGGCAGATCGGTCCCCGCAATTGCTTCAACATATTTGAACAGATTGTGCATTGCCGGATTATTGGTGATGAGCGGGGCAAACGCTTCCGGCTGTTTCAGTGCTCCGCCCAAAATATAACCTTTCAGAGCAGCGGTCTCTTCACGCAGCACCCGCGATTCCACCATGCGTTTGACTGCCCCAATGAGCTGATCGTGATGGAGCGGCTTCAGAATATAATCCTGCGCTCCCAGTTTCATGCATTCAACAGCCGATGTAACATCGTTCACCGCCGTAACCATACAAACGGCAACATCGGGATGTTCTGTTGAAATATTCTGAAGAATTTCCCGCCCGCTGACGAACGGCATAGTGATATCCAGAATACATACTCCACACCCTCCGCGAACCAGCCGCGCCGCGATCAGCCGGCTGTCCGACATGGTCTCGACGTTCGTTATGCCTTCCCTCTTCAACGCATATTCTGCCGAACGTAAAAATTCCTCTTCATCATCGACAAGAAGAATGGTGAAGGCGGGATATATTTTCTGTGTTGTCATTGTTGTGCCTCAAATGTACCGACGGGAAGAACCATGGTAACGGTGGTTCCTTTCCCTTCAACCGATTGAACCCGCAGCTCACCTTTGTGAGCCTGTACGATGCTGTCCGAGATCGATAATCCCAATCCGGTTCCCCCTGTATCTATTTTGGTGGTAAAGAACGGATCGAAGATCTGCTTCACCTGTTCTTTGGAAATGCCAATGCCTTCATCCGAAACAACAACATGGATTCTCTTCCCCGCTTCGTCATATTTTGTGCTGAGATGAATAGCCTGAGACGTATTTTGCAGCGCCTGGCAAGCATTGGTAAGAAGATTGATGATCACTTGTTCGATCTGCTGTGCATTTCCGGCGATCGCCGGAAGATTATCGGCGTACGAAACGGAAAATGCATTGGAAGATTTTGCGACAAGATTTGCAACGATCAGCAGGGCAGATTTGACAATCTCGTTGATCCGCATCTGCTGGTTCATATTGCCGGAATCGATCCGCGCAAAATTTTTCAGATTGACAACACTGTCGCGGATCCGCTGAGATCCGATGGAGATCCCTTTCAGCAGACTCTCCAGTTCCCGCAGCGTTTCACTATATGAAAGTCCTCCGACGAGCCGTTCCGGATGGTCCTCATAATATTCATTCAAGCCGGGAGTAACGTCGCCAATGATGCGACTGACAAGATCGCTGTTGAACATAACCAGATTATTCGGATTGTTGATCTCGTGGGCGATACCGCTGACCAGCACACCAAGACTTTTCATTTTATCCGCTTGGATCAGCTGCATCTGCTGCAGACGTGTCTGCTCCCGTGAATGCTTAAGGTCGGTGATATCTTCTTTCATCGCAAGGTAATGTGTTGTTTCACCCCGTCCGTTGATAATAGGAGAAATTGTCACAGACTCCCAGTATAGAGTGCCGTTCTTTTTCTTGTTCTGAAATTCTCCGTGCCATTCGCCGCCGGCAAGAAGAATCTTCCATAACTGCCGGTATTCTTCCGGCGATGTATGGTCGGTCTTCAATATCCGCGGATTTTTTCCAACAGCTTCGTCATAACTATAGCCGCTGGCTTCAACGAACTTCGGATTCACATACTCAATAGAACCTGTTGTGTCCGTAATAACGATCGACAATGGACTTTGTTCGACCAATTGCGACAACTGACGGAGTTGTTCTTCGGACCGTTTGCGTTCGGTGGATTTTCCTAATAATTCCGCCACAGCGGTGATCAGTTTACCTTCTTCTATGAGAAACGGACCTTCGTACTCTTCCGGCCGTTCATCAAGGTAGTGTACCTCCACAGTTCCAATACGGTCCCCCTGCACAATAATATCACGGCTCTGCGACCATGCGGTCTTCCGGAAATTCACCGTATTGTATTCCTTCCCGCCAACGGTGATACGGCACGCGGCAATATCATGGAACATATACGCCTGCGCCAGAATAGTGGTACACTCCTGCCAGATCGTTTCCTGAGCAATATCCTCTTTCCGCACCAGTTCCGAAATGGTGTAAAGACAGTGAAGTTCTTTTACGCGCTCACCTAAATAATGGGTATTGCGGTGAAGGGCTTCTTCCACTTTTTTGCGATCGGATAACAGAATGGTGTAGGGACGAAAAATAAAATAATAGAACAACGGAAAAAGAAGAAGAATCAGCAGTACGGCATCAACTGAATTTCCGCTGATAAATGAGAGGGGCGGAAGCAGTTTAAGAAACAACGATTCACCAATCTCGCAGACGATAATGATTGCCAACAGGATCAGAAAAAGACTCCGCACAGAACCTATGGGAGTAATTCTGTTAATATTTTTCATAACCGGAACAATTCATAAATAAATGCCACATATGCATTAACATATTATAAATAAAACAAAGCAGGGACAATACGCTAAACAACGTAGTTTTTATTTGCAGGTCTGCCGTAATGAATTTATCTGGTGAACGGCTTCGCTAACGCTCACATTTTGCGGTAATCTTGCACCTCTTCACAAAAACGAAAATATGTTCTACGGAAGGCATGATCTGCGCCAACAATTATTCCATACCAAGCACACTGTTCAGGACCGATATGAGCGCCTTCGGATTGTGCGGTTTTTGGATAAAAGCGCTCGGCATCTCATCGCCCATAATATCCGTGATTTCCTTCTTTGAATAACCGGATGACATCACCACCTTCACTTCCGGATTTATTTTCCGCAATTCGATCAATACTTCCTTACCGTTCATCTTCGGCATGGAATAATCAAGGATCACAATATCGGTCGTCTTCCATTGCTGCTGATACATCGTTACGCCGACTTCAGGATCCGTTGCCGAAAGAAGATGATACTGCGCATCGCTGAAAATGTCATTTGTCATTTCAACAATATATTGTTCATCGTCGATCAGAAGCGCCGTGGGAATGCGGACAGCCGCAGCACTGCTGCGCACTTTCTGTTTCCGCTTTTCACTGACCGGCGAACAGAGGGGAAAAATAACGCGAAAGATTGTTCCCGAGCCTTCGGCGCTTTTCACGGTAATCCCTCCGTGATGGCCGCGGATAATTCCCAACACGGCTGCAAGACCTAAACCGCGTCCGACAAATTTTGTTGTAAAGAACGGGTCGAAAATCTTTGCCAGTGTCTCTTCACTCATACCGCTGCCGGTATCTGATACTTGCAGAACAGCGTATTCCCCTTCTTTCAGTATCTGAATGTTGGCTTTGCCGTACGGAAGTAGTTCGTCTTCAGATAATCGTTCGGCCGATACGCTGACATTTACACTCCCTTTTTCTCCTCCGATTGCTTCACCGGCATTAATGATCAGATTCATAACAACCTGTTCTATCTGTCCGGGATCACCGCTTATCATCACCGGCTCCGGTGAGCATTCTGTTACAAAAGTCACATTCTTTGATACAGATGCTGTGATGAGACCGAGTTGTTCACGAACCAGCGCCGTCATGTCGATAGCTGTTATCTGAAACCGCCCTTTTCCGGAATAGGCTAGCATTTGTTTGGTAAGCGTTGCTGCACGCTCCATAGCCGCCATGGTTCTGTCCAGATTGATTACTGCCGGATGACCGTCCGGTATTCGTTTTTTTGCGAGCGAAACATTTCCCATCATTGCATTGAGCAGATTGTTAAAATCATGCGCGATGCCGCCGGCCAGGGTCACGATGCTGTCCATTTTTTGAGTCCGCCGCAGCGAATCTTCCGTGCGTTTCTGTTCGGTGATGTTGCGTGCAGCAGCAAACACACCGGCCACAATGCCGTTGATGTCGCGGAATAAACTTGCATTATAGAGCACATCGAAGGTCTTGCCGGAAATGTGACGAATTGCCAGCGGATAATCGGTAACAGATCCTTTTGAAAATACCGTGCGATAGGCCTGGCGCGCATTTTCGGGTTCGGTGAAATAATTTGCAAAATCACTGTTGATCAGGCTCGTGCGCTCCACACCCGTGATCTGGACCGTGGCATTATTCACATCGGTAATCTTTCCATCCGCACTTATTGTCACCAGTGGATCCAGACTGACCTCGATCAGGTTGCGCGAATACCACGACGCGGCCTGCATGATCCCTTCCGTATGTTTGCGTGTTGTGATGTCGCGTGCTACGGAATAAATTATTTTCCCTACCGGAGTGGATCGCCATTCCAACCACCGGTACGAGCCGTCTTTGCACCGATAACGGTTCACAAAATTTAGTACACTCTCCTGCGCGCTCAATTTTGCGATCTCTGCCGCTGTTGCAGCGGTGTCATCCGGGTGTACAAAATCAATGAAGTTCTTTCCTTCCATATCCGCGCATGCATATCCCAGCGTTTTTTCCCATTCAACATTCACACGACGGAAATTCCCGTCGGTATCCGCAATGGATAACAGGTCGAGACTGAAATTAAAGTATGTTTCATTTTCCGCCGTGCGTTCCTTCACGCGCTGTTCTAATATTTTATTGGAACGCTGAAGTTCCTCCTTCTGCTGGCGGTTTTCCAGCACAAGGGCAAATGAATTTCCAAGATTCCTGATAAATGGTTCGTATTGTTCATACTCGCTTACCGATTCCACGGTAACCATCAGACATCCGTAACATTGTTCCACCGTTTCAATCGGATACGATCGTGTGCCGTTCAGTTCCGCAATACCGCACGAATACTGGTCCGTATACTGGTATGCACATACGCGGCATTGATCCATGGTCCCATCGGCAGCAGGGCTACCGTCGCCGCGCAAATAAATATGAACAGCACCGCATCCTGGAACTGTAGCAAGCAGCGGTAAAAGAAACGATCTGGCTGAATCGCTATTCGGAAAAATATTCAGCAATCCGATTCCGGAAGCGATCTGGCAGACGATTCTTATATCTATGTCGGTGGTAACACCGTCGGTCCGGTCGATCATTGTCTTCCTTTATAATCCATCAGAAAATCCTGCGGTTTCATAAAATAAGGATTCTGTATGATCTGTCCGTGAACGATCATCATCGGATGCACTTTCAGTACATCCAGGATGGCCGATCCGCTGAACTTGTTGGCATCATACTGACAAATGGCAGTGACCGGATGCGTCACCAGCACTTCGTTGACGAACGCTTCGTATTCCATCAGGCGGTCGGAACCAGGAATGCCCTTTAATGCCCATGACATTTCGCCGCTCACGCGGGCGTTAGCATAGTTCTCTTTTTTTGCCTGCGTGTAGAATTTGCGAAGTGTGTCCAGCATTTTTTCAGGAACAAATTCGCCGCATGTGCAATAAGTTTTTTCGGCAATACCGATGGATAATCTGTCATCCGTGGGAAGTTCTATATCCATACCGGTGAGCCAATGCCGCACTTCATCGGGCGTCATGGTATCCGCAAAATAGGAGACTTTTTCTTTTCCACGTATGCCGCTTTCCAGAAAGCGGCCGATAATTTTTCGCCGTTCACTCTCATTGGAATAGATCAGGCACATATGCGTGCCGGCCGGGAATGACTCCTTTGTAAATCCCATTGACGTTACATTGTTTTTATCCATACCGTTCTCCTGTTGCCTGTTAGGTTATTGGTGCACCATATAAGTTCACAGCTGCTTCAGCTGTTCTTTGATGGTGTTCACGATGAAGAATATGTGATAGATGCTTTGTTTCCGGTGAGAGATGGATGATTGCGCAACAGAGAACATTGCATCAACACTGTTGAATGGTTCAGGTGCAGTGATCAGCATTATCATCATGACCCTCTTCTATTATTATGAAGCGCCGATGAATCCGATATACTAAAAATATGCTGAAGTAGAAGAACCGAAAATGCTTCCAAGCGTTAATGAATTCCGGCACCTATACACCATCATATTATAAAAAAACCAAAGCAGGGACAATACGCTGTATTACGTAGTTTTAATAGTCATTAACCGCTGTTACGCAGAAAGTATGAAAGCAGTATAAAATGGTTCGGCGCCAGCCCGCTACGCATTCTGGCGGGCGGCGCAACAACCATGTTCATCTCCGAAGGAGTCCTTTCCCAAGGGGACCACTTTGTGGCGGACCTGAGCAAATGCCGATGTTGTTTATCGGCATGCGCCGAAGGATGAACTCATATTTTAAGGTTGCGCCTTGCTCACCATGAACAGAATTTATGATTTGCGTAACATTAGTTATTAAATACTTTTTTGTCCGATTTGTTTGCCTTGAAATGGGAATGTTATGCCGCGTATTATGTGCTGCATCCATAAAGGAAGAAGGATTTTTCTTGGGGAGGTAAATTTAGAATGAATACGGAAAGTCCGTTTGGAAGGATTATCCTGTGCCGCTATTAAAGACCAAACCCTCCGAAGAGGGTTTGTGTTGTTTTAAAAACGGTGCTAAACATATTTTGTCACAAAGGCCCGCTCAATGAGTCGCAAAAATAAAAGAGCGGGCAGGCACAAAACAAATTATTTCATCAATAGTAATTTTCGCATCTGCGTTTTGTTTGATGATGATAACTTAGCATCCCGATCATAATCATCGGGACGCTTTGGTTGATTGATTTCTTCTATTACTTAAGCAACAACAATTTTTTCATTTGCGTTTTTCCGCTCGATGTAAGCTTAGCGAAATACACTCCGCTGGAAAGTTTCGCACCGTCGAACTGTGTGCTGTACGTTCCCGCTTCTTTCACTTCATTGACGAGCGTTGCAACTTCTCTGCCGATCGCATCGTAGATTATTAATGTTGTAAAACTGTTCGCTGAGAGCTGATAGCTAATTGCTGTTGTTGGGTTGAAAGGATTGGGATAATTCTGTTCCAGCCCGAATTCTTTCGGCGTGCTTGATGCTGTCACTTCAACGGATTGCGAATATTCGAACTTTCCGTCACGGTC
>CAIOTF010000019.1 GCA_903861125.1 uncultured Ignavibacteriota bacterium
CGGATAAAAAGAGCAGATATATGATGGCGGCGCGGGTTCTCATGGTAACAGATACAATTTAAGAAAATACTAATGTTTATGAAACAATTAGGAAATAAATTAGAACCAGCCTCAATATCGGATTTTCTTGAAAATTTTCTCACTCAGCGAAGACTTGCGCGACAATTCAAGAGTGTCATGCCTCAACTCCGCTCGGCATGACAACAACTGGATATTTTTTGTCATTTCATGACAGCCCTTACTGATTGTCACCCCGAGCGGAGACGAGGGGTGACAATTGATGCTCGTCCAATAACGAATCAATTGATTACTTACTTGTTATGAAAACCAAAAAGCCTTTGAAGATAATTCTCCAAAGGCTATGGCTGTAACATTTGAAAATATGCATTTACATTTCATCAGCGGTGTTATTCTTCACCGTGTCTGCTTTTTTCGTATTCCTGAATGATCTTATCGGCTACCTCGCGCGGCACTTCGTCGTAATGCGAGAACTTCTGGCGGTGTATGCCTCGTCCCTGCGTCATCGAACGCAACGTCGTTGAGTAGTGATACAGTTCCTTCAGCGGCACGGATGATTTGATAATCTGATGTGAACCATCAGAATCCATACCAATAATCTTGCCGCGGCGACTCGAAAGATCGCCCATCACGTCACCCATGTGTTCATCCGGAACGGTCACTTCCACCTCGCAGATTGGCTCAAGCAGAACCGGTTTCGCTTCCTTGAATCCTTTCCGGAATGCCTGAGATCCCGCGATCCTAAATGACATATCATCGGAATCAACATCGTGATAGGAACCATCGAACAATGTTACTTTCACATCGATCACCCTGTATCCGGCAATAATTCCCCGTTCCAGAGTTTCGGCAACACCACGTTCAACGGCAGGAATGAATTTTCCAGGCACAACACCACCGACTACTGCATCTTCAAATTCAAAGCCTTCGCCCCGTTTTTTGGGTTCGATCTTAATATGCACATGGCCGTATTGACCGCGTCCGCCCGATTGTTTCTTATGTTTAAATTCTACATCGGAGGCGACCCCTTTAATCGTCTCTTTGAACGGAATCCGCGGTTCGATCAGATCAACCTCAACGCCGAATTTTTCCTTTAGTCTGCGGATGATGATGGCAAGATGCAGTTCACCCTGACCGGAGACAACGGTCTGCTTGATTTCCGGATCGACCTTATAGACAAATGTCGGATCTTCCTCGTGCAGTGTGTGCAGTCCGCTGCCGATCTTATCCTCTTCACCTTTTATTCTCGGAATGATTGCTTCGGTAATAACCGGTTCGGGAAACACAATGGGATGATAGATCACCGGAAATGTTTTGGTGCTGAGCGTATTATTGGTATGGGTATCCTTCAGTTTCACAACGGCGCCAAGATCACCTGCGTGCAGTTTGGTGATCTCTTTCCGTTCGCGTCCGTTCATCACAAACACCTGGCCGAGACGTTCCGGCTTGCCGTTCGATTCATTTACCATATCCATGCCGGGAATGACCGCACCGGAATATACTTTGAAGAACGAAAGTTCTCCTACATGATGTTCCGAAACCGTTTTATACACAAAAAGTGACGCAGGACTTGCATCATCAATCTTAACTTCGATCTCTTTATTGGTATTAATGTCGGTAGCGGTGACTGTCTGGATCTCTGCCGGTGTTGGACAATAGCTGGCGATGAATTCCAGTAAGTTCAATGCGCCAACATTCGTCGTGGATGAGACTGCAAAAACCGGATAGATCTTCCGTTCCATCAGCGCCTTGTGCAATCCTTTCCGGATCTCTTCGTCGCTCAATGTTCCGTTTGCAAAAAACTTATCCATCATCACTTCATCGGATTCGGCGATC
>CAIOTF010000020.1 GCA_903861125.1 uncultured Ignavibacteriota bacterium
CCGAGGGGTCAGACACGCCAATCCGTTCAATGTTAGACCAGTTAATATTGCTTGGAGCCCAGAAAATGATCGAACAAGGGCTCGAAGCAGAGTTGCAAGAGTATCTGGGACGTCAAAAATACGAGCGACAAGAAAACGATACGAAGAAACAGTATCGTAACGGATATTCCAAAGAACGCACGGTAACTGCGTCAATCGGGAGCATGTCGGTTCGGACACCCCGACTGCGGGAAAGGTTTGAGTCGCAGATATTAGGCCGGTATCAACGGCTCTCAGGGCAGATGCAAGCGCTTGTTCCGGATTTGTATCTGCACGGGTTATCATCGGGAGATTTTCAGCAATGCTTCCAAGGGATACTCGGTGATTCAGCACCGCTGTCTCAGACAAGCGTTCTGAGGATGAAGAAAGACTGGGAAGCTGAATATCAGCTGTGGAAAAAGCGCCGTTTAGAGAAAGAATATCTGTATGTGTGGGCCGATGGAGTATATCCGAAAGCCGGACCCAAAGACGACTCAATGGCAGTGTTAGTGCTTGTAGGAGTGCGCCGAAATGGGGAAAAAGAGATCCTTGCCCTGGAAGAGGGATACCGTGAAAGCGCAGAGTCATGGAGTGACCTCCTGCGTAATATTAAAAAACGTGGTGTAGAATGGATCGGTATGGTGATTGCTGACGGCGCTCTGGGGTTGTGGAAAGCTCTCAGGAATGTTTTTCCAACAACTAAACGCCAGCGGTGCTGGATTCATAAAATGCGTAATGTGCTGGATAAAGTCTCCGCACGCCATGAGGATGATGTCCGTGAACTGCTTCGGCAGATGTATCACTCGCATTCGGCTGATCATACGAAAACTCTCATGAAGATATTTAGGCAGAGATATTACACGCTGTATCCTAAAGCGGTGGAATGCTTGGAAGACAACCGTGAGATGCTCTTGACCTATTTTCAGTTCCCGAAGAAGCATTGGAGAAGTATTAAATCCACAAATGTTATTGAATCGATGTTTTCTACTGTTAAACTTAGAACGAACGCTGCCAGACGTATTCCACGTCGAGACAGTGCATTATATTTAGTGTTCAAACTATTAACGACTTTACAAACACGGTTGAAGAAACTACACGGTTATAAACTTGTTGCTCAAACAATTGATAGGTTGCATCCAAAGAAACAATCTAAGTTACGGTTAGCGGCTTAAAATTATTTACACAACTATTGACTATGTCTCGAGAAAAAATATATTTTACGTAAATAGCTGAATAATAAATTGTTCTATAATGCCGGTCTTATGTCCGGCATTTTTAGTTAATGAAACCGTCTGCATGATAGAATGTCCCAAATGAATCAGGTGCAAAAAACTAAATGCGATATAAAAGTCTTGAATTACTCCATACCGTAATAATCATAATTATCTGTTATTTATGATAGTATTTTTGAATATGATTCTCAGAGAATAGTCATTATATTTTTTATCATACATCATTCACTTGTCTCTTAAATAGAAGGAGCCGCTCCGTGAAAGCCCACGATTTTCTTACCATCCGCGATATCACCAAAGAAGAAATGCATGAAACATTCGCCATCGCACGCGATATGAAAGCCGACCGTAGCAAATATGCAGAAGCCTTAAAGGGGAAATCACTGGCACTCATTTTTGAAAAACCATCGCTCCGTACACGAACGTCGTTCGACATCGGCATTCAGCAGCTCGGCGGATTTTCTCTCTATCTTTCTCCCAATGAGATCAGTCTCGGCAAGCGCGAATCGGTCTATGATGTGGCAAAAAATCTCGAGCGAATGGTGCAGGGTGTGATGATCAGAACATTCGCACATCAGATCGTTATTGATTTTGCAAAACATGCTTCCATACCGGTGATCAACGGACTGACTGATTATTCGCATCCATGCCAGGCAATGGCGGATTTCCTGACGATACTGGAAAAGAAAAAGAAATTAGAAGGACTGAAAGTTGCATACGTCGGTGACGGAAATAACGTAGCCCACTCGCTGATGTTTGCCGGCGCGCGTCTTGGTGTTCATGTTTCGGTTGTATGTCCGCCTGATTTTGAACCGAATGCCGTTGCAATGCAGCAGGCAGTTGAAGATGCTAAGGCAACCGGTGCTGTTATCGAGATAGTGCACGATCCTGTTGCCGGCGTTAAGAATGCTGACGTAATCTACACCGATACATGGGCATCTATGGGGCAGGAAAGCGAAGCGGAAGCGCGAAAAAAAATATTCCATCCGTATCAGGTGAACGCAGCGCTGATGTCGCATGCGAAGAGCGATGCCTTGTTCATGCATTGCCTTCCTGCGCACCGCGGCGACGAAGTGACGGATGAAGTGATCGATTCAAAACAATCGGTGGTATTTGATGAAGCGGAGAATCGTTTGCATGTTCAGAAAGCGATCATGTATCAGTTGATGAAAAATGTGAAATAATGACAAAAACTGCACTCATAGCGATCGGCGGAAATTCTCTTATCCGTGCCGGTGAACGCGGAACAATTGATGAGCAATTGAAAAATGCACACGCCACGGCACGCTGCATTGTACAAATGGTTGCACACGGTTGGCGCATCGTCATCACACATGGCAACGGACCGCAGGTCGGCGCCGCGCTGCTGCGCTCGGAGCGTGCGGCCGGAGAAGTGTATACGCATCCGCTTGATGTCTGTGTTGCCACAACGCAAAGCGAGATCGGCTACATTATCCAGCGGGCAATGGAATTTGAACTTCGCGAAATAGGTTTACTGACGCCTGTAATGACCGTGCTGACGCAGGTAAAAGTGGATGAAAATGATCCGGCGTTTAAAAATCCTACAAAACCGATCGGTCCGTTTTATTCAAAGGCGGAAGCGGAACAAAAACAGCGAACACTCGGCTGGCACATTATTGAAGATGCCGCGCGTGGATACCGTCGTGTTGTTCCATCGCCGGAACCGGTGGAAGTTTTCGAGCAGGAGATTATCAGAAAGATACTCGACTTGAATATGATCGTCATCGCTGTCGGCGGAGGCGGAATTCCGGTGATTGAACGCGACAAGTATCTGGTGCTTGGCAGGGAAGCGGTGATCGATAAGGACCGTGCCTCAGCGCTTCTTGCAACGGGACTTGGGGCAGATTTGTTTGTGATAAGCACTGATGCGGAAAAAGTGTTCATCGATTTTAAGAAGCCATCCCAACGTGGTATTGATAAAATCACAGCTGATGAATTACAGAAATATTACGACGAGGGTCAATTCCCGGCCGGCAGCATGGGACCAAAGGTGCAGTCTGCGATCCGGTATCTGCGCAACGGCGGAAAAGAGGTCATCATCACCTCATACGAATTTTTAATTGATGCGTTGGACGGCAAAGCGGGTACGCATATTGTTCCATAACATTTTAAGAGTGAGCAAAGCATGAAATTACAGCATGTCATTGAATCGCAGCAGTTCACTGTTCCGTTGCTGATGGAACTCTTTGACCGGACTCGCCGCATGGAAAAGATCGTCGCCCGCGGCGGTACGCAGGACTATGAACACAAGGTGATGGCGACATTATTCTATAAATCGTCTACGCGGACCAGATTTTCGTTCGAGTCCGCAATGTACCGTCTTGGCGGCCGGGTATTATCTACGGAAAACGGAAAGGAATTCTCTTCGGAAATAAAGGGTGAATCGCTGGAAGATACCATCCGCATCATTGCCAATTATTCCGATGTGATCGTTCTGCGTCATACGGAAGAAGGGGCTGCAAAACGTGCCGCACTCATATCACCGGTTCCGATCATCAATGCCGGCGAAGGAAATGGCGGCCAGCATCCGACCCAGGCGCTTCTCGATCTTTATACGATCTATAATGAGTGTAAAACGATCAACGGATTGTCGGTGGCACTGATCGGGGCGCTCGATAACGGACGGACGGTCCGTTCTCTGACCTATCTCCTCAGCAAATTCGACCGGATCAAATTTTATTTTATTGCGCCGCCGGAGATGCAAGTGAAACCGGATATTCTTGCCTATCTGGATAAATACCGGGTCCACTATGAACTTGCCGCCGATCCTGAAAAAATAATTTCGCAGGTTGATGTTGTTTACCAGACGCGCATCGATCGTGAACGTCTGAAACGGAGCGATATCGACCTTTCAGCATATAATATTGATGCAAGTGTTCTTAAAAAAATGAAATCAAATGCCATCATCATGCATCCATTACCCCGGTCGGTCGAGATCGATCAAACGATCGATGATGATCCGCGCGCGGTCTATTTCCGCCAGTCACGAAACGGTCTGTTCGTACGTATGGCATTGCTGACAATTTTGTTCGACAAGGAATAGACCAATGGCCCTTATTGTATACTTCTTAAACTTGTTGTGACGCCTCTCTTCTTCGTCCATTCATTTCACTAAAACATTTATTTCTCAATGGGGATTGAACATGAAAACGCAAGAATATATTGCGCTCGAAGAACAGTACGGTGCGCATAATTATCATCCACTCGATGTCGTCATTCAAAAAGCGGAAGGGGTTTGGGTCACCGATGTTGAAGGAAACCGGTTTCTCGACTGCCTCGCCGCTTATTCCGCCGTTAACCAAGGACATTGTCATCCTGCTATCCGGAAAGCATTTATTGAACAGGCGGACAAAGTAACGCTCACCAGCCGCGCATTCCGTAATGACCAGTTGCCGCTACTGTATAAAGCGCTCCACGATATGACCGGTTTCGAAATGTCGCTGCCGATGAATTCCGGTGCCGAAGCAGTGGAGACCGCTGTGAAGGCTGCGCGCAAATGGGGATATAAAGTAAAAGGTATTCCGGAAGGAAAGGCAGAGATCATCTGCGCAACGGATAATTTTCACGGCCGCACTACAACCATCGTCAGTTTCTCTACCGACGCACAATACCGTGACGGATTCGGTCCGTTCACTCCGGGATTTCCGATCGTAAAATACGGCGACATCAATTCGCTGAAGGCTGCCATCAATCCGAACACAGCGGCATTTCTCGTCGAACCGATCCAGGGCGAAGCGGGTATTGTTGTTCCGCCGGAAGGATATTTAAAGGAAGCGGCCCGTCTCTGCAAAGAGAATAACGTGCTGCTGATCTGCGACGAAATTCAAGCCGGACTCGGCCGGAGCGGAAAGATGTTCGCGTTTGAATATGACAATATCCGTCCGGATATGGTCATTATCGGTAAAGCGTTAAGCGGCGGATTTTATCCCGTCTCTGCTGTCCTTTCGTCCAAAGAAGTGCTTGGCGTATTTAAACCGGGAGATCACGGCTCCACATTTGGCGGCAATCCTCTCGCGGCGGCGGTTGCATGCGCTGCGCTGAAGGTGCTGAAGGATGAAAAACTGATTGAGCGTTCGTTCGAACTCGGAAATTATTTTATGGGAAAACTGAGAGCGATCAAAAGCAAACACATTGCAGAGGTCCGAGGCCGTGGTTTATGGATCGGATTTGTACTCGATACAAAAGCGCGTCCTTATTGCGAACGGCTGATGAAAGAAGGAATTCTGTGCAAAGAAACACATGAGAATGTCATCCGTTTTGCACCGCCGCTAGTGATTACGAAGGAAGAGATCGACTGGGCATGCGAACGGATCGAGCGTGTGGTATTGTCGCTGGATTGAACCTTATACTGTAGAACATTCAACTTTTAGTTGTTTCACGGGAAAAAATGGTCACGCGTTGAAGCATGGATAAAGTGGCCTCTTTTTATAAAATATTTTATAATCAAATTTTAACTTGAAAGAATATCATATGTCAAACACTAAACCAATTATTACACTTATTATCGGAGCAGCCGGCAGAGATTTCCACAATTTTAATATGATCTACCGCGATAACCCGCCATATAATGTTGTTGCGTTTACGGCAGCGCAAATTCCGGATATTGCCGGACGTAAATATCCGGCCGCACTTGCCGGATCGTTGTATCCTAAAGGGATCCCGATTTTCGAGGAGAAGAATCTTGAAGAACTGATCGCAAAATATTCAGTTCAGGAAGTTGTTTTCTCCTACAGCGATGTAACCTATCGGCATGTTATGAGCATTGGTTCACGCGTTACGGCCGCCGGTGCCGATTTCAAGATCCTGAGTGC
This sequence comes from uncultured Ignavibacteriota bacterium, assembly GCA_903861125.1. Taxonomy (GTDB): domain Bacteria; phylum Bacteroidota; class Ignavibacteria; order UBA10030; family UBA8401; genus UBA8401. The sequence goes on from CAIOTF010000020.1 coordinate 6,083, forward strand.
GGGCAGGACTATGATCAAAAGCAAAAAGCCTGTTATTTCGGTCTGTGCTGTGCGAACCGGAAGCGGCAAGAGTCAAACAACACGGAAAGTGTCCGCTATTCTTCAGGGTATGGGATATAAAGTTGCTGCTGTGCGGCATCCGATGCCCTACGGCGATCTGGAAAAACAAAAAGTACAGCGCTTTGCAACCGTTGCCGATCTGAAGAAACATAATTGTACTATAGAAGAAATGGAAGAGTATGAACCGCATATTTCAAGCGGAACGATCATCTATTCCGGTGTTGACTATGCGGCAATTCTTACACAAGCCGAGAAGGAAGCCGATGTCGTTCTGTGGGACGGCGGCAATAACGATCTTCCGTTCTATGCACCGGACATGCATATCGTAGTTGCCGATCCGCTTCGTGCCGGCAATGAGTTGACATATTATCCGAGTGAAGCGAATCTTCGCCTGGCCGATGTTGTCATTATCAACAAGATCGATTCGGCTTCGCCGGAATCGGTCAATCTTCTTCGGGATAATATCCGTTCAGTGAACACTCATGCACGCATCGTCGATGCTGCATCACCCATCGGTATTGAACACAGTGAAAAAATAATGGGGAAGAGAGTTCTTGTTATTGAAGATGGTCCGACATTGACGCACGGCGAAATGAAATTTGGTGCCGGCACAGTTGCCGCTAAGAAATACGGCGCTGCGGAGCTTGTCGATCCTCGTCCGTATGTTACCGGTGAGATCAAAAAAACGTACGACACATATCCGAAGATTGGTATTCTTCTGCCGGCTATGGGATACAGCGATAAGCAGGTGAAAGATCTTGAAGCAACCATCAACAAGGTGCCGTGCGATGCGGTGATCATCGGAACGCCGATCGATTTAAATCGGATCGTCAAGATAAAAAAGCCGGCATTCCGCGTGACCTATGAACTGCAGGAGATCGGTGAACCGAACCTTACCACGATCCTGAATGAGTTCGTCGCAAAAATAAAAAAGTAAGTGAATAAAAACAGAAACGCCCGTTTCGAATTGTTCGGAACGGGCGTTTGTATTTAATTTTCTCTGATGACCTTAGAATGTATCCTGATAATTTCTTGTTGTGAACACCCGCACCTGTTTCCAACGTCCGTTGTGGAACTGATATACTGCCGTCTGCGTTACTGCCCGTGTTACCTTCACCACTCCGCCTACCACCGTTGCATGTGATGCTACGGAAACAACCTGCGTCTGCGATGCCGGGAAACCTGCCGGATGTGTTGCCGAATACCGGACAGTATCACTTCCGCTGACGTATGTTCTTGTTGCAAAATTATTGCGGCTGGCATCGTTGGCCATGTAACCGGAAGCTAATGAAAGACCGGTCTGAGCCAATTGCCCTTCCTGTGCCAATGTAGCCGTTTTTACGGAAGCTTTGAACATCGATTCGTCGGCATGGTTAAATGCCACCGTATAGAAACCGAATATCAGATACACCCCTGAAAGCATGATGATTTTTGACGAGCCCATTATCGTGTTCCTCTATTTTTGTTAGCTTCACTATATGTATTTACCATCTTCATCTCACTACAAATATACGTTCTATGGATCCGGAAGCAAGTGTTTCAGCGTTAGACTATGTTAATAACAACATTAGATGGTTCTCATGCCGTGACAAAATGCACATCATGGAAAATACCATACGTACCTGCTGTATTTTCTGCATGTTGATTCAATAAGAATCTATTCTGAAAGGGATTGAAAAGATGTATACCTTGACAAATCAGACAAAATAGTCTACTTTGCAATCGCTTAAATCATGATAATTTTTACCCTCTTTCAAATGAATATACCAAAAACCACGAGACAGAAATGAAAGCAATTGTCTTTGAAAAATATGGTTCTCCCGATCTCCTCAAATATTTGGATGTTGAAAAACCAATTCCGAAAGAGGACGAAGTATTAGTAAAAATTCATGCAGCTTCTGCAAATGCAGCAGATTGGCACCTTCTCAGAGCAGATCCGTTCCCGGTCCGTTTCATGACCGGTCTTTTCAAACCTAAATACAAAATTCTCGGGTGCGACATTTCTGGAGTGGTTGAATCGGTAGGTAAAAACGTTCATCAGTTTCGGTCCGGTGATATGGTATTCGGGGATCTGTCTGTATGCGGTTGGGGAGGTTTTGCCGAGTATGCGTGTGCCCGTGAAAATGCTATGTCGCTGAAACCGAAAAATATTTCCTTCGAAGATGCTGCGTCAGTTCCGGTAGCGGCAGTTACTGCACTTCAGGGACTTCGTGACAAAGGGAATATCCGGTCCGGACAAAAAGTATTGATCAATGGTGCTTCCGGCGGCGTCGGTACATTTGCGGTGCAAATTGCAAAATATTTCGGCGCCGAAGTGACCGGTGTCTGCAGTACGGGAAAAGCTGATATGGTGCGATCGATAGGAGCCGATCATGTTATTGACTACACCAAAGAAGATTTCACAAAAAACGGCAAGCAATACGATCTGATTTTTGCCGCTAATGGATTTCATCCCATCTCGGCATATAAAGGTGCACTCAGTTCAAACGGAATTTATGTTATGGCGGGAGGTTCAACGTCTCAAATGTTTCAAGCCATGCTTCTGGGTCCCTGGCTCTCGAAGACCGGCGGACGAACCATGAGGAATGTGATGGCGAAACCGAATGCAAAAGATTTAATTATTATGTCTCAGCTTCTTGAGACTGGAAAAGTTGTTCCCGTTATTGATAGACGCTATCCATTATGTGATGTTGCTGATGCTATTCGTTATCTGGAAGAAGGACATGCTAAAGGGAAAGTAATTATCACCGTGGAGCAGAAGAGCCAACAATAAAATATGGTGATGTGGTTGCGCTGGAGGCTTGATGGTTCAAAAAAGAGAAAATAATAATTCAATCAGCCGCCGATGCGCAATATGTAATGGTGGTAAATATCCCAACAAGAAAGTTCTTCACGACATCAAAATAAAAATATATACCCAATCTACTCCTGGAATAATGTCTTTACGTTTAGTTCCGGTTGTTCGTTCACCAACTCTAAAAGCACTATGAATAAAAATTCTCTTCCAACGCCAACCAAAGGTCTTGCATCCGGAATTCTGGGCATTTGGAAACTGAAGTCACGCGAAGATGTGGACGACAAGGGTCAACTCCGTATTGATCCGTTTCTCGGCAAGGATCCGCTTGGCATACTTTGTTTTGCGCCGGATTATTTTTCAGCTCAATTTATGAAACGGGATCGGTCCGCTCCGGATAGTATGGTACGATCAGTTCAAGGCAGCAATAACAGCAGTGCTGTGAACGGATATGATGCATATTTTGGCAGTTACAATGTGGATGAAGTAGCAGGTACTCTTACCGTGCATCTTGACGGATCAATTTCGCCCGGCAACGTCGGCAATACGTATATCAGAGACGTTCGTATCATTGAGGATCAACTCATAATACAACTGGCTACGACCTCCATAGATGGTGCAGTGGTAACACGAACCCTTACACTTTCTCGTATTGGATAGATGCAGTTTTGGTGTGATGCCAATGATTGAGTTAAATGATTATGTCTTCCGCAAATTACTCTTTTGCCGGTTCTTACGATTGATGCATCTAAGATTTGTATCAGCCTTTAGGCACCTCATAAAATAAAAAAGGAACGTATGAATACTGAACAACTTCAGTCCGTCCAATCACCTTTAAAAAAGGCATATAAGGAAAATCCCGGCAAGGCATTTTATACATTAAAAGCACGCGGAACAATCGGCGAAGGAATATCCTGTAAAGTTGAGACAGGAAAAGCACTTGTTGAGGCTGGCTTACATTCTGCAACGGGTGGGAATGGATTGATGGCTTGTTCCGGAGATATGCTGCTTGAAGCGCTCGTTGCCTGTGCCGGTGTTACGCTGAATGCTGTTGCAACCGCAATCGGAGTGCAGATTGAAGAAGGTATCGTAAGGGCAGAAGGAGATTTGGATTTTAGAGGAACATTAGGTGTGTCTAAGGAGATACCGGTAGGTTTTCAAAACATCAGACTCTTTTTCGATCTTAGATCGAACGCTTCAGAAGAACAATTGTCCACGCTGATTCGCCTTACGGAACGATACTGTGTAATCTACCAAACACTGGTTCATTCACCCACTATTGAAATAAAGCAAACAACAACAAAGTTCTGATCATTTATCTATTTTTACCTTGTCAGCTTGAGACATTAATTCACAAATATTGTCAGTTCTGACCGTAGTCCGAACCAAGAGGTCGTATGAAGAAACAAATTATGATGATAACTATTGTTGCAACCGCTCTTTTATTGAGCTTTTTCTACAGCATTATCCTCGCAGATTCGAGCAAAACCAGCGGTGATTTGGCGGGAGCATGGCGCGGAAAGGTTCAGCTCAATACAAGCGTTTTTTCCTCCATGAAGGATCTTGAATTCATGTATGTTTTTAATGCAGGGGGCACGATGACGGAATCATCTAATTACGATGCTGCACCTCCCGGTCCTCCCGCGTATGGCTTATGGAAGAAAACCGGACCGGGTCATTACGAATCAAAATATCTGGTCTTTCAGACAAAAGCTGTTTCGATTCTTGACGAGATCGGCAAGGGGGGCGGATGGATTCCGGACGGATATGGAGTGCTGACTGAAAAAATTACCCTCTCACAGGATGGCGATATTTTTGATTCAACGATCAAGTTCGAAATATTCGATCGCGACGGCAAAATAACAGCAAAGGGAGGTGAAGGAGTAGTTAAAGGGACAAGGATAAAATTTTAGATAATAAAATCGAGATCGCTGAAAAACAAGTTGTTCATTATCACTTTCCCGAAGTGGCTCCTTTGGGGAAATGACATTTATGTGAGGTTTTTCAGATGTTTTAATATTGGTTTCTCCTGCAAAAAAAATCAACTGCAATACTTACCGGCCGCATAGACAAAGCGGAATACCAAAATATCCGCGTATGACTGCTTAAAAGTTTACACATCCCGATTTGCTTAACGAATTCCCCCCGAGATGACCGATGCTTACTCTTTGCATGGTTGAGTAGATACTGTAGAATGTAGAAAGTTCATTTGCGGTGCACCTTCACGATGAATTTCAACTTTGATTTAAAACAAAAATAGTGGCTTAACATTTGCACCATGTTTTACATCAAATAAATATTTTGCATTGCATGTATTGGCAGATGATTGTACTTACAGTGAGAGAAAATGATCTCTTCGTCAACTGCATACCGCACTTGTAACGCGGCAAGAAATTTTGAAACAAGGGAACAATATTATGATCGTTATTCTTGGATTAATTGTTGTCATTGTCGGTGTTTTAGGGGGATTTGTGCTTGCGGGAGGGCCGCTTTTTGTTCTTATTCAACTTCCGGAATTTATTATAATGGGAGCTGCAGCCATAGGGTCATTGCTTATCGGAACCCCTTTTTGGCTGTTAAAAAGATTGCCGTCGAAGATCGGTCAGTTATTGAAAGGTGATCCTTATACTCAGGAAGTATACCTTAATCTGCTGCAAACAATGTATGAATTGTTTTTGGTTTCAGACCGTTCCGGACTCATGTCTATAGAGCAGCATGTTGAAGAGCCAAATACCAGTTCAATATTTAAGAAAAATGGTTTTTTAATATCACATAAAACGTTCCTCAATTATATTAGCGATACGCTGAAATTGACGATAAGCGGAGGTGTGTCCGAGCAGGAACTTGAATATTTGCTTGATGCTGATATCGAAACCCATCACGAGGAGATGTCCGGATTTTCAACAACACTGTCGAAAGTAGGCGATGCACTTCCGGGATTGGGAATTGTTGCCGCTGTTTTGGGAATTATTATTACCATGGGCTCCATCGGCGGTTCACCGGAATCTGTCGGCGAGAAGGTGGCAGCGGCTCTGGTCGGAACATTCATCGGAGTTTTAGCATCATATGGATTTGTGAGTCCAATCGCGAATGGATTAGAATTTAATAGTCAGTCAGAACAAAGGTATATGATGTGTATAAAAACAGGTATAGTTGCTTATACCAAAGGGAATGGAGCCGTTATTTCCACTGAAATAGCGCGACGCGCAATATACAGCCATGTAAAACCAAGCTTTCAGGAATTGGAAGAGGCGTGTCATAAGATACGAACCGGAATGAAAACGTTGACTGTATGAAAAAGATCAACAAATCAATCCCAATTCGTATTGTAAGGAAAAAAGTTCATATGCGTGGCCACCATGGCGGTGCTTGGAAGGTTGCCTATGCTGATTTTGTCACGGCGATGATGGCGCTCTTTATCGTATTGTGGATAATAGGACAGAGCAAAGAGGTAAAAGATTATGTTGGTGAATATTTTATTGATCCTATCGCTTATAATCAAAAAATGAAATCAGGTGTTTTGGAAAAAAACAAAGGAACGCAGCTGATCAATAAACTGCACCCAAAACAGGCTGAGGATGAGATAGCGAAATTCAAACGGCTGGCAGAAAAGATTAAAGAGAATCTTATTAACAAGATTCAGGTTAAGAAATTACAAAACCAAATCATCATTGAAATTGTCAAAGAAGGTATGCGCATTGAGTTGATGGAATCTTCTGAGGCATTCTTCTTTGATATTGGCACCGCCAAATTAAAACCTGAGGCGGAAGAAATACTGTCCGTTATTGCGGCAGAGTTACGTCGACTGCCCAATCATATTATTCTTGAAGGACACACCGATAGCCGGCCTTATGCTTCTACTGACGGATACACAAACTTTGAACTGAGTTCGGACAGGGCCAATGCGGCACGTCGCGTATTGATAAAGTCAGGTATTGATTTCGGGAATATTGATCAAGTCCGCGGGTATGCAAATACAATGTTGCGGAATAGTCAGAACTCTTATGATGTAACCAATCGCCGGATCAGCATAATCGTAAAATATGAAGGGAAAGGTAGCGAGTGAAAAAGAAACCAATTATTGTACTTGTAGAAGATGAACCCCTTGAACTCGTGCTCCTTACGCAGATATTACAGCATAATTCCGAATACGAAATTCACCAGGCACTCAACATCGGGCAAGCGTATGAAATATGCGAGCGCGTCACTCCGGATATCATCATCAGCGATTATAACATGCCCGGCGGGAACGGCTATGAATTCTGCAATAAAATAAAGAAGGATCCCGTTCAGAAAAAGGCATTCTTTATCATGTTGTCTGGTATCAACCAGGTGGATACAATAATTGACTCGCTGCATATTGGTGCCGATGATTATCTGACAAAACCATACCACGCAGAAGAATTACGGTCACGGGTGGATGCGTTCGTCAGAATAAAGACATTGCAGAATACGGTTGAAGAAAACAATATTCATCTGCTCACGTTGAATCAGGCTCTGGATGAGAGTTTCCGGGGAGTTATCGAACTGCTCAGCGATCTGATGGAACTACGTGTTCCCAATGCGTCATATCGCAGTAATCGCGCCAAATCCATCGTCGGCTGGCTGTGTACGAAATTGGATATTCAGAAGGACCAGATTGATCATTTGCATTTTGCTGCACTTTTGCACGAGATCGGGAAGATATCGTTGCCCGATGTATTGCTCAATAAAAATATAAATGATTTATCAAGAGAAGAACGCATTGAATTGGATAATTATCCGATTCGCGGACAATTGTTGATGCAGGATATTCCTCTTTTACGTCCGGTTGCTCCGATCCTGCGCCATCAATTGGAAAATTACGACGGCACAGGGTACCCGGACAGGCTGCAGCGTGAAGAGATACCACTTGGTTCCCGTATTCTCAGGATCATTAATGCAGTAGAAATGGGCCTCCAAAATTCGCACAGCACTATTCAGTTGATAGAAGATGAACTGATGTCGAAAAAAGGAATTTATTACGATCCTCAACTTCTCATTCTTATCATAGATTATTTGCACGCAAATGAAAATACAGTAGAAACAGAAAACCTTGTAAGAATATCCGTTCCGGATTTGATGCAAGGAATGAAAATAGCGCGGTCACTGTTTACGAGTTCCGGTAAAAAATTGCTGGCAAAGGATGCTGTGATTACGGAAAAAAATATCAGCTATATCAATACATACCATCAAAAGGATCCTATTCTTGTTGGTATTTACGTCTATAAGAATTCGTAGCAGTAATAAAGGCTGTTGATATTTGATTGTGGTGCCGTCATGAAATTAGATGCAGAATATTTTGAAAAGAAGATTGAAAATTAAACAATAGTCATTGTAATGCTTGGTTTCTGAGGATGTGTTTCACAAACGGTTGTTTCGCCCATTCCGTGTTTTTCCATCGCCGAAAAAGTGCAATCATATGCCAGCGTGTTCGTATTACATTGCCTGCTGACGTGAGCCAGAGCAATCATCTGCGGAAGAATCTGCGACCGGTTCAAAATCTGCAGCATCGATTCTGCACATTGATTATTTGAAAGATGCCCGCCAACCCGTATGCGGTCTTTCAGCCATTTCGGACGGCCTGACCGTTCCAGCATTTCCTCATCATAATTGGATTCAATTACGATAACTTCTGAATTGGCAATATGCTCAAGTGCTGATGCAGTCACTTCTGCCATGTCCGTTGAAACGCTAATCTTCTTTGTCTTACCGGCAAGTTCTCCGAACACATTATAACCGAAACACCCTCCATCGGAATCATGGGGCACTTCAAATGCACGGATAGACAGTGTATCCAATTCGATATCTGAATTATTTATTACGTTAAGAAACTTCTCTTTTTTTACATCGGCAATGGATCTATATTTTTTCAGCAAGTGCGGTTCTATTTGAGAAGGACAAAACATCGGAATACAGTGTTTGTGCAGATTCCTAACGGTAGCTTCATTCACATGGTCGCTGTGAATATGAGTTAGAAAGACACCGTCAAGATCTTCCATTCTTAACCCTAATTCCAGTAATTGTTCTTTGATATATACAGGACCTAAACCGCAATCAATAAGAATGGAAGTTGTATCATTCCAAATGGCTGTTGAATTACCGCTGCTTGAACTGCCAAGGACGCAGGTTGATAGATGATTTTTCATATAAGAATTGTCGAGAACGAAACCTTTATGATTACGAATCCTTAATATAGATGAGAATAGTTACATCTACAACGTTTCGACCTGAAATGTATCAAACGCAATCGTGTACCAAAATGATATGCAGCCGTATTTAGGAAGAATCCGATTATGAAAAAAATATCATTGAATGATATTGAAGCAAATATACAGTATGATTATTATGATACGGCGAAATCATGGCAGCCATGGCCGAACACGATCTCCTTCAAATGTCACGATTATCCGCTTAATGGGATGGAATATATGATTTATGTATCAGGATGGTCTGAATGAGTTCTGCAATGCTAAATAATGATCAAGTTCAAAGACTGAATGTGTTTACACATTATGATCTTGATGTTCTGGCTGATCATTTTGCTGAGAAGATAAAACAGCGTAAAAATTCAACCGACCTTTTTTCACCCGAATATCTTGTGGTCCAAACCTCCGGCATGAAACGATGGCTGGCGCTGGAATGTGCAAAACGAAACAGCATTGTTGCACAAGTAACGGCAATGATGCCCCGCCAGTTCATCATGCGTCTGGCATTCTTAATGCTGAACGTAAGGGAAAAAAGTTCAACACTGGACCGAGAGATATTGCCTTGGGCTTTGTACCGCATTATTGCGGAAGATTTGAAAAATAATGTGAAGGAATTAGATGAGTTGAAGGGATATCTCGGCGGTGAGAATGTAGAGATGAAATTATTCTCGCTCTCCGATAAGATCGCCGATGTTCTGGACCAATACATGCTTTATCGCAGCGATTGGCTCCAGCAATGGGCATCCGGAAAAAGACTCTTCCCGGAACAGAGCGCGGAAATATGGCAGCAATATCTTTGGCAGAGACTCACTTCAGAACTCGGTCGTTCTGATGCCGAGGATCCTTCCGCCATGGTTCGTTCACTCATAAAAAAATTGCAGCACCTTAGTGAGGAAGAGAAAGAACGTCTACCTCAACGTGTGTCCCTGTTTGGTATGTCGCTGCTTCCCCCGTTGTATCTTGAAGTATTCAAAACACTCGGTCAGGTGACCGACGTGTCGCTCTATCTTGAAGTGCCGACCATATTTTTTATCGGAGACACGTTGACCGACCGGCAGATTCAATGGCGCGAGCAGCATGATGCACGGTTCAGGGAACTGGGACTGAAGAACATCTTCACCGAAAACCGGCTTCTTCGGAACCTTGGAAGTACGGCAAAGGAGTTTATGAACCTGCTGTTACAAGGGGACGAACCGAAGGAGTTATTTGAGTACAGCGAATTGATCGACAATGAAAATATATCCGACTCACTTCTGAAGCGCACCCGGACGGACATTATTCTTTGCACCGAATCGGCATCCGAGCCCGTTCAGATCACTGAAAAGAACTGGAGCATCCGTTTCGCAAAATGCCATGATGCGCTGCGTGAAGTGGAGGTGGTGTATGACCTTCTTCTTGAATGTTTTGCCCGCGACAAATCTCTTACGCCATCCGATGTTCTTATTGTAACGCCGGACATCGCGCGATATGCTCCGTATGTTCAAATGGTTTTTGGTGATGCCGAGGAACGAAGCGGCGCTCATCTTCCGTTCACGATAGCAGATCAGTCATTCATTAAAGAAGATACTGCTGCCAGATTTGTGAAGGATGTGCTGGAAATGGTCTCCGGAAGATTCGAATCATCGGTGATGATAGCATCCTTCGAGCGTTCCTGTGAACTGTCCGGAAACCCCTTGTCCGATGATGAGCGCGACCAATTGGCGCGATGGTGCGAAAAGAGCGGCATCAGATGGGGCTATGACAAACACCATAAAAAAAATCTGGAACTGCCGGAAAGCGAGGCGTTCACATTCCGTCATGGTATTGACCGGCTCATTGCAGGTTTCGTGATGGATGATGAAGAAAGACTTTCTTCAGGTATCTTCCCCGCGATCGGTGCAGAAGGGACCGGTGCGGTGTTGCTGGGCAGGTTCGCGGAGTTCGTTGATTCCATGGCAACACTTTCATCAAGCGCAAAGGAATTGAAGACCATTGATGAATGGAATGGAACAATCGCATCAATGATCCGCACAATGTTTGTTGTGCGAAACGGAGAAGAAGAAGAGGACACAGCGTATTCGCTTATTGGTCGGGCTCTTTCCACGTTGCGCGAGAGAGCGCATATTTCCGGTCTTGCACTTCAAAAGATTCCCTTCCAAGTGTATGTCAGCGGCATGAATGACCTGCTTGAAGATAGTGATGGAAGCAAAGGTTTCTATAACGGTGCTGTTACGGTTGCCGGCATGGTTCCGATGCGGTCCATTCCGTTCCGCATTGTTGCAATGCTTGGTATGAACCGCGGTACTTTTCCGCGCCAGTTGCAGCGGCCGCTGTTCGATCTTATGACGCAGGAGAAGAAAAGAGAAGGCGACAGGAATGTTTTGCAGGGGGACCGCTACCTTTTTCTGGAGACGATTCTTTCTTCGAAGGATGCATTGATCATTACTTGGACCGGTTATGACGGCAGCACGGGTGATGAAAAACCCCCCTCAGTATTGGTCAGCGAGTTCATCGATCATCTTGACCGTGAATATTCTTTTGAAGGAGGGAAAAAAGCGGGTGCGCATGCAACGGTGAAATATCCTCTTCAGCCATTTTCACCCCGCTATCGTTCCAGTCACCCGGACGATATGAACGTGATCACGTGGAATACATCATGGTTTGAAAAAAGAAAGGATCTTGCGAAACGAAGTTCGATATTCTTATGGCACAATTCCAACGTGAAAAAACGGATCGGGGATTCTATTGACGGGAACATGTTAGTAAAGGTACTTTCAGATCCGATGAAAGCATTCCTGGAGTCGTGCCGGATTGATATGTCAACGTACGAACAGAACATCAACGACGAAGAACCATTTGCTGTTGACAATCTTGGTGAATGGAGATTGCGCGAGGCGATCGGGATGGAAATATTTTTTAATGACCGAAATGCGATCGAAAGGTTGAAAGCGGATGGTATCATTCCCGCCGGTGTTCCCGGTAACATTGCTGTTGAATCGGAACGAAGGCAATTTCAATCACGTATCGACATGGTGCATTCGATCGATCCTACTCCAATCTTCACAACATTTAAGGTAAGAACTGAGATCGGTCAGGTTCAATACAAGATGGATATCGAAAATGTGTCGGTCAATAATACACCGGCGCAAGGAAAAAAGAGCGACGCAATATTGATCGAATACGGGAATATCAACGCGAAGAGAAAACTACGGCTGTGGTTGAGTCATTTGTATTTGAATTTGCAGGGTGAAGTCCGGACAACGCTTGTTGCTCTCGATGATACAATCCGGCTTGTTCCGCTCACACCGGCCAAGGCGCGCACCTATATCGATGAGATGCAAAAAATTGTAGAGCAAAATGCAGAGGTATTGATTCCTTTGTTCCCGGATGTTTCAATGACATTTGCGGAGGAGGAAGCCGATATTGGTAAGGCAAGAAAAAAAGCGTGGGAAAAACTTGAAGCATTATTCGGACGTGTATTCAATCAGGAATATAAACTGAATGTTTGGGTCCGCGATGCATTTGATGATGCGGAGAGTTGGGATGCCGCAATGACGAAGATACCGGGGGGAGAGGCGCGATTTGTTGAGGTATTACACACGGTCTTTTCTCCCATGGCACAATATCGGGCAGGCGACGAATGAGACCATTACAGATCGAAAAATTTCCGTTGAACGGAACCGTATGTATCGAGGCCAGCGCCGGTACGGGAAAGACATACACTATCGGGTTGATTGTTATTCGATTGGTGATGGAGCGTGGACTTGATATGGGCACGCTTGCGGTTGTCACATTTACCGAAGCGGCAACGGCAGAACTGGCCGAACGCATCGCCGATTTCCTGCGTGCAGCACAAAACTATCTGAAAGACGGTATCCGGTCAGAGGAAAAAAAGTTCCGCGGCGTGTATGACCTGGTTGATAGTGCAAAAATATCTCATCCGCACGACGATGTTCAACGTCACCTCAATGATGCCTTGCTGAACATCGATCTTGCACGTATCGTAACGATCCATGGTTTCTGCACACGCATACTTGATGAGTTTGCCTTTGAAACGGGAAGCAGTTATGGTATGGAGGTTATCACCGATCAGGAGTATTTGATCGATCAGATTTTAGCGGATTATTGGAGAAGAGAGGTTGCAGAACTTCCTTCCGCTTTGTTCGCACTCGTTCAAGATATTACTCCGGCATCGCTGAAGGCGAAGTTGCAAAGGCTCCTGCAATTTCCGGGTATTGCTGTACGCGGACCCGCCGTAACAAAAGAGCAATTCCAACTGGTGACGAAAAAACTTCAATCTCAATATACAGATCACAAAAAAGATGTTTTGGCACTGATCAAAGGCGCTTCGGGAAACTTGAACGGGAAAACATATTCAAATACGCGATTGGAAAAGATCCTTCCGGAATTTGAAAACCTGATCACCGGTTCGGCCAAACCGGACCTGAAAATAATAGAATTGTTATCGCCGGAAAAAATTAAGAGTGCGCGGCTTGCCAAAAGCGTTACCGAGTTCACGTCGCCGTTGTTCGTAACCATACAAGAATATCTTGACTTCGCCAATTCCTTTGCCGATTCGATCCATGCATCGGCATACCACTACCTCACTCAGGAACTGAAACGGCGAAAACGCACGCTGCGTCTTCGGTCGTATGACGACATGATCACCGATCTTGCCGATGGGCTTGAAAAAGGGAAAGAGAGAACGGCATCGGTCATCCGTAAAAAATTCTCGGCGGTGCTTGTGGATGAGTTTCAGGATACTGATGCGCTCCAGTATAGAATATTCCGCTCACTGTTCTTCAACCGCGACGATGTTTTCTTTGCTCTTATCGGCGACCCAAAACAGGCCATCTATCGTTTTCGCGGAGGCGACATTAAAACATATGTCAATGCGAGAAACGAGATACCGGAATTAAATCGATACACAATATCGGTGAACTATCGTTCAGAGCAGCGATTGGTCAGCGCATTAAACGGTATCTACGAACTCAACAAGGAAATCTGTGACAAAAAGGGACCATTCCTGACCACCGATATCGGATACTTTCAGGTTACCTCTGAGCAGGAACTGCAGCCTCCGACGCAGGGTACAAATACGCTTCCTCCTGTTGTTCTGTGGCATACTCCGGATGGTGTACGACCGGATGAAAAATATATAGGAAAAAGAATTGCGCATTCGATCATCGGTTTTATGGATCAAAAAAGTCCGCTGATGCTCGGTCCGGAAAAGAAAAGAAGAGCATTGCAGTTCAAGGATATAGCGATCCTGGTAAATTCACATTCCACGGCAAAGGTGTTTAAGAGGATCTTGGCGCAGTACGGCATCAGATCGGTGATCGCTAAATCCGGTTCTGTTCTGCAGAGCGATGAATCGGATGAAATTCTGACCGTCTTGCAATCGATACTGAATCCTGGCCGCGAAAAAATTCTTCGCGCACTCCTTGCCTCAAAGCTCTATGGATATGACCTTGCAGCATTGGAAACATGGGAACATGATGAACCCCGTCGGAACGCAATGCTCGAGAATTTGAATAATGCTAAAGACCAATGGATGAACGATGGTGTGGCAACCGCATTGAATCGTTTTTTAACCGCGACCGGAGTCTTTCATCTTTCCGATGAACCCGAACGCGAACTTCTTCAGGAACGTTCCATCACCAACTATCGTCACATCATCGAACTGCTTCATGCAGAAGAGCTGCGGATAGGAAAATATCCGGAGCGTTTGCTGAGTTCATTCATTCACATGCGTTCAACAAATGATGCCGGTTCGGGTGAAGGAACAGAACAACGATTGGAATCGGATCTCGATGCTGTATCAATCGTTACGATGCATAAGGCAAAAGGTCTCCAGTGGCCTGTAGTGTATGCGCCCGATCTAATAAAGGATGGACTCTTCTCAAACAGTTCATCGATTGATGTCTATTATGATGGAAATGAAAGAGTTGCAAACATTGCAAGCCAAGAAAAAAATATCGTTAAGCCTCTTGTAGAAAACGAGATCAGCCAGGAACGGATGAGAGTAGCTTATGTGACGCTGACCCGTGCAGAGTCTTTGGTTTTTGTTGTAACCGCAAAAGACTGGAAAAAGAAAAAGGGAAGTGAGATCGATCTCTCACCGGCGGCCTTGTTGCTCCGCTCCCCAGATCTTTCGTTACTTGCAGACGACAAAGGAGCGCTTGTCTTATCGGAACCGTTGGATATAAACGGTGAGTTCAAACGGTACAATAGTCAGAAGCTGAATGATAGTGACCGTTCTCTGCCCGTGTGGAACAAAGACCGCGACCTTGCTGAACCGTGGAGCATTCAAAGTTATTCCGGCTTAACGAAAGGGAGCACTTTTCCCGTTAAAGCAATGGTGGCGGATGAACAACCGGCCGCAGGCGTCTTTGCATTTCCAAGAGGTGCAGAAGCAGGCACCGCGCTCCACTCAATATTGGAGCGGATCGATTTCATCGATGCCGGCAAGGCTGGCGATACAATTCCCGACGGAGTCAGATCGTTGATCGAAGGGGTTCTGACCGATTCCGGACTTTCGCCGCAGAAGGAACCGGAACGTCTGCAGCAGGCGTGGAGTATGGTAAAAAATGTGTTGCATTGTCCCATTCCGCAGATCTCTCCCGATTTTTGTTTCGGGGAACTGCGCAGGGAGGATCGCGTGTCGGAGATGGAATTTTTCCTTTCCGCCGGCCACACGCAAACCGGAAAGAAAAAGATACAAGAATCACATCTGCGCAAGATCCTCGGCGATGATTGCGGAAGGATCGGGAAAGGGAAGTCCATCCATGGATATCTCAATGGTTTCATCGACGTTGTTTTCAAATATCGGGACAAGTGGTATATAGTGGACTGGAAGTCGAACCATCTTGGAAATTCTGCCGACCGGTACGACGCGGCCGCACTTGAACATGCAATGAAGGAACATAACTATCATCTGCAATATCATTTATATTCCGTTGCACTGTATCGTTATCTTGCCGTTGCATCCGGAGGGAAACTGAACTACAAGGATAATTTCGGAGGAGTGATCTATCTGTTCCTGCGCGGGGTCGATGGAAAAGGGAATGGCATTTACTTCGCACGCCCCGAGCATGAAACAATAAAGAAACTGGAGGAACTTCTGTGAAAAAGAATATCGCCTCCGCTTCGATAGATCTCGCAAGAAAACTTGAAACTCCGTCGTTCAGGGCAATAGACAGACAGTTTGCCAAGTTCCTTATGTCCCGTTGCAATGCCGATGAGTTGACCTCGCTTGCCGGTGCGGTAGCATCGGCTTTGGTCGCATCCGGTCATAGCTGTCTTTTGCTTAATGAACTTTCCGGAACAGCGTGGGGCGAAAATCCTGACAATACCTTTCTGCTTCCCGCAAAAGATGAATGGAAGAATGCGCTTGCCAATTCCGGCGCCGTAGGAAAGCCGGGTGGAGAAAAGCTGCCGCTAATTCTTGATGGTGACCGGTTATATATGTACCGGTATTTCAATTACGAAAATATCGTAACACAACGGCTGCTCCGTTTGTCTGCACCGCATCCCATCGAAATTCCTTTCGGAGTGATTGAACTTGCCAAAATTCTTTTCGATGAACGAAAGGATCTTTCAGCATACGGCGGTCATTTACAGGCCGCAGGTGCATTCCTTCCGTTCTTTTCCCGATTGAGCATCATCTCCGGCGGACCCGGAACCGGAAAAACGACCGTGCTTTCAAAGATGCTTGCGTTGCTCTGTAAACGGTCGGTGGACAAGCACGAGAGATTGCCTAACATTAGACTTGCTGCTCCGACCGGTAAGGCCGCACAGCGGATGGGGGAGTCACTTCTTCAAGCCGCATCAACAATATCCGACGTGAAGATCAAGGATCACCTTTCATCCATTACACCATCAACGCTCCATCGTCTATTGGGTATGACAGGTTTCACGCCGACACCGAAACACAATGCAGAAAATCCGTTGGAGGCAGACATTGTGGTGATCGATGAGAGTTCGATGATGGATATCACTTTGTTCACACGTTTGGTGGAAGCATTGCCGGACGACGTGCATCTGATCATTCTTGGCGACCGTCATCAGCTTGCTTCCGTTCAGGCAGGTTCTGTTATGGCAGATATTTGCGATGCATTTTCGCCGAACTCATTCACAAAAGAATTTTCCAATTTGGTTAATTCCGTGATCGATGGAAAGCAGAATGCCATAACTCATTCGGTGAAGTCACAGATTCTTTCACCTCTGGTTGAATTACAGTTCAGCTACAGATTTGAAGGAGAGAAACCGATCGGAAGGGTCAGCAAGGCGGTCAACCAGGGTTCCGCCGATATGGCACTTGAAGTACTCAATTCCGTTCAATCGACGGATGAGCATTGTGTGATCGCAGCTCATCCGGGCGACGAGGCCATTGCAAAGATCATCCTAGATGGATACGCCCCGTTGTTTACATCGAAGGATCCTTCAGAGGCGCTCGATCGGTTGGGAAAGTTCATGGTTCTAACCGCGCTCAATGAAGGTAGGTTCGGCCGGGAAGGTATTAAACAGCTGGTATATAAAACGTACTACAAAGATCCTCCTGTCCGGCCGATTAAGATAACTGAAAATTCACCGCAGCATTCTCTTTTTAACGGCGATATGGGTGTGATTATGAGTACCCGCGATGGCGACGGAAAAACCAGAGAATATGCATGGTTTCCGGCTGTTACAAATAACGCTGAGAGTGATCAGCAAAACGTCAACTCGCCCCGGTCTTTTCTTGTTGGGAATCTTCCCGGTTATGTGGATGCATTTGCGATAACCATCCATAACAGTCAGGGCTCCGAGTTTGATAAAGTGATCATAGTACTGCCGGAGAAGGAAAGTGCGTTACTCACGCGGGAGCTTTTATATACGGCGGTGACGAGAGCAAAAAGTAAAGTGCACATTTATGGAACAGAACAAGTTTTAAGAAAATCAATCGAAACAAAAACTATGCGTCACTCTGGTCTGTCGGATAGGTTAAGGGAGTCTACGAAAAATCATAAATCAGAAAAATAAATACAATTAGTCTACATGCATCATCATGGATTCTAACAGCATATGAAATTCTTGTTGTTAATAAAATATCTGCGACAGAAGTTTGAGAATAATTCATCTGAATAATCTCACATCAATCTCTTTACGCCTGCGGCATGTCTACGACCCATAGTGTCGAGAAGAGCGCAATCCAATATTCTTCTTCTTCTGCCAACGGCATCCCCTCGGGAGATACATCCCGGATGGTTAAATATTCGAGACTTTCCCAGGATGATCAATAATTGCGACACGCGCCGAAGCATTGTCATACGTTAAAATGACAGCATTGGCGGTCAGATGGGTAATCCGGCTTTTCTCTGAATTTGAAATGTGAGATTTCTTGAAATGATAATGACCTTTTAATTTTTCAGAAGTCTCAATTATTTAAATAATCCTTGCGCTCAATTAAATTATTTATTAACTTTGTAAAACAAAGTGCTTTATAAAGGAGAGCCATGAACGAATTAAATGCTGAGCAAGAACTTCAATTTATTAAACAAATAATGGAAGATAGCCGAAAAGTTGTTGATGACGGCCGGGATATGATTGTATGGGGAGTATTGGTCGCTGCCGGAATGGTGATCAACTTTATCAATTTCGAATTCCAACAGATTTGTTCAGACATAATTCTATGGATTTTTATTATTGCTGTTGGCTGGTTCTTTTCGTTTTGGAGCTGGAAACGCAAACAAAGAACGAAACCGGTGCGGACGTTTGGTGTAAAAATACTTAGCAATGTATGGCTCTCCTGCGGTATTGCGATGACAATAATCGGTTTTGTGTTTCCGCTTAGCGGAATGGTCAGCGACCAAAGTATCATGCCATTGTTGGCAATGATTCTTGGCATCGGGTATTTTATTTCGGGAGCCGTCCAGGATGAACGCTGGGTGAAAAATCTTGCATTTGGTTGGTGGGGTGGAGCAATGTGTATGGTTGCAATCCAAGGGGCATATATGTATTTGTTATTTGGAGCAATGATCACTCTTTTCCAAACAATTCCCGGAGTGATTTTCTTTAAGAATGTTCACTTTTCAGCTTCAAAGGAAAACAAATGACGGATTTCGATCATCAGCAATTAGATGATATTATCCATTCCAGGATCCGTTTGGCGATAATGGCGGTATTGGCCTCTGTAGAGTCTGCCGAATTTACCTATTTACGCGAAAAAGTTAACGCAACGGATGGAAATTTAAGCGTTCATCTGAAAAAACTGGAAGAGGCAGAGTATATTAAAGTGAATAAAAGTTTTGTTGATAGAAAACCTGTCAGCTCTTATATGCTGGCATCAAAAGGAAGAAAAGCCTTTGAGATCTATATCGGGAAATTAGAATCATTATTGAAAATTAAATAATCCACCAACTAATATAAAGTGCAATGAAACATTTATTATCTATCGTATTGGCAACTTGCTTACTCAATGCGGTTCTGGTTTCGCAAGAAAAATTTTATGGTTCCATTTCGGGAATTGTTATCGACGGCACCACTCAGCAACCGCTTCCCGGCGGGAATATTGTTGTTGTAGAACTTCAGTCAATTGGTTCGGCCACCGATGAAAATGGTGATTTCCAAATCTCCAAGCTGCCTGTTGGAGAATACAGTCTTCGGGCGACATTGATCGGCTATAAGCAGACAGTTCTCACGAATGTTGTTGTTTCAACAGGACGAAGCACGAAAGTAAAATTTCGACTGAATGAAGAAGCAGTGAATGTTGGTGAAGTTGTTGTCCAGGCCGACTATTTCAGCAGTGAAGGGAGTATTAGTCCTGTCTCTGCCATTGGATTAAACGGTGCAGAAGTAAAACGCTCTCCGGGATCGGCTCAGGATATGCAGCGCATCGTGCAGAATCTTCCCGGCGTTGCCAATGGGAATGATCAAACGAATGAACTTATTGTCCGCGGCGGTGCACCGGATGAGAATCTGACTGTTATGGATTACATTGAAATCCCTTCAACAAATCATTATCCGAATCAATTTAATTCCGGCGGACCGATCAATATGATTAATGTTGATATCATCGAGGATCTACGGTTCTCTACCGGTGCGTTCACTGCTAATTACGGGGACAAACTTTCTTCGGTGATGGATATTTCCCTGCGTGAAGGGGACAAACAAAGAAATATTTCAGGGCAAGCAGGGTTCAGTATGGCTGGAATAGGAACTTTACTTGAAGGGGGATATGCTGACGGAAAAGGAACATGGATTTTATCGGCACGTCAAAGTCTGCTGCAATTTGCCGACAAAGTAGTAGGAATCTCATCAATTGGTCTCACCGCCATTCCAAAATACTACGACATTCAATTCAAATCCACGTACGAACTCTCGCCCACGCAGAAATTGATTGTGAACGGCATTTATGGCGATGATAAAATATTGTTTGAAGGAAAACCGGATGCCGAAAATGATCAGAAGATCAATAAAAAGGATTCCTCGGCAGCGGAAACAGTCGATTTTGGCAGTAAACAGTATGCCCTTGGCCTGAGTCTGAAATCGTTGTGGGGCACAAGCGGATATTCGGTACTTTCGCTTTACACTGTCAGTAATACGTATAAAGCGGACGTCAGTGACGAATTTGCATATCATGAATATGATGGCAAAGGGAAAGTAAAAAATTATTCGGTTCTCAGCACATACCCAGTCTATAAAAATGATTCGGAAGAGAGAATGCTCTTTATGAAATATGATGCGGTATGGCTTCCGGACAAAAGAAATGAAGTGAACTTCGGTGCGCGGATTGGAACCAATATGATATTTAAGAACAATTTATTTTTTAACAGCGATACTTTGCGGTATGATTTTGACCGGAATGGAACGTGGGATACTACAACGACTTTTTATAATGCAAGGGTCCACTTTACTTTAAATAATTACGAACAATATAAAGTTGGTATGTATCTCAGCGATAATGTTCATATCACATCGGCACTTTCGGCAATCATAGGTGCTCGGTATGATTATTTCACCTATTCAAAAAAAGGAAATATCTCTCCCCGCATTACGCTGTCCTATGAACTGCAGCCGATGCTTACCAAACTGAATCTCGCATATGGTGAATTCTATCAAACTCTCCCTTTCCCCACATACGGCGATATATTGATGACAGATAAAAACCGGAACCTTGAAAACAGTCATGCCCGGCACGCCGTTGTTGGTATTGAACATGTTTTTGATGAAGGATTAAAAGGAAGTATTGAAGCGTATTACAAAGAATACGATCATTTACCCGTCGAGGAGACATTTATTAATTCTGCGGATAAGTCATTCCGGTCTGATAAAATGCTCAGTGTCGGAAAGAGAACTGCCAAAGGAATCGATTTTTTCCTGCAGCAGAAGCAGGTTGCCGATTATTACGGAACAATAAGTTTTACCTATTCAAAGACAAAGGAAATTGATCCGCGAAAAAATCTATCCGGATTTTCGGCAATCAATGTCGGTTCCTATTCATCGCTGTACGATTACCCGTATCTGTTCACGTTTGTGGCAGGAAAAGTCGTCAAGGATTTCCGCTCGTATTTGGATGATATGCCGTTTTTTATTAAATATCCGACAATGATCTTTCCTTTTTCCAATGATATGGAAGCAAGTGTCCGTTTCCGGTATGCCTCGGGTGCACCCTACACGCCGAAAATATTTGATCCTACAATCCAAAAGAGAATCGGCAATGTTTCATGGTCCGGCGGTACATGGTCAAACAGCGCCGAAATAAACTCTGCCCGTTTTGATGACTATCAGCGGTTGGATATTCAATGGTTAAGTCGCTGGCATTTAACAAGCTGCAACATCGTCGTTTTTCTGGAAATTGAAAATCTGTTGAATCATAAAAATATCGCCGGTTATCAATATAACAGTGATGGGACGAAAGATATCGTATATCAGTATGCATTTTTTCCGGTGGGTGGAGTTAATATAGAATTCTGATCTTCTCTTATGTATTTGTCGGTCATATTCGTCATGAATCAAAAGTGAAGATTTCGCATTCATTCAACATCTTGAAAAAACAAATGGCAACCTTTCGGATGCCATTTGTTTTTAAGTGCCCGGGCTCCCGCCTGCGGCGGGACTTCGCTTTAGGAAAAAATATGAGCTCAGCTGGAC
Source organism: uncultured Ignavibacteriota bacterium (assembly GCA_903861125.1). Taxonomy (GTDB): domain Bacteria; phylum Bacteroidota; class Ignavibacteria; order UBA10030; family UBA8401; genus UBA8401. Next base: position 28,274 of record CAIOTF010000020.1, read on the forward strand.
GGAAGAACATATCGGTAACATTTAGAAATCAAAAAGCGCCTTTCGGCGCCTTTTGATTTTTACGTGCCCGGGACTGGCTCCCGCCTTTGGCGGGACCTCACAAAAAACGCTCGGCTTGAATCGGTATACATCCAACAGCCATTAAACAACAAAAGCATCCTTGCGGATGCCTTTGTTGTTTGAGTGCCCGGGACTGGGCGAACACTTACTGCGAATTTGATCGTAGTTAAGGAGATGAAATACTGATGAAAATCGTAATCGTAAGATAATCGTAATTGCTTAAGTGGTTGCTGCTACTTGGGTTGTTACGGCTTCTTACGATTACGATTATTTAGACCAAATTCGGAATGATGAACGATTTATTCCCATCAGAAAGGACTTCGAACGAAGGGATGATCTTTTTTAATAGTGGGCTTTCCCATGGAGTATGCTCTCCATCTCTAACCACTATTTTTTCGTGCACAAAAAGAATGTCATCGCCGAATAGGAATGCCATATTAGGATCGTGAAGTGCGCTAATGATTGTAATACCTTTTACTACTAACGATTTGGCCAAAGTGAGAATACGTGCTTGATTAGTAAAGTCAAGATGATTTGTCGGTTCATCCAATAAGAGTATTGATGGTTTACTTACTAATGATCGGGCAATAAGAATCAATTGTTGTTCGCCTCCGGATAATTCTGTGTAGACCCTGTTTCGCAAGGAATTGAGATCTAAATCGTGAATGATCTCATCAACAGCATTGTGATCTTTTTCGGAAGGTAAGAAATTTACAAAACCGGCTCTTCCGGTGAGGATTACATCTTCAATTGAAAATGGAAATACCGGTCGGTGATGTTGTCCGAGATAACTGACAGTCCGTGTAAATTCTTTATTATTCCATTGAGATAATTCTTTTCCAAGACATTGCATAGAACCGGAATAACCTGACAATAATTTAGCACACAATCGCAGCAATGTAGATTTCCCTGAACCATTACGTCCAAGAAGAACGGTGAATTTACCCTGTGCAATATCGATGGTTACATTGTCTATCACTTTCTGTTGAGAATATGAGTACGACACGTTTTGTAGATTAAATGCACTCATTAATAATTCCATCCAATATGATTCTTTTTCATCAGAAATAAAAAGATAGGTGCGCCAATGAGCATTGTGAAGATACCAATTGGTAATTCAAATGACATCAGTGATCTGGATATATCGTCGATAATCACAAGGAAACTTCCGCCCAGTGTGATACAGAGTGGAATAAGTTTTTTATTGTCTACACCGACTATCATTCGGACAATGTGTGGAACAATTAATCCATAAAATCCAATGATACCGGCAACAGCAACTGCTGCAGAGCATGCAATAGAAATGACAAGCAGTAATATCAGCTTATCTCTTAGCACATGAACACCGCTTGATTGTGCTTCATCGTCACCCAACGCTAAAACATTCAATCGCCAGCGATACATTAATAACACAATTAATCCGGCAGCCATTGGAAGAACGGAAATCTGAATTTTCTCCCAGCTTGCCGTATGAAAGTTTCCCATTGTCCATTGAACGATACTTTGCAACTTAAAAGGATCGCTGATGAATTGAACAATCGTTAAGAGGGCAGTAAAAATACCGTTGACTACTACACCGGATAATATAAGTGATACTGTTGATACTTCTTTGTTTTGCATTGCTGCAAAATAACTTGTTCCCGCTGCAAGAATGCCAAAGATAAACGCTGATGGAATGAGAGGTAGCAGATGAAACGAAACAGATAGTGCCGCACCGAATGCAGCTCCTGAAGATAAACCGAGAATGAATGGATCGACAAGCGGATTTCGGAATACTGCTTGCATCGCTCCGCCTGATGATGAAAGAACAGCCCCGACGAGGAACACCAGAAGAATTCGAGGTATGCGTATATCAAACAATACTATCTGAGCAGATTCAGAAAGAGTGGAATGAGACACTGTGTAATATTGCCAAAGATCTGCCAATGAAATATGGAATGCAGATCCAATAAATAAAGAACCGATGATGACCGGAATTGGAATGAGATATAATGACATAACGACCATTTTTCTCATATTCATTTCAGAATGGTTTTCCGTATAAGAATGTCATTATTGAATTTCTCTTAGATCGCAATGACTCGACAGAGTAAGAATTATTGTATGCTGATTCGTGCAGGAATGCGACAGCAAATTGATATTTCAGAGTCCAAAGGTCGCAATCAAAAGCACTTGGAAGTTCAAATATCTTTTTAGAACGAACTGCTTTTACCATCCGAAGAGATGAATTGTTCATGACATCTGTTGGATCATGAGAATCACTGCTCCAAAGAAGAATAACATCCGGGTTCCACTTGATCAGTGTTTCGGCATTGATGGAAATATGTTCTTGTTCTGATTGACACGCATTGATGCAGCCTGCAGAGACGATGACATTATTCACCGTGCTTTTCAATCCGGCTGTTTCAAACATTCCCGATGACCATAAAAAATACACACTCAGTGGATTGTTGGCTGTTTTATTTATGGAAGCAATCTGATTCTTCGTGAATGTAATCAGAGTGTCTGCCCGTTCTTGTTTATTCAACAGAATTCCAAAATCGGTTATCTCTTTGTAGATATCATCGACTCCATTTAACATTACGGCATAGACTGGAATATGATGAGATTCCAACGCTTCTATAGCTTCATTTTGAGATGACCAGACAATGACAAGATCCGGTTGAAGAGCAATCACACTTTCTAAGTTGACGAAATCCCAATTGCCGGGGACGGGAATAGATTTATTCTTTATCCTGTCATCGAGTGCTGCATAATATGGATACAGTGATGAACTATACATGTTTGTTGAAACTCCAACAAGTGTTGTTTCTGCGTGCAGCATGTATATGCCTGAAGTAGCACTTTCAAGTAAACAGACAATTCGTTGAACGGGTTTTTCAAAAGAAAGTGTCTTACCGCGAAAATCAGTTACAGAAATAGCTTGTCGTTTGTCTTCATGTGCATCGTTATTTCTGCATCCAAAACATAAACAGCAAATACCAAATAATATGTAAGCGGCTCTTTTGATTATAATGTCACCTTCAAACCGCCGGTAATACCAATACCGGTATTCTTAAACTGCCACGGCATCTCATATTGATTGTCGGTAAGATTTGAAACCAACAAAAATAGAACGGTTGAATATCCTTCGCCCTTCGCAATCGTTTGTGTTGCAGAAAGATTAACGATAGCTCCCTGAGTGAATGCTTTGCGTCCGGATTTGGAATTGCTGTCATAGAAATCCGAGCTATAATTCACATAAGGATGAAGTTGCAACCCAAAATCAAACGATAAATCGAATCCGATATTTGCGATGTTTGCCGGAGCAAAAGGAATTTCTGTCCCACCTTGATCAACATTTGATGAATTATCAATACTTGTGTTCAAATATGTATAATTTGCAAACCAAGCGATGGTAGAACTTAGCTGTTGGGATGCTTCAATTTCAAATCCGCTCGAATGAGATTTTCCTGCATTAATGGATTGCGATTGTGAAGGATTAACACTGACAACATTATCAATGATTGCATCATTCACAGTAAGCATAAATGCGCGAAGTCCAAACGACACAGTTGAAAGAACCTTGATGTCTGTTCCAAGATCAACGCCTATTCCTGATTCAGGTTTAAGATTTGGGTTTGGTAATTGTCCATTCTTTCCAACAATACCTTTGTCGGATAGTTTTATTGTTCCACCAGTTGATTTAAGTCCAGGGGCAATGAAACTATTCCCTGCATTAGTATAGAAGGCAAAATCGTTATCAAGACGGTATCGAACACCTACGCTCCATAGTAAAGAGTTCCAGTGTTCAGAATGCTGCCCCGGTGCATTACCATCTATAAGGTCAATTGCATTCTCCGTGTAGGAATATCGTAATCCTCCTCGTAACGTAACATTACTGAACCTAAATTCTTCCTGTCCATATATACCGGCTTGTGTCCCATTGGATTTGTTTCCGAATTGCTGATACCCGAGCATTGGATCGGTCCATGTTGAATATCCGGCGTGTTGATAATCAGTGCCAAGAATTAGCAGGCTGTTTTCCCCATGCTTGATGCTCAGACTTACATCGACAGGTATGATGTTTTGAACAACCCCGTTATTTGATTTCAAAGTATCAATGATTCCAAAATTACTTTCCTGCCAACTTCTGTTATATTGTCGAAGTCCAAAATGAGATTGAAGAGAAATTGCATCTGAAAGAGTTAAAGAATAACCGGCGTTAACCAGCGTGTAATCATTATCGAATCCACGATATACTCTTCCTGCGTCACCGGTATGAAATACCTTGTTCACAAATAACGTGAAATGTTGCTTTTCATCTACTGCAACTGTAGCACCACCAAAAAGTTTTGTTTTTGTGTATTCAGGATTCTTCTTCATGTTTAACCAAGAATTTGTCACGCCATAATCGGTGTAATCTGATTTCTCGTAAGTTGCCCCAACAAAATAATTCACGTTCTTTGAATTATCATGATGAAAGAAATGATTATTGATTGTATTGTAAGAACCAAATGAAGTTGAAGCGGTCGTTTGTTGCCTATCAAAATTATCTTTGAGTATAAGATTAATCGTGCCGGTTAGCGGACTTTGATTTCCTGCAAAATCTTGTGAAAGATAGTTTGGATACAATACCGATGCGGGACCACGTTGCACTTCAATCCTTGATATTGCAGAAATATCAAGAGCCATCGGATCAACGAACGCATCTATTGGTAAACCTTGCAGCATATATGTGCTATACTTTGGACCTATCCCGCCGTATGTTCCCCAATTAGCATCATTTCGGGAAAGAGGACGAATTGCATTACCGGGTTGCATACCCACAGCTTCCGATAAATTATTATTGGTGAGGACAATAGAAGAAAGAGCGCTATCTGTAACAACATCGATCTTTTGAGTGACATTACCTTTTGATTCAATTTGTTTTGATGCGGTAACTACTACTTCAGACATTGGAACTATTATCTTTTCATCTTGTCCGTAAGCAAATGAAAATAAAAGAGTGGATAAAACCAAAAAATTGAAATAATGTTTCATTGTAATTCTCAATGGTTATGATGGTGTTTTTGTTTGTTTGATGATTTTACGGGAGTCGTGATGGTCAATTTACCATGCTGGACTCCTTTAATGCTTAAGAGCTTTTCAGAGAGCGTTTTAATTACTTTCGCTTTTCCTTGGAGTAATATCACTTCAAGGCAACTGTCATGATCAACATGAACATGCGTGGTTGAAATGATATTCTGAAAGAATTCATGCTGAAGCGAAGAAAGGGATTTTTCGAGGTTCCGCTTATGATGATCGTAAATATAAACGAGTGCAGCATAGATGTGTTCATAGGGGGAGGAAGTATTCTCCTCAACAAGTTTTTCGCGAACAATGTCGCGGATAGCTTCCGATCTGTTGCTGTATCCTTTATGAGAAATTAGATGATCGAAGTTATCGAGCAGGTCTTGTTCCATTGAAATACCGAATCGAACGAGTTTTGTCATGTATTCTCCGTGTTACGATTATGATAAAAGTAGCACTATTTCTAACGGAATTCAACACATGAGAAAATTGGAAAGACAAACTATTGGAGGGAAATACTGGTGAAGTTGAAAAATGAATGCTGTTGAACTGCTATCTTAGAATGATAGCAGTGTTGAAATATAAACATTTCTTCCTGGTCGGGGAATGTTTCCCCAGTCCAAGTGATCCCGATAATTGGCATCAAAAAGATTCTCTACCCCGCCGTTCAGAGATATTTGAAGATTTTCAATCAGTAAAATATAGCTTGCCCTGATATGTGCAAGAAGATACGATGCGGTTGGTTGTTCACCGACAGATGTTCTAATGCTGTTTTGTGATGAGGCATATTCCAATTCACTTTGGACCGTGATATTCTCGAATCGATATCGGACAGATGTAAGATTTTTTAATGGCGGAATAAGTTGCAAAGGTTTTGAATCATTATCGGTTCCTTGAACATATTTTGTTGTTGATATTATTTCAAGATTATCTTGAGGATGAAGAATCAATGAAAACTCTAAACCCCTCATTGTTGCGAATGGAAGGTTGTTGAATAGTTTCACACCATGAGCTCCAATCGTCATTGCACTTAATGTCCCATCCTTAGCACCGATAATGAAATTGTTGATTCGATTGAAAAAGCAAGTTCCTTTTATCTGCATGAACTCTGTTTGAAAGCGTCCCGATATTTCTGATTGTAAAGATTGTTCATTCTGGAGTTCCGGATTTCCTACATAATCAAATCCATCAAAACGGTTGTAAAGGTAGAATCCATACGATTCATTGATTGTCGGCATCCGCTCGGCATACCCAACAGAAAAAATCGCATTAATATTTTCTGAAAAACGATTGGTCAGATTCATCGTTCCGCTTTTTAACAAAGTATTTATTGCATTTTCTGTGTGATATCCAAAAACAGAAAGTTGTTGTCTACCAAATTCTGAAGTTACTAACGAATTGGTGTTTTCTAACCTTCCATTAAACGAAGCATTAATGTCGTTTGAAATATCCCATTCATCCTTAACAAAGATTGCCCCCGATATACGGCGTGCATCCGGCAGTGTCAGCATGAACATTGGAAGGCCGATGGGAGGATACATCGTCATTTCGGCACGAACAAAAGTTCGATAGAACTCTGCCCGTAATTGTGTCAAGTGATTGTCAAGAAAATCAAATTGAGTATTGATATAGCTGCCATACGTTGTGCTCCAACCCGGCATATCCATATGCATAGGAATAGACGGACGATGTGTATCATCCATAAAATGAGTGATGTCGTTTCGGTAAGCTTTAACTTCGCATTGTGAAAGAATATTGTCGTTGTTTGTAAAGTTGTATGACAGTGAATATATTCTTGCTTTCGCATATCCTACATCCATCGTTAAAGCAGGATAGCCAATGTTCCATCCGTCATCAAAGAGCATATCAGATTTTAGTTCGTCATTCTCCGAAAGTTGATATCTTCCCGCAAGCGACAGATTTGTTTTCTCATAATACGAAAAGGGAATTGTTGCGCCATTTCCGGCATTGTAATTATTACTCTTCCTATAAACACCATTGATCAAAAGAGCATATTGAGATGTGCCAGTATTTACTGAGATATTGCCATTATATGCTTTTGCTGATGACTGATATCCAGAACCTGCCGAAACCTTTGTTTCAGAAAACATTGGTTCAGCAAGTTGAACATTCACTGCACCGCCAAGTGAAGAGCCAAATACGAGACCGTTTGTGCCTGTGGCGATATCAATACTATAGAGATTTTGCGGTTCGACATAAATCGTGATCGGATCCATTTTATCGGTGCAGGCGCCATGGATATGCATTCCATCAATGGTAAGACTTACTTGTCCGGCGGAAAAACCGCGAATACTTGGTTCAAGTCCATAATTCCCTCGTCGGATCATTTGCACGCTTCCGGAGCGAGAAAGAATTTCTTCTGTTGTTGCAGAAGTATTCGCCTTGTAAAAATCAATTGTGGTATCGCGGTGTTCAGAATTTCTGATGACGATTACCTCATTTAACGGATAGATTTTTGCTGTATCAGGTTGTTGAGCAATAACAACTTCAAACAGAAAACAGATGATGATATATTTCATAGTGTTTTTAATAAGAAGCGAGGGAAGGCAAAACACCTTTCCTCGCTGTATTATTCCCTTTATAATGTAACGTCGAAATACATAGTTGTGTCTACAACGGCTCCATTTTTATAAATATCGAGATTAATTCTCCAGTCACCGGTCATGGTAAAATTCACTTTCCCTTTGTAATGCCCATTTGCTGTATGGGTTGGATTGACATTGTTCGGTGAACCATGTCCCATGGAAGGCATTTCCGGTGTGATGACAACAGTGTATGTTGAATCAAATGGAAATGACATCATTGCCATGCTTTTATGGATTGCAATTTCAAAATCATTGATGCCGACTTTAAGACTTGAAGGGCGCAGATAACTAATAAATAGTTTTGCACTGTCATTTTTAGCCACAGTAGATTTTAAAATAGCGGGAGTTTTATCCGCTACTGTAACCGGTAGAGTTGCTATGCCTTCGAGATTGGAGGTATGATTATGAACTTCAACATCGACAGTCCACGATCCGCCCATTGAAGCCATAAGAAAAACAATTTGACACGGGAAGAGGCTGTTTACTGCAATTGTGCTGGTAGGATTTTCATATGGTGCAGAATGTTTCATCATTCCCATATCCATCATCGGGTCTAAATGAATATGTGCATCCGTGACCAATGTTCCTTTTGCAGAATCGAGCACCGCAATGAAAACGTTATTATATCCTGTAAAGAGTGCAGTTTTAGACCAGAGCTGCACTTTCGTCGCCGCACCGGCCGCATATCCTTCAGCAATCTTTGTTAATCCTGCAAACGGGTCAGTAGGATTCACAGGAGCAAGTGGGTTATCTTCCTTCTTACAACCTGAGAAAACAATTAGTGCAAAAAACAGTATAGCAAATACTTTTTTCTGTAAAAGCATAGAAGTTCCTTTTCTAATAAATAAATAGAGATAAATAGTTGAAATAGAATTTCAGCTATTGGTTACGGAGTTTTGGAGTAAAACATTATAAATAGAGTGATGTTTCGGAGGTTGGTTAATATCGTCTGGAAAACCGGGGTGTGTATCGCCAATTGAAATATCGGCGAATGTAATATCTTCTTCGCTTTTGAGTGAACTGAATTCTAATTCTAACGCTATAAACGAGAGAAGCTCTGGTGTTCGAACCTCAATTTTAGGGGATTCATTTTTTGGTGTTTGATCTTCAACTTCTCGAACGTGACACTGACCACAGCAATCCGGATTTTGTTTGTTGACGCAATATGTTTCGGCAATATAATCTTTGTATACAAAGTAGGTCGCCCAAATAATAGGACCACTCAAGACATACATCGAAAAAAAGAATAACAAAATTGCCGAGAAGAATTTTTTCATCATATCATTGGTAAATTATCGAAAACTTCAAATAGATGCAATGTATTCTCTCGTGCATGATGACATACAAACTCATGATATTGATTTATCGGTTTGATGTAGTTACATTAATCGAAATTAAAAGATCATTTTCATATAAATACGAATTGTTAATGTTTCAAGTTCACCATAAATATTTTAGCGAGTAGGATGTGTCTATGAAAATAAACAGAGCAATGTCAATAATTTGTATTCTAGGTTTTTGCTTTAAATTTGTAATTGCGCAAGATCGTCCATTTCTTTTCACCGTAGTTCCATCATCAGATGCAACTACACGTCAATTAAGTTTACAATATGATGCAGTCTACGGACGTGAAACATTTGAGCCTATCGGTGGTGATAATGTTGAACAAAAAATTGGTATGCAAACCAGTTTGAATGAATCAATAACACTTGTTGGCAAAATTGGTTTTGCGATGAATAATATATCAACAAACTCTTCACAACATATTGAATTGCTTACCCAATTATTGAAATCACAAGATAGTAAAATTGATTTATCAATCGGATCAGGATTCCTTCACGAATATAGAGGAACGAATGTTCTTTTTGGAAGAGTAATTGTCGGAAGACGGTTTGAATCATGGCAGTTATTCGGAAACGTTCTTGTTGAAAAACCATTTTCACAGACCCGTGACCAACTTGATCTTTTCCTTACCACCGGTTTGTCCTATAATTATTCTCCATCAATCCAATTAGGAATTGAAGCTGTAGGTCAAGATCTTGAAGGATTCTGGGATGAGACTGAAGCGGAAGGTGGGGCAACAATGTTCATTGGACCAACAATGGTGGCGGCGATTCCTGCTACTTCATGGACTTTTACTCTTGGTGTTGGTCCAATTATTCGCGCCACTCAAAATATTTGGACAAGTATTGCTCCTAGGTATTTTAATGCAACTAAAGACAATGGGTATATCATCCATGGAGCCATAAATATTGTAATGTGAAAAAGAATACAAAAATTGGGTCCCAACCTTTTAAGTCTTACATCGGATCCAAGTGGTTGCTTCTACTTCGACATGGGACGAGGTAGCCGCCGAAGCAGGATCGTCGGAGTATTCTCTGGTTTTATTTTTTGGTTTTTAGAAATAGCCCTACTGCAAAAATTACGATGCCACTCTCACGAGTGGCATTTTTATTTATCGTAATCGTAAAATCGTAATTCAAGTATTTGCTGTTAATACTGTAGAATATGTTATTACGATATTACGATTATCTCTCCGAGAAGAGTGTGAACGGAACAGTTGAGTGTTGATGCCCGGGTTTAAAATAAAATCGGCCTAATCTTTTCAAATTAGGCCGATCCCGTGCCCGGGACTGGACTTGAACCAGCACAACCTTGCGGTCACAGGCTTCTGAGACCTGCGTGTCTGCCAATTTCACCACCCGGGCATTTGAAACAAGAAGATTAAATAAAAGAACAAGCCAATTTTGGAGTCCCGATCATGCGGTTTAATTCATTATCGGGACGACATCCCGCCGCGTTGTTTTTTCCCGGATGCGGGACACCACCCGGGCATTTGAAACAAGAAGATTAAATAAAAGAACAAGCCAATTTTGGAGTCCCGATCATGCGGTTTAATTCATTATCGGGACGACATCCCGCCGCGTTGTTTTTTTCCGGATGCGGGACACCACCCGGGCATTTGAAACAAGAAGATTAAATAAAAGAACAAGCCAATTTTGGAGTCCCGATCATGCCATTTAATTCATAATCGGGACGACATCCCGCCGCGTTGTTTTTTCCCGGATGCGGGACACCACCCGGGCATTTGAAACAAGAAGATTAAATAAATGAACAAGCCAATTTTGGAGTCCCGATCATGCGGTTTAATTCATTATCGGGACACTACTCATATATAAACACTGGAATAATATACGAAGAAACCTTTTTTCTTCCAAACAGGTTCAAATAAGAAATATTTGGGGCGCAAAAATTGCAGAGCATTGCTTCAGTCTGAAGTAAAAGACTTCAACACGTGTTCTCAAATACGCATCACTATTCAAGATTGCGTTCTAAAGTAAGATCTGTGCAGAATTAGTGTTAGTACACAGCTGCTATTATCATATTACATATAAATATTAAATCTGGCTGCGGACAAACCACATCTATTTAATCGTGTTGAATCAGCCCTACGACCGCTAATGATTATCAACCGATGTAACGTCACCGTTACTTCGCCAATTGGCATTACAATTCTTCTGCTAAATACTTTAATACCTCTTGTGAAAAATAATCATCTAATAGATAATCAAATATTTGCTGTATTTGTTCGGCGGGCAAAATTATGGAAGGATTAAATAAAAAAATATCTAACTCATCTTTTCGATGTTGAGTATCAAGATTTAATATTTCAACGAGAATAGTTCTTAGCTCTGGGTTTTGTTTAATAATGTTTATAAATGCAGAAAATACATTTTGCGCGGAATTATCTTCAATCATAAATTTCTTTCGCAGATAAACTTCCAGAATCAGAAAGACAATATTGAATTAATTACTCAAATCTAACTAGAATTATCTTACATAATTATCCAACAATTTGCTATAACATAAACGTGCAGTTTTTTCAATTCATCGGAGGTATATGTCCATTATGCAAAATCTCGTTTTTCGTAAAATTCAAAGAGATTGCCCCGCTTCTTGGTTTCCGCCATGTACTGGGTTCAAAATGCGGAACTTCGTCGCTTCGCTCCTCGTCCCGAAGGGCCCCTTTGGGGCAATGACTTTTTCAGATGTCTCATATTATCTATTTTTAGCTGCTACAAATATTTTTCGAATATCATTTAAGTGTTTGTCGGTTTGAGCCACTAAATCCTCTGCAACTTCATTCACTCGATTCGTGCCACAGGTGCCAACCATTGAAGTAATGTAAAACGGTAATGGCTGTTCAGGGTTATTCCATACCCATGTTGCCGAATATACTGTTAAGTAAGAATTTGAGGAGTTTGGTTCTAAAGTTACAAGGATTAACTGCATTCTTGCAATCGTTTCATCAAATGTTAAAGCCATAGACTTAGACTCTCGTATTTCTTCATTTATTTTGTATCCCAATCTCGTACCAATCGCATCGTCTCCCGAATGGCTAAACTCAATTGGTAATACACTATAGTCTTGTGCAAGAAGCAAAGACTGAAATGTAAAATAAAATATTAATCCGAATTGTTTCATGTGCATTTTCAATTTTCCTCCTTTGTTTATAGGTTACCGATTTTTAGATAAAATAATGTAAGGGAACACGATTCATTGCGCAACTACGTATCAGGTGTACCCCATTGACTGGACAGTTTTAGGTGAAAGTTAAGGTGGACAATGTATCGTTAAGTAATACTGTAGTCAAGGTCGTTCTTTGAAAATAGTTTTTTAAAAAGTGTTCTTTTCATAAAGTTGGTGTTCCAGAG
>CAIOTF010000021.1 GCA_903861125.1 uncultured Ignavibacteriota bacterium
CAGAATGACAATTGCTTTGTCGTACTGAATGCAGTGAAGGATTAACTTTCTGGATTCTTTCAATTCACTTTGTTCGACGTAAGAATGATCATGTCTTGTCATCCTGAACGCAGCCCCAAAGGGGCAAGTGAAGGATCCAGTTTCTGGATTCTTCAGTCGCTTCGCTCCTTCAGAATGACTATTGTTTTGTCGTCCCGAACGGAGCGAAGGATCCATACATTTACATTTCAATTTCCATCCATTGCGGATTTATAGATTCTATCAACGCTATTTTCTTTTTTCGTAACCAACCTTTTAATACTTTTTCCCGTTCGATTGCATAACGCGGATCATCATACTCTTCAAAATAGACTAAAATGGTTACGTTGTATTTTTGTGTAAACCCCGGAACTTTTTTTTCTTTATGCTCCGACACTCTCCGGCGTAAATTATTTGTCATGCCGATATACAATGTTCCGTTTCTTTTACTGGCAAGAATGTAAACATAATATTTTATTGGTACTTTCATTTAATTTTCCTGGATTCTACTGGCGCTTTCAGCGCCATCAGAATGACAATTGCTTTGTCGTACTGAATGCAGAGAAGGATTAACTTTCTGGATTCTTTCATCTCACTTTGTTCGGCGTAAGAATGACCCTGTCTTGTATTCCTGAACGCAGCCCCAAAGGGGCAAGTGAAGGATCCAGTTTCTGGATTCTTCAGTCGTTTTCAGCGCCATCAGAATGACCGTGTAGTGTCATCCTGAACGCAGCCCCAAAGGGGCAAGTGAAGGATCCAGTGTTTTATTTCTTGATTCTACTGGCGCTTTCAGCGCCATCAGAATGACAATTGCTTTGTCGCACTGAATGCAGTGAAGGATTAACTTTCTGGATTCATCCATTTCACTTTGTTCGGCGTAAGAATGACCGTGTAATGTCATCCTGAACGCAGCCCCAAAGGGGCAAGTGAAGGATCCAGTTTCTGGATTCTTCAGTCGCTTTGCTCCTTCAGAATAACAATTGCTTTGTCGTACTGAATGCAGAGAAGGATTAACTTTCTGGATTCTTTCAATTCACTTTGTTCGACGTAAGAATGATCATGTCTTGTCATCCTGAACGAAGCCCCAAAGGGGCAAGTGAAGGATCCAGTGTTTTATTTCTGGATTCTACTGGCGCTTTCAGCGCCAGAAGAATGACAATTGTTTTGTCGTCCTGAAAAAGGGAGATACAGAGGGGGTCATCATTTACTCCCGAAATCAGATCACTTTCCAGCTGATACCAGATTTGCAAACAACCGGTATGCTCCTTCAACTCCTGCCGGTAATTGGCGGAAGAATGAAAGTCCGGTAAAGATATAAATTCCTTTTCCGTATTTCGTGTATAATAAACTTCCATCCTGCGGCTTTTCGTTCGGATCAGCACACGATAGAACCGTTTCATATTTCGCATCCCTTTTATTCGCAAAATATAAACCGCGCTCCTGCACCCAGCCGGTAAAATCATCTGCGGAAATTCTGTTCGGATAATTGAGCAGAGGATGGTTCGCGTCGGTGAATGAAACCGCGGCATTCTCATCCGTCACGCGGTCGCGCGAAATCTCCATCGGAAACGGAGCAATATTATCCGTAAGACCACGCTCCACTACCTGATATTGTACAACGTACGTTCCCCCTTTTTCCACGTATTCCAGCAAGCGGTTATTCGATTGCCGCAACTGTGTGCGTGTATTGTACGAGCGGACTCCCGCAACGATCGCGTCATAATGCTGAAGGTCACCGTTTCGCAATTCTTCATCGGTAATCATCGTAACGGCGTAGCCCATCTGCTCCAACGCTTTCGGCACTTCGTCTCCTGCTCCCATAATGTATCCCACTGACCGCCCAATTTTTTTCACATCGTTATGAAGCAGCGTTCCCTTCGCCGGTTCCATTACTGTTTGCGGCGGGATGTGCGGATAAGCAATGGTCTTAACGGATTGTGAATATGCCTCGCCGCCTGTTACTGCTTCCACAGAAAACTGATTGCTCTGCGCCGTTGAATCCGGACGAAGAGAAAATTGAAATAATTTTTCCTGGTCTTTTGTTGTAAATGCAAATGTTTGATCCCTGCTCACGTTCCAGCCTTGAGGAACATTTACCCTGACGGTACCGGATATATTTTCTTTGAGCGCTTTCACCTGAACGGAAAGGATTGATTGTTCCATGTTTTTCCCGACGATATTTTTTTCTGTCATATTCACCGAAACAGGCGGAACGACAGAAACGGCACGATATTTTTCTCCGTCAATATCGTCGATCCACTTAAACATCACTGGCACGCGGAACACGATCAATTCTTTTTCGATGGAAGCAGTAACGTTCACCGACAAAGGGGAAGGATTTTCCGCTGATCCAAGAAATGAAAAATCGACGGTCGAGTAACGATTATCCTTCGGGGCGGAGAGAAGCCAATACGGCTGCGTAAGGCGTTCATCCTTTGCAATGATGGATGCAACCGGCATTAGGAACGGCTCGTTGAATTTCAGAATCTGCTGCTGGGGAAAATCTATCTTTAACTGAGGCGATGTCAGCGAAGCAAGAGAAATCTGCAACGATGACCGATTCAGGAATGTCATCGATAATGTGACGGAATCTCCGCGTGAATAGGTAGCCTTCTGTGCAGCCGCCTCGATCCACAATCCGGCACACGACCGGATCAATGATTCCGTTTCAATAATTTTCCGCCCGATCAGCGGATCGCCCTGCAATTTCTGCAGTTCCCTGCGGAACGAGATCAACGAAGGAATGATCTTCTCCGGTGATGCAGGATCGAATTTTTTCCGCAGGTCGTCTGCCATCCGGGCAAGTTTTTTGCCGTTCGGAAATCTGTTCCATGTAATGTCAATCCCTTCCATAATATCATTCGCTGCGGCGGCACCATCGGTAACAACAAACTCGTTGATATTGCTCCCTTTGTTTTGCGCCGATCCCATCGCCTGGCTCTTGTGCATCGTTCTGCCGATTCCGGCAAGTTCGGTATACGATCGGCCGAGAAGCGGATTGAACGAACCGACATCTAATTTCATTGAAGGAAGATTCTGCGGATTGGACGTTGTTGCGCCGAAGCGGAAATGATTGAAGAGTATCCGTTTCGCTTTCCAGGGCTGCACAAATTTCAGTTGTTCCGGAAAGACGTTCGCATCGCCGGAGATTTTGTATGCTTCCTGTGCAAGAATAGCCGAGGCAAGATGCTGTCCGTGCCCGCCCAGCGTGGGAGAAAAACGAGTTATAATAATGTCCGGCCGGAATGTGCGGATCACAAATACAACGTCGCTCAGAATGCTGTCCTTGTTCCAGAGCCGCAGTGATTCATCGGATGATTTGGAATATCCGAAATCGATCGCTCGGGTGAAAAATTGTTCCGCTCCGTCAATCCTTCGGGCCGCAAGCAATTCCTGTGTGCGGATGATGCCAAGTTCCAAACCGAGTTCAGATCCGAGCGCATTCTGTCCCCCTTCTCCCCGTGTAACAGACAAATAACCTGTTCGGTACAATTTTCCTTTGGCGAAATACGAAAGCAATGCCGTATTTTCATCGTCCGGATGCGCAGCTATATAGAGGACCGATCCAACAACAGAAAGTTTATTGATGGCAAGTTGCAGTTCAGCTCCGTCCGGCTGCTGTGTCTGTCCGAACACGGCGCTGAGGAGAATAAGAAGTGCTGGAAATATTTTTTTCATATATTATAGTATGAGTTCAAAGGTTCTTGTTGGCGTTCAGTTTTCTATGATATTCTTGATCATGATGGTCGGGACTTTCCCGGCAATGATATTCACCATTATCATTTTCGCCGGAGGATTGCTTCTAGGTTCTGCGTCAATTGTGACCATGCGATTCGACAATCTGCGAATTTTTCCCGAACCAAAAAAGGATATTCGTCTTGTTACCACCGGACCGTACAGAATATTGCGTCACCCAATGTACACATCCGTACTGCTCATCACCGCATCGTTCATCGCTGAAGTTCCATCCCTTCTTCTCTTTACGTTTTGGTTCATCCTTCTATCCGCTTTGATTGGAAAGGTTCAGATAGAAGAGAAACTGCTCCCTCAGCACCTGCCCGATTATACAGAATATCAAAAACGTACGTGGAAACTGATCCCATTTATTTTTTAATGTACGGAATCCTTTACCGCGGTACAATCTCTATTTCTTCAGATTGCAAAATACATAATTCGCCAAGTTTCCGGCCGACCAATCTTCAATTCTTTAATTTAATAGCGAATAATTCCTTCGATCTTGTATAGACCCATCCGACAATCACCAGCGTCATCGTTCCGCCGAATACAACGGAAGGAACGGTGCCGAACATTTTCGCAGCAAGACCGGATTCGAACGCTCCAAGTTCATTGGATGAACTAAGGAACATTCCATTCACCGCCTGCACTCTTCCGCGCAGTTCGTCCGGCGTCATTAATTGCAGAATTGTTCCGCGGATTACAACACTGACACTATCGAACGCGCCGCTGAAGAAAAGCGCTGCAAGCGAAATCCACATCACGGTAGAAAGTGCAAAGGTAAGAATACAGAGACCGAACGCCGTAACAACAATCAGCAGATTTCTCCACGCATGTTTCATCGGAGAGAATTTTGAGAGCAGCAGCAGCGTGATCACCGCACCGATCGACGGCGCTGCGCGGAGAATGCCGAGTCCTTCCGCCCCGACATGAAGGATATCTTCGGCAAAGATAGGCAGAATGGCCACCACTCCGCCGAACAGAACGGAAAAAAGATCAAGAGAAATTGAATACAGAATGATCTTCGTATTGAAGACAAAATGAATTCCTTCCTTCAGACTTGCAAGAATGCTTTCGTGTTTCGAGGGGGCAGGAACAGACTTGTCTTTGATGAGCGTCAACAAAAAAAATGTGCAGCAGATCAACGCAACGACAATCAGCAGCGTATTGGAAAATCCGAACAACGAATAGAGAAAACCGGACACCATCGGGCCGACGATCGCACCGCTTTGCCAGGCAGAACTGCTCCAGGTTGAAGCACTTTCATACGCTTCGCGTGGAATCAGGAATGCGCGGAGCGACTGACCGGCAGGGGAATAGAACGCACGAAGAACGCCGATGAAAAAGATGACCGAATAGATCCCGGCAAGCAGCGCGAACGGCGAAAGCGTTGCCCGCATCGATTCAGTCGTATAGAAATGGAGAAAGAGCGAACAGCCGACGATCCCTGCAGCCGAAAAAAGCATGATCTTTTTTTTGCTAAGCCTGTCCGCAAGATGCCCGCCGAACAACGAGAGTCCGATGAACGGAACTGCTTCAACTAATCCTATCATTCCAATGGCAAGCGGATCGTGAGTGATGCGGTACAATTCGTATCCGATCACCACTTCCTGAACAAGCTGCGCAACCGTAATCAAAAATGAGGCGACAACAAAATACCGGAATTCGGGATACCGGAATGCCAGAAACGGATCCTTATTCATACAGGAAGAGATTCGCGGAGAATTACAAATCCGGTGAAAAGTGAAAGTTCGCTGACAAACAATGAACAGATCATAACGTGGTTACGGGTATAAAATAATTTATAATTCTTCATGTTAAATATACTATTAATCGGATAATTTACCACCCGTTCATGAATCATCAGACAGTCAACAAAGGTATATTCCATTTGCTGGCATTTTTCGCGGAATACCTGCCGCCGCGACTGTTATTAACGCGGCTTGTTTTCACCGCCATCTTTCTCTACCTTTGTATAATAATCGAAAAAGACAGCCATGAAAAATCTCCTCCTCTCCTTCTTTTTGCTGATTGGTCTTCTTTTTGCAGGACAACCGATCCACGTTCTCACCGTCAACGGAAGCATCAATCCAACAACCAACGATTACTTGAAACATGGTATTGAGAATGCGCAGAACAAGAATGCTCAGGCCGTTATTATAGAACTGAATACGCCCGGCGGACTTCTCCAATCTACGCGTGATATCGTTTCGGAATTCCTGAACGCGAAAATACCGGTGATCGTCTATGTCTCCCCGCAAGGTTCGCGGGCCGCATCGGCCGGCGTCTTTATCACTATGGCCGCACATATCGCCGTAATGGCACCAGGCACAAACATCGGCGCTGCACATCCGGTGAATACACAGGGTGAAATGGATTCCGTTATGTCCGGCAAGGTAACCAACGATGCCGCAGCGTTCATTCGCACCATTTCGGAAAAACGGAAACGGAATATTACATGGGCGGAAGAGGCCGTCCGCCGCAGCGTTTCAATCACCGAAACGGAAGCACTGAAGGAACATGTAATCGATTTCATCGCGCCCAACCGCGCCGCGCTGCTCGATTCTCTTGACGGCAGAAAAGTCATTATCGAAAAAGATACTCTTACGCTTGCAACAAAAAATACAACGATCGAAGATCATTCCATGGGCTGGCAATATGAGATGCTTAACCTGCTCAGCGATCCGAATATTTCTTACATTTTGTTCCTTATCGGCATTTACGGTCTCTTCTTCGAACTGTACAATCCGGGCTCCATCTTCCCCGGCATTGCAGGGGCCATTGCCATTATTCTTGCTCTCTATTCAATGCAGACGTTGCCGCTCAATTATGCGGGCCTCGCTCTTATTGTTGTGGGTATCATTCTGTTCCTGCTCGAAATAAAGATCACCAGTTACGGATTGCTCTCCATCGGCGGTGCCATTGCGTTCTTTTTTGGTTCCATAATGCTTTACCAAACCGATGAACCGCTGGAATTCATAGAAGTATCGCTCTCGGTGGTCATTCCGTTCGTTATCGTTACCGCTCTTTTCTTTGCTTTCGTTGTCGGTGCAGGATTGAAGGCGCAGAAACGTAAGGTCAATACCGGCGAACAGGGAATGATCGGTGCCGAAGGAATCGCCATGACGGCGCTGAATCCTTCCGGACAGGTCCGCGTTCAGGGTGAGATCTGGAGTGCTGAAAGTTCTGAAGGAAAGATCGTCAAAGATTCAAAAATTACAGTAACGGAAATTCATGGTTTGATGCTAAAAGTAAAAAAATCTATTTGATTTGATCTCAAAAACTGTAATTATTGAAAATTGTCACACTGAGCGGAGTTCCCCCGCCTTCATACTTATAAGTTAGCGGGGTGCCGCTCACTGATCAAAAATAATGGCGGCAGAAGTGTGACAATTCAAGAGATTCATGCCTCAACTTCGCTCGGCATGTCAACAAATTAGTACTTTTGGGATGCTTCTAGTTAAATTGCGCGTCACCCCGTATGTTACAATTGGGGATCTGTATATTCGGATGGTTTCCGCAAAAAGTTTGCGGTAACAATGTTTATGAAACATTGCGTGTTCACAAAATAAAAAAGGAGAACTAGTATGGATGGCATGGTTGGTTTAATACTCTTGGTCGCTTTCGGTGCGATCATTCTTTTCAATCTCATTAAAGTGTTGTCCGAGTACGAGCGTGGAGTGATCTTCCGTCTCGGCCGTTTGCTCGGCGTAAAAGGTCCTGGACTTATCATCCTTATTCCCGGAATCGACCGAATGGTGAAAGTAAGTCTCCGCACCGTTGTGCTCGATGTTCCGCCGCAGGATGTTATCACCAAAGACAACGTATCAATAAAAGTGAATGCGGTGGTTTATTTCCGCGTTGTTCAGCCGGACAAAGCAATCGTCAGCGTGGAAAATTATATCTATGCTACGTCGCAGCTTGCTCAAACAACATTACGGAGCATCCTCGGTCAATTTGAGCTGGACGATCTTCTTGCACAGCGCGACAAGATCAATCACGAGCTGCAGATCATCATCGACAATCATACCGAACCGTGGGGAATTAAAATTGCCAACGTAGAAGTGAAACAAATCGACCTTCCGCCGGAAATGCAGCGCGCAATGGCAAAACAAGCAGAAGCAGAACGTGAACGGCGTGCGAAAGTGGTCCATGCCGAAGGCGAATTGCAGGCAAGCGTAAAATTGGGCGAAGCGGCTGCAGTCATCAATCAGAATCCTATCGCACTGCAATTGCGCTATTTGCAAACACTTACGGAGATCGCATCGGAGAACAGCTCTACGGTGATCTTCCCGCTGCCGATGGAATTGCTGAAGCCTTTCCTGAACATGGACAGCAATAGAGAAACAAAATCGCTGAAGAAATAATCGATCACGCCTTGCGAAGGTTATTTGAGACATTATGAATACCTTCGCAAGGTTGATATTTTAGACAAATTACGAACGCATATGATACCTGATTACCAATCTTTAATGCTTCCACTTCTGCGATTTGTTTCCGACAAACAGGAACACAAATATAGAGATCTTATTGAAAAATTGGCAAATGAATTTCATGTATCAGATGAAGAACGGAAAGAACTCTTAGCAAGCGGAAATCAGGCAATCTTTGATAATAGAGTCGGTTGGGCAAAAACGTATTTGAAAAAAGCCGGTTTGCTGGATTCCCCAAAACGGGCAACTTTTGTCATTACCGATATTGGGCTAAATACTCTAAAACAAAATCCTGAACGCATTGACGCCAAATACCTAAGACAATTCCCAGCTTTTATAGAATTTCAAAATGCAAGCAGGAATGTTGCCGAAAACGAAGAAGAATCAACGCCTCAGTCATTTGCTGAACAGACACCAGAGGAAAATCTTGATAAAGCATATCAACGAATTCGGAAATCGTTGTCATCTGAACTGTTAAACAAAGTAATCGATCTTTCACCATCTTTTTTTGAAAGACTTGTTGTTGAATTACTCGTGAAAATGGGTTATGGTGGTTCAATCAAGGATGCGGGTAAAGCGATTGGGAAAAGTGGTGACGAAGGGATTGATGGCACAATTAAGGAAGACAAATTAGGCCTTGGTATTATTTATATCCAAGCTAAGCGCTGGAAACCGGGTAACATTGTTGGGAGACCTGATTTACAAAAATTTGTTGGTGCCTTAGCAGGACAAGGTGCGAAAAAAGGGATCTTTATAACAACATCTCATTTTACAAAAGAAGCTTTAGAATACACACCGAAAAACGAAACAAAAATTGTTTTGATTGACGGTGACCAATTAACTCAGCTGATGATAGATAACAATCTTGGCTGCACATCTCAACAAACATACGAACTAAAAAAAATAGACAACGACTATTTTGACGAGGAATAAATTCTTCTCATCAAGTCTAACCTTAGCATTCGTCACTTTTTTTTCCGGACTAAAGATAACGATAATAACAATCTTGACAATTATTTTTGAATGACCTCATCATTTACGGAACACAAGGAATTTCAAAGAGTCTCGTTCACTCACAATCTCCTCCCTCAGGGCGAATATGAACATTGCGTGTTTGACAACTGCATTTTTACAAAATGCGATCTGTCAAACATGAACTTTGCCGATTGTGAATTCAAGCACTGCGATCTTAGTCTGGTGAAACTGAAGAATTCGGTGTTGAGGGACGTAAAATTTACAGGATGCAAATTGCTCGGGGTCCATTTTGAGGAATGCAATAAATTCGGCTTCTCGGCAAATTTTGAACGCTGTCAGGTAAAACTTTCCTCATTCTATAAGCTGAGTTTAAAGGAATCCGTTTTCAAAGAGTGCGACCTTCAGGAAGTTGATTTCACCGAAACAAATCTAACCGCTGTACGGTTTGAACAATGCGATCTCTCGCGTACAATATTCAACAATACCGTTTTGGAAAAAGCTGATCTTCGCTCTTCATATAATTACTCCATCGATCCGGAAACGAACAGAATAAAAAAAGCGAAGTTTTCATTTACAGGAATTGCCGGACTGTTGGACAAATACAATATTGTCATAGAGTGAATCCTCCCTTTCGCCAACCTTGATACTGGCTGAGATTGTATCTATCTTCTTTCAGCCGCGAGAACAATACCTCTCAGCATTACGCAAACGTCACACCCGGCCAACCAATCGAAAAAAGGAATCCATGAAAATATCGAACAATAAGATACTTATCACAGGCGGCGCTTCGGGCATCGGCCTTGGTCTCACTGAGCGTTTCGTTAAAGAAAAGAATATGGTAATCATCTGCGGCCGGCGCGAATCTCTTCTGCGGGAAATATCGAATAAATTTCCAACGGTCGTCACCAGACGATGTGATCTCTCCGTCGCAAAAGAGAGGGAAGATTTGTACAAATGGGTCTCGGAACAGCATGCGGACCTGAATGTGCTGATCAACAATGCCGGTATTCAGCAATGGATGTCTGTTTCCGACGGTAATTTTTTTCAGCGGGCAAAAGATGAGATCGCCATCAATATTGAGGCCCCCGTTCACCTCACCTCACTTTTTACCAAATTGAAATCGCTGGAAACGATCATCAATGTCACGTCGGGTCTTTCCTTTGCTCCACTGGCAAAAGTTCCGGTCTACTCTGCAACAAAAGCGTTCTTCCATTCATTCACACTTTCACTTCGGCACGTTTTGAAATCAAAAAATATTGAAGTCATCGAACTGATCCCGCCGGCATTGAACACCGATCTGGGCGGAAAAGGATTACACGATCAGGCCCCTCCGGTGAAAGCATTCATCGACGCCGTGTTCGAACAGTTACAGCAAGGGAAAATGGAACTCACCTTCGGTTTCAGTGAAACCATGATCCAGGCAGGACCGGAAGAACTTCGGAAAGCTTTTGCAAGAATGAATCCGGCAAAGTAAACAATAATCTTTGTTGTCTTGCAGGCGTTGTGAGAAGCAGGACCCCGATGCTACGACGATCAATATTGTCGATGATAGATCACATCTTCTCGGTAAGAAAAATATTATCGCGGGGCGCAGTTATTTATTGCTTGAAAAAACGTTGTTACTTTCTCTTCATCCAATTGGCCGTTGGAACGGACACCGCTGCAGAGATCCACTCCATACGGACGGACAACATCGATCGCTTCACGAACATTTCCCGCATTCAGTCCGCCGGCAAGAAAAACCGGTTTACTCACAAATCCGACAATCTGTTTGCTTATCTCCCAATTGTGTTTTCGTCCCGTTCCTCCGAGCTCCTTCACTGCCAGTTTAGGATTTCCCGAATCGAGCAGGATCATATCCACAAACGGTGCGACGGATTTTGCTTCTCCGACCGATGCTTCGTCGGCAACATGGATCACCTGAACAAGCGTTATCCCTGAAAGTTCTTTTCGCAATGCGGAATATACACTGAACGGAACGGTGTCGACTAATTGGATCGTATTCGCTTTTGTCTTTTGCTGCTGGGCAATTATGGAATCAGCATCCTGCCTGCATGTAAGCAGAAATGTTGCGATGCCAGCCGGAACTGTGACGATAATTTCAACAATCAACTCTTCGGGAATTGGTCCCGGTCCGCTCGGCATCGCCGAAACAAATCCGAGTGCAGATGCACCGTATTGGATGGCAAGCGCTGCCTCCTGTATGGATGAGATGCAGCATATTTTAACGTTGGGTCGCATTCCATCGTCCGATAGTCTCATGATCATTCAGCAGTATACAGATTTTAAAATAAAAAAATGCCGCTCACAGGTATTGTAAGCGGCACCGTATGATATTGTTTTTATACAGTTGCTTTTTTACTGCAAAATTCATCGAAGGCAGAGATCAGATCAGCGGAAATCTCATCTGCGAAACGTCCTTCAATCTTGAACCGCGGTATGAAGTGGACAAGTTCATTGTCCTTATACAGTGCAATGGCGGGAGATGACGGCGGTATTCCCTGCAGCCATCGTTCACGCAGACGTGCAGTGGCTTCAACTTCCTGACCGGCAAATACACTCACCGTGTTATCCGGAAGATTAGCATGCTGCAGCGCTTTGCGAATGGCCGGACGAGCTTTTCCTGCAGCGCATCCGCAAACGGAATTGATCACCATCAGCAATGTCCCTTTATTGTTGCTG
Source organism: uncultured Ignavibacteriota bacterium (assembly GCA_903861125.1). Lineage (GTDB taxonomy): Bacteria > Bacteroidota > Ignavibacteria > UBA10030 > UBA8401 > UBA8401. Next base: position 11,844 of record CAIOTF010000021.1, read on the forward strand.
ATCGCTTGGTCAACATCATTTGCTGTATACAACTCTTTGATACCCAAATCCAACAACTCATCGCGGAACGGTTGGATCATCACTGGATCGAACGGCATAAATATCCTTTATTTTGTTGGTAAAATGACTGTCACTATCATAACGCCGGTAATGGCATCATTCGTTCCCGACTATTTACTCCGATTTCCTTTTTTTTCCGCTTTTTTCTTTTTTACTGAGGCTTTTTTTACAGCCGGCTTTGCTTTTGATTTCTTTTTTGCCGGTGCAGATTTTTTCTTAACAACTTTCTTTACCGGTTTTTTTGCTCCCTTTTTCACCGTTTTTTTCTTTGGTGCTATCTTTACATCCGGTGTATTCATCCGGCCGGCGATAAGATTCAACGCGCTCCCCGCTATGAACCATTCGATCTGCCCCTCGTTGAACGTGTGATTCAACTCGATGTTGTCAAGTGTGTTATCGCTGTGTTTCAGTTCCAGCGTCAACGGTACGCCGGGTGAAAATTTTGTGAGCCCGCGTATCGCAGCAACATCATCCTCCCGTATCAGATCGTAGTCGGCCGGATTTTTGAATGTCAATGCAAGCATCCCCTGTTTTTTCAAATTGGTCTCGTGGATACGAGCAAAACTTTTTACGATGATCGCGCGTCCGCCAAGGAATCGAGGTTCCATCGCAGCGTGTTCACGTGAAGATCCTTCCCCGTAATTTTCGTCGCCGATCGTAATCCAACCAATCCCCTTTGCTTTATAGTTGCGCGCAACGGCAGAATAATCCTTTATCTCTCCGGAAAGAAGATTCTTTCCTTTCCCGGCTTCGCCGCTGTAGGCATTCACTGCATTAATAAACATGTTGTTGGAAATATTGTCGAGATGTCCGCGGTACTTCAGCCATTTTCCTGCCGGCGAAATATGATCAGTCGTGCATTTTCCTTTCACCTTTACCAGTATGCGGAGATTTTCAAGATCTTTTCCTTCCCACTTTTTAAATGGTGCAAGAAGCTGCAGCCGGTCGCTTTTTCCACTTACCGCAACCTTCACGCGCGAGCCGTCTTTTGCCGGCGCTGCATATCCATCCTCGTCCGGTTTGAAACCGTCTTTCGGCAATTCTTCTCCCTTGGGTGCATCGAGTTTTATCTTTTCACCTTTTGCATTTTCTATCGTATCAGTAAGCGGATTGAATGTCAGCCGTCCGGCGATTGCCAACGCTGCAACAATCTCAGGACTTGCGACGAATGCATGTGTTGCAGGGTTCGCGTCGTTGCGTGCAGTAAAATTTCTATTAAACGAAGTAATGATGGAATTCTTTTCACCCATGGCAACATCGTGCCGTTTCCACTGACCGATACAGGGACCGCATGCATTCGCCATTACAACAGCGCCGGCTTCCGTCAAGGACTTCAACTGTCCGTCCCGTTCGATGGTAGCGCGTATCTGTTCGCTGCCCGGAGTGATGATCAATTCGGATTTTGCCGTAAGTCCTTTCGATAACGCTTGCCGTATCACAGACGTTGAACGTTCAATATCTTCATAGGATGAGTTTGTGCAGCTTCCGATTAGTCCCACTTTCAACTCTTCCGGATACCCTTTCTCTCGAACAGCCGATGCAAATTTTGAGATCGGCCAAGCAAGATCAGGGGTGAACGGACCGTTTATGTGCGGCTCAAGTTCATCCAAATTAATCTCGACCACACGATCATAATATTTCCCCGGATTTGCCAGAACTTCCGGATCGGGATTCAGATGCTCGTTAATTCCATCGGCAAGTCTCGCTACATCATGACGGTCTGTCGAACGGAGATAATCAGCCATTCTTGAGTCATACGGGAAAACAGATGTAGTCGCACCAATTTCTGCACCCATGTTGCAGATGGTTCCTTTTCCTGTTGCGGAGATCGATTTTGTTCCCTCTCCGAAATATTCAACAATGGCACCGGTTCCCCCTTTTACAGTCAGTATTCCTGCCACTTTCAAAATAACATCTTTTGCGGAAGTCCATCCGTTCATCTTTCCTTTCAGATGAATACCGATGACTTTCGGGAATTTCAATTCCCATGCCATTCCGGCCATCACATCTACGGCATCCGCCCCACCGACACCGATCGCGACCATTCCAAGTCCTCCCGCATTCGGCGTATGCGAATCCGTTCCGATCATCATTCCCCCGGGAAATGCATAATGTTCCAGCACCACCTGGTGAATAATTCCGGCACCGGGTTTCCAGAAACCTAAGCCGTATTTATTTGAAACGCTGGCAAGGAACTGATACACTTCTTTATTATCGGTATTCGCACGCTGCAGGTCATTAACCGAACCTACTTCGGCCTGGATTAGATGATCGCAATGAACCGTGGAGGGAACGGCAACTGTTGCTCTGCCAGCGGACATAAATTGGAGAAGCGCCATCTGTGCCGTTGCATCCTGCATCGCAACACGGTCCGGAGCAAAATCGACATAACTTTTTCCGCGCTCCCCTGCTTTGTTTGGTGTTTCGTAATAATGGGCATAAAGGATCTTTTCCGTAAGTGTGAGCGGTCTTCCGACAAGCGTGCGGGCTGCAGCAATCTTTGCACCGTAGCCGGAATAGAGTTTTTTGATCATGTCCAAATCGAAAATCATAATGGTTATCTTTCAAATTGTAGTGAGAGTTGTTAGAAATTTGTTCAATATACATAGAGTTTTTCAGCACTGCAAGAAATTGAATGTTTGCAACGCTCTCTGTTTTTCCGTATTTTGAATAAAATTTAAGAAGGAAAATGCCCGATTTATCAACACATACCGAAGAAGAAGTAATTGACGAGACCAAAACGCAGGAACCGGCAAAAGCGATACTCTTCAACGACGAAGTGCATACATTTGATGAGGTAATCCATCAAATTATGAAGGCAACGGGCTGCGACCTGCATACCGCCGAAAGGATGACTCTGGAAGTGCATCATACCGGTAAGTCGTGCGTGTACATTGGCGAACTGGTCAAATGTCTTCAGGTAACAAGTGTTTTGGAAGAAATTGAGCTAATGACACAAGTGGAAGTCTAAAAAGTATTTCAATTACGTAATAATCTCCTGTAGACTGATACAACAATATACATTCACACTCAATCAAAGTTAAAAACAACTTTTTCGAGAAAGATAGAAAGTTTAAATGACTTCACGCGAAATCCGTCAATCATTCTTAGATTTTTTCAGATCAAAACAGCACAGCATCGTTCCCAGCGCACCGGTAATCCCTCACGGCGATCCGACATTGCTCTTTACGAATGCCGGTATGAACCAGTTCAAAGAGATCTTTCTTGGAACGGGAAAACGTGATTACACACGCGCAGCGGACACGCAAAAATGTATCCGCGTCAGCGGAAAACATAACGACCTTGAAGAGGTCGGCCGCGACACCTATCATCATACGCTGTTCGAGATGCTCGGCAACTGGTCGTTCGGCGACTATTATAAAAAAGAAGCGATCGCGTGGGCCTGGGAACTTCTTACCGGCGTTTGGAAGATGCCGAAGGAACGCCTCTGGGTGACTGTGTATAAGACGGATGATGAAGCGGTGAAGATCTGGGAACAATTTATCGATCCGTCGCACATTCTGCGTTTTGGCGAGAAGGAAAATTTCTGGGAAATGGGAGATACCGGTCCGTGCGGTCCCTGTTCCGAGATTCATATCGACCTAACACAGCGCGGCGACGCACCCGAAGCAATGGTCAACGCCGGTTCACCGGAATTGATTGAGATCTGGAATCTCGTCTTCATTCAATATAACAGAAATACTGACGGATCATTAACCGATCTCCCGGCAAAGCATGTCGATACCGGAATGGGATTTGAGCGTGTGTGCGCCGTGATGGAATCGATGAAATCCAATTTCAAACGTTTCCCCTCCAATTATGATTCCGATGTCTTTACCCCGATCATCGCCAGAATTTCGGAGATAGCAAAAAAAGAATACAACGCAAATCATACCGATTCCGATGTTGCCATGCGCGTCATCGCGGACCATATCCGTGCGCTGACCTTTGCGATCGGCGACGGCGCAACCCCATCCAACGAAGGCAGAGGGTATGTGCTTCGACGCATTCTCCGCCGCGCATCGCGCTGGGGACGAAAACTTGATCTGCGGGAACCGTTCATGTATCAGCTTGTGCAGACGCTCGTCGACACGATGAGCGATGTTTTCCCGGAGATCAAAGAACATCAGGCGCATATCGAACGGGTGATTAAAAGTGAAGAAGAGAGTTTCAACCAAACGCTCGACCGCGGACTGGAGATCTTTGAGCAGACCGTGGAAGGATTGAAACAATCAAAAGTATTTCCCGGCGAAGCGGCATTCAAATTATATGATACGTTCGGATTTCCGCTGGATCTAACGCAGCTGCTCTGCTCGGAACGCGGACTTTCCGTTGACGCTGCCACATTTGCTCAACTGATGGACGAACAGCGCGAACGGTCGCGGGATTCAAAACTGCATGGCGGCACCGATGTTACCGAAAGCGAACGCATTGCAATCCAAAGCAAGGAATCCGCCCGACAGTTTTCAACCGAAGCATTTGAGAAGGAATTCCAATTTCTCGGTTACGATTCAACGGAAGCACGCGCAACAATTATAAGTTCAGAAAAAAATCTCGTTGTTCTGAATACGACACCGTTCTATGCTGAGTCGGGCGGACAACTTGGTGATGCCGGCGAAATCATAATCGACGGAAAATCATATCCCGTTGTCGATACGCAGAAAAGCGGCAAAGTGCACGTGCACATTCTCGGCAGTGACCTTCCGGAAAATTCCGCCCGCCATGCAGCCGAAGCAAAAGTTGATCCGAAAAGACGCAATTCGATCATACGCAATCACACCGCAACCCATTTAATGCACGCGGCGCTGCGTCAGACGCTCGGCACACACGTTCACCAGGCAGGCTCGCTCGTGGCTCCGGATTATCTCCGTTTCGACTTTGCACATTTTGCCAAGGTCGGCGAACAGGAATTGGCGGAGATCGAGAACATTGTTAACGAAAAGATCAAAGAAAATATCCTGCTGCAGCATCACCGCAATATTCCGTTCGACGAAGCAAAAAAAATGGGTGCCATGATGTTCTTCGGCGATAAATACGGGGACCGGGTGAATGTGGTGCAGTTCGGTGAGTTCAGCAAGGAATTCTGCGGCGGCATTCATGTGAAGAATACAAAAGAGATCGGCTTCTTTAAGATCCGTACGGAATCAAGCAGCGCCAGCGGCGTCCGCCGTATGGAAGCTCTAACGTACGATTATGCGGTTGAATATCTCAAACTGCAGAACAAAACATACCGTGAACGGATCGAATACGCGTACGACATTATCGACGAGATCCAGGCAATGCACGACACCTTGGGTGCCTCCTCCCCATTTTCGAACGAAGAATCGCTGGGACTGGATACGAAGTTGCGGAAGTTCGAGGATATTCCGGAGATCCCGCACTCCATCGTAACCGATGAATTGAAAAAAGAATTCGCGGATCAATTGGGACGGTACCAGGCGCTTGAAAACTATATTCTGGAATTAAGCGAAAAGAAAAAGTGCATTGAAAAAGAAAAAGCAAAAGCTGCAGTCCAATCGGCCGGCGGAAACATCGATCGGCTGGTAACAACGGCGCATGATGTGAATGGCTTTAAGATCATCAGTTCTAGAATAACGGCAAACGATATGGACGCACTGAAATCCCTTGGGGACAGTTTACGCGAAAAAATCGGAAGCGGCGTGGGACTTCTTGCCTCTGTGATCGACGATAAAGTGGCTCTCGTCTGTGTTGTCAGCGATGATCTAATCAAAACGAAGAACCTGCAGGCCGGAAAGATCGTCGGCATTATTGCAAAGCAACTGAACGGCGGCGGCGGCGGCAAACCACATCTTGCAACAGCCGGCGGAAAAGATGTTGCCAAACTGGATGAAACATTAAGGAATTTTCCCGATGTTGTAGCAGGATTGATGAATTAGTATGGAGTAATAAAATTATTTATAAAGTTCATCTCAACGTTTCAATATTAATAGCAAGAGTGTTTCATACGGCCCAAAATCCTTCAAAAATAAAACGGTAAATATGGACTTCCCGATTTATACATCGTTATTATCAACCGCAAAATCCAAAGGCGCATGTTATTTTGTCCTAATCGATCCGGACAAGATCGCTGCCGAAAAACTCCCTTCGTTCGTCGAACAAGCGGCCGAAGCAGGCGCCGATGCTTTTCTTATCGGCGGCAGTCTTATCGTCGATGATTCGTTTGAACGGAGCATTAAAACCATTAAGCTGCATACAAATGTTCCCGCAGTGATTTTCCCCGGCGGTCTGATGCAGATTTCCAAAGAGGCGGACGCCCTTCTGTTCCTCTCCATCATCAGCGGCAGAAATCCCGAACATTTAATCGGCAGCCAGGTACTCGCGGCGCCGATTGTAAAGAAAATAGGACTGGAAGCGATCTCGACCGCGTATATGCTCATAGAATCGGGCAAAACAACATCGGCGGAATTCATGAGTAACACACGCCCGCTCCCCCGTCATAAACCGGATATTGCCGTTGCTCACGCATTGGCAGCGGAGATATTGGGTTTCAAACTGATCTATCTTGAGGCCGGCAGCGGCGCAGAACAATCCGTTCCCGAAGAGATGATCGGTGCCGTGGCAAAATATTGTTCCGTTCCGCTGATCGTTGGCGGCGGACTGAAAACTCCGGAAGATGCACGGAAGAAAGTGCTTGCCGGCGCAAAATTTATCGTCACCGGAACCGTTCTCGAAAAGAACGGCAGTTCAAATTTGATCAAAGAGTTCGCTTCCGCCATTCATACATCATAATCGCAGAGTCACGGCTGCGCGGATAAATATCTTTTTCAACATTGCATTCTTAACAAGTAACTTCCATGGGACATTTGCCTCTTACGCTCGTCTACCGTCAATCGTTTATTCAGGATTCGCTGAAAGCAAGCGCTGAAACAAAATTGAAGATCGCTGAACAGTGCAATGGAGATATTTCAAAAGCGATCGACATCATTATCAAAGCGTTCAACAATAAAAAGAAAGTTCTTCTCTGCGGTAACGGCGGCAGCGCGGCGGATGCTCAACATCTTGCTGCCGAATTTGTGATCAGACTTTCACCCAAGATAAAACGTCCGGGACTTCCGGCGATTGCGCTCACAACCGATACGTCAACACTCACCGCTGGCGGCAACGATATCGGTTACGACAATGTGTTTGCCCGTTCAGTTGAAGCATTGGGCTGCGAAGGAGATGTTTTGATCGGCATATCGACAAGCGGAAATTCTGCCAGCGTGAATAATGCTTTTATCAAAGCGCGAGAGATGAAGATGTCGACCATCGGATTCTTGGGAAATGAGGGGGGAAGATCAAAAGAATTATGCGATCTTGCGATTGTGGTGCCGTCAAACGATACACAACGGATACAGGAAGGGCATATCACCGTCGGACATATTATCTTTCAGGAAGTGGAACAGGAGATGTTCGGATAACAGACAGCATGATGTATAGATTACCATTCGCAGACAAAAACAACGTCCTCTTTACCTTTAGGGAAATATGATCTTCACATCAGAAACCATCGAACAGCTTATTGAAGAATTTGCATCACTTCCCAGTATCGGACGGAAGACGGCACAGCGTTTGGCTATGCACGTACTAAAAATGCCGCGTGAAGAGGTCGTAAAATTTTCGAAAACGCTGATCGACGTAAAAGATAAAGTGCGGTATTGCACCGTCTGCTTCAACATCACCGAAAGCGATCCCTGCTCCATCTGCGCAAGCCAAAAAAGGAACCGGAAGATTATCTGCGTGGTGGAAGAACCGAACGATGTTATCGCCGTAGAAAAAACGCACGAATTCAACGGCTTGTATCATGTGCTTGGCGGCGCACTCTCTCCTCTCGACGGAATCGGACCGGAAGACCTGAAAGTGAGAGAACTGTTGACGCGGTTGAGCGATGACGTGCAGGAAATCATTCTTGCTCTCAATCCGAACGTTGAAGGTGAAACAACCACTCTTTACCTGGCAAAATTATTGAAACCTCTTTCCGTTAAAGTCACACGTATCGCCCGCGGACTTCCCATCGGCAGTGATCTTGAATTTGCCGATGAAGCAACATTGACGCGTGCACTGGAGGGACGAGTTGCGCTGTAACTATTATTATAGTGCCGCACTTTCTCTGCTGTTGCTCTCCTGCAACCTTTTTGACACACGTGATCCCGAAAATCCTGTTGCCGATAATCAGACTTTGCAGCCGGCTACCTCTGCATCAATGCTGATCTCAAATTTTACAACGGCATTCCAGCAAAAGAACCTGCAGGAGTATCAAAAGCTTTTCGCCGATTCGACGTTCCGATTCATTCCGACACAGTCTGCCTCTGCCCGGTACAGCGCAGTGTTTCTCTCATGGAACAAAACTTCCGAATCGGATTATTTCCGCAATGCCATAACAGAGATCGGAAATGCATCAACGCCGCAATTGTCGTTCACAACTGTTTCCAATATTCAATTCCAGTCCGATTCTGTTGCCTACACCATGGACTACATCGTTTATATCCCTCATTCGCGGACAACGGCAAAACAATTTACCGGAAGAAGTGAATTGTACATTGCTCCCAATAAGAACAACATCTGGTCGATCTACCGGTGGGTGGATTTTGAAACAAAAAAGGATTCAAGCTGGAGTGAACTTAAAGGTCAGTTTTCGAAATGAGACATCTGATCGCAATCATAGCTGCCGTCATAGTATTCAGCGGTTGCGACAATCCGTTTGCACCGAAGCTTGATTCATCCATTTCGAACAGCCAGTCTATCCTCGGTGATCAGCATCAGATCGACGGCGTTTTTCAGAATTTCAAACAGGCATACGCGTTCCGCGATTCAACAATTTACGGACAGGTTCTTGCGCCAAACTTTATATTTATTTATCGTGATTACGATAAAGGGGTCGATGTGTTCTGGGGCCGTGACGATGAGATCCGCACAACATACGGACTGTTCCAGAATATTCAGCGTCTGGACCTCGTCTGGAACACTATTATCTCTTCGAATATGGAACCGGACAGCCTGAAAGCAACGATCATCAGAAATTTTAATCTCACAGTCACCTTCAGCACGAACGATATCGTGCGTGTTGACGGTTACGCCAACTGGACGTTGGAACGCGCACAGCCCGGCGATCTCTGGAGGATCACCCGCTGGCGGGATGAATCCAATTTTTAAGATCTCAACAATATACTATGACCAAAACCAAAGTATCTTTTCAGGGCGAATTCGGCGCATTCAGCGAACAGGCTGCCGTTGCCTACTTCCAAAATAAATGTGCCGTAATCCCCCGCGAAAACTTCCGCGATGTATTCGAAGACGTAGCACAGAAACGGTCTGCTTTCGGAGTCATTCCGATTGAGAATTCCCTGTTCGGTAGCGTCCACCAGAATTTTGACCTGCTGCAGGAATTTTCGTTAAAGATCGTCGGTGAGGTGAAATTAAGGATCAAAATGAACCTGATGGCACTACCCGGTACTGCGCTTGGAGATCTCAAAGATGTCTATTCGCATCCTCAGGCGCTGGGTCAGAGCGACACTTTTTTACGGAAACTGAAGAATGTGAAACTCCATCAATTTTACGATACTGCCGGCGCCGCAAAAATGATCGCTGAGAAACAGTTGATCACATCGGCGGCTATTGCCAGCGAACAGGCGGCGAAACATTATGATCTGAATATCCTCAAAAAAGGGATCGAGACTGATCACCGGAATTTCACACGATTTATTGTTTTGTCGAAAACAGCGGTTCCATCCTCAGCACCGGCAAAAACATCGCTCATCTTTGCAACGAAACATGTGCCCGGATCCCTGGTGCACTGTTTATCTCTCTTTGCCGAACGGAAAATCAATCTCTTAAAGATCGAATCCCGACCGTTCGTCGGCAAGCCGTGGGAATACCTGTTCTTCGTTGATGTGGAATCAAATCAAACTAACCGTGAATTTGCTTCGGCACTTAAAAAACTAAAAGGAATGACCTCATACTTGAAAATTCTCGGATCGTATGAGATCGGCAAGGTGGTGCAATAATATGGCAATTCTCTATTCGTTCAAAGAAGGTTTTTCCGGATTCAGGCGCGCGCGCCTTTCTTCTGTCATCACAATCTTCACAATGACAATCTCGCTGCTCCTGCTCGGTCTGTTCGCGATTATTTACCGCAACACAAATTCCATCATCCAGTCGTTCCGCGATAAGGTCGAGATGGAAGTGTTCATCGCTTCGGAGGCGGATTCAGCTCATACGGCTGCGATCAGGTCCGCTCTTCTTAATGTGCCGGGCATACAGAGTGCATCCTTCATTTCCAAAGAAGAAGCGGCAAAGATCTTTAAGAAAGAATTCGGCGAGGATATCAACGCTGTTCTGGATTTCAATCCACTCCCCGCATCGTTCAAACTGCGTCTCGTTGATGGATACAAAAACTCGGACAGCGCCAAGGTCGTCTACTCCGCCCTGACGAAGATCGACGGAGTCGATGATGTCGTCTACAGAAAAACTCTGCTTGAAATTCTTGACCGAAGGGTGAAGGTCTTCATCGGCGCAAGTGCAGCCATCGGTCTGACGCTGCTTATCGCTGCGGTTTTTCTTGTGTCAAACACGATCCGCCTGACGATCTATGCGAAGCGGAAGATGATTACAACAATGAAGCTTGTCGGCGCAACCCGTGGATTCATTCGAATGCCGTTCCTGATCGAAGGGATGCTGCATGGAGTATTGGGCGGGATCCTTTCCGCATGTATGATCTGGAGCATCGTCTATCTTGCAAAGAAATTTGTTAGTGCCGAACTCTCCGATTTCTTTGCGGTTGAAGCGTATTTTTATGCGGCAATGATCGCGTTCGGAATGGTACTCGGCCTGCTTGGTAGCGGATGGTCAGTGAAGAGATTTATTTCCGAAAGTATTGTCTTGAATTGAGGTGCAGGAACAAAAATCAAAACGCCCGGACATCGTATCCGGGCGTTTCAATTATTACACTTTCCTGAAGATCAAAATTGCGCCGATACAAACTCCCTGTTCAATCGTGCAATGTGTGTTACCGAAATTCCTTTGGGACACTCTGCTTCGCACGCATACGTGTTCGAACAACTACCGAATTTCTCTTCGTCCATCTGAGCAACCATTCGTGTCACGCGCGTTTCACGTTCGGCCTGTCCCTGGGGCAGAAGCGCCAATTGTGATACCTTCGCACCGACAAAAAGCATTGCCGATGAATTCGGGCATGCCGCAACACACGCGCCGCATCCGATGCATGCCGCGGCATCAAACGCTTCGTCGGCAACCGGCTTGGGGATCAAGATCGTATTTCCGTCCGGAATGCCGCCTGTTTTTGCAGATGTATACCCGCCGGCACGCATAATCCGCTCGAGACTTGTTCGGTCGACCATCAAGTCTTTCAGCACAGGAAATGCCTTTGCACGCCACGGTTCAATGGTGATCTCATCTCCGTCACTGAAACTGCGCATATGCAATTGACAGGTTGCGATACCGCGGCCCGGACCGTGCGCACGGCCATTGATCATCATTCCGCAACTGCCGCAAATTCCTTCCCGGCAGTCATGGTCAAACACGATCGGTGTTTCACCTTTTTTAACAAGATCGATATTCACAACATCGAGCATTTCAAGAAACGACATATCCGGTGAAACATCTTTTGCAAGATAGTCGACAAACCGTCCTTCATCGTTCTTATTGTTTTGGCGCCAAACTTTAAGCGTAAGTTTCATTCATTTCTCCTTATTTGTAGCTCCGCTGTGACGGATGAACTTCTTCAAAGTCCAGATCCTCTTTGTTCAATTTTGGTTTGCCCGGTTTTCCCGTGTATTCCCACGCTGCCACATAGGCGAATTTCTTATCGTTACGTTTTGCTTCGCCTTCCTCGGTCTGATATTCTTCGCGGAAATGGCCGCCGCACGATTCTTCGCGATGCAGCGCATCAATCGCCATCAGTTCGCCGAGTTCCATAAAGTCCGCAACACGTTGTGCTTTTTCCAGCTCGGTATTGATATCGTGGGCATTGCCGGTGATCTTTACTTCTTTCCAGAACTTCGCGCGGATCTCCGGAAGGATCTTCAGCGCTTTTTGCAGTCCTGCCTTGTTCCGCGCCATCCCGACATAATCCCACATTGCCTTACCAAATTCGCGGTGGAATTCATCAACGGTCTTCGTTCCGTCGATACTCAATAATTTATTGATCGTTGCCGTCACACCATTCTCTGCCTCGGTAAACTCCTTATGGTCCTCTTTCACTGCAGCAAACTTGTTGCTCGCAAGATAATTACTGATAGTGTATGGAGCGATAAAATATCCGTCTGCCAAACCCTGCATCAGCGCACTTGCGCCGAGACGATTTGCACCGTGATCGGAGAAATTCGCTTCGCCCAGCACAAATAATCCGGGAATGGTACTCATCAAATTGTAATCAACCCAGAGACCGCCCATGGTGTAATGGACAGCCGGATAAATTCTCATTGGAACCTTATAGGGATCTTCGCCGGTGATCTGTTTATACATGTCCAGAAGATTTCCGTATTTTTGGAATACCGCGTCGCTTCCCAAACGTTTGATCGCATCAGCAAAGTCAAGATAGACCGCCATCTTTGAAGTGCCAACGCCGTAACCATTATCGCACATTTCTTTTGCGCGGCGCGATGCAACGTCTCGCGGAACAAGATTGCCAAACGAAGGATACAGCCGTTCCAGATAATAGTCCCGTTCGTTTTCGGGAATATCCTTGGCACTGCGTGTATCACCTTTCTTCTTCGGCACCCACACTCGGCCGTCGTTGCGCAAACTTTCGCTCATCAACGTCAGTTTCGACTGATGCTCGCCCGAAACGGGAATACATGTAGGATGGATCTGCGTAAAGCAGGGATTTCCGAACAAAGCCCCTTTCTTATGCGCGCGCCATACTGCCGTAGCGTTGCTTGCCTTTGCATTTGTTGATAGGAAGAATACATTTCCGTAACCGCCGGTTGCAAGAACAACAGCATCGGCCGCATATGATTCAATTTTTCCGTTGATAAGATTTCTCGCTACAATTCCTCTCGCTTTGCCGTCGACAATAACCACATCCAGCATCTCTCGGCGGTCATAGAATTTCACGGTGTCGGCGTCGATCTGTCGGTTAAGTGCGGCATACGCACCAAGCAGCAGCTGCTGTCCCGTCTGTCCGCGTGCATAAAATGTTCTGGCAACCTGCGCTCCGCCGAACGAGCGATTGTCAAGATACCCTGCATAATCCCGCGCAAATGGTACGCCTTGAGCAACACACTGATCGATAATCGATCCGCTGACCTCTGCCAGGCGGAAGACATTCGCTTCACGGGCACGGTAATCGCCCCCCTTTATGGTATCATAGAACAAACGGTAAACACTGTCACCGTCGTTTGAATAGTTTTTCGGCGCATTGATACCACCTTGGGCAGCAATACTATGAGCACGCCGCGGTGATTCATGATAGCAGAAAGCGTGGACGTTGTATCCAAGTTCTCCGAGTGTCGCAGCAACGGATGAGCCGGCCAGACCAGTTCCAACGACGATGATCTTGTACTTCCGTCGGTTGGCCGGATTAACCAGTTTCATGTTGAATTTATGATTCGACCATTTTTTCTCGATCGATCCTTCGGGTATGTTTGAGTTTATAGTCATAAATTTTTCAGTGATTCATTATTGAGCAAAAGCAACAGGGCTTCCGCCGAAGAAATAGATGTACAACGGTATGACCGCAAAACCGATCGGCAGCACCAGCCAAAAAAGAACGGCGGCAAATTCGATCAACGACTGATACTTTTTCGTCCGAAAACCCATCGTTTGGAATGCCGATTGGAAACCATGCCGGAGATGGTAACCCAGAATGAAGAACGCCGTGAGATAGAAAATAACATAGAACGGCTGCTGAAATGTATAATATACCAATGATGCAATATCATGTTCTCCCTGAAAACGGGCGGGCACCCAGAATTTTTTCATGTGAACGGTAAGGAATACGAAAACAAGAGCAGCAGAGATTTTCATCATTCTGGACTGCAAAGTAGTGTTCTCGTTAAGCCTATAAACACCGTACCCTTTATCACGGGCGCTGCGGTTGCCTAACCAAAGTCGGGCTCCGTTGAAGATATGCAAAAGCACCAGGCTGAGCAGGCCGACTTCAAGAACGCGTACAACCGGATTGCCTCCCATGAATTTTGCAAAACCGTTGAACGCCTCGCCGTTATCGTTTTTGAGGAGTAAAAGATTCCCTGCCAGATGCTCAATAAGAAAGATCGCCAGGAAAATTCCGGTCAGACTCATTAACACTTTTTTGCCGACCGAAGAATTGATAAATCTAAAGAATGGATTCATAAGGATGAGATGTTATTCATAAAATTTGCCGGAATAAAGTATAAAAGAAATGATGAAAAATCAATGTAACAATGGGATAAAATAACAACGGCTGAACATTGTCTGCTCAGCCGTTGGGGAGTGGGTTTCCCGTTATTTTTTTGTCATCACGAAAACGCCGTTCCAATCATCCGGCGGCGGCGAATCGTTGAACAGTGTCGCGCGCTGAATATAGAGATTGGAAACAACATCGTCCCGCCGGATGGAAAGTGCCTGCTGGAATTGATCAATAGCGCTCTTCCATGCACGTTTCTTGTATGCTTCAAGACCTTCGTGATAGAACTGCAGGAACTTCTTTGTTGCATCGGTTTGCACTTCGTCGGCCAGTGCAATCAATTCATAGATGCGTACCGGTTCCGATTTTCCCATCACAACAACAAGATCCATTTCTCTGGAAAGAACTCTGTCGTGGACCTTGCGATACGTATATTCGCTCATTAATAGCCGTGTTCCGTACTCTTTATTCACACCTTCAAGACGGGCGGCAAGATTCACGGCATCGCCGATCGCGGTATAGTTCAAGCGCGATTCCGCACCCATGTTCCCTACAACGGCTCGTCCGGTATTGATACCGATACGCTGATTGACCACCGGGCGTCCATAATGGATCCATTTAGTGTGAAGCGCTGTAAGCTTTCGCTGCATATTGATCGCAGCCGCACATGAATTGTATGCCTGATCAGAATCGGACAGCGGCGCTCCCCAGAATGACATGATCGCATCACCGATATATTTATCGATCGTACCGCCGTTTTCAATAATAATATTCGTCATCTCGGTCAGATATGAATTCAGCATACCTACGGTATTTTGCGGACCCATCTTTTCCGCCATACTGGTAAAACCTTCGATGTCGGCAAACAGAGTTGTCAGTTCGCGTTCTTCACCGCCAAGTTTAACAAGAGATGGATTATCAAGAATTTGTTTTACGACCGCTTTGTCGACATACTTTTCAAACATACCCTTGATCTGCGCTTTTTGTCTCCCTTCGGTCGCCGCGTTATAGGACATGGCGGAAGCAAAACAGAAAAACAGCGTTACCATCGGCTCTACAATGTGGTACACGACACCCGTATTAACAAACGAGGAATATGCGATCCACAGATAACCGGCAATAAAAATAACACCGATAGGAAAACTCCAGCGCAATTTCATTACGATTGCGGCAATAGAAACAACCAGCGCCATAATGATGAGCAAAAGCAGCTGTGAGTGATACGGTGCTGATGAGATATATTTTCCGCTGCTGATCTGGTCATACACATTGGCGTGAACAAAACAGTTCGGAGAAATATCGGAAAGAGGTGTCGGGTTATGGTCTCCAATGGACCGGGCCGTTGGACCGATGATAACAATTGCATCTTTGAACATTGCCAGCGTTGCTGCATCTTTATTGTTGAAAGCATCAAGCACTTCCATAAAGGAGATGTGCTTGTATATGCTGTCCGGACCGGCATAATCGATCTGCAAATATCCATGTCCGTCCAACGGAATCTCAAGCGAATCCGCCCGGACCGTCAATCCCCCTTCTTCGTTTTTTTCAACGGTAATTTTTTGAAGATCCACCTTTGCTGCGGCAAATGCCAGGGCAGCACCGAATGTAGGGTAATAATCTCCGGCATATTCCACAAAGAACGGTACCGAACGGATAATGCCGTCGATCGAATCGGGCTGTATCAAAATATGTCCGATACCGGCAGCCAAACCAACAAGGGTATCGATGGGACGTTCATCGATGTATGTTGCCCGTGGAAAATTAAATTGCTCGTGCTTTGGAATTGCATGTTGACGTAGGGTCTTTGCTGCTTCCAGATCGATGGCTCTTTGTTCGCCCAAGTTTTCTTCTTTGGGAACAAATGGTCCGATGGCATGGTACACATTCGGCGCATACGCGTGAAAGAACAGAAACTGGTCATTCTGAAATTGCGAGACGCTGTCTGTACGCACTGTCGGGAAAAGATCGTCGACCCCGATCGCCTGAGCGCCGCTTTGCGCGAGGATGGCAAGCAAGGTACCGTATTTATCTCTCGGCACCGGATAATCAAGTTCTTTCATCGTGTATTCATCGATCGTTACGATGACCACATTTTTTGTATGCGTCCTTTCGCCACGGGCCTGCAGCAGTGCGTCATATGCTTTGAGTTCCAGCGATTTAAAAAATTCAAACCGGAATAATGCACTAGTGATTCCGATCGAGAGGACTGCAAACAAAACAGCGAAAAGAGACTTTAAAAGTTTTTTATTCATAATACTCCGAAGGCTAAAAGAGAGGCTGGGAGGCATTTTGCTTTTTAAAACAAGTTACCCTCCGACTTGGAGGGTAACTTGCAAAAAAAAACTATATTTTCCAATAGAGGAAATCCTTGATATTCGCTAAAGCAGTCGGATCGATGCCACGGCGTCCGCCAAAGAGAAACTTATTCTCTCCGCGTCGCACCTGACGGCTTGCCGTACGTGCTTCCTTGCGGACTTGCAGATCCTGCAGCGCACTAAACAGCAGGCTTTGCAGTTCACCTTTGTCGACGAATGCTCCTTTTTCCGCGGCGCGTGTTTGCCCCATTTCCGCTACAATATTGTCAATGCCCAATTCGGCATAGGCCTGTTCCTGAGAAGGAAATTTTGAAACGGCTGAAGCAAATGACGCGACCGTTCCTTCATGATCTCCGCCGAGGTATTTTAAAAGACCGATGTTAAGATTGATCCCACCGTCTTTCGCATCGGCACTCATTGCGGCCGTATAGCTGTTGAATGCATTCAGTGAATCACCTTTCAGCAGATAAATATTGCCAAGATTATTCTGCGTTGAAGCGGATGTGTATGCACTGATCGTACTGATTGCTTCATCATATTTTCCCGCGTTGGCCAGAATGACGGCTGCTTCATTCGCAGATTTTTCATTGTTCTGGCTTTTTAAATATGCCACCTTTTGGGTTGCCATATCGTTGTTTGCAGCAAAGATGCTCTGCGCATCGGCAGAAAGTAATTTTTCAATATCAGCAGCCGCCGGAGTCGCGGCGATCTTTTCATCACTCGCAAGATTGCTTGGCGGAGAAACTTTCCACGATGTACGCACATCCATCAGATCAATTTTTCCGTTTGCATCCTTGGTTTTATAATATCCGCCGGCGCCCATGCTCCATGCTTCCGAGAACGGCTTATTGATAATGGTCGTTTCAAGTGGAATCCAAACGGTGTTCTCAAGGACAACATAATCACGCTCGTTCAGACTGACGCGCGAGGCATTCTTTTTGTTCACACCGGTATCGAACATAATGAAGACGTGATCTGATGTTCCGATCAGCATTGTGCGTATGCCGAGATTCTCCAGGCATGCGGCAAGCAAAACGGAACTATCGTCACAGTCACCCGCTTTCTTTGCCAGTGTCTGACGCGGAAATTGTATTTCATCAAGCACATCCCCTTCCGCAACTACCCACGGATCGGAAACATAATTGATGGAGAATGTACGGACGGCATCCCATATCTTCATTGCATTCTGCATGTTCCGCGATGCATTCGGGTACAACGACTGGTCAAATTTCACAGTTCCGACAACGCTGCGGGAAAAATTCTCCACTGCTGCGTCTTTGTATGTTACAAAGGCACCGACATGATTCGGTTTGTTCCAGCTGATGGAATTCTTGCTGTAGATCGTAACAGGTTTTGTAATGCTGCGGACTTTCTCCTCACCCGCCTGATTATAGGAGATCTCTGTTTTGATCTGAGCAACCGTATTCTCACTGACGGACTGAAGTTTATCCTTATCCAGCGTGGCCGAGACGTTAAACATTTTCTTCTCGCCGGCCTTCAGCAGCGGTATCATCTGCTCCGATGCAAACGACATGTAGCTGGGAATAAATATCTTTGCTTTGATATTTTTGATATCTGTTTTTCCCGTATTCTCCAGTGTTACTGCACCGATGGGATTTTTTGAATAATAGACAAATTGTGCCGGAAAAATATTTTCAACCTTGAACTCCGTGATCTCAAGCGCGCTCGAAAGGATCATGCTGGCTTTTTTTATCCCGCTTGTTTTCGTAGAAACATCCAGGCGATTGCCCGATGCGCCGACAACGGAAAATTCCTGCATGCCGGAGAAGGCTTTCCGAAGGTCATCCAATGTTCCTTTCATCACCACATCAAACGATGCCGACCCCCCTTCCATATACCGCAATTTCATCTTTTGAATGATGGCAATCTTCGCCGGAAGTTCAGATTCGATTTTCACCAGCGAAGCATCGTTGACACCCTGAAGGATGAGTTCCACGATGATTGGTTTTTCTTTCTGTTCCTTCATCTTCATTTCGATCTTCGACATCAGATCCGCCGCAAGAACATCGCCCACTTCTTCAAGTGATTTTGATGCTGCCTGTGCTTTCCCCTGCGAAGATTTTTTCGACGATGCGCTGGAGACCGCCAGTATTTCACCCGTATCGGTTATGATCAATTTCACTTCGCCGTCGGATGTGAATTCGTTCGTTTTGATGCCGTAGACTTCTTTTTCGCCGCCAAAATTCGCCTGAGCACCCCCTGCGATGATCAGTTCGGCGCCGTACCGTCTGCCGAGTTCTTTTGCTTTAACGGCATCCGGCGCCGCAAAATCGCGCGCGCGAACCTCTGAAAATTGCCGTGAATCAACAATGCGGTATCCTTTTTCGAGCAGCGCTTTTTCGATCTTGCCGGCCACTTTTCTTGCTGTCGCGTCAACATTGTCGATCTTCTCATCAACAACTACCATAACGCGGGGCATATCGGCATTTTGCGCCATGATTGCAGCCGGCGGCAGAAACCCTGCTGCCAACGAAAAAATACAGAGTAACGAAAGAATGCGTTTCATGTCTCTTCTCCTGAATGATTAATAATTATTTCATTTTCGAAATTAACATCGCCATCTCTTCCGCCTTTTGTTTGGCGGGTTCATATCCTTCCGATTCATCCAATGCCTTTTGGAACATGGATCGTGCACTCTCATACGACGATTTTGCATCGGACTTTTTTCCCTGTTTTTCAAACTTCTTTCCCTGATCCTCAAGATTCAAGGCTTTTGCAAAGGTGATATACCCGTCAAAATTTCCGTCTTTCGTTGCTTCAAGCCTGTTCTCATCTTCCGAGGTCATCTTTACTTCGAGATCGGTTGCGATCTTCTTCACAAGCAATTGCAGCATCGTCAGAAATTCGTCAAGCTCGCCGGTCTCTTCTTCCGCCTTCAGAGTCTCGCCGGTTTCAGTACGGACAATGCGGACATCGATGCGGAGTTTATCGTTGAACAGATTCGAAAAGCCGCCGAAGAGCATCACTTTCGCTCCAAGTATTTTTCCCATCTTCTGGGTGGTCGATTTATCGACCATATCGGTTTCATTCAGATTTAGTTCTTCGATAATGGATTGTATCCGCTGCCGTTCAACGACTTTGATCCCTTTGATCTTCGTCATTTCAGTGATCATCATATCCGCCAGACCTTTTTTCAGCGGATCCAATTTGTCCTTATCGACGACACTGTTATTTTCAAAATACAGTACAGCAATTGTTTTCGGGTCACCAGCCTGCACCTGTTGAACAAAGATGACGCTGTTCATCAGCATTGTACACACAGCCAACCAGCTAAAAAGTAAATGTTTCTGTTTCATACTGATTTCCTTCCAGTATTATGATATGATAAGTGAATATATTTTCTTAAAAAACAATCCGTATCGTGAGCCCCGCTTCAATACCGCGGACATCTTTTTTATTATTATCCAATGTGATATTTCCGAGAGCATACCGAATATTCAGCGTTGGATAGAAGATGTCGGAAAATAAAAATGTTACATCGGCACCGGCGCTTCCGATCTGTGCTTTCCCTGTTTCTATCGGTACACCGCCAACCGGAATTTGATCAGCAGTAAACAATTTCAATTCTCCCACAGCGGTACCCAACAGCCATTGACTCAGAGGATACGAGAGAGAATATTGCCCTTCCATTTGAATCGTTTTATTGTATGTTGTCGTTGCCGCACCGTTATAGAATGTGTTTGGCAAACGGTACCGGACTCGCACCTGCAAAAGATGATTCAAGTTTCCCGTCTTTAAGGAATATGCCGCCAATCCGACGCATCGTGGTCCGGAGCGGAAGACAGTCTTACCATTCAATTTGTCCTCCAGAAAATATGTCGCCGTAAGGTCGAACGAGAGCCGGGCAATTTTCGTATAGGAAATAAAATCATAACCCAGATTCACCGAAAATTCGTCCCCTGCATCGTATTCAAATTTCGACGATGCCTCCACCGGTTCATACTTTCCTTTGTAGTAATACGATGCACCGAGTCCCACCACCATTCTCCGCGTTATTGTCCCGGCATAAACGACAGCAATGTTCCCGCTTAGTCCCTGTCCGAATGTAGGCACGCGGTATGCAAATGCAGTCTGTGAAATTAGCGATGTCAATTGCAATTGTGACGATGTCAGATGTGTCATTCCGGTCGGCAAACTTACGCCGCCTGTCAGCCATATTTTTTCACCTGGAAAAACGTACGAAAGCGATAAACGTGTATCGGCTATACTTGACACTTTTGAGGTATCAAATGTTGTGATTGCACCGGAATTTGTCACCGAAAGCAGGAACCGGTTTGCCAATGGTACTGAAATTGATACCGGTGCTGATTGCTGCACTATCGTCCCCGAATCCTGCACCGTCCATTGCTGCTGAGTACCGCCAAACGTTATCCCGGTGGCACCGCTGAAGAGCGATTTGCTGCCGCCGGGCTGTTCAAATTGTGCTAAAGCCGTATGAAAGAACAGAACCGTCACCAGCAATACTACGGTTGAAATATGTGAAGAGCGAAGCTCTAAAGTTGTATTAATCATCACACTGTGCTGTTATATTTTATAAAGATCTTTTTTAACTGATGAAAACTCGATTTTTCGTAAGCTGCAACAAAAGCATTGTGCGTAAACGCAAGATATCAATTTGGTGGTAATGGCGGCGCTTTTAACGGATCTATGACTGTTGGAGGCGGCGTATTTTGAGAACCGGTCCCCGGGTTCACTGTGTTGTTGATGTTTTCGAGAAGATTACCGATGCGGTCATTAATAATATTTCCTTGACCTCCCCCGGCATAACTTGTCGGAGGCGGAGGCGGGGGCGGAACAAAGTTGAATGTGGAAGTTTTGGTGGCCGACGATGACTTCGATGCAGTTCCGGTTGATTGTTGTCCCTGTTTTTGGTCTGATTGTTTCTGATCGGCCTGACTCTGATCCGATGATTTTGCATCATTCGATGAGGTAGGCGAAGTTGTTCCAACAATCTGTTCCGATTTCTTTGCAGATGATGCGCTCGTTTTCGCCTGAGCAAAATTCGGATCAGCCGCAGCAGCTTGCGAATAGGATTCAAACGCCTGAGTATACATTCCCTGGTCTTCGTAATCCAAACCGCGCGAATACTGAAGGAACGCAAAGAAATTTTCCGTTGGAATTTCCATGATTGCTTCGCGCTCTTCATCGGTAAGTTTTATTTTCATCTGATCGATGATCTTAAAGACCAGCTCTTTTTCCATCCTAAAAAAATCCTGTACTTTGCCGGAGATATTTGTTGATGCGTCGATCTCACCTGTTCGCGCTTTTGCTACAAATGCGTCGATGTTAATTTTGTCTCCGGTAAGGTCAAAGAACGATCCCTTTACCAATCTGTTCGCACCAAGCAATTTTCCCAGACGCGGTGCCGTTTTCTGATCCACGATATCCGTTTCAGACAGGTTCATTTCCTCTACCAATTGCTGCAGCCGTATCCGTTCCAGAACTTTCAAGGCTTTCACTTTCGAAAGATCCGTGATTAGCATTTCCGACAATCCTTTTTGCAACGGATTCAGTTCTGCTTTTTGTCCTTTATTCTCAAAATACAAGATAGCAATCGTATTCGCGGGTATCTTGGCAACGTCCAATTGTTGTTCCATTTGTAAAGCGCGTTGTGCTTCCAGCTCCATTTGCTGACGGTATAATAGCTTTATTCTTGTCTCTACAACCTCTTTGTATTCTCCAAAGAATGTCAACTCATTATAGATACGGTAATATTGAATTGCTTTGCTGTAATCCCGTTGTGCTTCGTATGATGCCGCAAGATAATATGCTGACTGGTCGTCTTCGTCATCCAGTTTTAGGACCTGCTGAAGAAGTTTGGCTGCTTCCTCATACTGTTTTTTATTATAGTACGCTATTGCCATCAGTTTAAGATATTCGGGTGTGTCGGGAGACAGGACTAACGCACGTTTCATGCGCGCAATTGCCTCGTCATTTCTCCCCTGCTCAATAAGATCAGTCGTAATATTCGAAAGACTTGGACCGCATGAGGAAAGCAATACCGCCATGCAGATTGAAAAAAATGCTACGCGGTAAAAAGAAAATTTCATGAATAAACTCCAATATTTACTGCAAATATTGCAAAAATTGCTTCTGTAGTCAAGAATTGAACACCAAACCATCACCAAGACACTGAATGTATGATAAACCTCAGTAAACAAGAAGAAAATGAGACGCGAAAATGTATGGTATATCACAATCTGTTTGGATATGGTTTTTTGAACCTTTTGCCCCTTATTCTCCCCCCAACATTTTTTCGGCTTGGGATTGTGCCCATCGGGCAAGAGTATCACGTTCGGCATCGCTGAAATTAGCCGCCGGATGTAACGGTATATATTTTGGAAGCGGCATGGAACGGTCGGAGAGAGCTTCGTAAATTCCGGTGAGCTTTTGAATTTTTTTACCGGGCTTATACTTTCCCCATTCAGACATATTGAAATTCTTTCGTCCTTCCATCACGTCGTGAGAAACAAGCCATGAAACGGGAGCAATGTATGAATAGAACGGCCAAGTTGTCTGATCGGAATGACAGTCTTTGCATCCTCTCTCCAGCAGTTGTCCAATGTTGGCAGGCATTTTAAGATCGGCCTGCATTGTCATTGTAGGATCGAACAAAGGATTTTCGCGATTTGGCTGAATACTTTGTATTACAATAAAAATAATTCCGCCGACAGCAGACGTAACTTTGACGATCTTTTTGATGTCCATAGCAAATCTTTTCCCCGATTTTTTGTCTTTAGGAATATGGAAAAAGCGATGAAGAGAAGCAAACATCCAGGTCACATATGGTGCTTGCTTGACTGACGATTCATTCTTATTTTCATATTAACTACATTTCAAAAACGGTTTTCAGCATTATGGCGCACAAAGCAGCTTCGGAAACCCATTTTGTCCGGCGTAAGCATATGTGAGACAATTTCATAATACCAAAGCATCGTCTCCGCAAAACATATAAAAAATAAATTTGAGTTAACGGTCAATATTTTTCACCAATAATCGGGACCTACATATGTCATTAATGGTTAGCATCTCCGGTATTCGCGGCATCGTCGGCGAATCATTAACGCCGGAAACTATCGTAAAATATACGGCAGGGTTTGCAGAATACTGTAAGCGCGGAACGATTATTGTTGGACGCGACGGAAGAATCACCGGAAAATCGATCTCCGATATTGTGGTCTCAACATTACAGCAGATGGGATGCAATGTAATCTTGCTCGGCATTTGTCCGACACCGACCGTTGGTCTTGCCATTGAAAAACTGCACGCAGCCGGCGGAATTGCAATTACCGCCAGCCACAATCCAATGAAATGGAATGGATTAAAATTTATCGGTTCATCCGGTATGTTTTTAAATGGAGAAGAAAACAAACAATTCTGGACGATTGCCGACCGGGGAAACTTCACATACAAAGCATGGAACGAACAGGGTACGCTTACCGAAGATCCCGATTTCATTAACGATCATATCAGGACAATTCTTTCGCTTCCAAGCATCAATAAGGCCGAGATCGCCAACAGAAAACTGAAAGTGGTTGTGGATTGCGTCAACTCCGCCGGCGGGAATATCGTTCCGAAATTGCTGCGTGAACTAGGCTGTACTGTGATCGAAATGAACTGTGAAGTCAGCGGAATTTTTTCGCACACGCCTGAACCGATCCCCGAAAATCTGACGGACCTTTGTGCGCGGGTCGTGCTGGAAAAAGCAAATCTTGGAATCGCCGTCGATCCCGACGTTGACCGGTTAGTATTGATTACGGAAGAAGGTACTCCGTTCGTTGAGGAATATACCATTGTATCTGCGGCGAAATTCATTCTGGAAGCGGAAAAAAAACTCGGCAGGTCGGGGCATATCGTTGTCGTTAATCTTTCCACCACGCGCGCCGTTGAGGATGTTGCAAAGGAATTCGGCGCAACAGTACGTCGCACGCCGGTCGGCGAGATTAACGTGGCTTCGAAGATGAAAGAACTGCATTCCGTCATCGGCGGCGAGGGGAGCGGCGGCGTTATTTTACCAGAAGTCCATCTCGGTCGCGACGCAATTGTCGGCATCGGAATATTCATGCAGCTGCTTGCAAACTATGGTGGAAAGGCATCCGCTTTGAAAGCAAGCCTGCCGCAATATGAGATCGTGAAGAACAAGATCGAACTCGGCTCATTGAAGCCTGATGAGATCCTGAAACGCCTGCACGGAAAATATTCCAAAACTGAGACAACAAATTTTGACGACGGCCTAAAGATCGACTTTCCCGCTTCATGGGTCCATTTGCGGAAATCGAATACGGAACCGATCATCCGTATTATCGCGGAAGCAAAAACAAAGGATGAAGCAGAGCAATTGGTCGGCCGTTTTCAAAAAGAGATACTCGGGTGAACAGATGCAGAATGAGATCCGCATACAGGATATAATACACTTAAAATCGATCCCCAAGATCAGCGACAGAAAGATCATCAGTCTTGTTAATCATTTCGGCAACACGGAAACGATCATCTCGGCCGAGCCGCGCACATTGATCAAGGAACCGGACGCTTCACTTATCCGGCATACGGCGTTCAACCGGCAATTGATCGAAAAACAATTTTCGTTGCTGAACAAAGTGGACGGCCGGATCATCTCGCTGTGGGATGATGAATATCCGGTGCAGCTGAAAAATATTTACGATCCTCCCGTTCTTCTTTTTGTCCGCGGTAAACTCCACATCAATGATAATTATTCCATAGCGATCGTCGGCACACGCCATCCGTCAACATACGGAAAACTGAGTGCAGAGAATTTTGCCCAGGAACTTGCCCTAAGGGGTATAACTGTCGTCAGCGGATTGGCGCGCGGCATCGACACAATTGTTCACAAAAGTACGCTCCAGCACCGGGGCAGAACCGTTGCTGTTCTCGGAGGCAGCATCGACAGGATCTACCCCGGCGAGAATGAAAAACTTGTCGAGACCATTGAATCAAAACATAACGGCGCCGTCATTTCCGAATTAATGATGAGCACGCCGTCACATCCGGCTTTTTTCCCCCGGCGCAACCGCATCATCAGCGGAATGTCACTGGGGACGCTTATTATAGAGTCAGATGAGAACGGAGGCGCAATGATCACAGGCTCAACGGCCATTGACCAGAACCGAGAATTGTTCTGCCTTCCGGGAAATATTTCTGAGAAAAAAAGTTACGGTACGAACAAATTAATCAAAAACGGGCAGGCAAAACTTGTGCAAACCGTGGATGATATCATAGATGAATTACAGATACCGCTGCAGCCGGTCATACAAACGAAGCCGCGCAGAGCCGAACCGCCTCAACTGAACGCATTTGAGCAAAAAATTTATGATGTTTTGTCCGGCGAGCCAATCCATATCGATGCTATTTCAGAACTCTCTCAACTGACCACGTCCGACGTTCTCGTGAATCTGTTAAGTCTTGAATTCAAAGGGATTGTACGGCAAATGGCAGGCAAGATGTTTCTCAGGGTGTAAAAAATATTTACAACTCGCTTGTTCTTCTTTCTCCTTCCTCAAAAAATCCTTATCTTACTATCGTCAAATGTTTACCATTGGAGAAATAAGCGTAGACGATTCCGTTGCAGAAGTAAAGTTTTCCTGCGATTTGGATGTGTGTAAAGGCGCATGCTGCACCTTCCCCGGAGGACGCGGTGCACCGCTTCACGATAACGAAATTGGAGAGATTGCACGAGCGTTCCCGGTAATAAAAGAATATCTGCCCGCAGAACATCTTGATGTAATTAAACGTGACGGGCTTATTGACGGCGAACCGGGAAACTATGCTACACAATGCGTTGAAGGTAAAGCGTGTGTCTTCGTATATTATGACGGTGAGATTGCCAAGTGTGCGTTTGAGCGAGCGTTCTACGAGAAGAAACACGATTGGCAAAAGCCGGTATCGTGCCATCTCTTCCCCATACGCATGCGCCGGGATGGAAAAGAAATTCACTATGAATATTTCAGCGAGTGCCTGCCGGCATTGGAAAAAGGGAAAAACGGAAATATTGCCCTGCACCGCTTTGTGTCGGCCCCGCTGGAACGGGTCTTTGGAAAAATGTGGTGCCAGAAATTGAACGAAACACTTAACACGAAACGAGTATAATGCTTCATTTATCCCAACAGCAGCGATTACTTCAGAAACTCACGCCACAGCAGATCCAGTATCTAAAATTGCTGCAATTGCCCTCCCTTGCTCTGGAGCAAATGATCAAAACGGAACTCGAGATCAATCCGCTGCTGGAAGAAGGGGTAGACGGAGAAACTGATGCGGAACAATCGACGGATGAAACGCCGGCGGTAGAGGAAGAGGCAAAACAGGAAGAGGAAGAAAAGAAGAAAGATGAGTTCTCGTTTGAAGATTACCTGAGCGATGAAGAATCGTTCGCTCCGAAACGCGAAACGCATCAGCAGAACGACGATGAAGAAAAAGAAGAGATACCGATTGCGGCAACAACACCGCTTACGGAAAAGCTGCTCGATCAGCTTCATCTCGCGGATGTGACGGATATGGGCATGCTTGTAGCCGAAGAGATCATCGGCAATATTGATGAAGACGGATATCTACGGCGCGATCTTGAATCAATCGTTAATGACATCAACCTCAGCAACAAAATGCATCTAACCGTCAATCAGGTGGAAGAGGTGCTGTGCATCATTCAACGGATGGAACCGGTCGGAATCGCCTCCCGTTCTTTACAGGAATGTCTTTTGGTTCAGTTGGAATTCGCCAAAGGGGATCATACTCTGATCGAACATGCCAAACGTCTGCTGCGCGACCATTTTGACGAGTTCACAAAAAAACATTACGAAAAGATCGCAGAAGTCCTCGGCATTTCGATCGATGATGTAAAGAAACTTCTTGATGTCATATCCCATCTCAATCCCAAGCCGGGAGAAGGAACAATTGACGCTCAACAGAACTATCTGACGCCGGATTTCATCGTCACCAATGATGAAGATACATTCATTATACAACTCAATGACAAGAACGTTCCGCCTCTCCGCATTAACCGCAATTATAAGGAACTGATGTCGAAACGGAACAAAGAGGTTGGATCTGATACAAAACAATTTCTCCGTTCCAAATTCGATGCTGCAAAATGGTTCATCGCCTCCATCTATCAGAGAAGAGAGACGATGCTGAAAGTAATGCAAGAGATCGTGAACCGCCAGAGAGACTTCTTTGAACGGGGCGAAGGCTTGAAACCTCTTATCTATAAGGATATCGCAGAAGTGATCAGGATGGATATTTCCACCATCAGCCGCGTTGTAAACGGGAAATATGTCCAGACAGATTTCGGGGTTTATGAACTGCGCTATTTCTTCAGCGAAGGGATCAGCACACAAAACGGAGAGGATGTATCCAACAAGGAAGTAAAAGCACGCATTAAGGAGATCCTCGGCACTGAGGATAAATCAAAACCGCTGAGCGATGAAGATATTGCCGCAATTCTGAAAGAAAAAGGATACAACATCGCACGCAGAACGGTTGCGAAATACCGCGAATCGATGATGATCCCTGTTGCACGCCTCCGACGATCCATTTAAAATAACAATCCCCGAAATGTTACTTTCGGGGATCACAAATCACACCATCGCTCCCTTAAAATCTTAACCGCATTCCCATCGTAAATGAACCCGTTCTGAACGTGTTGGGATTTGACAAGATTGCAATGCTCTGCGTGGCAAAATCAATGTCGAAGGTATTGGCAATATGGAATCCAAAACCGGCTGACCATGCAAATCGTTCACGGCCGCCCAGTATTACGCCGGTTCTGAGAGGCAGCCACCCTGCTACCGGATCCAATTCCGTTCCTATGGAGAACTGAGGCAATTTCGTATTGCCGCCGATCTCGTTCAATCCAAAGTGTCCGTCAACAGCAACAAGCCAGCGAAATGGAATTGCATCGAACACATCGTCCATTTGTACCGCGGCACCCACATGCACAGCAGTCGGAAGATCGAATTCAAAGCCTGTGGTATCAACCGTCCTTCCTTTGAACGCATCTTTCAGCTTTTGCTGATTTTCTTTGTCTCCGGCAGCACCTAACCTTAACGAAGCATTGCCGATAATCGCTTGTGTATGCTTGTTCCATTTTATTTTCCCGATATCGGTAATGCTGGCGGCGAATTGAATGTTATCAAATAACCGCATGGAAATGCCGAGATCAATTCCATAACCTGTACCGACGGGCGCAATATTATTTTGATCGACACGAGCAACCCATTGAAGAAAATCGAACTTGGCAATTGTTGTATCGTTCGTAACGACACCGCCGGGATTCACCGTTGTAAGGGGAGTTATCGAACCGGTGTAATGGTCCGTTGCCACGAAAGCAAGTCCCTGCAAATATTTTACTCCAACGCCGATGGAGATCTCGGATACCCTACGGAATTCGTACGGCAGCATATATGCCATAGAAACATTCGATTCTATAACGGATTGTCCATTGATCGCCGTACCATCGAATAAATATGATTGTCCAGCACCATAACCGCGGAGCGGAAATTCCAAATACGCTTTATCAAGATCAAGATTGACGGCCGTTTGGATCGACGCCGGCACAATAGCCAATCCGAAATCTCCGATCTGCAGTGAGATGCCGATCGGCGCCGTTTCTATCCTTGACTGTGTTCGGGCAATACCAGATGGGAATAACTCAAGAATTTTATTTTTGTCATCCTCAGTCAGGTATTTTCCTACTGCATTACCGGTCACGGGATCTTTGATAAGATTTCCGGTCACCGGATCCTTCGTTCCCTGAAAATAATCATTGTAAATCTGCAGATTGATAAGGTCGCTGCCGATAGAAAAACCGATCGGCACAAGATTGATCGTTACCGTTGCATCCCTGTCATTCAGCGCAAGATTGGCGGGATTGACGCCGACGGCATCAAGACCGCGGGAAAATGCGGTGAACGCCCGTCCCATACCTACCAGACGGGGCGAAAATTTATCTCCTCCTGCAAACGATGTTGTGGTCACCACCACATCAAGTGCAAGAAGGGTTACAAGTGCAGCAACGAAATATTTCTTTTCAAATGTTTTCATTGTTCATTGTCCTTTCTTCTTAATGTGGTTACTTAAAACGGTCTTCGCTGACAAGGAAGGTGATGTTCGCCTTGACAGACATGACAAGTTTATCAGTGAGGTTGAATTGTTTTGCCGTGCTTCCGTTCCCCGCAGTATTCATTTTCAGTTCAACGGCGCTGAAGGATGCGCTGCTTAATTTTCTGGCATCATCCGGCGTTAAATTCAGAAATGTGAATGACTGCCTCCCGGTTCTCGCCACCGTTGTATCCGCCGCAACACGCAATGGAGGATAGTTCACTGAATCGGAAGCAACTTGCGGAATAGTCAGCACCGGCGCAGAAATAGTATCTGCTCTCAGAGTGTCTTTGAACATATATCCTTTTAACAACTTTACCTTCATGTCGACATCAAGAGGAAATGTATTCTTAAAGTCGAGATAGATCTTCCCGTTCTTAATCAGATTCACTTGACTGGTGTCGACTGTTTGTGAGAATTCCGTAGGGGGATTTTTCAGGACACCGTTGTTGATGCCGATCGCAACAGGGATCGCGTAATCCAGATTCACAAAGACACTATCGTCTTGCACAAGACGGCCCACCCCTGTTTTAGGATTGCTATCATCACTGTATAGATCCAACGGACTAATGATCACTTTGCCCCGTACGACAAACTGCGACGGCAACTCTCCGGGAAGAAACGTGTTCATTAATTTATTCACCTTCGAACTGTCAATTTGGATCACCTTCGGATCGCTGGGAAAGATACGAGCCGTCAGTTGAACAGAATCTCCTTTGCCCCCGTTCTTGTTCAGCGGTACGATATAGAGATTCACGTCGGTCGGGAAAAATCCGGTGCTAAAAATATTCGCAGATAATTTTATCGCGCTGTTTATTCCCTGAAGCGTAAGGTTATCGGCAATATCTCCGATACCAACCTGAAACGGCTCATTGACTTTAACTGTATCGGGCGGGACCTTACCTTGAACTTCTTTGAGGACAAAGGAACCTTGCGGCTGAACATCGGCAGTGACCAGGTCATTTTTATTTACCAAAACATATCCGACGGTGGCCTTCAGCGTTTTAATCTCCAGACTGAAGTGCAAGAACCGCGTTACGACGGTATCGAGTCCCGATCTGTCGCGGGAAGCGAAAGTAACATCTTTCATATTAATCGTCGCAACCAACGAGTCTTTCGGCATAATTTCCACAATTCCGGTTTGCGTATTTGTTCCGGGTAGCCTGTATTCCTGACCCCCTTTGAAATTATCGCCGAGTTCAGCAATTCCGAACTTTACACTCAGTTTCAAAGAAGCTTTATTAATAATGCGTATCTTCATTCCGCCTGATTCAAAACGTGCTAGTTTCACTTTAATTTTTTCATCAAGTTTCACCGCTGAATCCGGAACAG
This sequence comes from uncultured Ignavibacteriota bacterium, assembly GCA_903861125.1. GTDB lineage: Bacteria > Bacteroidota > Ignavibacteria > UBA10030 > UBA8401 > UBA8401. The sequence continues at coordinate 43,029 of CAIOTF010000021.1, forward strand.
CTACGATACTCGTAGGATTGAAATTTAAAGTATTCACCAGAGCAGACTGCAGGTACCCATTTGTCATATTCAATGTAGATACAAGTTTGTTGCTGCCGGTAATTGTTTTGCCAAAATAATTACTGATGTTGGCCGTCCCTTTTAATTTCAGGATTGCATCCATTCTCTTCGATGCCAACTGAACTGTATTCGATGTTGCCGAAGTATTTGCAGTAATCACCCCCGGAAAAACGAACGTGCCGACGACCTGTGTTGTATCGCTTTTGTTGACCAATTGCAGAGAGTTGCCGGCGAACTGAATGTCGAATGGAAAACTATTATTGATTGTTAATGCCATTTGACCTGTTTCAAACACAATATATTTGAAGTCCGTTGAATCGCCGAATGTCTGGTTGATCACCGTCGGTGGTGCCGGATCGGGAACCATTGACTTAATCTGAGCATTGGCTATTGTTACTTCAGCCGATACATTATGACTTACTAACAGCGTTTTTCCAACTGCTCCCGAAGTTGACATCGTTCCCCTCAATTTCAGGATGCCGTCCATTTTTTTATCGATTAATGAAACCGGCGTTGATGTTGCGCTGGTACCGGTAGCAATCACTCCTGCGAAATTAAATAGGGCAACGACTTCGGTCGTATCAGCCGCTTTGTTGAAATTCACCAATCGCAATTGATTACCCGCAAATTGGATGCCGAAAGGTAAATTATTCGAAATCTTTAAGCTCATCGTGCCGTCGGCAAAGACCAAGTACGTGAACTTCGTTGTATCTCCAAAATTTTGATCTACCGGTATTGCCGGGATCTCTGCTATCAACGGAATATTCGTCGGAATCCCCAATTGTGTGGGGGTCAGCGTTGCCGTTTGTGGAGCGAACGCAGGATTAAGATTGGCACTATTGATTCCAAGATCCGCCGCGGTAAGAGTAAATGTCGGGGGTGTACCGATATCAACCGGTATTACTCCAACTTCCTGCTGGATTGTGTTTCCTTTCGGGGAGGGCATATCAAAAACACTTTTAGCAATACCCTGGCGTAAACCCTGCGCATTTTCTGTCGGCCGGTACATTACAACGCCGGTACTCGTATCGAATTTGGAGTCTTTTTTGACCAAATCGCGGAAGTAATATGTTTTATTCACAAGCGTCAGATTGAGCTGTGTTTCCCATTGCGGGATCACCGGTGAAGACGGTACCTTAACGCAATGATATGAGAACGGCAGCGTTACCAGAAGGATGAAAATAACATTCACCAAACTTTTTCGGATTCGGAATGCAGAAATTTTCATGAACTTTTCCCTATCGAAATGTTAATGATATGATACAACACGGTCTATAAGTAAGTCTAGCCCGTATTTAATGTAAGAAAACTGCAGAGAAATTAATGATTACAGTGTGGCAGCAATCACACCGTCAATGTACTTTTTCTTCTTTTGTCGGGATTTGAAATCCGAATGGATTTGACGACTCTTCACCATGGATCTTTATTTCCCCGAATTTTTCTTCGTATTTTTGAATGTTGTCATGGATCGCATTCATCAGCAATTTTGTATGCTGCGGCGTCATGATCACACGTGCTTGCACACGCGCTTTCGGAACACCGGGAAGAATCCGCGTAAAATCAATAACGAACTCGGCCGGCGAATGTGTAATAATCGCAAGATTGGAATAGATACCTTCGGCTTCTTTTTCTCCCAATTCAATATTGATCTGTTGTGACGGCGTTTGCGGCTGGTTGCTCATAATACTCCAATAAAAATAAATGCTCCCGAAAACTGCTGTTCGTTACAACAACTTCGGGAGCATGGTGAACCTGTTAATTTTTACCCGAGCGGATATCGTCCGCCCTTTTGTATGCGCTGTTTGCTTTTTCCACTGCGCCAAGGTTTGCATACACTTGACCCAGCAATTCCCATATCTGCACGTCATTCGGTTTGTCTACAATGACCCTTTCCAGATACGGAATAGCAAATTTATATTTTTCCTGATAGGATTTATCATCCTCTTTCTTTTCTTTTTTCAGCCGTTCCTGCTCTGCTACTCCCCAGTTAACATAGGTCGCGGCAAGATTATATACCGCGGCACCGAATGCGGAATCAATTTGCAGCACAGCTTTGAATTCGTTTACCGATTCCTCAAATTTATTATCCTTCAGCAAAAAAACACCATAATTGTAACGGTCATATTTGCTGTTGGGGAATTTCTTGACGCGGTCGATCAATAATTGACGCGCTTCATCATTGCGTTCCGCACCGATATACGAATTCATCAGATTTTCGGAAAGTTCCGCATCTTCAGGATATGCAGCTGTTCCATTCTTCAGCACAACGATCGCTTTCCCATACTCCAACAATGAAAGTCTATGATGTGTTGAATCAATGCCCGGTTTGTACGGCACTGCATATTTTACGCCGCTGACAAACTCCCCTTCGATGGTAACGACAAGATTATATTTGTTATACTTCCATACTTCTTTCACAACAACCGCTTGTTTCCCTTTTCCCTTAGTCTCTTTATCAACACTGCTCGGTTCGCCGATGTAATATTTTACATCTACGCCTTTCATCTTTTCCCGTACCTGGTCCAGATTCTTCAACTCTTCAATCGTTGCGCGGTTCTGTTCAACAAATTTCGATTTGTGTTCGCTTGCACGGACAAGATAGATATTGCTCAATATTTTAGTGGCAAATAACGAATTCGATTTCTCGGCAGCGATCGTTAACGGCGGGATTGCTCCGTCAAGGTCCCCCTTGCGGTAATACGCCAACCCCAAGTTCTGCTGATTTGCGACACTTTCCGGTATAACATAAGACGCTAATGTGTATGTTGCTATCGCCAGATCAAATCCGGTTGAATCCTGAGCTTTATTCAATTCCTCAACACCCTGGTTGAATAAGCGTCCCCACGTTGCTATTGTTTGTCCGTCGATCTCTTTCTTAAATTTTACACCAACTTGTGACGCTTCAACGAAAGCATCCTTCATCCCTCTGTAATTCTTCAATTCAGCACGGATCTGACCGATCATATACCATGCTTCTTCATTCTTCGGATTCTTCGCGACTTCCTTTAATAATTGCGCTTCAGCATTCTGGAATTCCTTGCGCTGGATGTACAGTTTTGCACTCGTCATTTCGGCAGATGAGCATTGGAAACCCATTAATGCTAGCGATGCCGCGCTGATAACAAGCACGAAATAGACTATATATTTTTTCATTCATTCCTCGATAGATATTTGTTAGAAATTTTTTTGCTTTTTCGATGGAGAAATATAGAGATTTTTCCCTTTAAATTCTCCACTTCTTTTTCTACTTTCTTACTGAATTATTTATCAATACTTTATTCCGTCAATATGACACGGACACTATGAGCACCATCTTCACAAAAATTATCAACCGCGAGATCCCATCCGAAATTCTGTACGAAACGGACAAGGTAATATCTATTATAGATATCATGCCGATTCATTATGGGCATGCCTTGATCATTCCTAAAAAAGAATATAGAAACTTTTTGGAAGTACCAGAAGCGGAACTCGGAGAACTGATGATCGTTACGCAAAAAGTGGCAAAATCATTAGTAAAAACATTTAACCTGGACGGATTCAATTTTTTTGCAAATAACGGCGAAGTTGCCGGCCAATCAGTGTTTCATTTTCACATTCATGTTACACCGCGATATTCGAATGACAATATTTCCTTTCAACTGAACCTTAAGAAATACAGCGAAGGACAGATGAAAGAAGTGGCGGATAAGATACGCGCGAATATTTCTTCACAATAATACTAAGCGGATTCCGCCTGTGCGGCGGGTTCGATGTATACAAAGGGAAAAACAATGGCAGAAAAAATCTCCATCAAAAACGGTAAGCTAAACGTTCCTGATCATCCCATTATCCCATTCATTGAAGGGGACGGCACCGGACCGGATATTTGGCGTTCATCCGTTCGTGTGTTCGATGCGGCAGTGGCAAAAGCATACGGTGGAAAACGCAAGATCGAATGGAAAGAAGTTCTTGCGGGACAAAAATCATTCGACAAACTGAATAACTGGCTCCCGGATGAAACGGTTGATGCATTCAAAGAATATCTTGTCGGCATCAAGGGCCCTCTCACCACGCCGATCGGCGGCGGCATCCGGTCGCTGAATGTTGCACTGCGTCAGATGCTCGATCTGTATGTCTGTTTGCGGCCTGTCATGTGGTTCAAAGGCGTTCCGTCGCCGGTAAAACATCCGGAAAAAGTTGACATGGTGATCTTCCGTGAAAATACGGAAGATATCTACGCCGGTATCGAATATGCGGGCGGTTCAGCAGACGCACAGAAAGTGCTCGACTTCATTCAGAAGGAATTCCCGAAACAATTTGAGAAAATTCGTTTCGGCACAAAACAAAAAGCGGAAGAATTTTGGCAACTTGCCGGCGAGAGAAATTTTTCGAGTGATGTCAACGTCGGCATCGGCATTAAAGCTGTCAGTTATTCCGGCACTGTCCGCTTGATCCAGAGTGCGATCAATTATGCGATACAATTCAACCGTAAAAGCGTGACGATCGTGCACAAAGGAAACATCATGAAATACACTGAAGGTGGTTTCCGCGAATGGGGTTATAAGACTGCAAAGGAATTCTACGGTGCAGTGGAGATCGACGGCGGACCGTGGTGCAGAATTCCCGAAGGAAAACCGGGAGCCGGAATCGTTATTAAAGATGCGATCGCCGATATCACGCTACAGCAGGTTCTGACACGACCCGAAGAATTTGATGTGATTGCAACATTGAATCTGAACGGCGATTATCTTTCCGATGCACTTGCGGCGCAAGTGGGCGGAATCGGCATCGCGCCGGGCGGCAATATTAATTATATCACCGGACACGCAATCTTCGAAGCAACACACGGCACGGCGCCAAAATATGCGAACCTGGACAAAGTGAATCCGGGTTCCGTTGTATTGAGCGGCGAGATGATGTTCCGCTACATGGGTTGGACCGAAGCTGCCGATCTTATTCTGAAAGGGATGAACGGCGCTATCGGAGCAAAATCAGTCACATACGATTTTGCCCGTCAGATGGAGGGTGGGAAAGAAATAAAGTGCTCCCAGTTCGGCGATGCATTGATCGCGCACATGTAAAAAAGGAAAAAACAAAAAAGCCGGTTCGGATCTCAGTCCAAACCGGCTTTTCTATTTTTACGGCAGTGTAACCGTTCTATAATTTTATCTTCTTTTTTATGTCACCCGGTGCCGGCGCAGCAGGCTTCACTTCCGGAAGCGGTAATTCACCTTCCGCTGAGATCGGCACATTAAACTTCAGCACTTTCCAGTTGATCTTAAAAAGGATATCCATTTTAAAATGGATGGTCTTTTCGCCTCCGAGAACCGCTTTCGTCAATTCTGCAGCGGATTTAAAGACATTCACATAATTGATCTCAAGCGGAAGTTTTAATTCCGATTTTCCGCTGGCCGGGATAGTAAATTTCATATCCTTTCCGACAGCAGTGCTGTTCCCTTTTAGGAAAAGTTCATAGTCCGCAAGTACACCATCAATTCCTACCGAGTTCGGATTATCCACAATGTAAACGAATTCAACTTCTGTCTTCTCCATCGTAACTTTTTTGATATCCACTCTATCATATACAATAGTAGGTTTTTGCGGAGGCGCAATCTTCATTTTGGGGATTTGGGCAAATAACACGCTTGAAGCAAAAACCACGATACACCAGAGCGCATTGCGATACGTATGTCTCATTACTTCTCCTTTAATAATTTGGACATGATGATGGAAATTGTTGAATGATATTTTTTTCGGCAGGATCGTGCTGACTCAACGGCTATCCTTTCCGAATCTTATGTATGAAAGAACAATAACGCCTCTTTGTAACGCAAAATTGCAGAGACGGAAGTCCATGCTGAGGATGTAGAGGTATGATGAGAAAATAATAAAACTACAATTCTGATGAAAGCATGAATTTTTATTCGATTTGTCCTGTTTGAAGAATAACTTGGAGAATCCCCAACTTTTCGGTAAATTATCCCCATTCGCAGTATTGAATGACAAAAATTTCAATCTCATCCCGTACACGAGGCACCATTAGACCGGAAACGATTGCGCGAATGAAGCAGCACGTGAAATACCATCCGCTCATCGGCACCGTTCAGCATTATGTAAAAAAGAAGCATTTGCTGCATTCCGGCGAGACGATCATTGCTGCCGTCAGCGGCGGCGCGGATTCGATGGTAATGCTGGACATGCTGGTAAACCTTCGGAAATTATGGAATCTGAAGATCATAGTCGCCCATGTAAACTACCAACTGAGGGGCAAGGAATCGAACGGCGATGAACAGTTAGTAAGGAAAACGGCAAAACGATACGGTCTTCCCTTCCATTCCATGAGAAGTGAGACAAAGGCCGTCGCCCGGCAGAAAAAACAATCACTGCAGGCAGCTGCACGAGAAATACGTTATACGTTCTTTGAAACGCTGAAACAATTGCTGAATGCTGACGCCGTCGCCACGGCACATCACGCAGATGATAATGCTGAAACAATGCTCATCAATCTGCTGCGCGGCAGCGGTATCGACGGACTAGCCGGTATTCCTCCCCGACGAGATGCCGTCATTCGTCCGCTGTTATGCATACGCCGGTCGGATATACTGAGGTATGCAAAAGAACAGAATGTAAAATACCGCGTTGATTCCACTAATGCAGGCGATGATTATACGCGTAACTTTTTACGGATCAAGATTATTCCCTCATTGCAAAAGCGGGTTAATCCATCCCTGAATGAGACGCTGCTTCATGAAGCCGAGCTTTTCCGCACAGCCGCAGATTTTGTGCATATTGAAACAGAGAAAGTGTTTCAAAACATCGTTTCATCCGATACGATCGATTTGAAAAAATTGGAAATGGTTCATCCGTTCATTCAAGAGTCGATCATTCGTCGGATGTTGAGCGAAAGGAAGATTGAACCAACGTTCTTGAATACCGATTCCATAATGGAATTGAAGATAAGTCAAAAGGGATCTTCCGTTAATCTCCAAAGCGGCTGGACCGCTGAACGGCTTGCAAAAAGTATCGTAATACAAAAGAATGATGCGCAGTCGTTTGAGTATACCATGGAGCGTGCCGGGACATTGTCCACCGATGGATTTAATATTACCGTAAAGAAATTTGCAGTGCCGGGCAATAAAAAGGGACGCAATCCGTCTACGGAGTATGTCGATGCAGCTACGTTGGTATTTCCGCTGATCATCCGCTCATGGAGACCGGGGGATTTTTTCATACCGCTAGGAATGCGCGGAAAGAAAAAATTGAGCGATTTTTTCGGCGAACAAAAAATTGCAAATAAGGAGAAGACGGGGATTCCGGTTGTAGAAAGCAGCGGAAACATAGTTTGGATTGCAGGAATGCGATTGGATGAGCGTTACAAAATAACCGATTCAACAACATCAACATATCAACTAACGATAAAACATAATGGCAAAAAAAACCATCATCGTTAACAATGAAAAGTTCGAGCCGTACATCGACGAAAAAAAGATCCAGGCACGCATCAAACAGCTCGGCAGAAAATTGAGCAAGGATTATAAAGGGCGCGTTCCAATCTTCATTGGTATTCTGAACGGTTCATTCATTTTCTTTTCCGATCTGGTCCGCCACATTACGATCGACTGCGAAGTGGACTTTCTGAAACTATCCAGTTACGGCGATGCGAAGGTCTCTTCCGGAAATGTGCACATATTAAAGGATTTGAACTGTCAGGTTATGGGGCGCGATATTGTTATTGTAGAGGATATCATCGATTCAGGGCTTTCGATCGATTTTATAAAAAGACTGCTCCTGGCGCAGAACCCAAAATCGTTTTCCGTTGTTTCATTATTATACAAGTCGAAAGCCGTCAAAATAGATTTCCCGATAGAATACATCGGTTTCAAAATCCCGAACGATTTTGTTGTAGGCTATGGATTGGATTACGCTCAAAAAGGCCGCAATATACCAGCGGTGTACAAAATTGTTGAAAAGAAGAAATAATTAGTCTGGAGAAAAAAACAAGATGTCAGAAGAAAAAAAGAACGAACAACCGAAGCAAAATGATAAACAGAATGAAAAGCGTCCGTTTCTTCCGAAAATGAAGAAACCGAAGATGCAGAACCGGAATGACGATGAATTTAACTGGAGCAAGGCATTCCGTGTTGTCTTAAGTTGGTCAGCAATCATCATGGCGGTCTTTTTGGTGATGACTATTTTTAAGGGTGCCGAAGCGACAGAATACGAAGTGACATTTACGCAGTATCAGGAATTTCTGAATAACAATCAGATCTCCAAAGCGACCGTAAAAAAATCGAACCTGAATGATTTTGATTTTCACGGCATCATGCGTGAACCGCAGGAGGTAACGCTTGCCAGCGGTAAGCGAGTAAAAGTGGAAAAGTTCACTCTCACACTTCCGTATACCAATATCGACGACGCAGTTATCGTTCAGTGGAATACACACAACGTGGCATTCAATATCTCAAAGGATGACGGCATTTGGACGAATATGCTCATCACTGCTCTTCCGTGGGTCATCATCATCGGAATTTGGATTTTCATCTTCCGTAGAATGCAGGGGGGCGGAACGAAAGGTATTTTTTCGTTCGGTAAGAGCCGCGCAAAAATGCTGAATGAAGGACAGATCAGAATCACGTTCGCCGATGTTGCAGGCTGTGATGAAGCAAAGACAGAATTACAGGAAGTGATCGAGTTCCTGCGCGACCCCGCAAAATTCCAGCGGCTCGGCGGAAAAATTCCGCGCGGTGTTTTGCTTCTCGGTCCTCCCGGCACCGGAAAGACATTGCTGGCACGCGCTGTAGCCGGAGAAGCAGGCGTTCCCTTCTTCTCCATCAGCGGAGCTGATTTTGTGGAAATGTTCGTCGGCGTCGGCGCAAGCCGTGTACGCGACCTTTTTGATCAAGGAAAGAAAAGTGCGCCATGTATCATCTTCATTGATGAGATCGATGCTGTCGGCCGGCACCGCGGTGCCGGTCTCGGCGGCGGACATGACGAGCGTGAACAGACGCTGAACCAATTGCTTGTGGAGATGGACGGCTTTGAACAGAATAACGGCGTTATCCTTATTGCCGCTACGAACCGTCCCGATGTGCTCGATCCTGCATTAATGCGTCCGGGTCGTTTTGACCGTCAAGTAGTTGTGGATCGTCCGGATGTTCGCGGACGCGAAGGAATTTTGAAGGTGCATACGAAAAATATTCCGCTTGCTACCGATATTAAATTAGAGATATTGGCAAAAGGGACTCCCGGACTTTCCGGCGCTGACCTTGCAAACCTTGTGAACGAAGCGGCGCTGCTCGCTGCACGCAAGGATCAAAAAGAAGTGACGATGCGCAATTTTGAAGAGGCGAAGGATAAAGTGATGATGGGAACCGAGCGGAAATCGATGCTGATCTCCGATAAGGAAAAAAAGATCACCGCATACCATGAAGCAGGACACGTACTCGTTTCCAAATTCATTCCGGAATCGGATCCGATCCATAAAGTAACAATCATCCCGCGCGGACGCGCACTTGGTGTAACCACTTCGCTGCCGATTGATGAGAAGCATACATATTCAAAACGCTACCTTGAATCCCTCGTTGCAATGTTGTTCGGCGGACGCATGGCTGAAAAACTTGTGTTCAACGAATATACAACCGGAGCCGGCAACGATATTGAACGCGCAAGCAATCTTGCACGCAAGATGGTGTGCGAATGGGGAATGAGCGAAAAGATGGGACCGCAGGCATACGGTGCGAAGGAAGAAGAACTCTTTCTCGGACGTGAAGTGACCAAGCATCACAACTTCAGCGAAGAGACAGGAAGACTGATCGACGAAGAAGTGAAAAAGATCATTTCGATTGCGGAAAAACGCGCCGGTGATATTCTTTCTACGAACATCGATAAGCTTCATGCCCTATCCAATGTATTGCTGGAACGGGAAATTCTGGACAGCGAAGAGATCGACAAGGTGCTGCGCGGCGAACAACTTCCCGCCCTTGTGAAAAACGGAAATGGCAATCCGGCGGTGCCGTCTGTATTGCCCGCAACGGTCGTAGAACAGGTGGTTGCAATCGCTTCAAAGCAGGAAACGGATGGAAAAAGTGAGGCAAAACCAAAACCGCGCACTCGCACGCGCAAATCGTAATGTATGATCAACGCTGCGAACATTGATTATAAAGCGGAGATAGCGCGGAAAGCGATCCATTTTTGTTCGCTCAGCATTCCCATAATTTACTATTTTATCGAGCGTGACCTTGCACTGATGATCCTTGTGCCGGTCACGCTTTCTTTTCTAGCCGTCGATCTGCTCCGCTACTACCACAAACCAACGGCAGATCTTTTCTATCAGGTGTTCCGCTTCATGCTCCGACAACACGAACTGGATCATACGTCAAAACGTCTGAACGGAGCAACAAATGTTTTGATCGCTGCTGCAATCTGTGTTATTGTGTTCCCAAAATTGATCGTCCTGACCGCCTTCCCTATCCTGATCATCTGTGATTCCGTTGCCGCACTGTTCGGACGACGGTTTGGGAAAAGAAAATTTTTGCAAAAAAGCTTTGAAGGAAGTCTTGCGTTTTTTCTCTTCGCACTCATCGTCATCTACTTTACGCCGAAGGTGGACTACTCCACAAAAGAATATTTTATCGGAGCGTTTGCCGCGCTTGTCGGCACGGTTGTCGAAGCCGGCTCATGGAAGATTGATGACAATCTCTCTATCCCTCTTTCGGTTGGCGTGGTGATGTGGGGATTATATCTGTTATTGTTCCCGGCAGTCAACCTTTCTCAACTGACGTTCCACTGATAACAAGGTCATTATGAACAAAATAAAATTCGGTCTTCCTAAAGGAAGTCTTCAGGAAGCCACGTTGCAGCTTCTTTCCAAAGCCGGTTTCAATTTTTCCGTTTCATCGCGCTCATACTTCCCATCCGTTGATGACGATGAACTGGAAGGGATGCTCATCCGCGCCCAGGAAATTCCCCGTTATGTTGAGGATGGTGTATTCGACGCCGGCCTGACCGGACACGACTGGATCATCGAGAATGGTGTGGATATTATCAGCGTTTGCGATCTTATCTATTCAAAACAATCCATGCGCAAAGTAAAGTGGGTCCTTGCGGTTCACGAAGATTCTCCGGTAAAGACGGTGAAAGATCTCGAAGGAAAACGCATTGCAACGGAAGTGGTCGGCATTACAAAAGCATATCTGAAAAAACATGGTGTTAATGCTGCGGTTGAATTCTCGTGGGGTGCAACGGAAGTGAAAACGCCGGACCTCGTCGATGCCATTGTTGAAGTAACGGAAACCGGAAGTTCTCTCCGTGCAAACAAACTCCGCATCGTTGACATTGTTCTCGAATCGAACACCAAACTGATCGCCAATAAAACAAGCTGGAACGATCCGTGGAAACGGGAAAAAATTGAGAATCTGGCAATGCTTCTGCAAGGGGCGATAAATGCCGGTTCGCGCGTCGGTCTGAAAATGAATCTGAAAAAAATCAATCTCGCAACAGTGATCGCTCTCATTCCCGCACTCCGCACTCCAACGGTCTCGCAATTATCCGATCCGGAATGGGTGGCTATTGAAACAATCCTCGAAGAGAAAGTTGTTCGGGCCATCATCCCGCAATTGAAGCGGGCCGGAGCCGAAGGGATCATTGAATATCCGTTGAACAAAGTGATCTATTGAAATCAGGAAACTTCCGAAGTCTCTGCGCTTCGGAAGTTTTTACTCTCCTTCCTTGAATCTCGCCCCATCTCTTTCTACATTTATTCATTGCTTTTGCCATTAATCATTGGAGACCTATTTTGAAATCGTTGTTCACACTGCTTCTTTTCATTGTTCCACTGCTCGCTCAACCAAATGATTCTCTATTTCTCCGTATCGTGTTGCCCGAAAAAGATACGCTGACGTACAGCGCATCACGTCACCGCATCGCGGCATCAACCAACAAGAATTCGAAAGCGTTCATCAATTATAAAGAGGTTAATGTTTACGCCAGCGGCGCTTTCGTCGGCATGCACACCCTGACTTCGGATACAACAACACTCCATATCGCCGTATTCAATGCAAAAGGGGATTCATTGTATAAAGATGTCTTTTTTTTCAGACCTGTTGCGAAGACATATCCTGAAGGAACTATTTATATAGACAACATCTCTTCGCCGTTGGAAGACATGTGGATGACCGCCGGTGATATTCTTGAGGTACGCATAAAAGCTGCACCGGGACAGCAGCCGGTATTTGATATCGACGACGTAGAGTCCGGCATCCCCATGCGCGAACTGACCGCGAAGAATGGAACGGGATACGGCAGTTATGTTGGACAATACAAAATCAAAGCGACCGATAAGTGTTCTGATGCAATGATACAGGTTCGGATCAAAAAGAATTTTTTCAGCAGCGAAAAGACATTTGCAAAAGGGAAAATCTCCATCATCCAGGATTCTCTCCCCCGCGTTGCGGAAATAACAGGGAAGCGTCCATTCCTGAATGCCGGCCTCGGCACCGATCGTCTTGGAGGTGCAAAATTGGGTTTTCTGGTTGAAGGTGTCCGTGTTGTCGTCACCGGAAAAGTCGGCTCACAATATCGAGTGAAATTATCCGATGGAATGGAAGCCTGGCTTCCGCAGGAATACGCGCAACTTTTGCCGGTAAACACCTCTCTTCCTTCAACGCTGACCGGATCGATCTCTGTCAACGGAAATGATACCGAAGATGTTGTCCGGATCGGACTGGGTCAGAAAGTTCCCTATACTAGCGAGCAATTGACGGATCCTATGGCAATTGTTGTAAATATTTTCGGCGCAACGTCGAATACAAATTGGATCACCCATCAGCTTTCCGCCGTTGGAATACAACAAGTGAAGATCGCTCAGGCCGGAGCGGAACACTCTCAACTGACTATCTTCTTGAAACATAAACAGCATTGGGGTTATGATATTTCCTATGAAGGCAGCACGATGCGGATTCGCATACGCCGTCCCCCCGTTATTGCCGACTCGACAAAGCCGTTACTGAAACTGACTATCGCCGTCGATGCCGGACACGGAATCGGCAGCGAAGGTGCTAAAGGAGCTACCGGCGTCGTTGAGAAGGATATGACACTTGCAATCGCGAAAGAAGTGAACGCGCAGCTGCAGGCAAAAGGAATTAAGTGCGTGATGACGCGGGAAACCGATGACAATGTTACGATGACAGAGCGTGCCGATAAGATCATCAACGCCGGTGCGCAACTGTTTGTCAGCATCCATTGCAACTCTATCGGTGAAAACGGCGATCCTGAACAGGTAAAAGGGACAAGCACCTATTACCGGTATCCGGGATTCAAACCGCTCTCCGATATCATGTATAAAAAAATGCTATCGCTCGGTCTTGCAGAATGGGGCGTGACGGGAAATTTCAACTTCTCTCTCAGCGGACCGACGCAATTCCCGAACGTGCTGGTTGAAGCTGCATTCCTTTCGAATCCGGAAGACGAGATGAAATTGCTGGACGAGAACTTCCGAAAACAGATCGCTGCAAAGATCATTGACGGACTTGAAGAGTTCGTCAATAAATATTCAAAATAATTATATTTTTAGAAGCCGGTTTTTGTTGCTGGGACGGGAAAAGTGAATTTGATGTTCACTAAAATTTCGATAGGAAAATTTTTATGATTCTCTCTCTTAACGGTAACTCGCTCACCACCGCTGGTATCTATTCGGCTGCAACGGACTTTCAGCAGAAAATCTCTCTCGCTCCTTCGGCAAAAAAAGCGATGCAGCGGTCACGAGCTTTGGTTGAAAAGTGGCTTGCAAGCGATGAAGTAATCTATGGCGTTACAACAGGTTTCGGCGAATTCGCCAATGTGCGTATTCCGTTCGATAAAATTGAATTGCTCCAGAAGAATCTCATATTCAGCCACGCCGCCGGCGCCGGCGATCCGCTGCCGTACGAAGTCGTACGAGGAATGATGATCCTTCGTATCAATGCGCTGGCAAAAGGATTTTCGGGTATCCGTCCGGAGACGGTAGAGTTCATCGTAAAATTTTTCAATGCCGGACTTATCCCGATCGTCCCTTCCCAAGGTTCGGTCGGTTCCAGCGGTGACCTTGTGCAACTTGCGCATCTCGTTCTTACAATGATGGGACACGGAAAGATATTCAGCAACAAAAGCGGAAAAATTGAAAATGCCCGAATGTTGCTGTTAAAGCATCGATTAACCCCGCTGCGCCTTACCGCAAAAGAAGGTCTTGCGCTCATTAACGGCACACAAATGATGACGGCTTTCGCATCGCTCATCATCCATGATTCCCTTCGGCTGATGAAACTTGCCGATATCTCCTGCGCTTTGAGCGTTGAAGCATTAAAAGGTACCGACACCGCATTCGATGAACGCATTCATAACCTTCGTCCATACAAAGGTCAGCGCGACTCTGCCTCAAATCTTCGCACGTTGCTAAAACAAAGTGAGATACGTGAATCGCACCGTCATAACGATGACAGGGTTCAGGATGCATACTCACTGCGCTGTGCTCCGCAGGTTCACGGCGCATCACGCGATGCATTGGAATATGTCGCATCGAAAGTCGGGATCGAAATCAATTCGGCAAATGATAATCCGCTGATCTTCCCGAATGAAAAGCAGCATCTTGAAGGGGGAAATTTTCACGGCCAGCCGATTGCTCTTGCAATGGATTTTGCCGCCATCGCACTTTCCGAATTGGCGAATATTTCCGAACGACGGACCGAACGAATGGTGAACGGAGCGTTAAGCAGACTTCCACGATTTCTTACAACAAACGGCGGATTGAATTCCGGATTGATGATCGCACAATACACGGCAGCGTCGCTTGTGTCCGAAAACAAAGTACTCGCCCATCCTGCCAGTGTCGATTCAATACCAACATCGGCAAATCAGGAAGATCATAACTCCATGGGATCGATCGCCGCACAAAAATGCTGGCGCATCCTGCAGAACGCTCAAACAGTGATCGCAATTGAATTGATGACCGCAGCACAGGGAATTGATTTCCACTCACCGCTGAAATGCGGAAAAGGAACGCACGCCGCATACCAAATGATCAGAAAACATATCCGCCATCTTGACGAGGACCGCGTTCTGCACGATGATATTCAGAAGGCATTGATGCTTGTAAAAGACGGAAGCATCCTGCATCACGTTGAAAAGGGTGTCGGACAGCTGAAGTAAAGACTTTTAATGATAGTGAAGTCCGGGATATAATACATTCACTGCCGCCAAATGAAGCGGACTGTATACATAACCGAATATTTTCCACGCTAAAAATAATCCGAATATTCCTGCCGGAGAATTATAAAGAAGCATCAAATATTTTTGGGCCGTTGCATGTGATAAAAATAGCGGGATAATGCCGCTTCCATCAAGAGGCGGTACCGGAAGAAGATTAAAAAGGAACAGCAACAGGTTCAGCGAAAAGAATAAACTTACGAACGAAGCCGCGATTTCAAGATTCCTTCCGTTAGATGATTCTACTATATGAGAGAATGTAAGACTTTCCGGCGGAAAGAATATTCCGGTAGCCATTCCGATCCTGATGACTAGCATCGCTATGATAACCAATAAAAGATTTGCCGCCGGTCCGGCTAGCGACATTATTGCGGACCGTTTCGGATGATTCAGCGCCCATTCACGGTCGTACGGAACACTCGCCCATCCCATCATCCAACCGCCGAGAATAAATGAAATGATCGGAACAACGACGGTTCCGATCGGTTCTCTTTTAATATGCGGAAGCGGATCAAGCGTTACCTGCCCCCCTTCGTATGCCGTGCTGTCACCCAGTTTCATAGCTGCAAACGCATGACATGCCTCATGAAGCGTTGTTGAGAACAAAAATACCAGATACCATTGAATTCCGTTAACCAAAGTTTCCATACATGCCGATCATCATTTTTATCAAATTTAGCAGTTCTTTTATTTTGTCAAATGTAATCTAAGATTGATTGCTGAACAACACCAATCTCGCTCTGCGATCTATTTCGGAAGAAAGAGCCACACTTTTTCGTATATTATGTAAGAATGAAGAGACCAATTGAAATAATGTCCCCCGCCGGTTCATGGGAAGCACTTTCGGCAGCATTGCATGCCGGTGCAGATTCCATTTATTTCGGCGTGGAACAATTGAACATGCGTGCCAAATCGTCAAACAATTTCACTATTGACGACCTTTCAAAAGTAGCGGAACTTTGCACTCAGCATAACGCAAAGTCATATATCACGCTGAACACGATCATGTACGACCACGATCTGCAGCTGATGCGAAGCATCGTTGATGCAGCAAAGACGAACGGCATCACCGCCGTCATTGCATCGGATCACGCCGTATTGATGTATGCTAAAAAGAAGGGGCTTGAAGTTCATATTTCAACACAGACGAACATAACGAATATTGAAACAATCGAGTTCTTTTCCGCTTTCGCCGATGTTGTTGTACTTTCCCGCGAACTTTCCCTTTCTCAGGTCTCAGATATCATACGCGAGATAAAGCGAAGAAATCTTTGCGGACCATCGGGAGAATTGATCCGCGTGGAAGTGTTTGCTCACGGCGCACTATGTATGGCTGTCTCCGGAAAATGCTATCTCAGCCTGCACACGCATTTTTCTTCTGCCAACCGCGGTGCTTGTATTCAGAATTGCAGACGCGACTATATCGTTACCGACAAAAATACCGGATATGAACTTGAGATCGACAATGAATATATCATGTCCGCAAAAGATCTCTGCACAATCGGTTTTCTGGACAGGATCATCGATGCCGGTGTTGAGGTTCTAAAAATAGAAGGGCGCGGCCGTTCCGCAGAATATGTGCATACGACAACAACGTGTTATAGGGACGCAATTCGTACTATTGCCGACGGAACATATACACAAGACAAAGTCGATCAATGGACCAAAGAACTGTCCACCGTATTCAACCGGGGATTTTGGGATGGATATTATCTCGGACGAACAATAGGAGAATGGAGCAGTTCTGAAGATTCCCTTGCAACGAAACGCAAGGTGTATCTCGGCAAGGGATTGAACTATTATGAAAAACCGAAGATCGGATATTTTCAGATCGAATCTCAATCCATTGCGGTTGGTGATGAAATTATTATCACCGGACCTACGACAGGATACGTGCATACGTTTGTTTCCGAACTTCGGGTGAACGATCTCGTCGTGCAGCATGCGTCCAAAGGTGATTGTGTAACGATCCCCATTGATAAAATAATCCGTCCATCAGATTCGATCTATAAACTGGTGGAGAACAGATCCGGAAATTCACAATAGGGTTCGAATGGTCCGTATCGTTCACTTCAGGGAAAAATGTATCGGCTGTAATGCGTGCGTGGAACTTGCTCCCGACCGCTGGAAAATGTCGCGGAAAGACGGAAAAAGCATCCTCGTCGATGCCGATGAGAGAAATGGAATTTATACAGCACTTGTCGGTGATGACGAATTGAAGAAGAATCTGACCGCAGCAAGAACATGCCCGACCAACATTATTAAGGTAGAAAAGGTACAAAGAAAATCGTAGATTAGAGATATTCATTTAAGGAATGCATATGACCCTTTCAAAAGACTTTATCCGTACCATCCCCAAAGTTCTTCTTCACGACCATCTTGACGGCGGCGTGCGTCCGCAGACAGTGATCGATCTCGCAAAGGAACAAGGATATGATAAACTTCCGACGAATGATCCGGGAGAACTGGACCAATGGTTTCAGCGCGGCGCACAAAGAGGAAGTCTTCCGCTTTTTTTGGAAGGTTTTGAACATACATGCGCAGTAATGCAAACCGAGGAAGCGCTTGAACGCGTTGCCTACGAAACAGTCGAAGACATGAAGAAGGACGGCGTTGTCTATTTTGAGACACGGTTCGCGCCGATGTTCCATACCGGTAAAGGTCTTTCTGTTTCCAGGATAGTGAAATCGGTTTTGAATGGTTTGGAACGGGGAAAAAAAGATTTTGGAGTTCATTACGGTGTTTTGATCTGCGCCATGAGGCACATGGAACCGGCTGTTTCTCTTGAAGTGGCAGAGCTTGCAGTTGAATTCCGCAATCAGGGCGTTGTCGGTTTCGATCTGGCGGGTGAAGAAGGGGGCTATCCACCAAAGAAACATGTCGATGCATTCCATTATATTCAGCGGGAAAATTTTAACATAACGATCCATGCCGGAGAAGCATTCGGAAAAGAATCAATCTGGCAGGCTATCCAGTGGTGCGGCGCGCATCGCATCGGACACGGTACACGGCTGATCGAAGATATGAAAGTAAAAGACGGCGAGGTGCTGTCGATGGGCACTTTGGCACAATACGTTCTCGACAAACGTATACCGATCGAGATCTGTTTAACGAGTAACCTTCATACCGGCGCTGTCCGTTCCATCGAAGAACATCCGTTTCCGATATACCATAAATATAAGTTCCGGTTAACGTTGAATACCGATGACCGTTTGATGAGCGGCATTACGCTGACCGACGAATATCATCTGGCGCATAAAACATTCGGTCTTGATCTTGCTGCACTTGAGAAGATTACGATCAACGCTATGAAATCTGCATTTATTCCGTACAAGGATAGGATCAAGCTCATCTACGAGATCTTGAAACCGGGATATGCTGACGCACGCAAGCGTTTATGATAAATAAAATATTTTTATATGTAACGTAAACACATCTAAAACTGTTTCTGCGAAATTAAAATGACCTTATTTTTTCTCCGGCACGGTGAAGCCGGCCATCATTATAACACAGACTTCGAGCGTGAACTGACGAATGACGGAAAGCATGCCTCGACGAACGTCGGCAAGTTTTGTGCGAAAACGAACATCCATTTCACACACGCTTTGGTGAGTCCGTTGATCAGGGCAAAACAAACGGCTCATGCCGTTCTGCAAAAAGTTCCGCCCGTTACTCTTCTGGAAACAGAACACCTCATTCCCGAAACTGATCCGCGAAATTTGTTTGACTTTCTCCGGTCGTATACCAATGACAGCAGGATATTGCTTGTAACGCATGAACCATTGATAAGCACAATCATTTCTACACTGATCAGCAGTACTGAATCGTTGAATGTGGTGATGAAACCGGCAACGATAGCCTGCGTGGAAACTTCCGGAATTCCGTCACGCGGAAACGGCAGATTGCGCTGGCTCATTACTCCACAGAATATTGAACATCTTCTTTAAACTATACGTTCTATGGCTACTTAAATATTTCTTTGGAAATTCTCTCAATTTTAAGTTACTTATAACTGTTTATTAAAAAGGCATATAAGACAATGGCGAAGCAAAATATCTCATCAACACAATCACTCGTGGAAGGGCTTCACTCACTTTCGAAAAATCTGTGGTGGACCTGGCACACCGATGCGCTCTATATTTTCCGGGAACTTTCCCCCCGGCTATGGGAGCGGACAAATCATAACGCTCCCTGGGTCATGGCCGATATTTCGGAACAGGAATTGCGCGCCCGGCTGGGCGACAAACCTTTTGCCAAACGGGTCGATGCCGTGCTGACGCGATTCAAAGCGTATATGGACGACAAAAATACCTGGGCTTCAACCAAAGCAAAATCGTTAAAACATCCTATCGCCTATTTCAGCGCTGAATTCGGACTGCACGAAAGCGTACGGATCTATTCAGGCGGCCTCGGTATTCTGGCCGGAGACCACACAAAATCTGCCAGCGATCTCGGCATCCCATTTATAGGAATTTCCCTTTTCTACCGGCAGGGATATTTTGAACAAAAGATCAGCGCCGATGGCTGGCAGCAGGAACAATACATTAACGTTGATTTTAACCGCCATGCTTCGGAACTTATTGTTGATAAAAACGGCAACGCTATCGTATGCGAGATCCAGATCGGATTCAGCACCATAAAATATATCGCACGCAAACTGCGCGTCGGTAGAAGCACCATCCTTCTGCTTGATACCAATCTTCCGGAAAATGAAGAACGCTTCCGCGACATTACCGCGCACGTGTACGGCGGAGACAGCACAACACGCATCTCACAGGAAATTCTTCTCGGCATCGGCGGCGTGCGGATGCTGCGTGCCATGGGCATCACGACCTCCGTCTATCACATGAACGAAGGCCATTCGGCATTCTTAACTTTGGAATTGCTGCGAGAAGAGATCGCCAAAGGCGTTTCGAAAGTAAAAGCTATTCAAAACGTGGCGAAGGAGTGTATGTTCACCACCCACACACCCGTTCCGGCCGGCCACGATCGTTTCAATCAAGATCTCATGACGTACATCTTCGGCGAAAAAGCGAAAAACTTCGGCATGACAATGGATGAATTGATGGCATTCGGCCGGGAACACCCTGAAGATTCGAATTCCCAATTTTGTATGACGGTGCTTGCATTAAAAATGTCGCGCACCGCCAACGGCGTTAGCGAATTGCATGGACATGTCAGCCGGGAAATGTGGAACTTTATGTATCCGGATAAAAAGTTGGACAGCGTTCCCATCGGTTATGTTACCAACGGAATCCATGTCAACAGCTGGCTCCATGAAAAAACGCAATCATTCTGGAACGAAAAACTGGGAACAGATTGGCCCGAACATTTTCTGGAACCTACCTACTGGAAAAAAGCGGTCGATCCTAAAAATATTTCCGACGAAGAATTGTGGGCATTGCGGTACACCCTTCGCCGCAAACTGGTCGAATTTTCGCGTCTGCGATTGCAGGAACAATATTCGCGATACGGGAACGGAGCCGATATTTATAATACCGTGCTAAATCCCGATGCACTGACGATTTGTTTCGCACGAAGATTTGCAACCTATAAACGTGCACCGCTTCTGTTCACGCATTTCGAAAAAATTCTCTCCCTCTTCAATGATCCAAAGCGTCCGTTCCAGGTCATCTTTGCCGGAAAAGCACATCCGCGTGACGACGAAGGAAAAAAATTCATACAAAAGATCATCGAAATCACCAAACATCCCAACCTATTCGGTAAGGTTGTCTTCATAGAAAATTATGATATGAATGTTGCACGGTATCTAACATCCGGTGCTGATGTGTGGCTGAATAATCCGCGCAGACCACTGGAAGCCAGCGGTACCAGCGGTATGAAGATCAGCATCAACGGAGGAATGAACTGCAGCATCATGGATGGTTGGTGGCGGGAAGGATACGACGGAAACAACGGCTGGACTATCGGCGGCGACGAGCAGCCGGCAGATGCACATGTGCAGGATACACAGGACTCGCAATTCCTGTTTGAAGTGTTAAGCGAACAGATCATCCCGGAATTCTACAGCCGCGACGCGAACGGTATCCCTAAAAAGTGGATGAAACGGATGCGTCACTCCATTGCTACACTTGTGCCACAATATAGCACCCATCGCATGGTGGCGGAGTATGTTAAAAAGTATTATTTATAACCTATATTTCACTTCCTTTTTCGGGCCCGGACAATTATCCGGGCCCTTGCTTTTTCAATAGATACAGCATCAATTCTTGACCGCTACCTATCACTCCAATCCTCATCAAACCCTCCTCTTCGTCCAGCCTCTAATCAGTTGTGCATTTTTTTCAGTCTGTCTCCGGATTTCAACTGAAAGTAATTATGGACATTGGATGTGAATGAACAAATGGACCTCACTTACCGGCCATTGAAACTTTATTAATTTTCTCTAAGGATGTTGATTTGGCTCACAAAATGACAAAATTTTTAGTACTTTATTGTAGAAAAACAATACAGAACCTATCACTCATCCTTCAAGTTAAAGTATGAAACAATTACTCAAAGTTGTTAAGTGGACTGCGATCATCGCCGGCGTCGTTGCTATTCCGTTTCTCATCAAGAAAAAAATGAATGAATCAGAACGCAACAGCGAAAACGTGCGGTACGATACCAACGATTACATCTCCGAAAGCGGACTATAATAAAAAAGACCGGCATCCTAGCCGGTCTTTTTATTTCAACGGTGAACAGACATTGTTACATAATCTTTTCTACCTTGATCATGTTCGTAGTGTTTCTCGACATCAGCGGGATGCCCGCAGTAATCACCACATAATCCCCTTTCTTCACGTACCCAAGTTCCACCAGTGACATATTCACTCTCGCTATAGTCGTATCGGTTTCTCCAACCTCAAAACTCTTTATCAGCAGCGACCGGACACCCCAGATAAGATTTAACCGTCTCTGAATCCTCTCACGGTCCGCGATCCCTATCACCTGAGCCGTCGGGCGGTAACGTGAAATTGTTTTTACGGTTGAACCCGAATGCGAGAAGCAGATGATCGCAGCAGCGTTGATCTGTTTTGCCAGAATACATGCAGAACGTCCCAGCGCTTTAAACACAGCATCGTTCTCACTGCCGACCTCATCTTCAAGGTACAGTTTATCCTTTGCTTCCACCTCAACCCGGCGAATGATCGTGTCCATTGTTTTTACCACGATCACGGGATATTTTCCAACCGATGTCTCTCCGCTCAACATCACTGCATCGGCACCATCGAGCACTGCATTGGCAACGTCGTTCGCTTCAGCACGCGTCGGCCGCGGATTCTCAATCATCGACTCGAGCATTTGCGTCGCAATAATAACCGGTTTCCCCGCTGCATTCGCTTTCCGTGCGATCATCTTTTGTGCCAACGGAACTTCTTCTGTTTTACATTCAACGCCAAGATCACCGCGCGCAACCATGATGCCATCCGATTCCTCGATAATGGCGTCTATATTTTTCAGCGCTTCGTCCTTTTCGATCTTCGAAATGATCGGAAGTTTCTTCCGCTTGTCAATATGCGCAATAATAAACTCACGGAGTTGAACAACGTCCTGAGCCGAACGGACAAATGAAAGGGCCACATAGTCGATGTCATGAGCAATTCCGAAGATTAGATCTTCTTTGTCCTTTTCGGTCAGCGACGGAGCGCTGACCGATACGCCGGGGAGATTAATTCCTTTGTTGCTTTTCAATGTCCCACCATACACAACTTCTGCTGTAACTTCTCTCTCCGTCGACGAGACAACTTTGAACTGCAGCAATCCATCGTCCATCAGAATCGTATCGCCCGGTTTCACATCTTTCGGCAGATGCTGATACGTTGTCGAGACCTTGTGATCCTCTCCGATCATTTCGTCGATAGTAATGGTAAGAAGTTCGCCGTTCTTCAATTCCATCGGTTCTTTTAATTTTCCGGTCCGAATCTTCGGACCCTGCAAATCAAGCAGGATCGATATCGGCTCATCCTTCATTTTCGCAGCTTGACGAACCCTGTTCATCATTTCCAGATGATCCCCATGTGAGCCGTGCGAAAAATTCAGCCGCGCCACATCCATCCCCGCATCAATCAGCTGCAACAATGTTTCCAACGAGGATGATGCCGGACCAAGTGTGCAGACAATTTTTGTTCTGCCGTATTTTCTTTTTTCTGCAAACATAAATGCTAACTGAAAGTGAAATCAAGTTCAGTGATAGTGAATTAAATGTACGTCGAGATTCAGGATCCTTCGGCGCGGTACTGTTTTTATTTTTTCGGTACAAGATACAAAATTTTCTTAGACAGTGAAGCAACTGCTTCTTCACCCAGAGGTAATTCATGATATTCGCCGTTTTTCCATAGCGGCGTCTGATCGGAATAATGATCGTGCAGAGGCTGACCGGATTCACCCGATGGAATAACCGACAATGCCTTGTTCACATCGGCAAAATCGACGATCTTCCTCATTGAAGGTCCCAGGGTCATTTCATATGGTTTTGTAAAATGATATTCACCATTGTTCACAGTTGTTCCCGATCCGCTGACTTCGAATGGTCCGATGTTGAATATTGGCTGCAGAACCTTCATGTCGCCGAACGGATGCTTCAATGTTAACGTATGAATCCTTCCCCATCGCCACTGTTTCATTTCACCGCCAAGCCGGTCGGTCAGGTCAGCCAAGGTTTCATTCATACTTTTGCGGATGATATCGTCGCGGGTTTCGACCGTATCCGTTGCAACATCATCGAACCAGATATTGGTTGTATCACTTAGCATTGCCAGCGTCACTCTGTATGGTATGTTGGCAAGAGTGATATATTGACGGAAAAGATCTTCGCCCATCTCATCACGATAAATATTTTTAATGAGATGACTGAAGAACACCTCGAAGATCGTCGTCGGCACATCCTCTTTGGAGAGAATGAAGTTCCAATTGCGGAAATAGTTGACCGCTGTCTGCACCTTTTCATCCAGTACAGGAACACTGTTGCAGGCAGAAAGGATGTACGGTGTTACATCTTTTGCAAAATAGGAAAAATTATCGTTCTGCAGATTCTTGAAATCACTCACATCAAACTGTTTTTTCGACTGCAGCACTTCACGGATCCGTTGAATGCGGGAAGGCGGTTCCCACAAATTAGTAATATGGTAATCAGCGTTGCTGGTTGTTTTATTGTTCGCCGTAGCAATAAAACCTTCCGGCGGATTATAAAGCGAAGGCAGTTGTTCAAAGGGAATGAATCCCTGCCATTCGTGCTCGCCGGTCCAGCCGATGAACGGCAGAGTGGGATTATTGCTGTTCCGTTTCGGCAAACGCACGCCGGGATGGAAGCCGATATTTCCTTTCACATCCGCATAGACAAAATTCTGCCCTGGAACAGTGAATTCCTTAACACCGTTGAGAAAGCTCTGCCAATCGTTTGCTGTGTTAACAAGATACAATGCATTCAGTTCATCACTCATTTCAAATCCGGTCCATCTCATCGTAATGAAATTCGACGATGCAAATGTTTCCAGCGGATAGATCTCGTTCACTGCCGGACCGTGAAGCGTCTTCCGAATCGTGAACGGTACTTCCGTTGAGTCTTTCACCTTTACGGTATCCTGAGTGATTTCGATATCCCTCCATTCATCCTTAAATAAGTATTTATCTGCACCGAGGGAATCGGTCTTTTCAAAATAAAAATCGGCATCGTCGGCCATAACATTGGTGAATCCCCAGGCAACATTCATATTGTTACCAAGGATTACCAGAGGCGTACCCGGCAGCGAAACACCGGCAACGTCCACCTTGCCGCCGCGCAAATGCACTTCATACCATTTTGCAGGGAGCGAAAGACCAAGGTGCGGATCGTTCGCAAGCATTGCTCTGCCGCTTGCGGATTTCTGCGGAGAGACGGCCCATGCATTACTGCCGATATGCGTTCCGGTTGTCCCAAAGAACTCTTTGAATTCATCATGTAACGATGCAAATTTCCGGAGTCCCTCCAGTTGCCGGCGGTCCAACGCTTGGCTGACAATCACCGGTGCGTTTTCGGGATATGTCGGGAAAATCTTGCCCGCTTTTTCTGCACCGAGCTTTGCAACAAGTTCACCGAGCACCACATCAACATGCCATGAAATATTCAGTTCCCACGCCATTAAACGAGCAATCATCAAACTATGAACGGGCTTCCATTCTTCCGGTTCATAATTGAGCATATCGAATTCGATCGGGTATTTGCCTTTATGTGTGCGGATGAATTCGTTAATTCCCTCCGAATATGCCTGAAGAATCTCTTTTGATTTTGGACTCAGATGCTGTTCAAGCTTTTCCGCAATCGTCTTAAACCCGACAGTTTTGAACATCTTGTCGAATTTGACGGTCGATGGTCCAAGAATTTCGGATAGACGCCCTTCGCCTGCCCGGCGTGTAAGGTCCATCTGCCACAATCGGTCCTGCGCATGAACATATCCCTGTGCAAAGAAAAGATCGTGTTCGTTTTCCGCAAAGATGTGCGGAATGCCGAATTCGTCCCGCGAGATCTTCACACGATGCTGAAGAGCAGAAATGACGATCTCCCCGTCATATTGCGGGAATGATTTTGTGACGAGATACCGGAGAACAATGAAGGCAACAACTCCAATAATGGCAACGGAGAAAAAAATACCGATAAAAATTTTGATCTTACGCATAACGGCTAATTATTGAGAAGCATGGGAAGATTCCATTCCGTCCGTAACCGGTGATATTCGGAATGCGGAAGCTGAATGATGAGCGTTGTTCGTTTGGGATCGAGCCAATACAACAGTGAAAGCATATCCTGTTCTTCCATTGATGTGCATCCGCTGGTCGGCACTTTGTTTGTATGTATGAAAATGCACGAACCTTTCCCCTTCTCCCGTTTTGGATTGTTCCGGATAACAAGCACATATTTATAATCGGGAACAACCTTTTGCATATGTTCGGCACTGTTGTAATCTTTTTTTAAGGTATCCTCTTCAATAAGTTTATTGTACGATGCTGACAGTGTATCGTCAACGCATCGTGTCAACGCAGTCAATGGCCGATAAGGATACCGCACACCTTCGGGCGGAACCGCATCTAATCCATAGAATACCGAATCAAGTTCGAATATTCCGGCGGGAGATCTCATGTCTCCTTCTTTCTTTAGATACTCTCCGGTTTGTTTCGGATGAACACCGACACCCCACCCGAGTCCGTTTTCACCGAGCGAAACTTGTATTTCCTCTCTCTGCTTTTTCCAGCCGTCTCTTGTTCTGTCAAACAGAAATATTGTTCCGCTGTTGCTGTTCCAATCGTCCGTTATTGTAATGATAAGTTTCTGTGCAGAAGAAACCTGCGAAAACACAGATGATGTAATAAATAAAGAGAACAGTATAACAGAACCAAGTATTTTCATAAATATTCTTTCATTGGAAAATCATTCACTTTTTTGTAACTTTCATTTAGATCTTCGGAATGTAGCGCAGCTCCCAAAGGGATCCCTTCGGGACCGGTTTTAGCGCACTACCTGTATAGACTCATTGGATTATTTTGTATATATACTTTATAGTGCATCAAAAAAGAAGTTTTATATAGGTCAATCATCCGATG
>CAIOTF010000022.1 GCA_903861125.1 uncultured Ignavibacteriota bacterium
AGCTCCCGATATTTTGGGAGCTTCGGTTTTCCTGATGCGAGTTAGCAGTTCTCACAATCCGGTACCATTTATTTTATTTTTGCCACGAAGGCCCGCTCAATGAGTCGCAAATAAAACAGAGCGGGCAGGCACAAAACAATTTATTTCATCAGCATTAACTTTCGTATCTGCGTTTTGTTTGATGATGATAACTTAGCATCCCGATCAAAATCATCGGGACGCTTTGGTTGATTGATTTCTTCTATTACTTAAGCAACAACAATTTTTTCATTTGCGTTTTTTTATCCGATGTGAGTTTAGCGAAATAAATCCCGCTGGATAATTTTGCGCCGTCGAACTGCGCAGAATATGATCCCGCCTCTTTCACTTCGTTCACCAGCGTTGCCACTTCTCTGCCGATTGCATCATAGATCTTTAAAGTGGTAAAGCCGTTTGCTGACAGCTGATAGCTGATAGCTGTCGTGGGATTAAACGGATTAGGATAATTCTGTGCCAGCGCAAATTCTTTCGGTGTGCTGATTGCGGTTACTTCAACGGTTTGCGAGTATTCAAATTTGCCGTCGCGGTCGATCTGCTTTAAGCGGTACGATGTTTTTCCTGAAGCTGACTTATCAACAAATGAGTACGACTTCGGAGCGTTGGTTGTGCCGTTTCCTTCAACGAAACCGATCTTCGTCCAATTGTCATCCCTCCCAACGGGATCGTAGATCGGCGCGTTCGCTTGCTCAGGGTGACCAATTGTTGTTGTGCGTTCGATTTCGAAGCCATAGTTGTTTGTTTCGGTTGCTGTTTTCCAATTCAGTGTAACAATGTTGTTTGCAGAAGAGCCGGTGAATGAATTCAACTCGACCGGCAGAGGATTTACGCCGTCGGTAAATTTGGCAATATTTTGATGATAGCTTGCGAACGTTCCGGCTACATACATTGATCCACCCGTATATCCCATTGTAGTAACTGTACCAAATACAGTGCCGCCTAATGAAGTCCATGTGCTGCTCGCATATTTAGCGCAATAATTGACACTCGTTCCACCGGCAGTGTTGAAATTTCCGCCGGCATAAAGACTGGATCCGCTGGACACCAGCGAATAGACGGCTCCGTCAGTTCCTGCTCCCAACGCTGACCATGTTCCACCGCTGTATTTCGCAACATAATTGGCACCTACATTCGATCCATCATTATAGTCCGCAGTTGTGAAATCACCACCGGCATAGACATCGGTTCCGATCAATGCAATAGCGCGCACCGTCGCATTGGTTCCACCTGACAGTTTACTCCACGCACTGCCCGACCATTTTGCTATGCTGTAATGAGCAGGGAATAGCGAACCAATCGCGGTAAAGTTTCCGCCGACGTACACCCCCCCAACTCCATCACCTGTAAGTGCATACACCGGACCATTTGTCCCATTGTTATCAAAGTTATGAGGTAATCGGTACAAAATTCCATCGGTGGTATTGAGGCCAAGAACATTGTTTGCACTCGTCCCATAATTACTCGTGATATTTCCTCCCACATACACATAATTTCCGCTGACAGCCATTGCATAGATGGTTCCGACGAATGTATTGGTTCCTACCGTTGCCCATGTGGAACCGTCCCACTTTGCAATCGCATTTGCAGCAGTTCCTCCGGCAGTGGTAAAAGTACCGCCGGCATACACATAGGACCCTTTCACGGCAATTGCATTCACAACTCCGCCGGTAACACCAGACCCAAGAGCTGACCACTGGCTCCCGTTCCATTTAGCGATATTGTTTGCTGCAATACCGCCGGCTGTGGTAAAGCTGCCGCCGAAATACACATCTGTGCCATTGACATAGACAACATTAACCGTTCCGCCGATGCCGCTCCCCACCGCACTCCATGCACTTCCGTTATATTTCGCAAAATATTTTATCGGCGTAAAATAAATTTGAGTGAAGCTTCCGCCCGGATACACATTAGTGCCGCTGACGGCGATTGCTTTGACGGTGCCTACCGGTCCGGATAGATCAGTAAAGCTGTTGTTTGTTTGATTATATTTTACAATTTGTGTACCCCAATAATTGTTATATCCGGCTGTAAACGTACCGCCGAGATACACATAGTTAGAAGCATCGACTGCAAGAGAATAGACAGTACCGTCAACACCATTATAACTGCCGTTAATGAGATAGGACCAGGCGCTGCCTGTCCATCGCACAATATTATTTGCCGCACTTCCGCCGGCGTATCCGAAACTTCCGCCGATGTAAAGATCCGTGTTCCTGAAGGCAAGAGCATACACCGTTCCGTTTGTTCCATTGGCATCAAGCTGCGACCATGCGGATCCGTTCCATTTTGCGATACGATTTGCACTGCTGCCGCCTGCCAGCGTAAATGATCCGCCAGCATACACATTCGATCCGCTGATCGCGATTGCCTGCACTGCACCGTTCATACCCGTCGACAGCGCCGACCAGGAACTTCCGGTTGGATTCCACATAGCAATATAATTTGCTCCGCTGCCGCCGGCTGTTGTAAATGTTCCGCCGACGTAGATATTTCCGCTGCCATCAACGGCCAATGCATTTACCGCAGCACCGGTGCCCGAGCCCAATGCCGACCAGGCCGATCCGTTCCATTTTGCAACATAATTTGCACTGCTGCCGCCAGCCGTTGTAAACGATCCGCCGACATACACATTTGATCCGCTTACAGCGATTGCGTTTACTGTACCATTCACTCCCGATCCAAGCACATTCCATTTGCTCCCGTCCCACATCGCAACATGGCCTGCCGTCACACCGCCTGCAACGGTAAATGCTCCGCCCACATAGACATTTCCGCTTCCGTCAACAGTGGACGCATTAATATCGCCATTAAAAGCTCCTACATCGGACCAGGCTATCTGGGCAGCAGTGAACTGTGAACACAGCAACAGCATAAATAATGCTGTAAGCAATCCTACATATGTTGACTTTAAATTAGTAATGAACCTTTTCATTTGATGTTCCTTATATTTTTGTAATGGCATTTTAAATTAGAGATGATAAATATGTTTCATTGATTTGTTTACGATGCTCTGATATAGCTTTCTAAAAAACCTTGTCAAGATGATATGAACTGTACTTCAACCTTGACAAGGTTTGTAAACGATTATTTCATTAACAATAACTTCCGCATCTGCGATTTGCCATCCGATGAGAGTCTCGCAAAGTACACACCGCTTGAAAACCGTGCGCCGTCGAACTGCGCAGAATATGATCCCGCCTCTTTCACTTCGTTCACCAGTGTTGCTACTTCTCTGCCGATTGCATCATAGATCTTTAAAGTGGTAAAACCGTTTGCTGACAGCTGATAGCTGATGGCTGTTGTGGGATTAAACGGATTAGGATAATTCTGCTCAAGTCCGAATTCTTTCGGCGCGCTGAG
This sequence comes from uncultured Ignavibacteriota bacterium, assembly GCA_903861125.1. GTDB lineage: Bacteria > Bacteroidota > Ignavibacteria > UBA10030 > UBA8401 > UBA8401. Next base: position 3,397 of record CAIOTF010000022.1, read on the forward strand.
TGCAGTCACTTCAACGGTTTGCGAGTATTCGAACTTTCCGTCGCGGTCGATCTGTTTTAAGCGGTATGATGTTTTTCCTGAAGCTGACTTATCAACAAATGAGTACGACTTCGGAGCGTTGGTTGTGCCGTTTCCTTCCACGAAGCCGATCTTGAGCCAGTCGCCCTTCCCTACGGGATCGTAGATCGGCGCGTTTGCTTGCTCAGGGTGACCAGTTATTGTTGTGCGTTCGATTTCAAAGCCGTAGTTGTTTGTTTCGGTTGCTGTTTTCCAGTTCAGCGTAACGCCGTTCTTTGATGTTGATACGTTGAACGATGTTAGTTCCACCGGCAAGACTGGATTGGTATATTCGATCGCACCCATCGTCGGTGTAGCAGGCCGTGTGAATCCGCTGTAGTCCGTCGTAATACCCGAAACAGCCGATCCATTTAAGGTAACTGTCGGCCTGTATCCTCCCGCAACTGTAGAGCCGGCGCCAAGGAAAGCGGGATTCGTGTTCGTGCTTCCGCCAGAATCATAGATTGAAGCGTCTTTTTTTACCCCGTAATAATAACCGGTGTAGCCACCGGTTCCCGGCGAGTAATAATTGTTATAACTATTAGTAAGATTGCCGGAATTGATGTTCAAATAGAGGCCGCAGTGATAATTTAAAATCGTTGATGTCGTTGAACGGGCATTATAAAAAATATTGTCTTTTATATTAACGGTCGCTCCATTGAGATTAAAATAAAAGGCATAGGATGGATTTGTCGCAAAGGAAACAAGTGTGCCGCCGAGGTATACGGTATTGAAATAATAATTACTGTTGTCTGACGCACTACCGTTGGCATAATTCATTCCATATACCGTTGTCCGGGTGTTTCCCGTGAGAGAAATAATATTGTTCCGGACTGTCGCCAATCCCGCTTTATGGAACAGCCCGTAGATAATTGCGGCTGTCGACGACGAACTTACCGAAAGGCTACGGATAAAATTCTGGCTGAAAAGGGATGAGTAATAGGTCGAACTGGAGAAGTAAAGACCTATAACATTTCCCGTAAACGCGGCATTTGTATTGGACAAATTATAGATGTTGTTGCCGGTCACGGTGTCACGCCCCCCGCCTGTCAGGACCATACCGACCAGCGGTGAGGCGGCGTCGGCGTTCGGCGCGTTACAGTCGGTCGTCAGATCCCTCACCGTATTGCCGGTAACGTAATTCGTACCCGGACCGCTGATGTAGATTCCAACCAACTGCCCGGAAGAGCCTGGACTTTTGAAATTTATTTTTGAGACCGTGTTGTTGGAAAATGTTCCCGTTATCGTTGATATGATACCGTACGAGGAGCCGCCAGAGTTTGTCGCAACATTGACACTGTTAATGCTGCTGTCGGTGGACGCATCGGTGCTGCCGATGGTATTACCGCTCACCTTACCGTACGTTGCGCCGAGATTATATCCAAAAAAATTATTGACATACGTTCCCGAAGAACAGTTGAGCGTTATCGCTCCGACGGTGTTGTCCTGAACATTCAACGTCGTGGCACTAGCTGTATTCACCGCATAAAAGTTTCCGCTTGCTGTCGTTGCATATCGGATGGATCCGTTGCCGGTGGTTGCACCGAACGTGTTTCCCGATGTAGTGCCGACATCATAATTGCCGCTTCCAAGACTAATGAGATCAACATTGGAGTTGCCGTTATTGTACCAAATCAGGTTTTTAATGATATTGCCCTGAATGCTGTTCACCGTCGTCGTGGCGCTAAAAATATTTATTACCTTCAGTTGGTTACTTGCACTGGCTGATTTATACAAGGCCGATCCTCCGCAACTGGCCGCCTGACCGCCAAAATAGTTACCGGAAACTGTGAATCCGCTACCGGTAAAACTGCTTCCGTTTGAGGGGGCAATCTGGATAACATAGTATGGCAACCCGGAAGCGGGGGATAATGTTGTTGTTTCATAAAAACTGTTGCCCGAGATCGTCCATGCATCGCTTGCCCTTCCGGCAAAGATGCCGTAACACGATCCCGATAATCCGGATGCCGTCTGGAAGAAATCGTAAAAATTATTGTTGCTGATCGTGATGCCGGAATTCGTCAGTGTAGCATCTCCCCCGTATCCATAGATGAGGGCACCGGGTCTGTTCGGTTCGCCGGCATTGGTAAGGTCATTGTTCGAAATGGTATTGTTATCGTTGCCAGTGGTGCCATTCGTTCCGCCGATCAGCACAACACCGGTTGCGACAAGAGATGAGGAGATGTTGCCGGCTGATCCTTTAATAACGCAGTACTGCACCGTGTTGCCCGTGGCGTCATTGATGAAACGGATGGTGCAGTTTGTTTCTACCATGCCGGTGCTGCTGTTCATGATCGTCATGCTTTTGGTCGATCCTGTCGCGTTGACCCGCCCGTCAATTGTTACATTATCGGCGCCGTTGAGATCGATCAGCGGATTATTCATGTTCCCCGTAATCGCCAGTCCGGATGCGGTCGGATAAATCAAGATGGAAGAATAATTTGCGCTGCCGGTGCCGCTGGCATTGAGTGTCGCCGAGCCCGTTAGTGACTGGCTGCCGCTGACCTTAATGATCAGTGATCCCTGATGTGTCCCGTCGTTGATCTTTTCAAATGCGGCCCGCAGGTTGGCATACGATGCCTGAAGGGTGGAGCTGATATAGACGCTTGCAGTTGCCGCGGACGAGGATTCGAGTGCGCCCATTTTCGGCGACGCACCTCGCGTTGTTTCATAATAATCATTCGTCACCGTTGCCACCGACACACCGGGCAGCGTTGCAGAAGGATAATAATTAGCAGCGGACGTTCCTCCCACCGTAGCGTAATTGGGATCGATGGTAATACTTGACGCATCGAACCCTGTGATCAGCGGTTTTGTTGTAAGGGGGACATTGTTGTAGTATCCGATCTTGCCTCCTGTTCCTGAAACAAAGTAGTCATTATAGTCAAGCGTCAGACCTGAGCTTGCAGTCAGACTGAAGTAGGCGGCATAGTGCAGGTTTGATCCGTTGATTGTCGACCGGGCATTGAAGAGAATATTATTCCGATAATTCCGGGTGTAACCGTTGGTAGCACAGTAGAGGGCATACGACGGATTCGTCACTCCGCTTCCGAGCGATCCGCTGATATACACGGAATTATATTGGATCGTCGCGTATGAACAGACATCGCCGATCCCGTAGATCGTCGTTGCCGTATTGCCGCCGAGAGTAATGATATTGTTTGCGCAGATCACCTCATTATTACTATACGTTGTAAATGATTTCACTCCGTATATCTTTGCGGCCGTGGTGCTCGCATTGACGGAAAGAGAATGAATAAGATTTCCCAGTACCGAAGCAGATTGTGCAGTATTCTGCAGTGAGTAAATATTGATGCCGATTACCTCGCCGGTAAAGGCAGAATTTGTATTGGAAAGACTGCTGATAGAGTTCCCGGCAATTTTGACCAATGTGTTGCTTTGGTAATTAATTCCGACAACGGAAGGTGCTGTTGTGGAGTTGACACATGTATTTGCAATGGAAAGATTTTTGATCGTATTGTTTGTGACGGTGCAGTAGCCGTATCCGAGCATGATCCCTTGAACAGAACCGTAACCGGACGTGGTGCTGTTCGTGATATTCGCAATCGTATTACCGCTGATTGTAACGTAACCGGCCGAAGCGGCGGTAACGATGCCGTAGGCGAATTGATTGTTTGAAGTTGCGGCGGAAGTGAGACTGATATTGTTCGCCGAAGCAGCATTGCCGATCGTGTTGTTCTGGACTGTTGTCGGATTTGAAGACCCGCCAGCAATATATATTCCTCTGAAATTGGTCGCTTGGGTTGAAGTGCTGTTTGCGATTGTGAGCGAATCGATCACATTGTTTTTTATGTTTGTCGTATAAGCGCTTGTATAGTTGATGCCCGTGAAATAAAAGTCGGGCGAGCTATTCGTGAGAGTGATGTTCCTTATCGTATTCCCAGCCAACGTACCGATCTCAGCCATACCCTGTACGTGTGAGATGCCTATCCATCCGTTGGTAGATGCGTTCGTCCAATTAAAGTTCCTGATCATATTGCCCTGTATGGAACATGAGCCGATCAAGTAAGGGGCTGAGTAGATGCCGACAAAATTGTTGGCATAGCTTGCACCACTTTTCGTCCAGGCAGATCCGCCGCATCGGGCACTCTGTCCGCCGATAAAATTATTCGTTATTGTAAAACTCAGGTCAGATGATTGAGCCTGGGATCCTTCGATTGAAATTGCCCTGTATTCATTGGCTGATGCTGTCGGAGTAAAAGCCGCTGTTTCGTAGAAACTGTTGCTGCTGATCGTCCACGATGTATTGTACCAGTAGACCAGAATTCCGGTGGACACGGCACCTCTGTTCAGAAAATTGTAAAGATTATTATTGGTGATAGAGATGTTGTCGTTGACTCCGCTGCTGGTTCCAAAAGAATATATAGCGTAGAGGGGTCTGTTCGCATCGGTCGAGCAGGTGATGTCGTTGTTGTCGATGGTGTTATTGTCGTTCCCGGAAGACCATGCCGTGCTGAAGAATATTACACCCGACTGGTAATAGGTCTCTGAACCTTTGATGACGCAGTATTTTACCGTATTCCCTATTGCATCATACCAGAAGCGGATCGTCGATGTGTTTGCAGTATTGGAAGTGCTTAAATTCGTTATCTCAAGATCTTTCGCGCTCCCTGTCGCGTTGACTCTGCCATCGATCGTCACATTGTCGGCGCCGTAAAGACTAAGCACCGGCCCGCCGTTTATTGTCCCGCTGATGACACATCCGCTTACTGTCGGATAAATCGCAACGGACGTGTATGACGAAGTTCCGCCGCTTGAGTTCAGTACGGCGCTTGAGGGCTCAGTCGTGCTGCCGGAGAGTGTTATGGTAATGACTCCTTTATGCGTTCCAAGATTGATCGCATCAAAAGCATCTTTCATTGTTGTATAACTCCCGGAGGTTGTTCCAACCGTTGCAGTCAGACTGACTTGTGCTTGAAGCGAGACGGCAGACAGCAGAGCAAAACTAACAAGCATGCCGAAAAAGCGAATCGTTGTTTTCATATGTTACCTTTCTAATATTTTTAAAGATTGAACAGAATTCATTTCATGATGCAAAAAGAATTCATGGTGAACTGCTAACTTGGTATCAATATAACTCGCGTAATTATTTCCACAAAATATTTCGGGCAAGTACCATGCGGACAGCAAGCAGACAAATTTTTGGCGAAAAAAAGATAATTTGAGGAAAAATAGGACTGCGGGACCACATACGAGGGGAAAAAATAAAAAAAGCTCCCGATATTTTGGGAGCTCCAGTATTCCTGAGGCGAGTTAGCAGTTCTCACAATCCGGAACCATTTATTTTATTTTACCGCGAAGACACTAAGGCCCGCTCAATGCGTCGGAAGAAGTACAACAGGCAGGCACAAAGAAAAAATAAATGAAGGAGTTGGAGTGGAAAAGGTGAAGGTAAACAGATCTGCGTTGATCCGTGGACGGAGGTACGTTACAACTCTTTCTCTATCGCTTTCAGAAATTCTTCAAGGTCCGTATCGGGTTCAATGCGCAGAGCGTTCCGCAGGCGTGTGCGTGCTTTACGGATCCCTTCGTACGAAACAAACGTGATCGCGGAAATATCGCGCGTGGAAAGTCCCATGGTGAAAAGCACGGCCAATTTCAATTCGTTCTCCGTAAGGCCGGGGAACCGTTTTATAAGATGTGCAATAAAAAGTGTGTGTGTTTCTTTGAATTTCGTCTCGATGGAAGGCCAGTTTGCCGAAAACATCTCGCGCCGGAATTTCGTGATCTCTTTCTCGATCTCCTGCTCCGGACGCCGCTGCTTCAGTTCTATCAGAGCGGTGCGGATCGTGCGGATGAACCGGTCGGCGATCTGGTTGTTGTGGGCAAGCTGCACTGATGCTTCTGTAAGCGCTTGTTGTTTTTGCTCGATCTCATCACGGAGTATTTTCAATTCAAGCTGTTGGCGTTTTTCCTGCTCTTCGCGCAGTGCAATGGCGGCATTCACACGCGAACGAAGCTCTATGGCATCAATCGGTTTGCGGATAAAATCCGATGCGCCGGAATCGAATGCCGTTTGAAGATGCTCCGAATCCTTCATCACTCCGGTCATCATGATCACCGGTATGGCCGATGTTGCACTCTCCGAACGGAGCGCCTTTACCGTTTCAAGTCCGTTCATCACCGGCATCTGCCAATCCAAAATGATAAGGTCGGGTAACGACGACAAGGCAAGCGAAAGCCCTTCGCGACCGTTACATGCTGTAAGGAAATGTAACTGCCGGTTTGCCAGCTTGCGCTGTACAATGCCGATATTCTCCTGCTCGTCGTCGATGATCAATATGGTATAGCGCGCAACGGACATGGTCTTATTCATTCTCCCATTTTTGTATCGAAAAACTGAACGTGCTTCCTTTGCCCGGACGGCTCGAAATTTCCAGCGTACTGTCATGGACAGCCAGAAGTTCCTTGGTCAGCAGCAAACCGATTCCGCTTCCCCGTTCTTGAAGCGTTCCCTGAACACTTTCCTGAACCTCCGGCTTGTACAGATTCTGCACCAATTCTATGCCGGTGCCGTGGTCGGTCACCGCAATCATTACTTTCCCCCCTTTTTCGGCAGCGGATATTTTTACCGTCCCCTCGGGGAATGAATATTTGATCGCATTCGATGCCAGATTCCGGACAACACTCTGCAGCATCCGTTTATCGGCGTTGATATAGTAACCCGGGGGAATAAAGAGTTCGAAATTGATATGCTTCTTTATCGACTGGAACTGGATCGGTTCGATACTTTCAAGGATGAGCGGGGCCAGTTCGCATTTTTCGGGTGAGCACGATGCAAGTTTTGCCTGCACCGCGGACCATTCAAGAAGATTCTCGAGGAAGAGAAATGCCTTCCGCGAAGCGTTCAGCACAAGTTTAGAATCGTCATTGATGTTTTTGAACTGACCCTGACGGACATCCTCGATCATGCTCTCCGAATAATTGATCAGCGTATTGAAAATATTTTTCAGATCGTGTCCAATGATGAATGCGATCTTGTCTTTCGTTTTGTTGGCCTGATCGAGCTGCGCCGTCCGTTCATTCACAAGATGTTCCAGGCTGCCGTACAGGCGTTTCAGTTCTTCTTCACTTTTTACGGTGCGCTTCAGCAATAACCCCTGCTCGTATGCCAGAATGAAGAAGACCATAAGATTGACGAACATCATGCCGTACGGCACCAGCGGTATATACGGTTTTGTCTGTAGCACTAAGTAATAATAGGTGTCGTGAGATATAAACATCACGTTGCACGCATAGACAAGCGCAAGCCACCCGGCGAACAATCTTGTTTTTGCGCGCATACTGCGGAACAGAAGATAGATCACCAGCAACAATGCGGGATACATAAAAAGAAAAATCTGCGGCGTATACCATCGCAGAACTTCAGTGCTCGTCTTTTGCGAGGCGAACAGAAATATTCCCGCGGTGAATAAAACCGACATAGACCGCATGATCCATTTTTTTACCGTTCCTTTTAGAACACCCGAATATTCGATAACAAAAAGTGCGGTGAGTAATGCCGCACAGCTGTATCCGATCTTCGAGATGATCTCCAGGAAGAATACGTTTTGAAAGTCGTACGTAAGAGCATTATTGATCAGCGAAAAACCCGCTGCAAGATTGGACATGGAAAGGTAGAGAAAATATTTGCTTCCTTCCCCCATGTTTGATAAGTGCAGGTGAATAAAGTAGACCGCAATAAAAATACTGACGATCAGCAGAACAAATGCAAAGTGCGTACCAAGCAGATTTCTGATATACTCCTCGTGCACGGCGGTTTCCCGGTTTGTGATACTTATCTTTCCGAACGGCCTTTGTGTTTCGCCGTCGAGTGCATATACTTGTATCGCAAGAGTGTTCACCTTCTGCGCCTTGTTCATCAGTCCGGGAGGCAGCAGCACCGATTTAGTCTCGAACAATCTGTTGGAATACCCGCGTGTGATATCGCCGCGCATATAAATTAATGTGCCGTTAAGATAAACATTGGCCGGATATTCGAACGGAGGAAGAACAAGAAACCATGGATCTGCCTGCGGTGTTTCTGCCGTGCAGAACGAAGTTCGGAACGTGAACATTCTAATGTCACGCTGCTTTGTCAGCGGAAGTTTTTTGTTTGCGTACGGAACGAACGACAGCGCCGGATCATCCGGCAGGAGATATTTGCCTGGCGCATATTCACTTTCATAATATTGGAAGTTTAAGTCATTTTTAATATCCGGACGGAGAACAGTTCCCTGTGAAAACAGACTTCCCGTTAGAAGCATAAAAATGAAAATACCATACCATACCACTGGCAAAACTTGCGTTCTCCGCATCGGTCCCCTTAAATGTTTTGCTCTATAATAAGTGTAAACTTGGTGCATGGGTAAGGTCTATTAAATTCCGTTGTTTTAATATTTTATAATAATTGAACAAAAACCGTTCCACAAAAAACTATGATTTACGGCGTTTTTTTGACTACCCTATTTTGGGCACTGTAAATAGTAGTTTACACTTGTCAACTTTTGTACACAATAAAATGATTCTACCTTCTCTTGATGTTGGGCTGTATTGAGCAGCGCTTTGGCAAGAAATGTTTTTCCGGAGTAGATTATATCACACATATCACGCCAACAATGTGCGGAACATATTTTATTCGTTTCATTGATAGATTTACATTTTTTGTGTTATGATCGCACGATAAACAACATGTGTCTGAACGAATTTGTACGAATAGACAAGCAACTGAATACTATTAGCCTGCTTCGCGATGGGTTTCGTTTTTATGGGAAAGGAAAATTTTATGCGAGGACTTGCGGTCTATTCCCGAATGCAATTCGTGGTCGAAGCGGTTTTGTATTGCAGAAGTTAAACGATGAGTACTGTAGTCTGTTATTACCGGCAGAACAGACATATTAACTGAATGATTCTATGCAGATGATAAGGAATATGCAGATTCAATACGGCGTGATCAGTGCTCCTTGAGAAGCAGCTCCGCCACACGTTTCACAAAAACATCCGTCTTGTACGGCTTTTGGAAAAAACCGGAAGGACGTTCGTTTCCGAATACGGACATCGTCTCCTCTTCGGAATATCCGGAACAGAGAAGCACCTTCACTTCTTTGTTGATCTTCAGCAGTTCAATGAAAGCGGCTCTGCCATCCATCGCCGGCATGGAATAATCCAGTATGACCATCGATATTTTCTGATGGTGCTCGCGATAGGCCTCAATTCCCTCCAACGGATTAAGAACACTGATCACCGTAAAATTGGCCCCTGACAAAATATCAACAAGCAGTTCAATCATTGAAGGCTCATCATCGATGATCAGAATTGTTATCCCTTCTCCGTTCACCGCCTGTGTATCATTCATAACCGGTACATCGTTCGCTGCTGCCGAGGTAATGAAAGGAAAAATAATATCGAATGTTGTTCCTTTCCCCTCCACACTTTCAATTCGCAGACCCCCCTGATGTCCCTTGATAATGCCGAGTACTGCGGCAAGACCAAGGCCGCGCCCCGTAAACTTTGTTGTAAAGAACGGGTCAAAAATGCGGGAAAGCGTTTTCTGGCTGATACCGCAGCCGGTATCCTGTACGTGGAGCAGCGCATAATTTCCCGGAGCAAGCGGCGCAGCGGTATATTTGGAATATTCGGAATCGCCGGCTTTGATCTCGATCATGCCGGTTCGGAGAAGAATGACTCCCGGATTCAAACCCATGGCTTCGCCGGCATTGATGATAAGGTTCATAACCACTTGCTGCATTTGACTGATATCACCCATGATGCGGGGAGAGGGGGAACACAATTCGTAGCGCAGTTGGCAGAACTTCGGCAAAGACACTTCAAGTATTTGAACATTTTCTTTTACCAGGGTGTTCAGATCGATCTCTTCAATAAAGAACTTTCCTCTTCCGGAATACGCGAGAAGCTGCCTGGTAAGTTCGGCAACACGCTCCGACGCTTTTATCGCTTTCGTGATATGGACCGCCGCCGGACTTTCTTTGGAGAGTTTGCCGAGAGCAAGAGACGACTGACCCAACACGGCATTCATCAGATTATTAAAATCGTGTGCTATGCCGCCGGCAAGCGTGCCGATACTTTCAAGTTTTTGCGCCTGGCGAAGAGCCTGTTCGGATAACTTCCGTTCCGTTATGTCTTGCGCAATTCCCATAATGACATCCGGATTGCCGTCGCGGTCAAATAGAACATCACCCGCTTTAGCAGCAATATAATGGACCGTTGTATCCGGCAGGATTATACGATACTCGAAAGTCTGTTTTTCGGCAATGGACGAAACATTTGACGAAAGAAAAATATGCAGATCGTCGGGGTGAATAACATTTTTTATTGCTTCCCCCAGCGGACCGGTGAATGCTTTCTTATCAATTCCAAAGATGCGGAACATTTCGTCCGACCAAGACACTTCGCCGTTTTTAATATTCCATTTCCAGCTTCCCACTTTCGCAATTGACTGTGAGTTATTAAGGTCTATTTCCGAAAGACGGTATTGCAATTCACTCTTCTTCAGCGCTTCTTCCGCCAGTTTCCGCCCGGTGATATCCACATGTGTTCCGACCAGCCGAACGGCACGGCGATGCTCGTCGCGTTCAACACATTTGCCCCGCCCCAGAATCCATCGCCATTCTTCATTGGCGGCTTTCAAACGGTATTCAATTTCAAATTTTTCGCAGAGTCCTTCAAGACATTCCCCTACCGATTTCAACGCATGCTCCTTATCGTCGGGATGTATCAGCTCTTTCCACACTTTGCCTTCTGCAGGAAAGAAGCCAGGAGTATACCCAAGCATAAGATAATAGGAGGGACTGAAATAACAAGCATCACTCTTTATGTTCCAGTCCCACAGTCCGTCGTTCGTTGCTTCCATGCTTAGTTTGAACCGCTCTTCGCTGAGGGCTAAAACATTCTGCAGCATTGTTTTATCGGCAATCTCTTTCTGCAGCCGGAAATTTGTATCACGAATATCTGCCGTTCTCTTCTCTACTTCATGTTCCAGCTTTGTCTGCATCTTCCGCAACGTAAGATGTGTTTTCACCCGCGCAAGCACTTCGTCCGAATTAAACGGTTTGCTGATGTAATCAACTCCGCCTGCGCGAAATCCCTTTACCTTGTCCGACTCATCACTGAGTGAACTGATGAAGATCACCGGAATTGACCGGGTTTTTTCATCGGCTTTCAAACGTTGACACACTTCAAGTCCGTTCATACCGGGCATTTTAACATCGAGAAGGATCAGCGACGGCAACTTTGCTTCAATACTTTTCAATGCCAAAGCCCCATCGGTTGAGGCACGGATCGTATATCCTTCACTCCGCAGAATACCAGCAAGAAGTTTCAGAGAAGCAGGTGTATCATCCACAAGCAGGATATCATCATTTTCATCGGTCACTACATTCATAATTCCCCCTTTGACCGCAAGGTGGTAATTGCATCAAGAATTTGTTTGAACTCGTACTCCGCAATTAAGCCGTGTAACTGTCCGGCAACATCGGCATTAATAAGGTGAATTCGTTCAATAACGGCTGCGCATGCGTTTGCATCCAGCAGCGTGGCAGCATCGTATAAATCGGCGATCAGATCGGACGGCAATTGATCAAGCGTTTGAGCGATAAAAATATTTTTCTTCGGTTCCGCTTCGGATTGCTCGAAAACAAATTGGGCTTTAAGATATTTCGCCAGTATCTCATAGATATTGTTTTCGTGGTACGGTTTGCTGATCACGTCGTTGCATCCGGCGGCAAGGATCTGCTGCCGTTCTTCCTCCAGCGCGTGAGCCGTCAGCGCAACGATGGTGATGTTTTTTGTTTTTTCAGCGGACTTCAGCAATCGTGCAGCATCCTTTCCATTCATCACCGGCATCCGAATATCCATAAATATAAGATCGGGACCCCAGGCATCTGCAATGGCCACTCCCTCTTTTCCGTTGGATGCCTCGCGAATGTCGTATCTCATAGGTGCAAGAATGTTCCGCAGCAGCAGTCTGTTTACCGGTTCATCCTCCACAATAAGTATCTTCTGACCGTTTATTTCGTGAACCACTCCCGTCATCCGGCCTTGTATGACCATTGGCAATTCAGATGTATCGGACGACTCTCGTACCGGTATCTCAAAATAAAAAAGGGACCCTTTCCCTTCATCGCTGTGCACAAGAATTTCTCCCCCCATCAATTCAGCATATTGCCTGCCGATGGCAAGGCCAAGACCGGTTCCCGCCTCTTTGATCTCCTGCTGCGAAATCTGAAAAAACGGTTCGAATATTTTCCCATGATCTTTTGACGGAATGCCGACTCCCGTATCTTCCACTTCAAACCGCAGCCGGAGAGCATCGGGAGTGCCGTTACGCACGGCATTTGCACGGATCTTTACCGTTCCGGCAACCGTAAATTTTATAGCGTTCCCGACCAGGTTCAGAAGTATTTGATGCAGTTTACCGGGATCCACGATCACGAAACGGGGAACATCGGGATGAATAGACAACGAACAAACAATCCCCTTTTCTTCTGCACGAATTGAAAGAAGTGAATGTACCTCCCGTAAAAGAAAATTAATATCCACCGACTTTTCTTCAAGTTTCAGCGTGCCCGATTCAATCTTTGAGATGTCCAGAACATTATTGATTAAATTAAGAAGATGTTCGCCGCTGCGGATTACGATATCCATATTTGCCCGGATACTATCCGTTGCGCCTTCCGATTTTTTCGTCAGCCGCGTGAAGCCGAGAATGGCATTCAGCGGTGTTCGTAATTCATGACTCATGTTTGCCAGAAACACACTCTTGGATTTATTTGCTTTATCTGCTTCATTTTTTGCGATGAACGCGCGCAGACGTGCACGCAGCATTGCTTCGGCAATGCCCGAGATCATCATGCAGTTCAGAAAAAAGACGGTCATTCCGATCCAGTCGGCAGTTTCGGCAATAATGGGAAGCGGTCCGAAGAAAGGCCATAAAAAATAAATGACAAGGCAGGAGAGGATTGATGCAATAATTCCTGAATACAGACCGCCATAGAGTGCGGTAATCATGACGGCAGGATAAAATGTAACCCATGGTATTTTCATACCAAGAACCTGTAACGGCCATATTCGCAGAAGCGCAGCAAGAATAACCAACGCATACGCCAATGCAAGTCCATCCCACCAATGTTTTGTGTGAAGATATTTATGTTTGTTATGCACCATGGTCGCGTGCTCGTTGTAGGCGTAGGAATTGGTGGACTAACGGAGCATATTCCGTATCGAGGGAATATTCTTTATTCAGTCTATGGAAAAAAATAGTTTGAGGCAATACGCGGTATCGCGTAGTTATGCGGGGTTTTTTGCACCAATTGACTCCGTTTTGGTCACTCATCTTTTGAAAGAATCTCTGCCACTCGCCGCGCGAGTGCATCGGTACTATACGGTTTTTGAAAAAACCCTGACGGACGTGCTTTCCCAAAATTTGATAATGTCTCTTCTTCGGAATATCCGGAACAGAGAATAACTTTTACGCTGTTATCAATCTTCAAAAGTTCTTCAAAGGCAGTCTTGCCGTCCATGTGCGGCATGGAATAATCCAGAACAACCATTGCTATGCTTTCATGCTTACGGCGATAGATTTCAATTCCTTCCAGAGGTTCCACCGCACCGATCACATTAAAATTGAGACCGGTAAAGAGATCGTTTAGCAATTCGATCACCGTTGATTCGTCATCGATGACCAGGATAGTCTTCCCAACTCCATTCATCACCGATAATGCCTTTTTCTCCGGCGCACTGGTCCTGCCGGATGGAACAACTAACGGGAAAACAATTTCGAACAGTGTCCCATTCCCCTCTTCACTGACGATGCGTAGTCCTCCTTTGTGTCCTTTAATAATACCAAGAACTGCCGCAAGACCAAGGCCGCGTCCCGTAAACTTGGTTGTAAAGAACGGATCGAAGATGCGGGAAAGAGTTTCCTGATTGATGCCGCTGCCGGTATCGCGCACTTGTAATAAGGCATAACTGCCCGGTGCAAGAAGTGAGACGGTATATCTGGAATACACAGCGGAATTATCGGCGATCTCGATTCTGCTTGTGCGGAGATGGATGGTGCCCGGATTCAGACCCATGGCTTCACCGGCATTGATGATCAGGTTCATGATCACCTGCTGGACCTGACTGACGTCACCCATAATATGAGGCGACAGGTTGTCCAATTCTAACATCAATGAGGTTGTTTTGGGAATTGATACTTCCAGTATCTGAACATTTTCTTTCACCAGCGTGTTGAGATCGATCTCGTTGATAAAGAACTTTCCCCTACCGGAATACGCAAGAAGCTGTTTCGTCAGGTCAGCAACGCGCTCGGATGCTTTCATTGCCTTTTCTATATGCTCGGCTGCAGGACTTTCCTTCGGAAGTTTATGAAGGGCCAGGCCCGATTGTCCCAAAACAGCGTTCATCAGATTATTAAAATCGTGTGCAATGCCTCCTGCCAGCGTACCGATACTTTCCAGTTTTTGCGCCTGGCGCAGTGCCTGTTCGGAATTTTTCCGTTCCGTGATGTCTCGCAAAACACCTTCGTGATACAGAATATTATTTTCTTCATCAACCACAAGGCGACCCTGATCTTCCACCCAGACTTCTGTGCCGTCTTTTTTTCTTAAACGATATACCGATCGTTCGTTCAGATCTTCGTCTAGCGTTACACTTTCGCGGTCACCTTCATTAAAATACAATTGCTTTTTTATGTCAATATTCATCAGCTCATCCTTCGTATCGTAGCCGAGAATCTTCACCATGGCAGGATTGATCTCGATGAACTTTCCGCTGTGGCTGCTTTTATACACGCCGTCGGGAAGTGTTTCAATAAGATGCCGATACTGATACTCGCTGACACGCAGCGCTTCCTCTGCACGTTTGCGTTCGGTGATATCGTAACAATGACCGATGTAACCGATGAAATCGCCGTTGCTGTTGTACCGTACAATACCGTCATCAACGATCCACCGGTATTCGCCGTCGTGCCGGCGCAAACGATACTCCATGCTGAAATCCTGCCGCATGTTAAACGCAGCGGAATAAATTTTTATACATCGTTCCGCATCATCCGGGTGAACGCCTGCCTGCCAGCCGTTTCCCGTTTCCTGTTCAAGAGTTCGTCCGGTAAATTCCAGCCATACACGATTGAAATAATTGCAGTGCGTATCGGTCCCCGATGTCCATACCAGCGTATGTCCGGAATCAGCCAATGTTCTATAGGTCTGCTCGCTCTCCCGTTGAATCTCTTCCGAATGGATACTTTCGGTAATATCACGCAGAAAAGAAATCATTCTCCCATCTTCGATTTGCTTAAACTGGACGCTGACCTCGACATAAAAAACAGTTCCGTCTTTGCGGCGGTGACGGGATTTGAACCGGTCTTCTCCTTTCGTCTTCACCTTTTGGATATATTTGGCTGTATCATCCGGCGTTTCAGTTATTTCAATGTCCGAAATGCACATGGATAATAACTCCTCTTTACTGTATCCGCTCATCCGGCAATAGGTCTCATTGACTTCCCGCAACCGTCCCTGCATATCCGCCAGCCAGAATCCGTCCATTGCTGTCTCAAGAATGGCGATATGTTTTTCTGCATTCTCATGAAGAAGTACTTCGGACCTTTTGCGTTCGGAAATATCGCGAATAATCCCCGTGAAATATTTCCCTGCCGACGTTACCCATTCCGACAATGAGAGTTCCAACGGAAATTCGCTTCCGTTTTTATGAAGGCCGGTAAGTTCCACGGTGTTGCCGATTACGCGGCTTTCGCCCCCTTTCACTCTTTGTGCAAGAGCAACCGAATGCTGTTCAACGTACCGGTTGGGCATTATGTCCGTAATGGCTCTTCCGATAATATCCTCTTCCGCATACCCGAATATTTTTTCTGCCCCTTTGTTCCATTCAATAATTTTTCCCTTACTGTTTGATACTACGATTGCATCGGTTGCGGATTGTACCACTGTCCGGTAATGTTCTTCACTCCCCTGCAATGCCTCTATCAACTTTTTTTGTTCGGTCGTATCAACCGCCGTTAAAAAACAATATTCTCCGTTTTGGGAGACAAGCCCTGTAAGATGAACATATATCGGTGCATCCGCATCGGTGGAGAAAATAACGTCGCACTGTTCTTTGTTTTCATTCTTAAATACTTTGTCGATAAAAGAATTGAAGACCGGTCGTGTATGAACGGAAACAAAAAAGCCCAACGAACTATCGATAACGTGCAAGCGATGCTTGCCAAGGAGTTAACTTCAAATGTTGTGTAAATAAAAAAGCGCATCCGTATCTTAGGTTACCCAAAAAAGATAGGAATTTCCTATCACAGACCTAAGAGGAGGACACGCCGATGGAAAAGTACAAGAAAACAAACGAAGAGGCAAGA
>CAIOTF010000023.1 GCA_903861125.1 uncultured Ignavibacteriota bacterium
ATCGACCAAACTTTGAAGTTCTTTCGAGTTAGGTAACCGCCAATCGTTGTGCCCCAGGTAATTTGCGTTATTCTGGGTTTGAGCATACGCCAGCGCGTGTTCCCAATCTATACCTGAACCGTTATCGGTTTGCTGCCACATTAAACCGGTAGCCAAATCAGAAATAGTTTCGTCGCTATTGTTTTGAAATAAATTGACACCAAACGCAAGATTGCCACGTACACAACGGACAAAGTGCTTTGGTCCGACACTGATAGTATACGCCTTGATATGTCCGGTACCGAAATTCACGCCAAAGGCAAGCTCCGCTCCGGGCGTATCCCCGCTTATATTGCCCAATACTCCGGTATATTTGTCGCTGCTCCAAAATATGGCGTGACTGAGATCTTGTTCATCGGAATATTTAATGTCAAAATAGTTAATATCAATATATGGCCATCCGGTACTTGCATTCCACAAAGAGTATAGCTCCTTTATGGTTGGCACGCGCCAGTCGTTGTAGCCGCCGTAGTTTTGTTTGTTAAGATTGTCAACCACCGTTTGAGTTTCTGCCCAGTAATACATACCACCGAATGAACCCTTTTCATACGTTTTCTGCCATGTTAAGCCGGTAACGCCATCTTTTACAGTTAGTCCATCGCTGCTTTTGGTGTATGCGGGAGCTGTATGTGTAAACTGAGCATCCTGACCATACAATGCCGAACCGATAACAGGCGCGGTGATCTTGGTGCCAATACTGTCCCAACATCCGGTTTGACTTGTGCCTACAATCGGAAAGCTTCCTTTATATGCCGGTTCGCGCGCAACGATCTGCATTACGCCCGTGGTGTTTGCCGTACTGTTGGTTGTCGTATCATCATTTTTACATCCGGCTATTGATAAAAGAATTCCAGCGAAAAGAATGAACGATGCACAATGGAAGAACAATTTTATTTTTTTCATAGGGTTGTCTTTTCTAAATTGATTATTGAATATTTCTTACGAGTCTCACATGATTTAGAATTCGTATTGCATCGCCTTGAGGTCCGCGTCCCTGCGGATAATCTTTTGCACTCCCTGTTTTTGGATCGCTTCTCTGCACACCGGCACCATGAACATCAGACCAGCCGCCAAACTCAGGCATATACCCCATGCCTCTCCCAAAACTAATGTACGCGGCAGTCCTGCCACCGCCCATAATAGATACATGCGTTGTACTGCTCCAATAAAAAGGAAAATCTTTAACACCAGCTTCATTTGTTATTTCGGTGCATTTTAAAAGAGGGTCTATTGCCGCCGAGTTTGAAGTTGCGGGGGAGCGTGTGTAATCAACAATACTTTCCAACTCTTTTGTATCCGGTAAACGCCAATCGCTGTATCCGGCATATTTCGCATTCTCTGCATACTGTAACGCATCGCTCCAGTTCATCCCTTTACTGCTGTCGGTTTGCATCCACATAAGCCCTGTTGCGTTATCGCTTACGGTTCCGTTTCCATTATCAACAAAACTATTTTTTCCATAATTTGAATTTCCTCTTACATATCGTACATAGAAATAATTCGTTGTCAGTTTCCCCGGAAATATTATCGGATATCCTTTAATGCGGCCATCGGCAAAGTTTACACCAAAAACAGCATCAACAGCTTCTCCACAAGTTTTACTGACAGATCTGGTTGATGACACAAAATTACCATCGATAATTCTTTCGCCTGCAGACAAGTCACCATATCCGAATTTGAAATACGTAGTATCGATAAATGGAACTAATCCTGCGTCCGAAATAGCTTGGGGATTCGGGTCAAGTCCGGTAAACATAATAAGGGAATAAAGCTCTTTGATGGTTGGCAATCTCCAGTCGGTATATCCGCCTAATTGATATTTTGCGGCTTCTGCAACCGCCTCGGAATAACTTAGTTTGTCGGAATAATTTATTACGCCATCGCCGTTTCTATCCGGACTTTGCTGCCACATCAACCCGGTCACGAGATCGGTAATAGTGCCGTCACTGTTGTTTTTATACTTTGGTTCATTTTTAATGTATGTTGCGTTTTGGCCATAGAAAGGAGTTCCTTGTGCAGGTGCAGATATTTCATTGAGACTGTCATAATATATTTTTTGGTTCGTGCTTACAATTGGATACCCTGAAATATTTGTCGGCATCGGATTGTTCGTTGTCGATACTTCTTTGGTAGGTGTTTCATCTTTCGTGCAGGCAAAAGCAGAAAAAAGGATGAAAGAAAAAGCAGCGAAACTGCCGATTATTTGAAATATTTTCGACGATTTTATCCGGGGCACAACATTCTCCTTTTTCTGTTTTTAGGTTCACCATCAATATAAAGCATCAGTCATCCGGCGCAAAGCATCTTCGCTGGAACCGGCAGTTCTATCACCGTATGCTGGAATTTTGTCACCGAAAAAACAGGAGGGTTATTAAATGTATGAAAGGAAGAGTGCAACGAATGGAAAGGCTATAGAAAAGACAGAATGCGTAATATTGCGTCTTTTTATTCAATACCGTACCTTGGTTCATATAGAGACGATCTTTCCCCTCAACTTCCCTTCAGTGCCTCATATTTCACAACGCAAACAAAGGAAGGTTCTATGACACAGCAACCATTCTTTCAGTCTCAGCAGGAATCATGGCGGACCATGATCGCGAAATATCAGCACTCCGATCTTAAAAGAAGCATAGCGCAGATTGTTGATACATTCGGACCGTACTTCCTGCTGCTTACGGCAATGTATTTCAGTCTTGAGTATTCATACTGGATCACACTTGCGCTGGCTATACCGGCGGCAGGATTTCAGGTAAGAACATTCATCATTTTTCATGACTGCACGCACGGTTCATTTTTCAAATCGCAAAAAGCCAACGATATTGTCGGCATCCTGAGCGGACTTCTGACACTCACTCCGTACTATGAATGGCGGCACAATCATTCCATTCATCATGCAACGGGCAGCGATCTTGACAACCGCGGAACCGGCGATGTGTGGATGCTGACGGTAAAGGAATATTTGGCGCTCACACCGTGGAACCGGATTAAATATCGCGTGTACAGAAATCCGTTCGCCATGTTCATTGTCGGTCCGTTATTTATGTTCTTTATTGCACACCGTTTCACATCCGAGCATTCCGGTCCGCGCGAAAAACGGAGCGTTCACTGGACAACCGTAGCTCTTGCATTTATCACTATTGGAATGAGTTATGTGATCGGATTTGTTCCGTTCGTGAAGGTAATGCTGCCGACAATCTGGATCGCCGGTATGTCGGGGTTATGGCTCTTCTACGTTCAGCATCAGTTTGAAGGAACATACTGGGTTCATCATAATGAATGGAATTTTTTTGAATCCGCACTGAAAGGAAGTTCGTTCTACAAACTTCCAAAGGTGCTGCAGTTTTTCAGCGGCAACATCGGCTTTCACCATATTCACCATCTCAGTCCAAAAATTCCAAACTACTGGCTGGACAATGCGCAGAAGGAAGTTCCACTCTTCCAGACAGTGAAACCGATAACGCTGATTTCAAGCTTCCGTTTCCTTGTGCTGCGGTTGTGGGATGAGGAACAGCAAATGTTGGTCGGATTTCCCGCATCGAAGAATATACAGTGAAATCAACACGTGTCTGCTTAAAAAACTGACGTTACGCTCTACGAGCCATAGGCAAAACAAATAAACCGGTCATGGTAAGCAAGTCCCGATTCTGTTCATCGGGACGCGCCTCACGAAGTGATGTCTTTGGCAGAACCATTGTAACAAAAACCCCATTTATGCATAACATCATTTAATAATTTTCGAGGAGTATTTTTGCCGAACTGTTTTTTTCCGAGAATACAACTGACACTCATTCCGTGACAATTTTTTACAACTCCTGACGCATCGAACACATCTTTTGCTTTTCAAGCTCCGTAGATCAAGCTACAAAACAAAGATGCACGAACAATAATCTACGGAGGATGTCATGAAAACAAGAATAGCGTTAGTGGCAGTAATAGTGATGATGGCGATACAATTTACCGCCTCTCAAGGAACAGCGAAAAGATTCGACACAGAGGAGAAGAAAATTATCTTTGCAACAAAGAATTTACTGAATGCCTTTCGTACAGCGAACACCGGGGTGATCGAGTCGGCTTTGCGAATCACCGCCCAAATGAAAATGCGATATCCCGCCGCAGATGTTTCGGAATTAACATCCGTCATGAACAAAGTGTGGCAGAATCATCCTTCCGGAACGACGCGATACAAAGCGTATCTTGCAATTTCCGTTTGCGAAAATCCTGAATGGTATTCGAATGAAAAAAACCTTTTAACAGCGAATGAAGAAAATTTCTTTCATGCTGCTTCAGCCCGGATGCAGGAACAATTACTGAGCGCTAATGAAGAGTAACTTTCCTTTCTCATCCTCCTCATAAAAACCCGAAGTCTGCATGATTCGGGTTTTTCTCTGCCAAACTGACGGATTAACGGATTATAATATGAATACAATTGGAATTGGCGGTAAATATGATGATACTATATTCTAAGCAGCACAGGAGGTTCGTATGGCACAAATTGCATTCCGGGGAGAGTCCGGTAAAAAATATTCATTCGCCATCCATCCGATGACGACATTGTTCAAGCAGGTTGCTGCGGTGTACGTGATTACGCATCGGGCGACAGATGAGATGAATAAAGTTTCGCATAAACATATCTTTGTCGGCGAGACCGACAATCTCGGTAAACAGTTCGACGGCATGAAAGATCAGTTCTTTACACGTTACGATGCAAACTGTATTTGCGTGTATCACGAAGATGATAAGAAGGTGCGGTTGAAGATCGAATCCGATCTCGTGGGAAACTATAATCCGCCCGGCAACAGTTAACCGATCAACACGGTCCCCATCTGCACCAGGCACATACTTGGAGCGTTTATCAAAGCTCTGAGTGAAGAATATTCAGCTCTTCGTTCTTGTCCAATCCTTTGATATGTACTTCACCGGCAGGGTATTGCTTTTTTATCTGATGATACGCCAGCACCAGTGAGAACTGGTCGCCGCGGATAATGGTGAATTCTTTCTTCTTTACTTCTTTTCCGTTCACGAATGTCCTGGCATTGTATTTTTTGTCCGGATTTTTGCTGCACCGTAATTCGATCGTTTGTTGTTCCGTCATAAGTTATTCCTCTTCTCTTTCAGTGGTTCAATGCATACAAGATACGATAAATAAACCAATCTCTCACGCCGGCACATCGATCTATTTTCACTGATGGAATTTTGTGTAAAAAGACGCATGTTCATGTGCCAATTCCTCCATACCTGGATATTGCGATAGACATCAGCGTGCAATTTGTATCATACTGCTAAGTATTATACATTATGGGAAAGGTTTATTCATTCTTCAGTAAAAAAATACAACACTCAAGGAATTCTTATGCTAGTCGACATTACCACCGCATCACCTCCATTCATGGTAGAGCAGGCTAAGGCAACGGAAGAACTGAAAAAACGGATGGCGGTGACACCTGTTGCCGGACGCATGATTGATATGGCATCGCACCATTCTGGAATT
Source organism: uncultured Ignavibacteriota bacterium (assembly GCA_903861125.1). GTDB lineage: Bacteria > Bacteroidota > Ignavibacteria > UBA10030 > UBA8401 > UBA8401. The sequence continues at coordinate 5,528 of CAIOTF010000023.1, forward strand.
TCCCAGCGCTATTTTGTTGTTCCCGACGGCGGATCCGGAACGGAGAAAAAATTCTATTCCAATTCCGGTGGATATATCTCTCCAGACACCGGAACTAGGATGAACGAGTATGAACGTTGGTCGAAAGAGCTGACGGGAAACGCGGTTGCAGAGATTCTTGCAAAGAATTCTGTCGATCCCGGCAGCGTGGAACGATTGATCACTATTTCCTGCACCGGATTCTTCGCCCCCGGCCTTGATTATTATCTGATCGACCGGTTCAATTTTCCCGCATCGGTGAAAAGAACGAATATCGGATTTATGGGATGCGCCGCTTCGCTGATCGGATTCAACACCGTGCTGGAATCAATGTCGCAGCTTCGCAGTGCGAACGGAAAGACACTTCTTGTGAGCGTTGAACTCTGCTCTCTTCATCTTCAAACTGAGCCGACACGCGACAATATACTTGCTAACATGATCTTTGCCGACGGTTGTGCGGCTGCATTGTTCAACAGCCCGTCCGCAGCCTCTACCGGATTGCAGTTACTCTTCACCTCTTCATATCTCTTTAAAGACTCTGCAGAATATATGGGATGGAAGATCGGCAATACCGGATTTGAGATGGTGCTTTCATCGGAACTTCCGAAGATCATCCTGAACAATGCTGCGCCGGCATTGAAAGATATTCTTTCACAACACCAGCTTTCTCCGGAACAGATCACTCATTGGGCGCTGCATCCCGGCGGACGCGCAATACTCGATTCATTACAGAACGGCATGAATATTTCCGATGAAAAAATGATCCCGTCAAGAACGGTATTGAAGAACTACGGAAATCTCTCATCCGCATCGATCCTTTTTGTGCTGAAGGAACTGATGAAGAATACACCGCTGAAGAATGATGAACTCATCTGCGCAGTGGCGTTCGGTCCCGGCTTAACAATGGAAGTTGCACTTCTCAAGGTCAGAGCATAATGCAGCGGAAGAATGATCCGGAAATAATGGATGATTTTTCCATCCGGGATGACCGGATCGACCAGGCACTGCGCGAACTGAAAACGATCAACATCCTTCTCGGTGGAAGAGGAACAACGCGAAAAGGCTTTCGCTTGCTCACCAAGAAAAAATCCCTCTCCGGCCGACTGACCGTGCTTGATGCCGGTGCCGGCGGAGCAGACGTTTTCGGAGATGGTGACGAACCGTATACAGTCACTGCGCTGGATAGGAATCCCCGAGCATGTTCGTTTCTGCTTGAACATACTCAGCATTCCGTTGTGTGCGGGGATGCCATGGAAATCCCGTTCAAAGAAAAATCATTTGATATTGTTCACGTTTCCCTGTTTCTTCATCATTTTCGGGAAGAAGAGATCGTGCATCTGATGCAGTCGTTCATGCGCGTTGCCCGCCGCGGGATTATCATCAACGATCTGCGCCGTTCCGCGCTTGCGTTGTTTGGAATAAAAATTCTGACGATATTATTTTCACGCAGCGGAATGGTACAACACGATGCACCGTTATCCGTTCAACGAGGATTCACCAGAAGTGAACTGTTGCATATATTAGCTCTCTGTTCTATAAAACAATTCACCATACAACGAACCTGGGCTTTTCGATGGCTTGTTGTTGTTGAATTATGACAGAATGATTCAATGGAATACTACACAGGTGTTAAACCATTACTAAACATTTTGACATATTGATCATTGGCGGAGGTCCGGCCGGTTCGAGCGCGGCGATCTCGCTGGCAAACAACGGATTGAGCGTTGCTGTCATCGAGAAAAGATCTTTCCCGCGCGACGTGTTGTGCGGCGAATTCCTTTCGCATGAGGTGATCTTCGCGTTACGGTCATTCGGATTGTTCGACGAATTTCTTGCGTTGAAACCGAACCGTATCACCAATTTCCGTTTCATACCGGAAAACGGATCGTCAGCGGTGCATCCATTAGGATTTGAAGGATTTGCACTCAAGCGTTCGCTGCTTGACCAATTGCTATTGAAAAAAGCGGTATCGGCAGGGGCAACGGTGGTTCAACCGGCCGAAGTAGTTTCCCTGAACCGTGTCAACAATATCTTCGAGATCCTCTGCAAAACACCGAATGGTGTCAATTCCTACACCGGAGATTTTGTTGTCGGCGCGTACGGGAGACAAAGCATCATCGATAAATCACTGAAGCGGAAGTTTGTATCATCGCGTTCGGGATACAGCGGCATAAAATATCATGTGCCGAAAGAGCTATTGAACAATATCTCCCGCGATGAAATACAGATCTTTTCGTCCAACGGAATTTATTGCGGCGTGAATTGCGTCAGCGAAAGTGAGTCAACCCTCTGTTTCCTTTCCGACAGGAACATCAATCAGCTTGATCCGAAATATGCACTCTACGAACTCTTGGAGAGAAATCCGGCGTTCAAAGCATTGTTCTTCCGTGACCCGATTCCCGCGTTGTCGAAACTTCCGGTCTATGGTACGGGCAATATTTATTTCGGAAAAAGAGATGTTGTTGAAAACGGCATCTTTATGATCGGAGATGCTGCGCGGGTTATTGCTCCGCTGGCCGGAGACGGCATCGGCATGGCGATGGAGAGCGGAATACTTGCAGCGCGGATCCTGACCGAATCCAAAAAAATCGGTCTTACGGCCGCAGCAACTGAATCCCTTTATAAAAAAGAATGGAAAAAGCTTTTTTCAAAACGGCTCCGCATTGCGTTGAACCTGCAGCGTTTTGCGCTGAACTCACGCGGAGGAAATATCGGCGGGCAATTGATCGAACATTTCCCATCACTCGCCGAAATAATGATTCGGTGGACCCGCAGATAACTTGAAGCCTTCCAAATATTAATCACCAAACAGACGGCAGATCAAACGTATCTGAAATGAAATAATGGAAACTTGTTGCTCAACAATATTATTCCATTTTACTTCTGCGCCTAATCCGTAATTGGAAAACAATGGCCGGGCATACCCCAAAGAAAGAATGTATCCTAAATTCCATTCAGAGCTTTGCATTGTTGATCCTGCAATGGTTACCGTAGAGTTCATACGATAGTAACCCAATCCTGCGTGCAGTTGAATTCCCATCCGCTGGATTGAAAATACAGCAAGCACCGGAACCGCAGAAAGAGAAGCAGAAACATTCATCGTCCCAAATTCCGAAAGCAGAGCACTATTTTTTGTTGATGATACCGGAATCCATCCTGTTTCAACTCCAATTCCCAATAAATTGCTTGAACCCCATTTTAAACGAACGGTGCCGGCAATTCCATCACGCGTGTATATCCCCAGTGTTGTCTTGGGCTCATTAAGTTTGTAGGAATATCCGCTACCCAGTTCGGCAACCAATCGAAATGAGGTAGGGACAGTATCTTGTTCTTGAGCAAACACTACAAGTGAGCAAAATATTGAAACGATAATGAAATATGTTTGCTTAATGGAAAGCATAATATTCAAAGGCGACAAGCGCCGGATAGTTTGTGAGTATTCCATCAAGGTTCCCTCCGGTAATAAAGGGAAGGATAAATTCTCGTTGATCGAGAGTCCACACAAATGTCTTCCGTCCTTCCGAACGCATTTGTTGAGCATCGGCCGGTAACGGTCCAAGCGTCCACCGCGGCGCCCATACTTTTGCTTTAATATCACGGACATTATTCACGGACAATTCGCATAATGCACCGGCGGAAGTGATCAAGTCCTCTTTCTTATATCGTGCAACCAATTCCTCGGTGGCCAGGCCAAGATATATATCCAATGTACGACCCATTGACGATGCTTTTTGTTTATACTCTTTTTGTATTTCCGCCGCTTGAGCTATTACATCTGGTGATTTAATATCCAGCCAAACTACGGATAGTGTGGTTTTATTCAGAACAACATCGAGCGCCTCCCTCAATGTTGGCACCCGTTCTCCGTTCTTTAATGTACACAGTGTCCGGATGGCTGCAAACGTATAATTTGAAACAGGGCCGACGCAATATTCGCCATCTACCAAACGTGGACTAAAATTCTCGTCATGAAAGAGAATAGGAACACCGTCTTTTGTCGGACGCACATCAATCTCAATTCCATTTGCACCAAAACTTTCGGCAAGTTGAATTATTCCAAGACTGTTCTCCGATTCCGCCAACCGATCAGAGTTTCTTCCACCGCCTCGATGAGCAAGAATAACAAACGACGTATCGGAAATTGGCCGATTATATTGTAAGGTAATCTTCGTCGTCGGTTCTGATGAGGCATCGCCAATCACGCCACGAAATTGAAACGACATCGTTGGGGGTATTCCCCGCAACAATGATTTCCCGTTATCTTCTGCTGATATTTCAAATTGTGCCAGACCAGATTCGCTTCCCTGTGTATAACGCCAATATCCTTCAAATATTAAAGAGGAATCTATTTTTCCACAATGGAAAACTACCAACCCTGCATTCTTTCCCGTAAAAATAGAGAGTGTATTTCCCGTTTGTTTTACGACAACTATTTTCCCGAATTGATCGGTTCCATCGATCACGTCATAAATTCCGTTTAGCATCTGAATCTGCTTCCGCTCCAATGGAAGTGCACCTGCAAGCTTTCCCCCATTGGAAAATTCCGGAACGACGATGCTGTTATCCGTCTCGCATGATATCAGCACAATTGAAACAGTCACGACCATGATTAACAATAATATTATTTTCATAGTGTCTTAAAATAAAAAAGAAATCTGCAAATCGGGAAATAGCAACCACTTGTCTTGAACAGAAAATGCTAGCCATACTTGATAGTTTGGCCTTGCATAATTTGCCCGCAACGCGAAGGACATAAATGTCGATTTCCAAACATCTTGTTCAAGAATGATAGACGAAACAATGCCAGATATTTCCGGTTTTAACCGGCCTACCGATGCCGAACCAAAGTATGTATGCTGAGAAAGTAACACCAGCATTTCTGTTTTTGCTGTTATCTTATAGGCGTCGATATCAATTCCTGCGCTGATTCCTGGACGGTTCATCAGTCCCATTGTCTTTGTGTCGAAACCTTCAAAATCTGCAAAACCAAACCAGTATGAAAAATCATCCGTAAGTGCCAGTGATACATTCCCAATGCGATATGACCACATCGCTCCCGCAGAAACAACATTGGTGATAAAGACGGTTGATATTTGCAAAGTCAGAGATACGTTTGATGGTAGACCATATCGAGCCGTAAAATTTACCATTGGTATTTGACGAATCTCTTCTTCGACAACAAAACGAGGAAAAATAGTTATTGATGCACCGAACGAATAATGCAACGCATTTTCTTCAAATGAACGCGGATAACTTATATACGGATCTGATCTGTTATCTCCGCTGTACGAGCGCGAAAATAAAAAAAACAGCAGCAACATCATGGTAATGAATCGCATAAAGATTTCTTACTTCCTATAGACAACAGAGACCGTGTCAACAACATCAAAACCCGTTGCATCGTTTCGTAATTTTTTTATTGAGAACAGTAAGGAATTCGGACGAAAACTGCATTCGGCGAAGTGAAAATATCGCAAAGACAATGTTTGACTATACACATCATGGAAACGCTGTTGAGTTTCCGTCAATAACGTGTGCAGTAAACCACCTCCGCCGCCTATCACCAGAAACTCTTTTCCAGCCTTTTGAAAATGTTCATACGCATGCGCATGACCGGACAAAAATGCAATTGTTTTGCGATACGACACAAACGGTACTACAAACCGGCGTTGTACCTCCTGCGACGGATCAACGATAGTGCTGTTTGTGTACGGTGAATGATGACTAAGAACGATAACTGCACGGACAGTGCTGTCGTTCTCAAAATCTGAAAGTTGAGCGCTATACCACCGATCTTGCTGCGTTTTTTCGTCGTCGGAAAGTTTGCTAAAATTCGAATTCAGTATAATAATGGCAACAGATTTTATGACAACAGAATACCATGTGGTTGTTACTTCCGGAAAGCGATTTTGGAATTGGTCAAGAGCAGGTTTTTTGAACAGGTAGTATTCATGATTGCCAATAACCGGATAGAACGGCACGCGTATATTTTTACGAAATTCGTCGAACGTATGCCAGTATGAATCGAACATCCCCATCGACGTGATATCTCCAAGATGGAAGATACCAACCGCTGTTGATTCTTGCTCTATTGCCTTGAAAATTGTCCGGGCCGCTTTTTCATTATCATGTTCTTTCAATCGAAGCGTTTCAATCCACAGAGGCTGCTGTGTATCGGAAACGAAGATGATTGACGGAACCTGCTGCTGGGCAAGAACTGAACACGCGACAAAAAGAACAACGAGGATAGTTTTCGTCATTATTTTCCGTACCGCTGTTTCACGGCAGGAATAAGATATTCATCGAACGACCGTTTGAAATCATATTCAGCTTTCCATCCCCATTCCCGCTGCGCCAATGAATCATCAACATCAGCGGGCCAGCTGTCAACGATCTTTTGCCGCAAAGCGTCCGGTTTGAAGTTCACTTTTGCATCGGGGAATGCTTTCTTGATTACATCGTAGAAATCCTTAGCGGAAACCGAGAACGCGCCGATATTATAGACAACCTGCGTAAGATTCTTTGCCGGCGTTGCTTCAAGTTTCAATAGCGCATTGATTGCATCGGGCATGACCATAAACGGAAGCGTTGCACTTTCGGGTACAAAACAATCATACACTTTTCCCTGCGCCGCATAATGCATCATCTCGGGACCATAGTCGCTTGTTCCGCCGGTGGGAAGCGTAACAGCGCTGATCAGTCCGGGAAAACGGATGCCGCGAAAATCAACATGCGCCGTCGTCGGCTGCGGATCGATCTGACGGTAGTACCAGTTGTAATAACGTCCGAGATCCTCGCAATATTTTTTATTGATGCCGTACATTGTGCGGGCATCGAGCCATTGATTCTCACGTACTTTTCCCGCCTTCATCTTCGCCGGAACATCGGGCAATCCGTACGCAGCGATAGAACTCGGAAAAAGGAATTTCACATTCTCTCCGGTAGCACGCGCCTGCCGTGCCGCAAGTTCCAGAAGTCCGAGCGTTCCGTCCACATTTACACGGTGTCCGAGCACCGGTTCGCGCTCTGCTTTTGTTGAAAGAATCGCCGCAAGATGATAAATGGTGCCGAAATCATAAAATGCGGCCAAACGATCGAGCAGCGACGAATCCATGATGTCGCCGACGATCACCTCGTGGCATTTTTCCTGTAATGTTTTGCTGAGAGGATGAACATCTATCGCGACGATGCGGATATCAGGACTTTTTTCGGTAAGACTCGCAACAAGTCCGTGACCGATCTCTCCGTTGGCGCCGGTAATAAGCACTGCTTTTGTGGACATGATAAACCTTTCAAATTTAATAGTGTGGAAATATAAGGAATTTTTTCTGCGGGAAGGAGGAAGAATTGAACAGAATATTTACACGATGTTACTATTTGAGATATACCATCTTTGCTGTCCGGAGTGCACTCCCTGTTTGCAGGCGTACAAAATACACGCCGCCGGCATACGCTGATGCATTAAATTGAACCGAATAATTACCCGCGGTCCGTTCATCGTTGACCAATTGAGCAACCTCTTTGCCGAGCACATTGAATATTTTCAGCGAAACAAATCCGGACACAGGAATTGAAAACCGGATCGTAGTCGAAGGATTGAAAGGATTCGGATAGTTCTGATATAACTGCACATTGGCGGGAATAACGGCAGCTACCTGATCGTGCATGCCGGTCAGGATCCTTTGTTTCAATCGTTGGATGCGTTCATATGCCGAATCGATCATTGCGGAAGGGATCTCACCGGTATTTACTTTTTTGCTGATAACGTTAACAATATACGCGGTCAACGATTGGTTGTTGTAAATGGATTTATTAAACAGCAAAATGTCCGTTCCTGATTGTACGCACAGTTTCAGTGCATCGTCAAATTGAAAATTCAAAGCGATCGCATTCATGGAGAGTTCGTCACTGATCACTACTCCATTGAACTTCAGAGAATCCCTCAGGAGTTTGGTGATGGTTTTGTACGAAAGCGAAGCAGGATATTGCGAATCGATCTTTGCATTAAACAGATGTCCGGCCATTACAATATCGGCTTCACCATTTGTTATTGCGGAACGGAACGGCTGAAGTTCTTTTGCCGTCCATGTATTCGTAACATCGGTAAATCCAAGATGTGAATCTGCAGAGGCGCTTCCGTGTCCGGGAAAATGTTTCAGCGTTGTAATAATCTTTTTTTTATGAAACTCATCGATAAACCACGAGACATGTTTCGAAACCGTATCGGGATTGGACGAAAAACTCCGTTCATTCTTGCCGATCGCCGGACTGAGTGGATTTACATTCACATCGGCAACCGGAGCAAAATTTATGTTGAAACCTGTTTTACTCAGCCAGCCTGCCATCAAGGCCGCCGTCGCACGGGTTGAATCTTCGCGATTTACTTGCGTTCCCAAATGGAAAGCGGTCGGCGTAGAAGAAAATCCGTTCGTTGACCCAAACCGGGCAACTTTTCCCCCTTCCTGATCCACAGCCAGCAGAAGCTGCGACTTACTGAAGGATGATAATTGAGATGTTAAAGAAGTGATCTGATTTGAAGAAACGATATTGTTTGCAAAGAGAACGATGCCGCCGAGTCCACGCTGCTGCAGATCGACTTTGACCGATTCCGGAATGACCGTACCGGTAAAACTGACCATCACCATTTGAGCAATTTTTTGCTGCAGAGTCGGTTGAGATACAAGAATCAGCGGAAAACAAAGAAAGAGTACAACAATTCGTTTCATATCAAAACAGGTTCAACTAAAAGAGCAGATAAAAGAGAGCAATAACGGAGTAATCATTGATAATCTACGATCTTTGATCTACAGAACCAAACCCGCATGTATATTCGGATGCGAATGCTGCAACTATTTCCTATTTTACGACAAAACAAATTATGGTGATCAGTATGCGGTCTTTCATTGCACTCATTTTTTCAACAATGTTCCTCATCGGTCAGCAGCACTATACCGGTCTTGTAGATCCATTCATCGGTACGGACGGGCACGGACACACTTTTCCCGGCGCAACGGCGCCGTTCGGAATGGTTCAGCTCAGTCCCGACACGCGCGTTGAAGGATGGGATGCGTGCGGCGGGTACCATTATTCCGATACGACAATACTGGGATTTACACACACGCATTTAAGCGGAACAGGATGCGCTGATTATGGCGACATCCTGTTCATGCCGATGACGAAGCAGCCGAAACTTGATCCTTCCCTATACCGATCCTCATTCTCACATACCAATGAATCTGCTTCTCCGGGATTTTACCATGTGCAGCTGAACGACGATTCTATTAGTGTTGACCTGACGGCCACAACACGCGTGGGCATTCACCGGTACCGTTTCCCGAAAGGTGATACATCATTTGTCATCATTGATCTAAAGCACGGCATCGGTCCGGATGTCGTCATCGATTCGCGGATGAACCGCAGCGGAACAACGGAAATCACCGGTTACAGACGATCCAAAGGCTGGGCGCAGGATCAGATGCTCTATTTTGCGGCGCAATTTTCGCTGCCAATCAAAGACATTTCGATCACCGGTAATGATTCAATCGTGTGGAAGAGTAATTCGGCGCACGATGTAAATATAAAAGCGGCAGTCATGTTCGATACAAAAAAGAAGCATGAACTGATCGTTAAGGTTGCGTTGTCGTCGGTAAGCATTGAGGGTGCACGAAATAATCTGCGGACTGAAGCACCGGAATGGAATTTTGAAACGATCCGTGAAAAAACAAAAAATAAATGGAACAAGGAACTGAGCAAGATCTACGTCAGCGGAGGGACCAAACAGCAGCAAAGAACATTTTATACCGCTTTGTATCATTGCATGATCGCACCGAACACCTATTCCGACGTTGACGGAACATACCGTGGGATATACGGTAATATTCATACAGCCAAGAACGGTACTCATTACACTGTCTTCTCACTGTGGGATACATTCCGTGCGCTGCATCCGCTGCTGACGATCATTAATCCGGTGCTGACACGCGATTGTATCAACACATTCCTGGCGCAGTATGACGAAGGCGGATTACTTCCGGTATGGGAACTCTCTTCCAACGAAACATATTGCATGATCGGATATCACTCAGTTTCCGTTATCGCCGATGCGGTTGCCAAAAATATTTCAGGCTTCGACAGAACGAAAGCATTACGCGCAATGGTCACGAGTGGTGAAAAAGATCATTTCGGTTTGAAATACTACCGGAAGAACGGTTACGTGCCTGGCGAAAAAGAATCCGAATCTGTCTCAAAGACGCTGGAGTATGCATACGATGATTGGTGCATTGCCCGAACAGCGGAGTCGGTTGGAGAAATTGATCTGGCAAAACTATTTTACAGCCGTTCCCAGCAATTCCGGAATGTATTCGACCCTGTCTCCGGATTCATGCGGGGAAAAAAGAACGGAATATGGAACGAGCCTTTCTCCCCCGCTTCAGTTTCGCTTGATTTCACGGAGGCAAATTCCTGGCAATACAGCTTCTTTATCCCTCATGACATCGACGGGATGATGGAATTGTACGGTGGACAAACTTCATTCATTAAAAAACTTGATGAACTTTTCACTACCGAAAGCAGACTTGAAGGAAGGCAACAGTCCGACATTACCGGACTGATCGGGCAATACGCACATGGAAACGAACCGAGCCATCACATGGCGTATCTGTTCACATACGCCGGTGCGCCATCTAAGACCCAGGAGCGTACCCGTCAGATATTGAATGAAATGTATTCCGACAAGCCGGACGGACTTTCGGGAAACGAGGATTGCGGTCAGATGTCTGCGTGGTATGTGATGAGCGCCATGGGATTCTATCAGGTCGCTCCGGGAAATCCCGAATATGTTTTGAGTTCACCCATTTTTGATTCGGTGACGATCACTCTGGAAAATAAAAAACGATTCGTCATTTCCACTGAGCGGAATATACCCGGCGATCTTTATATTCAATCCGCGACGAAGAACGGAAAAGAGATGAACGAGCTATTCTTTTCACATGACGATATCCTAAACGGTGCATCAATCCGTCTTGCGCTTGGAGCCACCCCTTCAAAACGATTTGATGAAAAGAAAAAAATAGCGATCAATACTATCCCATTCACTGCTGTTCCGTATTTTGTATCGTCGGGATTGTCGTTCAAAGAGTCAACAAGTGTAACAATCCATTCAACCGAAAAGAATGCAGCATTGTTTTATACAACCGATGGGTCAACACCATCAAACGCATCTTTACTCTATCATCAGCCGATCGTCATTAAAGACAGTACGACCATACGTGCCATTGCGGTCCGTAAGAATATCCACAGCGCAGTAACAGAAGCGACATTCATTAAAACAAAAGGGATTGGAACGATCCGTTTAGGAACACAGTTCAGTCCGCAGTACACGGCTGGAGGAAATGATGCATTGATCGACGGGATTTGCGGCGTTGAGGATTTTCGCGTCGGCCATTGGCAGGGATATGAACAATCCGATCTTGATGCTGTCATCGATCTGGGATCCGTAAAAAATATTGAACGGATAAGCGCGCGATTCCTTCAGGATAACAACGCGTGGATTTTCTTCCCGGTGAAGATTGATTACGATGTTTCGACAGACGGAATAACATACGAGAATGTATTTTCAGGAACGGCCGGTGTGCCTCCTGAACAAACCGGCGCTATAATTCGCTCCGTCGATCAGGATGTTCGCCGGCCGCTCCGCTTTGTACGTATCCGCGCGAAAAATATCGGCACATGTCCGGCTTGGCATAAAGGAAGCGGTGAAAAAGCGTGGCTGTTTGCGGATGAAATTGTCGTACAATAAAAAACCTCCGTCATCCGGAGGTTTTCTGTCGCCAAAGAACATATCAAAAATTTATTTCACTGCAAGCAATTCCACTTCGAAGATCAGCATTGATCCGGGCGGAATGAGCTGACCGGCAGGCTGTTCGCCGTACGCCAGATTGTTCGGGATATAAAACTCGAACTTTGCTCCTACTTTCATTAACTGCAGTCCTTCCGTCCATCCTTTAATTACCTGGTTCAATTTGAATGTGGTCGGCTCGCCGCGTCCATACGATTCATCGAAAACAACGCCGTTAATCAAACGTCCGCGGTAATGCACGGTCACCGTGCTGGTATCGGCCGGCAAAGCTCCGGTTCCTTCACGCAGGATCTTATACTGCAAACCGCTTGCTGTGGTCTTCACACTGTCTTTTTTTGCGTTCTCCGCCAGGAATTCTTCACCCTCTTTTTTATATTTTGCAGACATAGCGGCCAGTTTTTCCTGATCTTTCGCCTGCGGATTCATCTTTTGGAAAACCTCCACCACCTGCTGGATCTCTTCGGGAGTAAGCTGGTTTTCCTTACCATCCAGAGCTTCCTGCATGCCCAGCACGAACAGTGCACTGCGGAAAGGAAAACTATTCGCCTTCACATTGCTGGCAACTTTCAATCCAAGATCGTAACCGCTTAAATAACTCATCTTGTCTTCGCTGGTCTTGAGCACCGACACTTTCGCTTTTGCTTTCGGTTTAGCCGGACTGGTTTTCGGCTGCTGTGCAACAGCGGTGAATGAGAAAATCAATATCACGATGATACATACAAACGATTGCTTCATTACAACATCTCCTTGTGTAAGAAAATAAAATGGTGACTGAATATAAGGAATCTTGAAGGGATTACAAACCATGTTTTTTCAGGACGGGTAATAGAAGCTCGCGCCAGAGTCCGTATGCGGGTGCATTCAGGTGAACGCCGTCAACGGTAAACTCATCGCGCAGAACTCCGTTCAGCGAAAGAACTGCATTCACATCGATGAACTCGATACTGTTCTTTGACGCGAATTCCTTCAGCATCACGTTCAACGCTGCCACTACCGGATTTTTTTCTTCCGTCCGTTTCCATTTGGGATTGACGTGAAGAGTGGATTGGATAACGGGAATAATCGAATGTGCACGGAGTGTATCAATGATCTTAACATAATTGCGGAATATCGTTTCCGCCGATGCATCGGAATAAATGTCGTTGATTCCGGCCATAATAAAACACAATTTCGGTTTCACCTGATAGACGTATTGCATCCGGTGAAGCATTCCGACGGTGTTATCTCCTCCGATACCGCGGTTGATCACCCGGTCGCGGCCGAGCAATTCGCTCCAGTTTCCGCCAAATGTAATGGAGTTACCGAGAAAGACAATATCGGCGGATTCTGTTTTTGATAGAGCGAACATAGCAATAAGATTTTTATATACCGCGCTTTTCAGATAGAGGGAATCATACGGCGTTTGAGACCTGGCGATACCGGACAATAACAAAATGCAAAGTAGTCTGTTTTTCATTTTCAGATTCACGGATTGAATTTCGATTTCAGAAATGCCAGCGCGGCGGCATTTGCTTCCGCTGTTTTTTCCTTATCGTGATTGGGATTGCTCGGATTGGCAAACGCGTGCACGGCATCAAAATTTTTCACCGTAAGTTTCTTCTTTGCTGCTTTCATATTTTTTTCAAACTCCGCAACAACTTTCGGATTGATGAACCCATCCTTTGTACCGAAAATGCCAAGAACATCGCAGTTCAACGTCTTTAATTTCGTTACATCCTTTTCCGGCATACCGTAATAGATCACGCATCCAGACGCTTGTTTACCCAGCATCAATGCTGTCTGCATAGACCACCCGCCGCCGAAACACCATCCCAATGTTGCAATCTTCGCATTTTCTCCTGCATAATCGATCGCCGCTTTTATGATCGCACGCGCACGCTCTTCCTTTACCTCACCAACATATTTCTTTGCCGAATCAGGCACCTCGGCGATCTTCCCGTCATACAGATCCAATGCGATGATGTTTACATTTTTCAAGTCGCGTCTCCATTGTTCCGCCTCCTGTTTAATGTAATCGTTCAATCCCCACCATTCATGGAAAACAAAAAGATAATTGTCCGATTTCTTGATCGACTTCACTTCGTAGATGTTAGCATCGGATCCATCGAAAGTTTTAATGGTCTTCATTTCGCCGGCAACAGCCTCAAAGACAAACGGCACCGGTGCTTCATGAAGCGCAACAAATGCCATGTCCTTTCCGAACGCCGCAAATTCTTCCGTTGCTGTTGGAGCGCAGCACGGTTTTTTATCTCCCGCAAATGCCCCGCTCAATAACACGATTACCATCAGCATCATGTTCTTCATAGTTCCCCCGGATGAAAAATAATTGATTATGAAATTACGTTCGCTTCCAATTCAAGATGCAAATTGAACATCTTCTCAACGCCGTTGCGTATCTCTTCTGCCAACTCCAATAATGCTTTTGTTGTTCCATTGTAATTCACCAACGCAAGAGTGTGATTCCCGGAAATACCCACGCCGTTTACCGTATACCCTTTTTTGAAACCGGATTTTTCAATCAGCCATGCCGCAGACACTTTCGTTTTATCCTCAAACGGAAAAGTAGGCACCGGCGTGCCGCCTCCGCTTTTTTTCCACACAGCTATGATCTGTGTGAGCATAGCATCATCAACGATCGGATTCAAGAAGAATGAGCCGACAGAGCGCGTATTCGGATCATTCGGATCGATCACCATCGACTTCTTTTTCCGGAGCGACAGAACAACATTTCGCACCGCTTCAAGCGATTCTTTTCCGTCGGCAAGCGAAGAAAGATTCACCGATGTTTCAACGATCTTTCTTACTTCGGGATAATGAAATGCCGGCCGGCCGTTCTTCGTCAGACGAAATTTTACCTCTATAACAATATATTTTCCTGAATCATGCGTCTTAAAACGGCTTGTTCTGTATGAAAAACCGCACTCTTCGTTTTTTAATTCGGTTTCTTTCAGTGTTTCCCGTTCCAGCACAGTCACCGATTCAATGGCATCCTTCACTTCCTGCCCATACGCACCAACATTCTGTATCGGCGTTGCACCAACCATTCCCGGTATTCCGGAAAGACATTCGATTCCCGCAAAACCTTTCTCCACGGTCAGTCGAACAAATGGATCCCACCCCTCTCCTGCCTGAACACGCGCAAGAACATCATTTCCTGTTTCGTAAAACGAAATTCCTTTAAGATTGATCTTCACAACAAAACCGTTGAATCCATTGTCCGAAAAGATAGTATTGCTGCCGCCGCCAAGAATGTGCACCGGAAGATTTTTTGACCGGGCCGTACGAAGTGCTTCCTTCAAATCTTCAACGGATGAGCAGGAACAGAAGTATTTCGCCGGTCCGCCGAGACGCATCGATGTGAATTCTTTGAGTGAAATATTTTCCTGGATCAATACCATATTATTGCACCGCTGCTTTACGTATTCTGTCCATTAATGCAAGACCTATTCCGTCTTCGCTTACCTGTTCGCAGTAAATTGTCTGAATTTTTTTTGCATCACATTCGCGAAAGAAGTGGAATAATGACCGGGCATATTCCGCCTGATTACGGCAGATCTTTTTCATTCCGAATGTATTTCGCTGTACCGACTGCGTTCCAATATACGCAGAACTTTTCATCGGAACAGTCTCGCTCACTCCGCTGACGATGAACACATACGCAAGAGGCGAATAATGCCGGTATTTCAATCCCGGACTTTTCGGAATAGCCGCCTGGTGTTTTTGCAGGCGCGTGGATGAAATTATTCCGCGCAATTGCTCCAGCGTAACGCCGCCCGCCCGCAAAATAACCGGCCTGCTGCCGGTGCAATCCACGACGGTTGATTCAACGCCAACGCGCGACGGATTCCCCTTCAGTATGCATGGTATTCTTCCATTCAAATCACTTCTTACCGCCTGCCATGTTGTAGGACTCGGTGAACCGGAAAGATTTGCCGAAGGAGCAGCCACCGGAACTCCGCATTCATTTAAAAATTTTTGCGCAAGCGTATGTTTTGGAATTCTTACGCCGACGGTTGATAAACCGGCAGTAACGAGAGATGATATTTTTTTATTCTTAGGCAGCACCAGGGTTAACGGTCCGGGAAAAAATTCCTGGATAAATTTTTCGGCATAGTGCGGCATGGATGAGATCACCGATGATATTTGATCCACCGATCCGATATGCACAATCAATGGATTGTCCGAAGGTCTTCCTTTGGCGATGAAAATCTTCTTTACCGCATCGGGGACAAATGCATTGGCGCCGAGACCGTATACGGTTTCCGTTGGGAACGCGGCAACATTGTTATGAGCAATGGCTTCGGCGGCAGATCTGTATGATGAAGTGATTTGTGTGCGCATAGCGGATAATAAAATATTTTGGATCTATTCTTTTGAGAATCTGCCATTATTTGTTTTTAAAGGCACAAAATGCAGCATTCGGGAAAAATACAATGCGCGTATGGTGTTCGAATATAACGAATTTTACAAAAAATAAACCCCGAAAAACCGCATCTTTTTCTACTTTTCTGCATCTTATCAACAACAATACTTCTACCATTTGAATAGACGGGACATTCTTCAATGAAATACTACTATCTTTTTGCCTTCATTTTTATATCTTTTCAATTCTCTTTTGCAGAGGTCAATAACGGTTCTGTGTCCGGCGAAGTCCGCGATGCTGTAACAAAACAGCCTCTTCCCGGAGCAAATATCGTAATTGCCGGAACATCACTCGGCACGACATGCAATGAACAAGGATACTACGTGATCAAAAACGTTCAGCCGGGAAAATATCAATTAAAAGCGACACTGATCGGGTATGAAAGCTCGGTCAATTCCGATGTTGTGGTCAGTCCGCAACGGAATAAAAAAATCTCGTTCGAATTGAAAACTACGGACATTGAAATGAGTGCTGTGGATGTTCAAAGTGATTACTTTGCGCGTCCGGCGGAGAATGTTGTGAGCATGAGAACATTGTCACCCGAAGAGATACGCCGCTCGCCCGGATCGGCAGAGGATATCTTCCGCGTGATGCAGTCGATGCCCGGCGTTGCAACTGCCGGCGGTAAAAGTGCACAACTCATCGTTCGCGGAGGAAATCCTGATGAAAATCTTACGCTGCTGGATAATATCGAGATATACAATCCGATCCATTTTGCGCGGACCGGCGAATCGATGGGGATCATCAGCATTGTGAATCCTGCTCTGCTTGAGAAAGTCGATTTTCTTACGGGAGGATTTCCCGCAAAGTACGGCGATAAGATGTCCTCCGTATTCGATATGACGCTGCAGGACGGGAATAAAGAATTGTATAATTCCGATGTGAACTTGAACATTGCAGGATTCGGAGTGATGGTCGATGGTCCGCTTATTGAGAACAGCTCGATGATTTTTTCGGTGCGGCGCGGTTTTTTAGATGTTCTCACTTCACTTATGGGTAAACCTGCCGCACCGCGTTATTATGATGCCGTAGGAAAGATCACGTATGATATTGACGTCAATAACCGTTTGAGTTTTGTCGGCTTCTATTATATCGATCAAATAGATAAGATCGGAACGACGAAGGAATCATCGGCAATGAGTAAATATGATTATCTTGCACGCGATGATTACGGCTCCGCATTCGGATTGAACTGGCGTTCGCTCCTGTCCGAACGGGCATTTGTGATGACGACCGTGTCGCGTACCGGCAACGGCTGGACAACAAATCAGGGAACGCAAGCCAATCACACGCTGCGCGGCGAAGAAATCCTCGAAAACGAGTTCACATTGAAATCAGAACTGACCTATCAGTTTTCTTCCACGCTCGACATGAAGATCGGTGTGATGGGAAAGACAATTGATTCCAGAAATATCTCGTGGACACCGGAGGATACAACGCGAACCGGAACAATCGTTCCTGCAACTACGATTTCATTCCAGCCGGATGTAACAACAAAATCTGCATTGTATATTCAATCCACATACCGGATTATACAACCGTTAACTCTTTCCGCCGGTCTGCGGTTCGATAATTTTAAACTGATAAACGAGAACGATATCAGTCCTCGCCTTGCACTTTCTTACAGAATTATGGAATCGACCTCATTAAATTTTGCGTGGGGAAAATTTGTGCAGACACCGGCAAGTTATCAGATCTCACCGGACCCGAGAAATCTTTTACTGAAGAGCAGCAAAGCAATCCATTATGTTGCGGGAATTGAACATCGTCTTGCTGATGATACTCGTGTAACGATCGAAGCATATCAAAAAGATATCCATGATGTCATCGTCGGTACGGACAGTTCGAATCTTTTAGTCAACACGGGCAGCGGATTTGCACGCGGAATCGAATTATCACTGCAGAAAAAATTCAATGATGGATTTGTGGGAAGTGCTTCATATTCCTATTCGGTTTCACGTCGCCGGGATATGACGACACAACCGGAATATGATTTTGAGTACGACCGTCCGCATATCGTCAATATTCTTGCCGGTATGGAAATTGGCGAAGGATGGCAGATCGGCGCCAAATTTCAGTTTGCTTCAGGCAATCCGTACACACCGGTGGCCGGTGTCGTGAAAAAAGGGGGCATTTTCTATCTCGTCGATGGTCCGGTTAATTCAGCTCGGTATCCCGATTATCATAAGATCGACATTCGCGTTGACAAACAATTCATTCTTGCTGGATGGGCGCTGACGGCTTATTTAGATCTGTGGAACGTGTATAACCGCGACAACATCATGTCCTATTCATATAAAGCCGATGTGAACGGAGCCGTGATTATGACACCGAAATACGATTTCGGTATCATGCCAATTGTCGGGATAACGGCAAAGTTTTAATATCAACACCATCCGGTCACTACGTGCGGCCGGATGGTATGCTTCTTACTGACAGTCATGCGCGGTTTTATTGAACCGGGTAATGTCGAACCCCTTCGCTTTCACGCGTTCCAAAATACCGGCATACGTTTCATCGCTCATTGTTTTGGTGCGGGATAAGATCCAGCAATATTTCCTGCTCGGCATGCCGACGACAGCATACGAATAATCTTCGGCAAGATCGATCACCCAATAATCACCTTTGAACGGCCAGAAGAACTGTACTTTAAGTTTTGTGTTGTTCGTTCCTTCAATAACGAACGCTTTCCCTACTGCCTGATCGAACCCATCCCCTTTTTTACATCTGTTCGTTACGCTAAGAACTCCGTCGTCAAGAATATCATATTCAGCCGTAGTGCAGGAGCATCCTTCCTGCCGTGAAAAAGGCAATGACGCAATCTCGTACCATTTTCCGATATATTTTTTTACGTCAACAGAAGGAACTGTTTCCAGCGGAGCATAATTGTTGGACGAAAAAATTGAACAGCCTGCGAACAGAAAAACCGATAGACAAAATACTGTTACGTTCATATGCACCTCTTTGTTTTTTACAAATGTAATCATTCTCTACCCATAATTCACGATTCTTCAGTATATTCGTACATGCAAAACGGAACATTTAGTCTTCAGCTTCAAACAACGCAGATCGGTTATTCCATAATCGGACAGGGCGAACCGCTATTCATTTGTCCTGTTTCGTGGGGCATTGACGGTCACCGCTGGACATCACTCGACCGGCTTGCCGAACATTTTACCGTAATCCGCCTTGATCCGCGCGGAACAGGAACATCCGGCAATGTTACCGAAAAAAATGAATACGGAATTCCAACGCTCGTGCATGATATTGAAGCACTGCGCCTGCACCTTGGTCTTGAACGATGGAACATCATGGGTCAATCCGCCGGCGGGTGGTCTGCTTTGGAATACACTCTTGCACATCAATCTCACGTCAACAAATTGGCCATCGTCTGCTCGGCACCTTCGGGAAAATTCCACAAAGGAACATTCCGCGATCCTGTCCATCCATCATATAAAGAGTTTGAAAGAATCTCAAAAGAGGTCCGTTCTCTTCCCGCTCAGAAACGGGTGAAAGCATTCAACCGGGCGGTGTATAAATTGGACGCACAAACAGTGGAAGCAAAACAAATTATCGATGAGATTTTTGCGCATGCAGAATTCAACACACAGCGGAATCAATATTTTGTCATGCATGAATTGAACCGCTACGATGTCTCGGAACGACTACAGGATATTTCTGTGCCTACGCTGGTCATCGGAGGAAAATACGATGTGCACGTATCGCCGGCGTGGAGCGGAGTGATGGCGGAGAGGATTCCGGGTGCACAACTGTTCATGATGGAACATTCGGGACACTTTCCATGGCTCGATGAACCGTTGCCTTTTTTTGATTCGTTGATACATTTTATGAAAAACGGATAATACAGAGTGGCAGATGTTCATCCGCCTGCATTATATTTGCGTTTGCGGAAATTGTTCGTTACTGTTATGCATTATATCAACGGAAAGACCCATCGAACCGCCATCCTAATGCAGCACGACGATAGACGCGGGGACTTCACAGATTTTTGTAATGAATATTAAGTACGCTTTCAGGTTATGAACCGGTTTTTATTATTAATTGTTGTTTTCCCGTTATCGGTTCTTTCGCAAACGGAAACGAAGATTCTTTCGTATGATGTTTCCGCCGTCATGAACAGCCGTACGCGGGAAATTACCGGCCGCATTCATGTGGAAACACGCCCCGTTGACAGCTCTTCGACACAATTCGTTTTTTTTGTCCCGAAAGAATGGACCATCAATTCCCTGCGGAACAGGAACAATGATTCGTATGATGACGACCGAACTACTTCTGTAACCGGCAATGTTGATCAGATCAGTCTTGACCTTTCCGACGAAAAACTGTCAATCGATACTCTCATCCTGGACATAGAATTCAAGACGATCCTCGATTCTTCCTCCTTTGGGAGCATCTTCATCAATCAAAAGGAATTCCTGCTTCCATACAACACTTTGCAGTCATGGCTGCCGCAGTTCGGTTCATTGACGGCCGACCATTTCTCTTTGGGAATCACCGTGCCTCAGCAATTCACCGTTGTTGCCGAACAACAGTTGGATACCGTTTCAACGGAAGGATCCAGAACCTGGTCACGGAGTGATTCGCAGTCAACAGTGCTCTCCTCTGCGTTTACGTTGTGCGGTCTTTCCAACGCAATGAAACAGCGATCCTGCAGTTCCGATTCTTTATACTCGGTCACGATAATTTCATCTCCGGCAAAATTCAATCAGCAGTATGCCGCCGCAGTTACACGTCAGTTGTGCGATGCCATACAATTTTTTACTACCGTAACTAAACAGCAAAGGGTCGCACACATCACATATGCCGTTGTTGGAGAAAGAAAATATGACAGAACCATTTCCACGACAAAAAAGTTTGCCATTCTGAGAAATTCCCCGGCATACACGGCATTTGATTCAGCGGCCCTCACAAGAACATCGTATAATTTTTGGCTGAACCGGCTGGCGGAACACTTCTGCCCGACGGTCAATGATTCCTCAGAAGTATTTCAACCGGGATTTTCATCATACCTCGCAATGCGTTTTCTTCGCGCATCGTTTCCTCAGATGGAAAAACAGGAACAATACAACACCATCTCTAGTGCGCTGACGTTTTTTCCTTTCGGCACCGTTGCTGCCGGATATTCTTCAAAAGCCAATACTAAGGATATCCTCTCGCTGAAAGGACGATATTTCTTTCTTATGCTGGAAAATCTTCTCGGCAGGGAATCATTTGATGCAGTGATCGCGGCAATGTCGGAACGGTCTATTGAAACACATATCACATTCCCTGAATTCAGGAAACTCTGCGAGGAACAGTACGGTTCATCATTGGATTTGTTTTTCACTCAATGGCTGTACCGGTCCACCGTTCCGGAATACGTTATGCAATGGAAAAGCGAAACAACGCCAAGGGGAATGTCGATTGTTCGTGCAACTATTGAACAGCGGGGTGACCTTTTTTCCATGCCTGTACCACTTCTCTTTTCTTTTGGAAACAGAAAGATTACCAAACGGATTTTCGTTGATCAGAAAAAGCAGGACTTCACATTTACTTTTCCGCAGATACCAACCGGCGTTGAACTTGATCCGCACTACACCATCCTCCGCTGGCTGTTGGAAATCCGTATTTCGGCGCACGCAAAGACCTCGCTGCAGTTTCTCTCCATCAACCGGGATGCTGCTAACGCAGAACGGGAAGCCTTGTATGCATTGCAGCTCGATCCGAATAATTCTACCGGAAGCGCACCGCTGGCATACTACGTGCTGGGAAACACCGCTGCCATCGCCGGCAACAGCGAGAAAGCAAAAGAATATTTTCTGAAAGCAGCTTCGTCCCTCGCAACGGAAGAGACCGACCAATACCGGCTCTTAAGTTCCATCCGTTATGCCAATATACTGGAAGGTGATGGAAAGCGTGAAGAAGCCGTTGCTCTGTACCATCGTGCATCGGCAGAAGGAATGAACAATCCGTTAATCCTCGAACGGGCAGTTATTGAAGCTGAATATTGTATCCGTGAACTGTTCACTCCGAACAATGATGTATGGTTCAACATTCATTGAAGCTGATTATGACCATACAGCTTCCGCAGAACTTTAATTTTACCTCGACCATATTTTCTCACGGATGGTACGATCTCCCTCCGTTCGCAGCCAACGAAACAAAAAAGCAACTGCATACCGTGATTTCGTTGTCTAAGACAAAGCATGTCTGTGTGCGGATCCGGGTACATCATGCTCTCCTTACTATTACCGTCGAGAATAGTGTGCGACTCACCATTACGGAAAAAGAACGCTTAAAGAACAACATCCGTTCCATGCTGAGGATCGATGAATCCCTTGATGAGTTCTATACGCTCTGCAGAAAGGAAGCGCACCTTCGCTGGATCCCGAAAAAGGGTGCCGGGCGGATACTTCGTTCACCAACACTCTTTGAGGATATTGTGAAGATGATATTCACCACAAATTGCAGCTGGGCTCTTACAAAGATCCAAACAACCAATCTTACAAAAAAACTGGGTATCGAAGCCGCCGAACACATTTATTCTTTTCCCGCACCCGAAACAATCGCAAAAAAATCCGAGCAATGGCTGCGCAAAGAGATTTCGTGCGGTTACCGTGCACCCTATCTTCTGGAGCTGTGTAAAAGCATCACTAATAAAAAGATCGAGCTGGAGTCGCTGCGTCATTCCGCCCTTTCTTCGGAAGAATTGTATTGGAAACTCCGTTCCATCAAAGGCGTGGGGCATTATGCGGCAGGAAACCTTTTGAAACTTCTCGGCCGGTACGATTTTCTCGGGATCGATTCATGGGTCCGCAAACGGTTCTCTGTGCTCCATGGAAAGGGACGCCGCATTTCCGATGCGGCGATCGAAAAATATTATGACCGGTACGGTACATGGCGCGGACTTGTCTGCCTGATGGAAGTCACCTCCGATTGGCATGAATCGTAATACGACACAGCTCCGTTTTGCGGCTAACCCGCCCGCCTTCTAGTTTTGCAATTTGCTTTCTGTTTTTTGATATTGGTACACCATTTTTCAGGATTTCCCATGAAAGTTGCAATTATTGCATCCGAATGTACTCCGTTCGCCAAGACGGGCGGACTTGCCGATGTTGTTGGCGCTCTTCCAAAACACCTTGCCGCGCTTGGTATCGACGTAAAGGTTTTTATCCCGAAGTACGATTCCATTGACGAAAAGAAATTCGGCCTGACACTTCTTGATGCGGTCGGCGAACTGCAAGTGCGCGTGAATGGGCCCCCGCGTCCGGTACACGTGTACACGTCAAAGATTCCGCAGTCAAACGTGAATATTTATTTCATCGACTGCAAAGAATATTTTCACCGCGGTACAATCTATACGGAAAATTGGGATGAAGATGAACGATTTATTCTTTTGAACAAAGCAGTAATCGAACTGTGCCAGCATCTGCAATGGGCACCTAATGTATTTCACTGTAACGACTGGCAGACGGGATTAATGCCGATCCTGGTAAAGGACAATTATGGCTGGGACAAAATGTTCGCACATTCAGCATTCCTCTATTCCATCCACAATATCGGCTATCAGGGAAGATTTTCTTTCGATACACTGACGAAAGCGGAATTGCGTCCGGAATACGGAAACGGCGGTATCCTTGATTACGATAATTCCTTCTGCATGATGAAGGGGGGAATTATGCTCTCCGAAGTGATCAGCACAGTCAGTGAAACGTATGGTCAAGAGGTGCTCACACCGGAATACGGCGCCGGAATGGAAACGTATCTGCGATTACGCGAATCGGATTTCTTCGGAGTGCTGAACGGTATCGACACGGAAGAATGGAATCCTGAAACAGACAAGCATATTCCGTTTCATTTTTCAAAAAATGATACCGGCAATAAGAAAAAAAACAAACAATTCCTTTTAAACAAAACGCCGTTGACATTCAACGAGAATGTTCCGGTTATCGGCATCATATCACGCCTTGTTGATCAAAAAGGATTCGACCTGATCGCTGACGCCATTCAAGAGCTGATGGATCTTGATGCGCAGTGGGTCATACTCGGCAGCGGTGATGAAAAATTTGAAAGTATGTTCAGGAAGTTGAGCAGCACCCTGCCGCAGAAATGCTGGACGTATCTTGGATTCAACAACGAGCTTGCACATTTGATCGAAGCCGGTGCCGATATGTTCCTGATGCCGTCCCATTATGAACCGTGCGGTCTCAATCAAATGTACTCTCTCCGGTACGGAACAGTTCCCATTGTCCGGAAAACAGGCGGCCTCGCCGATACCGTACAGGATTGGCACGAATATCGATCGCTTGGTGAAGATACCGGCAACGGCTTTTCATTCTCCGATACAACCGGTACCGCTTTGTATGCCGCGGTTCAACGGGCTATCGATTCATATCACATACCGGAAGAGTGGAAAAAAATCCGGCTTAACGGCATGTCGAAAGATCTTTCGTGGGAACATTCGGCAAAAAAATATGTTGAGTTGTACGAACGAGCTGTCGCAAAGCGGAAATGAGTATCTATGATTAGAAACCATTACGGCGATACAAACATTGCTCTCCCCATTCTCGGATTTGGAGCCGGATTGATCGGCGATGCGGCGATGGACGAGAACTATGCCGGTTCTTTTGTCAATCAAATCGTCGATCTCGGCATCACCTTTGTTGATACTGCACGCGGATACGGATTATCGGAAGAACGGATCGGCAGACATTTATCGTGGCGCAGAAATGATTACATTCTTTCTACGAAGGTCGGTTACGGCATTCCCGGATATCAGGATTGGACATATGACTGCGTTGTTGCCGGAGTTCACCACGCGCTGCAATTGATGAGAACCGATCATATCGATATCGTCCATCTTCACTCTTGTCCCAAAGAAACGCTTGAACATGGCGAGGTTGCTGCCGCTCTTCAAAAGATGGTTCAGGACGGAAAGATACGTGTTGCTGCATACTCCGGAGAAAATGACGCACTGGAATTCGCTTTAACGTCGAAGAAGTTCGGCGGATTGATGAGTTCGGTGAATGTATTCGATCAACGGTCGATCGATTCGGTCATTTTCCCCGCTTCAATGCAGGGAATCGGATACATCGCAAAACGCCCGATCGGTAATGCACCATGGCTCCATGCATCACCGCCGTCCGGACAGTACTGCGAAGAATACTGGAATCGTATGAAAGCAATGCAGCTTGATTTCGGCAGCGAATGGGCGGATATTGCACTGCGGTTCACGGCATTTACACAAGGTGTAAACTGCTCAATTGTCGGCACAACAAACCTTGACCATATCAAAAAAAATATTGCAGCAATATCAAGAGGACCGCTCCCCGACGATACGATAGCGAAGATCAGGAATGCATTCAAACTCTGTGATACCGGTTGGATAGGACAACTCTGAAGATGACAACACTTTCAAACTTACTGGATAACAATCGCCGCTGGGCTTCAGACAAAATTGCCGGGCAGCATGACTTTTTCAAGAGACTTGAAAAGATCCAGTCGCCGCAATATCTGTGGATCGGCTGCTCTGACAGCCGCGTTCCGGCAAACGAAATTGTAGCTCTCGACCCCGGAGAGTTGTTCGTTCACCGCAATGTTGCCAATGTTGTCGTTCATTCGGATCTGAACTGTCTTTCGGTTATTCAATACGCCGTTGATGTACTGAATGTGAAACATATCATGGTAGTCGGACATTACGGCTGCGGGGGCGTACGTGCAGCTCTGACAAATAAGCGTTATGGATTGATCGATAACTGGCTGCGGCATATCCAGGATATCCATCAAAAATACCGGACGATCGTTGATGCAGCCGGCGATGAGAACAAACAGGTCGACCGTCTCTGCGAATTAAATGTAATCGAGCAGACGCTGAATGTATGCGAAACGACCGTCATTCAGGATGCATGGGCACGCGGCCAATCCCTTAAAGTGCACGGATGGATCTACGGATTGAACGACGGATTGATCCGGGACTTGAAGATTACGATGGATTCCGCCGACGACATGGCGGCAATCTACCAACACGCGATTACAATTCTTTAATCCAACCGTCACGTATACCTTGCGGCGGTAAAACTTATGCCAATTATTTTTGTGCGGTTTTGCCCTTTGTGTTTTCCTGCTTATATTATTAAAATATTTTTCTGAGGAACCAATGTACCGCGAGATCCGCCAGTGGCAAAGTTCGAGCCTGAATAAGAATATGGAGATTGCCGTGTACGGCCATTACGGTCCGGCGCTGCTCATGTTTCCCACAGCTGCGGCCGATTACCTTGAATATGAACGTTTTCAGTTGATCGAAGCAATCGCCCCGTTCATCAATGAAGGAAAATTGAAGGCCTTTTCCATCAACAGCATCAATAACGAAAGCTGGATGAACAAGTCGATGCTGCCTCATCATAAAGGGATCCGCCATCAGCAATTCAACGATTATGTGATCAACGAGGTTGTGCCGTTCATCCATGATCACAACAAGGGATTGACGCCGATCGTTACAACGGGTGCTTCGCTTGGGGCATTGCATGCATTAAATATGTTTTTCCGCCGGCCCGATATCTTTGCCGGAACCATCGCCATGAGCGGAGACTACAATCTGCAGTCATATACAAAAGGACATTACGACGAGAATGTTTTTTTCAATTCACCGGAACAATATCTTCCCGGCGTCACCGATCACGAATATCTCGAACAAATGAGGAGGGGAAAGATCATTATTGCCGCAGGTCAGGGAAATTTCGAAAATCCCGATGCATCGCGCCGTCTTTCGGGAATACTTCACTCAAAATCGATCCCGCATTGGCTGGATGTTTGGGGAGAGGATATGCCGCACGATTGGCCGACATGGCGCTTAATGCTTCCGTATTTTTTGAGCACTCTGTAAAAAATACTATCGTAAAAATTACCGTGTTACAATATTTATATTTCTAAATAACCTTCCGTCATCATCACAGCGCCTCCTCCAACCCGAACGGCTGTTGTGAAACCGGCCTTCTTATCAGCTTCAATATACAGCAAACTCGGGCGTCCCATTTCGAATCCCTGCTCAATATTCCATTTCAATGTTCCGTCACGCAGCGGATCTTTTGCGGCAAGATACCCGGCGAACGCCGCTGCAGCGCTTCCTGTTGCAGGATCTTCGGTGATACCAAGCAGCGGTGCAAACATACGCGCACGATAATGAAAATTTTTCTGTTCTGCTTCATCCGTAAAGACAAACACTTCCTTTAAGTGATATTTTTCCATCGCTGCAACATTCACGCGGAGGCGTTCCAATGATCCTCTGCTCTTTACAGCAACGAACAAAAATGGAAATCCCACCGAAACATTTTGGAGAGGAAACTTCATATCAGCAATTTCATCGCGCGGCAATGTTAATACTGATGCGAGTTGTTCGGGTGAAAGAATATTTTCGCTAAACTCAGGCAGTTTCGCCGCCGTCAATTGTGCAAAAAATGGTTTTCCGTTTACGGAACTGATCGTAACCGGAACAGAACCGACAATTTCTTCAAAAACGATCTTTGTTGTATCTCCGGAGAGTTTAATATCGCCAATCATACCAAGGGTGATCGCCGTTCCCACCGTTGGATGACCGGCAAACGGAAGTTCTCCGCCCGGAGTGAATATCCGCACCCTCTTGGTGTTGCCGGAATTAACAGGCGGATAGACGAATGTTGTTTCCGAGAAATTAAATTCTCTTGTTATTGGCTCAAGCAGATGCTCGGGAATATTAACCGCGTCTGGAAAGACCGCAAGCTGGTTTCCACCGAACGGTGTATTTGTAAAGACATCACACGTATAATAATGGTGTTTCATTGAAGGTCTTCCCGGATTTAATAATCGTGAGCATGCTGTACGGCAGTCAGAACTGTAGCGGAAAAAATAATTTACTCCTGCGGTTTCATTTCCCATAAGACATTGATGATCTTCCACTCGCCATTCCAGCGACCAAGATGCATAAAATCATACCAGTCCGCCATTTCCGTTTTTACGCTTGCGGTGTTGTTATAGATGCTCAGTATGGTAATCTTTTTGATTTGCCGTTCTTTTGGAATTTTTGTGCCAAATCCTTTTTTCGTACCATCAATAAGTTGGTCGCCGTTCATTTCACTCATCACGTTTTCATTTTTTGTAATGTCCATACTCCATCCGATAATACGTTTTACCAGTTTCGGATGAATTGCTTTTGCCATTTTATCAGCGTTCCCTTCATACCATCCCTCCACATAGTTCAGCGCTGCAGCGCGTATATCAGCACTGTCCTTTACTGATTGCCCGTACCCTTTGAAAACGACGGCGGCAAAGAATGTAAGCAATATTATTTTTTTCATTTGCTACTCCAATATAGCTATGACTGAATTTGTAAATCCAACTGGAGGTGATACATGATAGTAAAAAAAGAAAAACCAAGTTCCAAATTCAGAATACCAAATATTAAATTGCTGATAAGTGAAATTGGAATGATGACAATTGTCATTTGGGATTGTTAGAGCAGTTCCTTCAATTTGTCGTATCCTGTCCGGCTGACGGCAAGCCGCGTTCCGTCTTTCAGCACGGCCGTGCGGGAATCCTTCGCATAGAGTTCCAATTTGGAGAGACAATCGATATTAAGTATGTACGAACGATGAATGCGGACAAACCGCCTGTTGTCGAGCAGAGTTTCCAATTCGGCGAGACGCTGCATTTTCAAATGCGCTCTCCCCTCGGCATGGAACGAAGCGTAATCATCCTGCGCTTCAATGTAATCTATCTTTTCAACCGGTAGAATGAGCACTTTGCTCCCCTCTTTGATCAGCACCCGTTCAAGCGGTTGATTGCTTTGTTGCACCTCTGCCGCAATTTTTTTTGCTTTGTTCTGTTGATGACTTTTTAAACGTTGAACAGCAAGTTCCAGTGCTGCGTTGAACCGTTCTTTTCCGTACGGTTTGAGAAGATAATCAACTGCATGCACGTTAAACGCTTTCAAAGCATATTGATCGTATGCCGTAACAAAGATTACGGCCGGCGGTTCCTCAAGCAGTTCTATCACTTCAAAACCGCTCAGCTTAGGCATCTGAATATCCAGAAACATCAGATCCGGTTTCAGTTCCGTCACCGCTTTCACCGCTTCAAATCCGTTCGAACACTCGGCAACGATCTCAATTCCGGAACGATGCGTAAGATATTCACGAAGAAGATCCCGTGCCAACTCTTCATCATCCACGATAATTATTTTGATCTTCTTTGTTTTCATTTCTTCAAGGATGTAGGCAAAAAGATAATTACTTGAAACGTATTTCCGTTCACAATGGTTTTCAGATCGCCGTCGTTTCCGTAGATCGTCTGCAGCCGTTTCCGTACAATCTCCATTCCCATACCGGCCCCTTTTTTCTTCGGCATATTATCTTCCACAGAATTTTCCACCGTAATAAAAAGGCGGTCGTTCTTTTTTTGTGTTGCGATCACAATTTTTCCGCCGTCAATACTGTCAGAAATTCCGTGTTTTATGGCATTTTCCACCAGCGGCTGCAGCAGCAGCGGCGGCACGTGGTCCGAAAGGGTCTCGGGTTCGATCTGTTCCTCAACGCGCAGCCGTTTGCCGAATCGTATCTTTTCAATATCGAGATAATGGTTGAGAAGGGAAAGTTCTTCCTTCAACGGGATCGTTTCTTTTACACCGTACGATAAACTTTTACGGAAAAAATCTGCCAGAGTGGTTGTCATTGTCCGTGCCAGTTCCGGATTTGTCGTTGTCAAAGCGCTGATGGAGTTAAGACTGTTGAAGAGGAAATGAGGATCGATCTGCATCCGCAAGGCCTTCAGTTCGGCATGCTGCGCCAGTAAACGAGCCTCATAGGCGGCATTGTCGGATTCTTTCGTCCGCTCAAATGCGGCGATCAGATAACTGACCGCAAGTGAAAAAAGGAACAACGGTATTCCGGTAATAAAAACGATCAGAAGCGATTGGTTCAGCGGAAGAGGCGAAAGTGTTACCGAAAAAAATTGTTCAATGGCATTTTTTATTCCCCATCCCAGCAAAGTCCACAATGAACTGATGATGACAACAGAAACAGACGCGATAAGAATAACTTTTCCAAGAGAAGTCCTCTCAATCGGAAATGCTCGGCAAAGGTACCAGGCAGATAAGTTTACTTCACCGTAAATAAGCATCATTGGCAGCGCCAATGCAATGGAATACTGCGCCTGAAGTCCGTTGAAGTAGGAAATGATGAAGCCGCTTAGAATTCCGATGCCGCCCCACACAACGAGATAGACAAAAAGTTTATTTTTATCGGAAAGGATTGGATGCATGGTTACAAAAGAAGACCGGCATTCACGCCGGTCTTGCTAAGAATTTAATTTTTAATTTCCACGCCGCCCATTATTATGGTTCCCGTAATAATCAATTTTTTCGTTGCCCCTTCTTTCGCAGGATATGTTTTATCCTCCACCGCCCCCATGATCGGCGTTGCTTCTGCGGAGACCATCCAGCCCATCGGAACGCGAAGTTCAACCCCTCCCATAATGACATTTACATCGATCTGCGCTTCGTTCCCTTTCATCTCCGCTTCGCGAAGGTCAATTTCACACCCTCCCATTAATGAGGAGATCTCTCCTCCGCGGAATTCTTTCGATGTGATGATCCGTTTCACGCCGCTCATAAATGCCATATTCTTGATGTACGAATCGGAATCGGTGGATACATCTTGGAACGGATGACCGGAAAAATCTTTCTTCCGGTTCCATGATCCGCGAAGAAAATTGACACCGATGATAATGAGAATCACCGGCCACAGATTCCAGATGTTAAAATTGATGAAGTACATACGTTCAAGCAGCATAAGAGCACCGACCGCAGCAATGATCCATCCGAACAGTTGTCCTGAATTGTGCGGTGATTGTAGGGCTTTTGTAACACCATACACCACGAGGATCGCCGGCCAATATCGAAGGATGCTTCCTGCATAGATGATGTCAAGATTGTCAAGCATGAACACAACCCCGACGGCAATGATCATCACACCAAGGGCAAATTGCGGCGAAAAGAGTGAAGGCTTATTGTTTTCCATAATTTTCTCCCGAATTAAATTTTCTGGAATTCTTTGTCAGCGAATCCCACATCAAACTAACACCCCACGCAATCAGCATTGCCGGCCATGTTTCGCTGAAACTCAAGCCGAACACGTGATTGATCGAAACATAGAGCCACAAACCCAGAAATACCAACCAGAATCCCTTGTTAATGTGGTAAAGAGACGGCGCATCCGCAAGTTTACCGATCCCGATAAAGACCAGGATGAACGGCCACAATTGCCAGATGGATGACAATCCCAGATCGTACCAATTTACAATATTCAAATGCTGAAGAAGTAGAATAGTGCCAAATGCAATAAACAAACTTCCGGTCACTGCATTCTGAACACTGAAACGACGGCGGCGAATATCATTCATAATTATTTCCTCCCTGTTTATTGAACTGTATCAACTTACTCAGGTTTCAGGAAAAAGTTTCCAGAAATTCGGCGAATGGAGGAGTTACATCGGTGAATTCAGCTTTTCATTAATCCGTTCTTACAGCACGGCTGTGAACGAGTCCGGACAGCCTCAAACCGCTTCCGGTTGACATCGGAGACCGTGGTAAATGGATGCCACAGATGATATTGAATGGCAAGATTCCGCAGTGATTTTCCGGACACACCGGTCAAATTCATGCGGTAAAATATATCGGTATCTTCTCCGAAACCGGGTCCAACATACAATTCGTCAAATCCATTCACCCTGAAAAGATGTTCTTTGAACGTGGAAAAATTACATCCGAGTATGCCGGTCGATTTTTCCGTGAAGGATCTCAAAAAGGGATTTGTCACACGAATTCCGTGCTCCAGACGAACCGATGTTCCTTCTATTGCATCAATGATATCACGGAGTGTATAGTGCTCAAATTCGCCGGAAGATATTTTACCAATGGTCAGTGAGTCAGCCCAGCGCTTTCCATGTTCCACTCTTCTGCCGAGAAGCACTTTTCCTTTTTCGCGATTCGCAAAATGATCTTCAATAAAATGCTCTGAAGGAATGCAGTCGCCGTCGATGAATACAAGATATTCCGTTGAAGATTCCCTGATCGCATAATTCAGCATTGTGTTCTTACGCCATCCTTTATCGGCATGCCAAAGGTGTTTTATGCAGAATTGACTGGTCCGTTTCGCCCTGTTCACAACATCAGCTACAGCTTGCCCGGAACCGTCGTCCGCAATGATCACCTCAAATTTTTTGAATGTTTGCCGCGTAAGAGCGGTTAAAATAAACTGCAGTGCGCGGCTGTTGTTATACACGGCTACAACAAGAGTGATGAGTGGCGTGTTCATTACGTCTTCTGTTGCTTCTTCTTTGCTGCGGGAAAAAGGATATTGTTTAAAATGATCCTGTATCCGGGAGAATTTTTATGCAGGTTCAGATCGGTCGGCGGGTCTCCTACGGCATGCTGATAATCTTCAGGATCGTGGCCACCGTAGAATGTAAAAGTGCCGCGGCCGTAATTTCCGTGGATATACCGCACTTCATCCGATCCTTCCCGTTCTCCCAAAATGATCACGCTTGGTTTAATCAACGATTTTTTAAACATCGTCGTCTGCCCCATGAATCCTTTCAAAATGTTTACATGATTCTGGGTAAGCATGGTCGGCACGGGATCGTACTTTGCCGAGAATTCGAACAATGTGAAATAGTCGGAATTCGGATCGCGGAGCGGCACAGGATCACTGGGAGGATTATCGATGTCGGAAAATTCGTAACGGAGAGGATTCATTTCGAGCGTAAAATTCTGGAATGCAAATGATTTTGAGAAATCGAGTTTTTGCTGCGCATTTCTGTCGGCAGGATCGCCGTCAAACATCGTCTCGGCAATATCTACATTCTCTGCGGCGAGTGCAATGTCGTAACTGTCCGTTGCGGAACACATTGCGAACATAAATCCGCCGCTCGCTACGTAATCACGAATCCCCCTTGCAACAGCTTTTTTTTCATCCGAAACTTTTTTATAACCGAGTTCCCGGGCTGTCTTTTCGTAGCTTATTTGCTGTTCAATGTACCACGGAGAATTGCGGTGTGAAGCATAGAACTTGCCGTATTGACCGGTAAAATCCTCGTGATGAAGATGGAGCCAGTCATACTCAGACAGTTTACCATGCAATACTTCCGGGTCCCACAGTTTTGTATACGGTATCTCGGCATATTCAAGAGCGAGCGTCACCGCATCGTCCCACGGTTTGAATCCCGGAGGAACATAGACGGCAACTTTCGGAGACTTTTCCAGACGGACAACATCCATATTGTTGTTCTCTCCGGCTATCTCACCAAGTATCTGCGTTGCATTGGCTCCGCTGATCAGTTCGAATGCAACACCGCGAATCCGGCACTCATTGGCAACGGTTGAAGCATTGTCTATCAAAAATGACCCGCCGCGGTAATTCAGCAACCAGTCGATTTCCACCCCTTTTTCCAGCGTCCAGAATGCGATGCCGTACGCTTTCAGATGATTCGTCTGCGTCAGATCCATGGGAATAAGGATCTTCTGCTGAGCTGCAGCGGTCAGTGGAAGCAGAAGCAATATTATGAACAGTAATTTTTTCATGCTATTCAACTTACGAACTTTGCTTTTCATCCTCAACTAAAATAAAAAGCGAATGATTGCTCATTCGCTTATCCACTCCACCGCAAGCACTGTTCCGCGCCGGTATAGTTCTTATACTATCGCTAATGCAATATCCGTTTTGAGTTTCCCCGATTTGAATTCCGCGGCAGTTTTCTTTGTTATATATCCGTGGTGTACCGCAAAATTATACAATTTCTCCTGCATCACTTTGCGGGCGCGGTGTAAGCGCGAGCGGACAGTGCCGAGCGGGATTTCCAGTATTTCTGCAATCTCTTCGTACGTCATCTCTTCAAGATCCGAAAGAATGAGAATGGTGCGGAATTCTTCGTTTAGCGATTCCATCGCACGCACAACATCGTCGCCGAGTAGATGGTCGAACATATCTCTCCGCATATCGGTTATCGGGGCCGATTCATCTTTCAACAGGTCCACAAACTCTTCCACCTCGGAATATTCCACCTGATCCGGCGTGCGGCTGTTCTTCCGGTAATTATTGATAAACGAATTTTTCAGGATACGAAAAAGCCATGCCTTCGCATTTGTATCGTTCTGATACTTATCAATGAAGCGATATGCTTTTAAGTATGTATCCTGAATTAGGTCTTTTGCGTCATCTTCGTTATTCGTCAACCGAAGTGCGTAATTGTAGAGAAGACTCATATGCGGAATCATCTCTTTATGATATAATTTGTCAAAACTTGCTCGGTGTGCGTCAGTCATACAGTTGCCTTTCAATTTTGAGTGATATATATATTAGCGTTTCTATATATCTCAACGAAACCGAGTTCCCGAATAACTGAATGCCATGAAATTGACGAATATTGGGGGTATTTAAGAATCGCCTGCCCGATATGAACGATTTTACCAAAAAAGGTCTTCAGACCCGTTCTGCTCCGAAATCATTATAGAGCTTTTTGACCAGTGGGTGGTCATCATTCTGTGCAGGTTTTGAAGCAGGAACAATCGTAGATACTTTAGGATCCGGCTGTTGATGAGCACCATTGCCGCTTTTTAAACCAGCCGCCTGAATAATTGGTTCAATCCGCAACCGTGAGTTGAGCATCGAATTGATTGTTTCTGCAAGAATCTCTTTATTGCGGAAGAGTGTACCACAATGGAAATCATCCGTACATGCAATCTGGAGCGTTCCATTCACTATGTCCACGGGTGTAGTTTCACCAAGAATCGTTCCGACGGAGATCTTTTTCTTCCGCATCTCATCAACAATCGTGTTCCACTTTTGCTGGACGTCCGATAACGATACAGTGCTGGTTCGCTGAACAGGCTCGGTTTCCGTTCTCTGCTCTTCGGCGGTTTTTTTTGCAGGAACAACAAACGTGTACCGGGATGTCGCTTCCTGAACGGATAATTTTGGAGCGGCCGGTGCGGTATGTTCACGAGCGATTTCCGGAACTTTCTGAACCGTCTGAGGTTTTTCGGTATACGCTTCCTGCGGTTTCGGAATAAACGAGGGTTTCAGATCAGACTGAAGTTTTTTTTTCAGGTCATCTATCTGCATCAGAAGATCGTCGATCTTTACCGATTGTTCCATCTTCGTCAACTGCACGACCATCACTTCAAGTTTGAAACGGGGTTGCGGACTAAAGCGAATTGAATTTTCAGTATCGGTTGTTACTTTCAGTATCCGCAGAATATCCTGAAGCGAGAACGATGCCGCATCGGCAGCATATCTCTTGCGGTGAAGTTCAGACTCTTCAATGAGATTGGTCATGTTCGTCGTCTGCGCGATGAGCATATTGCGGAAATGTTCTGTAAGTCCGGAAACGAATTCCTTGATATCAAATCCGCTGTTGATCACTTCCTTCACCAGATCGAGCGCCGCTTTAGTGTCCTTTGCACGAAGAACATCGGAAACACGGAAGTAGAGTTCCTGATCAACAATATTCAGCGCATCACCCACCTGTTTTGAGGCGATCGTTGTTCCGCAGAATGAGACAACCTGATCGAAGATGCTCTGGGCATCGCGCATCGAGCCGTCTCCCTTTTTAGCAATAATGAGGAGTGCATCATCATCAATCGTGATCTTCTCTTCAATAGCAATGAACTTTAATCGTCCGACGATCTCTTCCAATCCGATCCGCCGGAAATCGTACCGCTGACAACGGGAAAGAATGGTGGCGGGAACTTTATGTAGTTCCGTTGTTGCAAAAATGAACAATACATGCGGAGGTGGCTCTTCCAATGTTTTCAAAAGTGCATTGAAGGCACTCATTGACAGCATGTGCACTTCGTCAATGATATACACTTTTCTTTTGCCGCGTGTCGGTAAATAACGGACTGATTCGCGCAAATTACGGATCTGCTCCACCCCATTATTCGACGCTCCGTCGATTTCGATCACATCAAGCGAGCGTCCGTCGATAATCTCTTTGCATACTTCGCATTCATTACAGGGCTCAAAATTCTGCGGATTGAGACAGTTCACGGCGCGGGCCAGAATGCGGGCCGTGGTCGTTTTGCCGCAGCCGCGCGTTCCGCTGAAGATAAACGCATGCGCCAGACGATTCTGCGCCAGCGCATTGCGCAGCGTTTCGGAGACATGTGATTGTCCGATAACATCATCGAACAACATGGGACGCCATTTACGTGCTGTAACTTGATAGCTCATTGTCTCTCAAAAAAGTGAATCCTGAATTGCTGATGCAAAATATTTATTATTTTCCAAAGACGATCGGCAATGCATCGTCGATCTTTTCAACCGGAATAATCTTCAATCCTTCTTTAACACTTGGCTGAATCTCCGTCAGGTCCTTTACATTCTCTTTCGGAATCAGCACAATTTTAATGCCAGCCCGTTTCGCCGCAAGTAATTTTTCGTTCAAACCGCCAATCGGCAGCACCTCACCGCGCAGGGTGATTTCACCGGTCATGGCAACATCCGCACGCGCCGGCTTGCCGCTGATTGCAGAAATCATCGCCATTGTCATCGTTATGCCGGCAGAAGGTCCGTCCTTTGGAATAGCACCTTCCGGTAAATGGATGTGGATCTCGTGCTTCTTGAAAAATTCCGGGTTCAACTTCAATTTCTTCGCGTTCGACCGGATGTAACTCAACGCCGCCTGTGCCGATTCTTTCATCACATCGCCAAGCTGACCGGTCAGAGTCAATTTTCCCGCACCGTTCATCAGCGTTACATCCACATGCAGAATATCGCCGCCAACGCTCGTCCAAGCCAAGCCCGTAACGGACCCTATCTGCGCTTTTTTATCCGCCTCTTTGTTCCTGAATTTCGGTACGCCAAGATATTCTTCAATCTTTTTTTCATCGACGATCAGCAGCCGGCGTTTCTTTTTCCCGTTTTTCTGCTTTGCCAGCAC
The DNA here is from genome assembly GCA_903861125.1 of uncultured Ignavibacteriota bacterium. Classification (GTDB taxonomy): domain Bacteria; phylum Bacteroidota; class Ignavibacteria; order UBA10030; family UBA8401; genus UBA8401. Next base: position 42,793 of record CAIOTF010000023.1, read on the forward strand.
AGTCTCTTTTGCCGCTTTCCGGCACACCGATGCGATCTCACGCTCGAGATGACGCACGCCGCTTTCGCGCGTGTACTCCGTAATGATCTTCTGGATCGCCTCGTCGCGAATCTCAAGCTCTTTACCGCTCATCCCATGTTCAACGATCAGCCGGGGAACAATATGCTTCTTTGCAATCTCCTTTTTTTCGAAATCCAGATAACTGGAGAGTTCGATTACTTCCATCCTGTCCAGCAGCGGCAGCGGTATCTGATACCGCACATTCGCCGTGGTGATAAACATAACCTTTGAAAGATCGTAATCCACTTCCAGATAATGATCGTTGAATGTCGAATTCTGCTGCGGATCAAGAACTTCCAGCAGCGCACTGGATGGATCGCCGCGAAAATCCATGCTCATCTTATCCACTTCATCCATAAGAATAACGGGATTTACTACGCCGGCCCGTTTCATGGATTGAATTATCTTGCCCGGCATGGAACCGATATACGTACGTCGATGACCGCGGATCTCCGCTTCATCGCGCACGCCGCCAAGCGACATACGCACAAATTTTCTTCCCATTGCCCGCGCAATGGATTTCGCCAAAGACGTTTTGCCAACACCCGGCGGACCCACGAGACAGAGAATCTGTCCTTTCATTTCTTTCACAAGATTAAGAACGGCAATGTGTTCAAGAATCCGGTCCTTCGGCTTTTCCAGTCCGTAATGGTCTTCGTCAAGAATCTTTTTTACATGGTCGATCTCAAGATCGTCCTTCGTTTTTTTCTTCCATGGAAGGCTAACGAGCCAATCCAGATAATTGCGGATCACGCCAAACTCGGGGGACATCGACGGAGTCTTCTTCAGTTTATTGAATTCTTCCATCGCTTTATCGTATGCATCCTTCTTCATACCGGACTTTTCGATATCCTCTTTCAGTTTTGCCAGTTCCGGTGTTCCTTCTTCGTCTCCCAATTCATCCTGCAGTATCTTGATCTGCTCCTGAATGAAATACTTCCGTTGTGTTTTCTGGATATTCTCATGCACCTTCGTATCAATCTCGCGTTCAATCTTCAATATGGATATTTCGGAATTGAGTATGCGGATCACTTCCAGATATTGTTCTTTTAAGACGTTGAGCCGCAGGATCTTTTGCTTCACCTCAACGGTCTGCAGAATGTTCGCCGCTATATAATAGAGCCGGCGTTGAACATCTTTAATATTTTCGAATGCTGCAAGTGCTTCGGGTGGAATGTTGCGGTTCGCGCGGACATATTCCGAGAATAAAGACGACGCATGCCTTACGATCGCATCCATCTCCGTCGATTTGTCGTCGGATGAAAACGTTGTCGAGATATCCGCCATCATAAATTTATCGTTGGGCAGAAATTCTTTGATCACTCCCTGAACCGTCCCATCCACAAGTATTTTCATCAGATTGTTCGGCAGTTTCAGTATTTGAACGATCTTTGCAACCGTTCCCTCCATATAAATATCATCTTTGCCCGGATCTTCAACGGTCGGGTCCTTTTGGGAGACAAGAAAGATAAATTTGTTGTTCTCCAATGCATGGTTTGCGGCGCGCAGCGACGTTTCGCGTCCGACCAGCACCGGAAAAATCATATAGGGGAAAATAACGACATCCCGCAGCGGCAGCACAGGAAGCGTCTTGGGAATGGAATCGAGAGTTTCTATTGTTATTTCGGGTTTAATGACGATTTCTTGGGCCATAACACAGATTCTATTACGCGGATGATAAAAAAAGCGGACTATGCCGCTTTTATGTTGATTACTGTTTGAAGATACTCAGATTTTCGTGTTGATGCAAACATGCGGTTTTTAACACATTTTTGACCTCCATGCTTCAGTGTGGAAGTTTATCCTTCAATGAATGGTATAAAAATGCACCGGTCAAAGCGCCGGCCAACGTAAACAGTGCCGGAAATTCTCCGGCCCCTATCTGTGCAAAGATCGGTCCCGGGCAAGCACCGGTGATAGCCCAGCCGAAACCGAATAGCATACCGCCGATGATGAATCCTTTATGGAATTTCTTCCCCTGAAAGCGAAGTGCTTCGCCGCTCAGTGCTTTCAGTTTTAAGCGCTGAACGATCTGCATGGAAATTGCTCCGACTACAACTGCGGAACCGATGATAAGATACATATGCCATTCCTTGAATTGGAACATGTTCTGGATCCTGAACCAGCTTACAACTTCAGCTTTCGTAAGGACGATGCCAAAGAGAGTGCCATAAATAATAGAGATTAAGTTTTTCATCGTTTCTCCGTTACAAATACGTTGCAATAAATGTGTATAGCAATCCGCCGGCAAAGAATGCAAGCGTTGCTTTTAGACTTGATGATTGCAGAATGGATAATCCAAAGATCGAATGTCCGGACGTACAGCCGTTAGCGTACCGAGTTCCGAATCCTACAAGAATTCCGCCGAAGAATAATTTCGCATATCCTTGCAGTGTGTGGTATTGTTCCGGCAGGAAATGAAGCGGAGTCGGCGACATATACTGCGCGACAATGAAAGCTCCGATCCCAATTCCGACCATGAACGATAGTTTCCATCCGTTCTCCTGCATATTGAATTTGAACATCTCCCGTCTGTTCTGCGGCAAAATTAGAATACAGAGATGCTCAAACGACGATGAAAGACCAAGCATCTTGTTTGTGGTTATTAATAAAAGCGGCACAAAAAGACCGATAAGCGGTCCGGCAACATACCAGTTCCATGGTTCATAAAGCCAATTCATACAATGATCCTTTGTTGGTTAAATTATTCGTAAAACGTCCTGTTGCATCGTCTACTATAACGAAAAAGTCTTCCGTTTCCGAAAGACTTTTTCAAAAAGCGAAGAGCGAATTAGTCGGTCACTCAATATACCCGGATTACCGGAAAAGACCGTTGTGCGTTATTATCGTATAATACTTTCGCACCTTTGAATATACTAAATTCGTCCTTTTTATGTAAATATGTTTTTATTCTGCAGAACCTCAAGATATTTACTAAAATAAAAATTCTCCGACCAATTTATCGTCAATAAATACTTCAATAATCTCATCCTTTGTTTGCGAGTTATAGAGCATCATCGATTTAATTTTTCTACCCTTATACTCTGCGTTATATTCAATTTTTTTGTCTTTCCCGCTATTCCCTTTTATTACTTCATTACCATCAATGAGTATACATATTTTTCTATTAAACACATGATACTCTTCCCGCACTTTTACTTTTATTTCTCCACCTGCCTCCGACGAGATATTCCACAACACATGTTGTTCGGAGCCGCAACCTGCAATAAAGGCCGATAGAAAGAATATAACTATTACACTGTTTTCATGATTTTATTTTTTTCCCCGGTTATGTTCGCTCTTTACAAATATCCAGTAGAGAAACACTCCCAATATCATATTTCGCAAAACGCTCCACCAGTTTATTTCACTTGATATCGTACTCCCAAAACAGCCGCACTCTACAATGTTTCCACGGAATAGATTAAATAACATTGCGGCGGTAAATACGGACAACAATATAACCAATACAAAGCTAAACATTTTTGACATTCCGCAGATACATAAACCTATTCCGGCAACGACTTCGGTCATTACAATACATATCGATAAAGGAATGATCATCTTAAGAGGGAGTAAATCGAAATGCTCTACATCTGATACGAAGAGCGGAAATGATAATGCTTTGGCGACACCGGAATAAATAAATAAAGCAGAAGCTATGATTACGGCAATACGTTTTCTATCTACAGGAATATTATATTTCATGTTTTTATTTTACCCATCTTAACAAATTAAATAACATTATTTTGATACTTGTTTCAACAATAGCTATTACAAGGACGATAACAGATGTTTTTTTTATGCTAATACGTAATATTGTTGATATTCCGGTGATTAAAGCAGTGTAGAACCATAAATCAAAAACATTAATATCCTGTGCGGTTTTTTGAATTGCATCCGAAGTATTTACGAACAATATACTGTTTGCCCCTGCGGCATTTGGCATTGTTATATAATTATCTGTTTTGTTTATATATCTTATTAGTCCAATTATTAAAGAGAAACATTTTTCAAACATTTTGATTAATGTACAATACATTGTTACAGTAAATATTCGTTTAAATACACTGGGTTGGATTGATTTCGATACAATTACAAGTAACAAATAAAACAAAGTGGATACCCATAAAACAATAACTATATATTTAAATAATATGCCAAAAGGCAATAAAATGAATATTATTTCATAATGACCGACCTTACTTACTTTAGATATTGTCCTTGCTAAAGCTTCAACTGAAGATATATATAACAAGTATTTGCCCCACATCCATCGATGATTATCCTGGGCAATATTATAGTATGCTGAAGGTGATAACATCATACTATTATTAAAAATGTGAATATTAATATTTTTCAAAAATGTGTTTCTCATTGATTTTACATGACTTGGTTAGTTGTCTTGATAATAGATTTAACGAATTAATCAGAGAATAATTTGTATTTGATCCATCAACGGCTATTTATATAAATGGTCCATATCTTTGCTGTATGTTTATTAGATTAATAATCACTACTGTCCTGTTTTTTGACAAGAATAATTATAATGACATTTGCTTGAATATTGGTCCGTTATTTAACATGACAGCAGTGATTTAATAAACATTTCTTACACAACAATAATTATTTTAAGGTGTTCAGAAGATTATGCATATTATTCGAATATATTTGCACCACTCTGAACCATAGATCACATCGCAAATAAATTCGCTTAGTTTACATATCCACGCAGGAAGTCCTCCAACATTTTGCGCAAGATCTTGTTGGGTCATCATTTTAGTCTGTTGAGTCATGTTTTGCTGGATTTCCTTACTTTGTACCACTTCAGCCGATATCATTGTCAATGCCAATGCAATTAATAATAATATTTTTGGTAGATGCTTCATCTTTCCTCCTGTTTGATTATATGGTTTAGTAGGTTGATCAATTTGCTGCGGCCATACCATTTAATGCAAATATCGTTTCACATTCAGGGCCGTCTAAACGTTTATGACATTTTCAATAAATAATACTAGCAAATTGAATTTTATTCTAGGGCGCTATATTCAATAAAACCAATTGTAACTCCTAAATTAATGGTTACCATTTTAATTTTCGAGTTAAGATTTTCCCAACTAATATTTTTTGCTTCTATTCCCATGAGTGATTTACGATCTTCGTTTGTTGGTTTGCCATACCGTAATAAATAATCGTTTTGAATAAATAATAGTACTTTGCTAACAATATTGTTTTCCTCTTTGATTAACGGCATAATCATATATGTTTTTTTAACTAATAATGATTCTTTGCGTGTAAATTCAAATCCCAACATTCCATGTTTGTATAAAGACGTATCAGCAAATAGCATTACAATATTATGATCACCATTGTTATCATTATCTTTCAATTGGTCATATATTTTTTCTACCTGGTCTGCATTAGGTAGTGTATGAATACTTAAATATTTATTTGTGTTTATCTCAGACAGTTTCGTTTTCCAGCATATTTTTTCGAATTCATACTTAAATTTTTGATTTGCCTGAGGCAAAAGGAGGTTACTAACCGTAACCATGTAAATAATAGTCATATATATATATATCATTGTGTTACTCCATATTAGAATATTTACAGATCTGTATAATTATTTTGTAATAGTATTATTTGTTTTAAATATTATTGCTTCACCATCCCAGTGCTTTAGCAGATTAATAATTTGTATTTTGTATTTGCCAATCCCTGGATCTCGTATAAATATATAATCATCTGCACCCATGCTGTCTGCTACTACAAAATGATTTTTGTTGACGTATATTATTGCGGGCATATTAATTTTGTTATATTCATTTGGTGCATATTTCCAACCTTCAGCTTCTAAGCCATTCGCTATTGACATTTGTATCAAAGAAAGCATGGATGTTCCTTTTTCGCTTAAATTTAGATTCTTTTCCATTTCTTTCATTGTTAAGTTAATTTTATAATGGTCATAAATCATTTTTAACGCTGTTGGTCCACAATTATTGTTTTTAGATTGAATGATTACACCGACTGTATCCATAAAAACACCACCATAAGACCAAACAGCAATTTTTTTACTTAAAACTATCATATAGTCAATATTAAAGCTGTAAATCAACGCGCATCCCCCTGAGACAATAATATAAATCCGTGACCGTATTTTGTGTTTCATTTTGGCAATATTTTATTTTGCATAAATATTGCTGCTAAATTGCTATCGTTGCTAAATGAACGTTCACCCAAAAGTCGATATGCTATTTTACCTTCTTCGCTCACAAATAGTATTGATGGCACCGCAGTAATTTTGAATATTTGTCTATATGTATTATTGGAATCTAAAATAAACTCATAAATAACCTGTTTATTTATGAGTTTAAGGAACTCAGATGTTCCCGAAGAAATTGCAATCACTATAATATTTTGGTCCTTCTTTATCTGAGAATAATTTTTCATTTCAACTTTGCAATGCTCGCACGCAGGGGATACAAAAAGCATAATATATTTTTTCCCTTTGAGATTATCGGATGATATTGTGTTATTCATACTCGTTACAAACGAAAAGGATGGAATGTCAGAGCCAATAGGCAATGGTTCAAGAAATACATTGTATTTCAAAAAAAGGAATATAGATATTGGTGCACCGAACAACAGAATAAGATAAATATACGCATAGTGCTTGCTTCCCTGCGGGTTGGTAATATTAGCATCAAAGGTGGGATAATTATTTATCATCGTATCTTTAAATCAAAAAATGAACTTGAATATTTATCACAATGTAGATAATGAAAATATGAACCCGTGTCAACAATATTCAATTGCTATTAGCGGTTGCAAATGCATGGTTGCTCTTCGGCAGTCTTAAAACAAAAAAAGTCTTCCGTTTCCGAAAGACTTTTTTATGCGGTGAAGAATATGATGACCGGTTGATTAATCCGATAGATGCAGCGGCGGGAGAATGGTGATGTTCACCATTTCATCTCTCTTTTAATTGATCAAGATGTTTTCTTCAAGAGAAACATTACTTTGTCCCGATTTACCAACAGGAGTGCTTTGATAAGGTCATTTTTCGTGCGTGCAAACAGTTCCCGTTTCCAACGCTGATAATATCCGGAGCGTCTGATACTGAGAATGGATAGATGATTCGATGTGACAAGATCCTGAAGAGTCGAAAAAGTGAATGTGTGAGGATGTCCTTTATCGATCTCGACCATTTCCATCAGTTGGCGGATAAATTTACCCCACCAATGATAGACATTCTGACGGAAAAAGATGGTCCCGTTCGGTTTCAGAACACGGATCATCTCTTTCACAACCTGCAGCGGATCCTCGCAATGATCCAGCACATTATCCATGATGATCAGGTCGAAAAATTCCTTGTCGAATTGAAGCTGCTCTCCTTTTGCCGTGAAATAATTAACCGCAGGATCACGATACGCGGAGAACTCCGGAACATCCGCATAAAAATTCTCCAGTGGATCAACGGCATACCGGTGATCGCTCTTAAGAAAGGTAAGGATGCCGGCTGCGCCGCTGCCGATCTCTAAGATATACGTATCTTTCTTAATCTCCATCACTCCGGAGAGTTGCTGCTGAAGATCCTTGGCATAATCTTCATAAAACTCAAGATTCATACCGGCTTTTCGGTGGTCCCACCACTGCTTTTCGTAGCCTTGCGCTTTTTCCCAGCGACTTTTTTCCATGCTCACCAATTATTTCCCCCGCAATGTTTTGCGGGCTTTTTCTTTTTCTTCTTTTGTGAATTGTGAATATTCGAGCATCTGTTTTCCCAGATCCAGCGGATAGGAAATGTTTACATCGGTGACCGTTCCCTTTGCATCATTCACCGGTTCCAATTTCGGCATCACAAATCCGGTGTAGACGGCGCGATCCAGCTTTTCCATGCGCACAAGCACTTCATCGCGCAATGCTGTATCGATCTTGAAGCCGTAAGTATCAATCAGACTCTTTGCGCCGGCCAGATCACTTTCGGATTTAATCCGTTGGATTTCGGAGAGCAGTTTGGCAACACCATCACGCATTTTTTCATAACTGGTCACGCGGAAGAATGTTTTTCCTCCCCTTTGTCCTCGTTCGATGCAATCGGCATTTTTCAACAGCCAGTGGATGATGGTCTGTCGGTTCTTCATATGATCTTCCTCGAGCTGATCGTGTCCTTTGGGAACGCGCTGCAGCTGAACCATACCCGCATTCCGCACTTCTTTGTCGTACATCGCTTTCACAACATCCATCGTGTTTGGAACGAGCCCAATCTCGACAAGCTTCGGATCCCAAATATGATAGAGCGCCACAAGATCTGCACGCGCTTCTTCAAGCGTGGAATAATATCCCGGCAGTGCGGCCTGCGGATCGGTCTTTAAATTCGGAGAGACCTTTCCTGATGCATGCCCAAGTACTTCATGGAGTGCGGTATGCAAATTATCAGCAAGCGAGGCAAATTTGTCCGCGCGTTCAACTTCTTGCTGATCATACGCAAATTCTTTCAGTATATCTTTTCCCCCTGTCTTATCGTACGCATCCACGATATTGAAGAGTGTGACCGATTTGCTGCCGTACTGCTCCCGCACATCCTGTTCGTTCGGAAGATTGATCCCGATAGCACTGACAGGTCCTGCATCGCCCGTTTCTACGACAACATTAATTACGGTGTATTTCAACGGCTTCACGTCGGATTTTTTATACTTCGCATCCCACGGCATCCTGTCTTCAAAATACTGCGCATTGGTTCCGACCTGTTGAAAGAGTTGTGTCAGTTCAGGATTGGCGAAATTCACGACCGATTCAAATTGTCCTTTTGCGCCGCGCGCATCAAGATACACTTCAATAAATCCGTGGATCATATCAACTTGCGACTCGGTTTCCTTCACCCACCCGATATTGTATTCGCGCCAATCGTTGAGATCACCGGTTCGGTAAAATTTAATCAGCTTGTCCAGATTGGCGGCTTGCCGGGGATTGTGAGCGTATGCTTTTGCTTTTTCCAAATATGAGACCGCGGCCTGAAGATCTTCGGCATACATTCCTGCGGGGACCGATCCGCCCATATGCTTGTTTCCTGTGCGGTATACTTTTTCAATAAGTTTTCCTCCGGATAAATTTTCTTTCACTACTTTTGAATTGAGCGGATATTTTTCATTTCCGGCCTTTGCCCAGGCTTCTACTTCGTCGACCGTTGTTCCTTCATAATTATTATTGGCGCTCCCCGCGATCATATCTTCACCCGGAGTTTTATTTGTTTGCACCGGTTCAGATGAACTGTCGAATATTGAACGGTTCAAACGTACCAGTTTCCGGTCAAGAGTTTCTCCTTTATTCAGAGCAACCAATCCGCCGTTTTTTACTGCAGTCTTCACAGCGGCGGAAAATTCTTCCGCAGAACACATTGGAACGAATTTTCGTGATGTGATATTATCGTAATTGGAATTGTTTACCCAGAATAATTTTGTATAAAGAATAATTTTATCCAGAACTGTTTGGTCAATCCCCTGCTGATGCTGATACACAACTTCAAGCAGTTCACGGATCTCAAGCGCGTTACGGTGTCGTTGATCGACGGCAATATCGCGTGCGGCAATGGCGGATTGATATAAATAATAGGTGAATATTTTTTCCTTCACCGTCAGTTTTTCAAATCCATCGGCATATAATTGTACGATCCGAACAGGACCTACATCACTCATCTGTAATTTTTCAATTGTGTATTTTCGTTCCATGAGGTTTGGTTGTTTTGGTTTGTCTGTCTGCTGTGAAAATAGTTGCATAACGATGCATAGTGCTATAAAAATATTTTTCATTTCTTCTCCATATTTTAACGATGACAAAGTATGGAGAGAATGGTGTAAATGCAATTGAAGATTGTTACTGCTTTTCTTTCCCAATTTCGCCATTCAATTGTAAATATTTCCCAACTCTAAAAAATCAACAGTCAAATTACACTGAATTTTTGCAATTTGAACTCGGCACATAAATGGCTATTGTTATGGTAGAAAACATCGAAAATACTATGAACCCATCCTCTATAAAAATCCGAACCGGAAACCAAATGATCGCCGAAGGTGCGTTGCACGCCGGCTGTCAGTTCTTTGCCGGATATCCCATTACACCTGCATCGGGTGTTTACAAAGCTATGATCGAGCAGCTGCCGCAGCGCAACGGTGTTGCGATATCGGCGCCAGACGAAATATCAGCTCTTGCCTACTGCGTGGGAGCCTCAGGCCGCGGCGCAAAAGCTATGACCGCATCATCGGGTCCCGGCTGGTCGCTGATGATCGAAACGGTTCAATATGCACTGATGACCGAACTGCCGGTAGTGATTGCTCTTGTGCAGCGTTTAGGACCAAGCACCGGCGGGGCAACGCAAAACGGTCAGGCGGATATTCTTTTCACCGAATTCTGTACTTCGGGGGGATATACGATTCCGATCTTCGCGCCAAGCACCCCACAGGAATGTTTTGAAGTGACAACGATCGCCTTCAAATGGGCAGAGCTTTTGCGAACACCGGTAATCATCCTCTCCGATAAAGAAGTAGGAATGATGTCCGAAGATGTCGATTTTGCTCAATTAAAAAGTTCGCCCGCGTGGTACCGCAAAGAATTTTCGACACAGAACGGCAAGGAACATCTCACGTATGATTTTCAGGAACTAGAGGATGTTCCTCTATTTTCACCGGTCGGCGGTAACTATAAAGTAACCATGACCGGTTCCGCGCATGATAAACGGGGAACATTACAAAAGAATTCCACCGAAACTCTGGACGTGCTTATTCATCTTCAGAAAAAAATTGAAGCACATAGAGAGGAAATGGCAATCGTCCGCGTGGACGAGCAGGAAAACGCCGACACATTACTGTTAAGTTTTGGTATCACGGCCCGCACGGCAAAAGAAGCAGCACGGCGTGCAAACGCAGAGGGAAAGAAAGTTCGCAACGCAAATATCATTACGCTGTTCCCCATACCCGAAACACTGCTGAAAGAAGCAGCGCGCGGCGTACGGCGGATCGTTGTAGCAGAAGAAAATATGACCGGACAATACCGAAGCGTGATTCAATCACTCTTCGCAGGAAAAGAGATCGTTGGTGTGAACTCCGTCGGGAAAATGATTACCCCGGGAATGATCATGGAGGCATTGGTATAAGTTTATGACAGAAGAAACCGTTCAGCAATATGCATATAAAAAAGAAAATGCATCCTTTCCGTTTTGCAAAGGGTGCGGACACCATCATTATGTCAATCATTTGGATGATGCCCTTGTAAAACTGAACCTTGATCCGAAAAAAGTATGCATCGTCAGCGACATCGGCTGCATCGGCATCCTTGATTCACTGTTTGCTACACCGCATACATTCCATACCACGCATGGACGCTCCACAGCATTTGCTACCGGAATTGAACTCGCGGACGGAATTTTAAACGACTCGAAAATGAAAACGATCGTCGTCATCGGTGACGGGGGTGCAACGATCGGTCTGCTGCATCTCGTGAATGCGGCGATGATGAATGTTGACGTAACCGTGCTGCTGGCAAATAATTTTCTTTACGGAATGACCGGCGGACAACATTCGCAATTTTCTCCGCTTGATTTTGTAACGCCGACTACACCGGCGGGTAATATCGTTCCTCCAATGGATATTTGTTCCATCGTGAAGACCTGCGGCGCATCATTTGTCCGGCAGGCGGCGGCAACGGATAAAAATCTGGGTAACATCATCGCGGAAGCGATCGCTCATCCCGGTTTTGCACTGGTGGAGATCCTGGAACTCTGCACTGAGTGGGCTACTCCATTCAATAAGATTGACGGAAAAACAATCAACGGGAAAATTCAGTATTCCGAAAGCGACAGTACACCCGGCAGATCGGATTTTTCATCTTTATACAAAGAGAAAGTGCTCGGCGCACAGAAAAAAAATATAGACGATACGATCACGCCAAAATTCACTTCACCTTTACAGGGAACCCGGCGCATTGTGCTATCGGGAACTGCGGGCGAGAAGGTGCAGTTGGCTTCGTTCCTCTTTATGAAGTCAGCGATCTCCAGCGGATTGCATGCAACGCAAAAGAATGATAATCCTGTTACGCAGGGATCGGGATTCTCCGTATCAGAACTTTGTATCAGCAGTGAAATGATACTATATACCGGCATTGATGAACCTGATGCCGTGATCATTTCTTCACCGGAAGGATTAAAAGAGGCGCGGGCTAATGGAACGCTCTTAAAATGCAGCTCAAAAACAGTTGTTATTGCTGAACAAACTCTTCCGGAATTTGAATGTCCTGGAAAGGTTTTTCGTCTGCCGCTGCGTGCCACATGCACCGGAAGCAGGGCTGCATTGAGTGCGCTTGCTTCACTTAATGTTAAAAAAGGCTGGGTAGCACAGGAAGCATTAATGGAAATGATCGATTCAAAATTCAAAGAAAAATCACTATTATATCATCGGGATATCGAAACGTTGATCCCGCTCATCAACATTTAATGAATGAGCATCCACAGAGGTAACTATGAAAACAAACGATGACTTTTCTTCTGTTCCATGCGTCATAGGAGCATTTATTGAGCGCGAGAATGAAACCATCGCAATGTATGAGCGTTCGCTTCATACACTCGGCGATACGATTGTCACACCTGTCATCCATCGTTTGATCGAAGAAAAGAAACAGCAGCGCCGCCAATTGGAGCAGACGCTGGAAGAAGTAAACGAACAGTTTACACTTGACGAAGCAATTATCTAAGAGCATTCACCATCGCTTAATGAATTACTGACTGATATTACGCATAAATGGATTTTTTTGTTGAAATGGTTCTGCCAAAGGCATCACTTCGTGAGGCGCGTCCCGATAAAAAGAATCGGGACTTGCTCACCATGACCATTTTATTTGTTTTGCATAACATCAGTTACTGATTAATACGCGGTAATACCAAAGGAGTTTTATGACAACAAAACAGCAAGAACTTGTCCGCACAACATTTGCACAACTTGTTCCACATGAAGGCCGGCTTGCCGACCTGCTGTATCAAGAATTATTCCGGCTTGAACCGAATGCCAAAGCTCTGTTCCGCGGCGACCTGCCGGAACAACAGAAGAAACTGATGCGTATGCTGCGCGTAGCCGTAGAGAATATTGATGACCCGGCACAGCTGCAGCCGATGCTCTATAACCTGGGGATGATCCATAAATCCTACGGGATCGAACCGCATCATTTTATCTCGTTCGGCGCGGCGTTGAATTCCGCCATCCGCACTGTCTTACAAGAAAAGTTTACGAGTGAAGTGGAAGAGAGCTGGAGTGCAGCTTATCAGTATTTTGTGACAACAATGAAGAATTTCCCTCATTCAGACGAACAGATTCAGCTCCCGCACAATTAAACTGAAATAATGGGAACGTACGCGGTATTGGCACCTGTTCTATAGATTGAGTCTCTTGATTTAATGAAAAATATCCTGACCATATTGTTTTTGATTCTTTACACGACCTTTTCCGTCGGTTTGAACATTGTTGTTCATACCTGCGGCGGAGAATCGGAAGCAACGCTGGCAACAACAACATATGAAGATCCGTGCGGATGCAACGACGAGTCGTCGGCAGATAAATGCTGCACAACGGTAATCACAACAATCCAGCTTGATGATACGCAAAAATCGAGCATCGCACCGAACATTGAACAGCTTGTTGCCCTTGACGCCGTTTCAATGGAGGCATCATTCAGTCAGTCGACCCTTGATTCAAAATTTGAGACACATTTTCTTTCATCCTTTTCACCACCCCCACCCAATAACGATCTCTGTATCGGTAATTCCGTTTTCCGTATTTGATCCTCTGAGAACTCCGCGATCTCTTACCGTTTCGGATCACTGTTTTTTCAACAAGGTCCGTTCAACGCAAAGACATCCTGTCGGATGCGACGTTCTATTTTCACATTATCTCATTCTCAGAACATTTAAATAAGGAAAACTATGAAAACCAAATTATTCTTGACCGTCATCATTCTCTCTCTCGTTTCAGTTCTTGCCTTTGCAGGCGATCCCGTTAAAGAAACCGAATTTAAGGTCTTCGGCAACTGCGGTATGTGCAAAACACGCATTGAAAAAACACTGAAGATCCCGGAAGTAAAGCTTGCCAAATGGGATAAGAAATCGAAGATGCTGAAGCTCGCTTATCTCCCTGGTAAAATTTCCGTTGATTCACTGCAGCAGCTTCTTGCTTCCGTCGGACACGACACGGAAAAGTTCAAGGCAGCCGATTCCGTATATGCCAATCTTCCACCTTGCTGCCTCTATCGCGGCGGAGACAGTTCACACTAACGGTAAATTTTGAAATCATTATTCTCAACACGAAACGATTGCCGTTCCGTGTTGAGGATGAATTTTTATGTATGTTTCGAAAGAGAGACTATGAAGATTTTTCTATTTTTAATTACGTTCTTTTCCTTTCTTAGCGCTCAGCAATTAACGGGTGTTGTATTGGAAAAGACAGATGAAGGTACATTCCATGCTATTGTTGGCGCAAATGTCTATTGGCTCAACACTGCCAACGGCACAACAACAGATACCAGCGGTGTGTTTCACTTGCCGGTGAACACACAAAGTAACCGCCTTGTTGTCAGTTACATCGGCTACGTATCCGATACCGTCACCATTAGCGATCAGTCAAAAATAAACATCATCTTGAAACCGGAAGCACACGGTGTTGCCGAGGTGGAAATTGTCGGCGAACGGCAAAGCACGTTCGTCAACTATCTGGCGCCGCAAAAAACATTGGTCATGTCGGAAAAAGAATTGTTCAAAGCAGCATGCTGTAATCTGTCCGAAAGTTTTGAAACAAATCCCTCGATCGATGTTTCCTTCACTGATGCGATCACAGGAACAAAACAGATAGAAATGCTGGGACTTTCCGGGACCTATACGCAGATCACTCTCGAGAATCTTCCCGCCATTCGCGGACTGACATCGAGCGTAGGACTAACGTACATTCCCGGAACGTGGGTAGAGAATATCCAGGTTTCAAAAGGTGTCGGATCTGTTGCAAACGGGTACGAATCGATCACCGGACAGATCAACGTTGAACTGCGCAAACCGCAAAAGACCGATGAGAAGCAATTTTTCTTCAACTTTTTCGGCAACCAGGAACAACGGATGGAAGCGAACCTGAATGTACGCACTCCGCTCAGCGATGAATGGTCGTCAATGACACTTCTCCATGCCAGCACACAACAGCAGATCATTGACGGAAACGGTGATAATTTTTTAGATATGCCGCTCTACAAAACGATCAATGCCATCCAGCGGTTCCATTTCACTAATCATACCGGATGGGAAGGTCAGCTAGGCGTGCAATTTGTCAACGATGATAAACAAGGAGGTACAACGCACGGTTACAATCTGGACAATGCGTCGCTGGCGCTTCACCCCGCAGAATATTCTTTCGCGATGAATGGCAATCAATTGCGCGTATGGGGCAAGACCGGATATGTCTTTCCGCAAAAACAATATCAAAGCATCGGATTGCAATGGTCGTTAACACGGAACAGACAGAACTCTTTCTTCACCACACACGATTATAATGCGAATGAAGAAGCAGGATATCTGAATTTGATCTACCAATCGATCTTGGATAATACGATGCATAAGTTCCGAACCGGACTAAGTTTGCTCTATGATAAGTATGATGAAACATTCATGCATCTCCGGTATCAGCGAACGGAACAGGTTCCCGGGGCATTTTTCGAATACACGTACACTCCCGGAGATGAGTTCTCGATGATCGCCGGTATCCGTGCGGATAATCATAATCTCTTTGGAACATTCTTCACACCGAGACTGCATCTTCGCTATACTCCGCAGGAAGACTGGGTCTTACGAGCTGTTGCCGGCCGCGGACAAAGAACATCGAACATTTTCGCAGAAAACATGGCATATTTTGCAAGCTCACGAAATGTGGTGGTACTTCCCTCCAACACCAATTCGGTCTACGGACTCGATCCTGAAGTTGCGTCGAACGTAGGATTTAATGTGACACACTATTTTACGTGGGATTACCGGGAAGCAACGATCGCCGTTGATTTTTACCGGACAGTATTCGACAAACAAGTGGTTGCCGATCTAGATGCGAATGCGCATCAGGTACGTTTCTATAATCTAAAAGGAGAATCGTATTCCAACAGTGTTCAGGTGGAGTTGAACATACAACCGATCGAAAAATTGGATACACGCATTGCATATCGGTTTTACGATGTCCGCCAGACAATCAACGGAACACTGCGCGAACGCCCCTTTGTTGCACAGCACCGTGCGTTTATCAATTTCGGATATGCAACTGATCGTGACGATGAAAACTCTTCACAAATGTTGTATGACCTGACGCTGCAGTGGTTCGGTACTAAACGTCTTCCCGACACACAAACGAATCCGGCAGGATTACAATCACGGAGTTCATCGCCGAATTTTGTTTTGGCAAACACGCAGATCACCCGTTCATTCTTTGCCGGATTAGATCTCTATTTCGGCATAGAAAACCTGCTGAACTTCCGGCAGACGAACCCGATTATTGATGCGGCGCATCCGAATGGAAGTTATTTTGACAGTGCATTACTTTGGGGACCGATCTATGGTCGGACAGCGTATATCGGGTTGAGATGGAGAATGTAAATCATCATACCATCCGGAGTGTTCGAACACTCCGGATGTTTGCTCTGCACCTGTGTTCTATGGAGTTCACACCAATAACCTGTGGCGACGGATCGGTATATGAGAGCGGACGTGATCCAATACCCTGTTGGCGATAAACGCTGCTTTGGAGGAAACTTCCATCGGTCTCAACGCATCCATCACTTGTTCTGTTTTATCGTCAAGCAGACGGCTCTCCTTCAATGAATGAAGAACATGATGCGCCGCTTCGCGAAAAATAACAGAATCAAAATTTTCTTCAATGGTTTCCAGCAGCGGAACAATGGCATGATGCTCCAATTCAACCAACGCATCGGCCGCTACCCAACGGACATCCATATCTTCGTCCATAAGCATTGTTGCCAACAATGAAGCAGTCTTCGGATCCCTGATCCTCTGAAGCGTCTTGCATGCTTCCCACCGTACATGGCTTTCGGGATGCGTCATCAATTCCGTAATAAGCGGAACCACCGATTTTCCTATCTTCACCAATGCCTCACGCGCATGTTTTCGTTCCGCACCAATATCTGATTGCAAGCGTGAAA
This sequence comes from uncultured Ignavibacteriota bacterium, assembly GCA_903861125.1. Taxonomy (GTDB): domain Bacteria; phylum Bacteroidota; class Ignavibacteria; order UBA10030; family UBA8401; genus UBA8401. Next base: position 60,070 of record CAIOTF010000023.1, read on the forward strand.
CAAGCAGTTCCATGCACAACGGCATCATATTTTCGCCGGAACATATTGTGATCTTTTCCCGTTTCATGACCTCCTCCTTTCGGAAGCTCGTCTATATGATTGGGCTGAATTATTGTTGAGTGATTTTTGAAACTATTTGAGAGCTAACATGGCTCGTGAGGAAAGAACAACGGATCGGGAGTAATGTTAGAGAGAGTCCCTTGCTGCGGAACTGCTCCGTTAACCATTTCATGATGGAAAGTTATTTCATTTCTTTGGTCTTGTCAAGAGGGAACTGTGTTGAAATTAAATGATGGACAGTCTGGTTGGGTGCAAACGGGATAGAAAAGTCTCTAATCGCAAAATATTAACAAATTGCGCCATAAATGGAATCAAGAACATTTATTCGGCCACCGCGTTCAACAATGTTCCGGAATTGATATATGAATGCAAGCTGATACTATTTGATCAATAACAATTTTTTTGTCGCCGAATAATTGCCGGCCCGCATTGTGTAAAAATAGAGTCCGCTGGCAATTCCTGATGCATTCCACTGAAGTGAATACCGACCTGATTCTTTTTGCTCATCCATCAACGTAACAACTAACCGGCCCAGCCGATCGTACACTTTCATACTCACAATACTGCCGCCGGATGTTGAAGGAATTCCAAAACGGATCGTTGTTGTTGGATTGAACGGGTTAGGATAATTCTGTTCCAGCGTAAACGTTTCAGGAGTGCTGCTTATCTTTTCCAATTTAACCGGAAGTGTTCCGGATACATTCTGCGAAACATCGTCGATATAGAATATCCAATCGGGAGAGGCATCCGGCGCATAGATCATGACCGCATCCAGGGAGAGCACCGTGCTGTCCAGAAAACCATTTCCGCCGGAAAAACTTGACCAACCGTTTCCGTTCAGATTCCATTCATAGAGATGCCATGCACCGTCGTTGACAACATCCTGTTTGAGAGACAGCTCCGTTTGATCGGAGGAACCGTTTCGCTGATCGTCGATCGTCAAAGCAACTTGTGCTCCGGCCGGTGCGGTGCGGGTTTTCATCCAAAATCCAATAAATCCTGCGTTTGGGAATTGAATATTGTTTGTCCGGGCACCACCGCCGGAAGTCAGTCTAACTGTCCAGTTTTGTTGTGCCTCAATACTATCTTTTAGAACAACAACAAGTGATCCGTGTCCGTTGTGCGAAACGTCGTTCGTCCACGTTTGCGACGAGGCTATATCAATTCCAGTCGTACTGCCGCTCCAACGTGGATATTTATCAAATCTGCCGACATTCAGCTCAAAATCTTCGAACGACGTGTGAGATGGATTTTTCTTTTGTGCGAATGCTGTTTTTAACGCGCCCCACATCTCCGGTTCACTGCCATCGTACCCAAGCGCCCACATTCCGGTACCGGCAACATTTTTCACCTTGATTGAATCGAACTTCCTGGCCCAACTCAAAGAATCGTCGTACCATGTTTGCCTCAAGACTCCGCCACCGACATAATTGTAATAGCGCGTATTGTATGTAGTGCTCCAATATTGACGATTTGCCGGGATTGTATCGATATAATTATTTTTCACCACCGTATACGTCCTTGAAGAACTTGTATAACCTCCAAGCGTGTCGGAATTTGCTGTGGTAGTTTTCACTGCCCACTCGCGACCATAATTCGGGAAACCGGCGATAAACTTATTTGCCGGACATCCTTTGGTTTTAATATACGTATCAATACTGCGGAGAACGTGCCATTCCGATGTAATATTCGACGCGCGCAGCGGAGCGTTCGGACCTGCCGTGGCGCTTCCCGACCACCAATAATCATACAGCATGGCAAAATAGAAATCGGTGACAGGATTAAGTGTAGAAAAGAATGTCGCATCGAAGACGTTGGACCAATCCACTGCCGGAAGTTCGATCACAAATTCATAACCGTGCGCTTTCAATGAATCACCGAACTGTTTCATATACACGCGGAAATCGGTCTTCACGGTAGATGACATACTCTCAAAATCGATATTCACACCGTCCGCATTCCGTGCGGCCAGCTGAGCAAGCGTGTTTGCAATCAGTGCGTTTTTTGCGGCTGTGTTGCCGAGCAGTGTTGCGTGGCTGCTAAACAGCGTTAGACATAAGTGCACTTTCACTCCATATTGCTTTGCCTGAGTAACGGCGGCCGCTGTCCCCCAATTGTTGGTAGTAGTAAATCCGCCGGTTGCCGCATTAATATCAGCACTGAAATACACCAAATGCGTCAGCAATGAAAAATAGTAATTGCTTTCCGAACCGTTCTGCCAGTACGGATGAAAACCATAGACGATCTTATCCAGCGTCTGCGTTTTCATCAGATCGGTCCGTTTAGAAAGAGACGGAGGAACAATATCTTTTCCAACTTTTTCAGGATGATCTTTATAATACTCCCACTGAAGTTGGTTGGTAGACTTAAACTGTTCCTGTGCCAGCAGAAAAACGGGGAGGAAGAAAAATAAAATATATCGCATGTTCACGTGATGACCGGACCGATGTTAATGAATAGTAAAAAGTAGATAATGTTGCGGGAATAAGAAATGCTAATTACCTGTCCGTTGTGCCCCGGATCAACGTCGATACGAAATACTCGCCTACCTATAGAACAAAGACGAATACCTAATCAACCCGGCGGCTCAGAGCAAAATCAGTACATACTATTTCATCAACAGCATTTTTTTTGTTTCGGTGAAGATCTTTTCACCATTTGAAATAACATGGACTTTATAAAAATAAACACCGGTAGAAACTGTGATACCGGAATCATCGTTTCCATCCCATTCAACACTGTACGTTCCGATCGTTTGGAATTCATTCCTCAGCGTACGCACGCGCTGGCCGAGAATGTTATAGATCTCGAGCATAACATGACCGCTATGACCGAGAACGTACCGAATTTGGGTTGAGGGATTGAACGGGTTCGGATAATTCTGCAGCAATGAATAATCAAGAGCAAGAAGAGGAATGCCCTGTGTATTTTTTTCCACAAATTCCGTTTTCCCCGCGATCAAACGGAAATTTCGCCGTGTTTCATTCTTCATCATCGAGAACTGATACTGATATGATGTTCCAAGCAGCACTGCTTTTTCCGTTGTTTTATCGATCAGATATAATGAAAAATTATTAGGCACATATCCGAACTCGGTCAATGTAAGATCGATGCTCGATTGCACATTTGAAGAGATCACTTCAAAGTCCCAGTATACACCCTCTTCGTTTGCCGCTCGGATATCTGTTGCATACGATCCCGGCTGCTGCTTCCACTGTTTGTTCGGAAACCGTACGATCACGTAATCGGTCGGTGTCGGAGGCGGCTCCGCTATATCATAGCTGTCGAACTCGTCTTTCGCGCCGGGAGCAACACCGGCAAAGTTTTCGCTGTCGCCGGACTTACCGGATGCTGCAGAGATGCCGACTTTCCATTCACCGGCATTCAGAGAAGCGGTTACAGATGAATTCTTGCCGAGGTTCGCATTCGGAAGATTTGTGATATCCTGAGGATTGATCTTGATCGTCAGACTGTCCGCGGAATAATTCTTCACAAAGTATCCTGAGAATGGTTCCATCGCCAACGATTCCGGTTTAAAACCAGTTCCGTCGTATCCCCAAAGTACGTTCTGCACCGAGTCGTGAACGGAGTGTTTCCAGCTTACCTTGTACGGAAACGGATTTCCGATAATAGAATATCCGGGACCGATCTTGATCTCATAAAAATTCTTTACCGGCACAATAGTGGCATTTCCCGGAGTGATGTCGAATTGACCGCGCGTAATAAGCCAGTACGCCTCTCCTCGACGGAAGGAGTTGAATTTCTCACTCGGAAACTCAGCATATTTAGCCAACGCCGGATCGTAGCGTCCAAACAATCTCCAAATCAACGGATTCGGATCGCCTAATCCTTTCAGCACCGATTTAACGTCGGAATTCTGAAGATCGAATGGAATGCTGACCAGTTGATAGCGCTCGTTCGAAGTTTTTGCCGGCATCTTTACTTCATAATCTTCGGTGATGCTTAATATGTTCAGCACAAAGGCAAGATTGTCTTTAACCGCAATATTCGGCGGAACAGAATCGCTTTTTGCGTCAACTCGCCACGCATCAGCATCGCCCATCAGCAGGATCTTTCCTTTTCCAATCTTATTCAACCCTGCAACAGCTGGCTGCAATATTCCGGTGCCGCCGATTGTCTTTCCCTTCGTTGTTGTTGTGACGAACGGTATAGCCGAACCGGAAACATTCACGCTGCTGCTGCCGAAGAATACGATTGTATCAACATTGGTGAAAAACGGATGTTTCGCATCGGCAAATATTGTTAACAGCGGAACTAATGGTGAAACAATATTTGAAGAGGAATCGACAACAATATCGTTGTTCAACGAAAGATTCGTCGTCCAGGAAGTGTCTTTCAAAAGTGCATTCAACGCATCGTTGGTTCCCTCCTGCGCTGAGTTGCCTAGTGCAATCAATAATCCGCCGTTCTTCACAAAATTATTTATGGAGTCAATCTCCGGCTTCGTAAAGTTCCGCTGCGGCGTCACCAGCAGCACAATGTCATTTCCGTGCGGCTGCAAAACTGCACTGCTGTATGTGACCTGTATTCCGCTCTTTGATAAATATGTAAAGAGCCGTCCCAATCCATTGACGGTATCGGAGAGCGACGCTGTCGAATTGTGCTGAACATCAACCATCATTCTTTTTGTCACAACAAGCGTAGAGATCGCGGAACCTTTTGCTGTGAACGTATACGAAGGATTTCTAAAATCATTTGTAGTAAATACATAGCCCGTGGAATGTCCGCCAACAGTGCGGGGCGAATAGGTAATCGAAATTGTATCTTGCTGACCCGGTAAAATGATCGATGCGCCGGTGGTATCGAGGATGAAATTAGGATCCGGAGCACCGTTAAATTGTTGAGGTGCATGAAATATCAAAGGCACAATACCTTTGTTATTAACGATTGTTGAAATAGTTTTTGTGCCGCCAAAAGTGATCGGACCAAAATCAAATGCTGTCCGAGATACCTCGGCGAACGGAAATCCATTGACCGTAAGAATGGCTGTATCGGGTACGGCAACAGTGCCGTCGTTCACGGCAACAATAACGGTGTCTTTACCAAGTTGACTTGCCACCGGTTTCCATGTGAACACTCCATTGCTTTGCATGACAGCGTTGATCAACGGTTTTACAAGTGAGAATGTAAGATTATCATTATCCGGATCAACAGCCGAATATTTAAACGTAACCAGTGAATCAACGAACGTAACAAGATCAGGAAGTTTTGCAACAAACTGCGGAACACGGTTCTTATTCAGCACGGTGATTTTTACGGTATCCAGAACCGAAAACTGGCGATCTTTTAATACAACAATAACCGTATAGATTCCGGCCTGCGTATAGTCTGGTGTCCAACTGAGTTGACCGTTGACCGACAATGTTAAACCTGCCGGGGGTTGCGAACTGAGCGATCCGAGTGAATAGAACAGCGAATCATTTTCTTTGTCGAATGCTTTGTAGGTGAACGATAATGTCTGCGTTTCACTGATTGTTGTATCATTCAGTGTTGCAGTAAATACGGGCGCGGAATTTTTTATCGTCACCACAAAATAGGATGTATCGAATACCCCGATGGATGCATCGGTCATTTTAATAATAAGGCGATGAGTTCCAACCTGTGCCACCGTCGGCGTCCACGATAATTGACCTGATAGTGTGATCCCCGCACCATTCGGTGCTTCAACAACGGTGAATGTCAGGGTGTCGTTGTCGGGATCCTGGCCAGTAAAAGTAAATTTTGTGTTCAGGCCTGGTTCGGTGTATGTTGTTTCCGGAATCACGAGTGTAAAAGATGGCGGCCGGTTCACATTCCTTACGGTGATATTTGTCTGCTTGCTAACATAACCGCCGTTAATATCAATAGCTGCAACAACAAAACTATATGATCCGGATTGACTGAAGTTCGGTTTCCAACTTAAAATTCCCGAGATCGAATCGATCAACATCCCCGACGGCGCATTAAGAAAATAATATTTTACCGGATCATTGTCGGGATCGGAAGCATTGTAATCAAACGATAATTGCTGATCTTCGTTGAGCGTTGTATCTCCCATGACACTCGTGAAGACGGGAGGATGATTGTTATTAAGAACGGTGATCGCTGTCTGCCGGCTGACAAGGCCGCCGTTGTTATCCTTTGCGAAGATGGTAAAACTATGATTTCCAATCTGGATAAGAGCTGGCGTCCATTTCATCAAACCGGAAGCGGTGTCGATTGTCATGCCGGGCGGCGCGTTCTGCAGAAAGAATGTGACCGCATCATTATCAGGATCGGATGCATTATAGTCAAACGTTAATTGCTCTCCTTTGTTGACCGTTGTATCTCCCATAACATTCGTAAAGACGGGGGATTGATTATTATTGAGCACGGTGATAGCGGTCTGCCGGCTGACGTTACCGCCGTTGGCATCCTTTGCGAAGATAACGAAACTGTAGTTTCCCGATTGGCTAGTGCCGGGGACCCACTTCATTATGCCGTTTGTACTGTCGATCGCCATTCCTGCAGGTGCATTTTGCAGAAAATATTTGATCGCATCATTATCAGGATCGGTAGCATTGTAATCAAACGTTAATTGCTGTAATTCGCTCACCGTTGTATCCGCCATAATGGCGGTAAATATCGGCGGGCGGTTCGTGTTCAGCACAGCAATATTGGTCTGTTTCGAAACACTGCCCCCTTTTCCATCTACAACTGAAACGGTGATCGTATAATTTCCTGATTGCGTGAAACCGGGTTTCCATTTCAAAATACCGGTGATGGAATCGATCGTCATTCCTGATGGTTGATTTTGTACCGCATAGAAAAGTGTATTGCCATCGGCATCAAACGCATCGTAATCAAATGTTAATTGCTGATCTTCGCTGATCGTTGTATCCGCCATTGCGTTCGTGAACAGCGGGTTATTGTTCAGCGACGAAATGACGGTGATCTTACCATTCTTCAGCGTAACCAACGGCTGCAGCGGACCCGGTTCATTATTTTGATATTCAATAAATGTCAAAGATGAAAATTGTCCGTTGCCGGAAGGGGCCTTATGGTGAAAGCGAAGCTTAGCAAAGATTCCCGATCCGGAAAGTGGAAGTGTGCCGGAGAGTGCCAAACGAATAACAGATCCTGAATCATTGACGGCAGATATCATTCCGCTGCTCATCGTTCCCGCCGTGATCAATTGCGAAAAACGGACTTTTGCTGAGTCATAACCTATTTTTATCTGTGCGGACAAAATACCAAGGCCGGTAACATCGCTGAGATAGATCGGCACATCCACCGAGTCACCAATCCGAACGGTTGTATCGGGTAGAGTGGCTGAAAAATCATTCACCGATATCGTAAGACTGCCGTCGAATTTTTGAGAATCAAATGCCGATAAAATGAATGAACCTCTTGATTTCGCCGTAACTTTTCCTGTCAAGGAATCCACAACAGCCTTTAGCGTATCGGATGAATACCAAGTGTACGGTGGGGATCCGCCCGAGGCAGTATATGTTAACGCATTTCCGCGGGTCAGCATGTAAACATTTGGACTGATAGAGATGACCGGTCCGGATTTTGGTGTGAATATTGCATTATCAATAGCCGCTGTGATTGTTTCATTAAAGAGCACATTCTGCAGATCGAGATTTGAACTTTGGTATGCAAATCGATTCACCTGAAAACGAACAAACGCCAAAATTCCGTTGCCGGTAAGAGTATCCGTTCCTGCCATTGCTACTTCGACCGTTCCCGTCCCAATATTCACGGTTGGCGTGCCCCATGCGTGCGCTATAGTACCAGCAGTAATCACACTTTTCGCAATAAGCGTCGCGGAATTGTAATTCAACTTCCATTGTGCGGAGACGATGCCCAGCGATGTTACATCGGAAACATAGATGGGAAGATCGAACGTGAGATTCTGCATGAATGATGTATCGCGGACCGAGATGGTGAGACTGTTCAGCGACGGCGAATTAATCTGAAATACATTCGATTGATCTTGCAGTCCGAACGAATCCGTCACCTTTGCATACGTTGATCCGACTTTTTTCCCGGTCAATTTTCCCGATGCATTGATGACAGCAACAGACGTATCGCCGACACTCCAAAACAATGGCGGCGTCACATCACCGCTCACCGAAAAGAAGATCGAGTCGCCGACAACTTTGTTCTGCGGAGGAAACTTCGGACTGATGAAAATATCCATCGGACGAAATGAACCATTGCTTACCGCTACCGACGGTGTTCCTTCGTTCAGCAACGCACCTGAAAGACTAACCGTTTCGGTAACACCGGGGAACGCAGAGGCATTAACGGCGACTGTAAGATAGATCAGCACACCTTTTCCGGTAATTGGCTGTGCATTTGCAAAAACGAATTTTTTTGTTGCATTGTTAAAAAATATATATTGAGCCTTGCCGAGCATCGTTCCGTTTGTATCGATGCCGGTCACGGTAAATACATTGTTCGTTGCGACTGTAAATTCACCGGAAATAACGGAGTCGGCAGTTTTCAATGAATCGTCGCAATAGATCGGATAAGAGTATGTTACACCTCGTTTTCCAAATCCATTTTGTAAACGGAGATGAACTATATCAATCGGTGTATCAACAGTTTCAACAAACTGTGCAATGTAGGATGCAAATTTTCCGTCTGCTGAGCCAAAAGTACCTCCTACTTCCATGGCGCCAGCATTAATATTATCTGCCAATGCACGTACAGAGCTGTTTACCCCGTTTCCCATCGCAGACCAAGCGGTACCATTCCATTTGGCAACCTTATTTGCAGAAATTCCACCTGCGGTGGTAAAACCACCTCCAGCAAATACATCACTCCCGCTGACGGCTATAGCATAAACCACACTATCCATTCCAGTTCCCAACGCAGACCACGTACTACCATTCAATTTGGCAACATTATTTGCAGAAATTCCACCTGCGGTGGTAAATTTTCCCCCAATATATACATCACTGCCACTGACCGCTAAGGAAGTAACATAACCATTCATTCCTGTTCCCAAAGCGGACCACGTACTGCCATTCCATTTGGCAACAGAATTTGCGGAGATTCCACCTGCGGTGGTAAAAAATCCTCCAACAAATACATTACCGCCACTGACGGCTATAGCCTCAACAATACTATTCATTCCAGTTCCCAAAGCAGACCACGTACTGCCATTCCATTTGGCAATGAAATTAGCAGATACACTACTCGCAAAGCTAAAGGCTCCTCCAACATACACATCACTCCCGCTGACGGCTATAGCATACACAGCGCTATTCACACCAAGTCCAAGAGCAGACCATGTGCTGCCGTTCCATTTAGCTATTCTATTTACAGTGATGCCACCCGCTGTGGTAAAACCTCCTCCAACAAATACGTCACTGCCATTGATGGCTATGCAAGTAACCTCACCATCCACTCCAGTTCCCAATGCAGACCACGTACTACCATTCCATTTGGCTATATAATAGGCAGAAATTCCACCTGCGACGGTAAAGTCTCCCCCTACATACACATCGCTCCCACTGACGGCTATAGCATAAACAGTAGCATTCACACCACTTCCCAAAGCAGACCAGGTTGTTGTTGTAGATTGTTGAGATGAATTTGCTTTCGTAAATATCGGTTCTTTATTATTACCATAATCCAGCGTATACCCTGTAGCATTATATGATCCGCTAACATTTGTTTTTATTTTGCCATTCGGATCCAATATTTCAGAAAATGAAATTTGGTTTTGCGCAATTGATCTTTGGGAAATAAGTAGAAAAACAAATACGGCAGTGAAGCATATCTGTTTTATATTGAATATTTTTTTCATCGTGGAATACAAAGAAAATACATCGTTGTGTTTAACTTATTTTACCAAAATCATTTTTTTCACACGGGTAAACATTTCTTTTCCATCCGCTCGTGCGTCGATCCTGTAGATATACATGCCGCTTGCGACCGGAGCATTATTATTATCTGTTCCGTTCCATATTAATGAATAGAATCCCGGACGTTGTTCGGTATTCACCAGAGTCTTCACTTCCTGACCAAGCATGTTATAGACAGATATTTTCACAGTGCTTACTGTTGGTACTGAATACTGTATGGTCGTTGCCGGATTGAACGGATTGGGATAGTTCTGCGACAAAGCAAAGGTCGTCGGGATTTCGATAATCTTATCTACTTTTAAGACGATCGATCCCACATCTCCGGTCACATCCGTTTCATTTAACACAAATTTCTTCAGCGTAAATAAAATTTCCTTCTCGCCCTTTGCTGGATCGAGCAATGTAAAACTTAACCGAGCTACATTCCCTTCCGAATTCAACGGATTTGTGCCGGCCATAGCGATATTGGCATATCCTTTCGGGAATGCATAGAACAGCGCCATGCTATCCGATTCCACTGTTTTTTCAATTGCCAACGGACGAACCATGGTAGTATCGAACGACAGACTAACGTTCATTCCAAAAATATTAGCCGGTTTGTTCAATCGGATAATAAGATTGAACTCATTCGGGTTTACACCTTTCACAATATTGAAGGAGAACGCCGACGCGATATCCGCTTCCAGTGATTGTTTGCCCAAACCGGGAAATCCCGATATCAGTCCGACAACATACCGCAAAATGTACGAAGCATCAAGTGCGCTAACGGTCGTGTCGCCGCTGACATTGGCTGCTGTTCGCTGGATTAAGTTCAGCGGAAAAGCCGCCGGATTCACCAAATATTGAAGGATCATGGACCCGTCATATGCCGATATTTGACCGTTTCCGCTCACATCGCCGAACAGTACCCCCTGTCGTGCATGAAGAAAATTGGAATAGTCCACATCTCCGGAACCGCTCACATAAATTTGGTTTCCCTGACCGGTTGGATTTAGATTCGATCCTGTTGTTTTCAGAGGACCGTTTGCCGCACCCCAGTAATTATATTGAGCGTTCACGGTCGCACCGGCATAGTATGAATACAAACCATAGCTGCTGTTCTGATAAATGTTATTGTAATTCAACGTCGGCACCGGTGATCCATAAACCTGAACGCCGGTACCATTGTGATGAATTTCGGTCCCGACCATTTGTGACGATGAGTTACTGAAATCTATCCCATAATATTTAGCATATGAAATAACACACGATTCGACCGCAGCGTTGGTGGTGTTAAAACCGAGCGAACCGCTGCCATAAATATCTCCATATCTGACAATCGTATTGAGAAAGTGTGAACCATTTGTTGAGGCCCCATTTAAATATATTTGGTTCCAATCACCGGGAGCGGGAACCGAAGAAATCGAATCAAGATTGGTATCGCCTCCGTACGTATCATCGTTCCACGATGTAAATATAATTTTGTTATTAGTTGTCCCTTCCGAAAGCAATGTGCCATTCACTTGAAAATATCCGTTTCCTGATTCCTTTGCGAATTTAAAGATACTGCCGGGTGAAATTCGAAGCGCCGTTCCGGAGGAAACATAAAGGTCCGCACGGACAACAATCATTTTTGTAAAGTTCGGCGGAAACGACCCGCCCAGTATGCCAAAAATATTATCTTGCGTTACCAGAGCGTTGTTGTGCGTATTTCCAAGTATGGTATTGTTCTGATACACGTTTCCACTCGCAGTGCCGGAAGCGGCAAGCGAAAGCTGACCGACAACACCGATCGGATAACGATTGCCGGAGATGGAATCATCTACAATGTATGCCCGTGATGAAAATATTCCGGCAAGACCATTGTTCCGAATTTTGTTCCCGGCAATCATCAGCAAAGTATCGATCGCATCGTTGCGTGAAAGAATGTATAATCCATGATCACCATTGTTCATTATTGTATTACCGATCACCGATAGCGCAACCGTGTTATTTTCTACATATACACCGGAATACGTATTGTTCGCAATGATGCAGTTTGATAAAATGGGAAACTTTGCAGAGCTCTGCACCCACACTCCGTAATTTGCGTTATTCATGATCTTTGAATTCCGCAATGACAACGAGTTCACGGTATTTCCCGACACTTGTATGCCCGATTCAGCACAACTATCCACAACCGTGCTGTCAATATTCAACGATGTATTGTACAAATAAATACCGGATGCCAATGAGCGCCTCACCACATTGTTCGAGAAAGTGATGCCGCCGACATTGGATTCAAAATAAACGGTTTGCATCCCGTCTCTTCCGCCATACTTAAACTGACAATTGCGAATAACCGATGCACCGCTGCCGCTATGGAAACCGATGTAATACCAATCTCCGGGTACCGGCGGTAAAAAATCGGTGAGTGATGTGGTTTTCCCTCCTGCACTGCTGTCTCTCCACGAGGTAAAAATTATGGGATTGCCTATATTCCCGTTCGCTATCAGTGTTCCGTACACATTAAACTGGTGCCAGGTATTTACCGGAACCTGCTGGAATTTAATGTTTACACCCGGTTCAATAAACAGTGTTGTGCCAGACGCTACATTCAAATCCGAAATAGCAACATACGTTTTAGATGTAATGGCCTGCGGGAATGAAACTTTCAGAGTATCAGAGATCTCGCCACTCCACAAAGCGATTGCATTGTTATAGACATTGTTTGTAATAATATTTCCATCGTTACCGCCCGGATCCGTATAGATATTTCCCGTACGTCTCCATACCGCAATGGGATATATGTTCCGCTGTATAATGTTATCGATAAACGTAGCACGGCTGCTGAGAATACCCGCGCCTGGATTATCAGTAACAGTATTACCAACAAATCGGAGATTGGCCGGCGGAATGGAAGGACTGTTTGTGTTAATTCCACCGGACGCATTGTTGGCAACAGTATTTCCCTGATACACCTGATCGAGAGTGCCATTGGAAGTGCCGATGCCCCAGCCATTGTTCCTTCGAATGAAACAATTCGATATTTCCCGGAATGCTGAATTATACACTGCCTGCATTCCTGTGCCGTTATTATCCTGGATAATACTATTTCTCACTGTTACATCCGACGGTCTGCTGCCATCAACGTACATTCCATAATTTGCATTGCTATCAAGCGTTACGTTGTCAAATGTGGCTTGACAATCGTAGACATAAATTCCATACGAACTTGACTTCCGGCTGATAATATTCGTAAAGGAATTGGAGGGAAAAACAATATTATTCGATAGCCACAGATTACCGGAACCATCCTGACCGCCGTATTTGAAAATACAATTATTAAGGATCGAACCGCTTGAAGAACTAGTATAGAAGCGTACATAACGCCAATCATTTGGTGCCGGTGATGTAGTATCGGTAAGAAGATTGGTTTTACCTCCATACGAAGCGTCTCGATACGAGGTAAAAACTATGGGGTTTACTAGTGTACCATTTGCTATTAATGTTCCGTCAACACGAAAATACATGCCGGCAGCCATTTTTATAGTAACGCCAGGCTGAATGACCAGAGTTGTTCCGCTGCTCACTCCCACTCCGGAATTATTATCGATAAGAACATACGTCTTAGAATTTATTCCCGCAGGAAAAACGGTACTTAGGGTATCCAGTAAACTTTCCTCGCTGCGGTTCAATCGAATTGCCAAAGCATTATTATACCGATTTCCGACAATAGTGTTACCATTATAGGTACTATGAACTCTTCCTATCAATGTAATTGGGTAGCTATTTCCCTGAATGAGATTGTTTGTGATTAAAGCTTTTGAAGTAACTATTCCTTCAGAACCATTATTAAGAATTATGTTGCTGTCAATCGTAACAATTGAATTCACATTAAAACACCATAAGCCGTATCCGCTGCCGTTACCCTCTATACGATTATACGAAAACGTTTGCGTTCCGGTTCCGTACCACAAATAAAGTCCTGCGCTGGAATTGAATGAGACGATTGAACTATCCATTGAGACAAGTGTTGCACTCGATGTTCCGCCATCCGCATAAATACCGTAGGTATTGCCGGTTAGTTTTGACTTGCGAACAGTAAAACGAGAGTTTCCAATTGCATAAATACCGTACGATCCGTTGTTTGCAATTGTTGATCCATAAATATTGGGATTTGAATTGTAAAGATATACTCCATTAGAACCATTAGCGCTTAGCGTAGAATTTGACAACGTAGAATTTGAACTGCTATAAAAAGTCAAACCGTAATTGGAACTTTGCGTACTAAAAATATTATTAATGGTCGGGGACGCACCTTCACATAAAATATTTCCCCAACCCCCGGAACCTCCCCACTTAATAATACAATTACTTATAACACTGCTGTTATTTTGGTTGTAATAGAGCCAAACATTATCCCAATTTCCTCGGGCTGCTAATGTTGCCGTACTATCACCGTTAGTATCTCCGCCGTACGAGTCATCTTTATCGGATGTAAAAATAATTAAGCTGTCCGGTGTTCCGATTGCATTAATTGAACCGTTCACAGTCAATCGAACTCCGCTTGCCAGTTTTACAATAACTCCTGGTTTAATGGTAAGTTTACAACCGGAAGATACCACTATTGTACCCTTGAGCCAAAATACGCCGTTGGACCATGTTGAATCTTTTGAAATAGTTCCACTGTTCAAAATAGTGTACGACTTTGTCGGTGCAAGAATCGTCCATGGCTGAAAATCAACAAGGTTACTCACCTTGTCTCCTATCCCCGTTGGATTACTGCTTGAATTAAAAGGTCCCGTATCGCTTCCCCAGTAATTTCGTCTGGCTAAAACCGTAGTAGATGTACTGGTGTTAAGAAATCCCCAAGAGATATTATTGACAATCGTATCTTGAGTTATTGTCGGCTGCGTACCGCCAACACCGGCAAATTGAATGCCGATGTTATTTCGCCGGATATTATTTTTTATGATCGTCGGCACCGCACTGTTGCTGATAAATATTCCGATTCCGTTCGAATCGATCGACGAATTAATGATCACCGTTGTAGCGTTGACTCCGATAAGCAGACCGCCCGTTGTATTATTCGAAATCGTACATGAATCGATCGTATAGTTCAATGATAAATCGGCGAAGATACCATATCCTCCATTGAACCTGAGCATGGAAGTAGAAATGCGCGGCGATGAAGAGCGCGGGTTGATGCCGTTGTTCAAACTTCGCTGAATAACGGAATGAGAGATATTGATATTCGGCGTACCGGTTTTGTAGAAAATGTTTGCCGCATTCGGTCCGCCGCCGCCATATTCGAATATGCAGTAATTGATGACCGACGAAACAGATGCGGTATTTTGAAGTTCAACTCCATTCCAACTTCCCGGAACGGGATTGGCCGCGTTGGATGTAAATGTAATTGTACTATCATAAGTTCCGTTTGCAACGATCCTGCCGGCGATGACGAGCATTTTGCCATTATTGAATCTCACTACGGAACCGGGCTTAATGGTAAGAATTCTGCCTGCGGGAATATTCACTGAATCGGCAATTACTGTTCCGGACCACGTTGTGTCGGAAGCAATTGCGCCTGAGATCGTCTGAGCGGAGGAATTGGGCGATAGAAGTATCGATACAACAAATAATCCTGTAATCAAACGAATCATAACAATTGTCCTTTTATACGGCCCACCATAAAACTTTCCAACACTATTACGTTATTTTTTGTCTTAAAAAGTAACATAATACTGAGTGCCATACTGTTAGACCTGTCACACCGTGTGAAAAAAGGTCCTGTTTCTCAAATAATAATTTGAGAATTGCGACAAGGATTTGTATAAAACTGGTGATTTTACGTGAATAATGCAATTACGAAATGATAAAATCTTTTTCAATCTCGGCAAACAACGGAGCCGCCAGATCTTTCTGAGAAACAGTCGGTTGGTTCACCTGCCATTGAATATTAAGCGCTGGATCGTTAAATCGGATCGCCCGCTCATGCATCTTTGAGTAATAATTTGTGCATTTATAGTGAAACACGGCTTTATCCGAAAGAACCGAAAACCCATGTGCAAATCCGGGGGGGATCCATAATTGCGCGCTGTTTTCTTCGGAAAGCTCGGTGGCAAAATATTTTCCAAAGGTCGGCGAACCAAAACGGATATCCACCGCAACATCGATGACTTTTCCCGAAAGGACCTTGCACAATTTCCCCTGGGCAAATTCTCCGACCTGATAGTGCAAGCCGCGGATTGTGTCTTTCACGGATTCAGAAACATTGTCCTGCACAAAATCTACATTGCCGCAGATTTCGCTGTATCGTTTCTTGCTGAACGCCTCGAAAAAATATCCGCGGTCATCCCGCAATACGTTGGGATAAATAACGACGACTCCGTCCAATGGACTTTTTTGAAAATTCATATTTAATCTTCGTGGATAATTCTTTCAAGATACGTTCGATACGCCGAACGGGGAATATTGTTAATCACTTTTTCAAATTGTTCATGATCGATAAATTTCATCAAATAAGCGATCTCTTCGATACAAGCAACTTTCAATCCCTGACGGTCTTCTATGACTCCAAAAAAGTTAGCCGCCTGCAGAAGTGCTTCCGGTGTTCCGGTATCGAGCCATGCAACACCGCGTCCGATCTTTTCCACTTGCAGCTTTCCCGATTTCATATAGGTGTTGTTCACATCGGTGATCTCCAACTCGCCGCGCGGTGACGGCTGTATGTTCTTCGAGATATCGACAACATTGTTATCGTACACATACAGACCCGGAACGGCATAATTTGATTTCGGCTGTTTCGGTTTCTCTTCGATCGAGATTGCTTTGCCGCTTTTATCGAATTCAACAACACCGTACCGGTCGGGATCATTGACGCGGTAACCGAAGATCGTTGCGCCTTCCTTCCGTTTCAGCGCGCTGTAGAAGAAATCCAGCTGACCGTAGAAGATATTGTCGCCCAGTACCAGTGTGACGCTGTCGTTGCCGATGAAATGTTCGCCGAGGATGAATGATTCTGCAATACCATTCGGCGCCTGCTGCAGTACGTAACTGATCGACAATCCAAGATGAGAACCATCGCCGAACAACGTCTGATACATCGGAATCGTTTCCTTGTTCGATACGATCAAGATGTCTTTGATCCCTCCCAACATGAGAATGGAGAGAGGATAATAGATCAGCGGTTTATCATAAATGATCGTAAGCTGTTTGCTGTATACCTTCGTAATGGGATACAACCGGGTCCCTGAACCACCGGCGAGGACAATACCTTTCATTGAGATTCCTTTATGATAATTTTTTGAAAAACAAATATACGCAACTTTTTGACGAGAAGAAAAAATGCAGATTTATTTTACGGATAATTGTGCCGTAATAAGTATCCGTATCTGTTCCATGGTTTCCTGCATAGCCGTTAATTGAAACGCTATCTTAACACTGTTCTGATCCTTCGCTTGGTGTTCCATTTGTATGCAGGCCTGCCGTATGGACTCGATGCCCATATTTGCCGAAGAACCTTTCAACGTATGCGCACTTTCATAGATGCGCCGATAATTGTTTTCGCTCTGCGCTGCATTTACTTCTTGCGAAAAATTATTAAGGTCTCCAAGATAAAGACTTAATAATTCGCGAAGAAGACTATCGTCACCAATTTCTTTTATTTCTTTTAATCTTATTGGATCGATGATGGTTTGCAGCGCGGCATCACTATCGTCGATCTTTTTAAGCATCGACGGCACTTTCACCGACAACCATTTTTCGACCATGACATCAATATCAATCTGTTTAATCGGTTTTGCCAGATAATCATCCATCCCCGCCTGCAGGCATCGTTCACGGTCTCCCTGCATCGCATTCGCGGTAATTGCTATGATGGTGGTGTGATATTCTTTGCGTTCAATTGATCTGATGGTTCTTGTTGCTTCCAGACCGTCCATGTCCGGCATTTGAATATCCATCAGGATCAGGTCATACCGCATTTTTTTAAACGCCTCGACTGCTTCCAATCCATTAACGGCAACATCGGACGGAATGTGCAGCCGCTCGAGCATTTTTACCGCCACTTTTTGGTTGATGATATTATCGTCAACCACCAGCACTTTTAATGAGTTCATGGTTTTGTCAACACGGTCCGGCATAAATGTATCGATACCTGATCAAAAAAAATGGTACAGCTGAATTTTGTTAATTGCTCCTGCCGATCGATTCATAATACCGACGGATGAGCTCAATGTAATCCTTACTGTAGCCGGATTCCTGAGCGCGCTGCAAGTCTTTTTGCAATTGCGATTCGTTCGTTTTTACAGAAAGCGGCGCGGGATTCCTGCCGAACACATTGGTGCCGGAGGATGCCTTCCGTTTTTGCTCATAATCACGCTCGCGCATGGAGCGCTGAGCCTGTAACAGGCGCGACAAAATCCGTTCCTGCTGCTGGAGTGTGTTCGGATTTATCTGGTTTTGCTGCAGGTGTTCCACAACCTCTTTCATCTCGTCGGCGATCTTATCAAGGTCCCCCATCACTTTACTTTTTTCCGGCGAAACCTGTGATTCACGCTGCAGTTGTTCCAGTGATTTTCTGACCGCATCCTGCTGACGGGCAAGCCTTCCCATCTCCTGCATCTGCTGCTGCGACATCCCTTCCTGTGCACCAATCTGCTGCGTTTGTCCGTTGATCTGCTGCTGCTGCATGGCCATATTGCGCAGTTGCTGCATCAGCGATCCGCCTCCCTGACCTCCCTGCTGCTGCATTTGCTGCATGGCGCCCTGCATTTGTGTAGCTGCTTTATTCAGCGATGCCATCGCTTCGTTCTGTACAGCGCTGGTTGATTGTCCGTTACGTTGCTCGATGCCGTTCATCGCCTGCTGCATTTGTCCCATGGCACGACCGATCTGCTTTCCCATCTCCGGTGTCACCACAAATGATTGCTGCGAAAGCTCCATGAGTGCATTGGCGACATTGTTCAGATCGTTTTGTAAGTTCTGCTGCTGTTGGGCCATTTCGCGAAACTGCTGCGAGTTCGGATCAAGCGAGCGCGATTGATTTTTCAGCTGTTCCTGTTTTTGGGATATCTGCAGAAGGTCCTGCATCGCTTTTCGCAATGCATTCATCGTTTGCTGCATTTGGTTATTCAGCATCTGTTCCTGCATTTCAGAGAGCTGCTCCTGCATCTCATTGATGCCGCTGCTGGCCTGCTGCTGCGCCGTCATAGCGCGTTCCATTTGCAACGAGCGCAATTGCTGTGAACTTTGTTTTATTGCTTTCTGCATCTCGCGATTGTTCGCCGACTGCTGGGCATTTTCCATTTTTTCCAGCGGCATTTCCTTGGGATACTCTTCCATCTTTTTTTGAAGATCTTTCAATTCCTTCTGCACTTTCGACAGTTGCTTGTCGATTTCGTCCTGTTTCTGCGCAAGCTCGGTCGCTTTTTGCGAATCACTTTGTTTTGTTTCTTTCGTCTGCTTATTCACATCATCCTGCGCTTGTTTCATCTGCTGTGTTCGCTTTACCAATTCATCCACTTTCTGTTCGATCTGTATCCGTTTCAGCAGATTCATAGTCCGTTCAATGCTTTCACGGAACTGCTCTTCGCTGAATTGAGCCTGCTGCATCGCTTCGCGCATCTGTTCCGGCGAAACATTTTTCATCGCATCCTGCATCCGTTTCATCGCCTTCTGAAATTCCGGCGAATCCAATTCGCTCAACGTTTTTTGCAGCTCAAGATATTTTTCCAGCGTCTCTTTTGACAGCGAATTGTTCTTCTGCAGATTCTGCGACATTTCATCGACTGATTTATTGACATCCTCGATCTTTTTTTGGATCTCTTCGTACCTTTTTGCAATCTCTTCAGTTTTTTTCTGTTTCTGCCAATCCATCTGTTGATTGCGTTTCATATCATCAGAGAGTTCCTGCAGGTTCTTCTTCAATTCCTGGGATTCTTTCAGTGACTCTTCAAGTGTCTTTCCTATCTCGTCGTGTGTCTTGTTGGCATCGGCAAATACCTCTTCCAATGAAGGAAGACGGATCAAGTATGACTGCGTTTTTGCGGACTTTGGACCGTTCACCGCATCGTTATCAAAGACTTCGGCAAAATACTCCACAACATCTTCCGGCACAAGTCCGAGCAACGAAAGATCCCACAGATAATTTAGCACTCCCTCTTTCATCGAGAGCGTATCAAAGGGAATGATTGTTCCGGCTTCTTTCTCACCGGTTGAGTATTTTGACTCAATCAAACGAAATTTCAAACGAATCTGACTGACACCAAAATCATCCGATACTTTGAATTCCATGGGAAGCATCATCGCTTCCGTAACATCAATATTTTTTCCGGGGGCAAGAATAGAAATTGCCGGATATTCATCAGTCAGCAGTTCAATGTTGTATACAATGGTGTTTTGACTTGTATTTCCCTTTTCATCTTTCAACTTAATGAAATAGGATGTCGAGCGCAGCGGGGAAAATTCGGCAGTATAAGAATTTCCGTTCTTTTTCGCCGGAATACCGGATTCATCCTTACATATAACCGCGGCGGAGGCGATCTCTTTGCTGGGAACGATCGTCCAAACAACTTTCGTACCCGGCAATGCAAGGATATCGCCGATATTTTCTTCCAATGTTTCGCGTCTTAATTTTGTATAGGGGGGCGGAATTAGCGATACAGTAAGTGAACGCACAAAGGGACGATCCACAACGGTGATAGTGTACCGGTCACTTTTTATTCCGCCGGAGAGAAGGCGATAACCTGTGTTTTTTTTCAGCGAGGGAAAAAGATATCGGAATTGTCCGGACGAGTCGGGATGAATAATGATATTTTCCGTTACATCAACACCTTCTTCGGAATAGGAAAGAATCATTTCCGACGGCAGCGGATCTCGACTTTCGCCGGAAACCACTTTTGCCAGAACTGTCACCGATTGTCCTTTTACGATATCAATATTTCCCGGGGTGACAGTGATATAAAATGCCGCTGCGGGGATAAATTCTTTATCGTAATTAAACATTCTGTTTGCGGCAGCGTGGAACATTGTGCCAGGCATAACCACCAGTGCCACGATCGTTAATCCAATTACACCAACAATGCGGGCAACCTTTTGCAGTTTAACAAACGAAACAGCATCTGCAAAATTTACGCCTGCCGTACTTCTTCCAAAATGTTCAAGCGCCACCTCTATCAATTCGCGTGATCCGCTAAAATCGCTTTGCTCAGTCAAGGCGGAAAGGTCAAGCACATTTTCCAACCGGTCTGCAATATTTTCAAACCGTACACCGATCAATCGGGCAATCTCTTTGTCCGAGTGCGCTTTCAATATCCCAAAAAATTGCAACAGCGGTTTCCACATCAGCCACAGAGCAATCGAGGCCGAAAGGATGATGTATACATAAAAAAGAACTGTCCTCATTGCAACGCTGAATTCTGCCAGCATTTCAACAAAGACAAGCACTGTTCCAAACAGGCTGACAAATGAAAAAGTTTTCAGGGCTGCCATCAACAGATCGCGCTGATATAATGCCCTGCGGGTATTTTCGATCCGCACTTTCAGCTGTTCAACAATATTTTTTGTTTCTTGAGTCAAAGATTTTTAGTGTAATGTTTAAAAAGAAAATATTTAATAAATTACCGTATCTACTATTGAGTTAAACTCCATACCAAGATATTAGTACCAAACCGCAGGGCTTCTTCCCTTTTTTCCGGCGGGTCTTTATGTATATCCGCATCCGCCCAGGCATCGCTCGGATTTGATTCATACGTATAATACACTACCAGTCTTCCCTTATACATGATTCCAAATCCTTGCGGAGGTTTATTGTCGTGCTCATGTGTTTTAGGAACACCGTTCGGAAAACGGTAAAAGCAGGAATACAAACCATAATTAAATGGAAGTTCCACGAAATCATATTCCGGAAAGACCTTTTTCATTTCACGGCGGATCGGCTTATCCATTCCATAGTCATCGTCAATATAGAGAAAGCCGCCGCTTTCAAGATATGTGCGCAGCCGTTTTACCTCGTATTCCGAAAACGATACATTACCGTGTCCTGTTATAAAGATAAGAGGATAAGTTGTAAAATTATCATTAGAAATCTCTACATATTCATATTTCGGGTCTGCGTCAATTCCTGCGTTTTGCTTAGCATATTTCAGCAAATTCACTTCGGCAGAAGGATCATTATACCAATCGCCGCCGCCGGAGTATTTCAGCCGGGCAATGCGGTACTGCGATTCAATACGTTTGGACTGCGCATTGATTTGGCTGATTACGCTGATAAAAATGCAGAGGATAATTACTGCCGGTTTGCTCAATGATGCCATGATTGGTAAAGATAGAAAATTAGTGAGGGAAAGACAATCGGTCTTATTTTTTTAGGATCACACGATATCAAAAAAATGCATCACCGAAATGCATCTCTTGACCAACACTTTGTAATTGTTGTGCAATACGTATTTTCGCAAAAAAAACCCGCGTTCATCACGCGGGTCTTATTGTACAGCAATATCTGAAAATCGGATATTGTTTAATCCATAATGCGGCGCAGAAACGCCGGCTTGTCCAGATCCTGCTGATTCTGCTCGATCGAATGAACTTTGGGTTCATCCTGCAAAGAAGGCGGATTCACTGTTACACCGCGGCGAAGATACGTCGGTGTATCAAACTTCTGCAGATCACGAACTCCGGTCGGGATATGATCGACCTGAATGCCGCGTGTGCGGGCCGCTGCAAACCGGTCCTGCTGCTGCGGTTTCACCATGATCTTGTTGAAACCGGTAGCAATTACTGTAACCATGATCTCATCGGTAAGGTTGTTATCAACAACAACTCCGGCAAGAACTTCAGCATCGTTACCTGCAGCTTCAGAGATGATTGCAATTGCTTCATCATATTCCTGAATGGAAAGATTCTGACCGCCGGTGATGTTAACAAGCAATTTCTGAGCCCCTTTAATATCGACACCTTCCAGCAGAGGACTTGAGATAGCAATGTTCGCTGCTTCCGTAGCACGGTTCTCTCCTGTGGCAATTCCGGTTCCCATCAGTGCATCGCCCATATCGCGCATCACCCGTTTAACATCGGCAAAGTCGCGGTTGACAAGACCGGGAACGGTAATGATATCGGATATACCGCGTGTTGCATTATAGAGCACGCTGTTTGCAACTTCGAATGCCTGCGTGATCGGTGTGGCTTTATCAACGATCGTCAGAAGCCGTTGGTTCGGAATCACAATCAGTGTGTCAACGTGTTTGCGCAATTCTTCTATACCATATTCCGCCTGCGCCATTCTCTTTTTTCCTTCGTGCGTGAATGGTTTCGTTACGATACCAACCACCAATGCACCAAGACTTTTTGCAACATTTGCGATAACCGGAGCAGCACCGGTTCCCGTTCCGCCGCCCATGCCTGCGGTGACGAATACCATATCGCTGTTTGCCAAAACGCGTGCAATTTCTTCCTTATCCTCTTCAGCAGCACGCTGACCAACTGTCGGATCTGCGCCGGCACCGAGTCCGCGCGTAAGATTTTTGCCGATTCTGATCTTTGTAGTTGATGAATTCCGTTCCAGTGCCTGAACATCGGTATTGATTGCTACAAAATCGACTCCGCTCAATCCGCGTGTGATCATGCTATGAACAGCATTGGTTCCGCCGCCGCCGACACCCACGATGCGGATCTTTGCGCCATTTTCTGCCGGGCTGTCAAATTCAATTGCCATAGTAACTCCTTTTGGTTTGTTATTGATTGTTAGTAAAAAATAATTTTGTTTAGTTATTATTTCAAAAATTAGTAGCTGTCCGATTGTTTATAGTCAATTGCACTTTCATACATTAAAAATGGCGCTGATGGATCTCTTTGCTTTCCTCTTTTCTTACAGTTCGTCGAACCACCCTTTCATTCTGTCCAGAATATTTCGTTTATCACCCCGCACTTTAGGTTCCGGAACATTCGATGCTGTTCCGCGTGCACGGCTTTTAATCGCATGAAGCACAAGTCCGACGCCGGTTGCATACATGGGGTTTTCGATTTCCCGCACGAAACCGCCGCGAAATCCTTTCGGAATTCCGATCTTTACCGGCATTCCCAATACTTCGCGAGCAAGATCGGCTGTCCCCTTAACCAATGCGCCTCCACCCGTCAGCACGACGCCTGCAGAAAGATGTTTCTGATATCCGGAGCGTTTGATTTCCAGTGCGGCGATCTCCAGTATTTCTTCCATGCGCGGCTGAATGATCTGGCACAACATCTGCGTGTCGATGGTCATCGGTTCGCGTCCGCCAATACCCGGGATCGTGAACGGATGATTTTCGGCGATGGATGAAATGTGCGTATGGCCGTATTTCAATTTAATATCTTCCGCCTGCGTGGTGAGTATGCCAAGACCGCGGCGTATATCATCCGTCACTTTGCTTCCGGCAATTCCGATTACGGCTGTATGACGGATGGTTCTGTCGGCAAATACTGCAAGGTCAGTCGTTCCGCCGCCGATGTCGATGAGAACCACGCCGACTTCCTTTTCCTCGCCGTCCAATACCGCATCGCTCGATGCGAATGGTTCGAGAACAATGTCGCTCACGCTTACGCCGGCCCGTTGAACGCAGCGAATAATGTTCTGCGTTGCCGTCACAAGTCCGGTAATGATATGCACTGTTGCTTCCATCCGCACGCCCGACATTCCCACCGGTTCATAGACTCCATCCTGTCCGTCAACAATAAATTCCTGCGGAATGACGTGAAGAATTTTACGGTCGGACGGAAGTGCAATTTTTTTCGTGTCTTCGATCAAACGATTAACATCGGCCTGGGTGATCTCCTGCTCCGCTCCGCTGATGGCAACAACTCCGCGGCTTTGAAAACTCTGGATATGATCACCGGCAATTCCGGCCACAACGGATTGGATTTTCACTCCGGATTGGGCTTCGGCGTCTTGAACGGCGGATTTAATAGAATCAACCGTTCGTTCGATATGCGTAATTACACCGCGCGTCAATCCTTCTGATTTGCTTTTTCCGATCCCGAGAACATTGATCTCATTATTTGCTGCAACCGATGCAACGATTGCACAGATTTTTGTTGTTCCAATATCTAGTCCTACATAAATATGTTCGTTCATTCTTTTCCCTTTTTGCGTCTCCGGCATCTCTTTGATGACCGGCTTTGTTTTCTTGTTTATGATTTTCTCGATACGATGACCTGATCATCAAATCGAATGTCGATGTATTGAATATCTTTTGTTTCGTTATTCTGAATGAACTTTTGCCAGAAGGCATCAAGTTTCACAATTTTTTTTACCGCATCACCTTTGCCGAAAATTATCGGAACGCCCGCTTCAAACGAATACAGAACAAGATCGTGTCCCTTGCGAAGATGGATCTCAGAGATCGAATGTGAAAGATTCTCGCTCGTCAATTTTGAAACTTCAATGATGTCCAATGCTTCCTGCACATCGGCATTGTACAGTTTTTGACCGGTTTTGACTCCGTTCAGCGAATCCACGCCGCTGATAACCGGAATGTCGTATGTTTCCGACGATGCAACGTATGGAAGCACCGTTCCGTCCGACGCGATGTAGAACATGTCGCCCGCGAGGAGAATCGCGGAAGGTATCCGCTCTTTTACGGTTACGCGAAATGTAGAGGGCGCATCCCGCTGGATCACCACGCGGTCCACAAAACTGTTTGTGAGAATGTTTCGTTGAACCGCCGAAAGATCAAGTTCATACATTGGTACATTCGGCGGCAGCTTCATTAGCCGTACGATTTCATCTTTGGAAATGACTCTGATCCCTTCAATAGAAACCTGTTTTACGGGAACATGGCGTTGCCACACAGATTTAACGGCGAACACCATTACAATGGCAACCGTCAATACGGCAAAATAGAGATAGACTCGTTTTCCGTAAACAGGCTGTCTCTCTTCCGGTGTTATATGTTCCTGTTCCATTTCCATTGTCAATATATATTTTTCCAAATTGTTCCGTTATAATTCACCCGCGCAAACGGAACGTGACCGGGATAATCGGATTTATTATAATTCCTTTAATAATTGCTCGCCGAATTTCCAAATATCGCCAGCGCCCATCGTGATAACAATGTCGCCGCTCTTGGCAATACTTTTCACAAATGCGGGAACATTTTTTTTGTCCTGAACATAATGGGCTTCTTTATGTCCGTACTGTTTTGCAGCATTCACGATCAATTCTCCCGTTACGCCTTGTATCGGTTCCTCGCGCGCCGGATACACATCTGTTACAACAAGCACATCCGCAAACAGGAATGCTTTACCAAACTCTTCATAAAAATCCCTTGTGCGTGAATACAGGTGCGGCTGAAACAGACATACAACCCTGTTTCTCCAGCCGGATTTTACGCCGCTCAGTGTTGCTTTGCATTCTGTCGGATGATGTGCATAGTCGTCGTATACGACAATTCCTTTTGCCTCGCCTTTCTTTTCCCAACGGCGGTACACTCCGGTAAATTTTTCAATTCCTGCTTTTGCTTTTTCAAACGGGACATTCAGATTCAGTCCGACCGCTATTGCAGCTAATGCATTTTGCACATTATGTTTACCCGGTATCTGCAGCGTCACCTGACCCAGTTCGTTCTTTCCCTGCAGCACCGTGAAGATCGTCTTGTTCTCTTTGTGCTGAATATCCACCGCCTGCACATCGGCTTGCGGCGATTGAAGTCCGTAGGTAATAATCTTTTTCTTGCTGAGCTGCGGAAGAATATCCTGCAATGCCGGTTCATCCAGATTCAGCACAACAAATCCGTAGAATGGAACTTTATTTGCAAATTGAATGAATGCACTTTTGATATCTTCCAGATCGCGATAACAATCCAGATGGTCGGTTTCAAGCGTTGTCATCACGGCAATGGTCGGTGTCAACGATAGAAATGACCGATCGAACTCGTCCGCTTCCACGACGATGAATTCGCCTTTGCCAAGACGCGCATTCGTTCCTCCAAGACCGCTCAATTTTCCGCCAACGATCACCGTCGGATCAAGTCCCCCTTCCATCAAAACCAGACTCGCCATTGATGTGGTGGTTGTTTTTCCGTGTGTGCCGGCAATTCCGATCCCATATTTCAACCGCATCACTTCTGCCAGCATTTCGGCACGCCGGACAATCGGAATCTTTCTGCGGATCGCTTCCTGCACTTCCGGATTGTCGTTAATAACAGCCGACGAATAGACCAGCGTATCAACATCTGCCGCAATATTTTCTGCTTTGTGTCCTTCGTAAATTGTAGCACCGAGCGATTCCAGACGATCCGTTACGTCACTCTTAGCGCGGTCAGAACCGCTGATCATAAATCCCTGATCGAGCAGGATCTCTGCGATTCCGCTCATTCCTATTCCGCCGATGCCGACGAAGTGTAATTTTTTTATTGAAGAAAACATAGACGCCGTTATTTATTTATGTTGATAAGTAGTATAGACCAATTAATTAACGTGCTGCAAATACCATCTTGTTGTTGTGAACTTTTTAGTGCATCATTTCCATCGCTGTGCATCTCTATCCATTCCGCCATCACACAAATTCCTGTCACCGTACTGGTTTTTTTCTAAATTGAAACCTCTTTTGTCTTTTCGGAGTTCGTTCCGATAACTGTTCCAGCAGTTTCAATAATTCCCGTTCCCGCTCATACCGTCCCAACCGGATTCTAAAAGAGCGGCGGCGTTGTTTTGTTTTGATGATAACAATCTGAAACCGTCCGGCCGTTTGCACCGACCGCTCTTTGCCGATATGAATCCATTCGATGTCGGGAACAGCAATGGTGCGCCGGTTGAAACGGTGTTGAAAAACTATCGCGTTGTCGTTCACGATCACTTTTCTGTCGCGAATGCGGTTTAAGAGCAATGTTAAAAATGAGACGCCGACAAAGAATGCGATGATATACATGATCGGATCGTTTGACACGAGCGTGAAATTGTTCTCAAGAAATGTTCCTTTTACGCCCGCGTACAGGATCAGCGTCAATAAATAGATCAGCGCCTGCTGATAATAGAAATCCAGTTTATATTTGAATTCGTGATGCACTCTTTGATCTTTGCTCCATTTTGGAATATCTCGTTACAGATCTGTTTTCCACTCGTATCTCACCGGACACATTTCCCGCTCAGAATATCTTTTGCTGCTTGTTATCTAAAGAACGTGCCGTTGTGTGCTTTCATCACCGGCTTATTTTTTCATTGCAAGAACTTTCTCCGCAATCTCACAACCTGCATTCGATTTCCCGAGCAGAAGACTTTTCTCACGCATTTCTGCGCATTTATTTTCATTGAACAATAATTCCCGCACTGTGTGAAGAAGTGTCCCCTGCAATTCAGAATCTTTGATCATCACTGCTGCGCCGGATTCTACCATTGTTTGTG
The DNA here is from genome assembly GCA_903861125.1 of uncultured Ignavibacteriota bacterium. Lineage (GTDB taxonomy): Bacteria > Bacteroidota > Ignavibacteria > UBA10030 > UBA8401 > UBA8401. Next base: position 88,326 of record CAIOTF010000023.1, read on the forward strand.
CGTTCATTTCCTGATGGTTGGCAGCCGCAAACGGATATGGAACAAGTATGGCCGGTTTACCAAGCCGTGTCAATTCTGCAAGCGTTGTTGCGCCGGACCGGCTTATGGCAACATCGGCCGCTGCATAACCGCAATCCATACGGTCCACATATTTCATCACTTTAATATTCGCATGCTGCTGAACGGCATTCGCCGATTGCCAATCTGCATCTCCGGTCTGCCATATAATCTGATAATCATGCGCTATTGCGTCTTCAACCACTTCCTGCATCGCTTTGTTGATAGATGCTGCACCTAAACTTCCGCCAAAGGCAATGAGCGTTTTCTTGTTAGGATCGAGACCAAAAAATCTGCTTCCATCGGTTCGGGAAACCAATGACAGCTCTTCGCGCGTCGGTGTTCCGACACATTCAACATTCGCCGATGATGAAATCCATTTTTTGGTCACTTCGAATGTGATAAATACTTTTGATACTTTTGATGCAAGCATCCGTGTTGTTACACCCGGGTAGCTATTGCTTTCGTGAACGACCGTCGGGATACCAAGCAGTGATGCTACGAACAGGACTGGACCGCAAACATACCCGCCGGTTCCGACAACGACATCCGGATGAACTTTTTTTATGAGAAAGAACGATTGAAACAATGAAACGATTACTTTCAACGGAAATAGAATGTTCTTTACTTTCAATCTTCTGCTGAACCCGCTGATCCAGATCGCATGGAACTGATAACCCTTTTGCGGAACTACGCGCGCTTCAATTTTTTCTTTCGTGCCGACGAACGCAATTGTTGCTTTTGGTTCTTTCTTTCGGATCTCTTCCGCAATAGCAATTGCAGGATAGAGATGACCGCCTGTTCCGCCGGCTGCAAACAGAATCGTTGCCATCAATATATTTTCCCTACAGCCGGCTCGACCTTCAGCGTCGGCTGTTCGATAAATTGCCGTTCACGGGGATGAAGATCTGTCTGTGAAGAAATATTCAACAGCACGCCGACGGCAAATGATGAAAAGATGATCGCCGTGCCTCCATAACTGACGAACGGCATGGGAACACCCGTTGTCGGCATCAATCCGAGTGTCACAAGCGCATTGGCGATTGCATACAGTACAATCGTCGATGTAATTCCAATCGCCAGATATTTTCCGAAATCATCCGGTGCATATTTTGCTATTTTCAATCCGCGCAGCAGTATCGTCAGAAACAACCCGATGAAAATGATCGTGCCGATTAATCCGTACTCTTCGCCCACAATGGAAAAAATAAAATCGCCGTACGATTCCGGAAGAAAGAGATCGCGCTGTTTGCTTTGTCCCATACCAACGCCGAAGATCCCGCCATTGCCGAAACCGATGATTCCCTGAAGCAATTGATAGTTGGCAGTTGATGTAACTGTTTCATCGCTTCCAAAACCCACATAGGAAAGGATGCGTTTCATTCTGTACGGCGCACTGACCATATATACAAGCAGTGCCGGAACCAGTCCTGCCAATGAGATCATTACATGTTTTATCCTTGCACCGCCGACAAAGACCAGGATCATGCCAAGCGCAAAGATCATAGACCCTGTGCTGAAATTCGGCTGAACCATCACCAGCAGAACAACAAGACCAATCCAGATCATCAACGGCATAAAGCCGGTCTTGAAATCGGCAAGCTTTTCCCGTTTGTTTGAAAGCAAATACGCCAGATGAAATAACAGAGCAAATTTTGCGATCTCCGACGGCTGCAAACTGAATCCGCCTACAGAGAGCCACCGCGCCGCCCCTTTTACTTCACCCCCCAGCACACGGGTTGCAAAAAGTAATAGAATGGATACCATCAGCACCCATTTCGTCAGCGGTTTATATCTTTTGTAATCCATATTAATGGCAAAGAACATCACGACCAGTCCGGCAAGAATCTTGGTGATATGCTTGTTCACAAGACCGCTTGACGACTGCATCTTCTGCATTGCCCATGTTGATGAAGCACTGTAGACGACAACGGTGCTTGCCACCATCAGGATCAGGACGACAAAAAGCGTGATGCGGTCAATATGATTTTTTTCTGATGCCATTATAATTGATGAACCAATTGTTTGAATATTCTGCCCCGTTCTTCATAATCCCTGAACCAATCGAACGACGTGCAGGCCGGGGAGAGAAGAACAACATCTCCTTTATGTGCAAGCGACGCAGCCGTTTCAATCGTTTTTTTCATTGATTCAATGTTCGGTTTTGCATCACCGATCGTTGCAACTTTTATGACAGACACTTTATCGGAAAAATTCTTCACGATTGTATCTGCGGAATACCCTGTGGCAACAATCCCTTTCACTTTTCTCTTCACCAGATCGTAGATCGTTGAATAATCATTCCCTTTATCTTTCCCCCCCATGATCAATACGATCGGCTCGTCATAACTTTTCAGTGCCATCTCCACCGCTTCAACGGTTGTTGCTTTGGAATTATTGATGTACTTGATCCCGTTCACTTCACGCACAAATTCCTGACGGTGTTCAACCCCTTTAAAATTTCTCAGCGTCGATTTGATCGTAGCGGGTTTCACTCCCATCAGCTGTGCCGCCATTGCTGCCGCCATTGCATTCTGAAGATTGTGCTCTCCTTTGATAGAAATATCATCAACGGCAATGATGGAATATTCCGTATGTGCAATTACCGTTTTCATTATTCCGTTCTCTGCAAAAGCACCCTGTTCAAGTTTCCGTTTTGAACTGAATTGAAAAACTTTTGATTTTTCATTTTTCACTTTTTTGTGCGTCCACTCGTCATCCGCGTTGCAGATCACCATATCATCCGGCATTTGGTTCATAACAATACGCGACTTTGACGCCGCATATTTTTCCATCGAATTATCATACCGGTCCAGATGGTTCTGCGTAATATTCAGGATGACCGCGACCTTCGGACGGAACGTGTCGATTCCATCCAACTGAAAACTGCTCACTTCCAGAACGACAACAGTCTCTTCATCAACGTCCAGAACGACTGATGAGAACGCCGTTCCAATGTTACCCGCAACAACGTGTTTTTTCTTTGCATCGCTGAATATCCTTCCGAGTAAGGTTGTGGTGGTTGTTTTTCCGTTACTGCCTGTAATCGCAATAATTGGACCTTTACAAAACCAACTGGCAACTTCAATCTCTGCAACGACTTGTATTCCACGTTTTTGTGCTTCCAGAACAACCGGCGCGTTTGTCGGCACGCCGGGACTTACGACCATCAAAGAACAATCATACACTTTTTCGCTATGTCCGCCGCATTCACATTCTACATTCTCTTTTTGCAGCTCGGCAATATGCTGCTGAGTGCTTTCGCTGTTTCCAAAATCGCTGACGAACACCTGCGCTTTTGCGGAATGCAACAGCATTGCCGCTGAAACTCCGCTCCGTTCCGCACCGATGACACTGATCTTTTTACCGGATAACTCTGCAATGTTCACGATTCGATTACCGCACTTTGAATGTTGTTAAACTCAGGATCATCATAAGAATTGCAAGGATGTAGAACCGTGTGACGATCTTTGGTTCTGCCCAGCCGAGCAGTTCAAAATGATGATGAATCGGCGCCATTTTGAACACGCGCCGGCCTTCGCCATATTTTTTCTTCGTGTATTTGAAGTACAGTCTCTGAACAATCACCGACACTGTTTCCATAAAAAATATTCCGCCAAGAATCGGCAAAATCAGTTCTTTTTTCGCCATCACTGTTAATGCACCGATCGCTCCGCCGAGTGCAAGCGACCCTGTGTCACCCATAAAGATCTGCGCCGGATAGGAATTGTACCATAAGAATCCTAATGAGGCTCCGACAAGGGCAATACAAAAGACAATCAATTCGCCATTGCCACGGAGATAAATAATGTTCAGATAATTGCTAAACTCGATATTGCCGGAGATATACACGATGATGCCAAGCGTCATCGCAACGATTCCCGATGTTCCGATCGCGAGACCGTCAAGACCATCCGTCAAATTCACCGCATTTGATGTTGCCGTGATGATAAAGATGACAAGAGGGATATAGAATATTCCGAAATCGAATTCTAAATTTTTAAAGAATGGTACTGTTGTCACTGTATTTGCATTGATCGATTTCAGTTCCGGCATGGAATACAAAACATAACCAAGCACCAGGCCGATCGTTACTTGTCCGACAATCTTGTACCAGCCGATAAGTCCTTCCTTCTTCTTCCTGACGATCTTCAAATAATCATCCATAAATCCTACTACACCAAGTCCGCCTGTTACAAAAATGATCATCTGCACGTACGTGTTCGCCAAATCTCCCCAGAGCAGCGTGGGGATCAGGATCGCGGCAATAACGATGATGCCCCCCATCATCGGAGTTCCCGCTTTCAGCTTATGCTTTTCCGGAGATCCTTCGCGATAGGTTGTAACGATCCCCTTTGCTTTCAGCATGGTGATCACTTTACCACCGATGATAAAACTGATGAACAATGCCGTGATGGCGGCCATCGCCGCGCGGAATGTGAGATACTTCACCACGCCGAATCCGGGCGGATGATAGACATGTTCGATCCAGATGAGCAGATGATACAGCATCAGTGTTGATCCTTTGTTTTCAATGAATCATTATCGTTCATCAACCGGTTCACCACCTCTTCCATCTTTATTCCACGCGAACCTTTTATCAAAATTACATCTCCGTCTGTCAGCGTTTTTTTCAATTCATTCGCAAGTTCTTCTTTCGATTCGTAGTGCTGCGCCTTTGCTCCAAACGCTTCACTGGTATATTTGGAAAACGGACCGAACGTCAGCAAACGCTCGAAATTCATTTCTGCTGCAATTACACCGGTATTCGTATGCTCACGTTTCGATGCCTCACCAAGTTCACGCATGTCGCCGAGAACAACGATCTTTTTCCCTTTTGTATCGAACGACTGCAGCGTTTTTAATGCAACAATAACCGAATCCGGATTTGAATTGTACGTATCGTTCAGAATCGTAATATTATTATTCACCGTCACTTCCATCCGTTTGGAGGCGGAGGTGAATTTTTCAAGAGCATCGGCTATTTTTTTCGGTTTCACCTTCAATTTCAATCCGACGGAGCATGCCGCCATTGCATTTGTAACATTATGCATTCCGGGAACGGAAAGTCTGACATTGAATACAATGTTTTTTTTGCGCCATTCCGTCTCGAATTTTGACTGACCCAGTGCATTTGTTTGTATTTTTTTTGCGCGGATATCGGCTTTCGCACCACTCCCGTAACAGAGAGCATATTTCAGCGAAGCAACATCGCCGCTCAAAAATTCATCGTCGCAGTTTACAAATGCAAATCCGGCATGCTCTTTCAGATAGAAAAATAATGCCCTTTCCTCTCTCGCAACACCATTCTCATCACCGAAAAATTCCAAATGTTCCTTGCCGATGTTCGTAATAAGACCGTGCGTCGGTTCGGCAATCTCACAAAGATATTTCAGTTCGCCAAAATGGTTCGTTCCTATCTCCACCACGGCCGCATCGTGCTTCTTCGTCAGGCGAAACAGCGTCTGCGGAACACCGATATGATTGTTCAGATTTCCTTCCGTGCTCAGCACGTCGTATTTCGTCCGGAGGACTGCCGACACCATTTCTTTTGTCGTTGTTTTTCCGTTACTGCCGGCAATGGCAATGACGGGAATATCGAATTTCCGGCGGTAGATCCTTGCCAGTTCACCGAATGCAGCCGTGGTATCGTTCACAATCACAAACACGCACGGGAATGTTCTGAAATATGCTTCATTCCTTTGCGCCCATTCACGATGTACAACAATTGCCGATGCCTCTGCTTTTATTACTATATCAATAAAATTGTGCGCATCGAATTTTTCACCGCGCAACGCGAAGAACAGATCACCTTTTTTCACTGCGCGGGAGTCGGTTGAAACTCCCGAAATCTTTCGGCTCTTCAGCAACTCTTTGTTAACGAGTTCCGAACCGGACAATTGCTGCAGATCTTTGATTGTGATTTTCTTCATATTCTTCGAACAATTTCAACACCGGAACGATCCGGGAAATATTTATTTTATCGCCGCCTGTTTCAAAATTTCTTCTTTATCGCTGAAGTGAATTTTTTCTTTCCCCACTACCTGATAGTCTTCATGCCCTTTTCCGGCAACCAGGATCACATCACCGGATGATGCCATGCTCAATCCCTTCGCAATCGCTTTTCCTCTGTCGGCTTCCACAAATGTTTTCGATTTGGAGGATATCCCTTCCAGAATATCGCTGATGATCTCCATCGGATCTTCGTTGCGCGCATTGTCGGACGTAACGATCATAACATCGCTCAGCCGATCCGCTATCGCACCCATCTTCGGACGTTTAGTAATATCACGGTCGCCGCCGGCACCAAAGATGGTGATGATCTTGGTTTTATACCGGTGCGGCAAAATATCATGGATCGTCTGAAGACAATTTTCCAATGCATCGGGCGTATGCGCATAATCGACGATCGCGGTCCAGCCTTTCGTCGATTGAATCTGTTCGAACCTTCCCGGTGCAGGAACAAGTGATCCGAAGACTGACTGTTTATTCGCAATATCTATCCCCAGAGCGAGAACAGCCGCGTATGCCCCAAGAACATTATAGACGTTAAATCTGCCGACCAATTTTGTAGAGATCGTCTCGCCCTTAATGACCGCAGTAAATCCTTTTACACTGACGGAAACATTCTCTGCCTTAACATCAGAAAGATTTTTCACGCTGTACGACAACACTTTCGCCTTACATCCTTCGACGATTTTCAGTCCGTAATCAGAATCTGTGTTTGTTACTGCGACAGCATCCCGGTTCAATCCATCGAATAATATTTTTTTTGCATCGAAATAATCTTCCATTGTCCCGTGATAATCCAAATGATCCTGCGTCAAATTCGTGAAGACGGCCGCTGCAAACGAAATTCCATAAGCGCGATACTGATTCAGTGCATGCGATGATACTTCCATGACGCAATGCGTACATCCTTTTTGAACCATCTGTGCGAACAACTGCTGCATCTCCAGCGATTCGGGTGTCGTATGGGTTGCGGGAAATTTTTCGTTTCCGATTGCATACTCCACGGTGCCGATCAAGCCGGCCTTTATGCCGGATACCGATTCCAGCATTTGTTTAATCAAAAACGTTGTCGTTGTTTTTCCGTTCGTTCCGGTCACGCCGATCATCGTCATCTTTTCCGCGGGACGGCCGTAATAGTTCGCCGAAATCTGCGCCAGTGCTTTCCGGGTATTGCTCACAACAATTTTCACCGTCCCCGTATGCATACACAGTGAGTCGGGAATTGCCTGATCGTCTTCAATCACGATCACTTTGGCACCGTTTGAAATTGCGGACGACAGGAATGTATGTCCGTCAACGCCGGCACCCTTGAGCGCCACAAATAGGTTCTCCCGCTGTACTTTCCGAGAATCGTACTGTATGCCACTGATCATCACATCGTGCGTGGTCACCATTTTACCATACATCGTCTGGAACATCTTGGTCACCGAAACGCCTTGCAATAGATCTGATAATGTCATGATAAATTCTTCGGTCTTCAGATTGTTAACTTTTTGTCTTGTATCCGACATTGATGGACCACGAATGATCCGTTAATACAACTGTGCTGTTACGACCGCCTTCGGTTCACAGATGATCGTAACTTTTGCGCCCTGCTTCATCGATGTTCCCGGATTCGGAAATTGATTTGCAACAATCCCCGATCCGACAATTGTTACTCCGTACTGTTCCGCCGCAAGTTTATTCACTGCTCGGCGGACACTCATGCCGCGTACATCCGGAACCTGCAAACTTCCAGCTGCAATATTCAGTGCCGTTTCATTCATCATCAATTGAACGAGCGATCCGCGTTCAACCTTCGTGCCCGCCGGAGGATACTGACGCACAACTTCTTCTCCAGCACCGATCACTTTAGCCGCAAGACCGGATCGATTCAGCAAGGCAATCGCATTATCTATTCCATTGTTCGCTACATCGGGAATGGAGACAGTTGCATCCTTCTGCTGATCGACATTCTGCACGCTTTGCTCGGCAATCATTGTCTTTGCGAGTAAACCGTTGTTGTTGATGATGCGGTCCGCAATGGCTTTGAAGATCGGCGCGCTTGCCGTTGCTCCATAGTAACCACCCGCTTTCGGTTTTTCGATCATCACCAAAATAACGATCTCCGGTTTTTCTACCGGAAAGAATCCGATGAAAGAGGCGTTGTAACTGCCTTCTTCATATTTTCCATTCACATGCTTACGCGATGTGCCGGTCTTACCGGCAATACGAACGCCGGGCGTTTTCACCGAAACGCCGGTTCCGAATTCAACAACTGCTTCCAACATCTGTTTCACTTGTTCATTCACATGTTTCGGGATCACCCGGCGGATCATCTGCGGCTGGCCGGTATAGATCTCCTGTCCGTTCTCATCGTTCTCTCTCTGCACTATGTACGGCTTCATCAGCATACCATCGTTGGCAATCGCCGAATATGCCGAAACGATCTGCAGCGGTGTAACTCCGACCTCGTATCCGTACGCAATGGAATTGAGCGAAGCCAGTGACCATTCAGAGGTTTTTTTCAGCTGACCGTTGATCTCTGCGGGAAGTTCAATACCGGTTGCCATACCAAAACCGAAATCACGCGCTTTTTTGTATAATTTTTCCTGGCCGATTAAATCACTCACCTTCGCCATCACGATATTGGAAGAGAATGCCATCGATTCCAAAAATGTCACGTCGCGCAGCGGGTGGGCATCGTTGATCAGACGGAATTTTTTTCCGGGATATTCGATCGTGTATTTTCCGTTCTCGGCATAGATCTTTTTATCCAGTGTTACAACTTCGTTTTCCAGTGCCGCAGATGCCGTCACTATTTTAAAGACGGATCCCGGTTCATACATATCGGATACAATACGATTCTTCAGCGCGTCGGCATTCTGCACTCTGTTGAGATTCACCTGAGGATAATTTGACATTGCAAGAATCTCCCCGGTCTGCGGACGGATCATCACAACAAGTCCTGCGTCTGCCTGTGTGCGTGCAATGCCTTTTTTCAGTTCTTCATCCGCAATGGATTGATATTGCAGATCGATCGTTAGTTGGATGGAATGGCCGTTCACCGCTTCTTCACGCGGATAATCAACGGACGGACGTTTTCTTCCCATTCCGTCCTTCTGCATAATCACATAACCGTCACGTCCACGGAGCACATCGTTGAACTGCTGTTCGATGCCACTGACACCCACGTTTTCGATATTGGTAGCCCCAATCACCTGTCCGGCGATCTCGTCGTAGTGATACAAACGCATCGCTTCGTTCATCTTCACCACGCCGCCCATTTTTTTCAACGGGATCAGCTCGGCAGCATCCGGCCGGAGATGACGCTCCATCCAGACAAACCGTTTTGCGCTCTGAAGTTTAGATGTGTATTCTTTTTCCGGTTTTCCGGTCACGGCGGAAAATTCCTTAGCAATCAGCTTTGCATCGTCACCGGCGATTTTTGGATCAGCGGCGAAAGAAACAAATTCGGAATTTGCAACAAGAACATTACCGTTTCTGTCGTAGATATTTCCCCGCGCTGCCACCAGAGGCACCCGTGCTTCGTACTGTCCTTTGGCAATGCTCTGATATTTTCCCGATTCAAAAAGCTGGATCTGCACAAGACGGGCCGAGGCTGCGAAGAACGCGAACAAGAAACAGAACTTCACGATCAGCAAGCGGTATTTGTAATCCTTCTGCTGAGGAGTTTCTTTTACTGTTTCTTCTTTTTTTCTAAACGGGTTCCGCATAGCTCTTAGTTTTGTTTGCTTACCGGTTTAATTTTTCTTTGACAGCGGTCTCTTTTTCTACATCCACTTCGAACCATACCGGGGCTTCCTTCGGATTCATCATTCCCAATTTTTCCTGCGCCATGAGACTGATCCGTTCCAAACTTGCTTTCCGGTTGATCTCCGCTTTAATCACTTCATTCGTACTGATGATCTGATTGTGTTTCATATTCAGATCGTTCACTTCTTTTGCAAGAGTATTCACGGCAATAACATTCCCCACGTATAATAGAGCGGCTGTAGCAACAAGGAACAACGTACCGACAATATTCGACGTCTTTGAACGTTTTTTTGCATTAATCCGACGAACATTCTGTCTCACCGCATAGCCGGGAATAGTAGCCTGGGGATCGAGCGATGCCGGCACGGCGTTATTATAGAACTGCCTGTCATTAAACTTCGGCATATCGACAACGTTTATAGGAGTATTCTGAAGATTTTTTGCCATTTTATAACGCTACCGCCATACAGGGCTGATTATATTCTTTCCGCTGCTCTCAATTTTGCGCTTCGTGAACGCGGATTATTCTTTTGCTCTTCTTCCGTTGCTTCCAGCGGTTTCTTTGTGATAATTCTCAATTCGGGAATGCGGGGTGTATCCGGCTGAAATTTGTTTCCCGAAGGAATCGTTGTTGCGGCACATTCGTTGAAGAAGGTCTTGACGATCCGGTCTTCCAGCGAATGATACGAGATTACGACAATCCTTCCCCCATCCGCCATGTAGCCAAGCGAATCACTCAATATTGATTTCAACCGATGCAATTCGTCATTGACTTCGATTCTAATTGCCTGAAATACTCTTGCCAACGATTTAACGGCAAACTTTCCGCCTACGACACTTTCAACGATCGACGCCAGTTGTCCTGTTGTTTCGATCGGTGCCGCTTCTCTCCGGTAAACAATCTTTCGTGCAATACGCCGGGAAAGCCGTTCTTCGCCGTAGTGAAAGATCACATCGGCAAGTTCTTCCTCTTCATACGAATTAACCACCGCGTATGCATCGAGCGACTGCCGGCGGTCCATGCGCATATCGAGCCGTTCATTCCCGCGAAACGAAAAGCCCTTGCTTGCATCATCAAGTTGAAATGAAGAGACGCCGAGGTCTAACAACAATCCGTGAACCGTTGAAATGTGCTGAGTGCGAAGTATGTCTGCGATGTGTGCGGTGTTGTCGTTCACAAGCTGAACATTATTTTTAAATCGGTGAAGACGTTTCCCTGCTTCGTTGATTGCGTCTGCATCGGCATCGATACCGATGAGCATTCCTTTTTCCGAAAGCCGTTCACAAATCTTTTCTGCATGTCCGCCTCCGCCCAATGTTCCGTCAACATAAATTCCGTCTGCCGTTGTTACAAGATGTTCAAGCACCTCGTTGAGCATTACCGGAATATGATATGAAGATTGCACCATTCGTTTTGTCACAGAGACGCTGAGATCGCAGAGACCGTTAAATTTTTAATACCGTACTTTCCCGCGTGATCTGCGGTGCATCATTCTTTCTTTTCAAAAACTTTTGATGCCACGGTCAGATAATCTTCCTGCTGACCGTCAAGATATTTTTGATACTCTACGGGATTCCACACTTCGATGCGGTCGAACACACCCATAATAAAAACGTCGTTTTCAATTTTCGCATACTGGAGCAATTCTTTCGGCAGAATAATTCTATATTGTCCGTCCAGTTCGGCATCTGTTGCATGGTTCAGCAGCATTCGTGTGAAATACCGGTGCTGCGGATCGGTCTGCTGCAGTTTCCCAATCTCAGCTTCACGTTTCGCCCACTCATCATTCGGGTAGATAAAAATGCATTCCTCAAATCCGCGTGTGATCACAAACGAATTGTTGGCTTCGGGCGCAAGATTCTTCCTCATCTTCGCAGGAATATTGATGCGACCTTTATTGTCAACCGTATAGTTGAATGAACCTTTAAATGAAGACACGGATGGAATACGCCTTATTTTGTTGAAGAATTTTTACCCACTTTAACCCACCATTGGACACAAAGTTACAGGATTTCAATCTAAAGTCAAGTAATTTCTCCAATAAATAGGGATATTTTGAAGATTTTTAGAAATTTTGTCTGAAAGGTCTGACAGGAAGTCGGTATTGCAGAATGTTACGGCTAAGAGTTAATATTTTACTTTAAGTGCTGTTTTACCATGTCTGGTTTTTAAAATCGTTCTGAAGTTGCAGTGCAGATGAAAAAATAATTCCTTTCATCCCGGCAGAAATTGCCCCTTCAACATTCTCTTTCAGATCGTCGATGAACAGTACTTCGTGCGGCTGCACGTTCAGCGAAGCGCAGACTTTTTCGTAGACAATGCTTTCCGGTTTCATCGCGCCGAGATGAAACGAGGTGAACACTTCGGGAAATATTTTTATCAATGATGATACACGAAGAACTTTTTCCCAATGACATGGACAGGTGTTGCTGAGAACGGCGATCCGGTAGCGGCGTGCGGCTTCTTCCACAAACGGTATGATCTCAAAATTATCGGCAACAATGATCCCGTTGTATGCTTCCAGTATTTTGTTGCGGGAATATTTGTGTTGGAATATTTCATACAGCGAATCAAGAAATTCATTTGTAGAAATATTTCCCGTTTCATACATGCGGACGCTTTTTTGTATCTTCGCGTGATCGAACTGCATACGCTCTTCGTTTATTTTCAGTCCAAGTCCGTTTGGAAAATTTTCAAAGTCGATATGCATCAGCACGCGGCCGAGGTCGAACAGAATTACTTTGATGTTTGTGTCCATACTCTTTGTTTTCCGGATCTCTTTCGTGACGTTCTATTCACTATGCAAAGGATCAATTATTATTTTGTCTGGAGGAATGTTATTACGAACGGATTTTTTCTATCACGAGAATAGCATCGGAGATGCGTTCGTTCCCTTCCGATTGCTTCACAAATGCTTGAAGGAAGAGATTTTTTCCTTCCTGCTTCAATTGCACTTGCGGCTCTTTCATAGCGGATACTTTTGCCATCATATCCTGGAATAGTCCCCCTTCATAAAAATGTTTATCCTCTTCAAACGGAAGGTACAAACGAAGAACGCGTTTGTTCAATTCCACTTTACGGATATCGGATTGGGCGCCAAGAACGCGAAGAGAGGCAAGAAAGAAGAGATTGTCCACCTCTTCCATCGCCGCGCCGAACCTGTCCGTAAGTTCCGCTTTCAGTTCGTCAACTTCTTTTTGTGCCGAAGTCTTATACAGACGGCGATAGATATCCAACCGCTCGGTATCGCTTTCAACGTAAAACTCGGGGATATATGCTTCAACGTCGGCATCGACCTGTGTTTCTACCATTTGTGTTCTTGCGCCGGTTTCAGCAGCAAAAACATCGGCAAATTCTTGTTCCTTCAATTCGGCAACGGCATCTTCCAGGATCTTAGTGTACATCTCGAATCCCATTTCCATAATGAATCCGCTCTGCTCACCCCCGAGCATATTGCCGGCACCGCGGATCTCGAGATCGCGCATGGCAAGATTCAATCCCGAGCCAAGTTCGGTAAATTCTTCAATCGCCTGAAGCCGCCGCAGGGTCTGTTTCGGAAGCGAATGGATCGGCGGAACAAGCAGATATGCGTATGCCTGCAGATTCGCACGTCCCACGCGTCCGCGCAGCTGATACAATTCCGCCAGTCCGAATTTGTCGGCGCGATTGATGATGATCGTATTGACACTCGGAATATCTACTCCCGATTCAACAATCTTCGTTGTTACCAACACGTCGAATTTCCGTTCCAGAAAATCAATCATCACTTGTTCAAGATCGTGTCCTTCCAACTGTCCGTGGGCAAGACGGAACCGCGCTTCCGGGATCGCTTCCATTAATGTTGAGGTGAGAATATCAATGGTGCTGATTTTATCCGTAACGATAAAGACCTGCCCTCCGCGGTGGATTTCATGAATGACCGCTTCTCTAATAATCTTCTTATCATATGTTGCAATCTCCGTGTGAATCGGAAGACGGTTGCGCGGCGGCGTATTGATTACGGAAAGATCGCGTGCGCCCATCAGCGAGAAATGGAGTGTGCGGGGAATAGGCGTAGCGGTGAGCGTCAGCGTATCAACGGAGACTTTCATCGCGCGGAGCTTTTCTTTTGCTGCAACACCGAATCGCTGCTCTTCGTCGATCACGAGAAGACCGAGATCCTTGAATTTCACATCCTTCGACAGCAGACGGTGCGTGCCGATAACAACATCGACCTCGCCATCCGATATTTTTCTCAGTGACTCCTTAATCTCTTTTGCCGATTTGAAACGGGAGAGCAGTGCAATGCGCACCGGATAACGGCCGAGACGGTCGGAGAACGTATTATAGTGCTGCTGGGCAAGGATCGTTGTCGGCACAAGAACGCCGACCTGTTTTCCGTTCATGACTGATTTAAATGCGGCACGTACAGCAATTTCCGTTTTTCCAAAACCGACGTCACCGCAAACCAACCGGTCCATAGGATGCGGCGATTCCATATCCGCCTTCATTTCAACCGTTGTGCGCGCCTGGTCCGGCGTATCTTCATACATGAAGGATGCTTCCATCTCCTTCTGCCAATGTGTGTCCGCCTGAAATGCAAAGCCCGGTTCCATCTTCCGTTTTGCATAGATCTTGATCAGATCACGGGCGATGTCTTTAATCTTTTTCTTCGTCCGGGCCTTCAGCCGTTCCCAATCCGGACTGCCGAGTTTGTTCAGTTTCGGTTCATGTCCTTCGGATGAGGAATATTTCTGAATGCGCGTGATGTAGTTAAGATTGACGAAGAGCGCCCCTTTTTCCGCATATTCAAGTTTGGCTACTTCCTGCTCCGCGCCGCCGACCCTGATTTTTTCGAGACCGAGAAATTTACCGATACCGTGGTCCACATGCGTCACATAATCACCCTTGCGCAGCGCATGAAGTTCCTTTGCCGATATCCCTTTGAAACGCTTCCGTTTCCGTTCCGCGCGGGCTTTAATACGGTTGAAGATCTCATGTTCGGTAAAAATAACAATCTTTGCCGATTCGAAGACAAACCCGGAGTGAAAAGATTCGGTGGAGTATGTGACCGGTTGAAACTGCACATCGTTTTGTTTCACTACCGCTGCATCGCGTTCACTATCATCAACGGGAATAAAATCCTCGGAGATGCTATCGGCAACATCGGGCGGTTCATCGCGTTCTTCTTCGATCAGGTCCTGAATTCTTTCCAGTTCTTCTTTTCTGTCGGAAGTGATGATGACTTCACAGCCTTTGCCGGAGAATTCGCCGATCTTTTCACGCAGCATTTTTATGCTTCCATTCACACTCGGCTGCGAATGAGACTGGAAGTCGATCAGCGCATGAGGCGATTGAAACGGTGAATGAATGAAATGCGGAAAACGTTCGATCTCTTTCAGCACCTCTTCAAACGAAAAATCCGTTGCGGATCCTTCGGCGACACGTTCGTCAAATTCCTTTTTGAGAAGTGGTGTATCTTCGGAAAGGATCACCGCATCGGACAAAAAGTAGGAAAGAAGCGAAATTTTTTTACTCTGTGTTCCTGCGGTTTGTTCGGTATCCTTATTTCGGAGGACGTCGGGAATAATGCTTACCGACTGCAATTCCCTTATAGACCGCTGCGACAAGACTTCAAATTCTCGGATCGATTCAACCGTATCGCCCCAGAACTCGATGCGGACGGGATGTTCGCCGATAAACGGAAATACATCGAGGATACCGCCGCGCACGGCAAAATCACCGTATGATTCAACAAATTGTTTCCGCTCAAACCCCTGTCCGGACAGTGATGCCAGCAACTGTTCAAAATTGTGATCGGTCTTGGATGAAAGCTCAATAACCGATTTCGAAAATTCCTGCCGGTCGGGAACGCCGATACCGAGCGCGGTTGCGTGCGTAATATAGATCGCCGGAGTGTTTGTCTGCAGCGCTTTCAATGTTTCGATCTGGGAGAGCAGTGCGGACATATCCATGGCTTCCGACGCATGCTGCGGTTCTACGGTGCATAACTTCACATTCGCGTCGCCGATGATCGAAGCGCAATCATCGCGGAGTTTTTCAGCGTGTTCCTGTTCTTCCAGTACGACCAGCACCTGACCGTTCCCCTGCCGGAAGAGTGCAACGGCAACGAATGCCCAGAGCGAACCGTACAATCCATGCAACTGTACGGGGTTCCCGGCAGAAACATTCAGCGAAGTAAGTTTCTGAAAATGCGGAGAATCAAATATTTTTTTATGTATGTCGTTCGGCACAATTATCACGGATTTTTCATTTAAAACAGAGTAACCCCTGCCGGCAAGTTGTTGAGAACTTGTTGGCACGGGCGAATGAAGATAAAAAGAAAAATATCAGAATAAAATTATTTCTTTGCTTTCAGCCAGGCAATAAATTCTTCTGCGTTCATGAATCCAACGTAGCGCCGTACCTCCTGCTGGTCGGGCCCCAATAGCAATGCTGTCGGCATGCCTGTAATATTATATTGTTTCATCATAGGTTGACCAAATAACGGTTCGTCAACATTAATGCGGGTGGCAATAAATTCGTTTTTCAAAAGCGTAATGACCGAATCATTGGAAAATGTGCTCTTATCCATTTGCTTGCACGGCTGACACCAATCGGCATAGAAATCAATATAGATCAATTTTTTCTTCTCTTTTGCGTATTGTTTTGCATCGGCAAAGGGAACCCATTCTACTGTATTTGCTGCATGGTAGAATTCCAGCACTGCGCCAGCCGATCCGCACAAAAGCGCAATTGCCATTAAATATTTTATTCCGGATCCAGTGCGCTGGTTCATGATTTATTCCGAGCCAATATCGATCTGTATTTTATTTATTGAAAGAAGCATTAGTGCGGCAAAAAAAGCCACAGAGGCAAGGCCCCATAGAATATCCGCCATGGGGAATCCCACTCCCAGCTTTGAATAGGTCAGGGCATCTTGAAAACCTGATGGAGATAAAAAATCTTTCAACGTCATAAGCCAGGGTATGTCCCAATATTTTTTTGAAATGAGCATTTCTATCAACTGCGAAGCACCAAACCAAATATAGAGTGCCAATGAATTGAACGCTCCGCTGATCCAGCAGGAAATACCGGCTGAAATAATGATATACAAAACCACTTCACAGCTTTTTAGCATGAGAAAAGTTACGGTTGGGGATACATCAAAAATAATTTTCGAATCCGCCAAAAGCATAAAATAGACGATGGGAATAAGAATAGTAATCGCTAATGTTACCAAAGTCACCGTGCTGATAACTGATATTTTTGTCAATACATATTGCTGCCGAGTTACCGGACGGATAAGAAGCGTTCTCATCCAGCCGCTCTTTATATCAGATCCGACTATTCCGGCAGAGAAAAGAATGACCGAAAAGAACGATACAATATCATAACATATTTCCACGAGGTTCGATGTTTTCGGTAATTGTTTCATCGTCCCCATGCCAAAGGCAATAACATTTCCGAAACCAATAATGCCAAATGCTGTAACGATCATTGCCGGAGTCCAAAAGCGTTTGAATTCCGCTTTAAAGAGAATGGAATATTTGCTCATGATCCTGTTCCCTTCCGTTCCAGATTCTTTCTGAACAGCATTTCCAGGTGGCCCGGTCCGATATCCTTCATCGGAGAGTCATCAACAACCGTTCCGTTATTGATGAAAAGAATGCGGGTGCAGATAGATTCAACTTCCGTTAAATGGTGCGAACTGAACAGAACAGTAATTCCGGATTTCTTTTGTTCCGCAAGATAATCGCGCAGTACAAATACGGAAGGAGGATCGAGCGCGGCAGTCGGCTCGTCAAGAAACACCAGTTTCGGTGAACCGAGAAATGCAAGAACCAGTTCTAATTTTTGTCTCATCCCTTTTGAAAGCGCAGAAAGTGTGCGTGTGTGCGCATCAAAAAGATCGAATGTCTGCAGAAGATGTTGGATATGCTCATCCGCATTTTTTATGCCGATCAGATCTGCATGAAGACGAAGGAACGATTGCACGGTTACATTCTTTGCCCGAAACTGCGTATCCGCCTGGTACCCAATCAGCGATCTGGCGCGGAGCGATTCCGGATGTTCACCGAACAGTTTCACATCGCCTGTGTCCGACGGAAGAAATCCCAATAAAATCCGCATGAGCGTCGATTTTCCCGCTCCGTTCGGACCGATAAGACCGACAATCTCACCTTCGTTAACGGTAAACGAAACATTGTGCAATGCGTCGACGGGAGGTCGATGATGCTCCCTGTACGTCTTGGATAGATTGGTTGCACTGATAGCCGACATTGAATTACTCAGGATTTTGTGTTTGCTTACGCCAAAGTATAAAAGAAAAGTTGAAATGACAATTGATTTCATCTATTTTATTTATATCTCATCACTCACTCGTTGTAAAATGAAAACATACGATATCACACTTCTTACGGCACACCACTATCTGAATCCGGCGGATCCCAATTGGTATGTGCAGCAGATTCTGCACGAAGATCTGTTGCTGCGCGAAGCTTTGGAGCGAAAAGGATTACGGGTCCATCGGATAGATTGGACCAATATAGAATTTGACTGGTCATTAACCCGTGCCGTTCTGTTCCGCGCTGTTTGGGATTACACGGAACGGTATGACGAATTCATACGATTCATACATACCGCGTCGGAAAAAACAATGTTGATCAATCCGCTTGAAACGATCGTGTGGAATCTTGATAAGCATTATTTACGGGATATCAAGAAGCATGGTCTCGGCATTCCGGAAACAATTTTCATCGAGAAGAATGAACCGGTCACTCTGCGTCAGTTGTATTTGGAGCATGGCTTGACGGAATTCATTTTGAAACCGGCAATGTCTGCAGGAGCACGGCACACGTACCGTCTGAACAACGGGAATCTTGCTGAACATGAAATTATTTTCCGTCAGCTGATCGCTGCTGAAGCGATGATGATACAGCCGTTTCTGCACTCGGTCACAACGCAGGGTGAGATTACCATTGTTGTTATCGGCGGCAGGCACACTCATGCCGTTCTGAAGAAAGTAAAGCCGGGAGATTTCCGGGTACAGGATGATTTCGGCGGATCGGTTCATCATTACTCTCCAACCCGGGAAGAAATTGCTTTTGCCGAAAAAGCTGTCTCGGTCTGCACGCCTCTGCCTCTCTACGCCAGAGTTGACATTTTGCGCGATAATAATAATAATTTGGCCGTTTCCGAACTGGAGCTGATAGAACCGGAGCTTTGGGTCCGATTTTGTCCGCCGGCAGCAGACCGCCTGGCTGAAGAGATTGCAAAAAAAATGCAATGATTTACAGCATTCTTCATTTCTTCCTCTTATATTCGGCAGTCATTTACGAAAGGAAATTCCATGAGTGAAATAAAAAATTCCGCCGTTCTCATTACCGGAGGTGCTTCCGGCATCGGCAAGTTGATGGGTTCAATGGTTATAAGCAAAGGATGCTCATCATTGGTCGTTTGGGATGTGAATCAGCAATTGCTGAACGAAACGGTAAAAGAGTTTTCCTCTTTGCTGAAGAATGTAAAAGGGTATGTTGTTGATGTTTCGAATACCGAACAGGTACGGACAACAGCTCAACAGGTGACGAAGGATGTCGGTCCGATTGATATTCTTATCAACAATGCCGGGATCGTTGTCGGAAAATACTTTCACGAACACACGCATGCCGATATTGACAGAACGATGTCAATCAACGCTGAAGCGCTGATGCATATCACGCTGGAATTCCTTCCGGAGATGATCAAAAAGAATAAAGGGCATATCGTGAACATCGCCTCCGCCGCAGGACTTGTCGGCAATCCGAAAATGTCCGTCTATGCCGCAAGCAAGTGGGCTGTAATCGGCTGGTCCGATTCGATACGGCTGGAAATGGAAAGACTTGGAAACAATGTGAAGGTTACGTGCGTCACCCCCTATTATATCAGCACGGGAATGTTCGACGGAGTAAAATCCTCCATCTTCGTTCCGATCAATAAACCGGTCCCGGCAGTACGAAAGATCATCCGCGGAATTGAAAAGAACAAACTGCACGTGCGCATGCCGCTGATTGTATATACCCTGCAACTATTCAAAGGCGTACTGCCTACGCGGGTATTCGATCTGATTGTGGGAAGATTTCTGAAGGTGTATAAAACGATGGATGAATTTACCGGCAGAAAATAAATACGCCGGAAAAGAACGTCTGTCCAAAAAAAAAATATTATGACCATAAAAGATATCGTCACAGCTCAACGCACCTTCTTTCAGACCGGTGCCACGCGTACCGTCACGTTCCGGACTCAGCAACTATTGAAATTTGAACGGGCATTGAAAGCGAACGAGCAAATTCTGTTCGACGCGATCTACGCCGATCTGAAAAAATCGCGGTATGATACATTCACATCCGAACTCTCACTCGTCTACCGCGAACTATCGTTTATGATGCGGAATATGGGAAAATGGAGCAAAAAGAAACGGATGTGGACAAATCTTGTTAATTTCCCTGCGCGAAGTTACGTTCTGCCCGAGCCGTACGGCGTTACCTACATTGCCGGAGCATGGAATTATCCCTATCAATTGACCCTGGTACCATTGATCGATTCCCTTGCCGCCGGCAATACGGCCGTGGTGAAACCGAGCGAGGTAGCTCCGCAAACATCCGCTGCAATGGCGAAGATCATCAATGAAACGTTTGCTCCCGAATACTGTTTTGCCGTTGAAGGAGGAGCGGATGCGGCAACAGAGATTCTTGAACAGAAATTCGATTACATTTTCTTTACCGGCGGAACAAAGATCGGCAAGATTGTGTACGAAGCTGCAGCAAAACATCTTACGCCTGTCACGCTGGAGCTTGGCGGCAAAAATCCGGCCTTTGTGCTGCCGGATTGCGACATAGCCACGTGCGCAAAACGGATCGTGTGGGGAAAATTACTTAATGCGGGACAAACCTGCGTCGCCATTGATTATCTTCTGGTGCATTCTTCCGTTGAACAGAAACTGCTTGCCGAGATGAAATCGGTAATGGAACGTCATTATCCCAAAGATGCCGTTTCGGAAAATTTCATGGCGATCGTGAACGAACGGCATGTGGAACGCATTCAGCAGCTGATCGATCCGAAAAAAGTATACTACGGCGGCGTTGTTGATAAAAAAAACCGGTTCATCGCTCCCACCATTCTGCATAATGTAACTTTCGACGACGACGTGATGAAAGAAGAGATCTTCGGTCCGGTACTAGCGGTCGTACGGTATGACGATTTGAATTCGGCGGTCAAACGCGTAAAGGAATATCCGAAACCATTGTCATTGTATGTGTTCGGTTCGAACAACGGGGAAAAAGAGAGATTGTTCAGCGAGTTATCGTTCGGCGGCGGATCGCAGAACGATGCTGTTATGTACTTTGCAAACGATCATCTTCCGCTCGGCGGTGTCGGTTCCAGCGGCATGGGTGCCTACCACGGCGTTGATGGATTCAAAACATTCTCGCACTATAAATCGATCATGGAAAAACCGACGTGGCTGGAGTTCTGGTTCCTGAAGGTGCCGCCGTACAGCGAGTGGAAGCTGAAGATTCTGCGGTTACTCCTGGAGAAGCTGTAAGAAAACAAAGAACCGTTCACCTGAACGGTTCTTCTGTTTTAAAACACTCTCTTTCGGTACAGAATCTTATTTACCGCCCTCCGTAAGTTCGTATCGAGCATTGCTTCTTCCATGGTTCCTGCGCGAACAATGGGGACGTTGAATATTCCGTTGTTCACTACAATCGTTTGGTTTGTCACCAGTGTTCCATAGTTCAGAAAATATCCGCGACCGGAGAATGTTCCCCGCATTGCCGCCGGTGTGATAGTATCCACTGTTGCCGTTGCCGATGATGCGAGCAAATATCCTATCTCTAAAAATGATGAATCGTTCGGATGACTGTCCGGGAAATATGAAATATTCACCCGTTTGCCTGCACCGGGATACAAGAATGTTCCGGAATAATTTGCCGTATTGCTTTCGAAGCTGATCAAAGTAATATCGATGCTTGCGGGTGAGTTCACCTTGTAGGCCAGCAGAAACAGCGATTCAAAATTCTGTACGGCGATAACGCCCTGACCGGATGCCGGAGGAGTATTTCCGTACACGGCAATTCCGTTCACGGAATAATCGCCGCGGTTCGATGTAAAAGAAAGAGAACCCGGAACATTTGCCGTATACGAATTTTTTACGGTAATGGAAACGGCGATTGTTTTTGCAGGAGTTGAAGAGTCTTTCACTTTCACCGATGCTGATCCCTCGGCAAGAGCAGTAATGCGCAATTCACGCGATGACATGGAAGCCGTGATCACCGAAGCGTTTGCATTTTCCGAAACAGAATACGGTTCCGTTCCACCGGCTATGACCGATTTCCCTTCGCCTCCCGTCAGCAGCACAAGGCTTGTTGAACTGGCGGTCATACCATTTTCCATGCTAATGCCGAATTCGTCGCCGGTGCTGTTCTTATCGCATCCGATAAAGAAAACCGCTGCGCAGAAGAAACAGATACGGCCCGGTAATTTTTTCATGTTATCTCTCAAATGAATTCGAAATGCCTGTTTTCCCATTGTAAATTAGAAAAATGAGCGAACAGGTGCAACGCGGTTTTCTGCGCCGAAAAAAATATTTTGCGAATGACTGACAATCCTCTTAGATTAATGGAAACACTGAACATGCATCGGCAGAACGTTTCTATGATCACATTTTCATTCGATATCGAGACCAACATCAGAACCGCAACATACACCGGCATCATTACGGACGGCGAATTAATCACTGCTTACCGGGAACTGCATGCAAAACCGGATTATAACCCGACCGCAGATGATCTTGTTGACCTTCGCCTTGTGGACCAATTGAACGTATCATCGCAATCCCTTCACCATCTTATTTCAACATATATTCCGGTAGACGTACGCGGGCGGTACACACGGCTGGCGATCATCGCCGCATCTGATTTTACATTTGGAATGTCGCGTTTGTATGAAACACTTCGGGGAGACGAAGTT
Source organism: uncultured Ignavibacteriota bacterium (assembly GCA_903861125.1). GTDB lineage: Bacteria > Bacteroidota > Ignavibacteria > UBA10030 > UBA8401 > UBA8401. The sequence goes on from CAIOTF010000023.1 coordinate 111,139, forward strand.
CCGGAAGTGATCCATATTTTCCGGCATTATGATGATGCAATTCTTTGGCTGCAGTCGTAATATTTCTCCTCTTTTTCCCCTTGAAATTATTTCGCATATTTATTCTCCCCCGGCTTACTTTGATCGCATAAAGATAAGAGGGGTTTTTCATTTTTCTTACGTAGAATAACGATTACTATCTATGAATACCTCCAACCCATTTTTCACAGGCATCGCTTCCTCCGGAGATCTTGCCGAAAAACTCGATTCACATCTGACCAATGCGCGTACGGCAATGGAACAACTCTTGTCCGTAAGCGGAGATCGTACGGTTGTCAATACACTGACGTTATACGATAAGATCCTAACGGAATTGGATGCCGCCGGTTCACAGGCAAATTTGATGGAAAACGTCCATCCGGAAGAACAGATGCGGACAACGTCGGAGCAATTCAGTCAGAAGGTTTCTGCGTTCGGTTCCGAACTTTCGCTCAACCGCGGGATCTATGACGCACTGACTGCGGTCGATATTTCCGGCGCCGATGCAACGACTAAATTTTTCGTCCAAAAAACACTCCGCGATTTCCGTTTGGCCGGCGTTGATAAAGATGAAACAACCCGCACTGCGATCAAAAAGATCCGTGAAGAACTGGTGCTGATCAGCCAGGAGTTTTCGCGGAACATCCGTGAAGACAAACGGAGCGTTACGGTAACGGATGCAAAAGAACTGGAAGGATTGCCGCAGGATTTTATCAACAGACATACGCCGAATGAAAAAGGTGAGATCATTCTTACGACTGATTACACCGATGCCGTTCCCGTGCTAACCTATGCAAAAAGTGACAGCCTGCGGAAACGGATGTACATGGAATTTAATAACCGTGCCTATCCGAAAAACATGGATGTGCTGGACCGGCTGATCGCAAAGCGTCATGAACTTGCACTGCTATTAGGATTCGAGAATTTTGCAGCCTGTGTTACGGCAGACAAGATGGTCGGAAGCGAAAAAAAAGCATCGGAATTCATCGAACATATCGCCGCCGCATCATTAGAAAAGTCCGGCGTAGATTACCGTCAGCTTCTTTCCCGAAAACAACATGATGTTCCGGGCGCAGCGCAGATCGATCCCTGGGAAGCTGGATATTATTCCGAACTGTTGAAACGGACAGAATTCAGTTTCGACGCTCAGAACGTACGGCCCTACTTTCAATATAAAAAAGTGAAGCACGGAATCCTTGATACAATGAGCACACTATTTGACGTTGAGTTCCGTATCAACACGGCAGTTCCGGTCTGGCATTCTTCCGTGGAATGTTTTGAAATGTATGAAAGCGGCATGCTGACGGGACGGTTCTATCTGGACATGCATCCGCGGGAGAATAAATACAATCACGCGGCGCAATTCGGCATTTGCAACGGAGTAGCGGAGAAACAAATTCCGGAAGCTGCACTCATTTGTAATTTCCCCGGAGGAGTTGAAGGGGATCCGGGATTGATGGAACATAACGATGTGGAGACATTCTTCCACGAATTCGGACATCTGCTTCACCATCTTTTTGCCGGACGGCAGCCGTGGATGGGGCTTTCCGGAATTTCTTGCGAATGGGATTTTGTTGAAGTGCCCTCGCAATTGCTTGAAGAATGGGCGTGGGACACTTCGACACTGCAGACATTTGCACGGCATTATCAGACCGGCGAACCGATTCCGGGAGAGCTGGTCGCACAAATGAAACGGGCTGATGAATTCGGAAAAGGATTATTCATCCGTCAGCAGATGTTCTATGCAAAACTCGCGCTCTCCTGCTACGACAGAAGACCGGATACGGTTGATACCACGGCATTATCAAAAGAACTGCGCGAACGGTATACTCCATATAAATATGTTGAAGGAACACACTTTCAGACATCGTTCGGACATTTGGACGGATATTCCGCTATTTATTACACATATATGTGGTCCCTGGTGATCGCGAAAGATTTCTTCGGACTCTTCGACAAGAAGAACATGATGCAGTCCGGTATAGCAAAGAAATATCGCGACCTCGTCCTCGCACGCGGCGGGTCAAAACCGGCAGATATAATGGTAAAAGAATTTCTCGGAAGAGATTTTAAATATGATGCATGGAAAATGTGGCTGGAAAAATAGATACCATCTCGACGCAGTAGCGGTGTCCCTGATTATTTCGGTATTTTCTATCAATCATTCCACTAACTGATAATTTTTATATCGCATCGACAATGAACGAACTCATCGTAGCAAGTATTACCGGCATCGACAAACCCGGCCTGACAAGCAAGATCACTAATTTATTGTCGCGGTACGATATCCGCATACTCGATATCGGGCAGGCGGTGATCCATAACCAGCTTTCACTCGGATTATTGCTTGATGTTCCGTCGAAGTCCGCTTCGTACGAAATGATCAAGGAAGTATTTCTGAAAGCACAGGTTCTCGGGCTGACGATCCGTTTCACCCCTATCACCGAAGAGGAATACGGCACCTGGGTCAACGAGCAGGCAAAAAGCCGATACATCGTAACGCTGCTCGGCCGCACGATCACGGCGCAGCATATTGCAAAAGTATCCGGCGCGATAGAGCATCACCGCCTGAACATCGACATCATCGAACGGCTCTCCGGCCGCGCATCGCTGAATCAAAAGAGCGAAGAGCAGCGTGCGTGCGTGGAATTTCTTGTCAGCGGAGAATTGGAAGACGCACTCGGGCTCCGCTCGGCGTTCATGAACATTACGCATGAATTCGAGATCGATATCGCGTTTCAAGCAGATTCAATGTACCGCAGGAACCGCCGCCTGGTGGTGTTTGATATGGATTCAACGCTGATCAAGATCGAGGTAATTGATGAACTGGCAAAAGCGCGCGGGGTCGGCAATGAAGTTGTCAAAATCACCGAATCGGCAATGCGCGGCGAACTGGATTTCAACCAGAGTTTTACACAGCGATTATCACTTTTAAATGGTCTGGAAGAAGAAAAAGTAAAAGCGATCGGCAATACACTTCCGTTGACGGACGGCGCAATACGGCTGATCTCGACGCTGAAACGGCTGGGATACAAAACCGCGATCGTCTCCGGCGGATTTTCGTATTTTGGAAATATCCTTAAACAAAAACTCGGCATCGATTACGTTTTTGCAAACGAGCTGGAGATCGTTCAGGGGAAAGTGACGGGAGCCGTGAGCGGAACCATTGTTGACGGAAAAAGAAAAGCAGAAATATTAAAAGAGATCGCGGAAAAAGAACAAATCTCGCTTGAACAGGTGATCGCCGTCGGCGACGGCGCAAACGACCTTCCGATGCTCACCCTTGCCGGATTGGGGATCGCTTTCAACGCAAAACCGATCGTCCGGCAGACGGCAAAACAGGCGATCTCGACCCTGGGCCTGGACGGTATTCTGTATCTTATCGGTGTACGAGACAGGGATATTTTGTAACCTCACTATGCTTCGCTCCGGCTCCACGGAAATTATTTTAGGCATTGTACTTTTATGCGGAATATTTTGCCGTTACGAATTTGCCTTCCCTTCTTTCAACACTTCGTCTATCGATTGTTTACTCTTTAGAATATTCAGGAATTGTGTTTTGGTAAAAAATCCGTCAACGGGAACCATACCGACGGCTTCCTTGATATCTTTCTCAGAATGACCGGAAAGAAAGTAAACAAGCGTTGTTTTATTCATCGATTTAATGAACCGCAGAGTCACCAGACCGTTCATTCCCTCCATCCCTATATCCAAAAAAACCAGGTTCGGCGAAAAACTTTTCACTTTTTGCAGACATTCCTTGCCGGATCTTGCGGTTTCGATCGTCAAACGATTATTCATCATCCTTAGAACAGCTATAATCATAGCTAAGAATGCTTTGTCATCATCAACGAGCAGTATTTTGTATGACGGTACGGCCATAAGGAAAATGCATTCATTGATCTTTGTGCGGTATAATAATCAATTTATTGCTCATAGAAAATATGATATTTTTTAAACGCTACAGCTATTTTTTCATGCTGCTATTCACAGGCATTTCCCCCCTTTCCCGGCCTTCTTCATCGGGTGTTTTACCCCATTCATCGAAATAATCCCGAAATAGCGTTTCTGTTGATTATGTTTGTATCACAAAATTTAAGAATACAAACATATGACAACAGCAAAAAGAATTTTTGATATCACCGTTTCAGGAACAGCACTTCTCTGTCTTGCTCCTGTCATGGCGCTCATCACACTCGCAATAAAATTGGAATCGAAAGGACCTGTCTTCTACGCCGCTCCGCGTGCGGGAATGGGTTTCAAGCGGTTCAAACTATACAAGTTCCGGACGATGTATTCAGGCGCTGATCAGAAACTGAAAGATCTGGCGCATTTGAATATGTACGCTCAGCCGTCCATTACAGAAGAAAACCTGAATGACTGCATCGAGTGCAAAACGCTCGGCACATCCTGTTCTCCGATACTTATTAGTTCGGATGGATCGATCATCTGCGAACGGCTGATGAAACTGAAAAACGAAGCAAAGAATGCAGGCACATTCTTCAAGATCGCCAACGATCCGCGCATCACACCGGTCGGTAAATTTCTGCGGAATACAAGTCTGGATGAACTTCCGCAGTTTTTCAATGTGTTTATCGGAGACATGTCTCTTGTCGGCAATCGACCTCTTCCCATCTACGAAGCGGAAAAACTGACGAACGATATTGCGGCAATGCGTTTCGCAGCACCGGCGGGAATCACCGGGTTGTGGCAGGTCACCAAACGGGGCAACAAAGGAGAAATGTCCGACGAAGAAAGAATTTCGCTGGATAATTCATACGCACTTCACGGTTCGCTCTGGTTCGACATTACATTAATGATCAAGACTGTGCCGGCTCTTTTACAAAGCGAAAATGTTTAATTAATTATTTATCAAATCAAAAGGAAGTAACAATGAAAAAATCAACATCGGTAGTAACGGGCGGGGCAGGGTTTCTCGGATCACATCTGTGCGAACGCCTGCTGAAAGAAGGACACAGTGTTGTCTGTATCGATAATCTGCTCACAGGAAGCATTGAAAATATAAGACACTTAATGGATCACCCCACATTCTGCTTCATAAAAAGCGATGTCACCAATTACATTTACGTCAGTGTTCCTGTTGATTACGTGTATCACTTTGCATCGCCGGCAAGTCCGATTGATTACCTCAAGTATCCGATACAGACTTTGAAAGTCGGATCACTCGGTACGCACAAAGCATTGGGATTTGCAAAAGCAAAAGGGGCCCGTTTTCTGATCGCTTCAACATCGGAAGTGTACGGCGATCCGGAGATCCATCCGCAGGTTGAAGAATACTGGGGAAATGTGAATCCGGTCGGTCCGCGCGGAGTGTACGACGAAGCAAAACGTTTTTCAGAAGCGATGACGCTTGCATACAATCGGTTCCATGGCGTAGAAACACGCATCGTGCGCATCTTCAATACATACGGCGAACGAATGAGAATTGAAGACGGCCGTGCAATACCCGCCTTTGTTTCGCAGGCGCTTCGCGGCGAAGATTTAACGGTGTTCGGCGATGGAAGCCAGACACGCAGCGTTTGTTACGTTACCGATCTTATCGACGGTATATTCCGCCTGATGATGTCCGACTACAAAATGCCGGTCAATATCGGTAATCCCGACGAAATCTCCATGCTTGACCTTGCCAAGGAGATTCTGGAGATCACCGGAAGTTCGAGCAAGATCGTATTCAAAGAACTGCCGCAGGATGATCCGAAAGTGCGTCAGCCCGATATTACAAAAGCACGGACAATTCTCGGCTGGGAACCAACCGTGAACAGAAAAGAAGGACTTGTTAAAACGATACAGTATTTCCAAAAGGCGATCTTACAACAGGACACAAAAAAAATTCTATCAGCACAATTATAAACAATAATTAATCGAAAGGCTTTACAACTATGAAACTCTCTTTTATCGGTACCGGTTATGTCGGACTCGTCAGTGCAACAGCGTTTGCCGAAATGGGCAACGATGTTATCTGCGTGGACGTGGATGAAAACAAAGTCCAGAAACTGAAGAACGGCAAGATCACCATCTATGAACCGGGACTCGAAACCTTGTTCGAACGTAACGTGCGCGAACAGCGCCTACAGTTCACCACTTCGCTGGAAGATGCGGCAAACAACAGCGACATCATTTTCTTAACGCTGCCCACTCCTCCGCGTGAGGACGGTTCGGCAGATCTTTCGTATGTGATGAATGTTGCGTTCAAACTAAGCAGCATTATTACATCATACAAAGTGATCGTTACCAAAAGTACCGTTCCCGTCGGAACAGCGGACAGAATCCGCCGTGCGATGGAATCTCAGGGATTGAAATCCGGAATTGATTTTGATGTTGTATCCAATCCGGAATTTTTACGTGAGGGTGCGGCGGTAAACGACTTTATGAAACCGGAACGCGTTGTTGTCGGTACATCGAGTCCGCGTGCGGCCGAGATGATGAAGACATTGTATGAACCGTTCGTCCGCAACGGCAATCCGATCCTGATTATGGATGAGCGTTCAGCAGAACTGGTGAAATATGCCTCCAACGGATTTCTTGCCGTAAAGATCAGTTTCATCAACGAAATTGCAAATTTGTGTTCACTGGTCGGTGCCGATGTTGACAAAGTCCGCACGGGCATGGGAAAAGACAGCCGCATCGGCTCGCAATTCCTTTATGCCGGCGTCGGATACGGCGGAAGCTGTTTCCCGAAAGATGTGAAGGCTCTTTACTCCACCAGCACCGAACATGGCTATGATTTCTCTATTCTCGAAGCCGTTATGAACGTCAACGAAAATCAGAAGGTCACCATGCTCAACCGCATTCTTCAGCACTTCGACGGCAACGTAGAAGGAATTAAACTTGCGGCTTGGGGACTGGCATTCAAAGCAAATACCGACGATGTGCGTGAAGCGCCGGCACTTTGGGTGATCAATGAACTGACAAAACTCGGAGCGGTCGTTTCAGCATTCGATCCGGAAGCAATTGGAACAACAAAAGCAGTTCTTGGAGATTCCATCACGTATGGAAAGAACCAGTACGAGATCCTGAACGGCGCAGAAGCTCTGCTCGTCTTCACCGAATGGAACGAATTCCGCAACCCAGATTTCGCGGAAATGAAAAATAGACTGAACGAACAAACAATTTTCGACGGACGCAATCTTTACGATCCGAAAAAAATGTCCGAACTCGGATTTGATTACTTCAGCATCGGCCGTCCGCATTATGCGCCGGAAGCGGTGTTCCAGAACAATGTTCACGCAATTAAAAAAGTTGCTTAATTCATCATCAAATAAAAAAATAAAACTATCAATAATAAAAACATGGAGTATCCAATGATCAAAAACAGCTTTCAATCACTCCCTTTCTGGGCGCAAGATTCACTGAGAAACACACGCGACGTCGTATTATCACTTCCATACCGCGGAACCGGACGCACTTGTCCCGTCTGCGAAAAAGATTCAAGAAAATTCCGGGAATACGGCATCCTGCACCGTGAAGACGGCCGCTGCATGCAGTGCGGCGCGCTGGAGCGTCACCGGTTCGCATGGTTGTTCTTCCAAAAAATGACGAATCTGTTCGACGGAAAATTTAAGAAGATGCTGCACGTTGGCGCAGAACGCGGATTTGAACCGAAACTGCGCAAACAACTTGGCACCGGCTACATCACTGCCGATCTTTTCGATCCCCGTGCTGATGTGAAGATGGACATCACCGATATCCAGTATTCCGACAATGTCTTCGACGTAATCTACTGCAGCCACGTGCTTGAACACGTGCAGGACGACAAGAAAGCAATGCGGGAATTCTTTAGAGTGCTGAAACCGGGCGGATGGGCAATCCTGCTGGTACCGATCCTGAACGGCGATCATCCGACATTTGAAAATCCGGAGATCGTTACCCCCGAGGAACGGCTTGCCATCTACGGTCAGGAAGACCATGTTCGCAAATACGGAAATGATTATATTGACAGATTACGTGAGTCCGGATTTACGGTCCGCAAATACAATGTTCCGGAACTCTTCGACGCACAGCAGAGAAAACAAATGGGCTTAACCGACTCCTGCGGCGATATCTTTTTCTGCACCAAACCGCAGACCAATTCATAGATTTCAGCACCATTACATATTCGAAAGAAAAAAATGAAAACAGCATTATTAAAAAAAATCCAGGATAAAACTTTCGCAGTCGGCGTTGTCGGCCTGGGATATGTCGGTCTTCCGTTGAACCTGTGTTTTGTTGAGAAAGGATTTTCTTCCGTCGGATTCGACATCGATTCGAAGAAGGTCGATTCCCTGCTGGCCAAACGGTCGTACATCAAACATATTTCGGCAGAGCGGATCGCAAAAGCGATCGACAGCACACTGTTCACTGCAACCACGGACTTCTCCAAGATCGGCACCTGCGATGCGGTGCTGATCGCGGTCCCGACCCCGCTGAACAAGAACCGTGAACCGGAAATGGAGTACATCGTTTCCACTTGTGAATCGATCTATCCGTATCTGCGGAAAGGACAGTTGATCGTACTTGAATCAACCACCTATCCCGGTACGACCGTTGAGGTGATGATACCGATTCTTGAAAAAAGCGGATTGAAGGCGGACAAGGATTTCTTTGTTGCCTTCTCGCCGGAACGCGAAGATCCGAATAATCCGAACTACACGACGGAAACAATCCCGAAAGTTGTCGGAGCAACCTCACCGGACGGATTGGCTGTTGCCGATGCACTGTATTCGCAGATCGTCATCCGCACCGTTCCTGTTTCGTCCACCCAGGTTGCCGAAGCAACGAAACTAATGGAGAATATCTTCCGTTCCGTGAACATCGCTTTGGTGAACGAACTGAAGGTGACATTCATGAAAATGGGAATCGACATATGGGAAGTGATTGAAGCGGCAAAGACAAAGCCGTTCGGTTTCATGCCGTTCTATCCGGGACCGGGTCTCGGCGGACACTGTATCCCGATCGATCCATTCTATCTGACATGGAAAGCGCGTGAGTTCGGCGTGAACACACGGTTCATCGAACTTGCCGGAGAGATCAATACATCGATGCCGGATTTCGTGATCCAGCGCGTGATGGAAGCATTGAATGAAAACGGCAAACCGCTGAAAGGATCGAAGATCCTTCTTCTCGGTCTGGCGTACAAAGCCAATGTTGACGATGACCGCGAATCACCGAGCTATTTCCTGATGGAAAAACTCGAAGCCAAAGGTGCGACCGTTGAATATAACGATCCCCATGTTCCGGTCATCAGACCGACACGTGAGCATCCGCAGTTCATCGGAAAGAAAAGTGTGGAGATCAGCAACCAGTACGATCTTATTCTTATCTCCACGGCTCATAACGAATACTCATCCATCGACTTTGCAAAATTATCCATCCCCGTTGTTGATACGCGCAATGTCGTAAAGACTGCTTCACCGCTGATCTACAAAGCCTGATCGCAGCCGTAAGTTTGAGAACATCTTGTCCACCGAAGAACATAAAACTTCGGTGGACATTTTTTTAAATGGGAACAGTGTTCTCCTTTCCCATAGCTAACCTGCTGAAACCCTTGAGTTTTTCCTATGACGTTTTTCGGCGTTCTATAGTCGATTTTCGCCCTCCGAAGAGCCGTTTATTCAACCCTTTGCCGACCGTGTTCATCGAGTAATCCCTCTAATTCATCGAGTTTTTACAGAAATCGCTGATTTTCGAGGTATTTTCATAGCATTAAAATACAGAAGAGACTATGAAAAATTTATTAAGCACAATGATCCTTTTTGCAACAATGCTCCGGGCTTCAAGTCCGGACAGTGTATCCATCGGTTTTACACTTCCTCCGTTATCCGTTGTTCAGGAGGCTGCCATAAAGAATAGTCCTGTCCTGAAACGGGAATCCGCTTCGATGAAAATGAGAGAGCAGGAACTGAACATGACAAAAAAAGAATGGCTGCGGAGCTTTTCGCTTGAAGGATCGACGCAATACGGTTCATACGGTGATCAGTCCGTGAATAAACTCTACCTCGGTAATCGTGTCGGAGCTTCGGTGAGGATCTCGCTGGAAGAGATCTTTTCTTACGGATCAAAATCAGAAAAAGCGGAAGCAAACATTGTTATGGCGGAATACAATCAGAAAACACTGGAGCGGGAACTGCGCGAAGTGATCACATCACACTATGTAAAGATACAGACCACCATCCGCCTTGTTGAGATCGCAATGCAGGGATACAATAATTCGTCGATTGCAAAACAGAATGCCGAATTGAAATTCCAATCCGGAGAAATGCCGGTGTACGATTACAGCCGCATCCTGGATTTACTCACCACCGCTTCGATGACGCTGGAACGGACCCGCGGAGAACTTCAACTGGAGTGGATGGTGCTGGAAGAGATCGTCGGCTCTCCGCTGAATTCGTTAGGGAGCAAACAATGACACTCGTTCAATTCCTGCGGATCGTCGCAAATAAAATTATTTTCATCATCGTCCTTCCATTAGTACCGGTAGCGCTGGTATTTTTATTAACGATGCACGAAACAAAAGAATATAAGAGCGGAACATTGATCTATACGGGACTAGCCAGCAACTCCGACGCTCTTGGCGCAGAAAATTCGCGTATCGATAATTACGCCGTTAACAATTCATTCGACAATCTGCTGAATCTTATCTCCTCCCGCGATATTCTGGAGAGGACCGGACTGCAATTACTTGCATTGCATCTCGTGCAACCGCAGGCGCAGCCGGAAATCATTGGCGAAGACCTATTTAAGCAGCTTCAAAAAATCGTCGATCCCGAATTCCGAAAGCGGATGGTCGTACCGGGAAGCGCCGATTCCACATTCGCACGCCTGTGGATGGAACATACATCACCGGCCGTACGGGCTATCACGGATAACGAGAAGATGCCATACTGCCCGGAGTTCATAGAAAGCAATCTGAAAATGAAGCGCGCAGGGATCAGCGATATGCTGGAGATGACATACTCATCAAGCGATGCGGCGGTAACACAACAAACGCTGAAGATCCTTACGGGAATCTTCGTTACAGAGTTCAAATCGCTCAAGAGCCAGGACGCACAGAATCTTGTTAAATTCTTCACGCTGGAAACCGAGACAGCTGAAAAACGGCTGAACGGCATCGCTGAAGAATTGAAACGATACCGCATCAGCAACGACATTATTAACTATGATGAACAGACAAAACAGTTGACCGTTGAAGAGATGTACATGAACGGAGAGCTGAGGCAGGAGCTGAAAAATTATTCCGCGTCGGAAGCATCGCTTGCCGATCTCAATCTGAAATTAGGTAACCGTTCCGAACGGATCGGCAACAATCAGACAATTATCGATCTTCGCGAACAATTGGGGAAAAAATCGGCTGAATTGCTGACAATCCAATCGCTCGACGAACATTCTTCTCGGATCACGGTGCTGCAGAACGAGGTGACCGATCTGCGCACACAGCTGAAAACTGCATTGACAAAATATTCGCGCCTTGAGCACACCGAAGATGGTGCAAATATTAACATGCTGGAACAGCAATGGATCACGCAATACATAACCACGATCGAAGGAAAAGTGCGGATCGAAGTGCTGAAGGAACGCAGGAACGAATTCCGCGGACGCTTCAATAAATTTGCCCCTCTCGGCTCTTCGCTTCACAAATATGAACGCGACATTGATGTTGCCGAAAAAGAATATCTGGAATTGCTGCACAGTCTGAACATGGCCCGCCTGCGCCAGCAGAATCTGGAAGCATCGACAACAATAAAAGTGCTGGACCAGCCGATTCTTCCCATGAAAGCGGAACCGTCTAAACGGACGATGCTGCTGCTCGGTGCATGGCTGATCAGCGTGGTGATGAGCATCGTAATTATTGTCGCACTGGAAGTGCTGGACAGGAACATCCGCACGCCGGAACGGGCCGCAATATTTTCGCGTCTGCCGATCCTCGCTGCATATCCGGACACTGCATCGCTTGCAAAAAAACAAATACAGCAGCAATCCGTTGATCTTGTCCGGAATCAGATACTGCGCAATCTCAAATTGGAACTGATGAATGCCGGAGAGATGAGCAAACAAAAAATGATCGTCGTGGCAAGCGTGCTGAACGGCGAGGGAAAATCCACGGTCTCCGCGGAATTTGCCGAACTGCTTGCATCGCACGGAAACACCGTTACGGTCATCGCTCCGCATGAACTCACAGCAGCTTCAGCCGAGGTTATTCAATACGAAGTGCCGAAGAATTTATCCGGTATTGCCCGCATCAACGATCTTGTGCCGGCGGGAAATGAAATCACATCGGACTTTATTATCGTAGAGCTTCCGTCGTTCCAGGGGAACGAGATTCCGGTGCAATTGATCCGGCAGTCATCGCTGATCCTGTTCGTTATGCGCGCAGACCGCATCTGGCGGAAATCGGATGCCACTGTTCTGAAATATCTTTCGTTCACGGAAGGTCCGAAGATACAGGGAATCGTCAACGGCGTGCAGCTCGACCGGATAGAAGAATTCGTGGGAGAACTTCCCATGGTTCGAAGTACGGTGCGGACAATTATTAAACGGATCGCGGAATTTCGCTTTCAATCACTGAGGAGTTCACGATGAAGCAGAAACGCGACATCATCTGCATCGGCACTCCTGCGTGGGAGGGCAATTATGCAAAATCAACGGTTCAGCTTTTGTCCGAACTCGCACACGAGTACAGGATCCTCTATGTGGATTATCAGTTCACTGTAAAGGATATCGCTGCAACGTATTTCGGAAATCGGCAGGCGCCGGTGAAGAGAATGCTCGGCATCTCTGACCGTCTGCGCTCGCTTCCTGCGGGGAACGGCTCATCGGTGTATGTGCTAACGCCTCCGCCGATCATTCCGGTGAACTGGATACAGGATCATACGTTTTTTAATGCGGCTCAATCGCTGAATGCACGAATCGTTTTATCGTCGATCCGTTCCGCGATGAAGTCGCTGAACATCACCGATCCGGTCATCATCAATGCGTTCAATCCGTCGTTCGGCGTACCGCTGCACGGGAAATTGGACGAGTCGCTGCTTTTGTATTACTGCTACGATAATATTTCCGCAGCCGGCTGGCTGGGAAAACACGGCGAAAATTCCGAGAAACGCTTTGCTGAGTTGGCGGACGTCATCGTCACATCGTCCGATCAGCTGGCGGAACGTTTTGCACCATACCGTAATAAAACATCGGTGGTAAAAAACGGCGTTGATTTTGCTTTAATGCAGCACGGTTTTTCGGCTGTAGAAAAAAAGAAAGAACATGTTGTGGGATATATCGGCAGTATTGACGAGCGTGTTGATTATGATCTGCTTGATTATGTGATCGGACGTTTGAAGGATTACCAATTCCGCTTTATCGGCCGGTCGACAAACGAACGGTTCGCAAAACGGCTGAGCATTCACCCGAATGTTGAATTACTCGGAGCGCATCCTCTTACTGCTCTTCCGGAATTTTTAAGGCAGATGGACGTCTGCATTATACCGTTTGCAAAGAATGAATTTAACCGTTCCGTCTATCCTTTGAAAGTGAACGAATATTTTGCCGCCGGAAAACCGGTGGTGATGACAACCTTTGCCGATCTGCCGGAATTTAAAGGCATGGCCGCAATCGCCGACACTGCCGAAGAATTCATCTCCGGCATCGTGCAATCGCTCGAAGCTGATTCCGATGAACAGCGCCTGCACCGACAAAATTTTGCACAATACCAGTCGTGGACTTATCGAGCAAAAGAGCTTGCCCGGGTGATCGAGTCGGCACTGAGCGAACGGAAAGGTGTTCGATCATGATCAAGAGAGTCGTATCCCTCGCACAGACACCAGAAGGAGTTTCCACATTCTCCAACCTTATGAGTTCCGGTTTTGGTTTGCTGAGTTTCTTTTTTATCACACGGGCATTCTCGCCGAATGCACTCGGACAATGGTTCATTTTTCTCTCCGGTTCCACGCTGGTCGATATGCTCCGCATCGGCCTGGTCAATAAGGGATTTATTTATCTGTATTCCGGCAAAGAAGGCAGCGGCAAATCCGTTGTTATCGGAAGCGGACTGGCGCTATTCACCGTATTCAGCGCAGTTATTGCGCTGCTCCTGTTCGTATCGACCATTATTCTTCCTTCGGTAACAGATCCAAACTCGTCGTGGAGAATGTTCTTTATCTGGTATCCTATTTTTGCCCTCTTGTCCGTTCCGAACAATGTTGCGGAGTGGATCGCGCAGGCCGAACTGCGTTTTCACCGTTCAGTCGCAACACGGATCATTGTCCGCGGAGGATTTCTGCTCTTCACCGCAGTCAATTTTTTTCATCATATTTTTTCCATTGACGAACTTGCAATCATATTTATTGCGCTCAATGCCGGAGCATCGCTGTTAACGCTTGCAATGTCGTGGACACCTCTCTCTTCGTTGAGGTCCATCCGCATGGATACATTGAAGCAGCTTCTTCAGTTCGGAAAATTTAATTCCATCACCCAGGTCGGATCGAATCTGCTCCGCAGTTCGGACTCATTTTTTCTCGGAAGTTTTCTCGGTCCGATAGCGGTAGCCCGGTACGGCGTGCCGGCAAAACTGCTGGAAATCGTCGAGCTTCCGCTGCGGAGTTTCGGCGCCGCCGCATATCCCGAATTTGCACGGGCGCATCATGCCGGCAATATTGAAGAAATGAAGCGGTCGTTCGTGAAAAATGTTTTCCGGCTGACGCTGTTCGTTCTGCCGATCGTTGTGCTGAGTGCTGTGTTCGCGCAGCAGTTAACCCTTCTGTTCGGCGGAGTGCAGTACCGCAATACCGCAAACATACTCCGATTTTTTCTGGCATACTGTCTTCTTATTCCTTTCGACCGTTTCAGCGGCATCTTTATCGATAGTATGAACATGCCGCATTATAACGCCGTAAAAGTGTGGCTAATGCTCGGGGTTAATTGTATTTCCGATATTATCGCTTTGTATTTCTTTGGAACCGTTGAAAGTGTTGCCGCTGCATCGCTTGTAACATTCTTTTTCGGGACCGTTGTGAATATTGTTATGATCAAATCGCTGACCGGCTGGAATCCGATCAGTAAAGAATCGTTCACCCATTCTGTTCGTCAGCTTGCGGTCTCAGTCAACGGGTTCAGCCGATGAAACAAACAGCCCCCTTTCTCGCAATCGGAGCGGATAAGATAACCACATTCGGATATCTGTCGTTCATCGTAAGTTTCTTTGTTATCATCGGAATTACGGTCGCCCGGCTTCAGTTCATCGGCATAGGTCTGTTTCTGGTTCTTCCTTTCATTATGATCTTCCTCTTCAAATTATTCACATCTGCTCAGGTTGGATTCCTGTCGTTATTGTTCTGGGCGTTTCTGGGTATCGGTTCCGGCAAATATGCTTCGTCGGCTCTCGGCGGATCCGTGGTCGGATTGGGAATAGATTTTCTTCTTCTGCTTATCCTGTTTGCCGCATCATTTTCCAGAATGGTGAAGAAGGAAGATCTGCAGTACCTGAAATCACCGACGATGGCATTTACCATCGTCTGGTTCGGCATCAATGTTTTGCAGATGTTCAATCCGTTAAGTCCTGGATTCGAAGCGTGGTTCTATGCCGGACGCGGTGTTTCGTTCTATATGCTCTTCTGCATACCGCTTGCCGTGGTGCTGTTCAACAAACAAAAAAATCTTGAAAAATTTCTGCTGGTGTGGATCATTCTATCCGTTATCGGAACGATATGGGGAATGAAACAAAAATTTCTCGGATTGGACAGAGCAGAGACCGATTGGCTGATGCGTCCTGCAAATTTAAAAACACACCTTCTGTTCGGACAGCTGCGCATCTTTTCATTCTATACCGATGCAGGACAGTTCGGCGCGGCCCAGGGCCATGCAGGTGTAACCGCATTGATCCTTGCAATGGGACCTTCGTCAAAAAGAAAAAAAATATTCTACGGTATCGCCGGAGTGCTCTGCCTATACGGGATGATTATTTCGGGAACCCGCGGCGCCATTGCCGTGCCTGCGGTAGGATTCCTGATATATCTTGTGCTGAGCAAGAACTGGAAAATTCTTTCAATTGGTATACTGCTCTTTGCCGGTGCATATGGATTTTTAAAATACACATACATCGGCCAGGACAATTACGACATTCGGCGGCTGCGGACATCGCTCGATCCGAACAATGCTTCGCTCCACGTCCGTTTGGTGAACCAGGCGCGTCTGGCGGAATATTTAAACTCACATCCGTTCGGCGGAGGGGTCGGTGCCGGAGGTTTCTGGGGTAACAGATTCAAACCGGGTTCATTTCTTGCCGATCTCGCGCTGGACAGCTGGTACGTGCGTATCGCATCGGATTATGGCTGGTTCGGACTCGCGTATTATCTTGTGATGATCCTGTATTTCATCTTCTCCGGATTCTTTGTGGTATTCCGTATGACCGATGAGGGCTTCCGTCAACAGCTTGCAGCAATCTATGCGGGAATGGTCGGGGTTGCCGTTGCCAGTTACGGAAACCAGGTGTGGGGACAAATGCCGACAGGGATCATTATCTATATTAGTCTCGCATTTCTATCCGTCGTGCCGATGAAATACAAGCACTTATATTCGAAGCCAAAACTGCTCTAAACTGCTCCTTTTGTCGAAGAAATAACCCTGTTCATCGAAAATCTCTAATTTTTACAACCATAACAGCTATTTTTGTGCATCAAAATCAGGATAAACACTATGCTTAAAAACTTTGACAGATTTTTACTGCCGCGATGGGTTCAACAGTCGTGGAATATTCATGAACTGAACAATGGTTCCGAAGACAAACTCTATGCAGAGATACGGTGGGGACTGCAAAAATTCCGCACCCAAAATCCGGTGGTCTCCATTGTCATTCCGGCGTGGAACGAAGAAAAAACAATTGCAAGGACCTTGTACTCATTGTCGAAGATCGAGACAAAATATCCGACAGAGCTGATCATCGTCAACAACAACTCAACCGACAATACACAATCCATTCTTGATGTGTGCGGCGCGCAGTCCATACTTGAAACAAAACAGGGAATTGCACAGGCGCGGCAGACCGGACTTCTAGCCGCAAAAGGAACGTACGTACTTTCCGGAGATGCCGATACATTATATCCCGTTGCATGGGTAAATATGCTGATGGAAGAATTAACAAAAGAGGGTGTCGTGGCTGTGTGGGGAAAACATTCCTTTGTTCCGGGAGATTCTACACCGCGATCGACCTTTGCTCTCTATGAAATGATAAAACAATTTCTCTACCGGTTCCGCGAATATCACCGGCCGTATCTGAATGCCATGGGTGCAAATGTGGGTTACAAAAAAGAAATTGCATACCGCGTTGGCGGATATGATACGACTGCACGGAGAGGATCGGATGGACGGCTGGCGATGGCAATGTGGAAACACGGAACAATCGCCTCCATGCGTTCTTCCAAAGCGACCGTGTGGACCGATGCACGGCGATTCAATTTTGACAGCGGCATACTCCATTCATTGTTCCGCCGAGTTATGAAAGAAATACCGAGGATCGGCGAATATATCGGCGTAACAAAACGCGACATCACCAAGCTTTCCGGATTCACCGGCAATGCAAAACCATTAGGACAGGAATAACGGCTATGGAATTTGTCAATGCCGCTGCATACGGCTACATCGGATTTTATGTCTGCTATCTGCTTCTGTTTGCACTTGCTTCGCGAGTAACAAGAAAGAAACAGATCCCTGCATCCCAAACGCGCATCAACCGTTTCGCCGTGTTATATCCGGTGTACAAGGAAGATCATGTTGTGCTGGAATCGGTACGGACATTTTTCAATCAAACATATCCGGACAATGCATTCGATGTTGTTGTTCTGGCGGATTCGCTTCAGCAGTCAACCCTGCAGGAACTGCAAGCATGCGGAGCCCGAACAATCATTATTGAGGGCGAGAGCAGAACAAAGGCGAAATCGCTGAATCTTGCATTACGGTCACTCGACGCATCGAAGTACGATGCCTGCATCGTGTTCGACGCAGACAATATTGTTGGTCCGCATTTTCTTTCCGACGTCAACAAAGAATTCAATGCCGGTGCAACCGCGCTTCAATGTCACCGCGTTGCAAAAAATCTTAATACGCCGATTGCATTTCTGGATGCACTCAGCGAAGAGATTGCGAACAGCATGCTGCGCAAAGGCCACCGCGTTCTCGGCCTCTCCTCCGGTCTGATCGGTTCGGGAATGGCGTTCGATTATACCATGTTCAAACGCGTGATGTCCGGGATACACGCAACGAACGGATTTGATAAGGACCTTGAATTTGCACTATTTAAAAACAACATCGAGATCGAATATGCCGACTATATTCTTGTCTATGATGAAAAAGTACAATCGGCCGACGTTCTTCAGCATCAGCGTACCAGATGGTTCGCCGCACAATGGAAGAATATCCGCAAAGGATACAGAAGTCTGCGCGAAAACTTTACTGTGGACGGTTTCAATAAATGGCTGCAGATGATTATGCTCCCCCGCGTTTTTCTGCTGACGGCCTCTTTTCTCTGCACTCTTGCCGCCGGTCTGTCCGGCTCGTTCGCATTGGTACAGCAATGGCTTCTGCTTGACATACTGCTTGTTGCCGCATTTTTTATAGCAATACCGAACACATTATACCGTAAAGAACTGGTCAATGCGATCATTGCACTGCCGCGGGCAATACAGGCGCTGCTTGGTGCCGTTCTGAACATCAAATCGGCAAACAAAGGCTTCCTGCATACGCCGCATTCAACATCAACGATCTCTATTCCGGCGGGAAAATAAGCATGCGCATCGGCATTGAAGCTCAACGGTTATTACGCAGAAACAAACACGGTATCGACATAGTGGCGCTGAATATTCTGCGCACTCTTCCTTTGGCGGACACGGTGAACGAGTACGTTCTCTTCACGAGAAACGGCGAGGATACAGCGTGCCTGTCAATGCTTTCAAATATCCGCACCGTTATTCTGCCGGCATTAACGTACGCGGACTGGGAACAGATCCGGCTTCCGCTGGCAGTTCGAAAAGAAAAGATCGATCTCCTGCTCTGCACAAGTTCAACCGCGCCGCTCTTCGTTTCCGTGCCGACCATTCTTACGGTGCACGATGTTATTTCGTTCGAGCGTCCGCTCTTTGGCGAACGGGGACAAAGCATTTATCAGCGGCTGGGGAATGCGTACCGTACGTTCGTATCGCGCCGCGCAATGGCAAATGCGGAAAAGATCGTCACTGTTTCGAATTTCGAAAAAGAACAGATCGTGTTGAGATTTCCGCTTCTGCAGAGCAGGGTCAGCGTTATTCATAACGGCGTAGACGCACAATTTTTTTCTACCGCCGGCGAAAAGGATGTCCGCGACGTGCAGCAGCAGTACGCTCTGCCGCGCAGTTATTTTCTTCACTTCGGCAACAGCGATCCGAAAAAGAATACGGCGTTCGTCGTACGTTCATTTGTTACCTATGCACAAAAGGCAACCAACATTATTCCGCTGGTGGTAACAGATCTTCCCCGTACAACGGTTGATGCACTGCTTAAAAAATATTCGGCGGAACATCTTTCGAAACATATTCATACGCCCGGTTACATTGCTCACGATCATCTGCCGGGAATGTATGCATCGGCTTTAGCTTTGCTCTTCCCGTCCAAACGGGAAAGTTTCGGCCTTCCGATTTTGGAAGCAATGGCAGCGGGTGTTCCTGTTATTGCCATGAAAAATTCCGCCATTACCGAAGTGGCAGGCGATGCAGCGCTGTTTCTCCGGTCGGAACATACGCACGAACTTGCCTTGGCGATGAATGTTGTTCAGACAGATTCGCAGAGGGTGATCGCCCAGGTGCAGCGCGGAATAAACCGTGCGGCGGAGTTCGGCTGGAACCGGGCCGCGGAGCTTTACGCATTACAGTTTGCTTCATTCCGCCACATGATCTCCGTGCCGGTCAATCGTTCATCAAATTATACTGTTCAACCAAGTTTTCACTAACAATCACAAAAGGAACTACATGTACGCTGCAACAAAACATCTGTATTCACAATGGATCAAAGGGACACTTACTGTGCTCTTTATTTCCATCGCTTTCACCGGCTGCGAATTGCCGCTGAAAACAACGGAACCTACGGTTTCCGCTTCACAACAAAGTACGTTTGATTATGCAACTACCAGGGAAGTAACGGCAATCGGCACGATCCGTTCCGGAAGCGGAAATGTATTGCCCGGTGTTCCGTTCGCTCTGTATTCCGAAATTCCGACTTCTGCATCACAACCTTTTGCCCATGGTGTTAGTGACGAATCGGGAAATCTCAACGCTACGCTCAACCTTCCCACAGCATTCGATAAAATTTATCTGCGGACAAATTATGTCGGATTTCCTGCACTGTATGAAATACCAATTATCAACAACCGTGCAAATTTTGAGGATGCCAGGATAGTTACTATCAGACCAACGTTATTGAATAAATCCGGAACGTTAGCTTCTGGCGCCGCTACATATATACCTGCGCTAAAATATCTTGGAACATGGAAAGCCGACGGAACTCCGAATTATCTTGAACCTGCGCGTGATGTTATCGACGCTGCATTGCTGGCCCGGTTGAACCAGTCGTTGCCCGAATATCAGTCGGTTGTTAAAACTCATCCTGAATATATCACACCAACCGATAAAAGCACAATTCTGACAGAAAAAGCCGATGTATGGGTTACATTTATCCATGAAGGAGCGGGATACTTAAATGTACTTGGGTTCTACACCTATCCTGTAGGCAAACCGCCGACATCAATAACCGACATCGATTCTATCACCATCGTATTTCCGAATGTATCGTATTCCGGAAGCGGAGGAGGATTATTGTCCGGGGATAAAGTACACATCGGACAATTCGGGGCAAATACTGCAATCGGCTGGGTAGCTTTTGCCAATGGCTTTTCCGGCGGAAAAATTTCTACGGGAAACTGGATGTTCTTCTCAAATCAATCCTTAAATCCTGAAAGTAATATATTGCTGCGTCAGCACAACGTGCTGTTAAATGATGTCGGTTACAACCACACCATTTTAGGCTTTGAAGATATCAAACGCGATGCGGGAAGTGATCAGGATTTTAACGACGTGATGTTCAGTGTCACTTCAAATCCGGTGGTGGCAATTGCCAAAGAAGGACTTGCCGTGGTAGATACGCCGCAGGATGCGGACGGCGACGGCGTTCGTGATGCTTTTGATGCATATCCAAACGATCCGAAACGAGCATTTGATTCCTACACTCCCGGATCGGGAAGTTATAATACGCTTGTATTCGAAGATCTTTTTCCCGGACGCGGCGATGATGATTTTAACGATCTTGTGGTCGGGTACTCTTCACATCAGATATCAAATGCAAAGAACGATATCGTTTCTCTTGATATGACATTTGTGCTCCGGTCAATAGGGGCCAGCAATAAACTCGGATTCGGATTTGAATTGCCGGTCTTGTCAAATCAGGTAGCAGCGGTGAAAATAGATAAAAATAAATTTACGACGGTGCCGCTGAATGGAAACGGAACCGAGGCCGGACAGAAAAATGCAACGGTCGTTCTCTTTGACAATGCGTTTTCTCTTATGCAGCGCAATGGCGGTGCGTATGTCAATACGGAACAAAATGTAAATTATTCACAGCCTGAAACGATACGGGTTGCAATCGACTTTGCGTCGCCCATCAGCCCCTCTGTTCTTGGGACGGCTCCGTATAATCCGTTCATTTTTGTCAACGGCCGTTCACGAGAGGTTCATTTACCCAACAAAGCACCGACATTGCTTGCGGATGTAAAATATTTTGGAACATCCTCCGATAACAGTAAGCCGGGCATCGGCAGGTATTATGTTACGAAAGATAATAAACCGTGGGTCTTAAATATTGTAGGGGGATTTGACTATCCATTTGAAAAGTCAAATATCCAATCAGCGTATGTGAACTACCTGCCGTGGGTAGTAAGCAACGGAAATCTCTATAAGGACTGGTACTCTACAAAATCCGGAAATAGAGACGACTCGAAAATTTGGAAGAAAAAATAACAATCGCGGCGGGGTGAAATAAAAACGGTCAGCAAGAGCTGACCGTTTTTTTTGTTACAGCATGTTCAGCCGTTTCATCAGCGTGCTGCGGTAGGAATCGCCGATGGGAATAAGCTTCTTTCCGATAATAATGATCGTCTCTTCAATCGCCTTGATCTTTTCCACCCGGACAATGTACGACCGGTGAACTCGAAGAAAATTATCCGAAGGAAGTTTGTTCTCCATCCCTTTCATGGTTGAATGAACAATGTATTTATTCGTTTCGGTAAAGACATTCACATAATCGCCGAATGCTTCCACCCACAAAATGTCGCGGGTATTCACTTTTACGAGTTGTGAATCTACTTTCACGAACACGGCATCGTCATTCACCGGATTCTCAGCATCGGACGAGAGGCGCTCTTTCACACGGTCATATGCTTTCAAAAAACGTTCATACGTGGCGGGCTTCACAATATAATCTGCCACATCGTATTCGAACGCTTCTACGGCATAATTCTCTTTCGCCGTTACCAGAACAATCTCGGGCTTATGGGTGAGTGATTTGATCAGCTCTATGCCGGTCATCTCCGGCATTTCAACATCGAGGAAGACAAGATCAACATTTTCTTTGCGCAGTACATTGGAGGCTTCAACAGCATCTTTGCACACCACAACCAGTTTCAGGTCGTTCACCCTCTTCACTAACTGTTCAATATTTTTTCTGGACATTTCTTCGTCATCGACGATGGCACAACGGATCACGGCAGACTCCTTTATACTCTTCGCAGGATCGCATCGATGCGGGCATCGAGCTCTTCCGGATTGAATGGTTTCACTACATAATCATCGGCTCCGGCCCGAAGGCACGCGATCCTGTCCGCACTGCTTTCTTTGGATGAAAGAACAATCAGCGGTGCGGCGCTGTGATGCGCGGATGCGCGCACCTTTTTGATCACCTCAAAACCGCCGATTTCCGGCATGTTCAGGTCCAGAACGATGACGGGTACGGCCGTATTCGCATCAAGCCATTCTACCGCCTGCTTTCCGCCGTCCAGCAGAATAACATTATACCGTTTCATAAAGAATTGTTTCAGAAGCAAGCGGATGGCAGGTTCGTCATCAACGATTAATAATGTTTTCATATGGCTAATGCTATCCTATTATTGTGATTTTTTCCATTGGGTAATATCGTAAAATATTTCTTCACAAAGAACCTCAACTTTTTGCAGGGCATGCCGAAGTTCGTCCGTGCCGGCCTTGCGGTCCGCCAGAGCTTCCAGCTCCGCCACGAGCGGTTTCAGATCATTGATGCCTATATAGCCCCCTGTCGGCTTCATGGTGTGGGCTGTTCTCATCAATGCGGCAAGATCGTTCTCCTCCAATGCTTTTTTCATCGCGCCGATGTACGCAGGGGTGTTTTTTTCGAACAGCAGTATCATTTCGGAGATGAATGCCGGATTATCCGATGCAATACTTTCCAGAAACCGGGTATCAAGATGTTTGAACGCTTTGGGTTTTTGAACGGCGCCGGCTGCTTCAACGGAAACAGATCGCAGACGCACATACGGCAATATTTTGTTGTACAGTTCCTCCAGTTCGAACGGCTTCGAAACATAGCCGTTCATGCCGGCTTTGATCGCTCTGGCTTCCGGATCATACAGAACGGATGCGGTCATTGCAATAATGGGAATGGAACGCTGCGGCTCGTTCAGTTCTGTACGTATTCTTCGTGTCGTTTCAAATCCATCAATCCCCGGCATCTGTATATCCATAAGAACAAAATCATACGCGGCCGTCTTCAATTTCGACAATGCCTCGTAGCCATCCGAAGCAACATCAACCTCGACTGCCCACATCTGCATTGTTTTCACCGCCACCATCTGATTAGCAGGATTATCTTCAACAAGCAATACTCTCCCCTCTAATTTTTTGAACGTGGTCTGACCGCTCGACCGCTGAACAATCGACTCCTTCTTGTTCAGACTGATGTTCAGCGGAAGTGTAACAATAAATGTAGAGCCTTTTTCCAGAACACTTTCAACGCGTACCTCACCCTTCATCAGCTGCACCAGCTGTTTTACAATGGTAAGCCCTAAACCTGTTCCGCCGTACCGCACCGAAATATCCTTCGACGCCTGTGAAAATGCATCAAAAATTGACTGCAGTTTTTCCGGCGGTATTCCGATGCCGGTATCGGTAACGGAAATTTGGAACATTCCGGTTCTTCCCCGCAGCGAACCCATCTTGCACTTAAGTACAACGCTGCCCTGCCCCGTAAACTTTATTGCGTTGGAGAGAAGATTGATGAAGATCTGACTGAGGCGGACAGAATCTCCGACGATTACTTCCGCAATACCAGGATCTATTTCGAAGAACAGGTCGATCCCTTTTTGTTTTGCCATGGGAAGCATTGCTATGCGTATATTTTCAAGCATCCCCTTCAGAACAAATTCGTTTTGATCGATCATCAGTTTCCCCGCCTCGATCTTGGCAAGATTCAAAATGTCGTTGATGATGGCCAGCAGATTATCGCCCGATGATTTTATTCCCTGAAGCAGCGTCTGCTGTTCGTTCGATAATGGGGTGTTGAAGATCAAATTGGTAAGACCCAGAACTGCATTCATCGGTGTGCGCAATTCATGGCTCATCTTTGCCAGAAAATCCTGCTTTGCGCGCATGGATTCTTCGGCAAGCTGTTTGGCTTTCATCGTTTCCCATTCCGCTAATTTTCGTGCCGTAATATCGCGGACATAGATATTAACGTAACCGGCTGACGAGACAGGAACAAAATGGGCGGCATAGATGGGCGTTCCTTGCTTAGCAGCGATCTCAAATTCCGCAGGTGCTCCGGTCAGCAGCGCTCTCTCGATGATCGGGCTCCATGCCGAAGGAACAATATTGCCCCGTTCGGCCCCCACTTCGTCCAGCATTTTTTCTCCGGCGGCATTCAGATACAGAATGGTAAAATTATTGCTGACGCGGAATACCGGATCCGGACTCTCATTCGGGAAACGGGCAAGCTTTTCAATCTCGATTTCATTTTGTTTCCGAACAGTTATATCATTATACAGCCAAAGATGGCCTTTGTATTCGGAGTCAATAAAAATAGGAATGTAATCGCGTGCAAAGGTTCGTCCATCAATCAACGAGAGTTCTTCATTCGTAACAATTATTTTATCGTTCAGCACCGATCCGATCCGGCTGATGAATTTTTCCGGCTCTGTGAACATATGTTTGCTCTGTTCCGCCGAATTCGAACAATCCGTTCCGAGAAGATATTCCGGCTCCACCGGAATGCCGAACATGGTGCAGAAATTTTTATTGATCAGCGTAATATGTCTGGTCTCGTCTTCCACCAGCACTCCCGCCTGAATATTCTGGATCAGTTTTTCGAGCCGAGAACTGGTCGAACGCAATTTATCGATCAGCGAAATATTGTCGATCGCCAGCGATGCATAAGTGGCGATAAAATTCGTCAGTTCAAATTCCTGGGGAGTGAATTTAATATCGGACGTCCGGTTGATGGCAAAAGCACCCCATACAACATTCCCCGCACGCAGAGGATGCACGATTATCTGCTCTTTCTTTATCGTTGCCCCTTTCGGATAGACCGTGCGGGAATCCAGATGGGCATCGGTAATTAATTCGCTTTTACCGGAAGCAACGATCGATCCGATGATACCTTCGCCGATCGAAATCGTCCAATCGTCAAGATTGGTGGCCTTCCATTCGGCTCCGTCTACGTTGATGGGATACAATTTATGTGCGGTATGATCGGCAAGATAGATGGAGAGCGTATCATACTCCACAAGCGATTTGGTCCCTTCCGCAATGACCCTGGTAATATCCTTTTCGGACTGCACGGAGATCATTTTTTCCACGATCGATCGAAACCGTTCTTCGGACAACCGCAGCTGATTCTCCGCCTGCCGGATGTTGGTAATATCGCGGCTGATGCCGATGATGCCGAGTACGGTTTCATTGAGACCATAAAAAGGAGACTTGATCGTATCAACCAGCCTCTTGCGGCCGTCGGGATATGTGATCCACTCCTCGTTGTGCCGCTGATGAAGCGACTTCAGCATCAGCTTATCCTGACTCCGGAAGAAATCGGCGACATCGTTGTCAAAAAAATCGTGATCGGTCTTTCCGACGATCTTGTCCTCCGACAAGCCTACAAACTCTGTAAATGATCGGTTACAACCCAGGTACACACCGTTCAAATCTTTATTAAAGATAATGTCGGGAATTGAGTTAAACAGCGAGTTCATCAGACTGGTTTTTTGCGCGAAATTGTTCTGCAGCAGCTTTTGATCGGTGATATCTTCTTTTACGGCAAGATAGTTCGTCGTTATTCCCTGTTCATTTCTGATCGCCGATATTGTTGCGGACTCCCAAAAAAGTTCGCCGTTCTTTTTCTTATTATGAAATTCTCCGTGCCAGATGCCGCCGGTCGTCAGGACTTGCCACAATTTTTTATATTCTTCAAGGGGCGTTTCGCCCGATTTAAAAATGCGCGGAGTTTTTCCGATCACTTCTTCCAGACTATATCCGGTCACTTCGGTAAATTTTGGATTAACATACTGTATCTTACCCACAGGATCGGTAATAATAACATACGCCGGACTTTGTTCCACCGCTTGTGAAAGCTGACGGATCTTCGTCTCTTCTTTTTTCCGTGATGTAATATCCCTATCGGCTCCCCGGTATCCGGTATAATTCCCCGATTCATCGAAGAGAGGAAAACCATTGGTCACTACACAGACAAGGTGACCGTCTTTATGCACATTCCAGTTCTCAAGGTCAACAATTGGTCCTTTTTTTTGAACAATCCTATCAAAGATCGCACGGACACGCTTTCGTTCGACGGGAGGCATTAAATCAAAAGGGGATATGCCTAAAATCTCGGCAGGAGTAAACCCAAGAATCTGTTCAACCTTATCGGAACAATAACAATATTTTCCATCTTCGTTTATTTCCCAGACCCAATCGGATGTGACCTCAATAATGTTCTTGTATTTCTTCTCAGCTGCTTTCAGTAACTCTTCCGTACTCTTCCGCTCGGTAATATCGACCGCGGTTAACAGACAGCGTGTTCCGTTGGAGGCTGCGCTCCCCTTCATGTGAACAACCATTGGATTCCGGCCATCCACCGCCAGAATTACTTCACACTTTTGGACTGAATTATTGTTAAATATTTTTTCCAAAAAAAGATTGAACAATTTCTTTGTCTCGTGGGATACAAAAGAGGAAAGTTTTCTTTTCTTCAGCCCCGAACGTTCCTGACCGAGCATGGCTGCTCCGCACAGGTTCAATTCTACAATAACCCCTTGTTTTGTAAGCGTAAAATATCCGGAAGGAGCATAGTCGTATAATTCGGCATACTTCATCGCCGCCGCTTCGGACTGCTCTTTTGCCAGCCGAAGATCTTCGTTCTGCATTGTCAATTCAATTTTGTTCACTTCAAGTTCGTGAACAAGGATCGCTGTTTGGGCTTCGGAAAGTACCGAACTTTTTTTCGGATTTTTCTTTTTCGCAGCACGCTCCGCCTTTGTACGAAGGCCCGCTAATTTTGATTGCTGATCGGTCTTTTTCATGGTTGTTTTCTGCGTTACAAAAAAAAACCTCTCCGGGGTGTTCGAGAGGTTAACGTTGTTTACTATACGTCATTTTCCCCGCCGGATTGCGGTATCCGGTTCTGCAGTAAGGTAGGCAAAAGTGCGCAATGCTTCAATGCATTACCGTAAAACACTTGGGGATAGAGTGCGGTTGATACGCCTATTTTTTCGGTCTATTTCGCAGTCTTTCGGCTTGTTCGGGATATATTTTTTCTATACAGTCGGGGCAAATACCGTGGGAAAAATGAGCGTCGGTATGTTCGGAAACGTAGACCTCTACCTGATCCCAATATCCTTTATCATCCCTGATCTTTTTGCAGTTTGCACAGATCGGGATAATGCCGGACAATGTTTTCACTTCGGTCAATGCGCTTTGCAGTTCGGTGATCAATCGTTCGCGTTCTTCTTCACCTTGTTTGCGTTTTGTGATATCCCGTATAATTCCGGTAAAATATTTTCCGGAAGCAGCTTCCCATTCTGCCAATGACAATTCAATCGGAAATTCATTTCCGTTTTTATGTAATCCGGTTAATTCGATTGTTTTTCCGATAACATGATGTTCGCCTCCCTGTTCTATTCGCTTCATACCGTTGATATGCTGTTCAACGAAGCGCGGCGGAATTATTGTGATCAATTCTTTACCGGTAATCTCTTCTTTGGTATAACCAAAAATTATTTCTGCAGCACGATTCCAGCCTAAGATGATACCTTTGCCGGAAGAGGTAATAATAGCGGCGTTCGCTGATTGAGCAACTGAACGAAAATGTTCTTCGCTCTCCCGCAGCACCTCCTTTGCCAGTGTGCGCTCGGCAAGAAGAACTGTCAGCGGCTTAAACATAAAAAAATAGAGTGAAGGAAAAATTAAAGATGAGAGTAGAAATACGTCAAGCACTATAGTGCGCCACACCGGCTGCGGCGGCATCACTGCAAGAATCAACATAACAATGATCTCACTTATTGCGATTGAACCCAAGAAGATCAGGAAAAATCGAACGAGTGAATCAATCGTTGTAAAACGGATTGGGATTTTCATACGTTACGGTGAATGGACAATGAAACTGTTTATGATTTCGTTGAACTGTTTGTCAATAAGTTCAATGATATTCGGGATCACGTCCATCGGCAGACCTATCGTTGTCCACGCTTCTTCACTAATCGGCGCCACAAATAATTCACAGCTGTTTCCTAAACTCATGGCATGAACAATGGCGTTGGCAATATGAATAACTGATGTTTCCAAACGGTGCTTAATTGCCTGTGACGGTTCATGATGGAAATGAATGATATCTTCAAAACTCTTCGGCAATTTCCAAAGCTGAATAAGTTCGCTTCCTACTTTTGCATGGTCAAAACCAAGAACCTCCCGTTCAACCATATAGAGAGGAGTTGTGCTTGCCGCCGCAATGGAAAATATTTCTTCGGCAGACTCGGGAAGTTTGCTGACAATAATCAACCGTCCGATATCGTGTAAAATACCCGCCACAAAATATCGTTCAACATTCGGCTCCTTCAAGTAACTTGCGATAATCCGGGAAGCCACTCCGCACCCAATGCTATGTCTCCAAAACGATTCCATCGAAATAAATTGCACCGGAATATTCTTAAACGAATTGATGATGGATGTTGCGAGCGCAAGATCGCGCAATTGATGGGTTCCGACAACGATTACAGCACGGGAGATGGTGTCAATTTTTTGCGGAAAACTGTAAAAGGCACTGTTGACAATTTTCAATAAACGCAACGATAAGCTGGAATCTTGAGAGATAATGGTGCTGAACTGTTCGGCGGATGCACGTGAGCTTCGTATAGCGTCATCGAGTTGCATGTACACATACGGGACCGATGATAATGTCGTTGCATCGGAAAGTAAACGTTGGAGATTAGTTTTCATGAGACCTTCCTTCCGAACTCCGCAGTGCCAGCCGATGCGCGATATGACGAATCAATTCGGTAACAAATGGACCGCGCTGAGTATTATTCCGGAACAGTTCTTGAGTTTCAGCAGTAGCAAACTCTATGATCAGCGGATCGATTGATGAGGATCCCAAGACACCCTCTCCTTCTATCGATATTTCTATAACACCCCGCGTTTTAAGAGTTTTAATGATCGTATCGGTGACGACTGTCCCTTTTTGAAAAATAACCAGTCCGTGCTGATCTTTTACCGGCTGTTCCAGGATCATTTCGGCGGTAACGTTTTCTACGAATATTTTGGCCATACATTTCCTTTGGGGGTTGCGTTTATTCATTTTCTATAGCAAACACCTTTGATAGAACATTAATTATGCTAAGTATGTGCTCATATTATAGATTGAATTCAAAATATCGGTGAACAATGTTAAAAATATTGGCTTGCATTGATAAGGTGTATAAAATTCATTGACGGCGATCGATCGTAAGGTAATCCCGAAGTTTTCATATCGCTTTTGTTCTACGACGGTTTTGGAAAAATTCCAATGCCTCAGTGAGGTTGAATAGTCGGAATTGCAACAACTTTCTCCGCAGCGTATTCTGCGAAATCGTCATCATACCTGTATGCGTTCTGTGATGTTTGGAGAATATCATAATGAATGTATTTCTTATTAATTCCATGGCATCAGGTTCACCGATCTTTCGAAACAATCTCCGCTACTAACTGTATAAGTGCATCCGTTTTATACGGCTTTTGGAAATACCCTGTCGGCCTGTCAACTCCGAATTCTAACAGCGTTTCTTCTTCAGAATATCCGGAACAAAGGAGAACTTTTACCTCCATATTGATCTGCAACAGCTTCTCAAACGCCGCCTTACCATCCATATGCGGCATTGAATAGTCTAGAATCACCAACGATATGTTCTGATGATGTTGGCGATAGAGCTCGATACCTTTCAACGGATCTAAGGCGCTGATTACTTTGAAGTTGACTTCGGGCAAAACATCTTCAAGCAATTCAATGACCGATGCTTCGTCATCAATGACCAATATTGTTTTCCCTTTTCCATTCACTATCGATAATTTTTCCTTTTCCGATACTTCGGTCGTTTTGGAAGGGTCAATCAACGGGAAAACAATTTCGAACGTCGTTCCTTTTCCTACTTCACTCTCAATCCGAAGTCCTCCTTTATGTCCTTTAATAATTCCAAGTACAGCCGCAAGACCGAGACCTCTGCCGGTGAATTTAGTTGTGAAGAACGGATCGAAAATGCGAGTGAGTGTCTCTTCGCTGATACCACTCCCCGTATCTTTCACCTGCAATAGTGCATAGCTGCCCGCTGCTAGCGGAACACTGGTATACTTTGAATATTCATTGGTCTCTTTTTTAATCTCAATCCTATTTGTGTAAAGGGTGATCAATCCGGGATTAGATCCCATTGCTTCACCGGCATTTATGATGACGTTCATGATCACTTGTTGAATCTGACTGATATCACCCTTCATATGAAGTGATGGAGAACCCGGTTCGTACCGAAACTGCGTAGTTTTTGGTAACGATACTTCGAGCATTTGAACATTTTCGTTGATCAAATTATTTAGATCTATTTCAACAATAAAAAACTTTCCTCTGCCGGAATATGCGAGCAATTGCTTTGTAAGATCGGCAACTCGCTCGGAGGCTTTAATTGCTTTCTCAATGTTATCCACAGCGGGACTTTCTTTGGCGAGTTTATTAAGGGCCAACGCTGATTGCCCCAGGACGGCGTTCATGAGATTATTGAAGTCGTGCGCAATGCCGCCGGCCAGCGTTCCGATGCTTTCAAGTTTTTGCGCGTGACGTAATGCCAGTTCGGTGTTTTTGCGTTCGGTGATGTCGTTGGCAAAAACCAATTTTGCATTTTTTCCTTCAAACACCAGATCGTACCTGATAATTTCAACCTCTATGATTTCACCGTTTTTCTTTTTATGAAGATATTCACCCAGATTGACAAGCCCTTTATCAATTAATATGACCGACTGTTTCACTCTTTCTATTTCAGAATCAGGCCTGATTTCCAAAATAGTCATTGTTGAAAATTCCTCCCGTGTGTAGCCGTATTTTTCAATAAATGCATTGTTGACGGAAAGGAATTTTAAAGTTTCAGCATCAAAAATTGCGATCGGCATTTGGTTGGATTCATAGAGCTGTTTATACTTTGCCTCGCTTTCTTTTAATGCTACTTCCGACTTCTTGCGTTCGGTGATGTCTCGAACGAACGCGCAATTATATTCTTCATCGCCTTGCCGGATATAATCTGCAACAATTTCTACCGGTATCAACCGTCCATCTTTTGCCCGCTGCTCTGATTCAAACTTTAATGTGCCATACTTCCGAAGTGCCGGAAAATGCTGCGCCCATACTTCCGCGCTGTAATGTGCATCCACATCGTGAACCGACAACTGAAGTAATTCTTCGCGTGTATAGCCCAGTGAACGACAAGCCGCTTCATTTACGTCCACAATCTTACCATTTGGTTTCATCCAGAATAGTGAATCGGATGCAGTTTCTACACTAATGCGTGTTAAGGTCAGTGCTTCTTCTGTCTGCTTGCGTTCGGTAATATTTGCATTAAAACCGTACCAGGTTATACTGCCGTCAGACAATTTTTCAGGTGTTGATCTTGAATAAATCCATTGTATTGGCTTACCGGGTACTTGCACCCTAAATTCACACGAAAAGAAGGTTAAATGCTCCGCTGAATATTCAATGTCACTGATTAATCTTTCTGTGTCTTCTGGGTAAATTACTCTGAAGATCGGAGTGAAGTCCTCAATAACATCTTCCGGTGAACATCCAAAAATATTTTTGATTCCTTCTGAAGCGATGGGAACAAAATATTTTCCGTCAGACCTTCTTGTAAACTGATAAATCATGTCGGATACATTTGCAGAAAGCTTTCTAAACTGGATATCTTTTCCCTGAAGTTTTTCCTCCAATAGTTTACGATCAGTAATATCTATGTTCAAACCGATCATTCGGACAGGTTTTCCATTTTCATCGCGAATGACAAGTCCGTTTGCTTTAATATGCACCACTTCCCCATTGGGATGTATGATGCGGAACTCAGTGTCAAATTCCCGTTCACCGCGTATGGCCTGCTGGCATTCTTCGAACGCCCGTAAAGCATCTTCAGGATGCAGTCCCTTTTCCCATGCATCTATTCTTCCGGAAAATATTTCACGGGAGAGCCCATACAGTTCACACATCCTATCATCCCAGATCATTTCATTCGTCTGAAGATTCCAATCCCATACTCCGGCTTTTGCAGAAGACGAAGCAAGATGAAGGCGCTCAGTTATTGTGTGTAATTGTATTTCTGCTTGTTTCCGCTCATTAATATCGGTAAACATAACCCCCAATTGACCGGGCTTTGTTTGGAAAGCGTTAACATTATAATAAATGTTCAGAGGGCCGAACATGGCCTCAAAACTTGTCGGTTCACCGGTAATCCCGACTTTTCCATAGCGATCGATCCAGTATTGTTCCGAGGTTGGAAACAATTCGCGAAGTGTATGACCTAACGTATCTGCATTTTTTAGACCTGTTTGCCGTTCGAATGCAGGATTTGCATCGACAAAGCGAAGGTCAAAGGGTTTGCCGGCCGCATCGCATAGAACATCCTGAATAGAAAATCCTTCCGTCATGTTTGCAAAGAGAGATTGTAAACGTTCTTCATTGTTCCGAAGTTTCTCTTCGGCCTGCTTACGTTCAGTGATGTCTTGCGCAATTCCCGTAAGAAAAACAGGTTTCCCTTCGGTATCAAGTATGGGATCACCTGTCTGTGAGTATATATTCCTTATGGATGTATCCGGCAGAATGATCCGGTACTCCATCGGAATATTTTTAGCAAGTTCTTCTGCATTCGACACAATATGTAAATCTTCGGGATGCATTGTTTTTATTATGACATCTTCAAGCGGTCCGGTAAACGTTTTTTTATCGATGAAAAAGATACGATACATCTCGTCCGACCAGAATACTTTTCCCTCTTTAATGTGCCATTTCCAACTTCCAATGCGTGCTACAGATTGAGCGATTTTTAATGCCAATTCACTTTCCTTTAGCCGTTCTTCCGCCTGC
This sequence comes from uncultured Ignavibacteriota bacterium, assembly GCA_903861125.1. GTDB lineage: Bacteria > Bacteroidota > Ignavibacteria > UBA10030 > UBA8401 > UBA8401. The sequence goes on from CAIOTF010000023.1 coordinate 144,805, forward strand.
TTACGCTCTGTGGATTTTTCCATGAGATTCGCAACGGTTGTGAAAAGCTCCTCTTCTTCAGGGAGAAATAGACCATCATTTTCTTCCGGTCTTTTTTCCAGGTAGCAGACTTCAATACTTCCTATCTGTTTACCTTGAACATTAATGACACGGCTTTGCGACCATTCAGTTTTTTTATAATTTGATGTACAGTACTCACGACCTTCCATAATGATACGGCAAGCGGCATTTTGATAAAACCTATACGATTGCGCGAGAAGATTGGCACACTCGAGCCACATGATTTCTTGAGAAATATTTTCTCGTCTGAGAAGGTCGGAAATGGTGTATAAGCAATGAAGTTCTTTTACTCGTTCGGTCAAAATACCGGTAGTTCTTTTCAACGCTTCTTCCGCCTGCTTGCGTTCGGTAATGTTTATCATTGCAGACAAAAGATACTTCGCATTGTTTTGTTTATCGCGACGTATTGATGAACTTAAATCTACCCAAATGATGGAACCGTTTTTACGAACAAACCTTTTTTCGAACCGCACGGATTCTTTCTCACCGAAGACAAGTGAAACAATATGCTTTTGCGTCAACTCAATATCGTCGGGATAGGTAATCTCCTGCCATTTTATGTTTTGCATTTCCATAGGAGAATACCCCACCATATTGCAGAATGCAATATTTACTTTTGTCTCACCGTTTATCTGTGTGATTGATTTTCCAATCACTGAATATTCAAAAACATATTTGAATTTATCTTCGCTATCAATCAACGCTTCTACGGCTTTCTTGCGATCGGTGATGTCTCTGTGAAAGCTTTGAATATTTTTCTCGTTCCCGACAGTTATAAGATTTGCTGATACTTCCAATTGGATTGTATGACCATTTTTGTGGTAATGCTCTACTTCAAAGCATAGGGTTTCGCCGGACATCAGTCGTGATATTCTTTCTGATACTCTTCCGGATGTTTCGGGTGTATCCAAATCTTTAAGGCTCATGTTCTGCATCTCATCAACTGTGTATCCATGCATTTTTGCAAATGACTCATTAACCTTTGCAATTTCTGAATCGAGAGATAAATACATAATACCATCGGTCGCTTTTTCAAAAAGTGTTCGATAATGTGTTTCGCTCTTCTGCAACGCTTCTTCCGCCAACTTACGGTCAGTAATATTTACCGCAGTAATATAACATTGCCCTCCATTTTCGGAAGAAATACCGGTAACATGAACAGACTGTGGTCTGTTATTATTTGTAGTAAGTGTAACATCGCAGCTTTCTTTGACGTTGCTGATAAATATATTTTTGAGAAAAGCATTAAAGGATGATAGTGTGTCGTCTGAAACGAAAAATCCGAAACGTGCATTTATTAATTGTGCACGCTCTTTACCAAGCATTTGCGATGCGGCAATATTTAACTCACTAATATTTCCATCGCCGGACAGTGTAAAATAACCCGACGGAGCACAATCGTAGAGAGAAGTATATTTTTTTGCTTCAGTTTCCGCCTTCTCTTTTATCATCACCATTTCTTCGTTCTGCATTTCCAGTTCTATCTGGTACACTTTAAGTTCGTGAATAAGTTTCAGCGTATCGGATTCTGTGGTCCCCGAACCGGCATCAAATGTCCTTTTATTATGCAGTTCTTCCGCCTTTTGGTGGAAGCTCGTTGCATTGTATTTCTTGTGGGTATTTTTCATTACAACATCCTTTTTACCTGTTTAAATAACATCAACCAAGCAGAGATACACATATCTGCTTATTCACTTGCGGATGAATGTTTATGGAATTGGGAAGGGTAGAATTATTATGAAGCGCAAACTATAGTGAAGCGTAGTGCAAAATAGATTAAACACAACGGCGCCTCGATGAGGGTTGTGGTTCTACGTATGACAAGGTATTTAGAGAAGATAGTCATTAATATTTGGAATACCTACACAAATATACCGCCGTAATATTATGACGTTTTGCTGAGGGAATTGTAAAAAGAAGGGCTCACGCTCTTGTCTTAGTATCTATAAAAAAACTCTCGAAGCATGAAGCCATTCATATTCGCCTTCATGATCTCATCAGCATATTATGTTGCATCTGTTTTATTGCTCGCCAGCACTGTTTGTACTGCTTCAATCAATTCTTGCGTGGAGAATGGTTTTCGTAAAAATAGGTCAAAGGCTTTATCTCCATTATCTATTTTAGATTGATCCATCATGCCGCTCATGCCTATGATCTTAATGTTCGGTTCAATCTTCTTTATGGCAGCGCTGGCGATCTTTCCGTCCATCACCGGCATCATCATATCAATCAACGCAACTTGGAACTTCATTCGTTTCTGGATCAACGTTGTAATTCCTTCCGAGCCGTTGGTTGCAGTTACGACGCTGTAATTATAAAATTTGAGCACTTCCTCACAAGTCGACCGGATTGGTTCTTCATCATCAATAACCAGAATAGTTTCGCTATTTCCCTGCACAATATTCACACAGGAATAATGTTCAACAGTCCCTTCAGATTCTGTTACTGCCGGAAAATATATCTGAAACACTGTTCCTTTCCCTACAATGGATTCCATTTCGATAAATCCAGAATGCGCTTTCACAATACTATAAACAGTGGAAAGACCAAGACCTGTCCCTTTGCCGATGTCTTTCGTAGTAAAAAATGGATCAAATATCTTTTGTTGAATCTCCGGCGGAATACCACTTCCTGTATCTCGAACTTCGATCTCCAGGTATCGTTCTTTATTTGCGTTTTGGTGGTGGTTTCGAAATGTGTCGTCTACCTCTACATTTTTTACATTTATTTTAAGATTACCGCCGTTCGACATAGCATCGCGGGCATTCACGCAGAGATTCATCAATACCTGATGGATCTGCGTAGGATCGGCATTAACCGTCCACAAATCTTTTGATGCATAACTTTGAAAACTAATATTCTTTTCAAATGTCTGCTTGATAATATCCTCTACCTCTTGAACGATATGGCGGATTTGCATCAAGATAAATTTGCTTTCTACACCGCGTGCAAAACCCAACACTTGTGCAATAATATTTTTTCCCCGAATCGTCGATAACTCGATCGTATTAATAAGACTTTGTAATTCCTCTTCGTGTACTTTCATCCGTAAGATCTGAGCGGAGAGTAAGATAGGACCAAGAATATTGTTCAGATCGTGGGCAATGCCGCCGGCCAGTGTTCCGATGCTTTCCATACGTTGTGATCGAAACATCTGTTTCTGCATTTCCTTCTGTTCGGTGATATCTTCTTTTACCGCAAGATAATGCGTTGTTTTGCCTTGATCAACTACAATTGGCGAAATTGCGGCAGACTCCCAGTATAGTTCTCCATTCTTTTTTTTATTGTGGAATTCACCTCTCCATTCTTTCCCTGCGGTAATAGTTTCCCATAAGGTTTTATACTCGTCAACGGTGGTTTCCCCTGATTTTAATATTCTGGAATTTTTTCCAATCGCTTCATTATAAGAGTATCCTGTTACATCAATAAACTTTTTGTTGACATACTCTATGGTCCCTTCTAAGTTCGCAATAACAATCGATACAGGACTTTGTTCTACCGCCGCCGATAACCTTTGAATTTGATCTTCGGCTTTTTTACGTTCCGTAATATCTTTATCAACTCCGCGATACCCTGTAAGATTATCATCCTTGTCCAGTATGGGCACTCCGTTTGTCAAAAGACAGATTGTTTCACCATTCTTTTTAACATACCAATTTTCAAGATCTTTGATGTATCCTTTCCGTGCTGCAATGTCAGAAAATACTTTACGTACTCTTTGTGCTTCATCGGGATTCATGAAATCGAACGGAGTTTTTCCAAGAATATCTTCCTTCGATCGTCCCAAAAGCTCAAAACCTTTCTGCGAACCATAGGTATAAACTCCATTTTTGTCCAGTTCCCAAACCCAGTCGCCGACACTGAAAATAATGTCGCCTAATCGTTTTTCGTTTTCGGTCAGCTTTTGTTCCATGTGTTTGCGCTCGCTGATATCGCGCATGCTGCCAATAATTTTTTGCACTTGGCTTTCAGCATCTCTTATTACTTTTAAAGAGATGGAACAGGTAAGAATGGAACCATCTCTGTTCGTGAATTGAACCTCGTAATCATTAATATGGCCCGTTTTCTGAAGTTGTTCGAGCATAGAAAGACGATCGTCAGGATTATAATAAAAATCATACATCGATTTCCCAATTAAATCCGTGTGATGATATTGACCTTTGGAAACTATTTCAATGGAAGGAGAGATTTCAAGTATCGTACCATTCACCATTGTTTCAAAATATACATCCTGTACATTTTCAAAAATAGTGCGATACTTATCTTCACTTATTTTTAACTCTTTATCAGCATTATATCGGTCAGAAATGTCACGAATGATACCGGTAAAATATTGTCTTGATCCTGTCTCCCATTCAGCCAAGGATAATTCCAAAGGAAATTCTTTTCCGTTCATATGCAGCCCAAATAATTCTAATGTTTTCCCGATAACATGTCGGTCTCCACCGAGTTCCATCCGTTTAATTCCACTGTTATGTTTATCCACAATACTTTTGGGAATAATGATATTCAGATTTTTCCCGATACTTTCTGACTTAGGATAGCCGAATATTTTTTCAGCGCTTCGGTTCCAATCGACGATAATCCCTTTGCTGTCTGCCGTTATAATTGCTTCGTTTGCCGATTCTGTTACAGACCGAAAACGCAATTCGCTTTCTTTCAACGATGCCATGACTTCTTTTTGATCTTTCAGGATTCCCAATAAAGCTTTGGCATTTCGCTTTTCTTTTTCAAGAAGAGCGTTTACTATTGCGCTGTTGTTCGATAATTCATTTTTGTCAAGACGATGTTCTTCGATTTCTTTTTGGAGAATACTCCTATTTCGTTCTTCTTCAAGTTGCAATGTTCTTATTTGTATATGAACAGCGACTCTGGCAAGAACTTCTTCCACCAGAATAGGTTTAGTAATATAGTCTACCCCGCCTGATTCAAATGCCTTTAATTTACTTTCGGACGATGAGTGCACGGTAATAAATATAACCGGTATTCCTTTTGTTGCATCGTCCGCTTTCAATACTTTACACAGCTCGTAACCATCCATACCCGGTAATTGAACATCGAGCAGAATAATAAATGGGTGTTTTGCCTTTATGCTTCGTAACGCAATATTCGCATCGGTCGCTAATCGAATGTTGTAATTATTATTCTTAAGAATATCTGTGAGCAAGCTCAGATTCTCCGTCACATCATCAATAATCATAACATCAATCTGATGGTGAGCGCTATGTATTTCTTGTTCCATATTCAAATTTCTCCATGATTGAATCTACGATACTTAAGATTTCTTTATGATGGATCTTCAAGACCATTTCCGACAGTTTTCCGCCAAGTTTCGGATCAATCAAATTTATTTTATCGATAATACGTAACGCCAATATGTCATCAAGCATTTCAACGGCAGATTGCAATTCTTTTACAATTTCTGCAGGTATATATTTAAACGCCTGTACATTCAATTCGGATTGCAATAAAAGATCACTTTTACTTTGTGCGGCATAACGAAATTTAACGGCAATATGTTTTGAGAGTGCTTCATAGATTTCATGATCGCGATACGGCTTGCGAATACAATCGTCGCAGCCGGACAGCATTATCTCAATTCGTTCTTCTTCTATGGCATGAGCTGTTAGTGCAACAATTTTCACTTCACTGCCCCCCTTTTTTTTTCTGATGATCTTTGTCGCCGCCATTCCGTCAATTTCCGGCATACGGATATCCATAAAAATGAGCGCCGGCTTCCATTCTTCATACAGATCAATTGCTTCTCTGCCATTCACGGCATCCCGTAATTCAATTCCATATGGTTCAAGCAGTGTGTGAAGTAATGCTCTATTTTCCAATTGATCGTCGGCAATAACAACACGATAATTTGTGTTCGTTTCTTCAACACCCATAATTTCACGATTATTCGATAACTCTTTATCCGTTTCTGCCGTTATTTCTGTTACCGGAATTTCAACATAAAATATTGAGCCGGTACCATAGTCTCCTTTCACACCGATATGTCCCCCCATCAGTTCAACAAATTGTTTGCTGATAGTTAATCCCAATCCGTAGCCGATGTCGGAAGATAACCGTTCTTTCAACTGGACAAATGATAGAAAAACATTTTCCCGGTCCTCAATCTTAATTCCCGGTCCGGTATCTTCCACTTCTAAGTGCATCATTCTTTTTTCATTCTCACCGTGGGTACCTACATTAACTCTTACGGTCACACTCCCCTGTTTTGTGTATTTTATCGCATTTCCAACAAGATTATTAAGAACTTGTTTCAATTTTACACCGTCAATCAAAACAACGTGAGGAACAACCGGGTCTATTTCAACCATTAACTTTAATTTCTTTTCCACCGCTTTCACATACAGGGAAGAATTAACTTCGCTCAGTATTTGGTAGAGATCTGTTTCTTTTTCTTCCAAAACAACTTTCCCTGATTCGATCTTGGAAATATCCAGCACATTATTTATTAAATGCAAAAGATGTTCGCCGCTTCTGCTGATAATATCCAGATGTTTTTTTTGTTTAGCGCTTGTCTCTGCGGATTTATTCAGCAATTGCGAGAACCCAAGAATTGCATTTAACGGCGAACGTAATTCGTGACTCATATTCGCAAGAAAAATACTTTTGGCTTTATTGGCGGCGTCTGAAAGTTCTTGTGCCTTTTTTGCCCTTGCTTGAGCCCGACGCATTGCTTCTGCTACACCGGAAATCATAGCGCCATTTAAAAAGAAGACCGCCATTCCAAGTATGTCAAAAACATCCTTAAGGAATGGAATGGGGGATAATAGCTGCCAAAAATAATACATAATAATGCAACTGAGCAACGTGCTGAACAGCCCGACGTATACACCACCGAATAATGAGGCGATCATTACCATAGGATAGAACGTAAGCCAAGGAGCCCGCGTTTCCAAAACGCCCAACGGCCATATTCTTAATGCGGCACCAAACAGTATTAATATTAAACCAACAAGGTATCGCTCGCTGATTGTGACGCTATTGACTTTTTGATATACTGATGAGAAAATTACTTTGAACGTATTCATTCATTCCATCCGCAGTAAAATATTGTGTCACAAGTGAAGGACGTTGTAACTTTTCAGAAATCAACGATTCCATTGTGGTAATGTTCTTACGCCACAACGTGTATAACAAAATCTATTCATCAATATCGTATTTCATTTTCTTTCCTGACGATGTAAGCAGTATATTGACCTCTCGTTTTAGTTCTATAATTTTTTCTTCTCTGCCTACCGAAACCTCGTGCCATTCTTGTAATTCTTTTAGCTGTTGTTTTAATTCTTCTTCCGTCTTTTTGCGTTCGGTGATATCCTGGAAGAAGCCAGAGATTTTACGTTGTGCCAGATCCGCATTTCCTATGACATGAATGTTGCGAAGGTTGTTTTTCGCAGTGGTAATTTCCAACTCCATATCAAACGACTCACCCTGTTTGATAGCGCGCTCCACGGCCCGTTCAATAATCGGTCGTGATGCGGGCGTGTAGAAATTGATGCCTTGGCCTACCGTCAGATTACAAGTGATGTCCAATTCGTGGATGTTGTAAACCGTTTCAGTCCAGGTTTGCTGCTTTGTGTCAATATCAAATTCCCAGCCACCGACTTTACCCAGCTTTTCGGCTTTGGCAAGCAAGCTTTGATTTTTCTGCAGTGCCTCCTCTGCCCACCTGCGTGCCAGAACCACTCCTATGCTAATGCCTATGCCTTCAAAGAATTCGATGATTTCCAATGTAAAACGATTCTTATTGCGGTCGGCAAGGTGCAGCAAGCCAATGATATCAGCGCCTGCGCGAATGGGAATTAAGGCAAGTGATAAAAAGCCGACATGGATACAACGGTTACGTGGATGCAGCCTGGGATCGGCCTCCGGAGGAATATCTAAAAATGGAAGCGAGTTATTGGTCCAGGCACTTCCGCTGGAAGTAAAAAGCGGGTTGGTGAGATCATTTTTCCCGCTGAGAATCAAACCACATGTACAGTCAAGGCTTATGGTGCCGTCATCATTCCTGCAAAGCCCGCCTGAGGGGTATCGATGCGTTAAAGTGTTCTCAGCCATTAAGAACTCGTCAGAATAACCGAGGGAAGCAACAAACGGATAATCAAAACCTGACTTAAGCCGCAAACCTACCGCATCATATCCGACCGCCTGCTTGATTACTGCAACTAATTCATTTACGACTTCTGTAGCGGAAATATCGGAGGCAAGTATTTTTAGCACCTTAGTCTGTAAAGAAATTAGCTTCTCGTTACGCTTACGCTCGCTAATATCGGTCGAGATTTCTAATATACCAATCTCATCACCAGAAATGTTTCGCAAAAGAGAGCTTGAAACCTGAACAGCCAGTGTCGTTCCATCTTTTCGGTTAAACTCCATTTCCCCATTCCATACTCCGGTTTGATCTACCCGACGATGCAAATCTTTTATCAACATTTGAGAATTTATGGTCAGAAAAAAGTCTGTTGACTTTTTCCCCAGCACTTCTTCGGATGTCCAACCGTAAAGAGTCTCTGCAGCAGTGTTCCAATACATGATATTACCCTCAAGGTCAGTTGCAATTCCCGCACTCGATATCTGGTTGAGGATTAAAGCCTGGAAATGAATCTGCTCCTCAATATGTTTGTGCTCTATCCTGGTTTTCGATTCTGTTAGTTCCCGTTCAATAGCTGGTAATAACCGTTTCAGGTTTCCCTTCATCACATAATCCCGGGCTCCATGTTTCATCGCCTCAACTGCTCTCTCTTCTCCCATTGTTCCCGAGACAAATATGAACGGAATGTCATCACCCCGCTTTTTCAAGATGCTCAGCGCTTCAATACCGTTAAATGTCGGCAATTTGTAATCGCATAGAATAATGTCCCATTTCTGAGATTCGAGAGCAGAAATAAATGCAGCCTCCGTTTCGACCCGTTCAAACTGAACATCGAAGTCACCCTTTTGTACCTGACGCATTATTAATAATGCATCATCCTGAGTATCTTCAACCATAAGAATGCGGTATAACTGTTTCATAGTAACCTCAACTAATAGGGGGTGGTTCATTGACAATCAGCCAATAGAGTCCTAGATATTGGATTGCATCGGCAAATTGCTCAAAATCTACCGGTTTTCTTACGTAGCTGTTTGCACCGAGCTTATATCCGGAGAATATGTCCTGCTCTTCTTTGGATGAAGTGAGAATAACAACAGGGAGCAATTTCGTCTGCTCATTAGTACGAATGCGCCTGAGCACTTCCAGTCCGTCAATTTTCGGAAGTTTGATGTCGAGCAGAACAACTGTAGGCAATGTGCGCTTCATTCCTTGATACATACCGGTTTGAAAAATATAATCGAGTGCTTCGGCTCCGTCGTGCGCAACAACAACCTTGTTAAGAATTTTTTTCTTGATTAATGCGCGAATGGTCAAATCCACATCGTCGGGATTATCTTCCACCAGAAGTATAATTTTGTTGTCCATACTGTTTCTCATTTTGTTAGGAAAATGGATGTCGCCTTTTACGGCAAGCAATATTGTCTATACTAGAGTAAAATAGAATGTTGCCCCTTTCTCCACTTCGCTTTCTGCCCAGATTTTACCGCCATGGCGGCTGACGATACGCCTAACGGTAGCAAGCCCAATACCCGTACCTGAAAAATCAACTGATGAATGCATTCGCTGAAAGGCTCCAAACATTTTTTCGGCAAACCGCATATCAAATCCGGCGCCGTCATCGCGCACAAAATATGTTCGCGTGCCATTTTGTGCAGTCACGCCAAACTCTATCTGAGCCTTTGCATGCCGAGAAGTGAACTTGAATGCATTTTGCATAAGATTCGCCAGGGCAATGTTTAAAAGTTCTTTGTCCCCGTTCACCGTTACATCAGGAGAAATTGAAAACTCAACATCGCGGCTGGGATCGCTTTTTTGGAGTTCGTTCGCTATCTCTTGGGCAACGCTGCTTAAATTCAAACTTTTCCGTTTCAAATCCAGCTGACTCACACGAGAAAGAGAAAGCAAATCATCGATCAAGCGCCCCATGCGCTGCGTTGCCGAACGGATTCTTTGAAGTTTGTCCTTTCCCTGATCATCGAGCTCGGGGGCATAATCCTCGAGGAGAGCCAGGCTGAAACCATCAATGGCCCGTAACGGAGCGCGCAGATCATGCGAGACGGAGTATGAGAAGGCGGTGAGTTCTTTGTTGGCTAAATCTAATTCACTCGTACGCTCAAGAACTCGCGTTTCCAATTCAGCATTGAGTTTCTTGATTCCATCCTGAGCCCGCTTGCGTTCAGTAATGTCCGTTGACATTCCACCGATGGCGTACACTTCCCCCTCGCTATTAAATAATGGATACTTGATGGTCAGGTATGTGTGCATTCCATCATGTTCCGGATTGTGCTCGTCGATGATCTTCACTTTCCCGGATTTCATTACCTCCACATCATTCTTCCAATGCTCTTCAGCGGCCTCTTTCGGCATTACACCTTCTCTCGTTTGCCCTACGAGTTTTTCGCGAGATTTTGAGAACAACAATTCCAGTGTCTTATTCACCAGAAGGAATCTTCCTTCGGTATCGACAACATAGATCAACGATGTTGAATTATTAATAATGCTATCCAGCAGTGCTTCGTTCACCTTTAGCGTTTCTTCCGCTTTCTTTCTTTCCATTTCGGCGTGCACGCGCGAGGAGATATCTCGGATGTTACATTGGATAACGTTCTTGCCGTCCACAACATACACGTTGCTCACAAACTCCACTTCGTGCCGTTCGCCGTTGTGGGCTTCCATCGCCATGTCTTCGTATCGAACATATCCCTTCTCTTTTAATTCCTTAAAGTTATCCTCGTTTGCAATAGCATCTTTAAGAAATCCCAATTCCCAAACTTTCCTATTGAGAAATACTTCCTTCGTTAAACCGAGCAGTTCAATCAAGAACGGATTGACATCCACAACCCTCCCTGTTTCGGCATCGAGGATCAGAATGCCGTCCTGCGCAGCCTCAAAGAGACGGCGATAACGCATCTCTGAACTCTTTACATTTTCCATCAGTTGCATCTGCCCTTTGTAAAAAAGATATTGTTGATAGCGATATAAAAAACCTATGCCTGCACCTCCGCAGAAAAATAACGCAATGGAAAAAATAATAATCTGCCACAATTTTTCATTCAGGGATTCAAACGCTTCTTCCTTATCCGTTTTGGCAACGATGAACCAGGGTGAATTCGGAACGGAGCGCACATAACCACACACTTCCTGACCGCGATAGTCAATGCCTTCCACATAACCCGAATAACCTGTAGCAGCTTTTACTGCAAGAACATCTTTTTTCGTTAATGGGATCGTTAAGTTCAATAATGAATTGTTGTAGAATTTGATATCATTCAAAAACGTGATACAATTACTGTCTTTACGGATAATAAGCGTTTCGGATGTCTTGCTTGGTATTGGCCATTGTTTAACGATGGGGATGAGATACCGCTCAGGACTGATTCGTAACATAAGCACTGCAATGACCCTGTTTGGAAAATGCTCTTCCAGAATTGGGACAAGAAGTTTCAGGTAGACTTTTTGATCTTTATCGTTCCGATAAAAATCCTGAAAAACAATGTTTCCGGACAGAACTGAATCTCTCTCTTTTTGGTCAGCGACTACTCGTATTTGTCCTTCAATCTCCGGGTATTGTAATATTGAATTCAATTGTGGATCCAGCAGCAGAATCATGTTATAGGAATAAGCATTCTGTATTTGTTCCATCCACGTTAAAATCGATTTCTTTGCGTCGCGGTCATTGTTGGATTGTATGTATCGTTTCACCGATGCCGAAAATGCAAAGTTCTTATAAAATAATCGTCCATCTCCAATACGTTCATTTCGCCACAGCGTCATTTGATTTACTTTTAATTCCGAAATGGCAGAGAGTTGTTCCGATATTTCGGTGCGTAAGTTCCTCTTAAAGGATTGATACAAATTGGCACTGCCGACGATAATGATTGTCGTAAATACGATAAACATCACAATGATAAATATTGGCACAAACGAAGATGTATCTTTTTTGAGGCTGTTGGCATGCTGAAGTTGAAGCCCCGCGCCAACGAGCATACTGAACGACAAAAATAGAAACGCCAACGAAGAAGGAAGTGAGGGCGGAATAAGGTTTGCGGTATACATCAATGGCGTTTCAAGCAGATACGCAATGAGCATAATTGAAGCGGTGAAGAATACCAGAAGAGACAATAGTAACGTTGCCCATCCCCTTTTTACGCTTACAAGAGTTGACGAAAGAAATAATAAAAATGCCAATGCGCACAGAACAAAACAGATTGCCGTTAGCGGAGACATGTGCCCGATTATTATTTTGTCGAAGGAGTTTTCGATGGAAAAACCAAGATGCTCGATTTCCGGATGGATACCCTTAAGCGAGACGTATAATAAGAGAAGCGCACACAGCCCAATTACCACACCCACGAACAGACCGATGAAATGTGTTCTACGATTTATCGAATAACGCTGGCGGAAAAAGAGAGCGGCTCCGAACAACACAAAACAAAGCGCTGTGCTTGGAGCCATTGGAATATTTGTTATTCCGTACGTGGCAAACATATGAAGCCCAAGAATCCAACCGAGAAGTGTAATCAATCCAATACTTGCTGCCGATATGGCGCAGAGTTGGGAAAGAAGTTCCAGAATAGTATTTTTCTTTGGTTGTTCTATTGAGTGTATCATGTTTTGCTCCACCGACAGTTTATTAACTGTTGAACCTATCTGTGCCGATGATGAGAATAGTTTTCATAATACACCCCATGTGTCATCAAGAACAAATTGGCTTTGTTTTCATTGCTCAACGCGAATCACTTTCTTTTCTTTAATGAATCATTAATTCTCAACTGTTTTACTTCTAATTTTTTCCTTCCCAATTCTATATCCATCTTTTTCAACTTGATGTTGGCCTGTTTAAGCTGTTTCACAATAATTTTGTACGCTTGTAAGAGCACTGCGGTTCCTTCTTTTGCAATTCCCTGTCGTTCCTGCAGCTTTCCCACAAGTTCCTCATTCTTGCCCATGATTGCGGAAAGTTCATCGTTCATTATTTTTCCCCAATGGCGCACTGCCTTCCCTCGGTGCTGCTTCCATTGTCCTTCCATTCGATCCCAGTTCATAGTGAAAGTTCCTTTCTTCTTAACGTTCAGCATTACTATTGTACCCTTGGTCGATGGTGGGAAGATAGCTTCCACTGCACCGTGAATAAATATACTGATGGCGATATAGAGACGTAATAGTCCGAATGGAGTAAAAAGGGATTAATCCATTTTTTACGATGAAATGCTCGTCGGAGGAGTAAAAGCACGCGGGAATATGAATTGTTGAAATTGTTCGAAGGATTATGAAACAACAATACGAGGGAGTGTAAAAGATCCGTTCAAAAGGTTAGCCTCAAACATATTTTAGTAATATCGAATATAGATTTTAGACTACACTATTTGGAAGGAAATCTATGATGGTACTTGTGAAAGGGTTGGTCCAAATGGTATTAATTTTTCTTTTCTTCTTGGGAATGCATTGCTATCTGAAGACGGTTATGCAGTGCTAATTTTTCCAGAATATTGTGCACGTGACTTTTAACGGTAAGCCAAGCAATGTTGAGCCTGTCGGCAATTTCCTTATTGCTCAAACCATCGGCGATAAGCACCATAATTTCACGTTCCCGTTTTGTAATACTGGGTGTGCTGATATATTTTCCCTCTCCTTTTTTCAGCGCATGCTCAATCACACTTGAAAAAAGCGAGTCGGTCAATGATGGTGGAATGACTTTTCCTCCTTGCGCAACAATGCGTATGGTTCCAAGAAATTCCTTGATCGTTGCTTCTTTCAATATAAAACCCGATGCACCTGCCTCCACAAACTCAATAATTTCTGTTTGTGACGGTACAAAACCCATGCCTATCACTTTCACGTTCGGCAAGTTTTTTCTGACCGTTGTAATAACTGAGGGTTCTTTGATATTCTTTAAACTTCCATCTAACAGGATAATATGAGGTTTTGTTTGGCGGGCTATTGGCAGAACAGTACTGCTGTTTTTCAATGTTGCCACAACGCGCATATCCTTCTCTCCATTGATTTTGGTTTGGATACCATCACACAATACGCGATTGTCTTCAATGATAAGTATTCTATATTTTTTTATAGAATGTGGCATTAAATATTCTTGTTCCTGTATCAGTTTTTCATTGGTTGGCTGATATATTGTTGGATATTAAATAATTTATTTATAATAGTCAAAATATTTGAATCGACTATTTTATCACAATTCCGTATGAGTATAAATATGAACTGTATATTGATCACAACAATCATATTATCAAATCGGAAATAATCATTTATTCTTTACCTTTTAGAATAAGTTGATATGGATTGTCTTAAGGCGAGAGATCTTCGACTACAATTTATCGGCTTCTAGTTATTAGCAGCGTAAATGTAATACTGAGGTCAGGACAAAAATTCAAATTGCGGTGAATATCGAGAACTAATCTTCTTATTGTTTCGACTAGCAAAGAACAAAAGCCTTAAATGTAGGCCTCCGTTAAGGACTTAAGACCTAAATGTTGCTCTCGGACGAGGACTCAAAACGCGTATCGACTATTTAATAAGGGCTTACAGACTGACACTTTTGTCATACTTTTTCCATCCATTTTGACTCAAAAATTATCCATTACTATGCAAAATGAGTCATTTGCAATTCATAACTGATTAAAATTTATACAAAAATAATCCTAAAATGCTCTCAAGGAACAAAATTCAGTAGAGACCTTAAATAAAAAATTATAAAAATTCTGTAAAGCTCGCTGCGATCCAGGATCTGCGATGTCGATTGGGCTCCGTCGAGAGGCTCACGCCCGCAAGGTGTTAGGTGCCGTGTTTGGTTATGACCCATACTTGGATAGACCGATGATGATAACTTTATTTTTTTGATCTATTCCGTATTCTCTCGGCTTGATCGGGATAGAGTTTGTCAACACAGTTTGGACAAATACCATGGGAAAATTGTGCGTTGGTATGCTGAGTCACATACGACTCTACCTGTTCCCAATACCCTTTATCATCCCTGACCTTTTTACAGTGCGCACAGATCGGGATAATGCCGGTCAATGTTTTCACTTCGGCCAGCACGCTTTGCAGTTCGGCAATTAAACGTTCGCGCTCTTCTTCACCTTGCTTGCGTTGAGAAATATCGGTGTGGGTGCCGAACATCATTAGCGGTTTCCCATCGGCAGATCGTGTAATAACACGGCCGCGGTCCAGGATCCAAACCCAGGTACCGTCTTTATGTTTCATCCGGCATTCGCACGTGTAATAGAGACGTTCTCCCTTAAAGTGCTGCTCCAGAAGTATTGCAGATTTCTTCAGGTCGTCGGGATGAGTATGGACCTCCCACGTTTTAATGCTTACCGGGGACAACTCTTCGGGCATATACCCGATAATCTCAAACCATTTTTGGTTAAAGACAACCTCTCCGGTCTGGATGTTCCATTCCCATGTGCCAACATTGGTTCCTTCAATAATGCCTTGCAACCGCATGCGTTCATTATTCAGAATCTCTTCCGATTTCTTACGTATGGTGATATCGCGGTAGTTCAGCAGTACTCCATTAATCAATGGGTCATTCACAAGATTTGCAGCGGTAAGTTCTATCTGTTTGTAATTCCCATCTTTGCATTTATATCTGTATTCCACTTTTGCCGATGCGTTATCTGTTTGTAGAAGTGTATAGAATTCTTTTTGAATCCGCTCGAGATCATCAGGGTGAACCGTTAACCAGCCATCGGTGCCGATTAAATCGTGGGGTTGCCACCCAAACCATTTTTCAATATTGGGACTCTTATATTTCATTAAACCATCAATGCCGATGACACCGATGACATCCGAGATATTGGCAATCATCTTCTTATGTCTCCCCTCACTTTCCAGTATCTCCTCTTCGGCACGTATACGGTCGGTAATGTCGTGGATGATGGAGAACAGAATGTATTTTCCCTGATGATCAATTGGAGAAGAATGCACTTCTACGATCCGGACAGTTCCATCGGATAATTTGTGGTGAAAAATAAAATAATTATTCCGATGTTCAACAGCACTTTCCCGTTCCGCACGAACTTGATCTTCCGGCAGAATGTTAATTGCGCTGATATTCATGGAGCAGAGTGCCGATCTTTCGTATCCGTAAAATTTTGCTGCCGCAATATTTGCGTCGAATATATTGCCGGTTCTCGGGTCAACAAGCATCATCACCGCGCTGTGCTCGCGGAACATACTTCTAAAATTCTCTTCGCTTTTCCGCAGTCCCTCTTCGGCATATTTCCGCTCGGTCAGGTCCGAAACGGTAACAAAACATTTGGCGCCGTTCTCCATAACAGCGCCGGCAAGCTGAACGGTCAGCCGCTCTTTGCCGTTCCGCACCAGGATCACTTCGCAAAATTTACTGACGTTGTTGTAGAATACTTTTTCAAGAAACGTGTTGAACACCGGCTTAGTATCCTCGGAGACAAAAAAACCGAACCGTGCTTTCAGCAGCAGAGAACGCTCTTTGCCGAGCAGCGCTGCCCCGAAAACATTCAGCTGAAGTATTTCCCCTTCTTTGGAAAGGGTAAAATAACCCGCTGGGGCAAAGTCGTATAATTTCACATACTTATTTTCGGCAAATTCCGCTTCTCTCAGATGCGCGCGGTTCAGCTCTTCGTGTGTTATGAGTAATTCGGCAGCGCGTGCCTCTTTCTCAAAATTCTGGAACAGAAGTTCTTTGTTGGCGATCACCAGTTCGGCGGCGCGCGCTTCTTTCTCAGAATTCTGAAATAAAAGTTTTTTGTTCGCTATGACGAGATCGGCGGATATTACTTTTTCCTTCTCGGCATTCTCCGACAGCTGCGCATTCATCATCTCCAGCTCGATCTGGTGCACTTCCAGTTCATGAACAAGTTTCAGTGCATCAATTTCGGATGATGGCGTACCGGTTTCCCGTTTCTTGCTTTTCAGCAGTTCTTCCGCTTGTATGCGAAGAAGTTCGGCGTTCGTTTTGTCGTTGGTGTTGTTCATTTCTTTTTTCCTTTAACCAAATATATTTTACATGCAGATAACAGATCTACAAATCCGGTTGTCCGCTCGGCCAGAAGAGATTATGGAATTAAAACGGTTACTAGTGTAGTGTAGTGTAGTGTAGTGTAGTGTAGTGTAGTGTAGTGTAGTGTAGTGTAGTGTAGTGTACACACCGCAGCATTTTACGAGAGGGATGCTTACATGAAACGGGACGTTCTTTAACGGGAGAAACATTTTTGTCTACAGCTGAAGAGCTTATTGTTATTGGGCAAAAATTGCCATCTGTTATGCCCTGCTACCTGCGAATCGCGCAGCATCCGTTCGTTTTCGTGTATGGCCGCTTACCCTTTTTTCCCGGAGTGTTCAGCCGTAACGCGCGCGGTAATATCGCGTATCTGGCACTGGATCACCTTCAGATCGTTCACCGAATATACATTGCTGACGAATTCTACATAGATCTTCCGTCCGTCCGATGCTTCCAGCGGCAGATCTTCGTAGCGGACAAATTCCTTTTGCTGTAATTCTACAAATTTATCCTTGTTGGCGATGATATCCTTCAGGAATCCGATCTCCCAGATTGTTTTTTCGATGAACTGTTCACGCGAATATTTCAGCATCTCTATCATGAACGGGTTCACATCGGTGATTTTTCCGGTGGCCGCATCGAGAATAAGGATGCCGTCTTTCGACATTTCAAAAAGCCGGCGGTACCGGGTTTCCGAAACGGTCATTGCCTGATTTGCTTTTTGCAATGCGAGATCAATATTTTTTGATTCCGTGATATTCGTAAATGTCATCACCAGTCCGTCAATGCGGTCATCAAGCGTGCGGTACGGCATGATCCGTACGTTGTACCACCGCTGGTCATTGGTTTTTATCGCTGTTTCTATTGTTGAGAGCGTTCTCAACACCTGGCGTGCATGGCTGTCAATATCGGGATACTGCAGATCGCTGACCAGGTCGGTAAACGGACGGCCGATATCGGCGCTGCGCAGTTTGATAATATTGGTGGTGGCATCGGTATAGCGGCGGATATTCAGATCTTTATCCAGAAACAGCGTGGCGATCTCGGTGCTGTTCAGCAGATTCTTCATATCGTTGTTCGCCTGCACAAAATCGCTCACCTTGCTCTGCAGTTCAATGTTAATGGTCTGCATCTCTTCGTTCAGACTCTGCATCTCTTCTTTGGAGGTGGTCAGTTCTTCATTGGTCGACTGCAGTTCCTCGTTGGTTGACTGAAGCTCTTCGTTGGTCGATTTCAGTTCTTCCTGCGATGTCTGCATTTCTTCGCGGGTGCTTTGCAGGTCCTCATAACTCCGCTGCAGTTCGATCTCCAGTTCTTTCTGGCGCGACAAGGAAGCCGACTGCTTTCCGCTCTTCACTTTCACTATGTTCTGTTCCAGTACCGCAGGCATATCGGTGAAGACGATCATCACCATCCCTTTTATCGAATCCGGTTTTTCGATACGCTGAATGGTAAGATCTAAAAATTGCGTTCCTCCGTTGGTCCCCACTTTAATATTACGGACAATAACAGCGTTAAAGTTTTGCATAGCTTTGCGGAACGCTCCCGGCAAAGCCTCACGCAATCCGTCGCGCGCCATGGCATGGATATTCCAGTTCGCTTTTCCCGCGACCGGTGCAAGATATTTTCCCGTGTTGCCCGTAATGTAAATAATATCTCCGCTGCTGTTCACCAGCACACTGGCGGGCGCAAAACGCTGCAGCAGAATCTGATCTGCCAGGATCTGTATGTTCTCAACAATGTTATGCGACACTGCATCAAGAATCTTTTCTTTTTTCACGCGGTGGAAGGAACTCGGAAAATCGATTAGTTCGGTCCGCAGCGGTATTTGAGTCCGTTTGAAAAATTTTAGTTTACCGTCGAGCTCTTCAAAACCTTCCGAATAACCTCCGAGCGATTCGGCGGTGCCGAGCACCATAATTCCGCCCGGATTAAGGCTGTAATTGAAGAGTGCAATCAATTTTTTCTGCAGTTCCGGTTCCAGATAAATCAGCATGTTGCGGCAGGTAAGAATATCCAGTTTGGTAAACGGCGGATCTTTGATCACATTCTGGGAAGCGAACACCACCATTTCGCGTATGGGATTATTAACGCGGTAATGTTCGCCATCCGCGGTAAAAAAACGGCTCAGGCGTTCGGGCGATACGTCGGTAGAAATGTTCTTAGAAAAGATCCCTTTGCGTGCCAGCTCTATGGAATCAGCATCAAGATCGGTGGCGAAGATCTGCAGCGTAAGATTTTTACGGCTTTTATTTTTTTCCAGCGCCTCTTTAAAAATAATCGCCAGAGTGTACGCTTCTTCTCCGGTGGAACAGCCCGGCACCCATGCACGCAGTACGTATCCGTTGGGCAGTTCTTCCATCAGTTCGGGAAGAATATGTTCTTTAAGATTTTCCCATACCGCCGCATCGCGGAAAAAGTTTGTTACGCCGATCAGCAGTTCCTTAAACAGTATCTCGACCTCTTTCGGATTTTCCTGCAAGAACCGGACATAGCTCTGAATCTTTTCTATTTGGTGAATACCCTTGCGCCGTTCAATCCGGCGGAACAGGGTGTTCTTTTTGTAGAGGGAAAAGTCGTGGCCCGAATGCTCGCGAAGAAGAATGATAATTTTTTCCAGATTGCTTTTATCTTTCCCTTCGATCACCGGATCCGTTTTTACGGAGGGAATATATTTCAGGAATGCAATCAGTCTTACGGGTAGTTGCTCTGCCGGCGCTACAATATCGGCGATCACCGATTCGATCGCACTTCGGGGCATTCCGTCAAATTTTGCTGTTCCGGGATCCTGCACCAGTACAATGCCGTTCTTTTCTTTAATGGCTTTCAGTCCCAAACTGCCGTCGCTCCCCATGCCGGAGAGAATAATGCCGATACTGTTCTCCTGCCTGTCGGCGGCCAGTGACCGGAAAAAAATATCGATCGGCAGACGAAGTCCGCGCGATTCCACCGGATCGAACAAATGCAGAGCACCGTTAAGCAGCGAAAGACTTTTATTGGGTGGTATAACGTACACGCAGTTTTGGTACACCGTAAGCTGGTCGGTTGCCTGATACACCTTCATTGGTGTAATGCGCTGCAGCAGTTCCGGCATAATGCCGACATGGTTCGGATCCAAGTGCTGAATGACCACAAATGCCATTCCGTTGTCTTTCGGCATATTGCCGAAGAACAGTTCCAATGCTTCCAGTCCGCCGGCTGAAGCGCCGATTGCCACAATAGGAAAATTATCCGCGACGGTACGCTTTGCGATGATATCCGATTTATTTTTTTCCGCCGGTTTTCTAACGGGTGTGCTCGGCTCCGCTTTTTTGCTTTCCGGTTTCGGTGTTTTGTTTTTCATGGGAACATTCCTTTTTCCCTGCTTTTTTTTGCAGCGGCCGGGCAGATGTGCAGACATCCGGATGGTCAATTACCGTGAGCGATCGTAAAAAAATACGTAACGGATGAGACGAGTGTGTATGGACAGGATGAAAAAATAGATGAGAATACGCCGCCGTTTTTGGTGGGATGCTGATGTGAAACGTACGTTCTGAATCCGGAACGACCATTTCGACTGCGTATGACATGTTTTTGTTATTGTGAAACTATTGCTTGCGACACGAACCTGTTGCCCGCAGCGACAAACTGCCGGCGAATATTCCGCCGATCATCAACCGCACCAATTTCTGATTCAGTGTCTGTCAATAATATAACGAAATGAGAAGGACAATCTATAAATATCTTGTGCCGGCCGGTTTTATCGGACTTATTCATCCGTTTTTAAGCCCCGAATTGACCGAAATGAGACCTTTTTTTGTGACACGGTGAAGAGTAAACAGTCGCGGATACCCCTTTTCTGCAAGCGTTTGCCGGTTTGGTAAAAACTCCATTTTTTGCGCAAAAATACCACAAAAATCTATCCGTTCATCGCCACTTTTCGCCTGTTCATCGAAATAATCCGGAAACCGCCGCTGAAGAATGTATTTTTGTAACACAATTATTCACATATCAAACGAAAAGGAAAAAATGTTATGAAAAAACCAATTTCACTGGTCACAGGCTGTTCGGGTTTCATAGGCTCGCACGTTGCGCAGGAATTAATAAAGATGGGTCACACGGTAATCGGTCTGGACGATCTCTCAGGCGGATTTGTTGAGAACAATCCCGGCAACATGATCTTTTATAACGGATCGATCACCGATGCAACCCTCGTCAACGGATTGTTTGAACAATATCAGTTCGATTATGTGTTCCATCTTGCAGCGTATGCCGCTGAAGGACTGAGCCACTTCATCCGCCGGTACAATTACAATGATAATCTTATCGGAAGCATCAACCTTATCAACGCGGCTGTGAATGCACGCACCGTGAAGAATTTTATCTTCACCTCGTCCATCGCTGTGTATGGTTCCAACGAACCGCCGCTGCGCGAAGCAATGACGCCGAAACCGGAAGATCCGTACGGCATTGCAAAGTTTGCCGTAGAAATGGATCTTCACTGCGCTCACAGAATGTGGGGATTGAACTACACGATCTTCAGACCGCACAATGTGTACGGTGAGAATCAGAATATCGGCGATCCGTACCGGAACGTGATCGGCATTTTCATGAATCAGATCCTGCAGAACAAACCGATGACGATCTTCGGTGACGGCTCTCAGACACGCGCATTCAGTTATATCTCCGATGTTGCTCCGATCATCGCCAGCGCCGCAGTGCGGACAGAAGCGTACAATAAAATATTCAACGTCGGTGCCGATGTGCCCTACTCCGTTAACACGCTGGCAACAGTTGTTGCGCAGGCGATGGGAGTAAAACCGGATATTCAATATCTGGAAGCGCGGAAAGAAGCATTGCACGCATTCTCCGATCACGAAAATGTTAAAGCAGTGTTCGGCGATCTTATTAAAAATGTTCCTCTGGAAGAAGGTGTGTCACGCATGGCTGCATGGGCAAAAGGCTTCGGTGCACGTCCCGGACAGATCTTTGAAGATATCGAAGTGTATATGAATATGCCGCCGTCCTGGAAACGCCTTATTGTTTCGCAGACAAAGAAAGCGGCATAACGGAGAATACTATGGACGCACTTGAACTGTTATTCCTTTTCCTCTCTGCCGTTGTTCTCTATACGTACGTCGGATACGGAATCATTTTGTGGACGATGGTAAAGATAAAGCAGTATAAAAAAGCTACCGCGGATTTGCACTGAAAGAACGGATCGTCACAGATAAAAAAACAACCACGGATTTGCACTGAAGAAAAAAGCAACCGCGGATTTGCACTGAATGAACGGATCGTCACGGATAAAAAAACAATCACGGATTTGCACTAAAAAAAGCAACCGCGGATTTACACTGAAAGAACGGATTGTCACAGATAAAAAAAACAACCACGGTTTTGCACTGAAGAAAAAAGCAACCACGGATTTACACTGAAAGAACGGATTGTCACAGATAAAAAAACAACCGCGGATTTACACTGAAAGAACGGATTGTCACAGATAAAAAAAACAACCACGGATTTGCATTGAAGAAAAAAGCAACCACGGATTTATACGGAAAGAACGGATCGTCACAGATAAAAAAAGCAACCACGGATTTACACTGAAAGAACGGATCGTCACGGACAAAAAAAACCGCGGATTTACACTGAAGAAAAAAGCAACCACGCATTTACACTGAAAGAACGGATCGTCACGGATAAAAAAAACCACGCATTTACACAGAAAGAACTGATTTGCACGGAAAACTATAATAGAAAAAGTATCACTATGTTATACGAACCTAATGTCACAATATTGATCGCCGCATTCAATGAGGCGGATTGCATCAGGGAAAAAGCGTTGAACTCCCTTGCACTTAATTATCCGCCCGATAAATATGATATCCTTTTCGTCACCGACGGTTCGACCGACGGCACGGAGAAGATTTTGCGCGAATTCATGCATGATCCCCGGATCCGTGTTTTTCACAACGGCGACCGGCGCGGAAAACTTGCCGCCGTTGACCGCGGAATGAATTACGTTCCTTCTCCCATTGTCATCCTCACCGATGCCAATACGATCCTGAATAAGGATGCAATCCGAAATATTGTCCGCCACTATGAAGACCCAAAGGTTGGCGCAGTGGCCGGCGAAAAAAGGATCCGTAAGGATCTGCAGAACGAAGGGAGCGGCGCCGGTGAAGGCCTTTATTGGAAATACGAGTCCGCTCTGAAGCGTATGGATTCGGAATTGTATTCCGTTGTCGGCGCGGCGGGCGAACTGTTTTCCTGCAGAAAAGAATTATACCGCCCCGTTCCGCCGGATTCCATCATCGAAGATTTTCATCTTTCCATGTGCATTGCCGCCGAAGGTTTCCGGGTGATCTACGAACCGGATGCGTTTGCGGAGGAACAGCCGTCGGCTTCGTTCCGCGAAGAGATGAAACGGAAGGTCCGGATCTGTGCCGGCGGTTTTCAATCCATCGTGCGGCTTCGTCCGCTGCTGAACATGAACCGGTACGGCGTTCTCTCCTTTCAATACATTTCACATCGCGTACTGCGCTGGGCGGTAACGCCGTTTCTGCTGCCGGTACTCTTTGTTCTGAACGGCATCCTGGCGCTGTACGGAAACAGCGTGTACCAATATCTCTTGGCCGGACAGATCATGTTCTACACATCGGCGCTCATCGGATATCTGCTTGATAAAGCGCATCTGCGGTCGAAGATCTTTATAGCTCCATTATATTTCACACTTATGAATATTGCCGCCTATGCCGGTCTGGTTCGTTACCTTAAAGGAACGCAGTCCGCGGTGTGGGAAAAAGCACAACGAAAGAAATAATGTATGACGCACACTCCAAAAGTTTCGGTGATCCTTCTCAATTGGAATCAATATGCATTGACCGCAGCGTGCATCAATTCGCTTAAAGAATGCACCTATCCGAACATCGAAATCGTGGTGGTCGATCAGGCATCGCACGACAATTCGGTTGCACTGCTGCAGGAATGTTATCCGGAGATTACACTGATACAAAACGCGAAGAACACCGGATTCACCGGAGGTAACAACCAGGGAATGAGAGCGGCAACCGGAGAATATTTTCTGCTGCTGAATAACGACACCGAGGTGAATCCTTCATTTCTGGAACCGCTGGTGGAAGCACTCGAATCCGACGCAACGGCTGCAGCCGCATCGCCGCTGATCCGTTTCTTTTTCACACCGTCGTTCATCCAATACGCCGGCGGACCGGAATCGATCGACCTTATTCGCGGACGGAATGTGTGGCGCGGCTGGAGAACACAAATGCCGCATAGTTATTCCTCCGTAGAAAAAACTACTGCTGCTCATGGCGCCGCATTTATGATCAAACGGAGCATCGTTGAAAAGATCGGCATGTTGGATGAGAAACTCTTTATCTATTATGAAGAATACGACTGGAGTCTGCGTATCCGTGAAGCAGGATTTTCAATCCTCTTTGTTCCGCGCTCCGAGATTCTGCACAAGGAATCGATGACCCTCACCAAGGACAGTCCGTTCAGAACAAAATTAATGGCCCGCAACAGATTGTGGCTGAGCAAAAAATATCTGCCGTTCTACAAACATTTTCTCTCGGTTTCGTATGTTTGGTTCTGCTCCATGCCGCTGAACATCATCCGGTATGCGGCTCGGAACAAGTTCGATCTGGCAAAAGCGCTCTTTGCCGGCTCGGTTGAAGGAACATTTTAGCAGAGTTCCGCACCGACGTATAAATTGTTCTTTCCGGCTGCTCCGCATTTGGATTTTGCGCAATCTGTGGATATTTTAGACAATGATGATAAGCAAAAACATCGTTGTCCTGGACGGCTATACGCTTAATCCCGGTGACCTCGACTGGTCCGATCTTCGATCGCTGGGGCAATGCACCATACATAACCGTACACTTCCGGAGGAGATTGTTCACCGCGCAAAAGAGGCGGAGATTATTCTCACGAACAAAACGGTCCTTACCAAAAATATTCTCGAACAGCTTCCCCGTCTTAAATACATCGGCGTACTTGCAACCGGATATAATGTTGTCGATACCGCTGCTGCACAACAATTGAATATCACCGTTACCAATGTTCCGGCGTACAGTACGCACTCCGTTGCTCAAACGGTGTTTGCATTATTGCTTGAACTGACGCATCATGCCGGACATCATTCAGCCGAGGTTCACAATGGAAGGTGGAGCGCCAATCCCGATTTTTCATTTTGGGATTTTCCGCTGGTCGAACTGAAAGGAAAAACATTCGGCATCGTTGGTTACGGAAATATCGGGCAAGCCGTTGCAAAGATCGCCGCGGCATTCGAAATGCAATTGCTTGTTTCGTCGCGCTCCGTTCACACTTCTCACTCCGGTCAGTTCCCGCAGCCGGAATTCACCGATACCGAAACACTCCTCCGCCGTGCAGACATCGTATCGCTTCACTGCGCATTGAATGATCAGACACGCTTGCTCATCAACAATCAACGCCTGCGCACCATGAAATCGTCGGCGTATCTTATCAACACCGGACGCGGTCCGCTTGTGGATGAACAGGCACTTGCCGATGCGCTGAACGAAGGGCGACTTGCCGGTGCAGGTCTTGATGTTCTTTCCGCTGAACCGCCGTCAAAAGAAAATCCGCTATTGTCGGCAAAAAATTGCATCATCACGCCGCATATTGCGTGGGCATCCCGTTCGGCAAGAGAGCGGCTGATGACAGCCGCCGTACATAATGTGCGATCGTTCATCGATGGAACTCCGGTAAACGTAGTTTCGTAACCATAAGGAAAACGTATGAAAAAAATTCCCGTGCTGCTGTTCATTGCCGTTGTAAGTGCGTTCGGACAGAATCCGGACGGTAAATTCGCGTCGCTGCATCTCACCCCTTCGTGGCAATGGGGCAACGCAAATATCGACCGCAATACGACCATCTGGCTTCCCGATGCAATGTCGTATCCGGGACAGTTCACCACCAATCAATATTCCGGCTCCATCCGTTTTCCGTACGCCTTCGGAATCCATGCGCAGATGAAGGTGCCTGCAACATCGTATCTCACAATGAGTCTTTCGTATTCTCTCAATCAACGGTTCGAAGAGGACAGCGATTTTCGTCACTACTGGGGGTTGAACGGCAATTTTCACAAAGTGGATTTCACCGTAAGCGTGTACAATCTTTTTTCGATCTATCAGGAAGACTGATCTATGCATCGGAATCCTTTGCTTCATCAGCTGCGCGCATATCATCCGGCCGACCCGCATGAAAACGAAATGCGTCTGCGCATCGTCGAATTTGTCGGCACCCATGCCGATTGTTTTGAGCGGACGCAACCGGCCGGACATATCACCGCATCCGCACTGATCGTCAACGCGCTGCGGACACATACCTTGATGACGCATCATCACAAATTGGAAAAATGGCTGCAGCTCGGCGGACATTCGGACGGTGATCCAGATCCGCTGAACGTTGCACAGCGCGAAGCGGAAGAAGAATCCGGCGTGCAGGGAATACGGCCGGTGTCAAAGGAGATTTTTGATGTTGATGTGCACCCGATCCCGGCGCGAAAGAACGAGCCGGAACACTTCCATTATGACATACGTTTTCTGTTCGAAGCGGACGACACACACAAACTTACGATCACGTCGGAATCGAAGGATCTGGCGTGGATACCGGTGAAGGATATTGAGCAGTACAGCACCGAAGAATCTATTCTGCGGATGGTGCGTAAACTGCATGCACACCATGAAAAACAGTAAAAAAATATTCATCATTCTGTTCTGCATTGTTCTGCTGCCGGCGCTCTTTTATTCCGTCTACGAGATCTCATCGCTCGATGAAACGGAAGAAATGATCGGACAGATGTACAACCGGCAGCTGGATGCCGTTCTCTTTTCGGTCAACCAATATGTTCTGGATGTTGCATCAAGCTGGGCAACACAAATCGAGAATGGTCTGCCCAATGACCGCTTTGTGCGGCTCCTTCAAACAAATCCGTCTATTATATCGGTCGTAGTTTCCGACACGGCACTCGCATCCTGGAGATCCTATCCCGTTCGCAGTCCTGAGTATTTTCAGAAATTGCGGACTCACCGTGAGACAATCAGCCGGCTGCTCCGTTATCAGTCCGTTGCATACCGTAAACTGGAACCGGTGATCGATTCGGATTCAGCATTCATTATTCTCTTTGCGCCGTCATCGTCGCCGTCGCAGATCGTCGGCATTGTTGTCAACAATGAGCGGTTCATCACCGACGTGATCGGCCGGAAATTGACCGACCTTGCGCAGAATGATTTTATACTTGCCGTCGGCAGGATTTCTAACACTGCGATGGTATTTTCCACCGAACCGTCAACCGGCGGACTTTTTTCACAGCAGCGTCCGCTATGGATCTATCCGGACCACGCGGTAAAGATACGGCTGCGCGGCACCACAATTGAAGAAGCGGCAAACAACCGTTATTACAGAAACTTGATTCTCCTCGTTATCCTCGATCTGGTGCTTCTGGCCGGCGCGTTCTTTGTTTACCGCCTTATCAAACGGGAGATGGAACTGGTCGCGCTGAAATCCGATTTTATTTCCAACGTGTCGCACGAACTGCGCACTCCCTTGTCGCTCATCCGCATGTTTGCCGAAACGCTTGAAATGAAACGGGTAAAGAGCGAGAAAAAGAGACAGGAATATTATGGAATCATCCTTCATGAGACGGAACGGCTGACGCGATTGATCAACAATATTTTAAATTTCTCGCGCATGGAAGCGAACACCAGGCGGTACAATTTCAAATTGTCAAACATCAACGAGATTATTGCTTCGGTCCTGACGGTCTATTCGTACCAGTTCGAAAAACTTACATTCTCTCTTGATGTTTCGCTGGATAAAGATTTGCCGGCCGTTTCCGTTGACGAAGAAGCGATCGCGGAAGCATTGCATAATCTTGTCGACAATGCTGTAAAATACAGCGGCGAAAATAAATACCTTCGTCTCGCCTCGTTAAGATCCGGCAATACAATCCTTATTGAAATAGAAGATCACGGCATAGGGATCGCAGCGGAGTATCACTCAAAAATATTTGAAAAATTCTTCCGGGTCTCACGCGGCCTTGTTCATACCGCCAAAGGGAGCGGACTCGGTCTTGCAATCGTTCAGCACATCGTGCAATCGCACGGCGGAACAATAACCATCAGCAGCGAAATCGGAAAGGGAAGCCGGTTCACCATCGCTCTCCCTCTCGCAACAACGGGGTAAATTATGGCACACATACTTGTTATAGAAGACGAACCGGAAATGCAGCGCGGCCTGCGGGACAATCTGGAATTTGAAGGATACACCGTGATTGCTGTCGGCGACGGAAAAAAAGGACTGGAAACGATCCGTGAAAAAAAATTCGATCTTATTCTGCTTGATGTGATGCTCCCCGGTATGTCCGGTTTCGATCTCTGCAAAAAAATACGCGAAGAAGGGATCCCTACGCCGGTCATCATGCTGACGGCAAAAGGAGAGGAAGTTGACAAGATTCTCGGACTGGAATTCGGCGCTGATGATTACATCACCAAGCCGTTCAGTCTGCGTGAACTGCTTGCGCGCGTAAAAGCGGTGCTTCGAAGAACGCCGAATGAAAAAATCTCCACGGCAAAAAAGATCACTATCGGCCTGCTGCAGATCGATGTTGAGAATTATACCGCATCAAAAAAAGGAAAATCCATTTCCATGACATCGAAGGAATTCGAGATCCTCCGCTATTTATGGCAGCATCAGCAGCAAGTGATCAGCCGCGACGATCTGCTGAAGCATGTGTGGGGATACGACGAATCGATCTCATCGCGCACCGTCGATAATTTCGTCGTGAAATTGCGCAAGAACATCGAAAAAGACCCATCGCACCCGAAACATATCGTTACCATCCACGGCGCCGGATACAAGCTTATCCCGTAACAACGACCTTTCCGGATGCCGGTATCCGCTCCGTGCGCGGATTTAATTCTGCGGATGGTTTATGCGTATTCTGCTTCGTGACAACTTTTTACAACTTCTGACTTCTCCGCGACACGCTTTGCACTGCTTCCCCGTATATTCATTCAACAAAAAGAGACCATTATGAAAAATATTATCGCGCTGCTTTACGTTACAACGCTCCTTCTCCATGCCCAAACAAACAGCGGTAAACAAATTATCGATCTGCGCGGGAACTGGAAATTTGAGGTCGGCGACAATAAACAATATGCCGATCCGAAATACGACGACAGAAAATGGGGTGAGATTTTCGTCCCGTCTGATTGGGAGAACGAAGGATTTCCCGGTTACGACGGATATGCATGGTACCGAAAAACATTCACGCTTCCCGCTTCTTCGCAAAATAAAAAACTCTCCCTCCGTTTGGGATATGTCGATGATGTCTGCGGTGTCTACGTCAACGGAAACCTGATCGGCGAAGGAGGTTCATTTCCGCCGGACTTTGAAACCGCATACAATCAGGAACAGGAGTTTCTCATTCCTAAAAAATTTTTAAGGCCCGATCAAACCAATGTGATTGCCGTGCGCGTGTACGACGACCGTTTGAACGGCGGCATTGTAAAAGGAAAGATCGGTATCATTGAACAGAGCGACGAACTGGAGTACCTTGTTACGCTTCCCGAACAATGGAAATTCAAAACCGGCGATACACCTGAATGGAAGAATCCGTCGTTCGATGACGGCAAGTGGCAGGAGCTGATCGTTCCGGCAAAATGGGATTTTCAGGGTTACCGCGATTACGACGGATTCGCATGGTACCGCGTTTCGTTCGATGTACCGGCGAATCCGCCGGGCGTAGATCTTGTTATGATGCTCGGAAAGATCGACGACTTTGATGAAGCGTATTTAAACGGCGAAAAGATCGGCAGCACGGGAAGGATCAGAAGCGACGGTTCTGTCTCCAGGGTTCGGGATGAATATTTGGATTTCCGCGCATACGATATTCCTCAATCCGCAATTCAACGCGGAAAGAAAAATGTTTTGGCGGTTCGCGTCTATGATAATATGCTCATCGGAGGAATCTATGAAGGACCGGTCGGCATCGTAACGCAAAAAGAGTTCCGTAAATGGAACAGGAACAATGACCGGCAGCGAACGAACGATACACCGATCGACAGATTCTTCGAAAAGCTGTTCGAGAAGTAGTGCCATTTCAACATAATAAGGTTGTAAATTAAATAAGCTACGTCATGGTGAGGTTCTCATCGTGACTTTATCAAGAATCATCATAAAATTGACATCAATAGGTTAGTCACGCTGAGCAAGTCCGAGCGAAGCGAGGACGAGTCGAAGCGTGAGCGATCCTTCGACGCGCGACAAAAAACATCGCTTGCTCTGGATGACTAGAAATTATAGTGAACAAATCTAGAGTATTTATATGTGCATCTTTTTGATGTCATTAGTAGCAAGTCCCGATGACGTACAGTCGGGACGCGTCGAAGCATATCAATGTTTGGAAATCGACAACTTTAATTAATGGAAACAGAAGTAGCATTTTCGGCTGACACCGTTTGAAAAAACCGGAATATCGCTTTTCTTCTACCTGAGATTATTTATTTGTATCTTTCCCAATGGCAAAATCAAAAATTCAAAAAGCGTGGGTTGTTTCTGCCGACATGGGATACGGCCATCAGCGGGCGGTCTTTCCGCTGAAGGATATTGCCGAAGAAGGTCTTATCACCGTTGGAAAGCATGACAATTCGACCGAAAAAGAAAAGAAACAATGGACCCGCTTATTGAATGTCTATGAATCGTTTTCCCGCGCGCGCGGTATTCCGGTCATCGGAAAACCGATCTTCGCCGTGCTCGATGCGCTGATGCATATCCCCTCCTTCTATCCTATCCGGAATCTTTCGCACAGTACATATCAGGTGGACCTGCTGGAGAATAATATCAAAGCAGGAATCTGCACCGGCATGCTGGCAAAGGTCGCAGCCAAACAGCTGCCGCTCATTACATCGTTCTACGCCCCGGCAATCGCTGCGGATATGAAAGGATATGAGCCGACCTACTGCATCATCTGCGATGCAGATATCAACCGGGTGTGGGTTGCAAAACAGCCGTGGGACAGCCGCATTAATTATTTTGCACCGTGCGGAAAAGCGGCGCAGCGCTTGAAATCGTACGGCGTCCCCGAAGAACGGATATTTCTTACGGGCTTTCCACTTCCGCAGGATCTGATCGGAAAGAATCTTTCCATTCTGAAACAGGACCTGGGTCAGCGATTGTTTCACCTCGATCCGCAGAACCGTTTCTGGACGATGCATAAAAAGAATGTGGAATATTTTCTCGGGAAAAAGAATTGTCTCTTCAGAAACGACAGGAAACTGACCATCACATACGCCGTCGGCGGTGCCGGTGCTCAGAAAGAGATCGCCGCAAGCATCGTTCACAGTCTGCGCCGCCGCCTTCACGCGAACGAGATATCCATCAATCTCGTCGCCGGCATTCGTCCGGAAGTTAAAACGTACTTTGAGGAAATTAAAAAAGAGGTCCGCTCGGAGAATGTCTCCATCATTTACGCCGAAACACTTCACGAATATTTTCAGCAGTTCAACACGGCCATGCGCACCACCGATATTCTCTGGACGAAACCAAGCGAGCTTTCGTTCTACGCCGGACTCGGCATTCCGGTCATCATGACCCCCACGATCGGTTCGCAGGAACGGTTCAACCGCCAGTGGCTGTTCGAAATCCACGCGGGAATGAAACAGGAGGATCCGAATTTCACGGAACAATGGCTCTACGACCTGCTCCATAACGGAACGATTGCGGATATGGCGTGGTCCGGATTTTTAAAAGCGCGCAAGCTCGGCACAGAAAAGATCATGGAGATATTGCGCACGGGCGCCATGACACGCAGCAATTCGCCGCTGGAACGGTAGCAGAACGGACGGACGACACCTATGAACGTTCAAAAACAAAAATATTTTTTCCTCTATCTTCGAACCGGCGGCGGCCATCTCGCCCCGGCCCGTTCCGTTGCCCGGTATATTTCCGAGCAGCACGGTGAAACGATAGAGTCCGTTCTGGTCGATGGACTGGCAGAAGCAAAACATTTCGCGCGGTACATTATTGAGGACGGTTACCGCCTGCTTCAGGCGAAGGCAAAATGGTATTATGAGTTTCTCTATGCAACAAACAAATTTCCGCCGATCGGTTATTTTAATGTTGCCATGGCGAATTTTTATATCAAACCGTACATTAAAAAAATAATTGCGGCAGAACGTCCGGCAAAGATCGTTGTCTTTCATTTCTTTCTTATCGCACCGGTGTATCAGGTATTGAAAGAACTGGGACTGGATATTCCCGTCATCACCGTCATCACCGATCCGTTCACCGCGCATCCGTTGTGGTTTCAGAGGAATGAACAGCAATTTGTGGTGTTCAGCGAACGGCTGAAAAAATATTGTCTGAAACGCGGAATTCCTGAAAAATTTGTACGTGTGTTTCCGTTCATTATTGACGAGAAATTCACCAAAACTCTTCTTTCGGACAAAATCTCCGAAATCAAAACCCGATTCGGATTTGATGAGAAGAAGAAATTGGTGCTGATCATCGGCGGCGGCGACGGAATTCCTCACGGGAAATTGATCATGCAGCACCTACTTTCCGCTTCGCTTCCGGTGCAGGTGGCAATAGTCTGCGGGAAGAACAAGGAACTGTACGCCGACGCCATGAATGTGAAACAGCAGTATCCGGAACTGGCCGTGTTCGGCTTTGTCGACTTTGTGTATGAATTATTGAATGCCGCTGATATCGTCATCACCAAATGCGGCGCATCAACGATCATGGAAATACTGATGCTGAATAAAATTCCGGTCATTATTGATTATCTTTGGGAGCAGGAACTGGGGAACATGGAATTCGTGCGGGACAATCAGCTGGGAATTTTTGAAAGGGATATTGCAAAACTTCCTTCCATCGTCCGCGATCTTATTTCTGATGGAGGAAAAAGCGCACTCTTTCATCGCAACATAGAACAGCAGCAATTGCGGAACGGCACGCGTGATGTCGGCGAGCATTTGGTTACGGACGTCGCGCAGAAATAAAATAAATACGATATCTGAAAAATAGATTGATGTCAGATTTTTCAGATGCCTCATGTTTCCAATCATTCATCACAGCATACACATATGAACTTACCGGAAAAAAATCTTTATCAGCAGATCCACCCTGCACGGCTTATCGCGGACTGGGCGACCGGCCTGTATGCCTGTTACTTATTGTGGCAGCAGGAACTGGTAACGGCAATGATCGTTGCATTCATTCCTTCCCTCATTATTTCGCTGATCATCGTGCGGTTCGGTGATCTTGAAAAGATCAAGAACTCACCCTTCGGCCGGTACTATAAACGGACATATAACAAGAGTATTGATATTATCCGCTTCGGCGGATTCGTCATCATGGCCGGCGGTTCTTGGGGCCAGTCGTACCAGGCTGTCGGAGCCGGACTGATTATTATCATCGGAACCTGGACGTACGGATTGTTCAGTTCAAAAAAATAGATGCGCGTCACTCCCCGTTTACATTACCATCTATAGGGAAGAACGATGAAACATTTCATAGAAAAGGTTCTTCCGGTAATTATTTTCACTTCGTTTTTGCCTGCCCAATGGACAAAACTATCCTTCCCCACAACCGAATATTTATGGAAAGTGCGCTTTGCCGGCGAACAAACCGGCTGGATAGCAGCACAAAATTATATTTATAAAACAACAAATGGCGGAAGCATCTGGTCAAAACAAGATTCGTCGATCGGTTCGTGCGATGCGATGTTTGCTTTGAATGATCAAGTCGCAATGTTTTCAAACTGGACCGGTGTCGGAGAGAATACCAGAGGTATTCGCCGCACTACAGACGGCGGCGCCACATGGACAACGGCGAATGCCGAAAAAAATTATTACACCGATATTGATTTCGGTTCTGCCGTCGTCGGTTTTGCAAGCAGCGGCGGGACAACGGGAAATAAACCTCTGGTGAAGAAAACCACCGACGCCGGAGCAACATGGACGACAGTTTCGCAGAATTTTCCCAAGGCAAAATATGAACTGACCGGAATTTCGTTTGTTGACGAAAACACCGGATGGACAGTTTCCTACGACGGATTTGTTTATAAGACGACAAACGGCGGCATTGATTGGTCCTCACCGGATTCGCTCGGATTCGAAAGTTTCCGGGATATTGAATTCTTCAATAAAGATACCGGTTGGGCTGTCGGCGGCATTGGCGGAGAGATGGTGATTGTCCGGACGACGAACGGCGGCACACTGTGGACAAAAACAAAACTGCCGGGCGGAAGTTTGCGTGAAGCAGAGGCCCTCACCTCGAAGATTGTTTGGTGCGCTGCAATGTCCGGTCAGATCATTGCTACGGCCGGCGCCGGCGAGACTTGGTTCAAACAAACAAACGACATCAATGGATTTGAGTCACTCGATATGGTGAATATCGCTACCGGTTATGCTGTCGGAAGTTCCGGAAAACTGTGTAAAACATCAAATGGCGGCGTAGTATCAGCCGGAGATCGGATACTGTCTGCCGTTCCGCGTTCATATACTCTTGAGCAGAATTATCCGAATCCGTTCAATCCTTCAACAACCATTCAATTCACTCTTCCCGGGAAAAGTGTTGTTTCATTGAAGATTTTTTCGGTCACAGGGGAATTGATCGAGGATCTGCTGCACCGGTCCATGGATGCCGGAACGTATTCTGTCACTTGGAACGCCGGAACGCATCCCAGCGGTCTCTATTACTATACTCTCTCTGCCGGAAATTTTTTCGGGACAAAAAAACTGACGCTGTTAAAATAAATAACCGCATCCTTTGCAAAGATGGTAAAAGCCGGTCTCAGAGATTGGCTTTTTTGTTTGTTGCAGAGTCACTCTTTTCTCCTTACCTTTTTCTCAATGTATCCCTTCAGCGAAATCACCGAAAATATCAAAGTCTCCGTCCGGCCCCTGTATCTTGAGTCGGAATCGAATGTTCTTTCCCGCAAATTTGTCTTCGCGTATTTTATTACCATCGAGAATCTCGGCTCCGGCACCGTGCAGTTGCTTCGCCGCCACTGGTTCATCACGCATGATACCGGAAAAGTGGAAGAGGTTGAAGGCGAAGGTGTCATCGGAAAACAACCGTTCATTGCTCCCGGAAGCAAACATGATTACAATAGTTTCTGCATCATAGAATCGATGGAAGGGTTTATGGAGGGAACATATCTGATGAAACGGGCGGACAATACAACATTCACCATCACCATTCCGCGGTTTATTCTTCGCGCAATGGCAAACTGACGCAACCGAATACAACACGATTGGATAATTGAACATGAAACATTCGCTGATTCTTTTTGCCGCATGTATGCTTATGGTATTGCCGTCATGCAGTTCAACCTCTGCGTTGACTGCGGAACAATCCATTGATACCATCATGTCGGATTTTTCCTCGCCGATCGGACCGGGGGCCGCTGTTGTGGTGATGAGAAATGACAGTGTTATTTTCAGAAAGGGATACGGATCGGCATCACTCAATCAGAATGTTCCGGTAACACCCTTCACAAATTTCCGGCTCGCATCCATCACCAAGCAATTCACTGCAATGTGTATTATGATGCTGGAAGAACAGGGAAAACTTTCTTTCAACGATACAATCGTCAAATTCTTTCCCGATTTTCCGGTATATGGAAAAAATATCACGGTCCGCAATCTGCTCAACCACACATCCGGACTCCCCGACTATGAATCGCTCATGCCCGATTCGCAGACCGTTCAGGTGCTCGATGCGGATTGCTTGCAGCTGCTGTACCGCGCCAATTCGCTTTACTTCCCGGCCGGCACAAAATATCAGTACAGCAATACCGGTTATGCTATGCTTGCGCTGATCGTCGAAAAAGTTTCCGGAAAACGATTCGCTGATTTTTTAAAGGAAAATATTTTCAACAAGACCGGCATGGCTACAACCGTCGCATACGAGAAGGGGATCTCAACGGTTGCCAATCGCGCATACGGTTATTCGCTGCTCGGCGGAAAATGGACCGAGACCGATCAAAGCAGCACAAGTGCCGTGCTGGGAGACGGCGGTATCTATTCCAACGTGGAAGAGATGGCACGATGGATATCGTCGCTTTGGAGTTTCAAACTTATTTCCGAAAAGAGCCAGCGCCTGGCGTGGTCCGATGCTGCGCTGAACGACGGTACACCAATCGACTACGGCATGGGCTGGCACACAGAAACATATCGAAGCGTTAAACATCCGCATCATGGCGGCAGTTCGCTCGGTTTCAGGAATCATATTCTTGTGTTCCCCAACGGCAAATCCATGGTCATTATTCTCACAAACCGTAATCAAGGCGATCCGATCATTGAAGCAAAGAAGATTGCCGAACTGCTGCTGACAACCCATTGACCGCTGCCGTCCGGATTTTTGCATGGATGTGAAGATTTTTACGGTTTTGGCTGAACAAATCGACAAAGATTTTCTTATCTTGGCGGGTAATGAAACCTATAGTAATAATACTGCTGCTGTGTGCGGCGATACATCCGGCGTTCGCACAAACACCGTTGGATAGTGCTGCTGTCAAACAGCAAATCATCTCCGTTCTCCATCGCCAGACAGAGGGTTGGAACAGCGGCAATATCGAGTCGTTCATGCAGGGATATGCACAATCAGATTCGCTGCGCTTTGCATCCGGAGGAACCGTCACGTATGGCTGGAACAGCATGCTTGAACGATATAAAAAAAGTTATCCGACGAAAGAAAAAATGGGACTCTTAACGTTCGCCGATATTACGGTTGATATTATATCAAACGATGCCGCCATAGTCTTCGGCAAATGGAGTCTCAAACGTGAAAAGGATGAGCCGTGGGGATTGTTTACGCTATTATTTAAAAATAAATCCGGTGTGTGGCGTATTGTTCACGACCATACATCATCAGGAAATTAACCGCATCAATGGACATTATTATCTATTCTTTTTTTATCGTTGCAGGGCTTTCGGGACTGTCGTACTACGCCGTTAAAAAACGTTTCGCACGGATGTTGAAAGAGGAACAGGAAAAAACATTTTCAATCCGGAACAGCGTAATGCAGCTTGCTGCAGAAAAACAGCGGCTGGAATCAGCACTGAAGGAAAAAACGCAGCAGATCGCCTCCATCGAGTCGCACATCTCTTCGGAAGAATCAATGGCTACCTCGCTCAGTACGGAAGTGCTGACGAAAGACAAGCAGATCCAATCGCTCTCTGCGCAATTGCATCACGAAACACAGCAGCGGACGAATCTGGAACAGGAACTTGCCGCAATAGAACACCGTCTGTCGGAATTCAAATCGAAGATCACAACGGAAGAATCAAAGACAATGTCATTACACAGCGATGTCTCTGCCAAAGAACAACAGATCCGCTCCCTTTCGGAACAGCTGCAGCAGGAAACCGCGCAGCGTACAGAACTTGAGCAGGAACTCGTGACGATCGAACGCACGCTGACGGAATTCAAGTCGCTGGTGTCCGAGGAGGAAACAAAAGCTTCGTCGTTAAGCAGCGACGTTTCAAGTAAAGAACAGGAGATCCGGTCGCTCTCCGCAGAACTCCGGCAACAGTTGGATGAGCGGACAAATATTGAACGCATTCTTTCTGAAAAAGAACGGGATGCGGCGCAGCTTGCATCACAGATCAGTCAGGAAGAAGCGCAGCGGTCCGCACTGGCAAATGAACTATCGGCAAAAGAACAGCAGTTTCAGTCCACGCTAAACCAACAGACTATGGAACTTCAACAGGTCAACGACAAACTGCAGCATGAGATCGGATTGCGCACAACGATTGAACAACGGTCGCAGGAGAGCATTCGCGAACTGCAGCACCAGATAGAGCAGCTTCAGAGCGAATTAAGTTCCACCCGCAGCATGAACGAATCATTGAACAGTTCCCGCGAAATGCTGACTGAAGAATTCCGTGTAAAAGAGGGGCAATACCGGCAAAAACTTTCGGAGGCCGAATTGTACCTTTCCGCAACAAAACATGATCTGGAAACAACCGCCGCACTGCTTCAGGAGCAGACAAATGAACGCGTGGCAACGGAACATGCGCTGCAGGAAAGCAAACAAAAACTGTACGCTGTTATCTGCGATCTTGAACAGAAGGTCAACGGCCAGTCGAATGCAATATCGGCGCTGCAGTCCGAACTTACCCAAAAATCGAATGAACTGAACCTGGCGGAACAGAGCATCTATAATGTTCTGCGCCTTGTGCCGATTCCTGTGTTTGTCGTGAATGAGAACGGCATCTGCGAATACTGCAATGCGCCTCTCGAAGAACTTGTCGGCTACGGAATGAATGAGCTCAGCGACAAACATTTTGCGCGGCTCTTCCCGGCCGATGAACGGGCTTTTTATGAGGAACAGTGGAATAATACGGACAACCGCTCGGAGCAGTTCCGCGGCGAAACGCGGATTGTCGCTGCAACCAACGATACGATCTCCGCATCGGTGAATTTCGTTGATATCCAAACGAACGGCGACGCAAAAAAATATGTCGGTTTTATTCTTGACCGGACAACGGAAAAGGATGCAAAGAAACACTACGCCACAGCGAAAGAGCGTGAACAGGAACTGCTCGATCTGAAATCACGGTTCATCGGAATGGTCAGCAATCAGCTGCGCACCTCGCTCGTCACGATTGCTACGAATACCGAATTGCTGGAGCGTTTCGTTGAAAAATGGGGCGCTGAACGGCGGTACCATTCATTCCTTCGCATCAACGAATCGATCCGTCAGATGCTTGAACTGGTGCGTGATGTTGCGTTTACCACGCAGGCAACCACGGAGCAATACACTCTTAACATTTCCGCCGTTAATCTTGAATCAATGCTCCAAAAGTCCGCCGCCGAATTGACGGCCGATCTTGAATCGCACCATCACTTCATCCTTTCCGTTCAGGGAAATATTTCTTCCGTTCCGTGCGATGAAAAACTACTGCAAACCATCGTCAGTCAGCTGCTCTCCAACGCATTCAAATATTCGCGGGACAACACCGAGGTGAACGTGCACATCGAGCACAGCAATGCTTCCTGCATCATGAAGATCGCCGACCAGGGAATCGGTATTCCTGCCGCAGAACAAAAACATCTGTTCTCCACTTTCTTCCGCGCTTCAAATGTCAGCAATATCTATGGAACAGGTCTCGGCCTTACCATCGCTCAGCAATGTGTGCAGATGCACGGCGGAAGCATCTCGATCGAAAGCGAATTGCACAAAGGAACTACCGTCACCGTTACACTGCCGGTTCGCTAACCCCGAAAGGAATTATCATGCTCAAAGAATTTGACGAACTGCAGTTTCCCCCATTCGAAGGATTCCCCGCGGAGAGTATCGCCTTTCTGAAAAAACTGAAAAAAAACAACGACCGCGATTGGTTCAAGGCACACAAGGATGATTACGAACAGTTTGTAAAATTACCCATGCAGAGTTTTATCGCATCACTGCAGCCGCTCTTCGGCGACTTTGCTCCGCAGTTCGACGTTCATCCGAAACGCTCGATGTTCCGGATCTACCGAGATACACGCTTCAGCAGCGATAAAACGCCTTACAAAACGCACATGGCGGCGCATTTCGTGCTCAAGGGTAAACCGAAAGGATTTGAAGGTTCGGGCTATTATCTTCACATCGCACCGGGCGAGGTTTTTATCGGCGGCGGCATCTACATGCCGGACAACGACCAATTGAAAAAAATCAGAAAAACACTCGCTGATAACTCGAAGGAATTTCTGTCCATCGTGAACAAGCCGTCGT
Source organism: uncultured Ignavibacteriota bacterium (assembly GCA_903861125.1). Classification (GTDB taxonomy): domain Bacteria; phylum Bacteroidota; class Ignavibacteria; order UBA10030; family UBA8401; genus UBA8401. The sequence continues at coordinate 184,726 of CAIOTF010000023.1, forward strand.
TCAAAAAAATATTCCCCGCCATCAACGGTGATAAACTTATCCGTCCCCCAAAAGGGTACGCTCCGGATCATCCGATGATCGAATGGCTGAAGATGAAACAATTCTTCACCGGACTCGATCTGAAAGAAGAGATTTGTTTTAAGAAAAACTTTCCGACCGTTATTGCGTCGTACTGCCGCGAACTTACTCCGCTGGTAGATTTTCTGAACAGGGCAATGGGATTGCACCGGTAACAGAAATGCCGGGATCGCACCGGCACCACCCTGCAGCAATTTCATGATCTTGAAAAATGAGATATATCATATTCTACAAACCATATGCCGTCCTTTCGCAATTCTCCCCCGAACCGGGGAAACGAACGCTGAAAGATTTTCTCACGCTCCCGAAGGATATCTATCCTGTCGGCAGACTGGATTATGACAGCGAGGGGCTGCTTCTTCTGACGAATGACAATGCAATAAAGAATACGCTCACCGATCCAAAATTCGAGCATCCAAAAACTTATCTGGCGCAAGTGGAACGGATTCCTGATGCCAACGCACTGCAAAAACTCCGGCAGGGAGTCGTCATTGAAAAAATAAAAACAAAACCTGCCGAAGCGGAAGTGCTGAAAGAAGAGCCGGCGCTTCCGCCCCGTTCTGTTCCAATCCGATTCCGCAAAAATGTGCCGACGTCGTGGATAAAATTAGTTTTACGCGAAGGACGAAACCGTCAGGTGCGTAAAATGACCGCTGCTGTCGGGCATCCTACGCTGCGGCTGGTGCGCGTAAAGATCGGCACTCTTGACATCGGCGAACTGAATCCGGGAGAGTGGAAAGAAATATCGTTGGAACAAATTTCGCTCTGATGCTGCCAATAGTTTATCCGTCTCTCCGTAACGTTTCTTTATCACGGCAGCACACCCATTCATCACAATCCCGCATTTTTGCAGCAACTTTTTGCGGATAATTCCGTTCCTCTAATTACCCACCGGGAAAATACTTTCCATATCACCATCCATAGGAGGAGTCATGAAAAAGTTACATGCACTGCTTGCCGTATTGCTCGGTGTTTCATTCCTCGCTGCTTCCGCACCGAAAAACAGTTCAAACGATACCGTCGATTGGACAAAAGCCGAAGAGGCGTACAAAGCCAACCTAAAATCGGAGAATAACGGAGTGGCTGCCAGTGCGGCCGGTTTCATCCGAAAATACAAACTGACGGGAGCAGTGGAAGAACTGAAAACATTGCTGACAAAAGATAATGCGGATAATGTAAAGATGGCTGCGGCGCTTTCGCTGGTAAGCATCGGCGGAACAGAGGGACGAACGGCAGTGGAAAACGCTATGAAAAAAGAAGAAACTGAAATCGTTACGGAATTTTACCGGTCCATCCTGCACACTTCGGAAACTACTGAACAGTGACATCTGAAAAATAATTTTTTATCAACGGACCGTCCTGCGTACCGGCGGTCCGTTTCATTTCATCTCCATTATTCTGGAGATGGTCGTTTCTCCCCCCTTCAAGCGGCATTCGACCGTTCCCGGCGGAAATTTCTTTGTATCAATTGCAACGATATGGATCCCCGCATCTTTTTTTTGCTCCAGAATAACTGTTTCCCGCTGAGCTGTCGCAAATCTCAGCGTGAGCGTTACAAACATGCGCTGAGGCAGTTCAAATGAAATATATGTTCTTCCGTTCGCAGGATTCTGAACGTGCTGCATCAACCGCAGCTGTTTTTCCGGCGCAGCATAACGGGAGAACAGTGTTTTTAATTCAGTCGGTCTTTTCCCCGCTGAACTGCTTTCGTTTCCGGCGCGGTCAACGGCGGTAATGGTATAGTAATATTCTTTCCCGTTTGCTGCCTCGTCACGATATGTTAATCGAGAGGCGGGAATCACCGCCAGTATCTGTTCCGCTTTTCGTGTATCGATGTTCCCGGCGGAGGAACGATAGACAACATACCAAAACGGCTTCTCCGACGACGCATCCGGCGCTTTCCATGTAATCGAAGGAATACCGTTAAGCATCGTAACAGTGACATCTTGCGGAGCGGGGGGAGGAATGGAATCCTTCCAGGGCATTGCAGGTACCAGTGCGGGATAATTGTAGACTTCGCCCAACGAGCGCAAAATAGTGCTCAGATTTTCATACCGGAAAAATGCCTGTCCCTGCGCTCCTTCTATTCTTGTCATCTTCACCTGTTCCCTGATCTCTCCCTGAATATTTTCGCGGTAGGCACCGATGCCGATGTACACATGACGCCGGTTGTTTTCCTGCACCCAGTCGTTGCTCAGCAGAAAAAAATCAGGGTCGTTCGGATTATTCTGTTCACCGATCGACCAATACACCTGAGGCGCAACATAATCGTGGATCCCTTCCCGCAGCCACCGCCGTGAATCCTGGAAGACACCCGAATATCCGTTGAACGTGGAGTGTCCGCCGTTGATGGACTGATAGATACCCAGCGGCGCCGAACCGACCTTGATCCACGGTTTTATTTTTTTTATGTCATCATAACAATTCCGTACAAAGGCTGTAATATTATTTCTTCTCCACTCGGCACGCTCCACTCCATCACTCCATTTTGAAAAAGATCCCCAATCATCGAACGTAATAGAAGGATAGCGGAGATAGTCAAAATGAATTCCGTCGATGTCGTACGCCGAGACCAATTCCTTCACAAGATCTTCCGCGTACTCCCGTGCAGCCGGAATTCCCATATCAACCCACCATTCGTTCTCATACCGCCTCACCCATTCGCGGTGCGCACGGGTAATATGCTGCCGATGCTGCGGAAGAATATCCGTTCCCCAAACTTTTACAACATTGAACCAGGCGTGCAGTTCCAATCCGCGTTGATGCGCTTCTTCAACGGCAAATGCCAGCGGATCGTATCCCGGATCCTTTCCCAGCTCGCCGGTCAACTGGGATGCCCACGGTTCAAGTGCCGAACGATACAAAACATTGCCGCGTGGACGAACCTGAAAGAATACCGTGTTGAAATTATTTTTTTTCAGAACATCGAATATTTCGATAAGCGTACGCTTCTGTTCTGCAGCATCGGTCGATTTCGGCCAATCACCGCTTGCGGCGGAGATCCACACTGCGCGAAGTTCATATTTGGGAGATTGAGAATAGGTAAGAGAAGAAAGGAATAGCGTGAACACCAGTGCCGTGATACACAACTTCGTTTGCAGGATTAAAATATGCTTCAACTCTTCACCGCTTTCGTTTCATACATTTCAACGGACGCTCCCTTGTCCTTCATGGCGAAGAGTAGAATGGTAATTTCGAGACGGTTTTTCAACAAAAGAACCATCGTAGACATGAGACCTCAACAGTACGGTAATCCGTGTTAGTGAACGTCTCTTTCCTGTTTCCACCAGCGATCAACAACATCGCTGACATTGGTCGGTTTTTCTGTAGCCACCCATTTATCATAGAAGAGAATGTCCGAACTGTTCGGCGGCGGCTGCGGAAAATCAAGCATCACGCGCGACGGCAGAGCCGTTGCATCGCCGACAAACAATGCCTCACCCGCACGCATCGATGGGAGCATGTCGAACATCCCCGCAAACGAATCGGGCACAAGTTTTTTTACGAACGCCTGGTCCGTCGGATTGGTCAGACGGAGAATCACAAAATTATTGCACTGCGACAGGATCGTTTCCGAAAGTTCGGCGGGACGCTGGCTGACGATCATACAGCCCACACCGTATTTCCTTCCTTCCTTGGCGATGCGTTCAACAATCTTGCGTGCCGCCCGGTTGGACGGTGTCGGGATCTGCGGAAGATAATTATGCGCCTCTTCGAACAGCATCAGAATCGGAAATTCGGCTTTGCTCTTGTTCCAGAAATTGAAATCAAATACTGTCCGGGCCAGCAGCGCAACAATCGTATTAACAATATCGAACGGCACGCCGCTCAGATCGATTACGGTAATCTGTTTCTTGTTTTCCAGGCCGAGCAGTTTGTTCAGAATATCTTTCAGCGCATTCGAATCTTTGAACTTCTTCGGCTTGAACATGAATCCATACCGCAGATCGGTCATTTTGCTGTCGAGACGGACCAGGAAACGGGAGAACTGTCCGAAGAACGGACCTTCGCGTACACCGGTACTGGTCGATACGCGTTCGGTATCATAAAATTGAAATTTCGCCCGGACTTCATTCAAGTCGTAGAAAACAGGCGAATCAACCGTCAGAATTGCCTGCAGATCCGGATTGCGCGCCTTCTTCGCATTCAAGACAAGATCCTTCAGCATCATAATCTGGCTCTGCGACGATAACTCATTATCGTCCACAAACATCTCGCGCATCTCTTCAAAATTCATGAACCAGTACGGCATCTCCAGTTCGGTGATGTTGATAAGGTTTCCGTAATCACGGAAAGCGGCAGCATATTCATTATGAATATCCAGAATAATCACATGCGTGTTCTCGAACATATGAACTTTTTGCAGAATGGAAGCGACCGTTGTCGATTTTCCCGAACCGGATGAACCAAGCACGGCAATATGTTTTCCGAAAAATTTATTCGGATCGATGTATTGCCGTTCGCCGGGAAATCCGGAAATATCGCCGACGGCAAATCCGTATTGAGCGAACGAAGCAAAGATCGTTGCCACGGATTCTTCGTCCGTCATATACACATCGCACCCGAGTGTCGGAAAAACTGCAACACCTTTTTGGAATTTCCCTCCGGCCACCGAGCCGATTACCTGTGCTTCAATTTCTCTGTTCAATTCCGACGCCTGATAGACTCGGTTAACAATTCCGACCACTTCAACATCTCCGATCGGCATCACAATAAATGAACCTATTTGTCCGATGCGGTACACTTTTCCGTTCACCGTCCGTTCCATGGTAAAGAGATTATCGTCCAGCGAAACAACAAACATGGAACTGGTCATGCTTTTTATTCTGCCGATGTGCCGTTCTTTCAATAGTTGTGCCATAGAGGTTCTATAAGGTTAGTGGGAGATTGATCAAGTGTAGCAAAATTTGAGTGGAGTGTCAATTGAAAGAACAAACAAGCGCTCCGGTATATTCATCATAGCTGTAAAAATATTCGATTTTTCTTTTTGTTCTTCGTGAATTCTCTTTTATCTTGGTAGAGCACCGCAGAAATGCCGGTTTATTTCTGCGGTGCTTTATTTGTACATTCGCGGATCCATCCCTCTTTGCACGCCGTACGGCAGCCGGGCGGGTATGTTCCTCTTCTCAACCAACATACTCATTTATTCTTTGTTTTATGCTTGATATTCCAAAATTGCTTTCGCAAGAACTTACATTACGGCCGCAGCAGGTCACCAACGCGCTGGAACTCCGTGCAGACGGCGGTACGCTTCCTTTCATAGCCCGCTACCGGAAAGAACAGACGGGAGAAATGGATGAAACACAACTGCACAATCTTTTCGACCGGTTCGATTACCTGCTGGAACTGGAAGAACGGAAAGAGACAATTCTGAAATCGATCGATGAGCAGAAAAAACTGACGCCGAAATTGAAGAAGACGATACAAGAATGTCTTTCAAAGACGGAACTGGAGGATCTCTATCTTCCGTACAAACCAAAGAAGCGAACGCGTGCAACAATTGCGAAAGAAAAAGGATTGGAACCTCTTGCCGAGTGGATCAAATCCAAGAATAATGCCGATGCAAAACGCGTGAACCTTGAAAAGGAAGCGGAAAAATATCTTTCCAAAAAACTTGATGTGAAAACGGTTCAGGATGCACTCTCCGGCGCATCCGATATTCTTGCCGAAGAAGTATCGGAAAAAGCGGAATACCGGCAGCATATCCGCGAACACCTTCTGACGGAAGGAACATTTGTTTCCACCATCGACGAGAAGAAATATCCTGTCGGTTCCACAAAATACGAAATGTACCGCGATTATAAATTCCGTGTGAAAGATATCCAGCCGCACAACATGCTGGCACTGCGCCGGGGCGAATCCGAAGAGGTCATTTCATTTTCGGTCCTATTCAGCGAGGAGTTTGTGCTGCAGTATCTTGAATCGCAGGAATGCTTATCGCAGATCGAAGCCGTACGTGCTTTCTATGTTGCAATGCTGAAAGATGCGTTCGAACGCCTGATGCGCACCACCATTATCAGCGAAGTGCGTTTTGCAAAAAAAGAGATCGCCGATCTCGAATCGATAAAAACGTTCGAATCGAATATCCGCGAAATGCTGCTCTCCTCTCCCGCCGGAATGAAACCGACACTCGGCGTCGATCCCGGATTCCGCTCGGGCTGCAAGGTTGCCGTGATGGATGAAACAGGAAAATTTTCCGAATACATCGCCGTCTTTCCGCATACCTCAGGCGAGGCCGAACGCGAGAAAGCAAAAAAGATTGTGCAGAAGATGATCGAAAAATATTCCATCGAGCTGATCGCAATCGGAAACGGAACCGCCAGCCGCGAAACGGATGAATTTATTGCCGAAGCGCTGAAAGGAATTAAAAAGAAACCGATAAAAGTGGTCGTGAACGAATCAGGAGCATCCATCTATTCCGCCAGTGAAGTAGCGATCGACGAATTTCCCGATCTCGATATTACGGTTCGCGGCGCGATCTCCATCGGACGACGGCTGCAGGATCCGCTTGCCGAACTGGTGAAGATCGATCCGAAATCGATCGGTGTGGGACAGTATCAGCACGACGTTGATCAGAAATTACTGAAGAAAAAACTGGAGGAGACCGTTCAAAGCTGCGTGAACTTTGTCGGCGTTGATCTGAATATGGCTTCAAAAGAATTGCTGAGTTATGTTGCCGGCATTAATGCTCCGCTTGCCAAAAATATTGTTGAATACCGGAACGAGAACGGCGCATTTAAGAGCAGAAAAGAACTGAACAAGGTACCGAAGTTCGGACCGAAAGCGTTCGAACAGGCGGCCGGGTTCCTGCGGATCCGCAATGCAAAAAATCCGCTCGACAATTCCGGCGTTCATCCGGAAAGTTACTCGATCGTAGAAAAGATCCTCACCGATGTGAAACTGACGTTCGACGAAGTGATGAAGAATCCTTCCGCGGTAGACAAACTTGACATAAAAAAATATGTAACAAAATCCGTCGGCGAACCAACGCTGCGCGACATTATTTCTGAGTTGAAAAAACCGGGACGCGATCCGCGCGCAGAGTTCAAATACGCTACATTCAAAGATGGGATCAAAGAACTTTCGGATCTGAGAACAGGAATGGAACTTGAAGGAATTGTTACCAATGTTGCAAATTTCGGCGCTTTTGTGGATATCGGCGTTCATCAGGACGGACTTGTTCACATTTCCCAGCTGGCTGACCGGTACGTTGAGGATGCAAAAACGGTAGTCAAGGTCGGGCAGATCGTTAAAGTGCGGGTGATGGAAGTGAACGAACAATTGAAACGGATTGCTCTTTCTATGCGCTCGCAGCAAAGTATCGCCGCACCGCGCCAGACGAAGGAACCAATCCAGCCGTTCAAGGAACGCGCATACACGCTTGACGATCTTCGGTCTAAATTCGGAAAGAAAGAGGAAAAAAAGCCGGAAGGAAAATAACCGGTGTTCCGCCGGCCGAAAATATATTTTTCCGGCCGGTCACAGCAACTCTATTTTATCATCGTCATCTTTTTTAATTCCACCCTGTTTCCCATTTGAAGCCGTGTAAAATATACGCCGCTGGCATAATGTGTGCCGTCAAATTTCACCGAATAATTTCCCTCCGGCTGTTCACCGTTTACCAGGGTTGCAACAATCTGTCCTAAAGCATTGTACACCTTTAAAGAAATATTCTGACCAGATTCCGACGAGGGAATTGCATACTCTATGGTGGTGACCGGATTAAATGGATTGGGATAATTTTGCATCAGGCGGAAATCATGTGCAAGGATATTTTTTGGCTGTGCGACCGCGGACAAGGGATCAAAATATTCCATAGAGGCATCGATGACCGACATAAAACCGGAATCTGATGCTGTTGATTCCAATGAAAATGCAAGATAGATGATCTTGCCCGGAATAATCGACGCACCGAATTTTCCGCTGTAACAGATACCCGCCCCTTTCAAATTGTTATACCGAAAACACAATGTGCTGCCTCCGGCAGTATCAATCTCATCGGGATAATCTTCTTCGAATTTTTGACCGATCGCAAATTCGCATTTGGAGAAGAGCGGACCGCTTCCCCCTTTCACCGACGATCCGTTCGCATCGTCGGATTTGTATAGCGCTTTCAGATACGATGTGTAGAATGTTTTATCGTCCGTGCTCCCTTTTGCAACAAGATCCCATCCGACTTCGCTTCCTGTAACAAAAAGTTTTCCGCCGTTTTCCAGATATTGTTTACAGTACGACTGTTCCGCAGTGCTGAATGTTTCCTGCTCCGTTGATTCATCCCCCAGCATCCAATAAAGCGCAAAATATTTCGATGCGGAAAAACGGGATTCGCTCAGTTGGGAATTACGTATGCTTTCAAACGAAATGCCTCTCCGTGCAAAAGCATTTTTGTACCGGGTTACAAAAACATTTCCCGGTCCGCGCCAGCTGCCGGTCGTTTTTTCAAAACCGTCGATGATCAGCATCCTATAGCTGTTCGTAAAATTTCCGGCGCTTAATGCGTTCGACCAGTAGCTTTCCGTTGCAGTTGTTCCCCGCAGCACGCTCGATACTCGATACGACATGGAAGAGTTGCGCAATCCGGTAACAGCAAAAGTATCACGCAGTACCGCTTCGTTCAGCAGAAGATTCCATTGTATCCCGTTAACAGAACTATACAAACGGTATCCCAAAACATTGGCCGTATCACATTTCCATACAAGCTGCACCGATGAATCGGATTTGATCGCTGCGGAAAGCAATTCCGGTCTTTGAAGTGAAAAGTCGTTTGCCATTCCGGTATAACACCGCGGAGTATAAACACCATTCAGATCCGACGGCGCATACGACCAGTAGCTTGTTCCCCAATCCCTACCCGACGATTCAACAACGCGCAGACTTCCGTTCGACATCTTTTCCACAAACAGCCGCACATGTCCCACTTTATGAATGGCGTCTCCCGGTTTCAAATTGTCCCACGATGCATATTGCGTCGTTATATTCGGCATATCTGAGGTGGAAGAATGATAGGTCAATCCCCAGCATCTGCTCACAAATCCGGAACAATCCACACCGACAGACGATGAGGAAACCCCTGCCGTGTGAATATCACCGGCAAATTTGCCGTTTTTCATTCCATCGTCGAACTGCGCTATTGTATTGAATCCGCCCCACTTGTATGCAACACGCGCATTTGTGCCGGCAATAAGCCACGAGGGCGTGCGGACGGTATCACCATCGGCAGCACGGACATTTGCCGGTGCAAGATTGGCATTCGTGCAAGCGTAGGTATGCTGAACATACTCTTCACCAAGCCGTAACGCATATTGCCGGTCCCCTGCAGCTTCGGGGGAGAAAGTATGCTCTTCTGAAAATTCGGCGGCAGGAAGAAAAGAATTATAATGCTCCGTATACTGAAATTCTTCCGGATACGTAATGGTATCCTTCGCTGCGGCTGTTAAACCGTCCCACCGGATAATTTTAACCCCCTTGCTGGTTGTCATCATGTGATATAGTGCGCCGGAGGAATCAATCTGAAATTCTTTCACCGTCGTACAATATTTTATCAACGGCACTGTGAGGATGGAAAGAACTTCCGATGAAGGTGAGATCGTATAAATATACCGTTGTACAACGAGTGGAATTTCGGAACGATAGCGCTCCACCAGCAAAAAACTGTTCCCTGTCCGGTCGATGCCGATAAGGTCGGCATATGCCAGGTCGTGCGGAAATGCAAAGACGATATTTTTTTGAAACTTCCTCCGCTCGAATGCAACTGTAAGATTGCTGCGGTTCGCGGCCATAACCGATATTCGCTCGCCGGAAGAACTCGTCAGCACTCCGCCGTTATCAGCGAACAATTGATGAACGCCGCCTTGAAATGATTTTTTTAATACCGTAACGCCCGTATAAGCGCCGGCGGATCCTTTCGGGATCACCGCGCCGGTTTCATCCGCAGAAAATCCGACGGCAAGATCATATCGCAATTCCGGATCTGTTTGCCGGCGTGAAATGATCCCGCGTTTGACCATTGTCAGCATTGGTGCATCGAAATCCTTAAGATAGATTGCATCATCCATTACATCAAATGAAGAAACAGCATAGATGCCGGAATTGGTGACGCGCGGAAAAAATTCAAGTTCTCTGTAGGATGCATTGACAACACTGGTAAAACGTGCCTGCGGATGAGCAAACTGAACTGATATGATAAAAACAGCGGCTATGATCGATCGATTCATGAGGAGACCTGTTGTTTTCAAGGGATAGATGAAAAACTGCAGCCGGCGCCGGAAATGGCAGCAGCCGCACAACACAACGTTATATTGTACCACAACATTGCTGTAATAGCAATCCGATCTCATCGGTCCGCGTGAATACGATCGTTGTCCTCACAATAAATATTGTGGTAAATGGCATTTGTTTTTTCCTTTCTCGTTTTGTATTTTCATTAAACCACAGATAACCAATCTGCCTTCTTCACTGTCGGTTTACTCATTTTTCAAAAACAAGCACTTATGATTCCCGGCGCACCCGGAATATTGTTTCTTTTGTGTTTATGACCGAGACCGCATACGATGTAAAACGCTATAACAAGACAAAATTAATCGTTTCTTTTGTCGGCGGAACCGTCTCTTTTCTTTTCACCGCAACTTTGCTCGTTTCCGGATACACGCTTTCGGCGGAACAGTATGCGCTCACATTCACATCAAACCCGTATGCCGCACTGCTGATCTTTTCCGCACTTATCGGAATCGCTGGCGGCATCGTCTCTTTCCCGTTTAGTTTTTATTCAGGATTCATTCTTGAACACCAATACAATCTGTCAAATCAAACTTTCGGACAATGGATATGGGAAAGCGCTAAGGGAATGTTGATTTCGGTGCCACTGCTCACTCCGCTGGCACTGCTCGCCTATTTTTTTCTTCTCACGTTCGGTGCCGCATGGTGGCTTCCGGTTGCAATAACATTGTTTGTCTTTTCCATCGGACTGTCACGCATCGCTCCGATCGTGATCCTGCCGCTTTTTTATACATTAACGCCATTGGAAGATTCTCCGCTGAAAGAGAAGATACGCACCCTTACAAAATCAACAACAATGATCGTTGAAGGGATCTATTCGTTTAATCTGAGCAAGACTACAAAAAAGGCGAACGCTGCATTCACCGGTATTGGCAAATCAAAACGGATACTGCTCGGCGATACTTTGATGAAGAATTTTTCGGGTGATGAGATCGAAACAGTTTTTGCTCACGAACTGGGGCATTACTCTCACGGACACATCTGGAAAGGAATCGCTTCCGGAACCGCCAGTATTTTTCTTGGCTTATACCTTACGTCGCTTGCATACTCCGCATCACTGCCGTGGTTCGGGTTCACGGCAATTGCTCAGATCGCAGCTCTTCCGCTGCTTACCCTTTGGCTTGGATTGTATTCCCTAATTACTGCGCCGTTCCGCAATATCCTTTCCCGCAAACACGAATTTGAAGCAGACCGGTATGCCGTTGAACGGACAAAGAATAAACCGGCGTTTGTCTCAACAATGAATAAACTGGCCGAAATGAATCTTGCCGACCGAACGCCTCATCCACTGGTTGAATTTTTATTTTACAGTCACCCGTCCATCGAAAAACGTGTGCGGGCCGTGGAGGATATTGCATGAGATGGAGTCTCACCATACTGCGGTTATTGATCATTGTTATTACAAACTTGCTCTTCTCTATCGCCGCACTTTTTACGATTCCGTTTGACCGTTCCGGCAAAACCTACTTCTGGTGCGGAAGAACGTGGACAAACTTTGCGCTTATTCTCTGCAGAATCAAAATTACCGTTAAAGGATTGGAGAATGTTGATCGGTTTGGTAATTATATTTTAGTAAGCAATCACGCAAGCATGTTTGATGTACCGGTGATGATGAAAATTTTTCCGCACATCAGAATCATGTTTAAAAAAGAACTGTCGTATGTTCCGTTTTGGGGCTGGGCGCTTCGATGGGGTCACCATATTATGGTGGACCGCAGCAAAGGAACCGAAGCAATGAAGAGTCTTGAACGTGCGGCAAACGAGGTGCGGTCCGGCGGACAGGTGCTCTTGTTTGCAGAGGGAACCCGTACGCGCGACGGTAAATTGCTCCCGTTCAAACGCGGTGCGTTCTCGTTGGCGGCAAAATCGGGAGTGCCGCTCATTCCGGTAACGATCAGCGGAAGTTTCAAGATTCTGCCGAAAGGGTCGTTCGATATTCGTCCGTCTCGTATTGAAGTGATTATTGATCCGCCGATTGAAACAAAAGGGATCACCTCCCGCGAAGACGAGGTGCGGCTGATGAATACGGTAAAAGAAATCATTTCACAAAATTATAAAGAAGATATATAACAATGTCCGTTACGATAAAAGATGTGGAACATATTGCAAAACTGGCGAAGCTGGAATTTTCCGACGCGGAAAAAGAAAAGTTCACGCATCAGTTCAACGATATACTGAAATATATGGAGCAGTTGAATTCCGTTGATACAACAGGTGTCGAACCGCTTGCTCAGGTGATAGAACTGAAAAATGTTTTTCGCGATGACACCGTGAAGCCTTCAACACCGACAGAGGAAGCATTGAAAAATGCACCGGCATCGTCGGATGTGCATTTCAAAGTACCGAAAGTGATAGGATAATCAGTTCTCTGATTCGCGAGAACCGGAAATAAACAATATGAAGATCATCGGCATCATACCATCCCGTTACGCATCGACCAGGCTTCCGGCAAAACCGCTGGCGGATATTTGCGGCAAACCGATGATCCAGCGGGTCTATGAACAGGTGAAGCAATCAACATTGCTTACTTCGGTGGTTGTCGCAACGGATGATGAGCGGATAGCCTCTGCCGTACGGTCGTTCGGCGGAAACGTGCAGATGACACCGGTGGATATTCAGAGCGGAAGCGACAGGATCGCGCTTGTAGCAAAAAATAATCCCGCAGATATTGTTGTGAATATTCAGGGAGATGAACCGTTGATTGACCCTCAATTGATCGATCAGACAATCCGTCTCCTGATCGACGATACGCAGGCCGTTGTCGGAACCGCGGTGAAAAGGACTTCCTCACATCAGGATCTGTTCAACGCCAATATTGTGAAGGTCGTGCTGGACCGGAATAATTTCGCTTTATATTTCAGCCGTTCACCGGTGCCGTTTGTTCGTGATGCAAAAAAGGATGAAGAGTGGTTCAGCAGTACCACATTCTACAAACATTTCGGCATCTACGTCTACCGTGCGGATTTTTTGCAGTACTATACGAGTTTGAAGCCGTCCGCTTTGGAAGAAGCGGAAAAACTGGAACAATTGCGGATACTGGAGAATGGTTTCCGAATTAAATGCGCTGTTACGGAATATGAGTCCCTTCCGGTTGATACGCCGGAGGATCTGCTGCGGGTCATTGAAATAGTAACGGCTCAAAATAAGCATCACATGTAATCTCAACGCTTTGGATAATATTTTTTTCACCTAATCATTTTTTGTATGGCACATCCTCACGTAAAATATATCTTCGTCACCGGCGGTGTTGTTTCCTCACTCGGAAAAGGGATCGCGGCCGCTTCGCTCGGATTACTTCTTAAATCCCGCGGACTGCGCGTAACCATCCAAAAAATGGATCCGTATCTTAATGTTGATCCTGGAACGATGTCGCCGTACCAGCACGGCGAGGTTTATGTGACCGATGACGGCGCGGAAACCGATCTGGATCTCGGACATTACGAACGGTTCCTCGATGTAAACACATCGAAGATGAACAATGCAACAACGGGGCAGATCTATTATGAAGTGATCACCAAGGAGCGACGCGGTGATTATCTTGGCGCTACCGTACAGGTGATCCCACATATCACCGATGAGATCAAAAAAAGGATGGGTCAGCTCGGTGCAACGGGAAAATACGATGTAATCATTACCGAAGTCGGCGGTACGGTCGGCGATATTGAATCGCTCCCCTTCCTCGAAGCAATCCGTCAGTTCACGTTGTCAATCGGGAAACGTAATGCGCTCAGTATCCATGTAACGCTGATCCCTTATATCAAATCGGCCGGAGAGATCAAGACCAAACCGACACAACACAGCGTGAAAACGCTGCTTGAGATCGGAGTGCAGCCCGACATCCTGATCTGCCGTACGGAAAAACGGCTGTCACGCGAAGTGCGGGAGAAGATCGGTCTTTTCTGCAACGTAGAGACAGAAGCGGTGATAGAAGGACGCGATGTTGAAACAATCTACGAACTGCCGCTGCATTTTGAAAAGGAAGGTCTCGATAAAATTGTTCTTGAAAAACTGAACATCAAAGCGAACAAGGCAGACCTGCGCAAATGGACCCGTTTGGTACACCGCATTAAAGAACCGGGTGACAGGGTTACAATCGGGTTCGTCGGCAAATACACCGAATTGAAGGACGCATATAAAAGCATCTCGGAAGCATTTGTCCACGCCGGTGCGGAGAACGATGTTGCTGTTGACGTGAAATGGATCCGCGCCGAAGAGTTGGACGGTCACAACGTAAGGGAAATTCTTTCCGGCATACACGGATTACTGGTTGCGCCGGGATTCGGTATCCGCGGCATTGAAGGAAAGATTAGAGCGATCCAATACGTGCGGGAGAACAAGATTCCCTTCTTTGGTATTTGTCTGGGAATGCAATGCGCCATTATTGAATTTGCGCGGAACGTCTGCGGAATGAAAGGGGCGAACAGCACGGAATTCAAAAAATCGAAATACAATGTCATTGATATGATGGCCGATCAGCGAACGATTAAAAACATGGGGGGCACGATGCGTCTCGGCGCTTATCCGTGCGTGCTGCAGAAAGGGACGAAAGCCTACACCGCATATAAAAAAGAACTGATCTACGAACGTCACCGCCACCGCTACGAAGTGAACAATAAATTCCGGAAGGTTCTTGCTGAACACGGTATGGTCTTTAGCGGAACATCACCGGATAATAATCTGGTAGAAATTGCTGAGTTGAAGGATCATCCCTGGTTTGTCGGCGGACAGTTCCATCCCGAATTGAAATCCCGTGCGCTTACTCCGCATCCGCTATTCAGGGATTTTGTGAAAGCTGCAGCAGATTATTCAAAGAAAAAATAATCCTTGCTGTTCAGCGCACAGCACACTTAAATCAATTTTTCCTTCAGAGCTTTTGAGGCCGCTTCGGCACGGCTGTGCACTTGCAGTTTCTCGTAAATTTTCCGCAGATGTGCATCAACCGTATGAACGCTTACAAGCATCTTCTCCGAAATCATGTTGTTGCTGAAACCACGGATGACAAGCTCCAGAATCTCTTTTTCGCGCGGAGAGAGGCTGTATTCCAGAGAGTCTTTCGGATTTTGCGAGAAGTATTCAACAACTTTCCGAGCAATGCTTGAATTCATCGGCGATCCGCCGGCTATCACATCGCGTATGGAATCAACAATAATTTTTTCCGTCGATGATTTCAGCAAATAACCGGTTGCACCTGCACGGAGAGCATCAAAGATATGCTCATCATCGTCAAAAACGGTTACCATAATGATCTGCACCTTTGGACGCAATCCCTTTATCATTTCTACACTGGAAATTCCGTTCATGCCGGAAAAACCGATGTCATGCAATATAACATCCGGAGCAGCCGCATTTTGCACTGTTTCCACCGCCTCTTCGCATGTTGAAAATACACGGTCACACTTCATGTCTTTCTGATCGTTGATAAGCGACATTAGTGTTTTTTGGAACAAAGCATTATCCTCTACGACCCATGCAGAGATAGATATTTTTGTTTTCAAATGATTGTCATTCCTTTTTTTCCGTAATTATACAATCGTTTACCGTTATTATTTTGTCTTTGTTGTCTTCCCGAAAATAATGCTGACCTCTGTCCCTTTATGCAATTCCGTTTTTATTTCCAGCAACGCGCCGATTTCTTCCGCCCGTTTTTTCAGGCTTTGTAATCCGTTCCCGTAATGTTCTGACTGCCGGTCAAATCCGATCCCGTTGTCACAGATCAATAATTGAAACTGTCCCTGTTTGCGGTCAAAATAAATATCCACATTCGTCGCTTTCGAGTGCTTCACGATATTGTGCAAAATCTCTTTAAACATCAGCAATATATTTCTGCGGATATCGGTCAGTGCATCGTCGTTTCCAACCGCATCGTTTATGTGAAATTGAATGTCCGCATCCCTTACCATTCTCGACGCAATTTCCCTCAGCCTTGTTTGTAAATTAACCACAGTATCATAGCGCGGATTTATATACCATACGATAGCACGCAAATATTCGGCGGTCTGCAGAGATGTCTCCGAAATGACCGACAGTTCTTCCCGCATTTTTTTCGTCAACGATTTTTTCCGAACCATGCTCTGGCTGATAAGGGCGATACTTCCCAGATTGCTTCCGATCTCATCGTGCAGGTCGTTGGCTATGCGAATGCGCTGCCGTTCAATATTGATCTTATGCAATCGCCGTTCTGTTAAATAATTCCTGGCAAATATTCCAAGAGTTAATAGGAGAATAAGAAATGGACCGAGAAAGACGGGACGCATATACACAGGAAAATTGACATGAAACACAGCGGCTGCGGGGGCTTCATATATGGTGCCATACGTATCTTTCGCCTGAACACTTATACTGTGATTGCCGCCGGATAGATTATTGAACGTTACATTTTTTACTATTGACCAATCAGACCATTGTCCGGAGTCTAATTTGTATCTTGTTTCAATATTTTCAGATGCGATCTTATTCCAGAAAGAATTTGATTCCCAGGAACAATAAGCATCATTGTTTTCGTTGATTGTTGCTGATACAATGGTTTTAATACGAATGCTTGAACTATTTCGGTCGATACTAACAACTCCGATGCCGTGTCCGCCGACAAGTATTTTATCTCTCGCGGGAACGACAACCCGTAATTCGCGCATTGTAACGCCGGGGTCAGCATTAAAATTAGACCACACGGAATTGGAATAACTAATCAGACCCGATGTCGTTGCCACCCATAATATTCCGAATTCGTCCAGCGAAAGATCCCATACTTTTTTAGCGTATTCGTACGTTTCCTCTTTTCTCCAGACCCATTTCAAAGAATCGTTGGGCAAAATAGTTCCCAGATCGGTAGAAAAAGTGGAAAACCATACCAGATCGCTATCATCAACGGCAAGAGTATATATTTTTGCATTTTCCCCAAGTACTTCACGCCCCCAATATGTTGCCTGATTATTTTTGATCCTTACCAATCCCTTTAGCGTACCTATCCAAATGGTGCCCTGTCGGTTTTCTGCAAATGAATAAACTCTCTTGCTCGGCAAATGGTACAGCGAATCTATCCGTAAAAATGATTGTTGACGCAGCACATATCCGGCCGGATCAGTGGAGTCGCGTCCTAATCCCAGAAACCAAAGGTTGCCGGATCGATCCTTCCGTATTTTGTGAAAGTTGATACCATGCGGAAAGTAGTGATGCCATTGCTTTCCATTCCATTCAAACATTCCTTTTGCAGCATCGCCGGATACTACCCAGATATGATTATCGTTGTCTTGGTTGATGCCCGTAACAAGGCCAAGCGGTGTACCGTTAATACTTGATATAAACTGTTTCGTTCCGTTCTTCATATGCACTTCAAGACCGGCATTGCTGCCGATCCAGACATCTCCTTCCCGGGACTTAAATATTTCGAATACAATATTCCTCGGGTCTGAAAAAGAATGATTGTTGCGGTTCCAAGCAGTCTTTTGACGGTTCAGCAAATAGAGGCCGTTGTCCGTTGCAAACCATACATCATTATTGCTGCGGTATTTTACGCATATGGTATTGACCATTTGCGAAGGGACCGGTTCAATGTTCTGCCATTTCCCTGTATTGTTGCGCACATGAACATCGCCGGTTTCATACACAACCATGATCTCACCGGTATTTGAAATATCTAAGGTTCGTATTGGTTGATTACGTTCCGTAACTGAATAGACAAAATTTCTGTTGTTGTAAAACCATAATCCTATCTTGTCTTTCGGTGAATCCAGCGCAAATAGTGCTGCACCCAATGAGTTTTCCGCTATATTTCGTATAGCCCAATTCAATCCAAAATTATTGATTACTTTGGTCCAGCGTCCATTCACATATTGAAACATTCCTGATTCAGCATGGCCGAAGAACCAAATGGTTTCCGAGGGTTTATAGAGTGTGCCATCCTTATCGGGAAAAATCTTCTTCACTTCATTTTTTTGTATCAGCAGAACTTTTGTTTTTTTATCATTTCCTATAACGCAAAGGTATGATTCTGAATCAATGGCGCTTGGCGATGTCGCTATTCCGGGATAGCTGTCTCCAGCCCAGGCGGCTTTTGAAAAACCATTTTTATCTCCTATGTAGATAACGCCTAACAGAACTGCAAATATTTTACTGTGATGATACCTATGAATACTTCTCACCCGTTGTTGGGGGAACAAACTGTCGACGATAACAGGATTCCATCTGAATCCGTCATACCACGCTATTCCTTTCGGCGTTGATACCCAAACGGTGCTGTCGTCCGCTTCAAGAACATTTTCTACAACATTCGAAGGCAATCCTGCCTCGGTGGTAAAGTGAGCCCAGCGCCAGTTTTCGTACAACATCTCGTATTGGGAGTTCGCGTGCTGAAAAAACAACACTCCCAGTGCGGTCCATAAAAATATTCTTTTAACGTTATACTTCATAGAATGTTGTCATTTACAGAAATACGTAAAGCTGCCGACTTCTTTCGCTCATTTGAAGTTCCTTCTATACCGATAAAACGAGTCATCACCCGCGAAGGAAATCCAAACACCATTGTGCAAAAAAACGAGATGCAAATAATTCTGGACGTTGCAGTAAAATAATTGAAGAATATCTATTTCAGGTAGTATTTCAGCGGATTCGGCGTTATAGCGCACTCTTCTGCAAGAGACATTGTGGCTATCTTCCCCTCGTTCCGCAACTGGTATAATTTGGGAACGATCTTGTCGCGCAGATCGACCGGCGTCATCGGATTGATATAGATGCTTGTCCCTCCTTCAAAACCGGCGGTCACATTCACGCGCAGTTTCAGCAATATGTGCCAGGGCATTTTATAGACAGCATCAATCGGCGTATAATACCACTCTTCGTTGCAGGATAATTGCGATCCGAGGGCGGCGTGACACGCATGCACCAGGTTACTGACACCCCGAATTTCTTCGTCTGTTTGCTCGTAGGGCCTGGCGAAGTACGACTTTGAATAGATCTCGATCGTCGGGAAACGGTGACCGATGCCGACACAGGCAACCGCGGTATCGTTCTCCGCAAACACAAGATTATACTGCGCCGCAAGATTCACACCGAGCTCGTTAAAGACATTCGGTTCCTGACGCACCAGTTGTATTTGTTCGCTGATGGAGGCGCCCCATTCGTCCAGTCCGCAGATCTGCTTATGAAGATGATCGAACGATGCGCCGGCAGATTTCAGCCAATTCTGGAATATGGAAATGTAGCGGATGTATCTGTTGTACCCCATCATATTCTTCATTGCGTCGATCGTGAACTTGAAGTATTGAAAGTGTTCTTCGGTCGACAGTTCCCCGGAGGACTTCAGCTGCGAATCGTTCTCTGCATAGTCAGTATAATGCGACTTCGCAATAATCAGTTCATGACATCCTCCGAAGAAAGCATCAAGTATACGAAGTTTATCGAACGCCTCTTTTTTCAGGATCTCGTCGTGTGTCTTTCCCGATTGAACAAGTTTATAATGGATGATATCGTTGATATGCATGGCGCCGTGGGGATGGGTGATATAGGAATCACGCCACGAGGTCAGTTCGGCATTGAGTTTGTAGCCGTAATTTTTTTTCCAATAATCGATCGTCACAATCTCAAAAAGATTTCCCGTCCGCCGGAATTCTGCTACCGTGCTGCCGTATTGATCGGGCGGAAGATGAAAGAGTGTTTCGTAACGGTTGTTGATCTTTACAAGGCGAGCTTTTTCCGGAGGCACTTCAAAGTAACGAGTTCTGCAAAAACTGCAGATGTCTTCACTCTCTTTTCGCTGAATCGGATTGGGTGTTTCCTGATGTGTGTTGGCAAGAGGTTTGTTGCCCCGACCGGGTACAGCCCATACTTCGGTGCCGGTGAACGGATTGATCTGCTTTACCGTTCCGTCGGGCATTACATTGTAGTAGGCGTTGTAATTGCGCGGAAACATACCGGTATTCCTTCTGCCGTTTCAGAATGAGTTCGTTCAAAGACCGATCACATTCAATAACATTCAATCGCTGTACACTGCCCGAAAAGATTCCGGGCAGTGTGCGCGTTCGATCAAACCTTGGTTGCAACTTTCAGCATCTGCTGAACTTTCTGCGGCGTATTTGCTTCGGCATAAAAACGGATGATCGGCTCGGTCCCCGATGCGCGCACAAGAATCCAGCCGTCTTTCGTGACCAGTTTGACACCGTCGGTCATATCGTATTTCGAAATTGCAAACGGACCGACCTTCTTGGGTTTGCTCTGGTAGAATTTCATGACCTTTTCTTTTTGAGCCGCAGTCAAATGAGCATCGATCCGGCCGAAGTGATGTTCGCCGAATTCATCGAATAATTCTTTTACCAACTGACTCAGCTTCATTCTCCGCACTGCCATCACCTCGGCAAGCAGAAATCCGATAAAGATCCCGTCGCGTTCCGGCAGATGTCCTTTTACGGCAATGCCGCCGCTCTCCTCGCCGGCAATGATGATGTCTTTTTCCGTCATCAAGCGGCAGAGATGTTTGAATCCTACGGCGGTTTCATACAAACGGACATTATAATGGTCGCACATTTTTGTGATAAGATCCGTCACCGAAAGTGATTTTGCAACAGCGCCCCGGTAATGTTTCCGCTCCATCAGATATTTCAGCAGAATCGCAAAGATTCTGTGCGAATCAACAAAATTTCCTTTTTCATCAACGGCACCGATGCGGTCGGCATCACCATCTGTGGCAAATCCGAAATGATATTTCCCTGCGCGAACTTCCATGCTCAATTCTTCGGTATTCTGCGGCAGCGGTTCGGGATTGGTCGTTCCGAACGACGGATTGTAATCACTGCGTATCGTCCCGATCTTCGGAAGCAACAATTCCGGAATTCCCATTCCCGCACCATGCATTGCATCGTGCATAATTTTCAGCTTCACCGATCTGATAAGATCGAATTCGATCTTCGTTTGCAGATCGGCAACATACATTTTTGTCAGATCGATGTATTGAATATTTTTACTTTTCACAAGATCTTCGAAGGGCTTAATCTCAAGAGGCAGAATGGCGACATCCTGCAATGGCTCCAATTCCTTTTCAACTTCGGCGATCATTTCCGGGTGGGCCGGACCGCCAAAATCACCTTTTATCTTAAATCCATTATACTTTGCCGGATTGTGGCTCGCCGTAATAACGATACCGCCCGAAGCTTTTTTCTTCACAACACCAAGTGAGACCATTTGTGTGGGGGAAATCTTATCCGCCAATAGTACCTTCACCCCCAAAGAAGCGATAACCTGCGCCGCGCAATGGGCAAATTCTTTCGATAAAAAACGTGCATCATATCCGATCACTATGCCGTTTTTAACTTGTTTATGTTTTGAAAAATATCGTCCTGTTGCAAGGGCAACTTTTTGAACGCCTGCAAAAGTAAAATCATCTGCCATCACTCCGCGCCAACCATCGGTTCCGAATTTAATATGTGCCATAGTTGTAAGAAAGGTTATTGGGTGGTAGTTATATTGTTCTTTTTCGTGTAAAAATTCTTTTTATATTGGTCAAATATACGAAAAATTGAATATGGAAAAAAGAACGAAAATAACTCAATTCTACCGCTTAATCTTGATTCTTTTCCTCTGCACGTTCCTTTTTTCTCATGACGGAATTGCTCAGGATTCCACGCAAAAAAGATTCTACTTTTTCCGTCCGGAAAACACGTTCGGCTCGGAGTCTCAGGTCAATCCGGTAAGTGTTTTTCTCAACGGAGGATACGATATGACAAGGAACGGAGGTCATAGCAAGAACATTTTTGCATGGGACTATAAAGGGGACGGCGCACACGTGTGGAAAAATCTGAAAGATCCGATCGGCAATATCCGGAAATTCGGATGGAATGAATTCGTACATCAGGAGATCTTCAATTTTACGATCGGCGTAAAAAATGCGGAGTTCCTTCCGAACATCGCCGGTCACACAATCGGGAACGGAATGCAGTATGCAAAACTTGCCGAATATTTTGAATATCACGATGTCCCGCTTCCCTATCTCTGGTCCGGGTTGACAACAACAGCGTACCAGGTGATGAACGAGATCGTTGAGGCAGAGGGCTACCGGGGAATCAATGTCGACCTTGTAGCCGATATTTACATGTTCAATATTGCCGGACTGGCAATATTCAGCACCGATTGGGGCAAACGTTTTTTTTCGGAGACACTTCCGGTTAACGAGTGGTCGCCTCAGCCAATCATAGAGCCGATGACGGGAAATTTACAGAACGCCGGTCAGCAGTACTATGTGCGCAAAAACTTTTCGTTTACGGGAAAATGGTCTCCCTTTTTCTATTATGGCGTCTATTCCGTTTTAGGGGCAAGTTATGCGTATGATTCTCAAAATTCGTTAACTCTCGGCGCCGGGAATGTTATTAACAAATTGCGGGAAGGACGTTCGCGCGGTTTCCGCAAGATCGATCCGAAGATTGACGGATCTGTCGGATTCTTCTGGGATAGGAACAGTTCGCTGATGACGTCCGTGTTGTTCACCGGACCGGGTCTGTATAACATGCAAGTGAATATATATCCCGGTGTAATTTCCTGGGGATCGTTCTCTCCCGGTTTCTATCTTGCCGTTGGTGAATGGGACGGGTTTATACTCGGAATAACTTTCTCCGAATTTCCGTTCGGTCTTGGATACGGTAAAAATAACAATGCCACACTTTGATTTCTCTCAGTATGGCATTGCGTGAACTTGCTAAAAATATTTTATCTCTTCACATTGAACGCGCTTAAACCGGCATAAATGCCGTTCGTGTCCAACTCTTCCTCGATCCTCAATAATTGATTGTATTTTGCAATGCGGTCCGTACGGCTGGCGCTTCCTGTTTTTATCTGACCGGCATTGGTCGCAACCGCGATATCGGCGATTGTTGCATCTTCCGTTTCGCCGGACCGGTGACTGATGACGGCGGTGTAATGAGCGCGTTTCGCCATTTCAATCGCATCGAGCGTTTCTGTAAGTGTTCCGATCTGGTTCACTTTTACCAGAATAGAATTTGCAACGCCTTGCGCAATTCCTTTTGCAAGAAATTCGGTGTTGGTCACAAACAGATCGTCGCCGACAAGCTGCACTTTGTTGCCGATGGTATCCGTGAGAAGCTTCCATCCTTTCCAGTCGTTCTCTGCCATTCCGTCTTCCAGCGAAATGATCGGATAATTGTCGACCCATTTTTTCCAATAGGCGACCATCTGTTCCGCAGACATTTTTTCCTGTGTTGATTTATAGAACAGATATGATCCGTCGCTTTGATACATTTCGCTCGCAGCCGGGTCGAGAGCAATAAAAATATCTTCGCCCGCTTTGTATCCGGCTTTGGCTATTGCATCCATAATCACTTCAAGAGCTTCTTCGTTCGATTTTAAGCTCGGCGCAAATCCGCCTTCATCTCCAACAGCGGTGTTATACCCTTTTTTCTTCAGCACACCTTTCAGAGAATGAAATACTTCGGTCCCCATTCTCAGCGCTTCTGCAAATGTGGGAGCGTTTGCCGGAACGACCATGAATTCCTGAAAGTCAACATTGTTGTCGGCATGTCTTCCGCCGTTGATAATGTTCATCATCGGTGTCGGCAGGGTCTTTGCATTTGTTCCGCCGATGTACCGGTACAGAGGAACATTGAAATAATTTGCCGCAGCTTTTGCCGTTGCGAGAGAAACGGCAAGCATTGCATTCGCACCAAGTTTCGATTTATTTTCCGTTCCGTCCAGTTCAATCATCATTGAATCGATGCCGACCTGATCCTGAGCATCAAATCCCGTCAGTTCTTCCGCGATGATGTTGTTAACGTTCTCAACTGCCTTCAATACGCCTTTTCCGGCATACCGGTTCTTATCTTCATCGCGCAATTCTACCGCTTCATGTTCGCCGGTGGAGGCGCCGCTCGGGACCGCTGCACGGCCGATTGTTCCGTCTTCTAGTTCAATTTCTGCTTCAACTGTCGGGTTTCCGCGTGAATCAAGAATTTCGCGTGCCCACACATCGGTAATTATTGACATATATGCTCCAATTCCGTTTTTTTTGATTGTTATTGTTTGTTAACGATTAATGAATTTCGGCAAAAATTGATAGAAAGGAAAGCTAATTATTCCTTGAAAGTCATTACGGGAAAGCGTAGGTTTGCACAACATCATAAAAGGGGGAACCATGAAACAATTTCTGTTCTGCGTTATACTGGTGTGCTGCTCGATAATAACAAGATCGCAAACACCGGCACAAATAAAATTGATCCATTTTAAGGAACTGCAAAAGATCCTTCCTGTAAAACCACCGGAAGGCTTTACACGGGAAAAACCGAAAGGACAAACTGTTTCAAGTTCCGGAATCTCATCGTCGAGCGCATCGGTAGAATTCACAGCAGCAAAAAAAGAGAAGCAACTGCAAACGACGGATGATGGAAAACAGGATTCCGTTGAGGTTGATGTGCAGTGGGCCATCAACGTAGAGATTATTGACTATGCAGGAATGGGAGAAGGAATGGCCGCCGCATTTCAGATGATTACCGGCATGCAATATGAAAATGAAACGGAAGATGGTTACGAAAAGTCGACGGTCTTTAACGGATATAAAGGAATAGAAAAGTCGCGCGTTCAGGAATCTTCCAGATCATGCGAACTGCAGTTGGTGGTCGGCGGCCGTTTTCTTGTGACTGCCGGCGGAAACGGTTTTTCCGATGCGACTGTTTTACGCTCGCTATTGAATTCAATGGAGCTTAAAAAACTTGAGAGCATGAAATAACAGCTTACGATGAGATCAATGATATTACCGCCGTCGTAATTTT
Organism: uncultured Ignavibacteriota bacterium; assembly: GCA_903861125.1. Classification (GTDB taxonomy): domain Bacteria; phylum Bacteroidota; class Ignavibacteria; order UBA10030; family UBA8401; genus UBA8401. The sequence continues at coordinate 209,838 of CAIOTF010000023.1, forward strand.
TTCTCTCTACCAATCAAATAATATTTTCTTTAACCGTAATAGGAGGTTTCGTGAATAGCAAAATCAATTACACCGCCGTCGGTTTGGCAGCAATCGCCATGTGGGTGCTGGGCGCAGTATGGTATAATGTTTTCTCCGCACAATGGATGGCGTATGCGGGTATCACTGAAGATATGAGAAAAAATTTGAACGGAATGGACAATGCAATCATGTATGGCGGTTCCATCGTAGCTTTTTTTATCACATTCTATGTTCAGTCTCACATCCATCGTGCGTTTATGGTGCAAGACGTTAAAGGGGCATTACAGGCGGCCGTGTGGAGCTGGCTGGGATTTGCCGTTACGGTAATGTATGTCAATAATTCATATCAAGGGAAATCGGTTCTCTTAACTCTTATCGATTCAGGATATTGGCTGATCGGAATGGCGATCGGCGGGGTGATTCTGGTAAAGATGCAAAAGAAAGAAACTGCGGCGGCGTGAAGTTCACTGAGTAATGACACCATCAATGTTTTCCGGATGCGGAGTGAAAGATTGCGCATGGTCAGAACGAGCCTTCCTTGATCCAGGAATACAGCGATGTAATTGCCGCAGTACCAAGCACTCCAATCGAAATAGAAAAATATCTGTTTGTTGTGTTGGTTCTTTCTCGGAAATATAAGGCCCGTTCCGTTGTTTTTGCGGAGACATAGGATTGATAATGTCCGTTCACCCGATAATTTAAATAGGCTGATGTACCCGCGGCAAAAAGACCAACACCAGCACTGATCCATTTAGAACGTTTCCAGTTGTTGATGCTCCTTCTTCGTGATTCTTCGACCGTGATCAAATCAAATTTTACTTTTGTATGTTCGTTCTCACGCACTGTTATCTCCTGCAGTTCGCTGAGATATGCATTTTTACTCACGTGAACGGTGTAGTCGCCAATAAGGGACTGCATGACCAACGGCGCTTTCCCTTTCAGTTCGTCACTCACCGATACATCGGCATCGCTTGCATTATGCGGCTCAACAATCACCGAAAGGCTTCCGTAGCGGGGCTTCGGATTCAGTTCGAGAAGGCGGGTTGTGCTGACTTCAATATCAACCAACTGTTCAACCGGACTGTACTGGAATGAACGCTCGGCGCGTACAAGATGCTTCCCCGAATCAAGTTGTATGGTGCATTCATCTTTACCGGCCGGCTTTCCGTCAATCAAAATATTGCTCTTCGTGGACCGGACATTCAGTGTGCCGAAATTAACCGGTAGTGCTATCACCTGCGTGTTGATCGCTCCTTTCTCCAGTATTAAATTCAGGCTGACCGTTTTATACATTTTTTTTTCGACCCGGAACGAATATTGACCGGAGATCATGCGTTGGCTTACATACGGAGTGATTCCGACAAAAACATTGTTGAGAAAAACTTCGGCTCCCTGCACGGGCGTGGTTTGAATTTCTGCCACTCCGTAGTTTGCCTTCAGATCGAATTGCTTAACTTTTGTTGAACCGTTGGGAATGAACATATCGACCGAATCAGCCAAATACATTTCTTTCTTCACAACAATGCGATGATTGCCCGGTACAATCTGTTCCTGAAAAGGTGTGACGCCGGCAAACGCACCATCAATATAGATCTGTGCATCCGGTGGTTCTGAATTTAACTGAATTATTGACGGCAGCACGATCGACGCTGTATCGGTCTTCTGCGCATAAAGCGGAAAAGACAGAAACAGAATACTTACCATGAGGCAAACGGAGAGCAACTGATTCTTTTTCATCGCTGCACCCATTCATTGTTTACGCGCCAATATTTTACCAAGGCATCACCGCCACCGGAAACAATCATGAGAGCATCGGCGCCGACAGTCACGGCATTAACGTTGTCCGTATGCGCATAGTTTGTCTGCACAACGGAATAATCCCACAGACTCCACACCGTTTGGTTTTCCTGAGTATTCCCGGTAATCAGCATTCTTCCGTCGACACTCACCGCAAGAGAACTTACCTCGCTGGACCCATTTTGAATTGTGCGGATAGTTGTACCATCAGTACCATTCCAAATTTTTATTGTGCGGTCCATTGAGCCACTGTATACTATCGAACCGTCCGCAGAAATCGAGATTGCATTAACAGCACCGGTATGGCCAACCAGACTACGTACAAAACTGCCGTCCGATGTTTTCCATATTTTAATTGTATTGTCCCCGCCGCCGCTGGCAATGGACGATCCATCGAATGAAAATGCCAATGCGTAAATACTTTGTGTATGACCCGAAAGGGTTTGCAGCAGCGAACCGTCGCTCATATTCCACACTCGTATGGTTTTGTCGTACCCTGCGCTTGCAACATATCTGCCGTCACCGCTGATGGCAACAGCATATACGGCGCTAGTATGACCGATCAGTGTGCGGATCAATGATCCATCGGCAACATTCCATATCTTTACCGTTTTATCCAAGCTGCCGCTAACAATTCTATTTCCGTCAGGACTGAAGACAACACTATACACCTGACCGTCGTGTGCATTGATTGTTCGCACCAATTGACCATCAATCGCTGACCATACTTTCACTGTTTTATCACCGCCGGCGCTTGCGCACAACAATCCGCTATTTTGGAGAGCAACAGAAAAAACTGTTCCGATGTGCCCGGGCAATGTTTTGAACAGAGTAACCCCTTTTACAGAATACCGGACAACGAGAGATTTGGACGGATCACTTTGATTGTTTTTTGTTGTGGCAAGAATTCGGTATTCGTATTGCTTGGACGGATCGAGTGTATTGTCCGTATACGAAGTGGTGTTTGAGGGAAGTGTTCCAATACGCACGAAAGCACCTTCTCCGCTCCGCCGTTCGATGAGAAAGGATGTTTCGTATACTGTATTGTCTTTCCATTGAAGCTCAACGGCATTTGCGGCATAATGATTTATCTTCGGATCGGAAGGGGGCTGAATGGCGAACGTAGTCGCTGTTAATGGTGAATATAAGGTTGAATTTAATTTTGAACGGCCGAGTACTCGATATGAATATGTTGCATTATTTTTCAATGCCTCACGGAGACGGATGGATGTGGTATCTTTGCCAACGGTGATACGCTGAACAAACAGTGACCCGTTGATACTTTGTTCTACAATAAATTCCGATATAAAGGGATTGGTGTTGGTCCATTGCAGGTACGTTGCAGTATCCTGTTCGCACAATACCTGCAACTGTTCCGGCGCCGTAAATGCTAATGCCGTTGATATGACCGGAGAAAACGGTGAGGCATTGCTTTGAGCTACGATACGCAGACGAAAATAATATGTCCGCTCGGGCGAATATATTCCTGGGATGACAACACTGTTTGAGTCTGCGCTGACCGTTGCTGCGACCGCAAATTTTACACTATCCGGGCTTTGTTGTATTTCGACAACAACATTTTTTTTCTGATTTGCCGAATAATTGTTCAGATCCTGCCACGAAATTTTCGCCGTCGTTTCCGTCAGTACAACTATGGCCGCCGTTTTGGGTGCCTGGATCGTAAAGGAAGAATCTACCGGATTCTGAAAATCAAATCGCTGGCATCCGGAAATGATGATCAATGCCAGGAATACACTATAATGTGTTCGCCTCGTCATTGTATCAGCAGCATTTTTTTCAGCTGCGTAAATATTTTGCCGGATTTCTCTCGTGCAACGATCCTGTACAAATAGACTCCGGATGAAAAGTTATATCCATTCCACCGTACGCGGTAATTTCCCGGCAAGAGCTGTTCATTCACCAGCGTTGCAACACTTCGGCCCAGAATATCATAGATAACAACCATAACTTCAGATTCATCTTTCACAGCAAAGGATATCGTTGTAGAAGGATTGAACGGATTGGGATAATTTTGAAGAAGAGCAAAAGCCTTCGGAATATTGTCATTCTCCCGCTGAACACCAAGGGCATTGGCGGTTTTGAAATTCCATATTTCGGTGAAGAGACTTTTTCCGCCGTCATTGACTGCACGAACACGCCAATAATACTTCGTCCCTAACCGTAACGGTGCAATGGTGAACGAAGTATCCGTACAGGTGGAATCTTCGAACATCGTAACATTGAACGGAGTATCATCCGAAACTTGAACATGATATACTTTCGCCGATGTGATTGATCGCCATTTTAAGATGACGCTCATTGGTTCGGCACCCGAGGCATTGATTGGAGAAACCAGAGCGGGCATTTGCGGAGGCGCAATGATCGTCGTAAAACTCCAAATAGTGGAGAACGGTCCGTAGCCACTGTTATTTTTTGCACGCACCCGCCAAAAATATTTTGTAAAATGGTTCAATTGCGGAATGGTGATGGACGTATCGGTATACATGGAATCTTCGAAGACCGTTGTACCGAAAGGAGAATCAAGCGCCAATTGAACGTGATAGCCTTTTGCACCCTGTGCGGCATTCCACTGCAGATTCGGCGCTAACGGCTGTTTCTCCGACGCACTCAATGGCGCACGCAAATTCGGAATTGCCGGGGCATTTTCGGTTGTTATAAAACCCCAGATTTCGCCAAACTGACTGCTCCCGCTGATATTTTTTGCCGAAACTCTCCAAAAATATTGTGTGTTCTCCTGTAGATTCGATATCTGGTACATTGTATCCGTTAACGTTGAATCGTCCACAATCTTTGTGCTGAATGGTGTTTGCGTGGCCAATTGCAGACGGTACGAACTTGCTATGGTATCTCTCTTCCATCGGAAGGTGATTTTTTGAGGGAACTGACTCGACGCGTTTTGTGGAACACTTAATAACGGTATTGCCGGTGCATCGATCCGCGTAAAGAAATTCCATACGTTCGAATAGGCACTGGAACCGGCAGCATTAATGGACTGCACTCTCCAATAGTACCTCTTGCCGAATTGCAGCGCCCCCACCTGCCGTACCGTATCGGCAATCGTAGAATCCTCGTACACAACGGTGCCGAACGGGGAATCGGTCGACACTTGCAAGCGGTACGACGATGCACTTTGAACAGAATTCCACCGCAGCGATACCGGCACCGGATGATCGATTGAAGCGCTGACCGGAAGAACCTGAATCGGTATATTCGGAATTTGAAGCGCCGTCTTAAAACTCCACACATCCGAAAATCCTTTTGTGCCGCTGCTGTTTCGCGCACTGATTCGCCAGTAATAGATTGTATTGTATTGCAGCGGACCCACATTTTTCACGGTATCAATAATCGTAGAATCATCATATGCAACCGTTTTAAACGGCGTATCGGTAGAAATCTGTAACCGGAAATTGGTCGCTCCCGAAACATTCGTCCACTTCAACGTCACCGTCGGCGGAATATTGGTAACACCGCTTTGCGGATACAGCAGAGCCGGCGTTTCGGGCTGCACTGCAATCGTCGAGAAATTCCATGAAGATGAAAACGGACTTTGGTTTGCTGCCGACAAAGCTTTTACGCGCCAATAATATGTTGTGGTATTCTGCAATCCTGAAAATTGCCACGACGTAAGCATCAGCGTAGAATCATTAAAAACTAATTGCGAAAATCCCGCATCCTTCGCCAGTTGAAGATGATATAATATTGCGGTTGTAACCGGTTTCCAGCGGACGACGGGAGTGACTGATTGCGAGACTGCGTTGTGAAGCGGTACGAGCTGATCGGGCGGCCCCAGTTCTGTTGTGAACTGCTGCCGGCTTGAGTTGTCGCTTGTCCCTTTTATATTTCTTGCGTTGATCCTCCAATAATAGACCGTATTAGTGTATGGCAGACCAACGGTAACGGCGGGTGATGATAGCAACGAATCGTTAATAACCAGAACAGAAAATAACGTATCGTACGAAACCTGCAATCGGTAATATTCTGCTCCCGGTGTAGCATTCCAACGGAACTGCACTGTTGTCGGTAATTGAGTCTGCAGATGTGACGGAGCAATTGGTTTAGGATCCAACGGTTTGGTCAAGCCCAGCGTAAAAGTACGATACTGCGAAAAATCACTCCATCCCCCGTTATTTTTTGCCGCAACTCTCCAACTGTAGGATAGATTTGGTGATAACGTACTGATTTGTTTTGATACAGACGTTATGGTTGTATCGTCAAATGAAATGTTTGTAAATGAAGTGTCGGCGGCGATCTGCAGCCGGTATTGCATTGCTGTCAGCGACGCCAGCCAACTTAGAACACATGGCTGTGCCACCTCCGTTGCACCGGCAACGGGGAGCGAAAGTGCGGGAACCGGCGGCGTCGGATTTATTGTGGTAAAACTATAGACCTGTGAAAAACCGCTTGTGCCGGCTGAATACCGCGCTCCGACCCGCCAATAATAGAGCGTATTGTTGTCGAGCGGACCGATCGTTTTCAACGTATCGGTTATCGTCGAATCATTCACTACATATGTGCCGAAGTACGATGTGACAGAAACTTGCAGATGATACTGGGTCGCCTTTAGCGATGAACTCCATTTTAATATAGGCGTCGCGGGCTGGTTTAACGCATTTAATGCCGGCATGATCGGATTTGGTTTTGAAATACCGGTAACAAAATTTGAGGATGCCGAAAAACTGCTTGTTCCCGCACTGTTTTTTGCACTTACGCGCCAATAATATTTGTTAACATTCACAAGAGTTGACAAAGTTTTATTCGTGAGTGCAATGGTCGAATCGTTGTATACGATTGTCGTAAAAAATGAATCTGTCGATATCTGCAGCCGGTATGTTGCGGCTCCGGTCGACGGATTCCATTGGAACACTACTGGCTGAACAATGCCCGTTCCACCATTTACCGGAGACACAATTGTAGGAACAGGCGGAGCAACAACAAGCGTCGTAAATGCCGACGATGCACTCAATCCGCTGGAGCCATTCACGCTGAATGCGGCAATTCTCCAGTAATATTTTGTGGAGCTCGACAGATTTTGAACTGTTACCGTTGTATCGGTAATAGTGGTGTCGTTATACACAACTGCATCAAACAAACTGGTGGTGGAGACTTGCAGTTGATATTTTGCCGCACCTGCTACTGAATTCCATGAACAGAATATGGAGAGCGCCTGATTGACCGCATTGTTAATGGGAGCGATCATTTTGGGGATTGCAATTATGGTTGTAAACTCTCTTTTCACCGAAAAATTGGACCATCCCGCTGCATTTTTAGCACTCACCCTCCAATAATATTTTTGGAAGTTTTTCAGTGTCGGCACTGTTTTCGACGAAACGGCAAGCGACGAGTCGTTCACTACTGTGGTGGTAAACAGTGAGTCGATGGAAACTTGCAGGCGGTAATTCACCGCCCCGGAAACCGACGACCACGTTAGCGTTGGCGTTATGCTTTGGTTGAATTCGCGGTCCTGCGGAGTCAGCATTACCGGCACAGAAGGAATGGTGACGATCGTTGTAAAATTTGACGTGACGGAGTATTGACCCCATCCGTCCAAACTATATGCGCGTACGCGGGAATAATATTTCACATTGTTTTGAAATGCGCTGTACAATTTAACGGTGTCGGCAATCGTTGAATCATTCATAACAAGAACGGAAAAATTGGAAAGTTGCGACATCTGTAGGTGATACACTGTCGCCCCGTCAACAGAGTTCCACTTAATCGGTCCGGCAACGGGTATATTCACCGCCGAAGCAGTCGGAAACGAAATGGACGGTGATGCAATAATTGTCTTTAACGACCAGACGGGTGAATAACTGCTTGTTGCCGCAACATTTTTTGCACTGACTCTCCAATAATATTGTTTGTTGGCCGATGACAGTGTTATTAGTTTGGACGTAACCGATAATGTTGAATCGTTAAACACTAAGATTGAAAACGTGCTGTCGGTAGATACCTGTAAACGGTATGTCGCCGCATAGGGAACCGAATTCCAGGAGAAGGTTGTTGCCACCGGTTGCTGAATGGTGCCGTTGACCGGCGAAAGAAGTACGGGCGCTTGGGGAGGCGATACGATCGTCGTAAATGAATTGCGTATGGAATACAAACTAGTACTGATGTCGTTTTGCGCATAGATGCGCCAAAAATATTTTGTTGCATTCAAAAGATCTGTGAGTGCAATTGTTTGAGTATCAATTCCATACACCTGCAGTACGTCTCCGTCAAGAACAAACGAGTCAAGGAAAAGAGAGTCCGTTGATACCTGCACATGATATTGCGCGGCAAAGGGAACTGCTTTCCATTGCAGAAGTACCGAGGTTGATGTGTTTGCGGAATTATTTGCCGGCGAGATCAGTGCGGGAGAAGAAATGATTGTTGTAAAACTCCACTCCGTCGAGTTCGCGCTGATTCCGGCAACATTGGAGGAATAGACACGCCAATAATATGTTGTGCTGTTCACCAGATTTGAAAGGGTCCGCGATGTTCCGATAATTGTTGTGTCAACGACTAGAACGGCAAACGAAGGGTCGTTGGATATTTGCAGCCGGTACGAAGTTGCTCCAACCGCGGCGCTCCATGACAGCACCGGTGATGTGGAAATATTTCCCGAACCGTCGCCCGGCGACAGTAGCACGGGAATCGACGGAAGGCTTGTCATCGTCATAAAATTCCAAACAGATGAATAGTTTCCCCATCCTTCAACATTTTTTGCTGACACTCTCCAGTAGTATTTGGTATTGTTGATCAGTCCGCTGGCTTGTTTCGTCTGAATCCCTTGTCCTGCAACACTAACAATTGTCGAATCGTCAAATACCGTCAGACTAAAAAGCGAATCGGTTGATATCTGTAGCCGGTAACTATCAGCAAATGATACGGCGTTCCAACTGATGAACGGTGATGTGGATTGGTTAACGGCGCCTTTGATCGGGGTTGTTAATACCGGAGGCAATGGTGCTGCCGCGTAAGCGAGAGCTATGGGCAACAAAAACACTGCTGTAATGTATGTTTTTTTGATGAATTTCACGGTTTTTGGGTGTCATGGACTATTGTCTATACTTATTATCGGCAGAAAAGCCAATATCTTCAGTTAATTAAATGGGTTACAAGCATTGCTGTCCCCGGGATTCTATAACGGTTCATCGTAAAAATATTTGGGTCGAAAAAACGGACTGCGAATTTTCCACTCTCATGTCCGTTAACAAAAGGGTGCCGCACAAACGGCGCTTTTCACGGAGAAACATCCGGAGGTTACTTCATTTCGGTTGGAAATATTTTTATCCCCGTGTGAATTTTATCAATCTTGTTCCCGCCTGAAAAAATATCTACCTTTTACGTATGAACTTTCTGATTGCACCCAATGCCATGAAAGGGGCGCTGACTGCCCAAAAGATCGCCGCAATTCTTGTCAAGACGATCCGAAGAAAATTTCCCGACGCAAAGATAGTATCCTCGCCGGTTGCCGACGGAGGAAATGGAACGCTGGAATGTTTAATGCAGGCGCTCGGAGGAACGGTCTATGAAAAAGAGGTCACCGGTCCAATTCCGTCTCTTACAGTAAAAGCACGGTACGGCATCACCGATAAGCGTATTGCTATTATCGAATCGGCTGAGGTGATCGGACTCCACCATCTTACCCCTTCGCCCGAAACGATCGCACATTCAACATCTCGCGGGATCGGAGAACTGATGCTTGCCGCGGTGGAACAGTCATGTAACGAACTATGGATCGGTCTTGGCGGAACGGCAACTAATGACGGCGGCGCGGGGATGGCCCGGGCGTTGGGTATCGAATTTCTTGATCAACATCATGATCATGTGCGCGAAGGAAGCATTGCGCTGCTTCAGCTGCAAAATATTCTTCTTCATAAAACAAAAACTGCACACTGCACAATCAAGATCCTATCCGATGTTCAGAATACCCTGCTCGGTGTAAACGGAGCAACATATACGTTCGCAAAACAAAAAGGGGCATCCGAAGATCAGCTTTCCTATCTGGAAGCTGCCATGAAGAATTTTTCTGAAATTGTACAGCGTGATCTCAACAGCAATTGCTCCGACGCTCCCGGCAGCGGTGCGGCCGGCGGATTGGCATACGGATTGATGACCTTCTGCAATGCCGGTGTTGTTTCAGGGATCGATCATATTCTGGATACGATCGGCTTTGATGATACACTTGCTGCATGCGATTGCGTTATCACAACCGAAGGAATGCTCGATGAACAGACACTGTTTGGAAAAGGAATTGCAGGAATTGCCCTGCGTGCAAAAAAATTCGGAAAGCCGGTTCACGCCTTTGCGGGAAGAGTGAACGGAGATGCGGACAGACTGAAATCGCTGCTCGGTCTGGCATCACTCACACAAATTTCACCCGAAGAACTTGATACGCAGCAGGCCATGCGTGATGCCAGTTGGCTTTTGGCGGATGCTGTTTTTCATCACTCATTCCCGGCCACACAGACCGGAGGGAAATAAATGAAACTAATATTCGTATTGCTTCCGCTTCTCATCACTCTCAGTGAATCACAAAACATTGATGACATCGGTATTACCGTAACAACAACGGACAGACAATACGTTTTTACGAACAAAGAAGCCGGAACATATCACGGCGAAGTGAACGCGCCGAATTCCGGCGGATGGCAGGGATGGTACATTAATGCGGAAAAGATCTTTCATGATTATTCGCTGCTGATCAATGGTAAGGAACTTGACCGGACCGCTGCACGGTCCATCGTGTTTCCTCATCACTTGATACGCATATATCCCGACGGTACCAAAGAAACGGTGACCTTGTTGGATAGTATAGACGTACTTTTAGTCGAAGTGAATAATTCCGCCGCCAAAATTTCCATTCAGCCAACAGACAATTTCCGCTATGATTCATCCGCTGTTTCTTCCCTGCAGCATTGGCAGAGAACTACTGCGGTCTCCGAAATAGTGCCGACGGAAATCATCGTTGCCCGGCAGATGAAGCGAAACACTGTTGCATTTGTGATCGCTGCGGGAAGAAATTTCAGTCATTTACGGGAAACTGCAGACATTGTATTAAATCAGACCGGGAAATTCACCGCACAGCGAAAACAACGGATGCAGAATCTGCTTTCCCGTTCGCCGATGATAACGAACGACAAGGAACTTACAACGGCCATTGCATGGGCAAAACTTCAGATTGACGCATTAATCATGAACCAATCCACTGGCGGAGCACGTACCAAAGGGATTTTTGCCGGTTTGCCGTGGTTTAATAATTACTGGGGGCGCGATTCATTCATCTCGCTTCCCGGAGCTACATACATCATCGGCAATTTTTCTGATGCACGCGATGTTCTTCGGTCATACGCAGCGTTTCAGGAACTCGATACCGCTAATTCCAACTACGGACGAATCCCAAACCTTGCAACACCGCAATCAGTCATCTATAATACCGCCGACGGTGCTCCCTGGTTTGTGAAATCATTGTATGAATATGTAAAATACTCCGGTGATGTCGAATTCATAAAAGAAATGTATCCTGTAATTGTCCGTTCCATCGAGGGAACGCTAAAATTTCATAGCGACTCGCTCCGGTTTCTTACGCACGCCGATGCGGAAAGCTGGATGGATGCCGTCGGCCCAAACGGACCATGGTCGCCCCGCGGAAACCGTGCATGCGATGTTCAGTCGCTCTGGCATCAGCAATTAATGGTCGGCGTATTCTGCGCCGAATATTTCAATGATTTTCACGCTGCTGCCCGATGGAAGAATGCTGCCGATACTTTGGAAATGAATTTCAGAAAATATTTCGTCGACACATCAGCTTCGTTGATCTATGATCATTTAAATTCAAACGGTTCGCCTTCCGCCGAACTTCGGCCCAATCAGCTATTCGCTCTTGATATGACGGTTCCGGAAGGTGTACGTCAAAATATCGTTCGAACGGTTCTGCATGAACTGGTGTACGAACACGGAACCGCTACGCTTGCACAGTCGGATTCAAACTTTCATCCGTTCCACGAGTACTCGCCGTTTTACGTGAAGGATGCCGCATACCACACGGGAACAGTCTGGACATGGCTGAACGGAATCACAACATACGCCGCAACCCGGTATGATCTGCAGGATGTTGTTTTTCCTGTAACAAAAAACAATGTTCACCAAATGCTTCATCGTGGAACGGTCGGCGCGTTATCGGAATTGCTCGACGCGTATCCGAGATTATCTGCCGCAACGGAACAATCCACTCGGTTAAACGAGCCAAAACTTTCCGGAACATATTCCCAGGCGTGGAGCCTGGCCGAATTTATCCGGTCGGTCTACCAGGACTATTGTGGCGTGAGTGTTGATGTACCATCAAAAATCATTCGTCTTCAGCCTAAACTTCCCAAAGAGATCAATTCCGTGCAGTTCGAACAACGGGTCGGAAAAGGTTCGATAGCAATTTCATACCGGCGAATACAAGAAAAGATTTCGGTAACCGTTACCCCAAAGAATCTTCACGACCGTTACGGAATTAATTACCTGTGGGTGTACGAGAACGGAGATGCCGTTGCTGCACCGGTTGACCTGCTTCCCGGACAATCTCTGAAGATAGAACATTCTTCGTCTGCACTGGCAGTATTTCACGGTAAGAAAATAATATTCGAGGCAAAACAAGATCCGAAAATTTTTATGAAGAATTTCTCCGACAAAAAACATTTTGCCGGCATTGCATTGGCAACACCGGATTTGAACCGGCAATTTCCTGTTCTGCGCGGACCTTCGCATCCGCTCTTAACACATGAACAGATCAAAAGCGCCAACGCTGCTTCAGCGTTATTGTTCCGGCAAACCGATCCTACGGGTGATGATGGCGGTGTAAGCGGAACGTATCAATATCCGGCAAGCCAGCATTTCAAAAAGGGGATCCTCGATATCACCGGTGCATCGTTCCGTTATGACGATAAGAATTTGTACTGCACATTGACTTTTGCAAATCTGTATGATCCCGGCTGGCATCCCGAATACGGTTTTCAACTAACGTTAGCGGCTATTGCTATCAACACCGGCAGCGGAAAACAAAGGGCCGTGGGGATAAATTCAGGTTACATGCTTGATTCTTTGCGAGCGTTTGACAAAATGATCCTGGTCGGCGGTGGGGTGAGGATGTATGATAGTGAAGGGAAAATACTCTGCGAATACATTCCAAAACAAGAGGATTTTAAGGATCCGATCGGCAGAGTCCGGGAGAAGTCGATTGAGTTTACCGTACCGCTTGAGTATCTTGGTACGCCCAATGCCGGGTGGAAGATTACTGTTCTGTGCGGTGCACAGGACGACCATGGCGGTGCCGGAATCGGTGAGTTCCGCACAGTAGAAAAAGATGTAAGCGAATGGCTCGGCGGAGGAAAAAATAATTCGAACGATTCAAACGTTTACGATGTTATGATAGTACACTAATTTCTTACAATGGAGGTTTTATGTTTTTCTTGATTTTTATTATCGCTGCAGTGGCGGCATTTGTTTCATGGCAAACAATGCGTATCAATCCTAATACAAAGGGATCGGCGAATATCTCGTTAATGGTGTCGCTGGGCGCCTTCGTTGCCGCATTATCAAATTGTTTCACCGTCATTCCGGCCGGCAGTGTCGGTGTTGTTGACTTCTTCGGAACGGTATCCGACAATACTCTGAAATCAGGAATCAATTTCGTTAACCCGCTGGCACGCATTGTAAAGATGTCTATTAAAACGCAGGAATTGAAAGAAGTGATGGATGTTCCTTCCAAAGAAGGTTTGACGGTACAATTAGAAGTAAGCGTTCTCTACCATTTGAATCCCGAAAAAGCAGCCGATGTGTATAAGACTGTCGGCGAAGAATACGAAGGAATCATTATTGAACCGCAATTCCGTTCGGTAACTCGCGGCGTAACGGCAAGTTTTGAAGCGAAAGCTCTTTATACATCGGAACGCGAGCATCTTTCCAAAATTATTCTGCAAGAGATCACTGCGGCTACAGCGGCACGCGGTATCACCGTCGAGTCTGCACCGCTTCGGCGCGTTACGCTTCCGGGAGGATTGTCGGCGTCCATCGAACAGAAATTGCAGTCCGAACAGGAAAGCCAGCGAATGCAGTTCGTATTGACAAAAGAAAAACAGGAGGCCGACCGCAAACGGATCGAAGCGCAGGGTATTTCCGATTTCCAAAAGATTGTGAACCAGGGATTGAACCAGCAATTGCTGACGTGGAAAGGAATTGAAGCAACGGAGAAACTTGCCAATTCCCCGAATTCAAAGATCGTCGTCATCGGTGGAGGAAAGACAGGATTACCATTGATCTTCGACGCAAAATAATTTTGCGTGACTCAACGAAAAACATGAAGCAGGGGTTCTTTCCCCTGCTTTTTTATTTTACGAACGACTGGGACTTGATACTGAGATGACCGATAGATGTAAACAGATTCGATCTGCGTTCAGGAAGGCTCGGCTGTTGCCGGCAATACTTCAACGCTGTTTCCGCCGGGCGCGGATGTGAGAGATTTTTTCCATTCAACGTAACCGAATATTGCCAATCCGAAATAGACCGCAAAGAGGAACATCGTAAAGTACAATCCCTTAAAACCATACATACCAATCGAGCCGATGTTCACAACGATCCACAGAATCCAATTCTCGATATATTTTTTTGCCATCATCCATTGTGCAGCCATGCTCAGCACGGCAAGGAATGAGTCAACATAGGGCAGCGATGCATCGGTAAGTTTGTGAAGCACAAATCCCAAGAGCGCCGTTGCAACAATCACAAAGAATGTGGTCACACCATACACGGTGCGCGGTGCCCACGAGACATTCAGAACAGTGTGGCCTTTACCGCCGTACAACCATTCATACCAGCCGTATGCCTGCAGCACGATGAAAAACAACTGTAGTCCCATGTCGGCATACAGCTTCACTTCGCGGAAGATAAAAATGTAGATAAAAACGGAGACGATACCGAGCGGATAGCACCATACATTCTGACGCGTTACAAGATAGACCGAAAGTAATCCGAAAATAACCGCGATAATCTCTGCTAATGCCATATATCAGTGTTTAATGTGAGGATGAATTTTGAAGAGCAGCAATGAACCGCTTTTCACTGTAATATCAACGGTGGATGCGGACGCCTCGTTGCTTGAACCTTCACGTACGCCTAATTCCAGCGATTCGTTTTTAAGAAAATATTTCAATCCCCTGGTGGTGATCCCGGAGCATTTTCCCATCGGCACAAGCGATATCTGCTGACCCGGACTTGCGGCAAAACGGATTTTCTTTTGCACAATCTCGATGGTGCACCGTTCGTCGAAGAACCGCAGCGCGATTTTTTTATGATACTTCAGGAGGATGCTGAAGTTTGCCATGGTATGGTCGGGCCGCTCACCGGTTGCACCGACTATCGTTGCCGAGGTGAAGCGATTGGCAAGCAGATAGTCCAGAACTTTTTCAAGATCCGTACTCTCCTGATCCGAATTATGAATGATCGGAACGAACGAAAAATAATGGCGTGTCTTCTGCGTAATGGAATCAAGATCGCCGATGATACAATCCGGAACAATGCGGTACGCTCGCACTTTATTTGCGCCGCCGTCCGCGCAAACTATAAACGGTTTTGTTTTTAATAACGGGAGAAGCAGTTGTGACGACGGCATTTCTCCGTTGCAGATAATAAGTGCGTGCGTGTGTTTTTTTTGTTTCATTCGTTTATAGTTGCACAGATATTCCGGTAAGATAATTCCGTTCGGCAGCAGGGAAAAAAGAATTTCCCTCGCCGTTTTGCATATATAACGTATTCATAAGATTGCGAACTTCTGCCCGCAGCGAGATAACGGCATCTCCAATCTTTGGCAGCACATACAACACTTCGGCATTCATTACGGTATAGGCGTCGTTTCTGTTTTCGCTGTTTCTGAAATTGTCCGTATAGAACGAACCAACATATTTCGCAACAAATGACGCCGTCAATGCTTCGCTTTGGTATGTCAGACGCATGTTTGCCGTAACATCCGGAAAACCGGCTATCGGATTATCGGCAAGGCTTGTCGTATAGACCCTGCTGCCCGAGACGCTGTCGATCGTTGAAAACGTAACTATATAATTCGACGAAAGCGAGGCATTTCCGCTGATCAGAAAATGATCCCACGGCTGAATAGTGCCGTCAAGTTCTATTCCTGTGTGACGCGTGCGCGGTGCATTTCCATAAACGGGGTTTCCGAATATATCAACCTGTCCTGATTTGATCAATTCATCGGTAAACTCCATCCAATACACGTTGCCGCTTATTTGTACCGTCGTAGTTTTATAACCGGCCCCTAATTCAAGATTCAATAATTGCTCCGGTTTAGCGATTGGGGCATTAAAATCATAAACGGTTTTTCCGCCCGTTGTGTCCGCCTTGAACGCAGGAAGTGCGCCGAAATAGGAATCTTCCGCCGCATAGAGATTTCTCAAACGCGGTTCACGCGATGTGTATCCGAAAGAAACATACGTGTTCCACTCTTCCGTTACATTGTAGTTCAGCCCTAAACGGGGATTCACAAAATAATACGGTGCGTTGAACGAAGTATTCAGAAATTTTTCGTTCCGTATGCTGTATTCGTTGTACGCAAACTGCACGTTCGCCATCAGCGTCATTTCGTCCTGTACTTTATAATTTTCAGTTACGTACAGCGATGCCATTTGTTTTATACCGTCGTATTGATAGAACCGGTAATCAGAATCGAAACCGGCGGGCAATCCTTCCGCATATTGAAGTTTTCCCCAATGCGATCCGTGATGGTGCCGGTACTCGCCGCCGATGGTGAGTTCACCCCGGTCGTGGAGCCATTCGTAACGCGGCAGCCATCCCCACTGCACAAGATCGACCCCTCCGCGGATAATCGCGCTTTGAATATTCGGCGTCGGCACAAAACCATGCACACTATCCACTCTCAGCATTGATGCATCCGCCCACGACCCGTCATAGTCAAAATATCCGTGACTGTCATAATAGAATACCGTGTTATGCAGTTTTTGTGTTTCCGATATCTTCCATTCATTTAATATCTCATAATGCGGCTGGTTGAAACCTTCGATTTCCTGCGGACGGCGTATTATTGTATACCCGAAATTCTTTCCGGTGGAATCAAGATTCCAATATGATAAATTCATCCGGCGCAATTTTTTGTTTCCGTTCGTCCATTTGGGCAGTCCCGTGTATACAAGCTGGTCGTTCAGCGGACCGCCGAAGAGATGAACGCGCGTGGTCACGTTCTCATCAAAACGGAGCATGCCTAAAAAGTATGAACCGGATTCGATCGCAGAATGGATCCGGTATCCGTTCGACCTGATCTTCCCAATCCGGCCGTAGAACATGTAGTGATCATCAATCAATCCCGAATTGAACGAAGCGGAAAGTTTTTTTGTCGTCATCGGCAGCGACTGAGAGCTGTCTCCGTACTCCTGAAAGCCGAACATCGCCTCGAATTTTGCATACGGACGGAGCGTGAACGGATTCGTCGTAATATTTACCGAACCGCCGATTGCCGGCGGACCGTAGAACGCACTTCCGGCGCCGCGCTGCACCTGCACATTGGATGAACTTGCAAGCAGATCGGGAAAATCGATCCAATACACATTATGGTCTTCCGGATCATTCTGCGGAACACCGTTGACCATTATGGAAAGACGCCGCTGATCGAATCCGCGCAGGAAAACATAATTATATCCAACACCGTTGCCGCCATCGGAATACGAGATCATCGACGGAAGTTCGGAGAGCAACACGGGAACATCCTGCATGGAATAGCGCTGCTCGATCAATCCTTTATTCAGATTGGAGAATGTCACCGGTGTTTCCCGTTCCTTTGCCGTCGTTCCTGTTACCAGTACGGGATCGAATATATATTTTACCGTGTCGGAATCCTTTTGCGAAAAAAGCGGAGAACACAACACCGTGATGGCAACCATCAATGCGAGTGCGTTCTGCTGTGTATGATATGACATTTTTCTGCCTCTCTGTACCTTGACAAATTATATTTTTAAAACTATTTCTCGCCTTTTCTTGACAGGGCAAGAAAAGAAGCAAAAGAACCCCTTGCACTTTTTTATATCGCATAATGTTACAGTGCGGGCTTACTACGGTTTATTAAAAATTATCGCCAATTTAAGACACTATGACCATTGTACGTTCAATTCCAATTTGTTTTGGACGGCGTTAATTTTAAAAACAAAAACGCCGTCCTGAACAAAAAAGCATCAGAAACGGCGAATAAAATAGTGTTACAATAATTTTATTGTCGTTTCCCTACGCTGGTATTATCCAGATCAGGTGGTTCCGGCGCTGATAGCGCCATCAAGGGTATGTTCTCAGTTTTCCATCTTCCCAACCCGGCCAGGCATCTAAATCCTGACATCGATCAGCAAGAGGAATAACACCCCTAACGATTTCATAGACTTCTTAAAGAACAAATTACTGCATCAATATACGGATGTAATCCGAATGTTAAAAGAGTATTCTCTTCAGGTTTTTCCTGGTGTGCTGCGTCAATCGTTATGAGGTGACGGCTTCATTCCTTCTGCGCCGGGGAGTTTCCCGACCAGCATTTGCGGTTTGTGAATCAGCATGGGAAGATGCTGCGGACAGATCCACAGATCGTGATCCTGATACTTCAGATTGATGAGCGGAATGGTTTGATACGATTGTTCGCATACAAGACACTGCGGATTATTTTTTTCCATATTGATCCTTTACAATTATTTTTTTAGAAATCCAGCAGGACGCCGCTCTTCACCACTTTCCAAACATGATTCGTGCCGTAGTGATATGGAATGAAACGGTAATCATGAACACTATAGAGAACAACATCTGCCTGTTTGCCGATCTCGATGCTGCCGATATCGTTGGACAAGCCAAGCGCGGCGGCTCCGTTAAGCGTTGCAGCGGTAATCGACTCCTCGGGAGTCATCTGCATCTGCGTGCACGCAAGGGTCAGCATCATCTGCATGGATGAGCACATCTGCGAACCGGGATTGAAATCGGTTGCGATCGCCAGAGGGATTCCTTCGTCGATCATCTTTCGTGCCGGCGCGTACGGATGATTTAAAAAAAGTGAACACCCCGGAAGAACTGTTGCAATAGTTTGGGAATTCTTCAACGCAGCAATTCCCTCTCCGTTCGTTTTTTCCAAATGATCGACGGAGATGGCGTTGTGTCTGGCACCGAGTTCCACCGCTCCGATCGCATTCAATTG
Source organism: uncultured Ignavibacteriota bacterium (assembly GCA_903861125.1). Lineage (GTDB taxonomy): Bacteria > Bacteroidota > Ignavibacteria > UBA10030 > UBA8401 > UBA8401. The sequence goes on from CAIOTF010000023.1 coordinate 228,892, forward strand.
ATCGGCATGAATTTTCGGTATCAATCCGCGGCGTTTTGCTTCAAGAATGATCTGCTCTGTCATTTTCAGATCGAAATACCCTGTTTCACAAAAGACATCGATAAATGTTGCCAACTTTTTCTCTGCAACATAGGGGAGCATATAATCACAAATACGGTCAACATATCCTTGCTTGTCGTCTTTATATTCCGGAGGAAATGCATGGGCGCCAAGAAATGTTGCAACGACCGTAACATAATGATCGCGTTTCAGTTCGGATATCACCTCAAGTATTTTCATTTCTGATTCCGGTGAAAGTCCGTACCCGCTTTTAATCTCGACGGTCGTTGTTCCGTTCCGGAGCATCGTGTTCAGACGGCGTTCGGCGAGCCGGTACAGATCGCGCTTGCCGGCCTCGCGTGTTGCACGCATGGTGGAAAGGATTCCTCCTCCAGCTTCCGCAATTTCCTGATAGGTTTTCCCTTCCGAGCGCATGGCAAATTCATTTTCCCTGCTGCCGGCAAAGACGGTGTGTGTATGAGAATCGACAAAACCGGGAAGAACAACTTTCCCCTCGGCATCGATCACATCAATATCCTCCGGATAAAGAAGCTCCGGTCCGCCGATCGCCGTGATGATGCCGTTTTCTATCAGCAGTGATGCATTAGTATGGATGTGTAACTCTCTCATGTCGGAACCGGTTTTCACTCTTTTCCCAAGTGATGCTACCGTGACCAACTGGCCGATATTTTTTATAAACAGATTCATTTATTTTCTATCCGAAAAAACAGAAATATTTATTGACAGTATTATGAATAAAAATTTTATTGTAACAAAAACATTCCGGCTACACGTTCCGACATTAAATCATGCAATCCCTAATTTTGAGATCGTGGACGATAGAATTTCGTATGAACGGGTCAGCGCCTGAGCAATGTTGTCGATAGACTGATCCGTAATGGTATCGGGATCTTTTTCCCCGCCGAATTCCACGAACTTGCAGTATTCGGCCAACGTATCGGCGCCGAAGCTCAAGGCAAGTCCGCGAAGTTTATGAGTGGCAAAAATTAATTCCTTAAAGTCCTTATTACTCCATGCTGTCTGCAATTGTTGCAGTGTCTCTTCGGACTGCTTCGGATAGGTTTGAACAAATTCGTTCATGAACTCCATATCGGTCTGTTCCAGCAGTTCTTTTAACCGCAGGTACATGATCGTATTGGCGATGGAATGGTGGTTTAGTTTTTTTTGTTCGACGATCATTTCACCGTAATATCTCAGAATTTCTCGCAGACCGTCCAGCCGGACCGGCTTGCTGATGTAATCATCCATACCGGCATCGATGCATTTTTCCCTGTCTCCGCTCATGGCATCGGCGGTCATGGCAATAATCTTCGGCCGCAGAGCCGCATCCAGAGAATGTACAACCGTTCTGGTAGCTTCCAACCCGTCCATTTCCGGCATATGAAGGTCCATAAACACTATATCATAACGGTTCTCTATAATTAGGTTCACCGCATCTTTTCCATTCGTGACGATATCGGCGGTATACCCCAGCTGCTGCAGCAACCGCAGCGCAAGTTTTTGATTGATAAGATTATCCTCTGCAACGAGAATCTTGAGCGGAATATTTTTTGATAACAGTTCTATCTTTTTCGAAGTGTGACTCTTCCGCAGTGTTGCGTCGCCGCCGCTTTTCGCCACCACATCGATCATTGTTGAGTACAAATGCGACTGTTTCAACGGCTTCAGAATCACAGCGGCAAAAAGTGCATTTTCTGTTTCCGAGAATTCGCTCCTTCCGGACGATGAGAACAGGACGACCGGAAGAGATTGTTCGCTGCGGAGAGCTCTGATTGCACGCGCCAATTCTACGCCGTCCATATCAGGCATGTGAAAATCGATGATCGCCACATCGAACGGATCATTTTCCTTCAGCCATTGCAGCGCTTCCTGCTGCGATGTTGTTGCCCGCGGATGCATGCCCCAATTGGTGCTTTGGATGCTCAGAATATTCAGATTCGTTTTGTTGTCATCGACAAGCAGCACCCTCTTACCCTGCAGTTCCGGAATATTTCCGCGCACATATTTTTTCGCCGGCATGTCGGCCATTGTCGTTGTCGGCACTTTTATGGTAAAATAAAATGTTGAACCTTTTTTCTCTTCACTTTCTATCCACACTTCTCCGTACATCAATTCAACAAGCCGTTTCGTGATTGCCAAACCGAGACCTGTTCCGCCGTACTTCCGCGTGGTGGAAGCATCGACCTGCGAAAAGGCCTGGAACAATTTGCTTGCTTTGTCTTTGTGAATTCCGATACCGGTATCCTTCACCGAGAACTGCAGCGTTGTAGTTTCTTTCGCCTGCGCTGTCTGTTTCACCGCAACGAATACTTCCCCTTTTTCGGTAAATTTGATTGCGTTGTTGATCAAATTAAGCAGGATCTGCCGCAGCCGGATGGGATCGCCGATGATATACGACGGCGTGGACGGATCGACAAGATAGACAAGGTCGAGACCTTTGTCGACGGCACGCCGCGCAACAAGGTCGAATGTTTCTTCTATAAGATTCTGTATTTCGATCGGCCGTTCTTCCATATCAAGTTTGCCGGATTCGATCTTCGAAAAATCAAGAATGTCGTTGATTAATGTCAATAATGTTTCGCCGCTGGTCCTGATGATATCGGTATATTCGCGCTGCACGCCGGTCAGTTCCGTCTGCATCAGCAGATCGGTCATCCCGATTACTCCGTTCATCGGCGTGCGGATCTCGTGACTCATGGTGGCAAGGAAGAGTGATTTTGCAACCGTTGCGGACTCTGCAGAATCTTTTGCTTTCTTCAGCTCCTCTTCAAACTGTTTTCGCGACGTGATATCCCTGTAAGCGCTCAGGAACATGACCTTCTCTTTTACATGAACGATCCGCGTCGAAATCAGTAATGTCTTTTCCCGGCCGGACTTAGTAGTGATCGTTGATTCAAAGTCCTGAATGTATCCTTTGGCGATCACTTCGCCGAGCCGGTCCAATCCTTTTTGCTGATCGTCAGGATCGGGATAGAGCAGCTTGATGAACTCACCGGTGTTTGCCTCCTCTTTGGAATATCCGGTCAGATCTTCCATCTTGGCGTTAAAGATCTCAAAATGTCCGGCTTCGTCGCTCAAGGTGATCCCTTCATCAACCGTCATAATAACGGTATCCAGCTGCTGCTGCCGCCGGGTGATTTCCTCTTCCACAATTTTTTGCGCCGTAATATTGCGTGCAATGGCGAGGAATCCGACGATCTTATTCTTCTCAAACAACAACTCCACACTTTGACCCAGGATCAACTCTTCGCCATTCTTCTTCACGGCAGTGACTTCGTAATAACTTGAAACTTTTTTACTGAGCACCTGCCGGAAATATTTCCGCACAACCGCCGGTCTCTCCTTTTGTTTTATGAACATGGTAAAATGCATTCCCAGCACTTCGGAGATCTCATACCCAAGCATCTTCAGTCCGGTGGGATTTACGTAGGAAAATTTTCCCTGCTGATCGGTGCGATAGATGACATCGCTTGCATTTTCAATAATCTGCCGGAACCGTTTTTCGCTTTCCGCGAGCTGCATCTGTGCCTGCTTCAGTTCCGAAATGTCGGCGAATGCCGCCATGGCATACCGGAGATTTCCGTCGCTGTCGTAGATGGGGGCACCGGTAACATACAGCGGAGTGACGGCATCGGGTTTCCAGATTTCAATATCAGAAATGGTCGACCGTTCCCCTTTCAGAGCCCGGGTAATCGGCACCAATTCTGAAGGATACGGCATATCCGTTCCCTGAATATAGGCTTGATATGTTTCGGTAAAATTTTCTGCACTGTCTTTCTGAATGATGCCGGCGCCGAGTATCTTTTTTGCCTCTTCGTTTGCGTAGAATGGTTTTCCATCGGCCGTAAGGATATAGATACCGGCAGGAACAGCTTCCAGAAAACCGATAAAACGTTTTTCGCTGTCCCGGATTTCCTTCTCGGCCTTGGTCCTCTGCAGAATTTCCGCATTAAGATAGAGAAAGACGACCAATAACAGCAGCACGCTTACAATTCCGCCGATGGCGATCACAACCAGTGTCCGGTTCGATTGATTCGTGGTATGCAGTTTTCTTTCCGATAGCAATTGTTTTTCTACGGCCTCGATCGAATGCACCACCTCCTCGATCCTGCGGACCATATTCTGACTTTGCTTAACGGTGAACTCCCGGTCCGCAGATTCCGGTCCGCTGCGCAGAAACAAACTAAGTTTCTGATCATTGAAATGAATCTGCACCGCTATTAAGCTATCCAGCAGAGCGATCCGGCGCAATTGTTCACGATCATTGTTCAACGCATTCCGAATGATGGAAAGATTGCGGTACATAATTTCGATCTTGCTGCGGTATGTCTGGAGATAGAGTGAGTCCGAAGTGAGATAAAATGCACGAAGTTCCGTCTGACCGAACGAGACGTTCGTGATCGCCTGGTCAAACTCTTTGATCATTTCATAGGTGTGCGAAACGGTATTGTAATCATCGGTTAACTGCAGAACGGTTTGAAATGCAAACAGGCCGACAACAGCAAGCGATATCAATGCAATGGAAAAGGCAATGACTAACCGATAGTTGCTTATTGCTTGAACAGCGGGATAAGATTTTATTTTCAATAACGCGTTGAACATAGTGGAAATCCGAAAAAAGCACTATTTCATCATGGGAATCTTTATCGTGAATTTTTTTGCATTTTTCCGGGCGCGGTCGTATCCCGCATCAGCGTGGCGGATAATTCCCATGCCCGGATCGTAGTTCAGCACCCGTTCCAGACGTTCATCCGCTTCGTGCGTGCCGTCGCAGACGATCACCATTCCGTTGTGAATGGAATTTCCGATCCCCACGCCGCCGCCGTGATGAACACTTACCCAACTTGCACCGCCGAGGGAATTCAGCATCGCTCCAAGAATCGGCCAGTCGGCAATCGCATCGCTGCCATCCTTCATCTTCTCCGTTTCACGATTTGGCGATGCAACGCTTCCGCAATCGAGATGATCGCGTCCGATCACAATGGGTGCTTTCACTTCACCGCGGCGGACGAGATTGTTGAAAATTTTTCCCATCGTTGCACGCTCGCCATATCCAAGCCAGCAAATGCGCGCCGGCAGACCTTGAAACGCAACCTGCTTTTGCGCTTTTTCGATCCAGTTCTTTAACTGCCTGTTTTCAGGAAATGTTTCAAGCACGGCACGATCGGTCCGGTAGATATCTTCCGGGTCGCCGGAAAGTGCAACCCAGCGGAACGGACCTTTACCGTCGCAGAATAACGGACGAATATATTCGGGTACAAATCCCGGAATATCGAATGCATTCTTCACTCCGCCCTGCAACGCTTCACCGCGGATGTTGTTGCCGTAATCGAACACTATTTTCCCTTTTTTTCTTAGGGCAAGCAGTCCCTGTACATGCGCAACGATGGATGCGCGTGACAATTCAATATATTTTTTTGGATTCTTCTTCCGAAGATCGAGCGCTTTTTCATACGGCATTCCGGCAAGAACATAACCGTTGAGCGGATCGTGTGCGGATGTCTGGTCGGTGACTATATCGGGAAGGAATTTTCCGCGCGCAATTTTCGGAACGATCTCGGCGGCATTGCCGAGCAGTCCGACGGAAAGCGGCTGTTTTTTTTCTTTCGCATCGCGGATCATCGCAATCGCTTCATCAAAATCATCGGTCATTCTGTCCAGATATTTTGTTGCGAGGCGTTTTTCAATCCTGGTCCGGTCAACTTCAACGGCAAGGCATGCGGCGCCGTTCATTGTTGCGGCAAGCGTTTGTGCGCCCCCCATTCCGCCGAGACCGGCAGTGAGCAAAAATTTTCCGGCAAGCGTGCCGCCGAAATGCTGACGCGCTGCTTCGGCAAATGTTTCATACGTTCCCTGCAAAATTCCCTGCGAGCCGATGTAGATCCAGCTCCCCGCCGTCATTTGTCCGTACATAGTCAGCCCGAGTGCTTCCAGCCGGCGGAACTCATCCCACGTTGCCCATTTTGGAACGAGCATCGAGTTGGAAATCAATACGCGCGGAGCGTTGCTGTGTGTGCGGAAGATCCCGACCGGTTTGCCGGACTGCACCAGCAGTGTTTCATCATTTTCCAAATTTTTTAATGCATGAACAATTGAATCAAAACACTTCCAGTTGCGCGCTGCTTTTCCGGTGCCGCCGTATACAATCAATTCCTGCGGACGTTCGGCCACATCGGGATCGAGATTATTCATCAGCATACGGAGCGCGGCTTCCTGTATCCATCCTTTTGCAGAGATGTTTACTCCGCGCGGGGCACGGATGATGCGGGATTGTGACATGAAAGTCTCCAAATATTTTATGAACAAATATAAACAAAAAACCGGAAACAGAGATGAAGATATTGCATCAATCTGAAGCGATTCTGACGCTTATTGCTCTCTGCACCTAAAAATATTACCTTTGTCCAACAATACACTGATAAAACAAAACGAAATTGCTCTCCGGCGCTATTTTCCGGTGAACGGAATGAAAGAACACGCATGTGCGGCCGTTACGTCCTTATTGATGGAAAAATACTCTTTGCCGTTTCTGCACAACTGCAGTCGTGGCGCAATGAAGGACGGGATTTTGACATTCTGCCCAAATATGATGCGCGTCCTTCCGATCTGATGCCGGTCGTGGCGCAGCGTGAGAACAAGTACCGGGTGCAGATGATGCGCTGGGGACTGGTGCCCCATTGGAGCAAAGACGGGAAAACGGAATTCACTACATTCAACGCCCGATCCGAAACGCTTCGTACTAGCGCACTGTTTGCTCCATACTTTAAAAGCGCGCGGTGTCTTATCCCCGCGGACGGATTTTTTGAGTGGATGCGCTATACCACGGAAACAGAAGTTCGCGGAAAGAAAAAAACTTTAGAGAAAAAACAGAAGATGTTCATCAGTATGAAAGACCGTTCGCCGTTCATGATGGCGGGGTTGTTTTCTATCTGGAAGAAAGAGAATGGCGAGGAATATCCCACGTACACCATCATCACAACTTCGTCGAACGAGCTGCTGAAAGGAATCCATGACCGCATGCCGGTGATCCTGGACCAAAAGAATTACGAGGTGTGGTTGAACAGAGAAATAAATGATGTCGATATTCTTACAACGCTTCTTGTTCCGTATCCCGCTCAAAAAATGACGGCCTTTCCTGTCGTAAACAAAAGCGAAGAGTCGCCGGCAATGATCGAGAGAATAGAGTTTGAAGTTCCCGCAGCGCACGATCTGATGAATGTTACGAAACCGATTACCGTTCTGAAAAAATAAATCTTGCATCTCCGCGTACAGTAAAAAAGGAAGCGCTGCCGCTTCCTTTTTTTTGTGCAAACCGATAAAATATTCTACCGGGCAAGATATTTTTTGATCGTAGCGATCAGATGGTCCTCGTCGACCGGTTTCGTAATGTAATCGTTGATACCGATCCTTTTTGCCTGATCTCTGAATTCGCGCTGAAAGAATGCCGAAACAAGTATGAACGGAACAGGAATATTCTTGCTTCGCAGATACGTGAACACATCCATACCGGTCGGCTTCCCGATGCCGAAGTTGACGTCACAGAATACCATTGCCGGTTGTTTCTCCGTTACCATGCGTATCGCCGTTTCGGAAGTATCGGCTGTGATGCATGTGTAGCCGTACCCTTCAATGATCTTCTTCATCAGAAATAACTGCGTCTCATTATCATCGACAACCAGAATGACCGGCGGTTCTCCGGATGTCTGTTTGGATTGTGCCGCAACTTTCAGAATATCTTGCTGCTTCAGCCACTCCAATCGCTTCTTGACCTCGGCTTCGATGTCGTCCGATACTACGCTTTTTCGCGGCCTTTCGGGAGTGGGTTCACGTTGCGGTGGAACTTCCGGCGTTTTGTCCGGATGCGGTGTTACCGGTTCGGACATCATTTTTTCCTGGATCATGGTCTTATCATCATCTGTAATCTTATACTGTTTCCGAAGATCGCCCATGTAGGTGATTCCCTTTTTTTCACGTTCTTGTACTTTGCGGACATACGCTTCCAGGCGGATCTCATTTTCTATCTGCTGATATTCTGCTTCCGGCATTTCGATCTTTTTTTTGATCGCATCGATCTGTGATTGGATCGTACTTGTAATAAATCCGGATTCAAACGCCTGTTTCAATATTACAATCAGTTCTTCGCGCATATGTTTCCTGTTCGGTTGTTATTCGCCACGGAAAAATAACCGGCGTTGATTACGTTCCTCTAAATTCCTTTTGCGTATTTCCGGATCACAGAACGCATAATGCTGAGGTTCGCCCCCTGCGATTCTGCCACAATATAGAACAATGCCTTGCCCCCTTTGGAGAGGGTTAAAAAATGGACCTGTGAGTCGAGTGTGATGAAAATATCCTTGATCGAATCGTTCAGCTGCAATGCCTTAATCGTCTGCTGCAGCGCCCTGACCATTTCCATCATGTTCGCACTGGCCACATCGGGATCTATCTCTTTCCGGGTACTGAATGTATCCATGGAGAGTCCCGCCGTGATCTCAACAACCCCAACGGCGATTGTACCGTCCAGTTCCGACATAACTCCTTCAATAAAATCTCCGGCCAATGTACCTTTGCTGTATCCCATGCGCGATTGTCCTGGTTGTGTTCCGTTATTAATATTACTATCTGATGCTGTGCTCTACGAGCCGCAGGCAAAATAAATAATCTGGTCATAGTGAGCAAGTCCCGATTCTTTTTATCGGGACGGGCGGCACCATTGAACAAATAGATCTATTAATGCATAACGTCAGTTGTTATTAATAATGTACGACAATTTCACCCGAGATTCATTCTCTTAAGAATCATCCTATCTTGTTTGGCTTTACAATAGTTTTAACGTGCTGTAGCCTTGTTATAGTATATTCCCCGTAGTACGGCGGGATAAATAATTAGATTGATATTTCCTGTAAAACTTCTTACCCTTTCAGCATGATAAAACAACAATACAGGCAATATCTTAAGATTGTTCTGGCCGTTCTCTTCGCCGGTTTCGTAGCAATTCAATTGATTCCCTCATCTTTTTCTCGCAGCAGCCAACCTGCAAGCGGCGAACCGAAGTGGGATTCTCCGGAAACGCGGGCAATATTTTTTAAAGCATGCGCCGATTGCCACAGCAACGAAACAAAATTTCCATGGTATGCCGGCGTAGCACCTGTTTCGTGGCTGGTTGAAAATGATGTGGGCGATGGAAAAAAACATTTCAACATATCAGAATGGGACCGGTCGCAGCGGGGAGGCGAAAAAGCTGCGGAAGAAGTTCGAAAAGGGTCTATGCCGATCGGACTGTATCTGTTGATGCATCCTGCCGCAAATTTAAATGCTCAGGAAAAAAAAGCGTTTGTTCAAGGTCTTTTAAAAACCTTCGGCACAGATGAAAATAAAGAAGAAAAAGAATGAAGTTCATTCCTTTCTATATCATTCTTGTTTTTTTGATCGCTTGCGATAAAGAATCCGATACGATCACCCAGGAAAAGATTATCGCAAAAGATTCTGTCATCGCCATCCCTTTCCCGGTCAAATTCGTTGCGTTTGATTACATTGAGCTGGACAAGATCGAGCGGATATCAAAATTCCGCTCCGGATTCGGACATGACTACCGGGACGGTGCGGAATCGTGCCGAAGTATGAAGCATTATTATCAGCCGCTGAATAATATCAATTGGGGAACCATCAGAATATTTTCTCCGGTCAGCGGCGTTGTTGTCCGGACATTTGAAGAGTGGGCAGGCACTCAGTTATGGATTCAGCCGTTTGCTCAGCAGTCCTTCACAATCATCATCTTCCATATTGCGCTGCTGAAACCACTTGGCGTTGGAGATTCGGTAACGGCTGGAGCGCAGATTGGATACCACATCGGCTCACAGACAATGTCCGATATTGCTGTGGGATGGTCGCAGCAAAATACATGGAGACTGTTTTCATACTTTGATGTGATGACGGATTCTCTGTTCGGGCATTATCAATCCCGCGGTGTTGTCGCACGCAGCGATCTGATCATCACTAAACAGGCACGTGACTCCGATCCGTTGAATTGCAGCGGTGAAACATTCGGCACATCCGGCACTTTGGAAAACTGGGTAATCTTAAAATAGCGCTTGTTAATACCCATTCTGTGCTACCATGTTGTTGTTACCTTCTCTATATTAATACATATTTTTTCCACTAATCAATTAAAAACCATGAAAAAACTTCTGTTTACCTTTTTCCTTCTTGTCTCATCCGCATTCCCGCAAGTATTCACCAAGGCCGCTGAAACAAACGGCGAAGCGAGAGATAAAACAATCGACGTGCTGCATTATAAGATCGAACTCTCGTTCGACGAAGCTAAAAAAATGGTGATCGGAAAAACGACTGCGACATTCGTTCCATACCGCTCGAACATCACTTCGGTGGAATTTGATGCGGAGGATATGAATTTCAAATCGGTGACCATGGGAAAACAATCGCTGAAATTTGATTCCCTTTCTTCTACGATAAAAATATATCTCGGCAAACCGTATTCGTACCAAGACACGGTCACGGTTTCCATTGAATATACGAGTATTCCAAAACGCGGTGCATATTTTATCCAACCGGACTCAGCATATCCGGACAAACCATGGCAGATCTGGACACAGGGTGAAGATATGGACAACCATCACTGGTTCCCCTGCTGGGATTTTCCGAACGACAGAGCAACAAGCGAGATCATCGCCACCGTGAAAAGCAGCTACACATTTCTTTCCAACGGAAAACTTGTCAGTGAAAAAGAAAATAAAAAAGCCGGAACAAAAACATTCCATTGGGTGCAGTCAAAACCTCACGTGACGTATCTGGTAATGTTTGCGGCCGGAGAGTATGCCGTGCTGAAAGGTGCATCGGACGGCATCCCGCTGGAATATTATGTGTATAAGAACAATGTCGATGACGCAAAAATAAACTATACCCACACAGCACCGATCATGAAGTTCTTCAATGATAAGATCGGTTTCCGTTACCCATGGGACAAGTACGCACAAGTAATCGTGGCGGATTTTGTTGCCGGCGGTATGGAAAATACTTCCGCAACCACGTTAATGGACAGAATTACTGTGTACAACGCCCGCGCCCGCGTCGACGAATCTGCTGTAAGCCTTATTGCCCACGAAATGGCGCATCAATGGTGGGGCGATGTGGTCACGTGCAAAGACTGGCGGCATCTCTGGTTGAACGAAAGTTTTGCCAGCTATTTCGATCCACTTTACTTTGAATTTGCGTTCGGCAGGGATGAATTCACTAATATTATGTACAGCGCTCAGCAAGCCGGCATCAATACGGATAAGACGCTTGGCCGAAAGCCGATCGTCAGTGTCGGTTCATACGGTACAAATATCTACCCGCGCGGAGCATCGGTTCTTCATATGCTGCGGTTCGTCCTCGGCGATGATCTGTTCTGGAAATCGCTCAATCATTATATCACGAAGAATCAATATCGGTGCGTTGAAACAAATGATCTGAAGGTTGCCGTTGAAGAAGCAACGGGACAAAATCTATACTGGTTCTTCGATCAGTGGGTGTACAAAGCGGGATATCCAAAATTCGATGTTTCGTATATCTATAATGATTCTTCCAAATCAATTGCTCTCACGGTTAAGCAGACGCAGACAATCGATAGTTTAACGGGTATATTCAACACTCCGGTCGATATTGAGATCGTCAGCGGAAAGAGCGCCGCAACGCAGCGCATCACCATTTCACAAAAAGAATCTACATACACGTTCACGGTGTCGGAAAAGCCGTTATTGGTTCTGTTCGATAAAAATGACTGGATCCTGAAAGAAGTAAAATATTCCAACAGAACAATGAGTGAATGGGCGTTCCAGGCAGAGTTCGGGAATGATGTTGTGGCCCGAAAAACGGCCGTGGCGGAACTGGCAAAACTTGATTCAACGGGAACATATCTATCTCTTCTTTCAAAGATTTCTCACACCGATCCGTTCTGGGCTGTCCGACAATCAGCTGTGAATGCTCTTGGAACAATGAAAATACAGAACGATGAAAAGAAGCAGGCGTTGATCGCAGCATTGAACGATAAAAAATCACAAGTGCGCGCTTCGGCGGCATCACAGTTGGGAAACATCAAGTCCGGTGATGTTGCGGCAGCGCTTCGCTCGGCGTTGAACGATTCCAGTTATTCAACAGAAGCCAATGCCTTAACTGCTCTTTCAAAGGTCGATTCGACGAACGCACTGCCGTATATCAAATCACGATTGAATCTCTGGTCGTACGGCAATCAGGTCGCCAACGCAGCTCTGAATGCCTTTGCGCGTATCGATTCTGTTGAATGCGTCACCGCCGCTTTGCAAAAAGTAAGATACGGTGCGGATGTTTTGGGGAGAAATACGGCGATGAATATCCTGAAAAAATTCGGAAAAACGCGCGATGATGTAAAGACAATGTGCGTTTCTCTGCTGACCGATAAATCGACATCAATCAGATTCAATGCGGCGGACTTCCTTGGTGAGAACGGGAATGAAGCTCACCTTGCGGCATTGGATATTCTTGCGAACAAAAAAGATGATGCGGCAAATGGAGTTGCAAAAAAAGCCATCGAAAAAATTAAAGAGCGAAATAAAAAATAAGAGGACGTATGAAACATTTACTGATGCAATGTATTTTCACTGCCGTACTATTTTCTCAATCCTTCAATCAGTTCTTCCTTGATAAAACAATGAGGGTTGACTATTACCACACCGGCACAAAAGGAACCGAGATCTTTGCGTTGGATAAGGTCTACGACGAAGGGATCTGGTCCGGCAGCAAATCACAGCTGCTGGATAATCTGAACTACGGCGAGTATATGCTGCGCGTGTTCGACGTGCAGAGCGGCGCACCGGTCTATTCGCACGGATACTCTTCCATGTTCAACGAATGGCATTCCACGGATGAGGCGCTTGCCGGCACAATGAAAACATTTCACGAAACTGTCCGTATTCCCTTTCCCAAAAATAAAGTGCAGATGACAATTTCACGCCGCGATAAACAGATGATCTTCCATGAGTTGTTCTCCGCGGTCATCGATCCGAATAATTCTTCCGTTGTGAACACTCAAAAACGGACCTCGCAATTCAAATCTTCCAAGATCTTGGATAACGGTGCACCCGACAAGAAAGTTGACCTGCTAATACTTGGCGACGGATACGCAAAAGCGGATATGCAGAAGTTCCGAGACGATGCTAAACATTATACTGAGGTTTTTTTCGGTACATCGCCGTACAAAGAACGGAAAAAGGATTTCAATGTATGGACCATCGAAGTAGAATCCAAAGAGAGCGGCATAGACAAACCGGGAAAAAATGAATGGAAAGAGAATGCGCTCGGAACCATGTACGACACATTCGGCAGCGCGCGGTATGTGCTGACAGAAGAGAACCGTACTCTTCGTGATATAGCCGGACAGGTGCCGTATGACGCGATTGCTATTTTAGTCAATGATAACCGGTACGGCGGCGGCGGTATCTATAATCTTTATACGACCTGTTTCACTCAGTCGGATGCAAAAGGAAAAGAATGGCAGATGGATTACGTGTTTGTGCACGAGCTTGGTCATTCATTTGCGGGACTCGGAGACGAATATTATACATCGTCGGTCTCCTATAACGATTTCTATCAGGCCGGTGTTGAACCTTGGGAGCCCAATTTGACCGCATCAAAGAGCAGGGAAAACTTAAAATGGCGATCGCTCGTTGATGCATCGACCTCCATTCCCACGCCGTGGAAAAAAGCAGAATACGATTCCATCGAAGCGTTGCGCGGAAAACTTGACCGTCTTGCCGCGGACTATTATGAAAAACGGGAGCCGCTGTATCAGGCAGAACAGGCTATCATCAAAGACCCGGCATACAAGAATATGGTTGGCGCATTTGAAGGGGCCGGATATGTATCAAAAGGTATTTTTCGTCCCTCCATTGATTGCCGTATGTTCTCGCTCAGCCTGGTCGGATTCGATCCCGTTTGCTCGGCAGCGATTGAAAAGGTGATTGATTCGTACGTGAAATAAAAAAGACAACGCGTATCCTAAGTTTTTTTTGTATTGCGCCGGCGCTTTGTCAGTTTAAATAAATCGAAAATAATAATTGTCGGATATGGAAACCGGTTTCCATCTTGCCAAATGGTATTTCGACTGTATCACCGATGGCGGTGAAGTGTGCATCGGGTACGTTGCTGTTATCCGTATAAAAAAATTCACTCTCCATTACACATCCGTGTTATGCGGTGATGCCCGGAACACCATCACTTCATCCACATCTCTTCGTTCTTCTGTCCCCCCCGAGCTGAATAACGATACTGTTAAATGGTCGTGCAATGATCTTCATGCAAGCGGATCATGGAAACGGAAATTCGATCCGGTTGAACGGACGTTGCTGGAGAACGAGCAGGGATCGATCCGCTGGTCTTGCATCATGCCGGGTGCAGAAGCGGAAATGCAGGTCGGAAACATCCGGCTTCACGGTTTAGGATACGTTGAATTTCTTGAGATGACGATTCCGCCGTGGAAATTGCCGATTGAAGAATTGCGCTGGGGACGGTTCGTCAGTACTACAGATGCGGTTGTGTGGATCGACTGGCGGGGCGATCACCCCCTCCGGTTCGTTACTCATAATGGAACGGAGATCGACTGCAGTGTGCTCGATGATACCGTCGTTTCATCACGCGATAATCTTCTGCAACTTCAACTGGACCGATCGATGGTGATCCGCAGCGGCCCGATCATCAACACGGCGTTGAAAAAAATTCCCGGCATCGAACTGGTCGTTCCTGCTAATATTCTGCACACCGATGAATGCAAGTGGGTAAGCCGCGGCACATTGCTTAACGGCGGTCATCATCCGTCAACCGGATTTGCTGTTCACGAAATAGTGAGATTCTCATGAACTCTTCTTCTGTTACCGGTAAGATCGTGTACGGTTCCATTTTTATTCTCTTCATTCCGGCCCTTCTCGTTCTCTGGGCAAAACAAACGGAAGCATTCATCCTTCTGCCGGCGGAAATTCCGGCAGGAATAGGAATTGCCGCGCTGATCACCGGTATTCTCTTTCTTGGTTCCGGAATGCTTTCGCTGATCATTCACGGAAAAGGGCTGCCGATGAACGCATATCCGCCCCCTTTGTTCGTGCGGCAGGGTGTCTACCGGTACTTTTCACACCCGATCTATATCGGATTCTGTCTGATCTGTTTTGGAATTTCTGCGGTATTCGGATCAGCAAGCGGCATTTGGCTCATCACACCGACGGTGATCGTGGGATGTACTGCTCTTGTGTACGGATTTGAGCGGCAGGATCTTGAAGAACGATTCGGTGTTCTGCCGAAACCGCTTATTGTACTTCCGGCAAATGAAGAGCGTGTTCCGTTCACTCGGGAACGGATTTCCGTATTCATTCTATTATTTGTTCCGTGGATCATCCTGTATGAAGCGCTTACATTCATCGGAATACCCAAAGATGCCGTTGAAGGATATTTTTCTTTTGAACAGAAAATTCCTGTGATGGAGTGGACCGAACTGTTTTATGTGAGCACATATTTTTTTGTTGTTGCCGTTCCGTTCATTACTCGCTCTTCATCGGTGCTGCGCACATTTACACAACGGGGATTGATTGCCACAGCATTCATCATGTTTTGTTTTCTGACAATTCCGGTCATAGCAACGCCGCGTCCATTTGTTTCTGCAACTGTGTTGGGTGACCTGCTTCAGCTTGAACGGTCATATGATTTTTCCGGTGCTGCATTTCCTTCGTTCCATGTTGTCTGGGCGCTCCTTGCGGCTTCTGCCGTATCCAAATCTTTTCCGCGGCTGATTGTTTTATGGAGGATGCTTGCATTGGCGATCATCATCAGCTGCATTACTACGGGAATGCATTCGCTTTTTGATGTTGCGGGAGGCATCATCGCCGCAGGCATTGTTATGAGAATCGATGCTGTGTGGCAGATCCTTCGGAAAGTATCGGAATACATTGCAAACTCCTGGAAGGAATGGCACATCAACGGCATACGCATCATTAATCACGGCGCGTATGCCGGTGCAGGAACATTTGCAGGATTGAGTATGATCGGAATATTGCTCGGTCCCGGTGCGGCTCTTGCAACACTGATCGTGGCGTTCTGCTCGCTCATCGCCGCAGGATTGTGGGCTCAGTTTATTGAAGGTTCGCCGGCTCTTCTTCGTCCTTACGGATATTATGGCGGATTGATCGGAGGAATTTTCGGTTGTGTTGTAGCGCAATTTGCCGGAACAAATATCTGGCTGCTCTTCGCCGCTTTTGCAGTGGCAGGACCATGCATTCAGGCGTTCGGACGCCTGCGGTGTCTGGTTCAAGGCTGCTGCCACGGACACGCTGCAAATGAATCGCTCGGGATCCGCTATATACATCCGCGCAGCCGCGTCTGTCGCCTGGCAGGATTAAAAAATATTCCG
Organism: uncultured Ignavibacteriota bacterium; assembly: GCA_903861125.1. GTDB lineage: Bacteria > Bacteroidota > Ignavibacteria > UBA10030 > UBA8401 > UBA8401. The sequence goes on from CAIOTF010000023.1 coordinate 245,378, forward strand.
ATCCATCCAACACCTCTCTATTCCATCCTGTGGAATATCGTCACCGGCATTATTCTGGCCCGGTTCTGGTCGCTCGCTCTTCCGCCGACATTTATTGCCGGAATGTATCTTGTCTTAAACGGAATGGGAAGATTTGTAGAGGAATCGTTCCGCGGGGAACCGCAAACTCCGATACTCGGTAAACTTCGTTTATATCAATTGATGGCCATACTCAGCGTTGTAACAGGCATCCTCTTCTCGATGATCAGAACTGATACCGTTCTGCCGAATGCTGAATTCAACTGGATTTCGATCATTGCGGCTTGTATCTTTGGTCTGTTCACTTGGTTTGCGCTCGGTGTCGATTTCCCAAATTCCAATAAACGTTTTGCCCGGCTTGTATAGTTTTAAAAACGTTATGCTTTGCCGAATCGTGTATCTTTTCATTCATCATCGGGGTTAACATTTATGAAACGTGTTCTTCTTTCACTTCTATTTCTTTCAACTCTTTGCCTGCCGCTTTTTGCACAGAAAAAAACTGCAGCCGCTCCCGAAAAAATGTCGCTCCTAAATCCGCTGCTGAATTCAATGAAGGGACGCAGCATTGGTCCTGCAGTGATGGGCGGACGTGTTTCGGATATTGCATTCGATCCTAAAACACCCGGAGTATTCTATCTGACGCTCGGTACGGGGGGCGTAATGAAATCGGAAGACAATGGTGCGTCGTTCTCTGCGGTGTTTGAAAAAGAATCCGTTGCTGCGGTCGGTGCAATTGCTGTCTCGTCAATGAAGAATAATTTCGTTTGGGTCGGCACCGGCGAAGCGAATGACCGGAACAGCTCCGGCTGGGGTGATGGCGTGTATCTTTCATCCGACGGCGGAGGAAGCTGGAAAAATGTAGGGCTAAAAGAAAGCAAAACCATTGCACGCATTGTGCTGAATCCGAAAGATACCAACACTGCGTACGTTGCAGCCATGGGAGATCTTTGGAATCTTGGCGGCGAGCGCGGTCTATATAAAACAACCGATGCCGGAAAATCATGGCAGTTGATTCTCGCATCACCTTCGCCCAACAATACCAAGATCGGATGCGGCGATGTGGTAATCGATACGGTTAATCCCAATATTCTGTATGCTGCATTATATGCGCGTCAGCGTACACCATGGTCGTTTACGTACGGACCATCGTTAACAGACGGAAAAGATGCCGGCGGTATTTTCAAATCGACCGATGCGGGAGCAACATGGAAAAAATTAGAGAATGGGCTACCGAAGCAGACCGGACGGATTGGATTAACAATCTATAAAAAGAATCCGGCCATTCTTTTTGCTGTTGTTCAGAGCGACGAAGGTGGCACAAGCAACATCGATGAAGTGAAAAGTAAAACCGGAGGTGTCTTCCGTTCCTCCGATGCCGGAGAAACGTGGACGAGAGTCAACGCTCTCAATCCCCGTCCATTTTACTTCAGCCAGATCCGAGTTGATCCGTCGGATTCTTCCCGCGTTTATATCCTCGGATTTATGCTTCACGTTTCGCTCGACGGCGGAAAAACGTTCCGTGAAGATTATTTTAAAGGCGTGCACTCCGACTGTCATGCACTCGACTTCGACCCGGCAAATCCGAAACACATACTGCTGGGAACTGACGGCGGTATCTATTCAAGCTATGCGGGCGGTAAGGGTTGGGACCATCTCAACCGGATCGCTGCGGGGGAATTTTACCGTATTGCCGTAGATATGAGCACGCCGTACCGTATCGCCGGAGGTCTGCAGGATAATTTGAATTGGGTCGGTCCGAGCAGAACGTACACCAAAGAAGGAATTCTGAATTACGATTGGACAAATCTCGACGGCGGCGACGGTTTTTATATTGTCTTTGATCCCGATTCTTCGAACATCATCTATGCAGAATCGCAGGAGGGATTTGTTCACCGCATGAATCTTTCCAACGGCGAAGTGAAAGGTCTTCGTCCGCAGCCGGCCGAAGGACAGATGGCATTCCGGTTCCATTGGAACTCGCCGCTAATTCCGAGCACGCACACAAAAGGAGTTATGTATCTTGGGGGCAATCGCGTTTTCAAATTCTGGGATCGCGGCGAAAAATGGAAAGTGATCAGTCCCGATCTTTCCAATCAGGATCCGAAAAAGATCCTCACCACCGGCAGCGGTGCGGAAAATCACGCCGTTGTGTATACGCTTGCAGAATCTCCTTTGAAACCGGGAATGCTGTGGGCCGGCACCGACGACGGAAAATTATGGATCACGGAAAACGACGGCGACACATGGACCGATCTCACCGAAAATCTTCCAAAAAATGTGAAAGGATTCTGGATCAGCCGCGTTGAACCTTCCCATTTCGATCAGAAAGTTGCATACCTCGCCATTGATGCACACCGCTCCAATAATTTTTCTCCGCTTGCCTTCCGCACATCGGACGGCGGCAAGACATGGAATTCCATTGCGGGAAATCTGCCGGTCGATGGTCCGGTAAAAGTTGTGCGGGAAGATCTTGTAAATCCGAATGTATTGTTTGCCGGAACCGAATTTCATCTGTATGTCAGCACCGATCGCGGTGAACGGTGGAGCGTGTTCGGTGAACTTCCGACCGTAGCCGTTGATGATATTGTCATTCATCCCCGCGAAAACGATCTTGTCGTTGCAACGCACGGACGAAGCATCTATGTTGTGGACGATATTCATCCTCTTCAGGAATTTGCAGACAGCATACGCAGTAAGGATGTTTATGTATTCAAACCGCGCCGCGCATTCGGCCGGAATCTTCTTCCCGGATTCGTTGATATGAACGGAACAACCGTGTTCCGCGGTGCTAATCCTCCCGATGGGGCGGTGATAACATATTATCTGAAAGAGTTCAAAGGTGAAAGTGTGGCAATTTCGATCGCCGACTCTGCAGGACGCGCAGTGGCAAATCTGACCGGAACAAATACGCCGGGGTTCAACCGCGTTGTGTGGGATCTGAAAATGTCGAAAGATCTGCTGATGGAGTACGGCAGTCAGGGACAAACATTTGTAAAACCCGGGGAATATACGATCACGCTCTCTTCCGGGAAACTAAAACATACTCAAAAGATCACGGTTGATATTGCACCGGGACTTGAAACAAGATAAATAAGATCACCGGAGGTCATGTTTGAAAAAGAGTATTCAAATCTGTGCCGTATGAAAACATTTGTTCTGATATTGTTTTCTCTCTCACTCTTTTCACCGGCGTTCTCCCAAACACCGCAGCGGTCCGGACCGCACGACACCACGCTCGGATTGCTGCGCCCGGCAGGTCCGTCAACAGCATTGGAGAGACCGATCGTTATTCTTCCCCTCACGTTTGCTCTTACAGCAACGAATGACGAACCGGTGCTGTCGTTATACCAAACATTTGCCGGCACGCCCCGGTCATTCGCTTGGCAGCGAAATCAAACGATTGATCTTACCGCTCCGTTGAATCTTCAGCTGAAGAATGCCGAAAAGGAACTTCCGTGGCGCATCTCGCTGGAGGCAGCCGGAACGGCCGGCGCATTGTACATTGCATACAAACACATAAAAAAATACGGACTTAAATAATACTTCCGACTGTCAATATTTCCGGTGGGTGACGAAAAAATTCAAAATTCCACTGATTCTGTTTTATACAGTTTTCCTCAATGAATATCTGTTGTTCCGGTCGCACGGGATTGTAGAACACCGGCATCAATAACTATCCCCTCTTGCTATTTTCCGCAAAGAGAGCTAATTTAAAAGTGTAGTGTAACATACATAGTGATCGGAGAAAGCATATGAACAAGCTTTCACGGTATTATCAAGGGACCTCATGATTTCCGCACAGGAATGAACGAGGTTTTTCTGTTTTAAACAGACTGTGCGGGTTTTATAGCATTATTCACCAATACGAAAGGGGATTGTTATGATACTGCAACGGTTAAAAGTATTTTTAGACAGCCATCAGGTGAAATATGTTGTGCTCACTCATTCGCCGGCATATACATCGCTTGAAATTGCCGCACTGGCCCGCATTCCGGGCAAGGAGATCGCAAAAACCGTTATTGTGAATGCCGACGGTAAACGGTTGATGGTGGTTGTGCCGGCATCTCACATGGTGGATTTTGGTTCACTGCAGACATTCATCGGAGCGGAGCACATTGCCCTTGCGGATGAGCAGGAATTCAAAAACCTCTTCCCCGAATGCGAAGTGGGAGCAATGCCTCCGTTCGGCAACCTTTTCAATATGAATGTTCTCGTTTCGGATAGTCTTGCCGAAGATGAAATGATCGCGTTCAATGCCGGCTCACACAAAGAGCTGGTAAAAATGACATACAGGGATTTTGCGCATCTTGTGCAGCCGAAGGTCGGCAAACTTTCGATTCCAAAACGCTATTCATTCTCGCGCGAAATGTGGGACATTCCATAGCCGTTAGAATTACAATGTGAAGCCATGACTCGCCGGTTATGGCTTCACTGATGGCGATAAATCACTGCGCGAATTTTTATCTTCGTGTTGAGATCACTCTGTCCGCATGCAACGAAACCATTCTTACGTAACATAAAAAATACAACAAGAAAATACGATGAATTACTTTTTTACTTCCAAAGAATCAATTCTCTCCGTTTCAATAACATCCGTAAAAAATATGCCTCCGCAAAAAAATAAATTCAGCGAACGAAAAGAACAGTGAGCAAAAGAACGATTCGTCATCCTAAAGTTTTCAATTCATGACTTATTGCGTAACGAAGCGTTGAGAGCTCAATGCACAAAAATATACGGATGGTTAATATTGCACAGCAAAAAATACCGTTGACAAGACTAATACCTCTTTTTTTCCAAAAAAACATCGATTTGTTTTGATATTCTCTTCCCTTTTTAAAGCATCCGTTTGAAAAGTACGGCATACACATTGTCTCTTATTCATGCAAGAGTGAAAAAGGGATCCGTATGTCTCAACGAAAACATCTGCACAACGAAGAGGATGGGCGAAGCTTGTGGGGAATTATTCTGGCCGGCGGTAATAGCAGTCCGCTATCGGAGTACACATGGCGGCTGTACGATGATGATCGTCCGAAACAGTTTTGCGCATTCACGGGAAAGCGATCCATGGTTCAGCACACACTGGACCGTGCGGAAGCGGTTATTGAGTCCGATAAAATCCTGACGGTTGTCTCGGGAAAGCACCTGCCGCTTGTCCGTGAACAATTAAAAAATTCCATAGAGCGGTCAATTGTTGTGCAGCCGTACTGCCGCGATACAGCCCCGGAAATATTTCTTCCCCTATCCAGAATCCATCATCAGGATCCGCGGTCGGTAACGGTTATCTTTCCGTCCGGTCATTTCGTTCTTGACGAATGGAGATTCGCCAAGCATATTCGGAATGCGGCAGAGTTTGCCGGGAAACATCCGGAAAAGATCGTGCTGCTCGGTGTTCGTCCGGAGAGTGATGACCGCGGGTTCGGATTGATCGAGAAAGGAAACGCTGTTGCGGACGACAGTGTAAATAAATTATATCATGTCCGCTCGTTCACGGAAACACCGGAGCAGGAAAACTACGAAGAATATTTTTGGAGTACCTGCATCGTGATAGCACGAACCGACACGCTGATGGAACAGTTCCGCGAATGCCTTCCGGATATGTACTCCGCCTTTGCCGCGTACCGCATGGCGGCGGGCAAACCGGAAGAATGGCACGCCGTGAATGCCGCTTATGACAGAATGCGTCCGGTGAATTTTTCCGCTTCCGTTTTGGAAAGGATCTCCTCGTCCCTTTGCGTTAAGGATATTTCGGATACCGGCTGGAGCGACTGGGGAGAAGAACACCGCATCAAAGAAGATGCACTGCGGTATGATCTGCGGTTGAATGCTTCAGCAGCGGAAATTGCTGAAGAAAAAACGGATGAAACATATTGTTTAGTTGATGTTAAAAGAGAAATGAAAAAGTGACAATGCTTTCACGGAAACACAGTTCATATTATCATACCATGCCGGACGGAACGGTGAAGCAGACCAATCCGTTCAGCGGCGCCGAAGTATGGTCAATCCCCGGCCGCGGTAATAAGCCGATCACCAACGGCGTTCCCTCAACCGCACAACCGATCAAAACCGGACCGTACAGCGATTCCTGCATTTTCTGTCAGGCGCAGTACGCACGGATCGCACCCGAAAAATCACGTCTTGTGCAGCTGAAGAACAGACACGAGATCCTCTATTATCTTCTGCCCGAGCAGATCGAAGCACAAACGGCGGAATTCCGCAGGGTCGGCAACATGTTCGAGATCGTCACCACCGAATACTGGAAGAAGAATTATAAATATTCGCTGATGAAGCCCGTTGAGCAATGGCGCGATTCGTATCTGCAGCATCCCGCCGGCAAGCTGCACGTCGGTTCGGTGGCAAAATTCAAACTGAAACAAAGCGGCATGACCGCGGAACAGGCTGAACAGACTATCGCTTCCGGCGGTCCGAACGCACTGGACGGATTATTCGGAGGCTGCCACGACCTGATCATCGGACGCCGTCATTACACCGACGACGCCGAATTTGATTCGCAGTTATGCTCGTCCGGTGAACTTACGCCGGAGGAACATTTTCAATATTTCAAATTCACCATCGACACGATGCGCGATATGCTGGAGATGAATCCGTACATCCGCTACATCAGCGTTTTCCAGAATTGGCTTCGTTCTGCCGGCGCATCGGTTGATCATCTTCATAAACAGATCTGCGCTCTGGATGAATGGGGAGCAACGATTACCGGCAAGGTACAGATGGTTCTGCAGGATCCAAACATCTTCAACGAACTCGGTGCCAATCTTGCATCGCAGCATAATCTTGTCTTTGCTCAGAACGATCACGCCATCGCGTTCATCGGCATCGGTCACCGCTTTCCGACGATCGAGATCCATTCAAAGTCGGCCGCTCCCCGCCCATATCAGCATACAACGGAAGAACTCCGCGGCTTCAGCGATCTTGTGCATGCATGTCACGCTGCAATGGGAAACGGATCTTCCTGCAACGAGGAGTGGTTCTACACGCCTATGGACGCTGTGTATACTATGCCATGGCATGTTGAATTGAAATGGCGCGTGAACGTTCCGGCAGGATTCGAAGGGGGAACGGGGATCTACATTAATCCCGTGCTGCCGTCCGATTTCCGCGAAATGATCGTAACCCAGCTGCTCCGGCTGAGCAGCATCGGAAAGACGGGGAATATTACCATTGTGGAAGGATGCATGAACGATCCGAATCCACTCCGCTATTCAAGAACATGATGAACATCGAAACAGCACATACTGTCACACGCGACATACGCACCGAGATCCAGCGGATCAACGAGGTTGTTTCATTTCCTCCCGTTGTCGCAGAGATCCTGCAAGCAATGTCCGATCAGAACGTGACCACAACCAAAGTTATCGCGCTGATCGAATCGGACCAGGGATTAACGGCGAAGATTCTGCGGGTTGCCAATTCCCCTTTTTACGGATTGCGCAGTGATGTTACGAATACCGCGCAGGCATTACGCATGCTCGGACTCGATGAGATCGGGCATCTGCTTCTTACGTGTCAGATGAAATCCCGTTTGATGTCGCTGAATACTCAGCAGCAGTCGCGGCTGGAAATATTATGGAAGCATTCGGTTGCAACCGCTTCCGTTTCGCGCCTTCTGGCAAACCGTTTCCGGCTGCCAACGGATGGAAAAGAATATACCGCCGGATTGCTGCACGACATGGGAAAGCTTGTGCTCATCCAATATTTTCCCGCTCAGTATGCTGCGATCGAGTCGATGATCATCACTGCATCAAAAAAGGATATCGATGCCGAACGCGAAATGATTTCCATTGCGCACACCGAGATCGGAAAACAGATCGGAGAGAAATGGAGACTTCCGAAAGATTACCTCGACGTTATGCAGTATCATCACCGTCCCGCTTCTTCTTCCAACTATTCGCTTCTGGCGTCCGTCGTCCGCTTAGCCGATCTCTTCTGCGAACAGTGGGGTTTCGGTATCGCTGAACAGACGGAAGGATTTTCAATCGACACGGATTGCCTCGGTATACTTGCAGAATTTGATCTACGTTTTAAAAACATGCCGGTCGAACAACTTGGCGCGGAGATACGGAGTGAGTTCGAAAAAAATCTTGAGATGATCGAGATCCTTTCGTAAAGATCGTTCCGCCGTCAAGTAGGAGGTAACCCGCACTGACTTTTTCCAATTCAACCATGGTGCCGTACTGTTATCATAAATTTTTTCGTGTGTGAGCAATAGCACACAGCAGCAACACCCCTGCACGGTTGGCGCAGTGTAAAAACAGTGCCGAACAGGATTCGCAAAAACTTATCAAATTAAAACGTTTTTATTCCCGCCGAAAATTTCAACAAAGCGTCTCAATTCACACTTGTTTTTGCAAATATTCACGTTTTTAGCAGTAATTCCCCGAACAAACAAAATAAGTACCTTGCTATTAGAGCGCCGAAGGCTGAAATTGAATATATAGTTTTGGCTTCCTGCACATCAACCCCCGGCTTTTTCCAGAACAGTACGTCGTAAGTATTCAAACGCGACAGACAATAAATCACATTCTCAACTCACCATAAGGAAAACATCAGCATGGGTACGAAAACCGCTGAGAACATAAATACCGTCCTGTCAAACGAAGGCGGACGCTGCATTGAGCTTCTCCACTATGCGGACGATCCGTCCGTTTGGATCATCCGGAGTTCAAAAAAACGGCTCGGACTAAAAACAAAAACATCAACAGTCTGGTTTGTGACAAAAGAACTGGCGCTGGATTATGCGCGAAAACAAACAGAAGTCCAAGGTCCATTGAAAAGGAGTAACGTGGCATGACAAACAGAGAATACCAGCACAAACAGCATCGCGGAAGTTCGCCGTCGCGTAATGCTGACACAGGCTTTACACGCTCAGACGGCATACTGCCGCCGGAAGAATGGAAAAATTTAACGTGGTACCCGGTCTCATCCACGCCGTCATCCGTTCCACCGGAACAATCTGCAGCAAAAGAAAAAAAATAGTTTTTGGTGTACCGTCGCTCCCCGCACCGGAGTGAATAGGACGAAAAGGATTACCTATGGAAACAAATATCGGAAGGGTCGATCAATTGATCCGCGTTGCAACTCTGATTATAGCCTCGGTCTTTTTTTTAATGCACCGTGATTCGGGTATCATCAGCACGATTGCAGGCATCATCGTGATATATTCATTTATGACTGCGCTGACCAAATACAGCCCCGTGTGGGAAATTCTTAACATCTCAACCGAGAAAAAAATTAAACAAACTGTTGAAAAGAATTAATCCATCCCGAATGGTGTAAATTCTGTTCTCTCTTTTTCATTGATGCTCCCTGGCTGCATAATCGGAAGCACCTTCCTGCAGGAATACCTTGTAACATATCCGGAGTAGAGAGGATGATCCTGTCCCGGCCAAAATGTTCTCTCATTCCGTAATATATTGACGCAGGTAACCGTCATGTTGAATGTGACGGTCATTTTTTTTCCGCATAAAACCAAAGATTTTTTCCTCTTGCCTTTCAGACAATATTCCTCAAACTTTCCACTGTTCTCATCACTGCGCTCTTCACTTCGTTTGTGACTTTCCGGTCTCATCCGGATTCGCAGACACAAGCCAAACCGTTATGGAAACGATTACTTCGCTCGCGAACGATTTTCTTTCGCAGTCGGCTCTTGCCATTGTCGGCATTTCATCTTCAAAACAGACCGTTGCCAACGGCGTCTATAAAAAATTGAAGACACAAAAACGGACAGTATATGCCGTAGGGAAAAATACATCATCATTCGAAAATGATCCGTGCTATCCCGATCTTGCATCGCTCCCTGCTCCGGTGCAGGGTGTATTTATCGCCGTTAAGAAAGAAAATACCGGAGAGATCATCGACGAATGCATCAGACTCGGCATTTCGCGCGTGTGGATGCACAATTTCAGCGGAACATCATATTCCTCAGGATCAATCGCAACGCCGGATATCGTTCAGAAATGCCGCGATCATAATATTTCCGTTATCCCCGGTGCCTGCCCGATGATGTTCGTCGAAAACGCGGACATGGGTCACAAGTGCATCCGATGGTTCCTGAATGCAACGGGAAAATTGAAATGATTCAGCAGACGTTGACTGCACTATTCATGAAATATTTTTGAGATTTTGTACAAATATTTTTTCTTCTTGTTTTTCACGCAATATTCCTCAAACTTACTTTTACAAGTAATGTTCTAAAACAATTGTAAAGACCTACACAAAAGGAGATACACGATGAAAACGATGTTGATGATCGTCGCAGTGCTTCTGGTGGCCACGGTATGGAACGGAGCGCTCTCTGCGCAGAATAAGATCCTTCCCTACCCGATCAATCAGAAACAGCTGGCGAATGGATTGAATGTTGTCACGGTGCAGTTCGACAGTCCCGGACTTGCCGCTTTCTTCATTGTTGAACGCGTCGGATCGCGCAACGAAGTAGAAGAAGGCGTTACCGGATTTGCCCACTTTTTTGAACATATGATGTTCCGCGGAACGGACAAATATCCGCGCGACAAATATAACGATGTGCTGAAATCAATCGGTGCCGGTGCGAATGCAAATACGTCGCTGGACCGCACGATCTATCACATGACCGGCGACGCAACGAAACTTGAAACAATGTTCGAGATCGAAGCGGACCGCTTTATGAATCTGAATTACACGGAACACGATTTCAAAACGGAAGCCGGCGCCGTAAAAGGTGAATACACCAAGAACAATGCAAGCCCGTACGCGCAGCTGGAAGAAAACCTCGTCAATACTGCGTTCGATAAGCATACCTACAAGCATACAACAATGGGCTTCCTGAAAGACATTATTGATATGCCGAATCAGTACAAATATTCGCTCGAATTTTTCAACAGGTACTACCGTCCGGAATATGCAACAATCGTCGTTGTCGGCGATGCAAAACCGGAACAGGTGAACGCTCTTGCCGAAAAATATTTCGGCATGTGGAAACACGGAACCTACGTCTCCACCGTTGCACCGGAACCAAAACAGGATTCCGCGCGCTACACACATCTGCAGAACGGTTCCATTCCTCCGTATCTCAGTCTTAATTTTAAAACTCCGGCATACAGCGATGTTGACATCAACGTGCCGGCGATCGATGTTTTGAACGCAGTCCTTTTTTCCGAAACTTCGCCCCTCTATAAGAAGCTCGTGCTGGAAGAACAAAAAGTACGAAGCCTTAGCGGCGACATGATGTTCACGCGCGACCCGTATCTCTCTTCCGTCGAAGCATCCTTTATCAAAAAAGAGGATATGCAGTACGTGAAGGACGAGATCATGAAGGCAATCGAAGAGTTTAAGAAGAACGGAACAACGGAAAAGAATCTTGCCGACACAAAATCACGGATGAAATACAGCTACGCAATGTCCATCGATAATCCGTCGGGCATTGCCAATTCACTCAGCACATTCATCACGCTTATCGGCGATCCGGAATCACTGAACCGAATGTATGCTATGTACGACAAAGTGACCGTGGACGATCTGAAAGCGGCCGCTGCAAAATATTTTGTGCCGTCGGGCTTGACCGTTGCAACGATCTCGGCCGATGCACAGGGAGGTGTGAAATGATGAAAGCACTGATGCTCACAATACTGTTCGCGGCGACAATGTTCGCACAGCAGCTGGTGGAACTGAAACAGCCCAAATCAAACAAGGTTGTTATCAAATTACGTTTTGCCAACGGTTCCATCTCCGATCCTCAGGGAAAGCAGGGCCTTACGGCCGCAACGGCAAACCTGATAACACAGGGCGGAACAAAGGATATGACCTACAGCGAGATCCAGGATAAGATCTATCCCTGGGCCGCCGGATATTATGCGCAGGTCGACAAGCAGGTAACCACATTCACGTTTATGGTGCATGTCGATTTTCTCGATCAATTCTACCCGATTCTTAAAGGATTAATGCTCACGCCGTCATTTGCGGATGCTGATTTTCGGCGCGTGATGAAGAACCAGCAGAATTACGTCGATCAGGTTATCCGCGCATCGTCGGATGAGGAATACAGCAAGAAAGCGCTGGAAGATCTTCTCTTCCGCGGAACAAACTACCAGCATAAGGTGCAGGGAACGTCGGAAAGCGTAAAATCGATCACGCTGGACGATATCAAACTGCAGTACGCCAATGCGTTCACAAAGAACAATCTCACCATCGGCATTGCAGGAAATTATTCCGATGCATTCCTGAAACTATTGAAGTCAGACATGGCTATGCTGTCGGACAAGAAATTTGCCGCCCCCGCACCGGGAAAAGCAAACACACCGGACGGAGTTCAGGTTGAGATCATCGCAAAAGATAATGCATTCGGTTCCGCCATCTTCACCGGAACACCGCTTGCCATCACGCGCTCCAGCAAGGAATTTGCCGCACTGATGGTGGCGAATTCGTATCTCGGCGAGCACCGCAAATCGTACGGTCAGCTGTATCAAAAGATCCGCGAAACGCGTTCGATGAACTACGGCGACTATTCGTATGTGGAATGGTATAACAACGGCGGTGGAGCTATGCTTCCACCTTCCGGCGTACCGCGCAGTTCCAATTACTTCGCACTGTGGATCCGTCCTGTGCAGATCGCAAAACAGCTGAAGACGCAGTACAAGGAACTTGCCGATATCAAGATCGGTCACGCACATTTTGCACTGCGCATGGCTATCCGCGAAGTGGACAACATTATCAACAAAGGATTAAGCAAAGAGGATTTTGAAGCAACGCGCACCTTTCTCCGCAGCTACATTAAACTGTATGTGCAGACACCGAACGAACAGCTCGGGTATCTTATGGATTCCAAATTCTACGGCCGGAAGGATTTCATCTCCGAGGTCGGTAAGGAATTGTCCAAACTCACCGCTAAGGATGTAAATGCCGCCGTAAAGAAATACTGGCGCACAAACAATATGTTCGTCACAATTGTCACCGACAGAAGTGAAGCGGATGAACTGGCAAAGAGTTTGAAGGAAAATACTCCGTCACCGATGGCATATTCCGAAGCGGTAAAAGCGGGATTGCCGAAGGAAGTTCTTGCGGAAGATGATATTGTTGCAACATACAAGCTGAATGTAAAAAATGTAACAATCGTTGATTCAAAAGATACATTCAAGTAACTAGTGTAGGTTGCTGCAGTAAATACCATTGAACTAAAAGCCGCGGCGAATGCCGCGGTTTTTTTTATTGTTCACGGTTCTCCGTATCTTTCCATCATCATGATCCCGACAGCGGAAACAATATTGACGGCATTCAGAACGGGTTCTTCCCTTCCTGTTCTCGCGATGACAAATCACGGAACAAAATGCGTCGTGAAATGGAACGGCACAGGGGAAGGGATCGCTGCCAATGTTTGCGATTGGATCGCGCTTCAATGCGCGCGGCATATCGGCATTCCCGTGCCCGCACCGCACCTCATCTCCGTCACGCCGGATCTTGTCCGCACAGACGCCGATCCGGAGATCAACGAACTGATCATGCGGAGCATCGGCATTAATCTGGGAATTGAATATTTTGAACAAACCACACCATTCTCTCCGTCCGCTCCGGTCAGCAAATCGCTGAAACAACTCATCTATTGTTTTGATGTGCTGATGCTGAATATGGACAGAACCGACGTGAATCCGAACATGTTTTTCATTAACGGAGAACTGTATTGTCTCGATTTTGCCGCTGCTATGTCTTTGAAGATGTTCTTTGAGCAATCATCATTTTCAAATGATACTTTTCTTCCTCTGCTGCGCCGGCATCCGTTCTACCTTCCCGAAAATGAAATCACAATACCGGACATGACGTTCCGCCGTGATACGATCCGAAGTATTGTAGAAAGTATTCCCAACGAATGGCTGACACACGGTCGTTCAACAAGAGAGCGAATGACCGACGATATTGACTCACTGTTCACGCTTGCACCGGTTACCATCAAACAACGATTACAGCAGATCGATACCATAGCACTTGAAACATCCGAAGAGCGCCGTTTGCGTGTAGAAGCAAATCTGCACGCATTTGAAAAAGTGGTAAAAAGATATCAATAGAATCAAGCAATTCTCCATTTTTAACATATCCTCCCCGATCATCCTTTGCTCCCGAATAAAATGTTTTGTATCCGGTCCGAATTATCTTATTTTACAGTGAATAACTATTTGGGGCGACTATATGCAAGAAGACAAGAATCAACATACATTCCACGTTCCGGTGATGGGAATCGGGTTTACCATCGATACACCGGTAAAAGTTGCGCATTACGGCATCTCGTCCGTTATGTCGCTGGTGGATGACATTCTGGTCGAAAAGATGAGGGAATTTTACAGTAAAAAACTCGACCTCCCGTTCTCACCCATTACAGAAAAGAACAGCAGCGATCATCGTGCGGAACGTATCACCGCATATCTGAATATGGTGGACGAAATCGTTCACAGCAAGTTTGCCGAATTAAAGCGTTCCATCCACGACACGGGCGAAGAAGTACAGAAATATATCGACATGCTTCCGGATTTTTCCGATGTGAAGAAACAGTTCCAGGAGATGATCGCAAAAAATACCGTGCGGGATGATATCGCGGCGTGGATCGATAAGCACCTTCATCCGGGCAGCATCGACGTAAACATCATGACGAAGCTGGATAAGGATAATTACCGCGGCGACGCAAAACTACCGAATGAATTCAACGATGCGCATGCAGCGCTTCGCGGTTACGCTCAAAGTACGCTCCGGTCGTGCATTGTGTTCTCCGCCGGAATGAATCCCCGCCTGTACAGCTATATTGAAAAGTTTGGTGACTTTTATCCCGACGAAACCGGCGACATTAAAAAGAAGATCATCTTAAAAGTAAGCGATTACCGCTCGGCTATCATTCAGGGAAAATTTCTCGCAAAAAAAGGATTGTGGGTCTCGGAATACCGTATTGAATCCGGTTTGAACTGCGGCGGCCACGCCTTTGCAACCGATGGATATCTGATGGGACCGATCCTGGAAGAGTTCAAAAAGAACCGTCAGGAACTGATCCAGACCACGCACGACATCGTTAAAGAAGCGTTAAAAAACAAAAATCGACCCGTTCCCGCATCACCTCTGCCGATCAAGATCACGGCACAAGGGGGAGTAGGAACAGCGGCGGAACATAATTTCTTATTGAACTATTACGGTCTTGATTCCGTTGGCTGGGGATCACCCTTCTTGTTATGCCCGGAGGTAACGAATGTTGATGATCATACACTCGACCTTCTATGCAAAGCAAAAGAAGAGGATCTGTACCTCAGCAACATTTCACCGCTTGGCGTTCCGTTCAACAGTCTTCGCGGCAACACAAAAGATATTGAGAAGCAGGAGCTGATTGACAAGGGACGTCCGGGAAGTTCCTGCCCGAAAAAATATATCCAGCTCAATACCGAATTCGGCGAACGGGCCATCTGCCGTGCCTCGCGTGAATATCAGAATTTAAAGATCAACCTGTTCGGTGAAAAGGGATTGAACGAAGAAGAACGCCGGAAAGAATTCGACGCTGTTGTGGAAAAATCGTGCATCTGCGTCGGCCTCGGTACTTCGGCACTGATCGTCAATAATTTAAGCACGCGGACCGAAGGACCGGGCGTTTCCGTCTGCCCCGGACCGAACATAGCGTACTTTGAAAAAGTAGTATCGCTGCGAACAATGGCAGATCATATTTACGGCAGAACATCCATCGTAAACGAAGCGTACCGTCCGAATCTGTTCGTAAAAGAACTGCAGCTGTATGTTGATTATCTGAAGAATATGATCGATGAAACACCGAAACCGTTCACCGAAAAACAGATGAAGTATTATCAGCTCTTCCAGCAGAATTTGGATGAGGGGATCGCGTATTACAAACAACTCTATGCAGATTTTGAAGAGAAGGTGGCGGTTTTGAAGAATGATGTGATGGCGGAATTGGAGCAGATCAGACACGAACTGCACGAACCGGCATTTGCCAACAGATAATCATACTCACCAGAGTACAATAAAAAAGCGTCCCGATATTTTCGGGACGCTTTTTTTATATCCGTTAGTTCGTTTTCATCGTGTTGTAATTCAGTTCTGTTCCCCACAGGCTGTGCGGAATTAAAAAGACAAGCAGTGTAACGATCGCCGCCGCAAGCACCCATCGTTTGGGATTGGCCGAACGCTGCACCGCAACCGAAGCAACAAGCCAAGCAAGAAAAGCGATGAGCGTCTTATTGTCCGTTATGTCGCTTCCGAACGGAAATCCTGTCCACCATTCGTTGAACGCAAAGTTTAAAACTAGCGGACCGAGAATCATACCCCCCAATGTTAAAACTCCGAATGTAGCATACGTTATCTTTTTAAATGAAGGCTCTTTTGCAAAAAACTCAAGTCCTGCGCGGGTCGATAACAGCATGCCGATAAACATCGCCGCAATATGGAATATCAGAACGGCTTTCGGTACTTCGCCGCGAAAACGGATCACGGTCGATGCGGAAAATGTTTGTTTACCATCCGATAGGAAGACCGTGTACTGAAGTTTTCCTGCCGGAGGCTGGTGGGGAAGCGGTGCCATAAGCACTCCATCGTTCATTGTCATAGGAACGGATGTTGGTGCTTCATTCGTATTATACCGTTTCCATTCCACTCTTCCGGTAATGTTTGCATGGTTTGCGTTGACGGTAACGGGATGATCGCTTTCGCTGCCGTGCGACCGTTCCAGAACAACTTCAATTGCTTTCCCATCAAGCAGTGTAACATAATGTTTTGGATATGACGGACCGGTCATCCGCTGAAATACTGCCGAAGCAAGCGTAATGATTAAAGCAAGGGTCCAAAGATGATATGATCGTTTCATAGGCGTTTTATTGTTTTGGTTGATAAATAATTGTTGTCGTACAGTGTGCTTCTGCAAAGTGCATGCCGAAAGAAAGTCCTATATTTCGTTGAATATTTGAAAAGTAATTCCTAATAATGGAATTACTAACGCAGTATTTTCAATATTGCAAGAGACCTAAGGAGCGAAACAGGCGGCAAGAATTTTTTATTTCTTGCACCCGATGACTACGGTCCACGGACGTATCTCCCATTTCGTCACCAAACCATTGATCACATACGGATCGTTCGTCACAAATTTTTCGATGATGGAAATTTCGTTCACCTGAAAGATAAGCAGTGCCTGATCAGCAGGATTGCTGAACGCCCCTCCTAAGATCAGTTCGCCGCGGCTGCTCGCTTCGTTTGCCAGACGGAGATGTTCGTCGCGAAATATTCCTCTTCGCACCATGTAATCATCAACAACGGAATATATCAATGCATAATAATTCATTTGCTATTTTCCAGTGCCTGTTCAATATCGGCGGTTATGTCATCAATATGTTCAAGTCCAACCGAAATGCGGATCAGTCCCGGCAGAATCCCGACGGCGGCGCGTTCGGTTTCGCTCAGCTTAGAATGCGTTGTGGATGCGGGATGTGTAGCAATGGAGCGTGAGTCACCAAGATTCGCCGTGTGCGAAACCATTTCAAGTGAGTTCAGAAATTTTCTTCCGCGGTCGACTCCGCCTTTCACAACAAATGTTACGATGCCGCCGCCGAGTTTCATCTGTTTCTTTGCAAGATGATGCTGCGGATGAGATGCAAGAAACGGATATTTTACTTTTTGTATCTCTGCATGCTGTTCCAGATGCAATGCAAGTTTCATCGCATTTTCGCAGTGCCGTTCCATCCGCACGGAAAGTGTTTCCAGACTTTTCGAAAGAATCCATGCGTTGAACGGAGAAAGCGACGGTCCGCTGTGCCGGGCAAAGAAACGGACCTCTTTGATCAGATCCTTTCTGCCGACGATGATACCGCCGATCGCTCTTCCCTGTCCGTCCAGAAATTTTGTTCCTGAATGTATAACGATATCTGCGCCGAACGAGACCGGCTGCTGCAGATACGGTGTGCAGAAACAATTATCCACATTCAGCAGTATACCATGTTTTTTTGCGAGCGTGCCCAGCCATTCAAGATCAATCAGGTCGAGTGCAGGATTCGACGGCGTTTCCACAAAAATCATCTTCGTGTTCTTTTGGATCAATGCTTCCCATGTCTCCGGCTTATCAATGTCAGCATACGTATGGGTGATCCCCCATTTCGGCAGGATCATCGTCAGTATTTGATGCGTAGAACCGAATACCGAACGCGATACAAGAAGGTGATCCCCCGATTTCAGAAGCGATGCAAAACTTGTGAAGACCGCCGACATTCCGGAAGCTGTCGCGATGCCGTCTTCTGCCCCTTCAAGCAGACACATTTTTTCGATGAATTCCGTATTGTTCGGATTCGAAAAACGGGTATAGATATTTCCCGGTATTTCGTCGGCAAACAGCGCGCGGGCTTGTTCTGCGTCGTCGAAGACGAAACTGGATGTCATATAGAGCGGAACGGAATGTTCGCGCATAGGGCTTCGCGGCACCTGGGTGCGGATCGCGTTGGTTTCAAATTTTTTTGATTTTGCCATGATCTATTTTTTTCCGCGAACGGCACGTGCGTAGTTGCTGATCGCTATTGTTAATAAATTTCAGATAAATATACTCAATTTGGCAATTTGTTTTCGATAAATTCTTTATTACTTTATTCACAATCATATGAACAACTCAGACAAATATTTCATTGCTGTAGCCGGCAATATCGGCGCAGGAAAATCATCGCTGACGCGCATGCTCGGCGAACGCTTCAACTGGAAACCGTACTACGAATCCGTCGAAGACAATCCGTACCTCTCGGATTTTTATGGAGATATGAATCGCTGGTCGTTCCATTTACAGATGTATTTTCTGGCCAATAGGTTCAAAAGTCATAAAGAGATCGTTGAGGCCAGTAAATCGGTCATACAGGACCGTTCCATCTATGAGGATGCCGAGATCTTTGCGAAAAATCTTCATCTGATCGGAAAGATGGATAATCGGGATTACGAGAATTACGTTTCGCTTTTTCACGTGATGATGGAATACCTGAAACCGCCCGATCTTCTCATCTATCTCCGTTCAACGGTCGACACGCTTGTTTCGCAGATCAAACTGCGCGGACGCGAATATGAACAGGGCATTCCGCGCGAATATCTTGAACAATTAAACGGCCATTATGAGGAATGGATCGGACAGTACAAATCCGGACCGCTGCTGATCATAGAAAGTGATCCATTGGATTTTGTTCACCGTCCGAATGACTTTGAGTTCATTGTTAAAGAAGTGAAGAATGCACTTCCGCAGCTGCAGTTATTCGAAAATTAACTTCGTTAAAGAAGGAAAATAAAAAACCCGAGGAGAATGTTCTCTTCGGGTTTTTTTATGCTGAATCAGCAACGAGGCGCGTTATGGCACTCTACTTCTTCGGCTTCAGCGTCCCTTCATAAATCTTCTTGTTCAATAATAAAGAGGCGGCGATCTGTGCCTGCGTGTCATGGCGCAGCGACGCCTGTTCGCGTCCTTTTTCTCCGCTGGTGCGTGAGTTCAGCTCTTCGGACAATTCATTCTTCATCTCATCGCTGTACCGCGCGAACGTGTTGATCTTTTCGCTGTGTATCTGGGAGATGAGTGCATCGACCGATGTAATGGATGTTGAGCTGTACTTTTCCTTCTTCATCTGATCTTTCAGTTCGGATAATTTTTTCTCCGCCGGTTCAACAAACTCGAATTTCTGATTGGTCAGATATTGTTCAAACTCCTTCAGCACACCGGCAGTGACCGCAAACTCACTTTCGGTCACCGGATGCTTCACAAGATATGTTGTTGCAAACTTGAAGAACATCGCTTTACGGGACAGCTCACCGTAATACGAGCTGTGCTGCAGATCTTCCACGACAGAATCCGGAGCAACGCCGCCAAGTTCCTTTACGATCCGTCCTTTCGCCGTCCTGAATTCCCGTTTTAGACTGTCCGGCATCACCGCAAAGATACCGTCTTTGTTCTTGTGAAGATAATCGATTTCCTGTATGCATCGTCCGCTCGGTATATAGTACCGTGCGGTGGTGATCTTCATTGATGCATTATAATTGAGAGGGATGATCGTCTGCACCAATCCTTTCCCGAACGAACGCTGACCGACAATGATGCCACGGTCAAGGTCCTGAATTGCACCGGCAACAATCTCGCTTGCACTTGCACTGTTCTTGTTCACCAGAATCGCCAACGGAACATCGGCGGCAACCGGTTCCTCGTCCACGATGTACACTTTTTCTTCTCCTCCTTTGCGGCCGCGCGTTGTAACAATGGTGCTCCCTTTCGGTGCGAACTTGCTCACCACTTCAACCGCTGCCTCCAGCAATCCTCCCGGATTATCGCGAAGATCAAGTACGATACCTTTAAGATCTCCCTTCGCCTTCAATTCTTTTATTGCCTGCCGGACTTCTTCGCCGGCCCTTCGCGAGAACCGTTCCAGTTTAATGAAGCCGACATTTTCATGTACGTAACCCGTATAGGTCACATTGTTCACCTGGATCTGTTCTCGCACCAGTGTAAATTCAATCGGGTTTTTCTCTCCCTCGCGCTCCACTTTCATTCGAACTGTTGTGCCCGGTTCGCCGCGTACTCTTAACCGCACGCTGTCGGGATTGGTGCCGGTGATCTTCATGCCGTCCACTTCAATAATAACGTCACCTGCTTTTACTCCCTGTTTAAATGCAGAGTAGCCTTCGGTCGGAGCCAGTACGGTAAGCACTCCGTCGCGTACACCGATCGATATACCCACGCCTCCGTATTGTCCGTGCATCATCAGATCAATATCTTCCTCCCCTTTTCCGGCAAGGTACACAGTGTACGGATCGAGTGTTTCCAGCATACCGTCGATGCCGGACCTCATAAATTTTTCGGGATCAACTTCGTCGACATAATTACTGACGATCTCTTTATAGACCCGTCCGAACACGTCGATGTTCTGATTAACCTTAAGATATACATTGTCATACGCTGTGAACCCTGCAAGGCCCAGCGCAACAAATACCAGTGAAATAATGACTGTTCTTTTTTTCATACTGCTTCCCGATGTTATTGTCTGATTATTGTTAGACGAAATATAGAAAAGTTTGTTCAATGTTGCTGTGCTGCTTTTCAATGTTCGCGGCACTCTGCAATTGACGGTAAAAACCGTAAAACATCCGGTTTATTGAGGTGTATTCACAATTACAGCTAATTGCTCTGCCATACCCGGGAAAATTATTAGATCAAAGAGAAACATTTTTCTCTTAATGTTTGTTATCTTATCACAATCAACAATATACTATTAAGGGGGTGCATTATGAAAATAGAACAAAAAGTGCTTAAAGCAATGAACGAACAGATCAACAAGGAGCTCTTTTCCTCCTACCTGTATCTTTCGATGTCTGCCTACTGCGAATCGGAGAACTATCCCGGATGTGCAAAATGGCTGGAAGTGCAGAGCAATGAAGAGCGCGAACACGCCATGAAGATCTACCGTTATATCCATGAACGGGGCGAAAGCGTTGAATTAGAAGCAATCGATAAACCGAAAACGGAGTTCAAAAATCTTTCGCAGCTGTTTGCCATGGTGTTCGACCATGAACAGAAGATCAGCGCTTCCATCACGGCGCTTTACGAAACAGCAATGAAGGCAAACGATTATCCGACACAGATCATGCTGCAGTGGTTCATCACCGAACAGGTGGAGGAAGAGAAGAATGCTCATGAGATCGTCGATCTGCTGAAGAAGGTCGGTGATTCACCGGTCAGCGTAATGATGTTCGACCGTCAATTAGGCGCCCGGACAGGTAAATAACACGCAAGCATGTCGTCGCAATTATTCACGCCGTTTTTTAAACGGCGTTTTTTTTCGCCAATACTTGCCTCTTCAATACTTTTCTTGCATATTCGCATCACCTCATTACATTATCATAGGAGATCACAATGAATAAATACATCGTCGAATTCATCGGCACGTTCTTTCTTGTACTTGTTGTCGGACTCACCGTCATAACTCCGGGAGCGGGCATACTTGCACCGTTGGCGATCGGATGCACATTAATGATCATGGTCTATGCCGGCGGTCCGGTCTCCGGCGGACATTACAATCCTGCCGTTACACTGGGAGTATGGATGCGCGGAAAATGTGAAAGAAAAGATGTGCTGCCATACATGGTTATGCAGGTATTGGGTGCGGCACTTGCGTCGGTGGTCGTAGGTTTTCAAAAAGGAAATCCGGTTCTCACACCCATGACTCACGATGTTGCAAAATCATTGTTGAATGAATTTCTCTTTACCTTTGCCCTCGTCTATGTTGTTTTGAATGTAGCAACATCCAAGAAGTCGGCAGGAAATTCTTATTTTGGTCTTGCAATCGGATTCACGGTGGTCATCGGAGCGTTTGCCGGCGGCGGAATTTCCGGCGGTGCATATAATCCTGCGGTCGCAGCAGGAATAACGATGATGGGTATTTCATCCATGAGCAGTATCTGGATCTATCTTGTCGGAAATTTTGCAGGAGGTGCTGCAGCTGCAATGATCTATAAAATTGTAAATCCTGACGAATAATATCTTCCGGAGTATTTAAAACTGAAACGCCCGTTTCGATTTGCTCGAAACGGGCGTTTGAATTTAATTTTCTTTGATGATCTTAGAATGAATCCTGATAATTTCTTGTTGTGAACACCCGCACCTGTTTCCATCGTCCATTGTGGAACTGATATACTGCCGTTTGCGTTACTACCTGTGTTTCTTTTACAACTCCCCCGACAACTGTTGAGCGTGATGCAACCGATGTAACCTGCGTCTGTGAAACCGGGAAACTTGCCGGATGTGTTGCCGAATACCGGACCGTATTATTTCCGCTGACGAATGTTCTTGTTGCAAACACATTGCGGCTTGGATCATTGGACATGTAACCGGAAGCCAAAGAAAGACCCGTTTGAGCCATTTGCTCTTCTTGCGCTAATGCCGCTGTCTTCGTAGATGTTTTGAACATCGATTCGTCGGCATTGTTGAACGCCACGGTATAGAAACCGAATATCAGATACACTCCGGAAAGCATTATGACCTTTGATGAGCCCATTACTGTGTTCCTCTAATATTCCTTGCGAAATAAGTTTGTTTGCCCTCTATATCTCACTTACAATAAACAAAATCCGGCTCAACGGCGCAAGTGTATAAAGATTAGAATCCTCTAATATGTGCTAAAAACATCCGATATTTGTCATCGGACTTAATCGTCTTGTATCAATCACTTATCCGGTTACAATTTGTAAAATTTGCATGGTTTCTTCACGTGTGCCGCACAAATTTAGTTGCTATATAATACTCATTGATAGGTTACATATAAATAAAATAATTCTTCTCTTTTTCCGCCTCTTGGTCGTTTTAAAAATAAATTTGGGAGAAACTGTAATCCTGGTTCGAAATAATTAATAGTCGTTCTGTTCAAAAGATACGATTACCGTCGCTGCTTGAATATTCTCTACCCTCCTTGATGGACAAGACATTTTTCTTGATTCTCTTTTCATGACTGCGCATCCTTCTGCAACAATTTTTCTTCCTATGAAAAAAACAGCATTCATATTTTTTCAATTGTGTGTTCCGCTCCTTGCAGCGCAGATCACGTTCTTTCCGTTCAAAGAATCATTTGACAACATTGTGATCCCTGCACTTCCGCCGGGATGGACAACGTCATCCAATAAAAATATAAATGGAGATTTCACAACGTCAATAACGTCGGTCCGCACTCCCCCAAATGCCGCAAGTTCAACGGATGCAACAAGATCACAATCACTTGTTTCTCCCCTTTTTGATTTCAGCGGCAGGTCTGTTGACTCGCTAGAATTTTATGAACGAAGAACGTCTACACATCTTGCACGAGTTCTCGTCGAGGCTTCTATCGGTGCAGATACAGCGTTCGGCATACGGATCTCCCGCGACAGTCTACGGCTTGTTTCTAATTCTGCTTATATCCGCAGAGCATTTATGTTACCCGATACTCTTTCGGGAAAAATGAATGTCCGCTTCCGCATTCGTATCATCGCCGATACCAATGGCAGTTCGGGTATATACAGAATTGACGATGTGCGGTTGACAGTAAAAAAAACAAAAGATCTTGCCGTCACTTCATGCACTGCATCGCCGGTGCCGCTTACGAACGGAGATCATCTGACTGTTACTGTCGGAATAACAAATCGTGCTATGGCGGCAAATTATTCGGCAACGGTGCGTCTCTTTGATTCGTTGACCTTTATCGCATCGCAAAATATTTCGCATCAGTTTTCGGCTAACGACTCCCTGACCATTGCGCTCCACTATCCCAACATCAAACCGGGACGCCATCCGTTAACAGCGGTGCTGATAGCGGATGGTGATGAGGATACCACTAACAATTATGTTTCAACGGTCATCAACGCGGGATACCGTCGGCGGAATATGCTGATCAATGAAATTATGTACGCACCCTCTCCCGGCATGCCGGAATGGATGGAGATTGTTCATAACTGCGATGATACAATACCAATCACGGGATGGAAGGTCTCCGATGCCGGAACTGTCAGATCCGCTATTACACCTCTCAATCGCAGCATTCTTCCGCATTCATATTTCATCATTACAACCGATACGAATGCATTCAAAAATATTTATACCGTTTCTGTGCCCATTATGCAGTCATCGTTTTCATCGCTGAATAACAGCGGAGATGCTGTGGTTCTTTATGATCACAATAATAATATGATTGATAGCGTAACATTTATTTCGTCGTGGGGCGGCGGAACTGGAAAGTCGCTGGAAAGAATTGATACCGCATCATCCTCATACGATCAATCCAATTGGAGTTCATCGAAACATACGAACGGTGCCACGCCGGGAGTGATCAATTCGGTCACCAAAAAATCATTCGATGCCTCCGTTGTACGCATGTCGGCTTCACCGCAGTATCCCGTGGCGGGTAACGGATTCAGTGTGTCGTCAATAATAAAAAATGTCGGCCGGCAAATTCTTACTTCTGTCCAGGTACATATCTATATTGATATCAACAAGGATTCCCTCCTCACTGCTAACGAACTTCAATACCAGCAGGAAATTCCGGTTATCAATCCGAGTGATTCCGAGACCGTTCAATTAGAGTTTCATTCGCTACCGCAGGGGATACATTGGTTTGGCACAAAAATATCCGCTGCGATTGATGATGATACATCAAATAACATACTATTCTATTCGCAATCTGTCGGCATACAGTCGCACAGCATTGTTGTTACCGAGTTCATGTATGCACCTCCCGGCGATATGCCGGAATGGATTGAAGGATATAACACAACTTCTTCTACAGTATCCATCGGGGGATGGAAAATATCGGATAACGGAACCACCAAGGTTTCCATTCAGGACGGACAGCAGACCATAGCACCCAATTCATATTTCGTCGTCACAACGGATACGGTGCAATTCAAGAGCTATTTTCCTTTTGTTTCTCAGCTGTTTCAAGTTTCTTTCCCCGCTCTTAACAATACCTCTCCCGATGCCATAGTCCTTACCGATGAAAGGGGCGCAGTTATGGAGAGCGTTTATTATAGACAACAATGGGGCGGCACAAATGGAAATTCTCTTCAGCGGTTTGATACCTACGCACTTTTAAATGATTCGGCAAACTGGGTGTCCGGCATACCGAGTCCGGGAAGGGAAAATAGTGCGGCCCGAAAAGATTTTGATGTCGCGGTACAAAGCATATCATCAACAAACTATTCTAATTATACGGACGTAACAGCTGTGATCGTGAATAAAGGAAGAGACTATGCGCGGGGACTGACGGTGTCATTCTTCCATGACATCAATCAGGACGGCACAACTCACAGTTCGGGACGGCTTTCTTCATCGGCTGTTACAGAAATTGCTCCGATGGAATCTGCGTCGGTAACATATTGCTGGAATACATCTCTCCGAGGCAAACAACATGTGATCGTTACCGTAGATTATCCGCCGGATGAACGGATCCAAAATAATACGGCATTGGGAACGATTACAAAAAAGTTTCCGCCGCAGACAATGGTACTCAATGAAATTATGTACGAACCGCAGCCGGGAAATGCCGAGTTTACCGAAATACTGAACCGCAGCAGTGATTCGATCGACATTGCGGATTGGAAGCTGATGGACCAGCCAAATTCGTCGGGATACCGTACGGTCATTTCACTGTCGGATTCTTCCAGAATACTCCCGCCCGGCGGATTTGTCCTTATCGCTTCGGATTCATCCATCCTTACACAATTTTCCTCGCCGGCGAATGAGAACATCATCATTCGGCCTTCGTTGAGTGTAAGCAATTCCGGCGAAGATCTTATTCTTGCCGATCTTACCGGCGCGCAGATCGACAGCGTACACTTTTTTCCTTCGTGGCATTTGAAGAATCTGCCGACAACGGGACGTTCACTGGAAAGGATCAATCCCAACGCACAAACAAACGACAGCCGAAACTGGAGTTCTTCGGTTGCTGCGCGTGGTTCAACTCCTGCCCGATGCAATAGCATCTACTTCGTTTCATCGGCCGCTCCCACTTCTCTTCTGCTGTCACCCAATCCCTTTTCGCCGGACCGTGACGGTTTCGAGGATTTTCTCTCCATCAATTACACCCTTCCATCCAACAGCACGGCGATCCGGATTAGAATTTTTGATGTCAACGGAAGACTGGTTCGCCGTTTAGCACAAAGCGAACTTTCGCCTTCCGCCGGTTCTATCACGTGGAACGGTCTGGACGACGACGGAAATCTTGTCCGCATCGGTATGTACATAGTCCTGTTCGAAGCGCTTGACAATTTCGGCGGCGTTGCCAGAACAATGAAGGATGTTGCCGTTGTCGGAAGAAAATTATGATTTAATTGCCGCAGTTATTGCACTTCTCCTCTTTTCTGTTATCTATATATAATGTCTACTAAAGAATTCTTTGTTCAGGAATACGAAAACATCTTTCGTTTTCACCGCGCTGGTGCGGGAGGACTGGAAGTATCGTCAGAGCTTTCGCAATTGGTCGATGTAACGATCGAAAAACTTTGGCATGAACTTCCCGAAACATCAAGAGATTCGTTCGCCGTTGTTGCGCTCGGCGGATACGGGCGGTACGAAATGGCACCACACTCCGATGTTGACGTCATGGTCCTGTTTGAACATGAAGATGCCAAGAAAGCGAACTCGGAAACGGCACAGAAGTTTCTGCATTCAATGTGGAATCTCGGCTTCGATGTCGGCCATAGTGTCCGGACGATCAAAGATTGTTTGAATCTCTATCAAACCGATGTCGATGTGTGGGCTTCCGTGCTGGAGAGCAGATACGTGTGTGGCAATCAGGAAGTGATGAATACATACACCAGGGCCTTCCTGGCAACGATTCAAAAAAAACAGGATCTGAAATTCATCACCTCGGTCATTGCGGGAGTTGATGAACGGCACAGGAAGTATGAACATTCCGTGAAACTTCTCGAACCGAATCTGAAGAACAGCGCAGGGGGAATTCGCGACCTTCACTCGCTGGTCTGGATCTATCGTTCTACCGATACAAAATACTTTACGCGCGCACCGTTCCACACCAATGGCTCCGGATGTCTTCTGCTGTTTGAGCAGTTCACTGCGGACGGCATCATCACGCACGAAGAAAAGACAGAATACACGAGGGCCTTCGACGGAATCCTACGCCTCCGGAACGAACTGCATTACCATTCCAACGCTCAACAGGACATTCTGGAATTCTCAAAACAACTCGAAATAGCCCGATCGCTTGGCTACCGTTTGACAACACCGGTAGAATCCGTTGAACAATGCATGCGGGAGTATTATCTCTTTGCGAGAACGGTGTACGGTCTTAATAAACGGCTGATCAATCATTTTCGCTCCAATGCATCGACCACTTTATGGTCAAAAATGCGCGACCAGAACATTGATGGAACATTTACCGTAAAGAATGAACAGCTCTTTTTACGCAGTGATATAAAAGAGCCTCTTACTCTTGCACAGATCGTCACAGCATTTTTTTTATGCAGTGAGCATGAGGTCATCCTCAGTTCGTCGCTGCAGTCGGCATTCAATGCGTATTTCCGGACACAGCCGATGTCGCAAACGGACGTGAAACCGGTTGCTCAGGCGTTGCTGAATATTCTGCGTTCGCCGGCAAATGTTGCTTCAACGCTGCAGATGATGAACGACGCCGACGTGCTCGGCAAGATCATTCCTGAGTGGGGCGATCTGGTGGCATTCTTTCAGCACAGCATGTACCATTATTACACGACCGATGCGCACACACTTATCGCTCTGGAACACGCAGAAAAATTATTTGAAAGCAAAAGCATCCTTGGCGAAACTTTCCGGCATCTTCCGAAACGCGAGATCTTCTACTGTGCAATCCTCTTTCATGATATTGCAAAGCCGCTCGGTATCGCCGAACATGAGATCCGCGGCGTTGAAGTGTGGAAAAAAGTCCGTGACCGATTTGGTTTTACCGATGAATATGACGACGTCTCATTTCTTATCCGCCATCATCTAATCATGGAGCAGGTAGCTTTCCGTCGCAACACGAACGATGCGGCGACGATTGACGAGTTCGCGAAGATCTTCTCGCGTCCCGAACAGCTCGATATGCTTTTCCTTCTGACGTATTGCGACCTATCGGCCGTGAACAAGAATGTCTGGTCCAGCTGGAAGGAGACGCTATTGCAGGAACTGTATGTGCGAACGCGACGGCGATTAACGGAACGGGAATCCGCGCAGACCGATGAGGAATTTTCAACACCATATAACGACAGCGATCTTGCTCTGTTTAAACGGTCGATAGAGAATCTCGATGTTGTTTCATTCATTATCACCGATGATACTTCGAATAATAAGATCACGATCATTACTCGCGACGCACCGTACCTTCTTTCAACGCTCTGCGGTGTACTCTCCGCCAATGATGTCAGTATTATAGATGCGACGATCTACACACAAAAGGACGGGATTGTAATTGATACGTTCCGCGTAGTCAATGCCGCTACAAAACTTCCGTTAACAAAAGAACAGGAAACATCCATCCGGAACGATCTGTACAATGTGCTGACAAAAAATGAATCACTGGAACGGCTGTTCGAACGGCATCACCGGCGATGGAAGCGCCGCGCGAAACCGCTCTTTCATCCTTCCATCCGCGTGGATGCGGAATTTCATGATGCCAATAAACATACGATCATCGATGTCTATGCACCGGATATGACCGGCTTCCTTTTCAAGATTACAAAAACACTCTCGGGCGCCGGCCTTCAGATTGATTTTGCCAAACTTGCTACGCGGGGGGATGGTATCGTCGACTCGTTCTATGTGAAGAATGAGGAAGGAAAACCGATTTCTTCTAAAGAGCAGAAACTGTATCTTCGTGAGAAGATTCTTCACACAATCCACCAATTAATGAATGTTCAACTTGAGACATAGCCACAGAGGGCACAGAGAATTACATGGATGCTCTTACCGATAAAATCACCGGATCGGCGATAGAGGTACATACCATACTTGGATGCGGCCTTTTAGAATCCATTTACGAAGAAGCATTGTGTGTTGAACTTGAGCGCCAGGTTTCTGTTGATGTTATTTATAAAGGAACTACGATTAAAGGTCAGCGTTTAGATCTTTTGGTAGAAAAACAAGTAATCGTTGAATTAAAATCAGTATCATTGCTCCCCGCAGTAGCGCTTGCGCAGGTATTATCATATTTAAAAGCAACAGGGCTAAAGCGAGCATTACTATTAAACTTTGGGGAAAAAAGAATGGTTGACGGCATTCGCAGAATATCAAATTAATTATTCGTTTTTTCCTCTGTGTTCTCTGTGGCTTAAAAGCATATGGCAACTAAACATCAAAAACCGATCGGCGTTTTCGATTCCGGCATAGGCGGACTTACCGTCGTCCGCGCGTTATTGGAAAAACTGCCGAATGAAAATATTGTGTACTTCGGCGATACTGCGCGAGTACCGTACGGATCAAAATCCGCACAAGTGGTCCGCGAATACACGCAGGACGATACCGATTTCCTTCTATCCAAAGATGTAAAGATGATCGTTGTTGCATGCAACACTGTTTCTGCCGTAGCGCTGGATGTAGTGCAGAAGAAAGCAAATCTTCCGGTCACCGGCGTTATTATTCCCGGAGCAGAAGCAGCCATCCATTCCACAAAAAACAGCCGCATCGGCGTCATCGGAACAACCGGAACAGTAAACAGCAATGCATACCGGAACGAATTAAAAAGATTGAGTCAATCGGCAACCGTATTCAGCAAAGCATGTCCGCTGTTCGTGCCGTTGGTGGAGGAAGGATGGATGGATTATAAAGCAACAGAACTGATCGCGAGTGAATATCTCTTCCCTTTGACTACAGAAAAAATCGATACCCTGATCCTGGGCTGTACCCACTATCCTTTATTAAAGAAAGTAATTGCCAGGGTAACCAAAGGAATGGTGACATTGATCGATTCCGGCGAAGCAACAGCGGCAACGGTCGGATCCATGCTGGACGAGCATGATCTGCGCAATAGAAGCAGCGAACAGCCAAATGTTCAGTTCTTCGTCAGCGATGCACCGGAAAAATTTACATCGGTCGGCGAGATTTTTTTAGGGAAGAAACTCGGTGTTGTCCGGCGTGTTACCATCGGGAAATAATTCGCCGTACTTATACCGACGAATACATCAAAATGATGGAATATTTTTTTTCGTGATCCAAAAATAATTTCATTCCTCTGCACATCTCTGCGGCGCTGCGGCATGACGATTGTTTCTACAAACTCATCCAGTAACTTACCTTCACCACGTAAACATTATCAGGCCTCACCCGGGAAAAAGTATTTCCAAAATTTGTTCCGAGCGATGAATTGTAGTTCGTCAATGGATCATCATAAGAACGACCGTGCGACCAGACAAAATAGAACGTGCTTCCTTCGCGGTATTCCCAGCGAAGCACAACATTTGTCTGCAGCGATGTCCGGTTGAATGCCTCCCGTTGGGAATAATGATAAGCGGTAAGACCTCTTGCCGGATTCAGCAGAGAATATTTCGCCGTGTCAAAATTTCCTTTTGCCCAGAAAAATTGATTGTATATCTG
Source organism: uncultured Ignavibacteriota bacterium (assembly GCA_903861125.1). Classification (GTDB taxonomy): domain Bacteria; phylum Bacteroidota; class Ignavibacteria; order UBA10030; family UBA8401; genus UBA8401. Next base: position 276,445 of record CAIOTF010000023.1, read on the forward strand.
CAGCGAAAGATCATGCGAAAATAAAATTGAACTGCGCAGTGTAAGGTCCAGTCCGTCTACATCCCGTTTTCCATAAACAGCAACAGGGTCGACTGCAGCAAACGCAATTACGGTATCCACAATTGGCCTGACAAATCTGTCAAGATTGCGCTCAATGGCATACCCCATTGACAGAGTATATTCCATGGACGATGTCGGACGAATAATGACCGACGTGCTTGTGGTTGCAGTGTTTCCTCCGTTTTCATATCTCCGGTAATTTCCTTCTACGTCTACAATGATCATGTTACGGGTATCGCTTTGAATCTCTCCTCCCACAAAGAAACTTGGTAAAATATTGAATATCCCATACCCGCGCGGCTCATAGGGATCCTGACCGCCGAATGAATACGACACGTTGCTGCTTAATGACCAATAATTTAAGAGTTGTCCGAAAGCATTAACACTGATCTCTTTGAACAATGTCAGCCTGTCATAATTCCACCGCAGGTGTAGATTACTGCCGAAATTATATGTCCGGAAGAAATCTCCCGGAGTGAAATTTCGGTATCCGCCGTTGAGACCTATTCCATAGTCATTCGGTGAACGGAAAAAACCGGCGTCGTTGATGAAATATTTTTTTGAGGTAAAATCCACGCCCGCCCCGTACGTCCACGCACCGCTGACCCTTCCAATATTTAATTTCCCTGCCGAACCTTGCTGCATATACGTTTGCGAACGGACTCGCCCGAACTTGTCGATGAATTTTGTTCCATGCGATACCGCCAGGAAACCGTTCACGCGATATTTGCTGCTGTCTAATTTAATGTCCCAATCCGATCCTGCCGTGTACGCAGGAACACCACCATCGCGCGATGTTCCGGTAACAATTGCACCGATATTCGAGTTACCCCAAAAGTCCTGTTTTACCCGGAACAGATTATAGGATGCACCCGGTTCCGCGCGCTGCGACTTGATAAATCCCAATGTATCGCGGTACGAAAAATCTTCTTCGTTTGTTAATGCGGTAAGAACACCTATGGATGTGCCGCCGTCGGTCTTGCCTGAAAATTTTGCGGCGCCGAGGATCGTTGCGGTGCGGGGTTCTTCGGTAATCATTCTGCCGTCACCCGGAAGGTTTGCTCTGATCGGCTTTCCTATCCTTCGGGAATAAAATAATCCCGGTCCAAAATCTCCTCCGAACGTGACAAACCGGAGGATCTGTGTTCCTTCAATAAAGAACGGACGTTTTTCAGGATAGAACGTTTCGAATGTTGTCAGATTCAGAACTGCCGGATCGGCCTCCACCTGGGCGAAGTCCGGATTAACGGTGGCATCAAGCGTAAAGTTCGATGTCACTCCGTATTTGAGATCAACGCCGGCGTTCGGTCTGATATGTTCTACCTTTTCTCTTTGGGTTGTTTGCGGATAATGTTCCGATGACCCAACGGCATACGGCAGCGCTTCGAACAGTGCGGGAAGTCTCACATCCGACATGCCGGTCAGCGCGCCGAATTGCGAAACAAATCCATCCTTGTTCTTGCTGATCAGATTCCAATTTGTTTTTTCCTGTTTGCGTGAAATCTTTCGTTCAACATCCACGCCCCACACATCGTTTCCTTCGGTGAAGCGTATCTGCGACAACGGTATCTTCATCTCAACACTCCATCCGTTCGGAAGGATTTTTGTTTCCTCTTCCCACACCGGATCCCATGAATAATCCTCGTCGCGTCCGTCGTTATAATTTAAAAAATCCGATCTGCTCCCCGACGGCAGCACGAGAAAGATGAACGCTGTCTGTTTATCGTGGTAACTGTCGAATGCGATGCCGAAATAATCAGATTCCGGAATGTCGTCGCGGCGCGCAATCCGCGAAACAATACTGTCGGGATGCGATTCATACATCATTCCGTACACATAGATAAAGTTATCATCGTACAGAATCTTGAATTCTGTCCTCTCCGTTTCCGCCGCGCCATCCACCGGTTCTTTTTGGACAAATCCGGATCCGCTGTTCGCTTGTTTCCATACGTCATCATTTCCATATCCGTCGATGACCGGCGGAACAGATGTTCTTACAGCGTTCAGTGATTTTGGTTGGGAAGAAAGAAGGGAGAAACACGTAATAAACAGAAAAACACTGACGGTTTTGATCATAGAATTTTTTTGGGTTTTAGTGAGGTATGCGCTTTAATAACGTTAATACGGCACGGAAACGCAAGCATCGCGAAGACGTTTTAGAACAATTGTTAACTAACGCGGAATAAATATTATCCGTTGTGAAATGACCCCATTCGTAGTACATTCTGCATATGAAAAGCACCCTTCTCATTAGCGGATGTATTTTCCTCGTATGCGTAACGGGATCCGGACAATCGCTGAAATTCAAAGGACCCGATCCAAAGAAGGCAATCACCCAATACACCCACGAAGTATGGCAGACCGATCACGGTCTACCTCAAAACTCCGTCAATACAATCAAACAAACAAAAGATGGATTTCTGTGGCTCGGCACACAAGAAGGACTGGTGCGCTTTGACGGTGTTCTGTTCACAATTTTCGATAAGAACAATACCGCTCAGATCAAAGATAACCAGATCGTTTCATTGGCGGTCGATAAAAAAGGTACTCTCTGGATCGCAACACTTAGCGAGGGTCTTGTAATATATGCAAACGGAAAATTTACGCCAATCACAAATACACCGCAGCTGATCGGCACACAAGTGCGGCATATGTATGCCGACTCTCGCGGAGCTATTTGGATCTCAACGCGCGACAGTGGAGTTGTCGTCATCGATTCCCTCGCTGTTACACATTACACAACCGGAAACGGATTGGTCAGCAACAATGTGTGGGAGGTAACTCAGGATATTAACGATAGAATATGGTTCGCTGCCGAAGGAGGAGTTTCTGTCATTGATAGTAATTCCATTTTGTCGTTCACAACAACAGACGGAATCGCGGCAAAAGAAAATTATGGAATTCTTGGTTCGCACTCCGGAGAAATGTGGATCGGCGGAAGTAACGGCCTTCAAAAAATTTTACTTGAAAACCACCGCTTGAAACTCCTGCTGAACCTCACAAAGAATGACGGATTACCCGGACTCAGTATTTATGAAATGATCACCGACCAGCAGGGAAACATGTGGGTCGCATGCAATAAAGGACTGGCCCGTTATTATGCCGGACATCTTTCTTCATTCACAGAAGCTGACGGGCTTTCGGAAAATTACGTCAACACGGTTTTTGTGGACCGAGAAGGAAATTTGTGGGTCGGAACCGAAGGCGGTGGTTTGAATGTGCTGAAGGACGGAATCTTTACTTCCTATTCCGTGAAAGAAGGAATGCCGGCCAACAATACATGGACTGCATTTGAAGACAAACAGAAAAATCTTTGGATCGGCACAGACGAAGGACTTGTACTGTTTGAACAGGGAAAAGGAGTCAAGCGGACATACAATAAAAAAGAGGGGCTCTCCAACGGAACCGTATGGTCTATCACGCAAGACGATAACGATGCCATCTGGGTCGCAACGGTCAGCGGATTAAATAAGATCGTCGATGAAAATATTGTCCCTCTTCCGAACGATCTGAAATTTGAAAACGACGCCATCAACTGTCTCTATACCGACGCAAATGGAATACTGTGGATCGGTACTGCGGGGAACGGTTTGTTCAAACTGGATCATGGGAAAAAAACCGCCTTCACTCCCGGCAACGGCATTGCACATCAATTTATCAACGTTATTACAAGTGATCATCATGGCAACATCATCATCGGTAGCGATGGTGACGGACTTTTGATCATGAAGAACGATACCGTTACAGAACGTTATACAATGAAAAACGGTCTCGCATCGAATTTCATTAATTCCCTGTATGTTGATTCCGCAAATAATATCTGGATCGGCACGATGGGAAAAGGATTGAGCATTTTTAACGGAACAACCTTCAGCAATTTCTCGATCGGAAACGGAATGTTCGACGATGTGATCTTTCAGATCCTGCAGGATGATTTCGGGCGAATGTGGTTCTCGTGCAACAACGGCATCTTTCAGGTCGATCGCCGGCAATTCTTCGATGTAATAGGGGGAATAGCCGACCATATTTCGTACGCGGCATATGGAAAAGAGAACGGGATGAGCACGTCGGAATGCAACGGCGGAACATCGCCCGCGGGATGGAAGACGTCAAACGGCAATCTATGGTTCCCGACATCGCGCGGCATCACCATGGTCGACCCGAAAAACATCACGATCAATATGCAGCCGCCCCTTGTTGTCATTGAGGATCTGCTGATCGACAATGAGCGCGTCGATCTGAACTCGGCGGCGATTGTGCCCCCCGGAAAACAGCGGTTGGAATTCCGTTTCACCGGACTGAGTTTTGACGGTCCGAAAAAGGTCCGGTTCAAAGTGATGCTCGAAGGATATGATAAAGAATGGGACGACGTGAAGTACCGCCGTGCCGCATATTATTCCTATCTTCCTCCCGGCGAATATATTTTTAAAGTGATCGCGGCAAACAGCGACGGCGTGTGGAATACCGAAGGGGCTTCTTTTCACTTTGTTGTTCAGGCTCAATTTTACGAAACACGGATTTTCCTTCTCTCGGTCTTCGTTGTTCTTATTTTATCCGCGTTTATCGCATTCCGTCTAAGGATCCGTGCAATCCAAACGCGGCAGGATGATCTGGAGCGGCAGGTGGAAGAGAGAACTCTTAATCTCACCGAAGCCAACAATGCAAAATCTCAGCTGTTAAGTTTTGTTGCGCACGATCTGAAAACTCCGCTGATCACGATCAACAGCATTGCGCAGGAAATAAAAAAATTCGACGTGGACAAGCATTTCCGCGGCTATCTGGAACTTGTTGAACAGAATTCAAAACGAAGCATCACGCTGATCTCCGAAATTCTGAACATCACCGCCATTGAAAGCGGCAAGTTCCAGTTCAAACTGGAGCCGATCAATATGGCGGAAATTGCAGGGATGGTGGTTGACGGTTACCAGATACAGGCAGAGCGCAAGGAACAGCATCTGCGCTATTCCGTTCAGGAACACGAAATGTGCATGGTGTTTGCCGACCCGTCAAAACTTCAGGAGGCAATGGAAAATCTTGTGAACAATGCGGTCAAATATTCTCCCCGCGGCGCGACCATTGAAGTGACCGTCATTCATCAGAACGGCACCGTGCGGTTTTCCGTGAGCGATCAGGGCCCCGGAATTTCAGAACAGGAGAAGCTGCATCTATTTAAAAAATTTACCGTACTGACGGCAAAGCCAACGGGAGGCGAAATCGCAACGGGTCTCGGTCTGGCAATCGTGAAAGAAATTGTTGAGGCGCACAAAGGAAAAATATTTGTGGAAAGTACTCCTCCCAAAGGGAGCACTTTTGTGATCGAACTGAAACGATACGAGAATGAAAAAACGCTGGGGTGAATGTAATGTTGAACACCGTTGTCCCGACTCCCGTGCTGAGCGCGGGAGTCAGGCTTTGATGTTTATAAAGCGTCGGCTCTTTTACGACGTAAGATTGAAATGACGAATCCCGTAAGAACAAGCAATGTTCCCACCCACACAAGACTGATAAAAGGCTTCAGGCTCGCTTCCACCACAAGTGTTTCTTTGCTTACCGGTGCTGTTGTTGCATTATTGTTCTGTACCGAAATCTGGATCATCGACCGTCCGTCCCCCATCCCTCCAATGCTCATCGCGATCAGTTGAACCGGTCCGCCGAGTAATTTGGAATCAGCTGCGAAATATTTTTGTCCGTCGTCGTACAGAACATACGGTGTCACTGTTTCTTTTTCGGTTCCGGATGTAACCTCAAGGACTGCTCCCACTTTCATCTTCCCGTTCTCACCCTGTTTGTTGTGGCTTCCCATATCGAATGCGGAAAATTTCACCGATGCCGCACCGATCTTCACACTTTCTCCCTTCGGGATGGTGATGATTCCGTTGGCATCGACATGCTGTTCTTCCACACCGGACGGCGAGATATAAAAATCATGCGTCAAGAACGATTCCATGTCGGGATTGCGCATTGTACCCGAATTTTCCGTTTCAATCATTACCGGCATCAATATTTTTGAAGTTCCATCCTTCACAACATTTACCGTGAACGCAGTCTTGTTGTTTCCGACAATATTTTTTCCGCTGTATGTTACGGTGTAGTCGAAGATCTCCTGCGGTGTGCCGAGTTCCAGCATCGCCGTCTTTTTCTGATCGAAAAGTCCTGAAACGATCACGCCGATAAGGAATACTGCTAACCCCATATGTGTGATCTTTCCTCCCAGCATCCGGATGTCGCCGCGAATGGTGAGGTATGTAATTTCCAGATTCACAAAAAGTGCAAACAGCGCTCCAAAGATGAAGAGCAGATACATGATGTCCCACGTGCTGAAAAATCCGATCAGCACCGTTGCGATCAGCGAAGCAAGAAGCGTCTTCCACGATTTCTCTTTCAGAAACATTCCGTCTTCCTGTTCCCACCGGACCAATAAACTATAGCCGATCAGCAGCGTGATAATAATCGCGATCGGCATATGCATCTTATTGTAAAATGAAGGATCGACCTGAGTCGATGAAACAAGAGGCAGGCTCGTTCCGAAGAAAATAATGATGGCGCTTGCAATCAATACGAATGAACCGAGCGACAAAGCAAATTCACGCGTAAGCCAGTGCATTGGTTTTGCAAGGGCCTTCATATCCTTGTAACGGACAAGAAAGAATCCGAATCCCAAAACGATCGAACCGAGAAGGAAAATCAGCAGCAATCCATACACGATCGTTCCCGGATCGGTAAACGAATGCACCGATGATTCCCCGAGCACGCCGCTGCGTGTTAAAAATGTGGAGTATATAACCAACACGAACGACAAAATTGCGAAGAGAAAATTCGTCCGGACCAGATTTCCGGTGCGGAGTTGTGCAAGCATAGTATGTAGCAGCGCCATCGAAACAATCCAGGGAACAAGCGATGAATTTTCAACCGGATCCCATCCCCAGTAACCGCCCCAGCCTAATACTCCATACGCCCAATACGCACCAAGCATCAATCCCGCGCCAAGCGTGAGGCCGGAAAACAGAACCCATGGAAATGTATTGGTAAGCCACGAATGAAAATCTTTTCTCCACATCGCTGCAATGGCAAAACTAAACGGAATGGCTGTTGCTGCAAAACCGATGAACAGCACCGGAGGATGAATAACCATCCAGAAATTCTGCAGCAGCGGATTCAAACCGCGTCCGTCGTGAGGAATCTGCCCCGGAGCAATTTCTCCCGGAAATTGTTCATAGATGGATCGAAACGGTGATTTTGCAATCAATAATATTACCAGAAATGTCTGAACGGCAAGGAATATAGGAAGAACATGCGCTTCTAAATTCCGTTTCTGCGTGTAGGATAAAAGAAAGAGGCTCAGCAATGCTGAACATAATGTCCAGAAAAGAAAACTTCCTTCCTGTCCGGCCCAAAATGTAGAAACCAACAGCGCTGTGGAAAGATCACGTGAACTGTAACTCCATACATAGGCGCTTTCAAAATTATGCCGGAGTATGTCCGCCATCAGCACAACTGATGCAAGAAAAATTCCAAGAGCGCTGACATACAATCCGATACGGGCGATCGGCAGCCTCTTTGTATCGCCGTAAACAACTTTGATGTACGCAAGAATCGACATGAGTCCCGCAAACAGGGATAGATAAATGGCAAATATTCCGAGCATATGAATTGTCCTTACTGGTTGAAATTATTACAAAATATTTTTTATCACGATACTTTTAAATACTATATTGATGAATATTCAACAATCGTACCGAGAAAATTATGACCTCAATATCCGAAATTTATTCGTTTATTCACTCTGCAGAAAAACTGAAAAACGAACTTCGTCACAGTTTTACTTCATCCGGCAGACAGGAAAGCGTTGCGGAACATTGCTGGCGGATGTCGCTCATGGCTGTTCTATTATTACCAAAACTGGACCAAAAAGTCAATTTTGAGAAACTCATGAAAATGATTGTCATTCATGATATCGTGGAAATTGAGGCGGGCGATACTCCCGTTCCTTTCATGGTGGGAAATAACGATCTGAAAAAACAAAAGGAGCAGCGGGAACTGGCCGCCATTGAACATGTTCGAGAGCAGTTGGGAGATGATCTCGGAGAAGAGATAAGACAGTTATGGTTGGAATTTGAAGCACGGGAAACATACGAAGCCAAGGTTGCTTTTGCACTGGATAAACTTGAAGTGCAGATACAGCATAACGAAGCCGATATTAAAACGTGGATCCCTGTTGAATACGAACTTATCTATTCCCGCCGCGCTTATACAAAATTTGACACCGTGCTGGACGAACTCCGCTTGATCATCGAAACGGAAGCGGAGAAAAAATTGACCAACGCAGGAATTGCTCTTCACCGTCTCGGTGAATAATCGGACGCACCATACCTATTTTGCTTATCGCACATTGTATCAGTACCTTGGTCATTGATAAAGGCTCATTCCGGAGGAACGGTGCGTTCATTGTATACATCTTCTTTAATTTCCGCATTGTGCATTCTTGCTCCCGCGCTCTGTTCTCAAGAACATCAGTTCCACGGCCAGGCAACAGGATGGTTCTCATCCGCAGAAAAAAACGTACAACTCGGCGCACGCTATCTGCCGGAATTATCCGCCGGATATCCTGTCGGAAATGATTTCAACTCCGAATTCATTCTATCGTTAAATTGTTTTTCTACATCACAGTTTTTTCCGGACCGCTCTCCGTTGTATTCGGGTACCGTACAGCCATACCGGCTGTGGGGACGAATATCGTCGGACCGGTTTGAAGTGCGGCTCGGCCTGCAAAAGATAAATTTCGGTTCTGCAACGCTTCTCCGTCCGCTGATGTGGTTCGATGCCATCAATCCGCATGATCCCCTGCAGTTAACGGACGGAGTGTATGCACTTTTAGCACGGTACTTCTTTCCGGATAATTCCAATGTGTGGCTCTGGAGTTTATACGGAAACAATGATATAAAAGGAGTGGACATTGCGCCGTCGAAAAAACAGAGCATCGAATTCGGCGGCAGAGCGCAGATTCCATTTTGGAATGGCGAAATCGCAGCGACATATCATCACCGAACGACGGATCTTAATTCAATACACCTATCAAATATTTCTTCTCCGGAAGACCGTTACGCTCTCGACGGCAAGTGGGATATCGGAATCGGAGCGTGGTTTGAATCTGTTCTGATACACCGCAGTTCTGCCGGCGGCGGATTACGGTATCAGCGGATATGGATGCTGGGAACAGATTATACCTTTGATGCCGGCAATGGTTTGACCGTGCTGACGGAATATTTCCGGACAGACAATCCGGACAAATTATTTGCTCCGGCAAAAGGTGTAAGTTTTTCGGCATTCTCTTTTTCCTATCCGTTCAGTATTATGGACAGAGGTTCATGCATGATCTACCGCGATTGGACAAACAACGAGTGGTACAGACTTGTTTCATTTCAACGAACCTACGACAACTGGATCTTTCACCTGATCGGTTTTTGGAATCCTTCAAATGCACGCCGGGCTCAAATCGTTTCTGGGCAAACGGGGAGCCGCACCTATCAGGGAAAAGGAGTGCAGATAATGGCCGTGTTCAATCATTGAACTGAAAAAGACGAAATCGATAAGGACTTTCATGGAAACATCCGATTCAATTATCATACAAACCGAAAAACTTGAGAAGATCTATCCGCTGGGGCCGGCCGAGATCAAAGCGTTGGATAATGTTACTCTATCAATCGCCAAAGGAGAATTTCTCGGCTTGGTCGGTCCGAGCGGTTCGGGAAAAACAACCCTGCTGAATATTATCGGATCGCTCGATGCTCCGAGCAGCGGAAGCGCGGCTGTGCTTGGCCGGAGGATCGAACTGTTGACACACAAGGAATCATCACGCCTGCGGAACGAGCATATCGGTTTTATTTTTCAAACATTCAATTTGCTTCCCGTCTACACCGTGTATGAGAACGTGGAGTTTCCTCTTCTGCTGCAAGGAATACCTTCCGCACAACGAAGGACGATGGTGATGCAGGCGCTTGAGTGGGTCGGTCTTGCAGAACGCGCATCGTCGAAACCTGCACAGCTTTCGGGGGGACAGAGTCAGCGTGTTGCTATTGCGCGGGCGATCGTAAAGCGTCCGGAGATCGTTCTTGCGGACGAACCGACGGCCAATCTCGACGCTGCCAATTCTCACAACATTATGAAGACGATGGTCGATCTGAACAAAGAACTGAAGACAACATTTATTTTTGCAACACACGATGAAAAAGTGATCTCATATCTCAACCGAAAGATCACCCTGTTCGACGGACGCATTGAGAAGGACGAGATCACGGGAACGGCGAGGTAGCATATGCTGATGATGAAACTTGCCTATCGAAATATTATCGGCGCAGGAATGCGTACGTGGCTGAATGTTGCCGCATTATCCTTTGCATTCGTCACGATCATTTTTCTGAAGGGTGTGTACAACGGAATGAACGATCAGGTTGAACGTGCGACCATTGATGCACTGTATGGCGGCGGACAATTTTGGCACGAACGGTATGATCCATACGATCCGCAATCCTTCGTTGACGCACACGGAATTATTCCGGAAGTTCTCCGCCCGCTCATCAAACAAAAAGCGGCGGTTCCGATTCTGATGCGTCAGGGCACCATCTATCCCGGCGGACGGTTCCGGAATATTCTGTTAAAGGGAATTGATCCGCAGCAGAAAATTCTTGCCATTCCCGTTTCAACTCTCACGGACCGGGACGGAACAATCCCCGCCATGATCGGCACCAGAATGGCAAAGCATACGGGGTTGCATACGAACGATTGCATCACGGTTCAATGGCGGACTTCACACGGCACGTTCGATGCCCGCGAAGTGATGATCGTTAACATCTTCAAAACAACGGTACAGGAGATCGATAACGATCAGATCTGGATCCCGATCGACATCATGCAGAAGATCACCGAATTGCCCGATCAGGCAACCATGATTATTATAAATAAAGAAAGTAAAATTATTCCTGCCGCACCGGGCTGGAATTTTAAGGACCTGAATTTTCTCTTGCAGGATCTTCATTCTCTGGTGGAAATGAAATCCATGGGCGGAAGCATTTTCTACACCATCCTTTTGCTCCTTGCCATGCTCGCCATCTTTGATACACAGGTCCTCTCTATCTGGCACCGCCGGAAAGAAATGGGAACGCTGATGGCGCTTGGAATGACGCGCGCGCAGCTTGTCGGACTCTTCACACTGGAGGGATCGTTCCACGGAATTCTTGCCGCGCTGGTCGGCGCTCTCTACGGTATTCCCTTGCTCTCGTATGTTGCCCGCAACGGATGGGGTCTTCCGCAATCGACTGATAATTTCGGATTTGCTTTAGGAGACAGAATCTTCCCGTCGTATTCGCTTGGATTGATCATCGGCACTACGATCCTCGTGCTTGTCATCACTGCCATCGTCAGTTTTTTGCCCACGAAGAAGATCGCTTCGCTGAAACCGACCGATGCGCTGAAAGGAAAAATGACATGATCGCATTTCTTTGGAAAGGAATTATGCGGGACCGGTCGCGGTCACTCTTCCCCATTCTTATTGTGACAACGGGAGTGATGCTGACGGTATTCATTCACGCATATATTCACGGAGCGATCACAATGCTGATACAGACCACGGCGCATTTCAATACGGGGCATGTCCGCGTGATGACAAAGGCGTATGCAAAAGAAGCGGACCAGATCCCGAACGATCTTGCGTTGCTCGGCACCGATACGCTCCTTTCTTCTCTGCGGAAACAGTTTCCCGAATTGGCATGGACACCGCGCATCCGGTTCGGCGGATTGCTGGATGTTCCCGATGATCGCGGTGAAACCCGTGCGCAGTCCCCCGTTTTCGGATTTGCCGCAGATATGCTGAACGGAAACAGTCCGGAGTGGAATGTACTGAACATTAAAAATTCGGTAGTGCGCGGTGCCGCTCCGTCGAAGCGCGGAGATATTTTGATCGCAGATGATCTTGCGGCAAAACTTCATGTTGCTCCCGGAGAGACTGTTACGCTGATCGTATCGACGATGAACGGCAGCATGTCAGTAAAGAACTTTACAGTTTCCGGAACCGTACGGTTCGGCATCTCTGCGATGGATCGCGGCACGATCATAGCTGATCTCGCTGATATACAATCTGCAATGGATATGGAGAACGGCTCCGGCGAGATCCTTGGTTTTTTCCGCGACGATGTCTATCATGCGGAGCAGGCAAATGACATGTCGATAATGTTCAACGCGCAGCACGAACATTCCGCAAGCGAATTTGCACCTGTGATGGGAACTCTCCGCACACAAAGCGGCATGGCTGATTATCTTGATCTTATCGACGCGTACAGCGGAATCATCATCGGCATTTTTGTTGTGGCAATGTCCATCGTCTTATGGAACACGGGACTGACCGGAAGTCTGCGACGCTACGGAGAGATCGGTGTCCGCATCGCGATCGGTGAAGAGAAAGGACATGTGTACCGCTCCATGCTTGTCGAATCGGTCTTCACCGGGTTTATCGGTTCCGCATTCGGCACTCTGCTTGGTTTGGCAATAGCATACTATGTTCAGGAACACGGCATTAACATCGGCGACATGATGAAGAACAGTTCCATCTTAATGTCCAATGTAATCCGGGCCCGCATCACTCCGTTCACCTTTGTGATCGGTTTTCTTCCCGGACTGCTGGCAACTCTTCTGGGAACAGCAGTTTCCGGTATCGGTATCTTTAAGCGGGAAACAGCACAATTGTTCAAGGAACTGGAGACATAGAATGTTGATGAAACCGCTCTGCCATTCTCTCTGTATTATTATTTCGTTATTGTCGCTTCACGCGCAGACAGTTTCGGGAGATGATATCCTGATGCGTGTTGACCGCGCAATGAACAGCAAAACAAGAATCATCACATCAACAATGGTCATCCACGGCAGGCGCGACAGCCGCACGGTAGAATCAGTGTCGCATCAGCGCGGAACCAACGATGCGTTCACGGAATACCTCGCTCCGGCCCGGGAGAAGGGAACCAAAATGCTGAAGCTGAACGATATGCTCTGGACGTATTCCCCATCCGCGGACAGAACAATATTGATCTCGCAGCACATGCTCCGCCAATCCGTAATGGGCTCCGATCTTTCGTATGAAGATATGATGGAAGATCCGCATTTGCCGAACCTATATTCTGCTGTCGTTTCGTCGGAAGATACCGTAAAGGAAAGAGCGTGCTGGGTTCTTGATCTGTCTGCAAAGAAGGACGATATTGCGTATTATAGTAGAAGGGTGTGGATCGATAAGGTCCGTTACATTATTCTCAGAGAACATCTGTTCGCTAAGAGTGGGAAATTATTGAAGACGGTCGACATTACCGACATGATAAATGTTCAGAACCGTTGGACAATAAAATCTGCATTGTATAAAGATGTCTTCAAAGAAGGAAAAGGGACTGAATTCTATATCAACTCTATCAGGTTCGACGAAGTTATCCCTGACCATATTTTTACAAAAGCTTCATTGCGGCGATAAAAAATTAAAAAATAATTATTGGACATCGAAACCCTATGCTCAACTCTCTTGCGTTACAACGACCACTTATTTTCTTTGATCTTGAAACAACCGGCGTAAGCCTTACCAAAGATAAGATCGTCGAACTATGCGCCATCAAGATCATGCCGGACAAATCCCGCTCGATGATGCTGCAGTTATTCTATCCTGAAATGCCGATCCCTCCTTCGGCAACGGAGATCCATGGCATCACCGACGACATGGTAAAGAACGAACCGACCTTCCGCGAAAAAGTAAAAGAGGTTGCGGCATTCTTTGCCAATTGCGATCTGGCTGGATATAATATTGCAAAGTTCGATATACCGCTGCTGGTGGAAGAATTTCTGCGGGCAGGTCTCGGAGAGAATCCTTTTGAGAAGGTAAAAATTATCGACTCGTTATCAATTTATTTTAAAAAAGAACCACGCAATCTTGCTGCCGCATTAAAATTTTATGCAAACGAAGAGATCATCAACGCACACTCCGCCGAAGCTGATGTTGAGGCAACCATTAAAGTGTTGAACGGACAGTTGGAAAAATATTCCGACCTCACTCCCACGGCTGATTCCCTTCATGAGTTTTCCTTGCAGGAAAACGAATACCTTGATTACGACAGAAAATTCGCACGCACCAAAAATGGAGTTCTCGTGTTCATGTTCGGAAAAAATAAAGGCCTTCCGGTCGCGGAAAATCTTGGTATGGTCAAATGGATGCTTGATAAGGATTTTTCGGAATATACAAAACTCGTCGCACGAAAGATTCTGAACGGTGAGATCATGTAATAGCATCGTGTCACTATAACCAAAGAACATTCTAAAGGAACTGTCTGTTTTCACTCCGTGCGGATTGACGGTTCCTCCTTTCGCTTTAAACCATAAAAAACCCTTGTTTTCCTTTCTTATTAATAAGAGTCCTTTGTCTCTTCTTTCCTACAACTGATAAACTTTTCAAAAAAAACAGCGTAAAATCAGTGTATTTTGCAAAATCGTTTGGCAGTGTTTTTGCAAAAGTACTCGGTGTCTTTATTAAATCAGCATACGGAGTCTTATATTATGTCTACAGTAAAACGAGAACTTGTTATCATAGACGGCAACGAAGCCGCCGCCTTTATAGCGCATAAAACAAACGAAGTTATTGCGATCTACCCGATCACCCCTTCCTCCAACATGGGCGAATGGTGCGATCAATGGTCGTCCGAAGGTAGGAAAAATATCTGGGGAACGGTTCCCAGTGTTACAGAAATGCAAAGCGAAGGCGGAGCATCGGGTGCGGTGCACGGCGCATTGCAGACCGGTTCGCTCACCACAACGTTCACTGCGTCGCAGGGACTGCTCCTGATGATCCCGAATATGTTTAAAATCGCCGGTGAACTCACCTCTACAGTGTTCCATGTTTCCGCACGGTCAATCGCGGCGCAGGGACTTTCAATCTTCGGCGATCACAGCGATGTGATGTCCGCCCGTTCCACCGGTTGGGGAATGTTGTGTTCGCACAACGTGCAGGAAGTGATGGACTTTGCACTTATATCTCAGGCAGCAACACTTGAAGCACGCGTTCCGTTCATCCATTTCTTCGACGGGTTCCGCACTTCGCACGAAGTAATGAAAGTGGAAGAACTGGCGGTCGAAGATATTAAAGCAATGATGAACGACGAACTGATTTCGGAACACCGCAAACGCGGTCTCACCCCGAATAAACCTGTTATGCGCGGCACGGCACAAAATCCCGATGTGTACTTCCAGGCACGCGAAACGGTGAATCCTTTCTACGAACGATGTCCGGATATCGTGCAGAAAGCGATGGATCAATTTGCAAAGATCGTTGGCCGGCAATATCACCTGTTCGATTATTTTGGCGCACCGGATGCGGAACGCATCATCGTCATCATGGGTTCAGGTTCTGAAGCAGTTCACGAAACTGTTGAAGCATTGCTGGAAAAAGGAGAAAAGATCGGCGTCGTTAAAATTCGGTTGTTCCGTCCCTTCTCCATCAAACATTTCATCGATGCATTCCCCGCAACAACAAAATCGATCGCGGTTCTGGACAGAACAAAAGAACCGGGCGGCGCGGGTGAACCGATGTATCAGGATATCGTTACGGCGCTGCATGAATATTTTACCACCGACAATGTGAAGTTCAAAAAATATCCCAAAGTGGTCGGCGGACGGTACGGACTGTCATCGAAGGAATTTACTCCGGCGATGGTAAAAGCTGTCTACGAAGAACTTTCAAAAGAAAAACCGAAAAATCATTTCACGATCGGCATCAATGATGATCTGAGCCACACCAGCCTGGAATTCGATCCGAACTATACAACGGAAAAAAGCGATGTGATCCGTTCGCTCTTCTACGGTCTCGGAGCCGACGGAACAGTCGGAGCGAACAAGAACTCCATCAAGATCATCGGTGAAGATACAAATTTCTACGGACAGGGATATTTCGTTTACGATTCGAAAAAATCCGGCTCGACCACCGTTTCGCATTTGCGTTTCGGTCCGCGTCCGATCCACTCGACGTATTTGATCTCTCAGGCGAATTTCGTGGCGTGCCATCAATGGCAGTTCCTCGAAAAATTCGATATGCTCTCCTCCATCGTTGAAGGGGGAACATTCCTGCTCAATTCCCCGTTCTCGAAAGACCGCGTCTGGGAAAACCTTCCGATGAAGGTTCAGGAACAGATCATCAAAAAGAAATTGAATTTCTACGTGATCGACGGTAATGCTGTTGCGGTAAAGACGGGCATGGGAACACGCGTCAACACCATCATGCAGACCTGCTTCTTTGCCATCTCCGGCGTGCTGCCGAAAGACGAAGCGATCGAAGCGATCAAACATTCCATCAAAAAAACCTACGGCAGAAAAGGCGAAGATATCGTGAAGATGAATTATGCCGCCGTTGATGGAACGATTGAAAACCTATTCAAAGTTGATTACCCGAACAAAGTTACCAGCACTATTCAGCTTCCGCCCGTTGTGGCGAACAATGCGCCGGAATTTGTTAAAAATGTCACCGCAATGATGATCGCCGGTCAGGGAGATTCAATTCCTGTCAGCATGTTGCCGATTGATGGCACATACCCCGTCGGCACAACAATGTGGGAGAAACGAAACATCGCAACAGAAATTCCGGTATGGGATGCCGAATGGTGCATCCAGTGCGGAAAATGCGCGCTTGTGTGCCCGCACGCATCGATACGGATTAAAGTGTATGAAAATAATCTGGTTGGCGGTGCTCCCGATACATTCAAGCATATGCTGTATAAAGGAAATGATTACAAAGGACAGGCATACACAATCCAGGTTGCACCGGAAGATTGCACCGGATGCGGCATCTGTGTAGAGATTTGCCCGGCAAAAAATAAAAAAGAGACAAAGTACAAAGCGTTGAACATGATGGCTCAGCCTCCGCTGCGCGAAAAAGAAAAAGCAAACTGGGATTACTTCCTGACGATCCCGGAAGCGGACCGGCGCACGGTGGACGTAAAGACGATCAAAGGTTCGCAGTTCCTGCAGCCGTTGTTCGAATTCTCCGGCGCTTGCACCGGATGCGGAGAAACACCGTACGTGAAACTTGTCAGCCAATTGTTCGGCGACCGGACGATTGTTGCCAACGCAACGGGATGCTCCTCCATCTACGGCGGAAATCTTCCCACGACACCATGGACAACGAACAATGACGGCCGCGGACCGGCATGGGCCAACTCGCTGTTCGAAGACAATGCTGAATTCGGATTTGGATTCCGGCTTTCTCTCGACAAACAGACTGAATACGCACGCGAATTATTAATAAAACTGATCCCGCAATTAAACGAAACACTGGTGAACGAGCTTCTCTCTTCCGTGCAAAGTTCGGAAGCCGAAATTTATAACCAGCGCGAACGTGTGAAACAATTGAAGCATCTTCTGGAACCCATCCATATACCCGAAGCGAAACAATTGCTGCAACTTGCCGATTCGCTCGTCAAAAAAAGCGTTTGGATTATGGGTGGTGACGGATGGGCATACGATATCGGTTTTGGCGGATTGGATCACGTGATCGCGTCGGGCCGCAACGTGAACATTCTTGTTCTTGATACGGAAGTCTATTCCAACACCGGCGGACAGATGTCTAAAGCAACCCCGCGCGGAGCTGTTGCAAAATTTGCTGCAGGCGGAAAGCCCTCCGGAAAGAAAGATCTTGGTTTAATCGCAATGAGCTACGGCAACACGTATGTTGCACAGATCGCCATGGGTGCAAACGACCTTCAAACCGTGAAAGCGGTGCTGGAAGCCGAAGCGTACGACGGACCATCGCTGATTATCGCGTACAGTCATTGTATCGCACATGGTATCAACATGACCAAGGGGATGAACGCTCAAAAACTTGCAGTGGATTCCGGTTACTGGCCGTTATACCGCTACAATCCTTGGCTGGTAAAAGAAGGAAAGAATCCGTTCCAACTCGATTCAAAACCGCCGAAGATGAAATTCGAAGAATTTGCCTACAACGAGATCCGGTACAAGATGCTGACCAAGATGGATCCTGAAAAAGCAAAACGACTTCTGCTCGAAGCACAGGAAGATGTGCAGAAGAAGTGGAGATTCTACGAACAACTGGCGGCAATGAATTTTGCAGTGCCGCAGGAAACAACGGAAAGTCATTAACAAACGACGGCGGACCGTTGTTGTAATTGGTCCGCCATTCCAACGATTTTACGGAGAAAAAATATTATGGACTTGTCAACTCAATATCTCGGACTGAATCTTAAGAACCCGATCATACCCTCTGCCTCACCAATGTCGCGAACCGTCGGAAGTGTTCGGCTGATGGAAGATTACGGCGCTTCGGCTGTCGTACTTTTTTCGATCTTCGAGGAACAGATACGACACGAAACAAAAGAAATGCATCATCATCTTACGTATCACGCGGAAAGTTTTGCTGAAGCAACGTCATATTTTCCCGAAGCACATGAATACCACAGCGGTCCGGATGAGTACCTTAATCATATCAGAAAGCTGAAGGAATCAGTGAACATCCCTATCATCGGCAGCATCAACGGCGTTACCGATGGGGGTTGGGTAGAATATGCAAAACTGATCCAACAGGCCGGTGCCGATGCATTGGAACTGAATATCTATTATATCCCAACCGACCCGAACATGACCAGCGATGATATCGAACAGACGTATCTTGATATCGTAAAAGATGTACGCAATCAGGTTACGATTCCTGTTGCGGTAAAATTGTCGCCGTTCTTCACCTCGCTGTCAAATGTTGCAAAGCGGCTTGATAATATCGGTGTAAACGGCCTTGTACTCTTCAATCGCTTTTACCAGCCGGATATCAATCTCGATACGCTGAATGTTGAACCCGGCGTTGTTCTCAGCTCTTCCAATTCCATGCGGCTGCCCCTGCGCTGGGTTGGAATTTTATACAAAAAAATTAAAGCGGATCTTGCCGCAACAACGGGCGTTCACACCGGCGAGGATGTCATTAAACTGGTCATGGCCGGCGCCAATGCAACAATGATGTGTTCAGCGCTGCTTCGGCATGGACCCAGAAAAATCCGCGAAGTACTGACCGAGGTTCAGCAATGGATGGTGGAACATGAGTATTCATCGTTGAACGACATGCGCGGAAGCATGAGCCATCAATCGGTGGCAGATCCGTCGTCATTCGAGCGCGCAAATTATATGAAAGCATTACAAACATACATGTGAGGGTAATATGTCAATTTTTTTTAGCAGACAATGCGAATACGCATTACAATCGGTCATCTATCTGGCACAAAAAAAACAGGGGGAGATGACAACAATTAAAGAGATCTCATCTCACCTGAACATTCCGTTCCACTTTTTGGGTAAGATATTCCAGAAGCTTTCCCATAAGGGTTTGCTACATTCAATGAAGGGTGTCTCGGGGGGATTCTGGCTGGCCAAACCTGCGGAGGAGATCGTGCTGATGGATATCATCGTTGCGATCGACGGCAACGACATTATGAGTCTTTGTGTTCTGGGCTATTCTGAATGCGACAACGAAGCTCCATGCGCTATGCATAACGAATGGAAAACAACAAAAGAAAATTTCTTTGCATCGTTGAGCAAGAAGAACATTCTTGACGTTGCCAAAGAAATAAAAAAAGACGGCTACAAAGCAGCGTAATTTTTCTTTCATTTCTTTTAACGGGTGATGTCCATTCCAACGGACATCACCAATGTCTTGTTCCGCTTCAAAGCATAACCACACAGACAATATTTCACATAAATACTTTCTGTACAACCAATCATCCGCATTCTAAAATATGGATTCGCCGTTGTACAACCATGCGCGCGGTTCGGTTCCGCAATATGGCCCCCGCAATTAATAGTATTATAATTTATCCCTTCCTTTCAAATCACGATTAACAATCCGCTCAACGAAAAAAGCAATGTTGCGGGACTATATTGTTTTGCCTAATTTGATTAGGTTTGTCGAAGTTGTTTATCGATTGATTAAGAGATCGTTATTATTTCATCATCGGAAGGCATATTATAATGGAAAACAATTCAGATAAAAATGTATCCGCAGTGCGTGTTCGGATAGCACGATGGCGCGAAACATTTTTTGCACAAAAATACCGTTTCGACCTTGGCCAATCATTTCTTGTGGTGGCCAATTTTACACTGCTGATTATCACCGCCAGCGATAAACTGCAGATTTTTTTCGGCATTCCGCGCCTACGATCTCTTCTGATCGTTATAGTTCCCGTGGGATTTATTGGTGTTTGGCTCTTTGGTTATTTTATGGATAAAGTTGTACGCGCAGCGCAGATGAGCGAACGCCAGACAGTCAGACGAAGCGAGGTGTGGACCAGACACAACGAGCAAATGGACAGAATTGAAAATGAAATGCGTGAGATCCGCCGTATGCTGGAAGAAAAGCACTCAACGTAAGACTTTATTTGAGCCGTTGATATTCTGTTAAACTCGGGCTACATTATTCCGATAATTCTGCGGCACAGAAGTGTATCACCATCATCAGTTTATACGGTACGACTATGGGAATAAAAATATTTATCACCGGCGGCACGTTTGATAAAGAATATAATGAGCTGAACGGTCAGCTCTTCTTCAACAAAACGCATCTGCATGAAATGCTCTCGCTCGGCCGTTCGCGCATCGAAGTGAACATTGCCACGCTGATGATGATCGACAGTCTTGATATGACCGATGCCGACCGCGAAACGATCGCACAGCAATGTCTAAATGCATCCGAAAACAAGATCGTCATTACGCACGGTACCGATACGATGGTGGAAACAGCGCGGTTTCTTGCCGCTAAGATACAGAACAAAACCATTGTTCTTACCGGTGCAATGATCCCGTATAAATTCGGCAGTTCGGACGGATTGTTCAATTTAGGAAGCGCGCTGGCATTTGTGCAGACTCTGCCGAATGGTATTTATATTTCAATGAACGGACGGTATTTTATGTGGAACAACGTCCGGAAGAATAAAAACATGGGCGAGTTCGAAGAATTATAGTTCGTTGTCGTTTTCATGCATAGAAACACCATCTTACCCGTCTTTAATAATTGATGGATACACCTCCTCTCTGTTGCGATTAATCTTGTTGATCATATGAAAAATACTTTCTCGTTTCAGAAAATCTATAGTTCCATTCTTGTGCTTCTGCTGATCTGTTCTTCTTCACCGGCACAGAACAACACTATGCTTCAACTGATCCCGCAGCCTGTCACGGTGGCGCCGATGAGCGGTTCTTTCACTCTTACCGCCGCTTCTTCCATCGCCTATGACGGAGTTGAATCACGCTTTGCCGCCGAGATGTTTGCTCAAAAAATTAATCTTCCCACCGGATATTCCATAATGCCGCGTGAAGGAACGGACGGCTCTATCCGGTTCATGCTTTTTGAAAAAAAGAATCAGCAGATCGGCACGGAAGGATATGTTCTTGAGGTATTGCCGGGCGGCATCAGTATTTCCGCCAACAATTCCGCCGGTTTGCTATATGGCATGCAAACTCTACTTCAGTTACTGCCGAAAGAAATTGAAGGCAAGATAGTCTCAACTATTGATTGGACGGTCCCTGCTGTGCGGATTATTGATTACCCGCGATTCAAATGGCGGGGAATTATGCTCGATGTAAGCAGGAACTTCTTCTCTAAGCAGGATGTAAAATCATACATCGATCAGATTGTGCGTTACAAATATAATATTTTCCATTGGCACTTAAGCGACGATCACGGTTGGCGAATCGAGATCAAATCCCTTCCAAAATTAACTACTGTTGGTGCGTGGCGCGTTGAACGTGCAGGCGCATTCGGATCACGCACAGATCCCTTGCCGGGAGAAAAAGCAACCGTCGGCGGATTTTATACGCAGGATGATATAAAAGAAATTGTTCAGTTTGCTCGGCAGCGTAATGTAACGATCGTTCCCGAGATCGATCTGCCCGGACACAGCATGGCGGCAATCGCATCGTATCCCGAATTAAGCTGTAAAAAAGATCCGGGAACAATGGTTAATCCCGGTACGCATTTTGCCGAATGGTATGGGAACGGTACGTTCAAAATGTTCATCGAAAATACGCTCAATCCCTCCGATGAAAATGTGTACGGATTTATAGAGAAGGTGTTCAGTGAAGTTGCGGCACTCTTTCCGGGTCCGTACATCCACGTCGGCGGGGACGAATGCTACAAAGGATATTGGGCTCAGGATACCGGCTGCATAGCACTGATGAAACGGTTGAACATCCGCCACGTTGAAGATCTTCAGGGATATTTCATGAACCGTGTGGAAAAGATACTGAAAGCAAAAGGAAAAAAAATGCTTGGTTGGGATGAGATCCTTGAGGGAGGCATCTCCCCCGACGCTACCGTGATGAGTTGGCGTGGTGTGAGAGGGGGAATTGAAGCAGCGCGAACGGGCCATGATGTGGTTATGACACCGACAACATTTTCCTATCTGGATTACAATCAGGGAGATCAAACAGTCGATCCGCCGATCTATGCGGCTTTGCGGGTGAAAAAGAGTTATAGTTTCGAACCTGTTCCCGACGGCGTTGATGCAAAATATATTTTAGGCGGACAGGGAAATCTCTGGACAGAACAAATCCCGAATCTTCGCGCTGCTGAATACATGTCCTATCCCCGCGCCTGGGCGCTTGCCGAAGTATACTGGTCACCAAAAGAAAAAAGAGAATGGGGAAATTTTTCACGGAGGATGGAAATGCATTTCACCCGCGCGGAAGCGGCCGACATTAATTATTCCCGTGCTTCATACGATGCCATCATCAAGACTGCCATGAAAAATGACACCATCATTCTTACGATGGACAAAGAACTTTCTGATCTGGATATTTATTACACGATCGACGATACGATGCCCGACGATCATTCGCTCCGGTACACGAATGCCGTTGCATTGCCAAACGGCCCCGTAACACTCCGCGCCATTACGTACAGGAACGGAAAGCCGATTGGGCATCTGATCACGTTGAAACAGGATGAACTGCAAAAGCGGGCGGGGAAATAAACGGATCGGTTGTTTTATAAAACAACGTGTACCGTTCTTATTGCAGATTATTGTTTTTTTTGTTTTTCCTCTGCGGCATGATGTTTCACGATCTTCGCCTGCGTGTGAAAAATCACTTCTTCGGCAATGTTGGTTGTCAGATCGGCCACGCGCTCCAGGTTTCTGCTGATACGTAGCAGTTCCAATCCCCCTTCGATGCTCTTCATATCATTTTTTATGAACTGGATCACTTTCGAATTCATTCCGCGGTTCAGCGCATCAATACGGTCATCGCTCTCCAGTACGCTCTGAGCCTGCAGCGCATTCAAATGAATGAAGCTGTCGAGTGCCTGCTGGAACATTTCTTTGGCGATCTTTGCCATGTTCGGAATTTCCATCAACGGTTCGTCTTGCGGTGTTTCCGTTAACCGGTAAGCCGATTCGGCGATATTCACCGCATGGTCGCCGATACGCTCAAGGTCGTTGTTGATCTTCTGGATAGCCAGGATCAACCGCAAATCGCTCGCCACAGGCTGCTGCAGTGCAAGCAGATCTACGACCATGTTATCGATTTCGATCTCGAATTGATTGATGGTTCCATCCGATGCGATCACTCGAGATGCCAGCGCCGCATCATTTTTCATCACTGCATCAAGCGCATTAAACAAATTTTGTTCAACTGCACTTCCCATTCTTATAACATTGGATTTTAATAGTTCAAGATCCTGCTGAAAATGCCGTTCCATAATTCACCCTATTAATATATGTTGCCAATACAATTGCTTGTTTTATGTCATCCTTCGGCTCGACACAGAATAATCAGCCGAAGCGTCCGGTAATATAATCTTCCGTTTGTTTCTTTCCCGGCATGGTAAATATCTTTTTTGTTTCATCGAATTCGATCTGCTCTCCCATATAGAAGAATGCCGTGAAATCGCTTACGCGGGCCGCCTGCTGCATATTATGCGTAACAATAACAATGGTATACTTCCCTTTTAGCTCGTGGATCAACTCTTCGATCTTGGTGGTAGCAAGCGGATCAAGCGCGCTTGCCGGCTCATCCATCAGCAAAATTTCGGGATCGACGGCAACGGCGCGCGCAATACATAACCGCTGTTGCTGTCCACCGGAAAGTGCCAATCCGCTTTTCGACAGATCATCCTTTACCTCGTCCCACAATGCGGCGCGGATGAGACTTCGTTCCACAATTTCGTCCAGCTGCTTCTTCTCTTTTATGTTGTTGATGCGGGGACCGTACGCAACATTGTCATATATGGATTTGGGGAAAGGATTGGATCGTTGAAAGATCATCCCGATCTTCTTCCTCAACTCAACCACATCGATTGCATCGTCGTAAATATTCACATTGTCAACTACAACGGTACCGTCGCAGCGCGTATGTTCAATAAGATCGTTCATGCGGTTCAGCGACCGCAGGAATGTCGATTTCCCGCATCCGGAAGGACCGATCAGCGCCGTAACACGGTGTTCCGGAACATTCATCGAAATATTTTTCAATGCATGTTTTTTTCCGTAATAAAAATTGAAATTATCAATCCGTATTTTTGTTTTCAGTTCATTCATTGTCGTAGTGTAATAATGTCAGCAAAAATATATCAATGTGCCATATTTTTTCGCACGCGATAGCGTAAAAATATTGCCGAAAAATTCAGCGCAAATGTTAATACGAGCAGAACCAGTGTTGTTGCGTATTGTATTCCCCGCGTCGCTTCAACGTCTGGGGATTGTGTGGACATAATGTAGATATGATACCCGAGTTCCATAAATTGATCGGAAAGCGAGTTGGGTAATTTGGGAAGAAAATACGCCGCACCTGTGAACAGGATCGGCGCTACTTCTCCCGCTCCACGGCTGACAGCAAGAATTCCTCCGGTCAGCATACCGGCAAGAGAATTCGGCAGCACTATTTTCCATATTGTCTCAAACTTGGTGGCTCCCAGTGCAAGACTTGCTTCGCGCAATTCCCGCGGCACGGATTTCAGTGCTTCTTCTACCGACACTATCACCACCGGTAGCGTCAGGATCGCCATTGTCAGACTTGCCCAAAGTATGTTCGGCTGTCCCCACCGCAGCTGGCCCGCAGGCATTAACGCTTTATCCATAGAACTGCCCACAAACTGGATGAAAAATCCGAGACCGAACAGACCAAAAACAATCGCCGGAATACCGGCAAGCGTATTCACTGCAAACCGGATCAGGCGCGCAAACGGTGAACGCTGGTTGGCATATTCGGTAAGATAGATCGCCGTGATCGTTCCGATCGGAACGCCGATGATCGACATGATGACAACGAGAAGAAATGTTCCGAAGATGGCGGGAAATATTCCCCCCTGCGTCATTCCTTCGGTCGGTTTCCCGGTCAAAAATTCCCATGTGATCGTTGAAGAACCTTCAATAATAATGTTTCCCATCACCACAGCGACAATGGCTAAAATGAAAAAAGCCGATAATGCAGTTGCGGATGAAACTGATGCGCTCAATATTTTTTTCTGTATCATCGCTTATATGCCCTGAAATTTTTTCATCATGCGCTGCCGCACAAATAATTCGGCAATAGCATTCAGAACAAATGTGAAAAGGAACAGGATCGAACCAATAAGAAAAAGCACATTGTAATGTGTTTCGCCGAACACAACCTCGGCCATTTCCGCTCCGATCGTAGCCGACATAGTGCGCACCGGTTCAAAAAGAGAGGCGGAGAGCATTGCGGCATTACCAGTAGCCATCAGCACGATCATTGTTTCCCCAAATGCCCTGCCGATGCCGAGTAATACTGCGGCAAAAATTCCGGGTGTTGCAGCGGGCAGAACAACATAGATGGCGGTCTCCCACTTTGATGCCCCAAGCGCCAGCGATGCTTCGGTCAGCGATCCGGGAACGCGAGAGATAGCATCTTCGGTGATGGAGTAGATAATCGGAATCACCGCAAAAGAAAGGGCAACGCCGCCGACAAAAGCATTGAGCCTATATTGATATCCAAAAATATTTTGTATCAACGATGCCAGAACGATCAACGCAAAAAATCCTATCACCACCGACGGAATACCGGCAAGAATTTCGATCGCCGGTTTCATCAGTTCCTTTGCCCACTTCGGTGCGAAGGACGATGTGAAAAGCGCCGCAAGAATTGCGATTGGTACCGCAAACAGAACGGCAATCAGTGAGACCTTTAAGCTCCCCAGCACCAGCGGTACGATTCCAAACTTTGGTTTTCCGGAAACAGGCTGCCATGTTGTTCCGGTGAGATTATCGATAGATGCAATCCCTTCGGTGTCATGCGAACTCGTTTTACTTTGCATTGCCACTTCCTGAACACCCTCGCCTCCGTATGTCTCCTGCTGTTCAATCTGAGCCGGCACCGAAGATGCTTCCGCATCCGCGCCGTAAAATATCGGGAGTGTTTCACGAAAGACGAAAACAAAGATAAGCGTGATCATCGCCAATGAGAAGAATGCGACGATCGTAACAACCTTCTCGGCAATTACTTCGCCGAGTCTGAACTTCTTTTTTAATTGGTTTTGCGGCATTATATACCTTAATAAATCGTATTAAGGTACGCAGAGGGTATGTTTTTACTGTTAATGCAATGTTAAGGAATTGTTACGGAGTGTGGAGGAAACGAAAAACCCCGCAGCGTTATACTGCGGGGCTTAAATCATTCGAAATTGGCCTATTTTACAGGAAAATATCCAACGGTTGAAACAACCGTCTGACCTTCGCTGCTTAAGATCCAGTCAATATAATCCTTCAATGCGCCGGTCGGTTTGCTGCGTGTATACATATACAAAAAGCGCGAGATCGGATAGTTGCCGCTCATAACGCTTTCTTTGTTCGGTTCGTACGCCGGTGAATCCGCGTCGCGTTTGATTTTTACGAACCGGATACCTTTTCCATACGCTGCGCCGCCGTAGCCGATGCCGTTCTTATCTTTCGAGACTGCGTTAACAACTGCAGCCGTGCCGGGCATATTCTGTGCGCTTGCCGCGTAATCTTCACCTTCAAGCACGTTGTCTTTGAAGTATACATACGTTCCCGAATTGTTTTCGCGGCTGTAGAGAATAATTTTTGCATCACTTCCGCCAACCTGTTTCCAATTGGTGATCTTTCCCGTGTAGATCTCTTTCAGCTGCTGAAGCGTGAGCTCTTTTACCGGATTTGATTCCTGAACATAAACCGCAAGACCGTCGCGTGCGGATTTAATTTCAACACCCAGGGTGTTGAAGCGCAATTTGAGTTTTTCCCGTTCGGATTGTTTCATCGGACGCGACGCATCGCAAATATCCGTTGTGCCGTTGATCAGCGCCGATATTCCTGTTCCGGAACCGCCGCCGGTCACCTGAATAGTAACATCCGGATGACTCGACATATAGTTTTCTGCCCAGCGCTGTGCCAGGATAACCATGGTATCGGAACCTTTTACCGTAATGATCTCGCCGTTCGGCGCAAAGCCGAACGAGACCAATCCGATGATTACTGCAAGAATTGAGATTGTTGTTTTTTTCATTTTTTCTCCGCAAAAATAATGTTGGTTGTTTTCAGTTAAAATTTATACTGCATCCGAACCGTGAAGACATTGTCTTTTACATCTTCTTTGAACGGCAGTAGGGCTGCATTTGTTGTTGCGCTGTTCACTTTTTCGTTGCTGATCATTTCATAATAGAGTGTTAATTTAACATTGCCGTCAAAATGATGCACGGCACCGACACCAAGAGTCGTATAGGCAATGTCGCCTGCCGTTGTTAGGTTTCCTGTTCCAATGCTCGACGATGTAATATCGGTATTGGGATTGAACTTGTCATATTTCACAACAATTTGTTCGGTAAGACCGATGTTCTGCACATAGTTCACATAATAGCCTGAAAACTTTCTTGAATATAAAGGTGTTCCGCTTCCTTTGGCATACACATAATAGGATGCTGAAGCCGCTGTGCCGGGTTGTGTTCCGGTGATGTACTCGGCGCGCAGAGAGAGACCGCCAAGAACAGGAAGATCATAATAAAGCTGTGCATCAACACCAACATAGGAACGATCGAATGATGAACCGTTGTTCTTTGCCGTTGAATCGTACTTCCATAGCTTGGTGCCGTTGTCAATCTTCCAGATCGCGCGTGAACCGCTTGTTACTTTGCCTGAATAGAACGACGCACCGCCGTCTATTTCCAAATTCTCTTCGTTGAACGGAAGCTGGAAACCAACGCGGCCGATAATATCCTTGTTGTTGTCGTTTTCGGCGTTATTGTTATTGTTTCCATTGAATACGCCCACTTTTGCATTAAACATGCTCAGCATTCCGCTTTGAGGAGCCAATTCGATCTTTGCCCCCAGTTCGCGTTCGCCGGGAAACAGTGTCTGATACATGCGTGAACGTTCGGGAGCTTCACGGTTACTGGAAGAATACGAAATTTCGAAACCGAACGGACGGTCAAAAATACCGCCGGTAAATGTTGCCAGTTTCAAATATGGTTCTTTAATAGAAGCATACATGTCTTTAATCGCCAACCCGCCCTGCGTTACATCGAACTGCATTACATATTGGGTAAGATCGTTATCGTAATTGAATTTGATCCGTCCGCGACGGACAGAAAACCGCGAACTGACATCGTTCGGAAATGCTCCGCCGGAAAATCCTCCGGGAGCCGGTGCTGTGCCGCCGTTGAATACTGTACCGGCAATTCCATCGGTGATCTGATATTGCGCCTGAACATATCCGGATATTTTGATTTTTTTCAAGGCGTCTACAGTGGTTTTTGTTTCAAGATATGATTCGTTCAAACCCTCGAAGGCTCCTTTAACATTTTCAACATCTTCTTTTGTTGCTGCAGATGAACCGTCCTGAGCGCTCAGTACGAACGGCAGAAATACTAACACTGCGAAAAACATTTTCATGGTTACTCCTTTTGTAATTGGTTGGTTGATTAATTGCTTTCTAACCGATACAAAATATCGTATTAGCATTATGCGGAGGTTAAGCAAGTATTATGGAATTGTTAAGAGTAACATCAAAATATTAGTCTACCTGGCACACCGAACTATAAATCTTGGTTACACAAATGTTTGAGATAGCCCGGATGAATCAATTTTTTTATGAAAACAAAAGGAATAATTCAATTATTTAAATTTTCAACTACGCCAATGGTCCGGCAAAAGAGTAGGCGCGGAACTCTTGGCATGACATTACGTTAGCAATGAATCATCCAGTTTATACCCAACGCCTCTAATAACATTGATGATCTCTTTGTTTTTTACCCATCCGATCTTTTTGCGGATATTGCATATGTGGGTATCGATCGTCCTTGTATTTTTTAATGTTTCTGATCCCCACGCATAACAAGCAATATCTTTCCTAGAATGAACTTTCCCGTTTGTGCTCATCATGAGATACAAAATCAGAAATTCTGTTTTTGTTAAACTAATTATGAGTTCATTTTTCAGAACAATAAAGCGCTCCGGATCTATGGTGATTTCGTCAATCGAAATATGTTTCATAGAATTAATCTGTATAAGGGTCATATTATTTTTATATTGATTTATTCGATGTTTGAAAATGCATTTAAAAACGAACGAACATTATATTGATTATATTTCACTGTCAATATAATGACAACGTGTTTACCTAAAATCAATTTATTATTACGTTTGTGTGACTAACTTATTGATCAACCATGCGCAGAGTTTCCTTTGTCGTTATCATTACTTGGTTCGTTTTCCATCCTATCGTTGCTCAAACCGAATATATTCCATTTGTCTCAATTTCCCCCGACTCCATAAAGAAACACCTATTTGTTTTGGGAAATGATTCATTGCAAGGTCGAGGAACAGGGTACGCCGGATGCGAGAAAACTGCATTGTATATCTGTAATGTTCTGCGTGGTTACGGAATTCGTCCCTTTTCTCCATCAACCGGATTCATGCAAACATTTCCGTTGCACGGAAGTAAGCCAATGGAAGAAACGCGGTTTACGCTCTATGCGCCAAAAGATTCCTATGCACTGCGTCTGAAGGATGATTATGTTCTCTATTCTGCCGGTGCACAAACCTTCACTCCCGCACCTATTCCTGTCGTTTTTGTAGGATACGGCATTGTCGCTCCCGAATATGATTATAATGACTACCGTAATATTGATGTCAAAAATTGCATTGTTGTCTTTCTTTCCGGTGAACCAAATTCCGGCGACGATATTTATTTTGATGGGGAAAAACCAACAATCCATGCATCGTTGAATCTAAAACAGAAGATTGCACTTGCACACGGAGCAAAAGGGAGCATACTGCTGCCCAATCCGAATGATCGGTCCATGGATGATTGGTTCGAACAGCAGCGGCAATTTCTGTTTGAAGATGTGCATTTATTGGTAGCCCCTTCGGAGAATCTCAATGTGATGATTAATCCGAAATTGGGTCCGTTCGTTTTTTCCGACGCAGAATATTCATTTGACGAAATTGCAGAGTTTGACCGTAAAGGTACGATGAAGAGTTTTCGACTCCCTTTTATGGCAAGCTTTCAAGGACAATTTCAAGAACGGGATTTTTTATCATCAAATATCATCGGAATTATTGAAGGGACTGATCCTCAGCTACAGGATTCATATCTCTTGTTGAGTGCGCATTATGATCATTTGGGAATCGGCACCCCGATTGATGGTGATTCCATCTATAATGGCGTGATAGATAACGCTTCTGGCGTGGTTGCATTGCTTGAATTAACGCGAATATTTTCTCGTTCTGAATTCCGGCCCCGTCGTTCCATTCTTGTTGTCTTTTTAACTGGCGAAGAACGTGGGTTTCTTGGTTCTCAATACTATTGCCTGCATCCTGTCGTTCCGCTTTACAAAACTGCCGCCAATGTTAACATCGACGGACTCTCCTTGTTCGATAGAATGCATTCGGTGGTTGGTGTTGGTGCAGAATTATCAACGCTTGGCAGATCGCTCGACGATGCAGTGCATTCGATGGGACTTGAAATCGATTCATTGTTTTCCAATTTAAGCCAGCATAATCAATTCCGAAATTCCGACCAATTTATGTTTGCACAGGCGGGTATTCCTTCGATTCTTGTTGCCGAAGGACTTCGATATGAATCGACATCTTTTGAAGAAGGAATAAAGAGATATGTAGCGTGGTCGGAAGAACGATATCATTCACCTTTTGACGATCTTCATCAGCCGATAAACTTTGCCGCAGCTGTTCAGCACGTTGAGATACTGTTCAGGTTTTCGGCAGCTATTGCAAATGATCCGCATGATCCACAGTGGAATCTGAGATCGCCATTCATCAATGCACGCTTAATTTCTAAAGCTGAAAAAAAATGAAATTGAAGTTATTGATTATCGTATTTGTTTTTTTCGGTGCAAGTTGTACGCACCAGTCGGCGTTTAAAGCGGTCGGAGAAAAAACATTGCGCATAAAAGGATCAGATTCAATGTTGTTGATGGCGCAACGGTTGTCCGAAACTTTTATGACCTTACACAGTGATGTGTCGCTCTATGTTGAGGGGGGAGGAAGCGGTAGCGGAATCCAGTCGTTATTGGAAGGGAAAATAGATATCTGTACTTCATCGCGCCCCATGTCATCAGGTGAAATTCAACAATTATCAAACCGGTTCAATTCTATTGGTA
The DNA here is from genome assembly GCA_903861125.1 of uncultured Ignavibacteriota bacterium. GTDB lineage: Bacteria > Bacteroidota > Ignavibacteria > UBA10030 > UBA8401 > UBA8401. Next base: position 308,153 of record CAIOTF010000023.1, read on the forward strand.
TGTCAATCATTTGCGCCAAAGATGCATTGGGAATTATCGTTCATCCATCAAATCCGGTTTCAAATCTTTCACTGATAGAAATCAAGAAAATTTTCACCGGAGAAATCACCAACTGGAAGGATGTCGGCGGTGCAGACAAACCCATAACGGTATACAGCCGGGAACCTAACTCGGGAACCTACGTATACCTTGAAGAACATATTCTGTACGGGGAACCATACGTAAAGAATTGTATAATGACTCCCGGCGCTCGAGCATTAACCGATGCCGTCATACAGGATTCCTTCGCCATAGGATACAGCACCAATGTGTATGCAAATAATGTCAAGATATTATCCGTAAACAACCTCCCTCCTACCGCAGATAATATCAGGAAAGGATTTTACCCCATCTCACGGTATTTATATCTTTATACGATTCAACCGCCGGAAGGTTTGAAAAAAGAATTCATCGAATGGATTATCAGCAGAGATGGACAAAACATTATCAAAAAAATTGGATATATTCCACTTTTTGATGCTGAATAAAAAAACGGCATCATGGGAAACTATGATGCCGTTGGTAATCAGAAAAACTACCACTTATTTTACGAAAAGCATTTTACGCACCTGATTGAAATTACCCGCCGAAAGTTTATAGAAATATATTCCGCTTGCCATGGTGTTTGCATTAAAATACGCTGTATGTGTTCCTGCTTCCTGCATCCCATTCACCAACGTTGCAACTTCACAGCCCAAAATATCATAGACTTTTAATGATACCTGTCCGCTTGCAGGCATTGCAAATGTTATTGCGGTGCTTGGATTGAAGGGGTTAGGATAGTTTTGGTTAAGAGAGTATAGAATCGGCGCAATATTGTTCATATCATTCACTGCGGTTACACCGTTGCTGTAATCAAAATTTTGCGGATCAAACACGGTCCATCCCGCAAAATATTGCTGATTCATTGGTTTGGAAGGATCTAGCGCACCGCGGTACGAAACCGAATCAAATGTCGAAGGCAGGCCCCAGATTTTGTACCCTGTTCCAGCTGTTGCTGCTTCTGAAGAGATTGTCGGACGCGGATCAAACGCTTTGTCTGTAAAGGGGACGCCGGGCTTGACCAAACCAATAGCACCATTATTGCGGACTGTGCTTCCAAGATTTCCCCAACCAGCAGTATTGAACCATGCGGTTGCATCGAATCCCGGAATATTCACTTCAGTTCCAGAAATGGATGCAGAAATTGGAGATGATTTTGTTTGAATACTTGTATTACGAATCTGTAATCGTCCTGCAATTGCTGCGTTCTGTGTGATGGTATCGCGAATCGTAATACCTTTTGGCCATCCCATTAAGATAGAATTGTAAACGCTAAATTCAGTACCGCGGCGAAGCATTGCCAGATTTCCCCAGTGACTATTGACAACAGAAGAAGTATCGCTCATCGGTCCAATATATGTTGCATTTGAAATCTTTGCGCTTGTTCTCGGATAAACATTCCAGGGCTCGGAACCCATGTTGTCGGATTCGAATCCATTTGAAGAACCGGATGCGGAAGCATCAAAGATCAATGAGTCACGTTTGACAAGCACATATTGCAAACTTCCTGACCAGCCCCAGTCTGTATCCATGTTGTCATCAATATTTCCATTTGTAACTATATGTTTCGCATTCACGGTTCCGCCAAAGAATTCTATATCATCATCGTTCGCATAGCTAACCTGCACATAATCAATAACCGTTTTGTTGCCGACACCGCCTAATGTTAAGCCGTTGATCTCATTATCCTGAGCAAATGCTATTCCAGCCCATTCTATTCGAACGTAGCGCAGAACACCGCTGGAGTCTGCGGCATTTGATCCGCCGACGCCTAGTTCACTATTTGGAACAGTGCCAAATCCGCCTTCCAACGTTGCGCTAAGCGGCTGATTTGTAGTAGCATTACCTACAATAATAACGCCACCCCAATCACCTGGTGCCCTCTGCCCAACCGCCTGCTCACTTGAAAAAACGATCGGTGCAGTTACTTTGCCGTCAGCGATTATTTTTGCGCCGCGTTTGATAATAATTGTTCCACCGGAAAGTTTATCACCGACAATCAGTGTCCCGGGGTCGATTGTAATCTTGTATAATGAATCAATAAAGTACCAGCCTGTTAAAACGTATGTAGTGTCTTTGCTCAATTTAATGTCTGCCGTTTGGTGATACGGCATTCTGAAATTTGTTGCTCCTCTGCCGGCACCCAATATTTTTGTGGGGCGCGCCAAAAGCGCTACGGATGAAAGGATCAATATGATACAAACGGTGAAAACTTTTCTCATGAACTACTCCTAATTTATATTGAATTATGGTGAATTGTGATAAAAATATCTCGTTTTACAATACCACAAAATAACTTTTCAATATTATGAGAATGTAAATTTCAGGTTATCGAATGTAGATGTTTTCTATATACCAACCGATACTTGCAGTGAATATGTTGTTCCGTTGTTCACGCGTTGATAAACACGGTCTTGCTGTGTCAGGATCCGTTCTTTGTTGGTAAGATTTTTTATTGTCAGTTTTGATTCAACGCCATTGAAGAGTGATTGCGATATGCTCAGATCAACGATGTCTCTCGGTTGTTCATAAATATCGGAGGTTAAAAATCCAACGGCATCCAATCGTCTGCCAAACCGATTGTAAAGAACGTTCACCGTTGTGCCGAATGTCGGCTCTGTGAACAATAACGATATGTTAATCATGTAGGGAGACTGTCCTTGAAGTGGCCGCGTTCCTATGCTTGATATTGTATTTGAAGAATTTCCGCTGATAAGTGGAAATTGAACGGCCGAAAATATTCGCGTATAATTCCCTGTTAACGAAAAGTTGCCAAAGTATCCTCCAAGGAAATTGAGGGATTTACGTGTTTCAAGTTCAAACCCGTAATTCCGCGCATGATCAGAATTAAACCACGAGCGAGTTCGCACTGAAGTAAAGTATAACTGTTCTTCGATCGCACCCGAAATAGTTTTGTAAAAATAGCTGAGCGCTAACACTTCGCCAGCATTTGGAAATATCTCAAAACGAATATCGTAATTATGAACATAGGAACGCTGCAGGTTCGGATTGCCACCGACGACCTCGTAGGTGATGAAATCATAAAATCCTGAGGATGCTATCTCGCGGAATTCGGGGCGATTTAGTGTGTGGCTATATGCAAAACGAAAGTTAGTATTGTCGTTAACGATGTATGTTAAATTAGCAGAAGGAAGAAAGTCATTGTTTTTTAATTGAGTATCGTCCTTGGGTCCGTTAAGTTGATAAGAACGTGGGACGTATACATTTTGGGATGAATTTTCCAGTCGGGCACCCCCTGTAAATCTAAAGTTTTGGTCGAATATATTGAACGGCAGATCGACCATTGCGTACCCCGCGGTTGTTTTCTGATCGCCGAAATAATTATCCGTCGGTTTGGATGATTCATCGATTTGGAAATTGTTCCCTCCGAAATTATTAGGGTCATAGATCGTAGTAATCGGCAGTTGTGACAGCGATGGATTGTACCTTTTTAACGTAATGTTAAAAAAACGCATCTCATAATTCGTCGTTTTATTTTCCATAAGCGTGCCGAATTTCAGTTTTGCAATTCCGAATGGAACGGAAAAATCCAAATGATAATCCGTTGTTCTACCGTTAAGGTGACTCCATGATCGTTGGTTAATCGCCGCGTCATAGGGTGTATTTTCAGGAACATCAACGCCGCGATAATACGAAACATCTTTTCTGTCAGGGTCCTGGCGAGAGGAAGAAGAAACAGCTATTTTCCAATCCGCGCTGAGGTTCCCTGCGGCAGGAAACATATGTTCACCGGAGAGAATGCCGGTATACGTTTTTCGCTCGCTCCACTGCGTTGCTAAAAAGATATTCTGCGTGCTGTTGTTACCGTCAATACCGTTAAAATCACGTATATCGTCGTCCGCTGTCTGGCTGTAATTATTTTTGAAAGAGAGTTTATGCAGTCCTGAAAATTTATAGCTAAGGTTTATCATGCCTCCCCAAAGGACAGAAAAATTATCCTGTATTCCCTTCAAATTTCTGGAAATCTCCATGGCATTGATGATTTTATAGCTTCGTTGGTATGAATTCCGGTATGAAAGAGCACCAATATATCCGAACTGCCCGCTTTCCTGATCTTGTTCGTCAAACAAAAAGTTGTCCCCGAACGAAATGCTTATTGACATATTCATCGGCGCATTTTTTGATTTGGGTGCCCAGTTATTCGGTAGTACTTTTGCTAGGTCCGATGAATTTTCGGGGATGGCAGGCAAAGTTCTCGTTCCGTCGTCTACCGCCAACCAATCACTTTTACCTCCTTGCGACGATTGAAAGTTTTTGAATGTTGTAATGCTGTTCCAGCCTGTAGTAATTCCTAATTTCACCGTACGCGTATCGGGGAAATCCAACGTATTCATTTGAACCAATCCGCCAGTAAAATCACCTGGAAGATCCGGTGTCGCACTTTTCACAACGGTAGTGTTTTCAAGGAGATTGGAGGGGATCATGTCGAAAGCAAAACTTTTCTTTCCAATTTCTGTGCTACTGACACTAGCACCGTTCAACGTTGTTCCGTTATATCGTTCCGATGCTCCGCGTATAAAAACGAATTTATTGTCGACAATGGAAAGTCCTACAATACGTTTCAGCACATCTCCGGACGTTGCATCCGGTGTTCTTTTGACCTGTTCAGCGCTGATACCATCTCCGATGCTGTATGCTTTTTTTCGTTCGGCAAGAATTGCGCCATCTCCGGATTTTATCACTGATGCGGTGATGACAACTTCCTGCTGCTGGATTCCTTGGTTTTGCCGTAGGCTTACATTGAGTATTGTTTGTTCTCCGGATGTGATAACAATGCCTGAAATTACCTTGACCTCATAGCCAAGGAATGATACTCGCAGGACGTAGATGCCGGCTGGCACTTTTTTGATTTGAAATTTTCCTTCAATATCCGTTGAAATGCCTAATTTTGTATCAACAATAAATACATTCGCTCCAATAAGCTCTTCTCCCGATTTTTCGTCGGTTACAGTGCCGATTATGTTACCTCCTTGCTGTGTCTGTTGAAGACGGGTATTCTCCGATACGCTTTGGTTCTGATTTTGAGCAAGGAGAGTGATGGATGAGATAATAGTATAAAAAAGATAGAGGCTTATTCTGATTCTATGCGACATTATGATCCTTAATTGATTTTTTATTCAATCTTTACAGCAGAAATATCGGGTTTTACTATTATTCTTATGTTATGATGGTGTTAACGATAGTTTAAGATTCGGTAATACCATCTTGACAATGTGTTAATAAGGGGCGATTTACGGCTACAAAGAAATGGGGTGACGTTATATGCGAGCTGGAAACGGGTGCTTTATCAGATTACACGGCTAATTTATGAACACGGCTCGTTACAACATCGTGCGCACGATTGGCCAAATCTTTTGCGTTTGTGATGCACGCCGTTGAAATACTGCGGTGTATCACCAATGATGCTTCAATTGACTCTGCTTTTAATACATCCAAAAAATGATCCATAAATGTCATGTCGCCATACCAGCAAACAATATCCCTATTTAAGAGACATACTGAAGCATTGTTTATTTTTTCATAGTTTAACGATATGGGCAGTACGGAAACGTTGGTATGTATTGGTGCGGTGAATAACGAAGAGCGAAATGGCAGCATTGTTTCACCGTTGGTTGAAGTCCCTTCCGGAAATATATTAACATTCATCCCTTCCAATAACGCCTTCTCAATTTCTTCAACCGAATTCTTCGTGCCGCGAAAAGCCGTTCGATCAATAAAAAGAGTGCCGCCAAGAGAGGCCAGCCAGCCGATGACGGGCCATGATTGAACATCTTTTTTTGCTACAAATAATGTCGGAATGATTGATGCAATAATAATTACATCGATGTAGCTGAGGTGGTTTGAAACGATGAGATAATTGGCCGAGGGATCAATGGCGTTTTCTGATGTAACAGAGACTTTAATATTCAGTATCCATATCATCACGCTGGCCCAATGTGCAGATGTTACAGTAAGGATTCGCAGGGGTTTTTTCCGCAACACCATAAAGACGATTTGAATGCAGATGGCAATGCATAAAAATATTATTGTTGCCGCAGAAAACAATAATAACTTTCGAATCCTTATCATGAGGCTTTTGCCGATGAATGATAGTGGTTTTTATATTTCTCGGTGATCTTTTGTGTATCAACAACAATTAAAAAATCCGTTGTGCCAAATTCTTTATCGTATGCCGGTTCGCCGCAGATCATGGCCCCGAGTCGTAAATATCCTTTCATCAACGGCGGGAATTTTCTATAAGCCTTTTCAATATCTTCAGAAGTGAGAAGTTGGAAGAGAAGACTCATTGAACAAATATCCAACGGTGCAACACGATATTCTTCCGGTGCAAAATGGTATAATTGGAAATATGCATATGCTGCAGCAATTTCTGTAACATTATTAGTGTGAAAACTTGCACAGCCAAAAAGATTGGCGATGGAATGCATCTCCAAATATTTTGCGATTCCACTCCATAATAAATTAATCACCGCGAGAGATCGGTATTCTTTGGCAACACACGATCTGCCTAATTCAAGAGATTGTCCGGGTAATTTCTTAAATTTGGAAAGATCGAATTCATTTTCTGAATAAAATCCTATGTGTTTTTCCGCTTTTTCTTGTGGCAACAAGCGATACGTGCCTACAACCTTATTCGTTGCAATCTCTTTGACAATAAGATGATCGCAAAAAGTGTCGTAAACATCGGAATCAAATCCTGATTCAAATGAGGATTGCAGTCCTTCGTGTAATTCAAGATTAAAGACTTCAAAGCGAAGCCGTAATGCATCCTCAATTTCGTGTAACGAATCAGCTATTTTTACAACAAAATTCGATGTTGAACAAAGAATTGGTTGGCGAATCAACAGAGCATTTTGCACGCGTTCCTCCTTTTTTGCTGACAAATTACTTTCTAACTATTTTCTGAATATTATGTATAGATCAAGGCAGTATTATCATTCTGTCGGGATAGTTTCGCGCATCCGACTACTCAGAGTATGCGGTTAAAAATTTGATTACTTGTTTCCATCAACATGTTCATATATATTTTTACTATTCATCGGGAACACGCACGGCGGACAAAAACTTCGCTTGGATCTATGCTAAACGAGGCATGAGCCGCACGCTAAAAAGGACAATACGTTCGGCAAGATATTTTTCTTCTACAAAATGACTTGGATTATAAAACTATATGTTGTGCGACACGCTGCAGCTGAAGAGCGGGGCAAAAAATCGGTTCAATACGACGATCGTAAACTGACAAAAAGCGGTATCCGCAAGATGCGGGAGAATTCAAAAGGGATCGCTGAAATTATCAAGACTCCGCGCTGTATTGTTTCTTCTCCATTGAAACGGGCAATTACAACCGCGGAAATTCTTGCAAGCGTTTTCAATGGTTCGGTTACGATTGCTCTCGAAGACGATCTTCGTCCTGAATCAACGACCGCTGCAATTATTCAATTATGCAAAAAATATGCCGAGCAGGGCGAATTTGTCATCGTCGGACATGAACCCAATCTGGGAAAATTCGTTTCAACGCTTCTTGGTCAAGCAGAGCGGTCCATTGTGTTGAAAAAAGGTTCGATTTGTGCCGTAGAGTTTGATGTCGACGAGCCAAAACGATCTCGGCTGCTATTTTACCTCACCCCTCGCCTTCTTCGAAAGATCTCAGAATGACCTTCTTGTTCTGACTATATCAAAGCATATCAATATCTTATACGATCTACATGCTTCATCATATGATAATATTCGCATAACTTCTTCATTATGATTGATGTCTATATTTTGCGTCATCAATAATCAAGAAACGTAGAAATGCGAATCGCACATCTTTCTGACCTTCATTTGAGCCCGGATCATTACCCCGAGCGGACCGATGCATTCTATGAGATTCTCCAAAAATGCAGATCATTAAAGACCGACCATATTGTCATCACCGGAGATATTACAAATCAGGCACGACCGAAGGAGTTCGCCCATGCGCGCAGTATCTTAAATGAATTCGGCCTTCTCGATCCCGAAAAACTAACGGTGACAATTGGAAACCATGATATATTCGGCGGTCCATATTATGCGGAAGATGTGCTGTCCTTTCCCGGATTCTGCAAAAAAACAGACTATAATGCTAAGGTAAAAGAATTCTATTCAACCTTTCGCGAATCGTTCGAGGGGTGCAAATACGTTTCCAGCACGTCGATCTTTCCCTTCGTGAAAATGGTGAAGGATGTTGCTTTGGTCGGCATTAATTCCGTTGCACAATGGAACTCATGGACGAATCCTCTTGGCTCAAACGGCAATGTAGAGAAACATCAGTTGAAAAAACTTAATGAGATTTTTTCGGGCGATATGCTGAAAGGAAAAACAATCCTCGTTCTGATCCACCATCATTTCAATAAATTGGAAGCAAAGAAAGCTGCAGGAAATCTTGAACGGTTGTGGCACACCATCGAATCGAGCACGATGAAGCTGTGGAAGAAAAAAAAATTGTTCCGTTTGTTCCATTCTGTTCTGGTCACCAAAGTGCTGCACGGACATGTCCATCATCATCATCACTATCACCGGAAGAAGATCTCCTTCCTGAATGCAGGAGGAACGATGTTCCCAAACGAGTTATCGCAACGTCAATTCCATATGCTTCGCGTTGGGAAAAAAGAGACCGAACATTCGTCGATCAGTATCGCAGTGCCGCTGCAAAAACAATTTCAGATTTCCAAAAGACAATGACCGGTCCACCGCTGTAGCGATCTTTCCCTTTTACCAAAGAAAACACAATGACGATGACTTCTTCTCTTGTAAAACGACTGAAACATATCAGATTGTTGGTGACCGATGTGGATGGTGTGCTGACCGATGCCGGTATGTATTACAGCGAAAATGGCATTGAACAAAAAAAATTCTCTACGCGCGACGGTATGGGACTGACTTTGCTTCGCCATGCCGGACTCGTTACTGCTATCGTTACCAGCGAAGAGACGGAAATCGTCCGATTGCGCGCAAAAAAGTTGAAAATCAATAATCTTTATCAGGGAGTGCGCAATAAGATCAAAACGGTCGAAAAGATTAAACTGAAATATTCTCTGGAGTGGAAAGAAATTGCGTATATCGGCGACGATGTTAATGATCTGGAGGTGATGTCAATAGTCGGATTTGCCGCAACTCCGTCCGACGGAAGCCGATGGAATAAAAAACTTGCACACTATATTACAGAGCGAAAAGGGGGCGAAGGATGTGTGCGAGAGATCTGCGATATGATCCTTGAATCGCAGCATCTTGATAAGGATATCTTTGGTCTGTATAAAAAGTACTGATACTATTTAACCTAAAAAGCATTTCTTCGCCGTGAGGTAACGGAACGGTAACTAAGCATTTACTATTTATTCACACCGAGGTCATCGTCAGATAATATTCTCTGAGTAGATTTGTCTGCGTGAACAATCGATCAAAAGTATTGTATTTCGTCCTCCGATCCGCTCCGCTTATTGCCGGTGCGCTTCTGATGTTGTTGGTGTTTAGAGAGATCGATGTTTCCAAAACAATAAGGATCGTTTTCGGGATGGGAACCATCTTCCCCACTCTCCTAATTTTTTATTTTATAGGAACATTGTTTGATACATTGGCGTGGCAAATGCTCCTTCGCCCTTCCGGTCGCTCTCTGCCGTTCCTTCGCCTTCTGCTGATCCACATTGCGGGTGAATCCTACTATCGTTTCCTTCCGGCTGGCGTTGTCGTTGGTGAATCTGTTAAAGTGTTCATGGTAAAAAAATATTCACTGCTGACAACACCAGAGATCATTTCCAGTCTGATGATGAGAAAATTTTTGATGGGAATCGCGCAGGCACTGTATATAGGATTGGCGGTAATGTCTGGAATTGTATTGTATTCTAATGGCATCAACGGTACACTGGCTTCCATAGGTCTTGCGTTGAGCGTGGTGTTGCTGTTTCTGTTCGGTATGATGGGATATTTTTTTGCAAAAGGAGAACTTGGCAAAGCATTATTCTCAGCATTGATCAGGATACCAGTCCCTTGCGTGAAACTTTTCCTACAGAAGAACAGGATGTCATTTTTGGATACCGACAGTGTCATTAAAGAATCAATCATTCGCTATCGAAGGGAAAGCATCATCGCGGGAATACTCTTTCTGTTGGGCTGGAGTACAGAGCTAATTGAAACGTTGGCCATTCTTTTGTCTGTGAACGCATTTGTTACGTTTGGTTCTGTGATGGTCTTTGAACCTATCGTTTCATTCCTTCGTTCTGTCGTCTTTTTTATTCCGGCTGGTTTGGGAATAATAGAACTTGGCTACTACTCTTCATTACAGACGGTTAGCACCGTCGGAACGGTAGCAGCGGCATTTATTCTCATTAAACGCGCGAAAGAAGTGTTCTGGATAGTTATTGGAGTGTGCATAACGGCTTTTCTCGGAAAAACCCGGAACGATAAAATGATATTTCATTTTTCTTCCGCCATCATACCCGATTTTGCGTCTGCATCGAACACAGTCAACAAATAACATCAGGAATTATGATGAAAAAGATTCTATTTATCTGCGGTTCAAAAAACCAAACCACACAGATGCATCAAATCGCTTCGTATTTGATGTATGAATTTGAATGTTATTTCACTCCGTATTACGCCACCGGTCATGTGAATCTGATGCGGCGATTAGGGTTGACGGAAATGACGATCATGGCAAAACGTTTTGTGGATCAATGCTTTCAGTATTTCGAAGAAAATGGACTGCTGAGTGATTATTGTGGTGTACAACACGTCTACGATCTTGTCGTGACGTGTGCAGATCTTGTTATACCGAAGAATATCCTTGATAAAAAGATCATCCTCGTTCAGGAAGGAATGACTGATCCGGAGAACTGGGTCTATCGGCTGGTAAAATTACATTTGATGCCACGGTGGTCGGCAAGCACATCCGCGATGGGGTTGAGCAACGCGTATGAAAAATTCTGCGTGGCGAGCGAAGGATACAAGGATCTGTTCATCCGCAAAGGTGTCAAGCCGGAAAAGCTCGTCGTCACCGGTATTCCGAATTTTGATCACTGTCAGAAATACCTCAATAATAACTTTCCCTACAGCCATTTTGTCCTCGTCTGCACTTCTGATTCCCGCGAAACAGTGAAGATCGAGAACAGGAAAAAGATCATACTTGATGCCGTTCTTAAAGCGAACGGGCGACTTTTGATCTTTAAGCTCCATCCCAATGAAAATACTGCACGGTCAACGGCTGAGATCAACCGCTATGCGCCGGGTTCCCTAGTCTACTCTTCCGGAAGCGCCGAGGAGATGATCGCCAATTGTGATGTATTGATCACGCAGTTTTCTTCAACGGTCTATGTCGGATTAGCGCTCGGAAAAGAGGTCTATTCGAATTTTCCGGTTGAAGAATTGAAACGCTTAACCCCGTTGCAGAACAATTCGGCGGCAAAGAATATTGCCGAGGTCTGTCGTGAAGTGATCGAACAAAATCGAACCAAGATTTTTTCTTTTCGGCCGAAAGCGAGGGTGTTCCAGAAGTTCTTTCAGAATAAATACAAGGATAAATTGCTGCAACTTTTTCCGCAAGCATCATGAAAACTCTCATCGTCATACAAGCGCGAACTGGATCGTCGCGGCTTCCAAACAAAGTGCTGATGCCGGTCGCTGGTGCGCCGTTGTTACAGCGGATGATCGAACGCGTACAAACCGTTTCTGGACCGGTCGATTGTATCGTGGCAACCACCGTGGAACCGAGCGATGATCCGATTCGAAAATTATGCAAGAAAATCGGTGTGCAGTGTTTCAGCGGTCATCAGACCGATCTGCTGGACCGTCATTACAACGCGGCAAGAGAAATGAGGGCTGATGTGATCGTGAAGATTCCTTCGGACTGTCCATTGATCGATCCTGCGGTGATCGAACGTGTAATTCGCTTCTACAATCGTTCCATTCATCATTATGATTACGTCAGTAACCTTCATCCCGCCAGCTATCCGGATGGAAATGATGTTGAAGTGATGACGAAGGAGAGTTTGGAGACCGCATGGATCTATGCAAAAAAGAATTACGAACGCGAGCATACGACACCGTTCCTATGGGAAAATGCAAACCGTTTCAAGATCGGAAACATCCACTGGGAATCGGGACTGAACCTTTCCATGTCTCATCGGTGGACGATCGATTATCCAGAGGATTACACGTTCGTGAAAACAGTCTACGAGGAACTCTGGAACAATTTCCATCCGAATTTTTCACTCTATCAGATCCTCGGACTATTGGAGATGAAACCCGAGATCCACTCTATCAATGCTAAATATGCCGGTGTAAATTGGTACCGGCATCACCTAGACGAATTAAAAACAATTTCTGATAATGAAACAAAACATTTGGCGTGAACCGATGACCGAACAACATAAAATTGAATTGGAACTGTTAGCGTTACGTGTGCGTGAACATATCATCCGAATGTCAACCGATGGAGGATGCTTCATAGGAGCTTCACTGTCTTGCACCGATCTGCTTGTCTATCTCTACACAGAAGTACTGAATATCTCTCCATCGTTGCTGAAGGATCAAGACCGGGATTATCTCCTGCTGTCAAAAGGACACGATGTTCCGGCACTGTACGGCACGTTGGCTGAACTCGGATTCATCGAAAAGGAACGGTTGCTGAACCACCTGAAAACAATTGATTCCATCTACTGGCATCCGAACAGAAATATCCCGGGAGTTGAATTTCATTCCGGGTCACTGGGACATCTTTTGTCCGTCGGGATCGGCATCGCGCTTGATATGAAGATGCGTAGCGGCAAAAATCGTGTCTTCGTTATTCTTGGCGATGGTGAATTAAATGAAGGTTCGATCTGGGAAGGATTGCTCGTTGCTGCCGCATATCAATTAGATAATTTGGTGATTATCGTCGATCGTAATGAATTCCAGGCGAATATTCGCACAGAAGAATTGATTCCGCTTGAATCAATCGATAAAAAGTTCAAAGCGTTCGGCTGTTTTGTGAAACGAATTCACGGACATGATTTTGAACAGATGGAACAGACATTCTCACAGCTTCCTTTTAACATGGGACAGCCGAGTGTCGTTATCGCCGATACGGTCCGCGGAAGAGGTTTGCCAAGCATTGAACACAGGGCTGACCGATGGTTTGTGAACTTTACGCACGAAGAGGTTGAAATGCTTCTGGATGAATTGCATGGAGAAAAAGAGAGTACGCTGACCTCCGAAACAATAATGGTGAGATAATAATGACCTATGAAGAAAAACTGAAAGAAATTTCAGAACATAATCACAATCTTGTTGTGATGACCGCAGAGAACCGCGCCGCAATCCGCAATCTGCCAAGTGTGCTGGGTAACCGGTTCATCGATGTCGGGATCACTGAACAGACGATGATCGGTGCGGCGGCAGGTCTGGCGCTGAGGGGCAGAACACCGATTGTTCATGCGCTGGCAACATTTCTTACGCTCCGCGCATTTGAGTTCATCCGTACCGATATTGGAATCGGAAATCTTCCCGTGAAACTTGTCGGTGGTGTTCCAGGTTTTCTCTCAGAGGCAAACGGGCCGACTCATCAAGCCATCGAAGATGTTTCTATCATGCGCGGAATTCCAAACATGAAGATCTTTTGTCCTGCGGATCATGAAGAACTTGTTTCGGCTCTGCCGCTGATCATCCAAGACCGATCACCGTGGTACATACGGTATACAACTCTTCAGCCCGTTGTAAAACATTATGATAGTTTTACCTTCGGCAAAGCAGAAATCCTGGACGATGGAATGGATGTTGCACTTTTAACATACGGATTCATGACGATGGAATCGTGGAAAGCAAAAAAAATTCTGGAAAAAAGGGGGATATCAGTCCGGTTCATCAATTTGAGAACGCTCAAACCGATCGACGAAGGAGCGGTGATCCATGCGGCAAAAGAATGTTCTCTCATTGTCACAATTGAAGATCACTTCCTCATCGGTGGATTATTTTCCATCGTTGGGGAATTATTCCTCAAACATAACATGATGGCAAACGTCCTGCCGATCGCATTGGACAATCAATGGTTCAAGCCGGCATTGTTGCACGATGTATTGTCATATGAAGGATTTACCGGAGAGCAGATTGCGGCAAAGATCATGGTGCGGCTGCAACAGACAGAGCGTAGCAATGAAGTTTATCACAACGAAAAGCATGTCAAGCAAATATTGTAAAGGAAGTCAACAATGAATACGGTTACCTTCAATGAACAATTTCCCACAATTCAAAAGTCAGATGAACTATATGCACGTGCTGTCGGGTTGATCCCCGCCGCGACACAAACACTTGCAAAAGGACCCGGTCAATACATTAAAGGTGTTGCGCCAAAATATCTGTTAAAAGGAAAAGGTTCTCATGTTTGGGATGTTGACGGAAATGAATTTCTTGACTATACCATGGGTGTCGGACCGATTTCGCTCGGGTATTCGTATCCTCCGGTGAATGATGCAATTAGAAAACAGCTTGAAGACGGCATCACATTTTCGCTGATGCATCCGTTGGAAGTGGAAGTGGCGGAATTGATCCGCGCCGTTGTTCCGAATGCGGAGTCCGTGCGGTTCAGTAAAACCGGCTGCGACGTCACTTCGGCTGCCATCCGGTTGGCCCGAGCATTCACCGGCAGGAATAAGATCCTCTGCTGCGGTTATCACGGCTGGCATGATTGGTATATCGCCGTCACAGACCGCAACAAGGGCATTCCGCAGTCTGCGCAGGACCTAACGCATACATTCAATTATAATGACATTCAATCTGTTATCGATTCGATCGACACGGACACTGCCTGCGTCATTCTTGAACCAATTGTGTTCGAATCCCCAAAAGAAAAATTTTTGCATAAGTTGAAAGAATTCTGCCAGAACAACGGAACGCTGTTGATCTTTGATGAAATGTGGACTGGCTTCCGTCTTGCCGTCGGCGGTGCACAGGAATATTTTGGTGTTCACGCCGATCTGGCATGTTTTTCCAAAGCGGTTGCCAACGGAATGCCGCTTTCAATCCTTACGGGAAGAGCGGATATCATGAATCTGCTGGAAAAGGATGTATTCTTTTTTACAACGTTTGGCGGTGAGGCACTCTCGTTGGCAGCCGCAAAAGCAACAATTGAAGAATTGCGGGAGCAACGAGTTCCTGAATTTTTATCCGCGCAGGGAAACAAACTAAAATTAGGCTACAATCAGCTTGCCGACAATTTCGGAATTTCATTCACCCGCTGTTCAGGATTCGGTTGCCGGACCATCGTCACATTCGATGCGAGCATCGGAAATCCGCTTGAGATGAAATCGTTTGTGCAACAGGAATTGATCAAGCGGGGAATTTTGTGGACGGGATTCCACAATATGAGTTTTTCACATACCGATGCCGACATAGAATATACGCTATCTGCCTATAACGAAATACTTCCAATGCTGAAGACCGTTGTCGAAGGGAAAAATGTCCGTGCCGCACTCCGTGGTGAACCTGTTGAACCGGTGTTCCGCAAAACCAGTAATTTCAACATAAAACCGAAGAGAGCCGCGTGACGATGGAACTGTTTTCATTAAAAAATAAAACCGCGATCGTTACCGGATCGTTAGGACTGATCGGAAGACAACATTGCTTTGCGTTGGCCGAAGCCGGGGCAAACATTGTTGTTACCGATATGGATGCGGAGGGGTGCGAAGTATTTGCGAGAGAACTGAATACCTCAACATGTTGTGACACACTTCCCGTTGGCGCAGATATTACTAGCCGGTCTTCAATTACCCGTTTGAGAAAAAGCGTCATCGACAAATTCGGCGGTATCGACATCCTGGTGAACAACGCCGCCATTAATGATAAATTTGAAAGTCCGGCTTCCGCGGCCGAGCAATCTAAGTTTGAGAACTATCCGCTCGAATTGTGGCAGAACTCGTTTGACGTTAATGTCACCGGAATGTTCCTGTGTTGTCAAGTGCTTGGCACTGTCATGGCAGAGCATGGTAGCGGAAGTATCATCAATATCGCATCCACCTATGGACTCGTAGCGCCAGATCAATCTTTATATACAAAACCTGATGGGACACAGCCATTCTTCAAATCACCTTCCTACCCTGCCACCAAAGGTGCAGTGTTATCATTTACAAAATATCTCGCCGCATATTGGGGAAATATGGGTGTTCGGGTGAATGCGCTTTGTCCCGGCGGAGTTGAAAACGGACAGGAGGAATATTTTATCAGAAACTATTCCGCAAAAACACCGATGGGAAGAATGGCAAAACCGAATGATTACAAAGGAGCATTGGTCTTTTTAGCAAGCGAAGCATCAAGTTATATGACAGGAGCAAATGTTGTTGTCGACGGCGGCTGGACTGCATGGTAAATTGATCAACATCAAAAATTCATTCTATCATCCACACAAATCAAGAGAGAGACTCTATGAACAATACAATTCAAATTGGCGATCGTCGTGTCGGCGATGGCGAACGGGTGTTCGTCATCGGAGAGATCGGTATCAATCATAACGGTTCTATGGAGATCGCAAAAAAATTGATCGATGGAGCTGCGCTTGCTGGCTGCGATGCCGTAAAATTCCAAAAGAGAACTCCTGAATTATGTGTTCCGAAGGAACAACGGGATATTGTCCGCGAAACCCCATGGGGAAAGATGACCTATCTTGAATACCGTTTTCTGGTGGAATTCGATGCAGTGCAATATGCTGAGATCGATCGCTATTGCAAGGATCGGAAGATCTTATGGTTTGCTTCATGCTGGGATGAAGAATCGGTAGAATTTATTGAACGGTTCAATCCCGTTTGTCACAAGGCGGCTTCCGCTGCCTTAACCGACACTTCTCTTTTGAAGAAAAAACAAGCAACTGGAAAACCTCTGATCCTTTCAACGGGAATGTCCACACAGGATGAAATTGAGAATGCAATCAATGAACTTGGAACATATAACATACTTATTGCACATGCAACGTCAACATATCCATGTCCACCGGAGGAGTTGAACTTGAAAATGATACACACCTTAAAAGCAAAATATCCGGAATGCCTGATCGGGTATTCCGGTCATGAAACCGGTCTGGCACCGACTTGGGCAGCGGTTGCAATGGGCGCAACATTTGTAGAGCGTCACATTACACTCGATCGTGCAATGTGGGGAAGCGATCAGGCGGCGTCCGTTGAAATCGGCGGATTGATGCGTCTCGTGTCAAATATTCGTGATATTGAAAAAGCGTTCGGTGATGGCGTCAAAAAACTTTATGAAAGCGAACTTGGTGCACGCAAAAAACTCCGCAGAGTGCGGGAGAAGGTGGCGGCTTAATTCAGATGGGTTTAGATTTTTTTTCACCGGTCATTGTCGCTGGTTCTGCTATTGTACTCATTATATTGGAACGTACTTTTCCGTATAGCGATAGGCAGCCATTGTTTCGAAAAGGGTTTTGGACCGACCTGGGAATGTATACACTCTTTCAAAGTTACATCCTCAGCTGGGTGATCTTTGGGTTTATCCATTGGCTGGATGGTCAGACGGGTATGTCTCGTTTCCAGATCATTTCGCATTGGCCGAAAGCGTTTCAGTACATCTTATTTTTTGTGACTCACGATCTGTACATCTACCTCTTTCATCGCTGGCAACATCAAAATAAATATCTCTATCGCATCCACGAAGCACATCATTCCGTTGAAGAAGTCGATTGGTTGGCGGGTGCTCGTTCCCATTCACTGGAAATTATTATCAATCAAACAATTGAATTTTTACCCATCATTCTTTTGAGTGCCGCTCCCGTGGTTGTTCTTATCAAAGGAATTGTTGATGCGGTTTGGGGAATGTATATCCATTCCAATATTGATGTTCGCTCCGGCTGGGTGCAATATTTTTTCAATGGACCAGAGATGCATCGTTGGCATCATTCCAAAGTGAAGGGAAATAGCGTAAATTACAGTACGAAATTGGCTGTGTGGGATTGGATGTTTGGAACCGCTTACCTCCCTCGTCTCCAAAAACCCTCCGCGTATGGATTATCCATATCAAATTTTCCCAAAGGATACTTTTCTCAGCATTTGTATGCGTTCCGTCCGTTTCGTAAACCGGAATCAAAAACTATCGAACATTCCCAATGATCTTCACCCTGTTTGTTTTAGTTTTATGTTCTGAACCGACAACTCTTCAAAAAGGTGATGAATATTTCCGTAATCAGGATTATTCGGCTGCAATTTCGATGTACCAAAACAATCTTAATGGCACGCAGCAAGATGCAGAATCCTTGTGGCGGATTGCGCGTGCAACAATCTGTCTTGGAGACATGTGTCAGAGAAAAGAACAGGAAAAGCATTATCGAAACGCGCTCGAACGCTCTGCGGCAGCCGTCAAGTTAGATTCGCTAAATTCCAATGTTCAGTGTTGGTATGCTATTTCATTGGGGTATATCGCCATCTTTGAGGGAAGTAAAAGAAAAGTGGAGTTCTGCACCAATATCCAAAGAGCACTTGAACTGTCCATCAATCTTGATCCGCGGAACGATGTAGCTTTTTCTGTGTATGGAACATTCTATCGTGCACTGGGGAATGTCGGATGGCTGGAACGTAATCTGGCTAATCTTCTTCTTGGCGGACTTCCGGAGGGGGGATATGCTGAGGCTGAAACAATGCTGCTCAAAGCAATTGAGCTAAAGCCGAATATCCTGAGACACAGGTACGAATTGGGATTATTATATTTTGACTGGGGAAAAGAAAATAAGGGGAGGGAAATATTCAGAGCCGCTCTTCTCTTACCGGTCACACTTGCGAGCGATCATACAAGGATCAAGATCATGAAACAAAAACTTTTACCGTAGATCAATCTGCGCTGGTAATTGTAAAAACACAATAGTTCGAACGGGTATTATTTCTACCCCATAAAGACAAGCTTTACACCGGCAAGCTTCGCATACTCGGTGATACGGTCGTCTCGATAGAATTCTTTGTAATAGATCTTTGTTATTCCGGAGTTTGCGATGAGCTTAAAGCATGTTAAACAAGGTGATGCCGTCACATAAATTTCCGATTGGTCAATTTGGATGCCGTGTTTTGCCGCCTGAGCAACCGCGTTTGATTCCGCGTGGACGGTGCGTACGCAGTGGTCATTCTCAATATCATGGCCGACCTCATCGCAATGCGGTGCACCGCGCAGGCTTCCGTTATATCCGGTAGAGAGGATCGTTTTGTCGCGCACGATTACTGCGCCGACATGTTTTCTGCTACAGGTGCTTCGCGTAGCAACCTGCTCTGCAATGTTCATAAAATATTCGTGCCATGATACCCGTCGATCGTCCATACTGCTCCTATCGGATGAATTGCATTTTTTTTGTTTCTGCATTGCTGCCGGCGGTCAGCCGGTAAAAATAGACCCCGCTCCCCAGTGATGCAGCGTTGAATACGGCCGAATGGCTGCCGGAAGATTGTTCTTCATTCACCAGAACTGCAATCTCCCTTCCTAATACATCATATACTTTTAGTGCAACGTAACTTTGTTTTAGCAGCTGATATCGTATAATGGTGCTCGGATTGAACGGGTTTGGAAAATTCTGTTCCAGCATAAAGTAAGACGGGGTGCTCTTCGACGCGATCACCGATGTTACCGCTGTGGTATCCTGCATATATGCATCGATCCCTTTCAGGATCGCCAATGCCGTGCTGTCAAATTTTGACGCCGTGGGGCAATTGTAATCCTCATATGTCATCGCCATGATCTTCTCTTTGTAGTTACTCCAGCACCAGCTTTCCGGATATTGCGTCGGCGGGGGTGCAGACGGCCAGCTGACAAAGTACGTGTGCGGCTCGATGGCGTTAGGGAAATTTGCGCGGACATAATTAATGAACCGCTGTTCCAGAAGAGAGAATGGAGCCGATGTTCCTGCCGGTGTATGATAGACAAAGTACCGTTTGCAGGCAACCGCTGAATGAACATTCAGCATCATCCGCATCGGATTCGGTTTTGCCATGTACTTCTGAAATTGAGAACGAAGAACAAGCACTTCTTTTTCCGGCGATAACGCGTTCCAATTGCTCTCAATATCGACACCGTTTGCATTCTGCCGGTCCTTCCGTAATTCAACTCCGTCGGGATTATACATCGGCATAATATTGAAGATATACCGCTGACGAAGTCTCTTGGCAAGGGCATTTGTATCGAGCAGCATTTTGATCATTTCGTTGGTGACCCACGTTCCTTGTACCTCGTTGGGATGGGTCCGCGCATGAATCCAAATGCGCCGGCGGATGTTCAGTGAATCAGATGTCGTATCCTGAACGGTGAGTACAAACATTGTCCGGTTCTGTACGGTAGCGCCGACCGAATCGATTATGACAAACGGACTTTTCTTCCATACTCCAAGATCATATAATAGCGTGTCGTAACCATATCCCCAGTTACCGGAAGCGGCGAGCTTGTATTCCAACGTTGTTGTATCCGGATACCCGCAGGGATCGCGGGGGGACATCTCCTGAGCGTTTACAATGGCAACAGCAATAAATAGTGCGCATATGAGAAAATATTTCACTTCACAAGTACCATTCTTTTCGTTTCAACCGCAGATCCGCTGCGCAATTGATAGAAATACATTCCGCTCGCCAACGTGCGCGCGGAAAATGTTGATGTATATCGTCCCGCTTCCAGGCGATCGTTAACTAATACCGCTACCTCATCGCCGATCATGTTGAACACTTTCAGCGAAACGTATCCCGGCACCGGAACAGAAAAACTGATCGTTGTGGTTGGGTTAAATGGATTAGGGTAGTTTTGTTCAAGCAGATACCGGCCGGGAATTCCCGCCTGGTTATCTTTTACGGAGAGTAAGCCTTGTCGATATAATAGTGCAATCCACAGGTCCCCGTCCAGCAGCCATGAAAAATCACTCGGCTCATTGAAGCGTTGATATTTGTAACCGCCGCCGGTCAATTGTTCCCACGCCCTGTAAAAATTTTCTCCTTGTTTTGCAGAATCGGCAAAGAGGGCAAAGGTATCGTCGGCCGTTGTTGACCATTCTATCCCGACAAACACCGACTCCGGTACAAAAAGACTTCCATACACATTAAACGGTTTTGCAAGGAAAAATGAGGTTCCCTTTCCGGTTGTATCAAATGCGGCAAGTGTTGTCTTGATCGAAGCAATTGTTGCACCGGGTCCTCCCGCAATCGTATCATAATAATCTTTGCCGTACCCCGTTTTCTTAAAGACAATGGTGATCGAGTCCGGCGTATTAACGATCTGTCTCACACCCATCCAAAGTTTTGCGCCAACCACATTCATTTCTTCTAACGCATCGAACCGCTGATATTTGCCGACATCGCCGTACCCGTTGGTGCCGGCAATATAGCCCCAGCCATACGGATTTTTGTGTATGAGCTTTGAGTTTCCATAGAATAAAGAATCAACCTTTTGTGCCTGTAACAATACTGCCGATGTGAACAAAAATAGTAGCATGTGTTTCATACATTACCTTTATGCCGGTTTTTAATGAGTTTGAATATTTGTGGACAGCCTACATTCCGTTTCGAAGCGGATTTGCGAGAACAAAGTAACAAATTATTTCCGTAAAGATTAGCAGAATTTTTACAAGTGTTCTTCAAATTTTTTCTTTACATTTCAGCATTGATGGATAAGGAGAATAATGAACATCGGTATTATTGGGGCAGGAAATGTCGGAGGCAGACTCGGAAAACTGTGGGCAGCCAAAGGCCATTCCATAATATATGGCGTCCGAAATCCCCTGACGCCAAAAATTCAAACAATTATTGCAGAGACAGAACATAATGCTACTGCAGCCCTGGTGAAAGTTGCCGCAGAAAAATCGGATGTGGTTGTTCTCGCCACCCCCTGGGAGGCAATCGGTGAAGTTGTGTTCCAGATCGTTGATGTGGCGGGAAAAATTCTTGTTGACTGTACCAATCCGATCGAACCGAATCCGGAATGGCCGCTGTCGCAAGGGAGCTCTGCGGCAGAAGAGATTGCAAAACGTCTGCCCGGATTCAAAGTAGTGAAAGCATTCAATTCCCTGGGAGCAGGAAATCTTTCTGATGTAACATTCGGTACTGTTCACGCCGATGCATTTATGTGCGGTGACGACGCTGATTCAAAAAAAATCGTTGCGCAGCTTGCAAAGGAAATCGGATTCGAGACGATTGATGTCGGCGGATTACGAAATGCAGAAATGCTTGAGTCGCTTGCAAAATTATGGATCACGCTTGCCTATCAGCAGGGGATCGGTCCGAATATAGCATTTAAACTTCTGCATCGTTGATTACCGCATATTTTTTTCCGGTCATCGTACCGGGAAAAAATATCCATCATTAGTCATTCGGCACCGCAGACGACGGTGTTGCCTGTTTTGCCGGATCATTCTATATCGCGGAGATATTCCGTTGAACAAATAACCGGTGTTCTTTCCTTCCATGACTATTCCCTCTGAAATGAGGGTTTTATCACCGTAACATTTACTTGTAGTTTTTCCGATAAACTTCTACCTTGTCCTAACAAATCTGCACCACTCTTCTCTAGAACGAAAGGAATTCCGCAATGATACTTGACCATCTGTCACGCGCAGAAAAATATTTCAATGTTCATCCAAGTTTCAAACATGCGTTCGATTATTTGAAGAAAACAAATCTCCGGACATTACCGGACGGACGTCACGATATTGAGGGGGACGATCTGTATTTGATTATCGCAAGCGATCACCATGGAACAGAACGGAGAAAACTTGAAACACATAAACGGTACATCGACATTCAGGTCGCCATTGAAGGTTCTTTCCCTCTGGAATGGCATGATATTGATTCATGCAAAAATACCGCGTTGCAATACGATATGGAAAAAGATGTAGAGTTTTATAACGATCCTCCCCTGTTCACCGTTCAGATAGCCTCTGATATGTTCGCCGTATTATTTCCCGAAGACGCACACGCACCGCAGCCGCCGATGACAACAACAAAAAAAGCAATCATGAAAGTGGCTGTGTAATCGCGATGGAATTACCCCTGCAAAAATCCCTTTTGCGTCCATGGCGGACAGGCGACGAGACCTCCCTGGAAAAACATGCAAACAACCGGAAGATCTGGCGTAATGTCCGGGACCATTTTCCGAATCCGTATACGCGGGGTGATGCAATGCGCTGGATACTGCATGCATCAAGCGCTCTTTCTGAAAATGTTTTCGCCATTTGTGTTGATGGAAATGCCGTCGGTAGTATCGGTCTTGTGGCAAAAGACGATGTCTACCGCAAAAGTATGGAGATCGGATATTGGCTTGGTGAGGAATTTTGGGGACGCGGCATTATGACCGAAGCGGTCGGTGCGGTTTCGCAGTACGGTTTCGACCGCTTCGATATCGTCCGGCTGTATGCCGATGTCTTCGAGTGGAACAATGCTTCCATGCGTGTACTCGAAAAGAACGGCTATGTATTTGAGGCGCGGTTGAAAAAAGCTGTCATAAAAGATGGCATGATTACAGATGCATTGATATACGCAAAACTAAAATGATCGCATTATAGAACCGCTGCTCAGATAATCAGGCTGATTGTTTGTTGGCGGCCCATCTTCGTGATCGAACTTCCACAATCCGAAAAGCATTATGAAATCCTGGAAAACACTCTCGCGTACCACTATCCTTGATCACAGCAAGTGGCTGAAGGTGGAGGATCATACGATCCTGCTCCCCGACGGGAAGAAACTGGAGCAATGGTGCTGGCTTGTATCGCCGGATTTTGTGAATGTTGTGGTGCAGGATGAAGACGAAAATTTTGTCTGTTTTCGTCAGACAAAATATGCGGTCGACGGGATATCACTTGCGCCGGTTGGCGGGTATCTTGAGCCTAACGAAGATCCTCTTGCGTGTGCAAAAAGGGAACTGCGTGAAGAAATGGGCTATGAGGCGAAACAATGGATCTCGTTGGGAAATTTTCCGTGCGACGGAAATCACGGCAACGGCATTGCCCATCTCTACCTTGCGTGTGAAGCACATCAGGTCGGCGAGATCATTGCCGATGATCTTGAAGAACAGGAAATCGTAACTCTCACCCGAAACGAAATGATGCAGGCCCTGCTCGACGGAGAGTTCAAGGTGCTGTCGTGGTCTACTGCCGTAGCATTGTCTTTGTTCCACGTCTAACGACAACCACGGGACCGATTTGAAATTCCCCGTTTCATGATACTGCCGCATGGATAGAAAGGATGTCGCCTTGAAAATTATTTTATTTTTTTTAATCGTAGTGATCTGTTCTTCCTGTTCTACCACAAGCATCGTTTCGGATTTCACTGCTGAACATCTCTTTACCGGAAGCATCGAAGGTCCCGCGTTCGATGCGAATGGCACACTCTACGTGGTAAACTTTCAGCGGAACGGCACGATCGGAAAGGTTGATGCAGACGGTTCCGCGGATTTGTTCGTTGAATTACCGCAGGGTAGCGTTGCCAACAGCATTAAATTCAATTCTGGCGGAGAAATGCTGCTTGCCGACTACCCGATGCATAATGTGCTGAAGGTTGAGATGAAAACAAGAACCGTTTCCGTGTTTGTTCATAACGAACAGTTCAACCAGCCGAACGATCTCTGTATCAATAAAAACGATCAGTTGTTTGCGTCGGATCCGCACTGGAAAACGAATACCGGAAAATTGTGGCGCATCGATCCCGATGGTTCATCTATGCTGCTCGAAGATTCCATGGGAACAACAAACGGCATCGAATTAAGTCCTGATGAGCAAACATTGTATGTCAACGAAAGTATCCAGCGGAATGTTTGGAAATATTCCGTTGATGCCGCAGGGAACATCTCCGGAAAAACACTCTTCTACCATTTTAATGATTTCGGAATGGATGGAATGAAGTGCGACAAAACGGGAAATCTCTATGTTACACGGTACGGAAAAGGAACAATCGCTGTTCTTTCACCGGACGGAATTTTATTGAAAGAGATTCCGCTGAACGGAAAGAACTGCAGCAATCTCGTCTTTGGCGGACGTGATGGAAAAAGTGTTTTTGTAACAATGCAGGACCGAAAAATCATTGAACAGTTCACCAACGATATTCCGGGAAAATCTTATTGATATGAAACGGATATTTCTTCTTCCGGTATTTTTCACTCTTCTCTCGGCTCAGACATTTCAAACGGTGGTCCGGCGGCTGGAAGAATCCCCTGTTGGTCAACGGCAGAGGATCGTCGAACAATACCTCGCCGCAAAACGATTTTCGCCGATTATCGAACAGGACACACTGCTGCATTTTGTGCTTTACGGATCGGCCGGGTCTGTGTCGGTGAACGGCAATCTTCAGCATTGGAACAAACCCGTTCCGCTGAAAAAAACACTGTGCGGACCATACTCATTCTTTTATACAACATTCGTCGTTCCATCAGATGCGCGGCTTGATTACCAATATATCATTGACGGCAAAGTAACGCTTGATCCTCAAAATCCTGCGGTAACACCAAGCGGATTCGGTCCGCATTCAGAGGCGCGGATGCCGGGCTTCGTTCCATCGCCATATTTGCAATGGCGCGGCGATATTTCGCATGGCACAATAGATTCCATAGCCCCAACGGCAAAAATCCCGGTTCCTCTGCTGCATTATCTCGTTTCAAAAAGAGCGCTTAAAGTATATAGGCCTGCGGGATATGATACGCTGTCTCATCTTCCGGTCGTGTATGTCCATGATGGATTCGAAGCCATAACCTTTGCACATCTGCCAACAATTTTAGATAATCTCATTGCGGAAAAAATGATCCAGCCAGTCATTGCCGTTTTTATTCCGCCCGTGAACCGACAGGATGAATACGTTGGAAGAAAAACGGAACGATTTGTAAAATATCTCACCGAAGATCTTGTGCCTCTGATTGATCACATCTATAAAACCGAACCGCTGCCTAGTAAACGGGCAATGATGGGTATTTCAAACGGCGGACATATTTCGCTGTATGCAGGAATACGGCGTTCCGATGTTTTTCTCAATGTGGGTGGACAATCATCAACCATCACACAATGGCTGATTGAACTGACGAGGCGGCAGTTTGAAACGAATAACCTCTCCGCACAAATGAAAATATACCTCGATTGCGGACGGTTTGATATTAAAGGTGAAAATCCTCAAGACGATGCTTTTGATTTTCTTCGACTCAATAGAAATTACAGCAATCTTCTTTCGTCACTGCACATACCGCACTATTATAAAGAAGTGAACGACGGACACGAATGGGCAAATTGGCGAGAGAGAATGCCGGAAATGCTGATCTATTTTTTTGGAAGACAACAATGATTCTTTCGGAACGAAAGCAGCATCTTCTCAACGCTCAAAAGAATGCGGCGAAATTGTTCGGTGAGATCGAACATCGCCGTCTTATTGTTCCGGAAAAATCCGAAAAAATATTGAATGACGAAGTATATGAACTTGCCTTCGATATGTTCGGCATTCGGAAATACTGGCACAAACGGATCGTTCGCACAGGAAAAAATACCCTTCTCCCCTACAAAGAAAATCCGCCCGACCTGATCATTCAAACAGATGATATACTGTTTTTCGATTTCGGTCCCGTCTTCGAGGATTGGGAGGCTGATTTCGGAAGAACGTATGTTCTGGGAAATGATCCGAAAAAATTACAGCTGCGGAACGATATTGAATCTGCGTGGCATGAAGGAAAAAAATATTATGATGCGCACTCCTCGTCATTGACCGGCGCACAATATTATCGGCACATCTCCTCCCTTGGCGAACGGTACGGATGGGAATTCGGGAATATTCATTGCGGTCATCTGATCGGGAATTTTCCGCACGAGCACATCCTCGGCGACGAAGAACATAACTATCTTCATCCGAACAACCACGTTACACTGAGCGATCCCGACATTCATGGCAATCCCCGCGACTGGATCCTGGAAATTCACTTCATCAATAAAGAACATACATTCGGCGGATTCTTCGAACAATTATTAACGGTATAATCGATTGTGCCAATCATACTGCTTAAAACTATCGGAGAGCAGTTGATTTTTTGAAACATTTATCGTAATATTACGATAAAGAAAGACATCTATGGGACTCTCAAAAAAAGACGAATTCACTGCAAAACAGAACACATTAGCCGGTTATGCCAAAGCGCTGGCTCATCCTGCCCGCGTCGCCATTGTAGAATACTTATCAACCTCTCAGGCGTGCATGTGCGGAGATATCGTTGATGTTCTTCCGCTCTCTCAGTCAACAGTCTCACAGCATCTCCGCGAATTGAAAAGCGCCGGACTTGTAAAAGGCGAGATCGAAGGAACATCGGTCTGTTATTGTTTGAATGAAAGCGGATGGAATGAAATGCAGTCAATGCTCGGAGAATTTCTGACGACAATGAAAAAATGTTGTTAATGAAAAATAACAAAAAGGAAAATATTTTTATGTCAACAAACCGTGAACTGAAAGAATTGGTAAAAGAAAAATACGGAGAGATCGCCCTCCAGTCCAAAGAGCAGAATGAAACATCCTGCTGCGGAAGCACGTGCGGTTGTTCAACCGTCGATTTTTCCGTTATGGCGGAAGATTATACTGCGCTCTCCGGTTACGTTGCCGACGCGGACCTGGCGCTTGGGTGCGGACTCCCTACCGAATTTGCACAGATGCAGCCGGGAAATACTGTCGTGGATCTCGGTTCCGGCGCGGGCAACGATGCCTTTATTGCCCGATCAATCGTCGGAGAATCGGGCCGCGTTATCGGGATCGATATGACCGAACCGATGCTTGAAAAAGCAAACGCGAATGTTAAAAAACTTGGTTTCACCAATGTTGAATTTCGCCTTGGCGATATAGAGAATATGCCGGTGGAAAATAATATTGCCGATGTTGTTGTCAGCAATTGCGTAATGAACCTTGTTCCGGACAAGCAGAAGGCATTCTCGGAAACATTCCGCATTCTGAAACCGGGCGGACATTTCTCGATCTCCGATATCGTTTTGAAGGGTGAACTTCCGGAAGAGGTGAAGAATGCCGCTGTACTGTATGCGGGATGTATCTCCGGCGCGCAGCAAATGGATGAATATTTGAATACGATTAAAGAAGCGGGCTTCGTTAATATCACGGTCCAGAAGGAACGCGAGATCACCATTCCCAACGAGATCATGATCACATATCTTACGCTCGATCAGCTGCGTGAATTTAAAAAAGCAAAGGTGGGCATCTACAGCATTAACGTGTACGCCGACAAACCATAAAATGTACTGATCGGAAGCAAACCGTATGTCAAAACGCATTCTTATTCTATGTACTGGAAACTCCTGCCGCTCACAAATGGCAGAAGGATTTCTCAAATCATTCGATTCATCATTGGAAGTATTCTCTGCGGGAACAAAAGCAGCTCCAAAAGTTTCTTCCAAAGCAATTCGGGTGATGAGTGAACTTGAGATTGATATCAGTCATAATTATCCAAAGACAGTCGATCAATTTCTGGCTCTCTCTTTTGATTATGTCATCACGGTCTGCGGTAATGCAAAGGAAACCTGTCCCGTATTCACCGGAAAAGTAAAAAACCGGCTTCATATCGGTTTCGATGATCCGGCCGAAGCAGCGGGAAGCGAAGAGGAGATCCTTGCGGTATTCCGCAGAGTGAGAGATGAAATAAAAAATGATTTTTACCGCTTCTTTTCTGAACATATTTCAAAGGACTCACGATGAGCGCCATCTCTGGTAAACTTTCATTCTTCGACCGGTATTTAACTCTTTGGATCTTTCTTGTTATGGCATTGGGCGTTGCGGCCGGTGCGATGTTTCCCGGTATTGCGGGTTTCTGGGATTCGTTCAGTTCCGGCACTACAAATATCCCTATCGCTATTGGTCTTGTCTTAATGATGTATCCGCCTCTCGCAAAAGTAAAATATGAGGAACTGCCGGTTGTGTTCAGAAATGGAAAGATCCTTCTGCTTTCGCTGCTCCAGAACTGGGTCGTCGGTCCGCTGGTGATGTTTCTGCTGGCAGTCATTTTTTTACCGGACAAACCGGAATTGATGACCGGGGTGATTCTTGTCGGACTGGCGCGCTGTATCGCCATGGTGCTGGTCTGGAACGATCTTGCGAAAGGTGATTCCGAGCTTGCCGCGGGATTGGTGGCATTCAATGCGGTTTTTCAGGTTTTCCTCTATTCCGTTTACGCATATTTCTTTATTACGCTGCTTCTGCCTCTGTTCGGTTTCAAAGGATCGGCAGTCAACATTTCTATAGAACAGATCGCCATAACCGTTCTTATTTACCTCGGTATTCCGTTCGTTGCCGGCATTCTTACGCGGGCAACTCTTCTCCGGTTTAAAGACAAAGAGTGGTACCACAAAACATTTGTGCCGAAAATTTCCGTACTGACCCCCGTAGCGCTCCTTTTTACAATCTTTGTGATGTTCTCACTGAAAGGCGAAAAGATCGTTGAGCTTCCGCTGGAAGTCGTGCGGGTAGCTATTCCGTATATGTTTTATTTTGCAGGAATGTTTTTCATCACGTTCTTTGTGGCAAAACGGATCGGCGCTTCGTACGAAAAAGCTGCTACCGTTTCGTTCACCGCGGGAAGTAACGATTTTGAACTGGCTATTGCTGTAGCTGTTGCCGTTTTCGGCATCAATTCCCAGGCGGCGTTTGCAACGGTGATCGGTCCGCTGGTTGAAGTGCCGGCGCTGATTCTGCTGGTGAACGTATCGTTATGGATAAAGAAAAAATATTTTGATGCGGCCGTACCGGCATAATGCCGATACCGTGGTCCTGTTCAATTCCTACTAATAAGATTTATTTCGCTCCGTTGTTTCAATTCAAAGAATATTTTTTCGCCCGATGAACAAATCTCTCCCAAAACAGAGGATTTGTTTTGGCATACTATATGAGTATATACTCATATAGTCAAAAAGACAAATGAAACGGGGACCGCAATGCAGACATCACGGTATGAATTGAAGGCAAATGTTTTAAACGCTCTCGCGCATCCGAATAGAATCCGGATACTGGAATATTTGAAAGCGGGCGCAAAATGCAATTGTGAGATCGCTCCGGCGCTGGACCTGGAGCAATCCAACCTTTCCCGCCACATGAAAATTCTTGTGCAGGAAAAGATCGTTGTGTCGTGGAAGGACGGATTGCGTGTGAATTACAAGATCGCCGATAAGCAGATTTTTGACATTCTTTCGCTGGCAGGAAAAGTTGCACACGCAGAAGCAAAAACCCGGGTAAAGATTTTAGAAGAACAGTAACTCTTGAGAAAGGAACATCATAATGATTATCAAAGTACTCGGTTCCGGTTGTGCAAATTGCAAAACGTTGGAACAGCGAACCATCGAAGCAATGAAGCAGATGAACATTACTGCCGCCGTTGAAAAAGTGACGGACTATCAGCAGATCGCTTCATACGGTATCATGCGTACACCCGGCCTCGTTCTCGATAATAAAATTGTTGTGCAGGGACGCGTACCTACCGTCGATCAGATACGGGAAATTTTACAGCAAGAGATCGCTTCGGGAATTGTATGAAACAAAAAATCGGAATCATCACCGGATTGCTGATCGTGTGGTTGGCGTTGTATTCCAACCTTGAAGTTATAACAGACTTTTTGGTGTACTCTGTGCTTCAACTGGAAAGAACGTCCCCTCTCACGTCAGTCATTCACTTCTTTATCTACGAAGTACCCAAGGTGCTCTTACTGCTCACGCTCATCGTGTTTTTTGTCGGCATTATCCGTTCATACTTTTCCCCGGAGAGAACAAGAACAATTCTTGGCGGGAAAAAATTATTTGCCGGCAATGTTCTGGCAAGTTTACTGGGAGTAGTAACGCCGTTCTGCTCATGCTCCGCCATTCCGCTCTTTCTTGGATTTGTGGAATCGGGCATTCCTCTCGGAGTTACATTTTCATTTCTTATTGCCGCTCCGATGATCAACGAAGTTGCACTGGTGCTATTGTTCGGATTGTTCGGGTGGAAAACAGCTCTTCTGTATATGTTTACCGGATTATTGATCGCCATCGTATCGGGTTATATTATCGGTCGGCTGAAACTGGAGCGGTATGTTGAAGATTGGGTTTACCAGATTAAGGCCGGACACAATGATCTTGCGGAAGAACAACGTACGCTCTCCGACAGAATAGATGCGGGAATTGAATCGGTGAAAGAGATCGTCGCAAAGGTGTGGGTGTACATTGTTGTTGGAATAGCCATTGGTGCGGTCGTGCACGGATATGTTCCCGAGGATTTTATGGCGTCAATCATGGGAAAGTCTGCCTGGTGGTCGGTCCCCGTTTCCGTGTTGATCGGAATCCCGATGTATTCGAATGCGGCCGGGATTATCCCAATCGTTCAGGTCTTATTGGAAAAAGGGGCTTCACTCGGCACTGTGCTGGCATTTATGATGTCGGTAATCGGACTTTCTCTGCCCGAAACGATTATTCTCAAGAAAGTCCTGAAACTGCCGTTAATAATAACGTTTGTTTCTATTGTCGGCACAGGCATAATCACCGTCGGGTATATTTTTAATTTTGTGTTTTAACGGAATAGAAAGGATTGTTCAATGGTATCTGTAAAAGTTCTCGGATCGGGATGTGCAAAGTGCAAAACACTCAATTTAAAAGTACAGGAACTTGTTGCAAAGAATAATCTCTCCGCAACAGTAACCAAGGTGGAGGATATTGCAGAAATCATGAAATACGGGATACTCTCTACGCCGGGATTGGTCATCAACGAAAAAGTTAAGAGCATTGGCAATATTCCTAAAGATGAACAAATACTCGCATGGATCAATGAAGGATAAAACATGAGATTGATTTTATTTATCAGCGTGTTACTTTTCGCGTTTTCATTCGTTCTTATTCCGCAGTCAAAAAAAACGGATGAGCAGCGTACCGTAAAGCCGAAAATTACATTTATTGAACTCGGTTCGGTCAACTGCATTCCCTGCAAAAAAATGCAGCCGGTGATGAAGGCGATCGAACAGAAGTACGGTGATGTTGTGAAGGTAATTTTTTATGATGTGTGGACCCCGGAACAAAAACCGTTTGCCCGACAATACGGCGTCCGATTAATCCCAACCCAGGTATTTCTGGATGAGAATGGAAAAGAATTTTTCCGTCACGAAGGATTCTTTCCCGAAGAAGAGATCCATACATTATTCAAGAAACGCGGTGTAACACCGGCACAGATCGGCGGTTAAGATGCTCGATACACTTTTTACTATCCTCTACGATGCTATGACCGGTCCGGCATGGCTTGTGCTTCTCTCCTCGTTTGGATGGGGAGTTCTTTCCATTCTGCTATCCCCCTGCCATCTTTCCAGTATTCCGCTTGTCGTTGGATTCATCAGTTCGCAGGGGAAAATTTCTTTCAAGCGAACATTAAGCATCTCTCTCGTCTTTGCTGTCGGAATATTATTAACTATTGCGTTGATCGGTATCGTCACAGCATCAATGGGACGGTTAATGGGGGATGTCGGAACGGCGGGCAATTATTTTGTGGCCTCCATCTTCTTTGTTGTCGGCTTATATCTCATGGATATACTAAAAGTTGATTGGAACACCGCAGGCATTCGTCAGACAAAACTGCAGGGTCTGCCGGCAGCGTTCATTCTCGGATTATTGTTTGGCATTGCATTGGGTCCATGTACATTTGCCTATATGGCGCCGGTCTTAGGTATCGTCTTTCAAACAGCACAGACGGATTATCTGTTTTCAATGCTGTTGCTTCTTTCCTTTGGGTGCGGTCATTGTGCGGTCATTATCGGGGCGGGAACGTTGACAAATAAAGTTCAGCGGTATTTACAGTGGAGCGATGGATCAACGGTTTTGATTTGGATAAAAAGGATCTGCGGAATTTTGGTGATACTCGGCGGGTTATATCTGATATGGATAACATAACACCATAAAAAGAAAGGGGTCCGTATGTCAAAATTAGGATTGGCTCTCGGCGGCGGCGGAGCACGCGGATTGGCTCACATCGGTGTAATGAAAGTACTTGATGCTGAAGGAATAGCTCCGGCGGCGATTACCGGATGCAGTATGGGTGCGCTCGTCGGCGGATTGTACGCATATTACGGAAATGCGCTGCGTGTTGAAGAATTCATCCTTCAGACTATCTCTAATCCGAAATTCATGAATCTCGGAATCGAACGGCTGGGAAACAACGGAAAAAAAACGGGCAAGGGATATTTCGATCAATTCTTTGATTATGTCGGCACTCGGCTTCAGGCGGTAAATGCGTTGAACCGGTATTCCTATTTTGATGATGCAGTTACCTCCGGTATCTATGAGATGGTTCCCGACGTACCGATTGAAAGTCTCGGCATGCATTTTTCCGCCATTGCCACCGACCTGAACTCGGGAGAGGAAATTAATTTTACCAGAGGAAGCCTGCGGAATGCCGTCCGCGCCAGTTCGGCGATCCCCGGAATATTTCCTCCCGTAAAATACGGCAAATATTTTCTTGTCGATGGCAGTGCCTCCGAAAGTGTTCCGGCCGGAAAAGTGCGTGAGATCGGCGCCGATAGAGTGTTGGCGGTTGATGTTACGCGTTCCTTAAAGACTGTTGAACAACCGCAGAATATTTTTGACATTCTGTATCGAACAGAGGATATCACCTCGTTCCACCTTTCGGTGATACGGTTGCGGGAAGCCGATCTCATTATCCGCCCCGACGTACAGCAGCTTTCGTGGACCGATTTTGATGAGGCAAAAGATATTATTTCCGCTGGCGAAACGATATGCAAAGAGAATCTAAGTGAGATCAAAAAACTGGTGGAGCGGAATTCCTATCTAATTGAGTTCGAGCATTACATAAAAAAACTAAAAGGGGATATTTAAGAATCGGGGTACGGTCCTATGAAAAGAAATCTCCTTCTACAAAAAGTAACCGCCAATCCCGGCAAAGTGTGGGACGTAATCATCATTGGCGGAGGGGCCACCGGTTTAGGCGCCGCCGTGGATGCTGCATCCAGGGGATACGCGACGTTACTTGTTGAACAGTCCGATTTTGCAAAGGGAACATCGAGCAGAAGCACTAAACTGGTTCACGGCGGAGTTCGCTATCTGGCACAAGGAGATCTTTCACTGGTTTTCGAGGCGCTCCACGAACGCGGAATATTGATGCAGAATGCGCCTCATTTGGTAAAGAATCTGCGCTTCATTATTCCGGTCTATGAATGGTGGGAAGGGCCGCTGTACAATATTGGAATGAAAATGTACGATATGATGGCCGGCAAATTGGGATTGGGTCCTTCCCAAAAGATCTCGCAGGATGAGACGTTGTCCGCGCTGCCAAATCTGGATCGGCGCGGCCTTTTAGGCGGAGTGATTTATTATGACGGACAATTTGACGATGCGCGCCTTGCCATACACCTTGCGCAGACGGCAGTTGAAAACGGTGCCGTCGTACTGAATTATGTTAAAGCAACCGAACTGACAAAAGACGCGAACGGTCTTGTGAACGGCGTTACACTTCTTGATGGTGAAAGCAATAATACATTCCATGCTGCCGGTAAAACAATCATTAATGCCGCAGGAATATTTGTGGACAGCATTAAGAGTATGGATGACGGCCGAAGTGATCGGTCTGTTACTATGAGCCGCGGCGTACACATTGTTGTCGATGCTTCTTTCCTTCAAGGCAACAGCGGCATTATGATCCCGCACACTGCCGACGGCCGCGTGCTGTTTGCTGTTCCGTGGCATAACAAGGTGATCATCGGAACAACCGACACGGAAGCAACCGATCCGACGCTTGAACCGCGTGCCTCGCAGGAAGAAATTTCTTTTCTTCTGAATACCTCGGCGGCTTACCTGCAAAAAGATCCGCGTCCGGAGGATGTGTTAAGTGTCTTTGCAGGTCTGCGTCCGCTTGCAACCTCCAATGGAAATCAGGTCGAGACAAAAGATATTTCGCGAAAACACCAGATTTCCGTCTCTCCTTCCGGACTGCTTACTATTACCGGCGGAAAGTGGACCATCTACCGGAAAATGGCGGAAGACCTTATTGATAAAGCTGCTCTCGTCGGCGGACTTGAAGAAAAAAAATGTGTGACCCGTCATCTTCCGATCCATGGCTTCCGGAAGAATTTTATTTTCGATGATCCGTTATCATATTACGGAACCGATGCAATTCAGATCGACGAACTGCTGCTCGCTTCCGATCCGGCTCTCGCTCAAAAACTTCATCCCGGCCTTCCCTACAGAAAAGCGGATGTTGTCTGGGCGGTACAGAATGAAATGGCAAGAACGGTGGAAGATTTTTTAGCGAGAAGAACCCAGGCGTTATTTTTAGATGCCGGCGCAAGCATGGAAATGGCGCCGGCTGTTGCAGCGATCATGGCGCACGAACTACACCGCAACGCTGAGTGGGAACAGAAGCAAATTGAACATTATAAAAATCTGGCTGCCGGGTACATGCTTCCTTCTTCGGATTGAGTCATCATCTTTTTTTTCACTACTTAATTTATTTTGCGGATCACCGCAGCGAAAGGATATTACAGGACGCACATTGAGGAAAACAATTATTGCAGTACTCTTCGTTATTTCCGGAGCAGTTATTCTTGACGGGTGTTCTTCGTCAAAGGAATTTTCTTTTCGCAGCGTTGAACAGGAGATCATTACCGTTCAACAATGGGGCGGCACACCGGCTATCGACTCGCTCGCAAAAAAACATCTCATCACGCACATCACACTTCATCATCAGGGCGAACCGTTTCCGAAAGGAAAAGATCCGGTAACGTATCTGCGCAATCTGCAAAATTGGTCGCGACGCGAGAAAAAGTGGATCGATATCCCCTATCATTACATCATCGATCTCGATGGAAAGATCTATGAAGGACGCAGCATCAATTATGCCGGCGACACAAATACCGAATACGATCCGGCCGGACATGCTCTGATCGAAGTTGTGGGAAATTTTGAAGATGTAGAACCTAATCAGCAACAACTGGATGCGGTCGTGCGAATGATGACATTTTTATCGGTGAAATACGGCGTTCCAGCAGATTCCATTCGCGGACATAAAGACTATTCCTCCAAAACCGTCTGCCCCGGAAAGAATCTCTATCCGTATCTGGAAAACGGTTTCTTTAGAGATTCAGTCAAAAAGAATTTGAAATCGGCCCAAAATCAGTAATAGTGACACCGAAATCAGTATGGATTTTTTTTAATTTTAATATCCCGATTTTTTTCGTATATTGATGCAGTCAATTGAACGTCCCGCACGCATTTCGGGACGTTTTTTATTATGATTCCGCTGATAATGTAAATAGTAACGAAGGCGAATAAGTCTGCGTTTTTTCACTAAAATCAGCGAAATCCGAGCAATCAATAGGAAGAAACAATGTTCAAACAAAGCAATATCCGTAACATCGCCATCATAGCACACGTTGACCATGGCAAGACAACGCTGGTTGACCAATTATTACGACAAACCGGAACGTTCCGCGACAACCAGCAGATGGTAACGCGTGTGATGGACTCGAACGCACAGGAAAAAGAGCGCGGAATCACCATCCTTGCAAAGAATACTTCCGTCTTTTATACCGACAAGACGACAAAAGAAAAATATAAGATCAACATTGTTGATACACCGGGTCACTCCGATTTTGCCGGCGAAGTAGAGCGCACACTGAAAATGGTGGACGGCGTTCTGCTGCTCGTCGATGCTTCCGAAGGCCCGCTTCCCGGAACAAAATTCGTTCTGAAAAAATCATTGGACCTGAATCTTCAGCCGATCGTTGTTATCAACAAGATCGACCGTAAAGACGCCCGCGCACATGTTGTGCTGGACGAAGTGTTCGAACTGTTCCTTTCGCTCGGTGCGAACGAACAGCAGCTGGATTTTCCGACCATCTACGCCATCTCCAAACAGGGAATCGCGCAGCGTGAACTGGAAGACAAGGGAACGTCGCTTGAACCGTTGTTTGATACTATTGTTTCTAAAATACCTTCACCCACGGGCGATATTAACGAACCGTTTCAGATGCTTGTTACAACGATCGACTACAATGATTATCTCGGCCGTCTTGGTATCGGCAAAGTGCACCGCGGCAGAATTCACATTAAGAATCAGATGAAGATCATCCATCGTAACGGTGTTACGGAAGATGCACGCGTAGCAAAAATGTACACGTTCGAAGGATTGAAACGAATTGAAATTGAAGAATCAAGTGTCGGCGACATCATCGCAATTTCCGGCATGGAAGATGTCGATATCGGCGAAACAATCGTTGATGCTGCCGATCCGACAGCACTGCCGTTTGTTGCTATTGAAGAACCGACGCTGACGATGAACTTTGTTGTGAACAATTCCCCGTTCGCAGGTCTGGATGGAAAGTATGTGACAACAAGAAATCTTCAGGAACGGCTGATGAAAGAGCTTCGCTCGAATGTCAGTCTTCAGGTTGAACTTACCGATGCACCGGACGTGTTCAAGGTAAGCGGACGCGGCGAATTGCATCTTGGAGTTTTGATAGAAAATATGCGCCGCGAGGGATTTGAACTTCAGGTTTCCCGTCCGCAGGTGATCTACAAACGGATCGACGACGTACTCTGCGAACCGATCGAACATGTTATCATCGACGTTCCGGATGAATTTACCGGAACCGTTATCGAAAATCTCGGCAAACGAAAAGGTGAGATGAAGAACATGATCTCTTCCAACGGCAACACGCGGCTGGAATTTTTCGTGCCGGCCCGCGGATTGATCGGTTTCCGAAATGAATTCATGACCCAGACAAAAGGTACCGGCATTCTGCATCACAATTTCCAGGGATACGAACCTTTCAAAGGAGAACTTGTCCACCGCACACGCGGTGCATTGGTTTCTCTGGAAACCGGCGAATCGGTTGCGTATGGAATGTTCAAGCTGCAGGACCGTTCAACATTCTTTATTAATCCGCAGACGAAGGTCTATTCCGGCATGATCGTCGGTGAGAACTCGCGCGAAGGCGATATGACGGTGAACGTCTGCAAAGCAAAACAGTTAACTAATATGCGGGCATCGGGTACTGATGAATCAGTCCGCCTTGAACCGCCACTGTTGATGACGCTGGAGCAGGCAATTGAATGGATCGGCGACGATGAATATGTGGAAGTAACACCGAACTTCATCCGTCTGCGAAAGAAGATTCTCGATCAGAACGAACGCAACCGCGCTTCAAAAAAGAAGGTTTCGGCCGAAGAGTAATGTGCGCAATTTGGCGGACGAGTCGAAGAGTGAGAAGTAATCATCTATAACATTAATACAAATCCCGCCTTGTGCGGGATTTTTTGTTTATTGTAGTTCCTCTCATTTCCTGCTATCTTCCTCCATGGAATTCAATCTTCCAAACATTATCGTAATAATCGCCGCCGCGCAGGGATTGCTGCTGGCAATTCTTATTATACAAAAACACCGCGCGCTCTTTGCCAACCGTTATCTGGCGCTGTTAATGCTCAGTTATACCGGCATTCTGATCCATTTGCTGCTGCAGGATACGGGAATTTATGTGTCGCTTCCATACTTCTTTCTTATCAGCGGACTCTCTCTTGCGGCGCTGCCTTTCCATTTTCTATATACAAAACATCTTGTCCGCCGTTCGCAGCGGTTCGACTCGAACGAATTGTTCCACTTTATTCCCTTCGGCATCTATGAAATAATTCTGATCGTTGTCATATACACTTCGCAGTCCGATCTTTCTCTGGTGGGCGTTGTCAGCGCAACGGATACTCCTCCGATCCTTCGTCTGTACAATGTTGCAGTGATCGTTCAGGGTATGGCCTATCTTGGATTAAGCACAAGAATGATCAATCGATTTAATCTTCATATTAAGGATGTTGTCTCTTCGGTTGAAAAGATACAATTGATCTGGCTTCGGAACATTACTTTTACGGGATTTGCTGCGATCTCGGTCTTTTTAATCGAAGATCTTTTTTTAATGAACGGTATCAATCTCTCAAACTTCATTTTCTCGTCAGTCGGATTTGCGTTATACGTTTACGGAATGGGGTACGGCGGTTTGCTGAAGTCGGAGATCTTCGCCGATCCGGTCGTGGAAAAGACCATGCAGGCGGTTGAAGAGATTGAACACACAATTGAAGAAGAGAGCGCTGTTAAGTATGAGCGCTCCGGGCTCACCGACGAAACAGCGGAACAGCATCTTCGAGCATTGCTGCGGCTGATGGAACAGAAAAAGATCTATCGAAACAGCGCGCTGACCCTGACGGAACTATCGGCAGAGCTTTCCGTTTCGCCGCACAATCTTTCCGAGGTGATCAATACAAAGCTCCGCAAGAATTTTTACGATTTTGTGAACGGGTACCGTTTGGATGAAGTAAAAAAAGATCTTGCCGATCCTTCAAAACAGCATTTGAAAATTCTTTCCCTTGCATTCGATGCCGGATTCAATTCAAAGGCTACTTTCAATACGCTCTTCAAAGAACAAACCGGCACGACGCCGTCCGAATACCGGAAAACCGTTCTTGTTTCTCCGGCGTCTTAAAATATCGGTACATGTTTTACAGAAAGACATTTTTCAATCAATGTCGGTAAACGATAAATCATTAAGGGGCAGATGTTCAAATATATTTTTGTTACAGTTTTTATTTTTCTTTTTACCTCTTGTCAGCATACAACAACACCCGAACCTCAGTCACAAATAGTTTTAGGTGATAATATTGAAGGTGTTCAAATTGGTGACGATTCAAGCACTGTTGTTCGTAAGCTTGGAAAACCGTCTTACATTGGTGATGGTGATATGAATGGCTATATTTTTCAATATACCGAGGGAAGGCTAGCGTATACATTTGTTACGATTTCGAAAGACCCTCTTTTTGGTCTGGGAACGATCAGCGTCAGCCTGGAGGGTCCTTATGCAGGTAAAACAAAAGATGGAATAAAGATCAAGTGTGAAAGGGAATTTGTTCTCGGTAAAATTGGAGTTCCGGATACCAGTTTTGCTGGAAGTCCGCTCACCTACGATATTTACTATTTTAATAAAAATGGATTCACTTTTACCTACGAGAATCAGATTATTCATAGAATTATAATGTCAAAACCAAAATAAACATCAATTAATTGTATACACTAATTTACAAGTGTAAATAATACTTTAAGTTACCTTACATATTTTTTCCACTTCGCCTTACTGTGCAACGCTTCAAAACAAAAATACCCCGTGGTTATAAACATATTTTCCATTATTCTTCCAAATCAATTCATACGACAATTTTTGGTTCGTCCATAGGCATTGAACCACCCACCTGCGCTCACTATCTCCCCCGAATACATGAAACATAAAAACTAAACCTGTTAAATCGATATTTATTTCTAATTGTAAACAATAATAATCGCCGGCAAGTATGTATAACTTTTGTACACTTGCGGTTTTTTTTTGCAATTACTATAAATTCGAATCGCTATTTTCCATGCTTTCGCCATATAAATGTGGCATTATATTTGGTATAACAAAAGAGGGATATTAAAGCCTGAGGTTCATTCTTAACTCTTTGAGACGGTTTTTCTATTCTTCATCAAGCACCAAACACAATAATTTTGAAATATCGACTGGCCGCAACACTCCGCTTTCATTTGAAGGATACTAATTACAACGGTCAAATAATTTTTTGTATCACTTCCCATCCCTGTATTTCTTCAAAACCATCATGATAACAATACAATCTTTAGTTAAATCATACAACAACGTTGAAATTGTTCATATTGATTCATTAACAATAAACACCCACGATTGTTTTGGCCTTGTTGGCAATAATGGCGCAGGAAAGACGACACTTTTTCGTTTGATTCTGGATCTTATTAAGGCAGACAATGGAAGTATTGTTTCTTTTGATCAACCCGTTGCCGGAAATGATGCGTGGAAAAAATACACCTCTTCCTTCCTGGACGAAAGCTCTCTCATTCCATTCCTAACTCCGGAAGAGTATTTTTCTTTTGTCGGGAAAGTTTATGGTATTTATCCGGCCGATATACAACAACGACTGGCAATTTTCGAATCAATGTTCAATGGAGAAGTGTTAGACCAAAATAAATTGATACGTGATTTATCAACGGGTAATAAACGTAAAATTGGAATTGCTGCTTCATTGATAATCCAGCCGAAGGTGTTGTTACTCGACGAACCATTTGCCAATCTGGATCCATCATCGCAAATAAAACTCGTAAACATTCTAAAAAATATCTCTTCACAAAAAAACACGACAATCCTTATTTCAAGTCATGACCTTTCACATATAACGACGGTGTGCAACCGCATCGGACTTATTGAGAAGGGCAGGATCATTAAAGACATTGCTACAACAGATGATACACTTCGTGAACTTCGGCAATATTTTGGAGCGTAAATGATCAACTGGAAAGACTTTGTAGTCATGGAGTGGAAATCGATTGTGCGTAGTCCGCTTGCCGGTCAAACTATCAGCATTAAAATCCTTTGGATTGTTTTGATTGCACTTCTGGTCGCCCAGGTTTCATTTCTCGGCATTTATCTTCCTGCTATACTCCGTAAGATATCGCCAGAAATTAATCCTATTGATATTATCAATAGATTTTTGTGGGGATACTTTCTCGGAGATCTCCTGGTTAGAGTGATATTAATTAATATTCCGGCCGCGATTATACATCAATATCTTCATTGCAATATTCGAAGAGGTAGTATCGCCGGGTATCTGATGGCAAAGTCCCTCATTAATTTTTCCAATGCTATAGGGATTGGTTTGTGGCTTTCATTTTCAATATCATATTTTGGAATATCTTTTGAAGGCCTTGCGTGGTTCAGTGGAATTGTTGTTGTTTTGGGTATTAATACGCTGCTCATTCTTCTTGCCGCTTCTTTCGGTAAGTTCCTGTTTTCATTTCTGTTTGGCGCCGCAATAATATGTGTCGTTGGTGTATTAGAATATTTAAACATACCACTGTTGCGCGATAGCATTACATTACTATTTAATAACCTCGGTGTTGGAAATTACACCGCAATCATTATTCCCGTTATTACACTCTTAGGTCTGATTAAACTTGTGTACCAAAATATAATTTTTTTGATGTATGTGGACCGGTTGACTGTGTCTCGAAAGGAAATATCCGTCGATACATCAACAATCTCAAAAATATCGTCGTGGCGTTTTGAATGGTTGTTAATTTTCAGGAACAGGCGGTTGCGGACAATGATCATCACTATGTATGGGATGATGAGTCCGTTGTTTCTGCTGCAACTGGCGAACAGTAATGATGATCCCAATAAACCGCTGGCAACAATAATTCCGGTGTATGTTTTAAGTTTTTATTTATTGATGGGCTCCTCAATGTGGGGACAACTAAGTTTTATTTCC
Source organism: uncultured Ignavibacteriota bacterium (assembly GCA_903861125.1). GTDB lineage: Bacteria > Bacteroidota > Ignavibacteria > UBA10030 > UBA8401 > UBA8401. Next base: position 350,539 of record CAIOTF010000023.1, read on the forward strand.
GAAAGCACATTCTTTGATGTGTTGGCGGTTCTACCGCAATCCTGGGAAAAGTTTTTACGTCGCAAATATTTAATAAGCCTATGCATTTTGACTCTCGTTGGTATTGTGGCCACTATTATTGACTATACTTTTCTTGATATGAAACATTTATCACAAATAATAGCTTTGTATGTATTCCATTGCGGCACATCTATTTTTCTTATCCTTTACAGATCGACTTTGCATCGACAAAGATTTGAAATAGAATCAAGTGCTTGGTTTAACTATCAAGGAAGCTCATATGCCCTTACAGATTTTTTGATCTTACTCAATGCATTGGTCGGACCCATTTTCTTCTTTGTGTTTAATAAATGTCAATTATCCTCATATTTTAATCTATTCTTCTTCTTTGTTGGTGGAGTAAGTCTGCTTTTTTATAAAAAGTGGATGGATCTCATACATAAATCTTTCTTGAAGCGTCGCTATGCAATGATGGAAGGATTTCGCACAAAACTATGAAAAGATCTCTCCGCTTACCATAAATGTATTGTCACTGTAAAACGAAATATTCACTAATCTGCATCCCCAAGCATAATATCGGAACGTAAAATTTCCAGTATTTTCGGTTTCCCCTTCTTTAATCTTCTAAATCGCTAAATACCATCATTTTGCGTTCATCCCAAGGGGATTGAACCACCACTCCACGTCCAATCCCATCGGGAAAAGCGAACTCCATACGGGTGTGGCGTATTTTTGTAGTGTAACAAACAACAAAACACTCACAATTTTTACCGGAGAAACAATGAAACATCTTATTCAAATATTATTGTTACAAGTCGTTTTCGCCGTAATGTTGTTTCCTCAGCAGCAATTGACCGGAACGGTAGAGGGAACCGCTCTTGATCTGGAAACACAATCGCCGCTGGTCGGCGCAAATGTTATCGTGATGAATACGACCCTTGGCGCCATCAGCGACGTCAACGGAAAATTTTCCATAAAACAGATTCCCGTTGGAAATTATTCGCTGCAATTCAGAATGATTGGTTATTCCACGATCACCAAAACCGATATCATCGTCCGTTCGCAGCGCAGCACGGCAGTTTCCGCCGAACTGATAGAACAAACGCTGGAAACCGAACAGGTGGTAGTAACAGCGGGATATTTTCAGAAGAATGATGTTCAACCGGTGAGCATTACTTCGCTCAGCGCGGAGGAGATCCGGCGCGCCCCCGGCTCCGGCGGCGATATCAGCAGGGTGATGATGAGTTTACCGAGCCTGGCAAAAGTAAACGACCAGTCGAACAGTCTTATTGTCCGCGGCGGCAGTCCTCTGGAAAACGCATTCTATCTTGACGGCATCGAGATACCGAACATCAATCATTTCCCCACGCAGGGAGCTAGCGGCGGACCGATTGGGATGATCAATGTGGATCTGATCGACGAAGTAAATTTTTACGCCGGCGGATTCTCACCTGCATACGGCGACAAACTTTCCTCCATCCTCGATCTGAAATTCCGCGAAGGAAACAGAAATAATTTTGACGGACAGTTCGACCTGAACATCATGGGGTTCGGCGGCGTAGCTGAAGGACCGATCGGCGGAAAAGGTTCATATCTTCTCTCTGCGCGGAGAAGTTATCTGGATTACGTGGTTAAAATGTTCAATATCGGCACCTCTGTTGCGCCGGAATACGGTGATATTCAGGGAAAGATCGTGTACGATCTTTCATCAAAACACAAACTCAGCATCGTGGCGTTAAGCGGTGACGATCATAACAATCCTACCCGGAATGCGGCAGAAGAAAACGATATGCTCTATTACGGAAATCAGGACATCTATCAAAACGCCGGGGGAATTGTATGGCGTGCATTGTGGAATCAGCATTTCGTTTCAACAACTACTCTTGGATATCAATCATCGCGCTTTAGGGAAGATCTGTTTGAAACCAACACCGGCACCGCTCTGCTCAGGAATCATTCAACGGAAGCGTCGGCAACAGCACGGAACAGCAACCATCTGCGGTTTTCCGATGCGCATGCGTTGGAATTCGGCGTAGAAGTGAAATACATGTACAGCGGATATGATAATATGTTCGGCGCTTATACCGATGCACTGGGTGATTCAACGTCCGCATTCAACATTAATAAAACGATGAATGAAAGCAAGTTCGGCGGTTTCATCAACTACATCGTCCGTCCGTTCACCGGACTTACGGGAACAATCGGACTCCGCACGGACTATTTTTCGTACAACGACCGGTTCAACGCCGCACCGCGCGCAACGCTCTCCTATCAATTCAACGAATTGACGTTGGTAAAAATTGCTTCCGGCATGTATTATCAGAACATGCCGATGTCCATCCTTTCGCAGAACGCGGGAAATAAAAATCTGCGGGATCCATACGCCATCCATTACATTTTCGGTCTGGACCAACTGCTGAGCGAAGATACCAAGCTGAGCATGGAGGTCTATCAGAAAGAATATTACGATTTCCCGGTCGATCCTTCCGATCCGACGCTGTTTCTGGTGGATGAAATATTCTATCGCAACGGATTGTACTTTGCACACTCTGCGCTGAGCAATAACGGTAAAGCGCTCTCCCGCGGCTTCGAGATCACGCTGCAGAAAAAACTTGCGCAGGACTTCTACGGACTTGCCAGTGTAACAGTGTTCAGAACGAAATATAAAGGGGAAGACGATACGTGGAGAAATCGCGTGTTCGATAACCGTTTCATCGTCAGCACCGAAGGAGGATACAAGCCGAATGCGGAATGGGAATTCAGCGCCCGGTGGATTATTGCGGGAGGAACGCCGTACACTCCGTTCGATCTCACACAGTCCGCACAGCTCAAGCGGCCCGTGTTTGACGGCAGCAGGATCAATACGGCGCGGTATCCTGTATACCATTCCATGAACGTGCGGTTCGATAAACGGTTCCACTTTACATCATCAAATCTGGTCCTTTACCTGAGCGCGTGGAATGTCTATAACCAAAAGAACGTTGCAACATATTTTTGGAATGAAAGGAAGAATAAACAGGATACAATCTATCAGTGGAATCTGCTGCCAGTATTCGGCATGGAATATGAACTATAAATTTTTCGCGGGGTAACTTACGTGCGGTAAATTATTAATCAACGGCCGGCTCTTGCTGACTTATGCAGTGGAGCGTACCGAGTCCCCACACCAGATCAACACAGTCGATGCCGATCACAGCCCGGTCGGGGAACTGTTTCTGAATAATGGTAAGCGCTTTCAGATCGTTGGGATGATTGAATACCGGAACGATGACAAAACCATTTCCGATTAAAAAGTTGGCGTAGCTTGCCGGGAGCCGCTGACCTTCGTAGGCAACAAAGCCCGGCATCGGCAGTTCTACTATGTTGAACGGCTTGTTCTCCAGATCGGTGAGTGTGCGGAGCAGTTTCAGATTTTCCTGAAGAATTTCATAGTTTGCATCCTGCGGATCTTCTTCAACACAAGTAACAATCGTTGTCGGATTGACGAAACGTGAAAGATCGTCGATATGTCCGTCCGTATCGTCGCCGACAATGCCGTCATTCAGCCAGAGAATCTTTTCCTGGCCATAATATTCTTTTAAGTATGTTTCTATCTGTTCACAGTTGTGATTCGGATTGCGGTTCTCGTTCAGTAGGCATGCCTTGGTTGTAAGCAGACATCCTTTTCCATTCACCTCGATAGATCCCCCCTCCATCACAATGCCGGGATAAAAGACCGGCACCTTATACTGTTCGGCGATCTTTGTCGGCACTGCATCGTCCAGATCGAACGGCGGATACTTTCCTCCCCACGCATTGTATCCCCAGTCGACAATGGCAAGTTTATCCTGCGCGTTCGGGTTTACAACAAATGCCGGACCGTGATCCCTGCACCATGCATCGTTGGTCGGAATTGTATAGAGCGTGAATCGTTCCTGCGAAACGCCGGCCAGCGTCAGCCGTGATGTTACATCCTCAAACATCTCTGCATCTTTAACGTTGATGTTCACATGCTGAAATCGTACAATCGTTCTGACAATATTCGTATAGATGTACGGAACGGGATCAAATTTATCGGGCCACGATTCAAGTTTATGCGCCCATGAAAGCCACGTTGCGGCTTGCCGTTCCCATTCGGCGGGAAATCTGTATCCAAGTTGTTTTGGTGTCTTCATAATTAAAATAGCGGCGGCGGAAATAAATCCGGTGTACTTCCGCCTTTGTGCGGGTTGTTTAATCGATGAATCGTTTCGTGATGTCGGAATATGCATCGATCCTTCTGTCACGAAGGAACGGCCAGTGTACGCGCGTGGCGTTGGAGCGTGCAAGATCCACCTCAACCACATTCACTTCTTCCTTGTCGTGCGATGCTTTAAACAGTATCTCTCCCTGATTTCCGGCAATAAATGAACCGCCCCAGAATGTCTGATTCCCTTCGTGTCCCACGCGGTTCACCGACACAACGGGAATGCCGTTCGCGATGGCATGCGAACGCTGAATTGTCTCCCAGGCATTATGTTGCATGGTGTTAATTTTTTTATCTTCGCCGTCCGCCCAGCCTATCGCGGTTGGATAAAAGAGAATTTCTGCTCCGGCCAACGCGGTCAACCGCGCCGCTTCGGGATACCACTGATCCCAGCAGATGAGAATACCAAGTTTTCCGAATTTGGTTGTAAACGATATAAATCCGAGATCGCCCGGAGTAAAATAGAATTTTTCGTAGTACGCCGGATCATCGGGTATGTGCATCTTGCGGTACTTTCCAAGATACGTTCCGTCGGCATCAATCACCGCTGCGGTGTTGTGGTAGATTCCCTCGGCCCTTTTTTCAAACAGCGAGGCGATAATCACCACGCCGAGTTCCCGTGCGATCGGCTGCAGCAATTCTGTTGATCTGCCCGGAACGGCTTCCGCAAGATTGAATGGTGCATAATCCTCTTTGTCGCAAAAATAAAGCGTCGTGAACAGTTCCTGAAGACAGACGATGTTCGCGCCTTTTGATGCGGCTTCACGAATTCCTTTAACGGCTTTATCCATGTTTGCTGCCGGAGCTTCCGAGCAGTTCGTTTGCACAAGTCCGATTTTTACAAGACGGTCATTACTCATAGGGATGCTTATGTATCAGAGTGTTGAAGAAAATACTTCTGAATGATGCGGTCAAGCGTTTCCTTAAAAACAGGTTTGCCGATAACAAGGTCTGCGTTATTGGTGGGTATCTGGTTGGAAAATATCTGATCGTGGTGACCCGAGATTAACACACAGAAGGTCTGTGCGCTCTGTTGTTTTACGGTCTTGATAATCTGTGTCCCGTCCAACCCCGGAAGAACGAGGTCGCATATCATGATGTCAATATTCTCATGTTTGAACACTTCCATCGCACCATGTTCATTTACCGCAACAAAGACGCGATGATTTTCCCGCTGAAGAGTCTCTTTAAAAAAGAGTGAGAGAGGAATGTCGTCGTCCACAACAAGAAATGTGAGCGGTTTTTTTTGGATGACCGTCATTGTTTATGATCTTCCGAAACAAATACTGGCATTCGTGCCGCCAAAACCGAATCCGTTGGAGAGCGCATACTGAATCTCTTTTTTGCGCGCAACATTAGGTACGTAATCCAGATCGCACTGCGGATCTGGGTTCTCAAGATTGATCGTCGGCGGAATAATTCCCTCTTTCAATGCGAGGATTGTTAAAACTGCTTCGACCGCGCCTGCACCGCCGAGCAAGTGTCCGTGCATTGATTTAGTAGAACTGACCATGATCTTTTTTGAATGATCACCAAACAGACGTTTTACCGCTTTTGTTTCCGCTACATCGCCAAGCCCCGTTGATGTTCCGTGGGCATTCACATAATCAATATCTTCCGGTTTCAATCCAGAATATTGCACCGCTAATTTCATTGCACGCATCGCGCCGTCACCGTCCTCCGGCGGAGCTGTGAAGTGATATGCGTCAGCAGTCATGCCAACACCGAGGATCCTGCCATAAATTTTTGCACCCCGTTGTTTGGCGTGTTCTTCCTCTTCGATAACGAAACAACCGGCTCCTTCACCAAGAACAAATCCGTCGCGATCCTTATCAAACGGCCGTGACGCCCGTTCGGGTTCATTGTTGCGTTTGCTCATTGCGCGCGCAGAACAGAATCCGGCAATGCCAACCTCTGTAATGGATGCTTCGGCGCCGCCAACAATCATTGCGTCAACTTCGCCCCGCCGGATGGCATGGAAACCATCCGCAATGGCGTGATTGCTTGTTGCGCAGGCAGAAACAACTCCGTAATTAATTCCCTTTGCACCGATCCTGATCGCCAAAAGACCGGAGATCATATTAATAATCACCGACGGAATAAAAAACGGCGATACTTGTTTTTGTCCGCCTCGTTCCAGGTTTAGCGAAGTGTGGCTGATGCCGATAAGACCCCCCGCTCCGGAACCGATGATAATGCCGACCCGTTCGGCAATCTCCGGCGTGATCTGCAGACCCGAATCAGCCACCGCATCAAGGCCTGCGCCGATACCGTACTGGATGCAGAGATCCCAGCGATTCACCTCTTTCGGATCAAAATATTTTTTTGGATCAAAATTTTTCACCTCTGCGGCGATCTGCGTAGTGAACCGTTCTGTATCAAATCGTGTGATGTGTCCGGCGCCCGATTTTCCTGCAATCGCATTGTCCCACGATTCCTGTACGGAAAGTCCCAGCGGAGAGATTAGACCCATTCCAGTAACAACAACATTTCGCATAATTTCACCCGGATTAATTGTGGTAGAAGATAGGAAAATTTTTGAAGTTGAACAAGAAATGCATTCCCGGCATTCGTGTACGGTGGGATTTTAACAAAACGGAAGAATTGGCGGTTGTTTGCCTTTAATTATCTGTCGCAAAATTCGGCACGGATCATTTAGAATAGAGATGCTAACCGTCATAAAACCGCCCAAACGACCACTGCCTGTATAGTGAAGAGCCTTTACTATACAGACACCACACAAAAAGAACTATTTAAAATAATAAATCCTCAAGAAAACTATCTTGAGGATTTTCTAAACTGAAGATGTATTTTATTCGCTTACGCTGTCGTTTTCCAAAAATGCCTGCAGCTTTTCGCCAAGCCAGCCTCCGATCAACGAAAGAACAAAACCGACAACAAGTCCTTCAAGCACATAGACCGATTCTTCCATCATCAAAAGAGCAAACGAATAAAGAAAAATTGTATTAAGCGCCATGCTTAAGATGCCGGCTATGCCTGCTTCCAGAATCGTAACTCCGGGAGAGAAGTATCCGACGAGCAATCCGGCCAGCAGAAAACTTACGCCAAGCGCCATAACGATCCCCGCAACACCGAATTTCAGCAGAGCAAATCCGCCGATAACAAAAAATGCATTGAAGATAAAAGCGATCACGGTTCCCGCAAGGATCCATCCCCATTGCAGTCCCCCTTTTTTATCCTGTTCAAGTTCTTTAATAAGTTCTTCGGGGGTGATCTGAATCTGTTCACCAACCCAGCCGCCGATCATACCAAGGATCAAGCCCAGCACCGGTGCGGCAATCATTTCCATTGTGGTAAATGTATAACCAAAACCATAGGTAAGAATAATTCCCACAAGCAGCAGTGTAACAAATCCGCCAATCGCCGGTTCTTTAATTGTGTATCCGTCGGATTTAAATCCAATGATAATTCCCATCACTACAAAACCAAGCAGCGACATAAATGTAGGAATCAACGCAACATGAAATGTTCTTGCGATCATTAAGTGCAGAGACAAGCAGAGTGCTGTCCCGGCAATAATCCCCGTGATGATCCACTTCCATTCCAATCCCCCTTTGGATGCGGTGGCTTCTGTCGTCATCGAAAAACTCCTTAAATAATTAGTATAAATAATGAAACACACACTGCGAGAATTTCCGCAATTCTAGTTTCAAAGTCAAGAAACGAAATTGTATCGGAAGGAATCACACTCCGGCGGAATCAACAATATTCAGCAGATCTTTAATCTCACCGAAACTCCAATTCACTTTATTGCAGAGAATAATAATCGTTGTATGATCATCGAGCCTGCGCACGAACAGTGAATTATATCCGCGCCACCATCCGCCGTGATAGACGATCCTGCTGCCGTCGGCAAGCGTGTCAAGCCGGAATCCATAGCCGTAGTTGTTGTCGCGTTTGTAATCATAGCTTGCCGGCGTAAAGGCTTCGTCCAGCGTAGATTGTTTCACAATCTTTTCCGAATACAGCGCCTGATCCCACATAAACATATCTTCCACGGTTGAATAAATTCCCTTGTCTCCGGTGACACCGTCGAGAAAATCCTCGTATGATTTGCGTCGGTTCCTGTTATATCCCTTGGTTTCGTATTCGATCGTTTTTCTGCTGTTGGGATTGTACACAAAGGTGTTTGCCATTCCAAGCGGCAGAAAGACGTTCTGATCCATAAATTCATGGAACGGCAGTCCCGAAATTCGTTCCACAATCAATGCCAGCATCGCATAGCCAGTATTGCTGTATTTATACCTCCGGTCGGGCAGAAACTCGGGGTGCGGTCGGTATTGTACCATTATATCGAGGACCTCCTGGTTGGTCAGGTATTCCTTTGTGTTTTTCCAGTATTTGCCCGAAAAATACATGTAGTTCGGCAATCCGGACCGGTGTGACAATAATTGTTTGATGGTAATATTTTTGTAGGGAAAATCGGGGATGAATTTCTGAATGGTATCGGTATAATCCAGTTTCCCCTTCTCGTGAAGCATCATAATCGCAATAGCGGTGAATTGTTTCGATACCGAGGCAAGCTGAAAAACAGATTTGATATTCAGCGGTTCTTTTGTTTTCAGGTCGGAATAGCCGAAAGAATTCTTATAAATTGCTGTTCCGTGAATTCCGACAAGAACGTTGCCGTTGAATCCTTTTCGCTGAGCAACAGAATTGAACAGTGAATCGAACCGCAGTGCAATGGCAACCGAACGCGGCTCTACGCTGGTGATGGTTTCAACCGTAGCCGGCTTTTCTGTTTTCCCGGAAAAGAAGGGAAATGCCGACAATTGCAAAATTACAAGCAGTAAAAACTGACCCATCTGCCTCTCAATGTTTTGATATAGATAATAAAAAGCATCCTTTCGATACGGATGCCTTAATTAAAAATACAACTCTCACCAGTATAAAACAACAAATACCTCCTGCGGATACGTCAATCCGTTACCGCTCCCAGCGAACTTGTTGAAACCAATCGTGCATATTTTGCCATAACTCCGCGGTCATAAACGATAGCGCGCGGTTTCCAAATTGATCTTCGTCGTGCAATTTCTTTTTCATCCACGTTGAGTTGAAGAAGATTTTTTGCGGCATCAATCGTAATGGGGTCTCCCTCATTGATGAGTGCGATGGTTCCGCCAACGGCTGCTTCCGGTGCAACGTGTCCGACCACCAGTCCGTACGTCCCTCCGGAAAATCGTCCGTCCGTGATTAGGCCAACCTTGTCACCAAGTCCTCTTCCAATAATTGCCGATGTGGGAGCCAGCATCTCTCTCATTCCCGGTCCCCCTTTCGGTCCTTCGTAACGGATCACGAGAATATCGCCCGCATTGATCTTGTTGCCGGTGATCGCTGCCATCGCAAGTTCTTCCGAATCAAAAACGCGTGCCGGTCCGCTCATATACGGATTCTTCACGCCGGTCACTTTTGCAACAGCCCCTTCGGACGCAAGATTTCCTTTCAGAATAACAAGATGTCCTTCCGGATAGAGAGGTTTGTTGAAGGGATGAATAACATTTTGATCTGCGCGCGGTTCAACAGGAACATCGTTCAACACTTCCGCAATCGTTTGTCCGGTTACAGTTAGACAATCGCCGTGAAGTAGTCCGTTCACCAAAAGCATTTTCATCACCTGCGGAACACCTCCGGCCTTATGAAAATCAACCACCAGATATTTTCCGCTCGGCTTCAGATCGCAGAGAACGGGAACGCGTTTCCGGAGTGTTTCAAAATCGTCGATCGTGAGCGGGATTTTCGCCGAATGTGCGATGGCAAGAAAATGCAGCACGGCATTTGTGGATCCGCCGATAGCATTGACGACAGTGATCGCATTCTCGATGGATTTGCGCGTGATGATATCGAGAGGACGGATATTTTTTTTCACGGCATTCATCAGCACTTTTCCTGATTCATGAGCGCTATCCGATTTTTCTTTATCTTCTGCGGCCATTGTTGATGAATACATCAGACTCATCCCCATCGCTTCAAACGCGGACGACATTGTGTTCGCCGTGTACATTCCGCCGCATGAACCTGCACCGGGACAGGAGAAACATTCCACCTCCTTCAATTCCTCTTCGGTTATCTTCCCTGCGCTGAACTGTCCGACAGCTTCAAACGCGCTGACGATATTCAGATCCCTTCCGTCCTTCGGATGCCGGCCCGGTTTGATCGTTCCGCCGTACACATACACGGCAGGAATGTTCATGCGTGCCATCGCCATCATTCCTCCGGGCATATTCTTGTCGCATCCGCCGATGGCTATCACACCATCCATACATTGTGCATTGCAGGCAGTCTCGATCGAATCGGCGATCACTTCGCGGGAGACAAGAGAAAATTTCATTCCTTCTGTTCCCATCGCGATGCCGTCGCTGGCGGTAATTGTTCCGAATGTTTGCGGCATGCCGCCGCTTTCTTTTATCCCTTTTTCTGCTTCAGCGGTTAATTCATTCAACCCCATATTGCACGGCGTTATTGTTGAATACCCGTTGGCGACTCCGATAATCGGTTTAGAAAAATCCTCGTCCCCGAATCCGACGGCCCTGAGCATAGCTCTGTTTGGCGACCTATTTGTCCCTTGAGTTATAATTTTGCTTCGTTCGTTATCCATAGTTTGTTTGCCTTTTTTACTGTTTTCAGCCTGTTTTTATGGGGTTGACAGAATAACCCCCTGTCGTCCAAAATATAATTATAATTTATGTAGGAAGTATCAAATAGATGATGTATCTTATCAATGTCAATTAACAGTACACCGTAATAACTCCTTCGGGGGTCTTCTGCTCAGTAGCGTTGTATGAGCCGCTTGTTTTACAGTTTGATGGATCGTTATTCCTGTTTTCTACAGAACACACCATCATCGAGAAACCGCTTTAGTAATTTAAAGCGAAAACGTAAGTAAGCCGGTATTCTCGGGGTACGCCAGTCCGGAGGTCTTGCCGGACAACATAAATGAAAGGATGTGTTCCATGGAAAAAGGAACAGTCAAATGGTTCAACGGAACAAAAGGTTTCGGTTTTATTTCACGGCCTAACGGCGAAGATGTATTCGTACACTTCAAAGCGATCGTCGGCGAAGGATACAAAAACCTGAACGAAGGCGACAAAGTCGAATTCGACGTTGAACAAGGTCCGAAAGGACTTCAAGCTGCAAACGTTCGTACAATCTAATTATACGGATCTGCTTTTTGAACAAAACACCCCGCTAACGCGGGGTGTTTTGTTTTAAATCCCTTTCATTATTAGTTCTTTCTCATTTTGGTTCCGTTGACTTTACGTTCCAATTTTGCTACTCTGAGTCAGGCTTTCAGCACACTCCTAATTTCTATGGAATCAATCGAACCGCTTATTCAGGGAATCCGTCAGTCGCTTGCGGAGGAAGCCGCCGCGCTTTCTCAAACACCGCGCTCGGCCATTTTGAGCAACGGCAGGCGTACGGCTATGCGCGGCGACTCTGCGGTCTATCGCTTTGAGATCCCGGAAAACCATTTTTTTGTTCCTGCGGCACATGTCCGCTGTTCGGTCGGCACGGCTATACGGTTTTCGTTCACTGCTGTTGTTGCCGACATCCAGAGCCAGTTTCTTTATCTGCTGTTTCCGTGCAATGCCGGCGAGAACATTCCGGAAATAGACTGTCGCTGGGAGCCGGCGGAAAGTGTTCAACAACTTACCGCTCATTGGTCGAACTTTAAATCAAATCCTCTCGTTCAGAATCTTTTTCAAAGAAATTTTTTCGAAAACATTTTCACCTCCGCTAAAGATCCTATCTTTCCTTCGAACTTGACATCATCGCAGCAGCAGGCGATTAAACAATCGATGGACAGAAAAATCTCGTTCGTCATCGGCGAACGGCGGCGCGGCAAAACGGGTGTAGCAGCTTCACTGGTGCTGAACGGACTGCGTGAAGGGAAACGCGTGCTGTATCTTGCGGGATCACCGGACAGTTTGCGCAGATGTCTGAATGAGATCGCCGGCGTTAATCCTGTTGCGTTGGAAGAATCGACAACCGTGATGAGCGAAGGATTATGCCTCTATTCCGACCATGTGCAGGAATATTTGCCGTTACCATCCTCTCTTGATGCAGAAACGCGGACCGGATTAACAAAACTTTTCTCCTTGATCAATGCGGAATACGAGTATGCCCGCATTCACACTCTTCAGGAAAAACTGAACGAGAAGCAGCAACAGATCAGCACGGCAAGCGGAGAACTGCAATCCCTGAAAGAGGAACTGAATCGTGTCCAGAACGCATCTATGATCGAACGGATGCGCGTGGGAAAAAAAGCGATTGAAGAATTACAGACGGGCATACGCGATAAGAACGCACTCGTGGAGCGGCTTAAACAGCATCTGACCGTGATGACGAAGGAATTATTGAAGAAGGAGAGCTCTGTTCCCTTTCCGCTGCGCGACACACAGAATTTCGCACGGTTTGCTTCAACGCAATTCCCGGCTGCCGACAGCAAGCAGATCGGATCGCAGATACTCTCCCGGCAGTGTTTGGCGACCACTGTTTTCAACGCCGTAACGCTTCCGGAAAGCATCCTCTCTTCGTTTGATATCGTCTGTATCGATGATGCCCACACTCTGAATCTTGCCCAATTTTTCTTCTTTGCCTCTCTTGCAAAATACCGATGTTTTATTTTAGCCGATGTTACCGAGCAGCCTCCGCTGTCCGTATCACAGTTCGGCGGTGCGCGTACTTGGCTGCAGAAAAATTATTTTATGTACTACCGGGGCGAGGAGGGGGACCACTACCGGTTCATGAGTAATCTTCTTCCGCGCGATGCCGTAACCGAACTGGCCCTTCCGGTAGCATCGGTAAACATTTTCGAAGCGTGTCTTTTCTCGGCATTGGACGGATCGCCGATTCCGGCCGGAGCAAAAGGAAGGATATTCTTCATCAACACCGAAGAACAGCACGCCGTATCGCCTCAATTCATCGGCAAGAAAAAGATTCTTCCATTCAACAAGGAGAATGCGAAACGGGTGGCAGAGTGTGTGAAGCATGCGCTTCTGAATGGCACCACTTCCCTTTCCGACATTCTTGTTGTTGCTCCGCCAAGCGGACAAACAATGTATTTGCGCGAACAGTTGCGGGTGCATCAGCTGGGCGATGTGGAGATTTCGGCCCTCGGTTCGATCCGCTTGTGTTCGAAACGTGCCGTTGTTTTCGATCTTACGGTCGCCGGTATCGATTTTACACTGCGCACGTTAGACGATAAGAAAAGCGGACTGGTACACATTGCCGACACATTCAACACGCTTTTATCCACGGTCAGCGACGATCTCTATATCATTGCGGACATCGCGCATTTCCGTCATACATACAAAGGGCGGTTTATTACAACACTGCTTGAGAAGATTCTCACCGTGCGCGAAAATGAGGCGGCGGTCTTGAGCGCGGCACGGAGATTCAATGATCTCGCAAACGATGTCCGTACAAAAGTGATCTTTGCCGGCAAACAGGAGAAATCTCTACCGGATTATACAATGAAACTGGAACAGTCGAAACCTTCTTCGTTTGATGCGTCAAAATCCGGACCCAACAACACGGTTGCTGCTGCCGACAGGAAATTGAAATCCGACGTGCGTCTTGCGTGTCTGCGCGTGCTGGCCCGCCGTGAGATGATCAATCTCATTACACAATATTTAGGTTCCTTCCCTCTTTATAAAACGACACTTGAAACACAAAAGTTTTCCGATCTCCTTCCCGAGTACGATTGCGAGAACGAGAACGACTTCAAGTTTGTCATGGATATGTGGAATCTGCTGATCTACGAGACAAGTGATGTACAAAAAGCGGACCATCCCCTTTACCAAAAAGCGCGTGTAGACTCAAAGGTCCCGATTGATCTTCAGCAGATCCATTCGTTCTACCATTCGGACCTTGAGATGGTGGTGGAGGAAGGAAAACACCGTCTGGCACAGAGCATTCAAAAAATATTCAACGACTGTATCGGCAAAAAGCCGGTCACCCCCGCCGACTGGATGAATGCATATATTGTTTTTCTCAATCGAATGACAAAATACCTCGATACAATCATCAATCAGATCCGCGCGTAATCACTTTTTCACTCTATACTACATTGCATTTCAGTCTGATTTGTGCTACTTTGAATCGACATTTTATTCATTTTACTGTCATTTTTGAGAGTATAACGTCGACGCCAGACAGATAACAGCGTTCAGATAACACTCCCGATACATCCGGAAGTCAATCGTTACTCACCGCAATGACATAACGAACAGTGCTATGGCAGAAGAAACACCCGAGCAGCAGCCGGAACAACAACCGGAACAGCAGAATATCAATCCAAAACGCGAGAATCCATTTCGCCGAAAAAATTTCCGCGGAAAATATCCTCGCCCGCAGCGTAAACCGGAAACAGAATTCCCGTCATTAGAAAAAGCGGATGAACTTCCCGCTTCCATCTTTGGTGAAGAAGCGGCCGCAGAAACAAAACCGCCCGTGGAAGAAAAACCAGTGCCGCAGCCGCGTCAGCCGCATCCCCGACCTCCTCAACAGCCCCGGCCTCAGCGACAACCGCTACCGCCGCGTCAGCCGCAGGAGCCGAAACCATCTTCGGGTAAAGTAACGGTTTCCGTGGTGATCCCGCTGCTGAACGAAGAGGAATCGCTGCGCGATCTTCACGAACAGTTGAAGAATTCTCTTTCCCGCATTGCCGGCAATTATGAATTGATCTTTATCGACGATGGTTCAACCGATAATTCTTTTAAGGTGCTGCGCGAACTGAAATCACGGAATCCGCGTGTGAAAGCAATCCGCTTCCGCCGCAATTACGGCAAGAGCGCCGCGCTGATGGTCGGCTTCCAGAAGGCGCAGGGAGAATTTGTTGTAACAATGGATGCGGACCTTCAGGACGATCCGGCGGAGATACAGAATCTGATTAAAGAACTTCGCGGAGGATACGATGTCGTTTCCGGCTGGAAGAAAAAACGGAAAGATCCGCTTGGTAAAACAATACCGTCAAAATTTTTCAATTTCGTAACAGCAAAAGTCACCGGTATCGACATCCATGACTTTAATTGCGGTTTGAAAGGCTACAAATACGATGTCGTGAAAAGTGTGAATGTGTACGGCGAACTTCACCGGTACATTCCCGCGCTGGCACATTGGCTTGGCTTCCGCGTCGGCGAAACAGTGGTGAACCACCGTCCGCGCCGGTACGGAAAAACGAAATTCGGAATGGCCCGTTATTCACGTGGATTTTTGGATCTATTAACGGTGGTATTCACAACGCGCTACTTCACCCGTCCGCTTCATCTTTTTGGAGGATGGGGAATCTTGTCGTCCCTTACGGGGATCGGCATCAGCGCTTGGCTGACCTATGAAAAATTTTTCAATAATCAGCCACTCAGCAACCGGCCGCTCTTTATTGTTGCGCTGATTATGATTATTGTCGGGGTGCAGTTCGTTTCAATGGGATTGCTCGGCGAACTGATCACGAAGAATCAGCATCTTGAAAAAGAATATTCCGTTCGTGAAGAGATCAATTAATAATTTGTTCCATCGATCGTATCATGGAGAGACGCAGAGATTGCGTCTCTACCATTTTAAACATTTATGAAAATCCTCCTTTTTGGTCCTGCATATCCTCTCCGCGGCGGCATGGCGCATTTCATCGCGCTACTCTATACAAATCTTACGCAGCGGGGACACGAGGTTGAGATCATCAATTTTAAACGGCAGTATCCGAAGATACTCTTTCCCGGGAAAACGCAGGAGGAGAGCGGTGAAGCCGGGCTTCCGGTTCCAAGCACGGTGCTGATCGATTCCATTAATCCTTTCAACTGGATCCTGCAGGGATTGAAACTGAGAGACCGTAATGCGGATCTGGTTATCTCAACATTCTGGCTGCCGTTCCTTGCGCCAAGTTCCGGAACCATCCACGCAATGCTGAGGAATAAAAAAACAAAAACGCTGACGATCCTCCACAACCTGATCCCTCACGAAAAACGTCCGGGCGACATGCTGTTCACACGGTGGCTCATCCGTTTCACCGATTACTTTATTGCACAATCGGCATCGGTGGAAAAGGATCTGCTGCATCTTGTTCCCGGGGCACGCTATAAAAGGGTTGCGCTGCCGATGTTCTCGCTGTTCAAAGATCGTATTCCGAAAACAGAAGCGCGGAAAATACTCGGTATTACCGACGAGAAAGTGATTCTTTTTTTCGGCTACATTCGTCCGTACAAGGGATTGCATGTGCTGATCGATGCAATGAAGATATTGAAGAAGAAAGTGAATCTGCGGCTGCTTGTTTGCGGCGAATTTTACGGCGATGAAGAAAAATACCGCGAACATATGAAAGTGGCGGGAATTGAGGATGGAACAACGGTGATTTCTGATTATATTCCTAACGAGAATGTGCATCTCTATTTCTCGGCCGCGGATGTTGTTGTGCAGCCGTATCTTTCGGCTACGCAAAGCGCCATCGCGCAGATCGCTTACTTTTTTTCATCGCCGATTATTGCAACAAATGTCGGCGCCCTTCCGGAAGTTGTGGTCAACGAACGGTCGGGATTGATCGTTCCGCCAAACGATCCGGAATCGCTGGCGAATGCGATCGTACGGTTCTACGCCGAAAATCTTGAAGCAGCGCTGACGGCCGGGGCAAGTGAAGAACGGAAGAAGTACTCGTGGGAAGCAATGGTGGACGCCATTGAACAATTAGCACACAATGGATAATTTATTTCCGCAACACTCTTGTGTTGTCACTGTATCATTTTCTATTATCGGTTGAATTTATATGCAATACGACCCAATTAAAAACGTTATCGGCGATGTCGCAAAAAAGGCGCCGTTTCTTCGAAAATTTTTCTACTGGCTGCTCGGCGTTATGTTCCTTCGCACCTGGTACGTGAAACGGGCTATCAAAGAACTTCTCGCATCCAAAAAGGGGGCCTTCGATCTTTTCGATGCCGGAAGCGGGTTCGGACAATATTCCTACTTTATTGCAAAGAATTTTCCGCAGGTTTCGATCCACGCGATCGATGTAAAAGAGGATTATATCGCAGATTGTAAACAATTTTTTCCTGCCGTAGGAATAACCAATGTGAACTTCGGCGTTGAAGATCTCACGGTCCCCATGCATGCGAACCGATTCGATTTCATCCTCTCCGTAGATGTAATGGAACATATCGCCGATGATGTTCAGGTCTTTAAGAATTTCTTTGCGGCGATGAAGAGCGGCGGACGGTTATTGATCCATACTCCCTCGAACCTCGGCGGATCGGATGTGCACAAAGAAGGTGATTCAAGTTTTGTAGAAGAGCATGCGCGGGACGGATATTCCGTTGAAGATATAACTACGAAACTGCAAAACGCGGGATTCAACGTTCTGTATACGCGCTATTCCTACGGACCGGCCGGCACCATTGCGTGGAGGCTTGTTGTAAAGTATCCTCTGATGATGGTGAATGCAAGCAAGATGTTCTTTATTGTTCTTCCATTCTATTATCTTGCAACACTCTGGTTCTCGCTGATTCTGATGCGGATTGATTTTAATTCCCGGAATACGACCGGGACCGGCTTGCTGGTGGCGGCGGAAAAAAAATAACAGAACATAGTATTTTACGCACCGCCTATTCATCCGATTTCGTCAAGAATATCGCGGCAGACTGTTTTAGAATGTTCTTTCTTCCCTAACATTTCACGCAAAATCTCCGTACCTTTCTATACAGTAATCAATTCAAGCATCCGTTATCTTCTGTTTTTCTTATGGACTCCCTTCTTCATCTTCTTGCTGAGAATAAACTTATTCTCTTGTTTTCAATTATCGGCATCGGTTTTCTTCTCGGTCAGATCAGAATCCTCGGGTTCAACCTGGGGGTTTCCGCTGTTTTATTCGTCGGCATTGCGTTCGGCGCACTGGACAAACGGCTCGTGCTACCGGAAGAGATCTACATCATCGGGCTCGTGTTATTTGTCTATTCTATCGGCCTGCAATCCGGACCGAGCTTCTTCGCATCATTCAACAAGAAAAGTCTCCGCGCAAATCTCTTTGTTGTGATCGTGCTTGTAGCGGGTGCCGGACTTGCCGCGGTGTTCACCCGGCTGTTCGGATTCGATATTCCGCATGGCGTTGGCATCTTCTGCGGCGCATTGACGAACACGCCCGCGCTTGCCGCTTCCGTGGAAGCGGTAAAATCGTACACGGCACAATATCCTGCCGAAATGCGCGAGGCCTTAATCAACGCTCCCGTCATCACATACGGATTAACGTATCCGTTCGGTGTGCTGGGAGTGATCCTTTGGTTTTATGTCTTCACAAAATGGTATAAGATCGATTTTGTAAAAGAAGAGGCGGAACGGTCGAAAGAGGCGGGCGTCAGCTCTATCCAAACGCAAACCTTCCGCATTATTAATCCTGCGGTGATCGGCAAACGAGCTGAAGACATTCTGAATCTTATTGAACGACGCCGGTTCGTCCTGAGCAGATTCAAAAGAGGCGAGATAATCAACATCATTCTTCCGGATACCGTCTTTGAGAAGGATGACCTTGTTGCGGCGGTCGGCACGATGGACTCGTTGAAGAGGGCGCTGATTATTCTCGGTGAACCTTCCGACGAACAGATCACGCTCGACAATGCGGGTTTCGAATACCGGCGCATGTTCGTTTCAAACGAACATGTTGTGGGGAAACAGATCCACGACCTTCATTTGGAAAAAGATTACGGGGCAACCATTACGCGCGTTCGGCGGGGCGATATCGATTTTGTTCCTTCACCCAATACGGTGCTAGAATTGGGTGACCGCGTTCGCGTGGTGACCCGGCACGAGAACATACAGCGTATCACAAAATTTTTCGGCGATTCGATGAAGTCGATTTCGGAAACTGATTTTCTCTCGATCTCGTTGGGGATTGTTATCGGCGTATTCTTCGGCATGATACAGATTCCGCTGCCCAATGGATCAACATTCAAACTCGGTTTTGCCGGCGGACCGCTGATCGTTTCGCTGATCCTCGGCAGACTGCAGCGAACAGGTTCCATCACGTGGACAATGCCGTTCAGCGCGAATCTTGTTCTTCGGCAGATCGGGCTGGTCTTTTTCCTTGCCGGCATTGGCGTAAAAGCAGGACAGGGTTTCGGTTCTACGTTTCAATCCGAAGGTTTGTTGGTGCTGACGGCGGGAGCAATGCTGACAACAATAATTTCGTTCTTGACATTATCGATCGGATATAAATATCTTCGTCTTCCAATGTCTGCCGTCATGGGGGTGGCGAGCGCATTATCAACACAACCTGCCGCTCTTGCGTATACAAACCAGCAAGTACAGAACGATCAGCCTAATATGTATTACGCCATGGTCTATCCGGCATCGATGATCTCGAAAATCATCCTTGCACAGCTGCTGGTAACGGCGTTTTGGTAAAAATATTTCAGGGGTATACAACAATGCGAACACTCTTTCTTTTTCTCTTTGCCTGCACGGTATCTGTGCCGGCACAAAATCCGTTCGAAGCGCATTATCTTTCTAAACAGCGGCTGCAGGAAAAAGACACTGCGGGATATTTCTATCTTGCCGAACAGGCATATACGCTAGCGCCGTTCAGTATAGAGTTCACGTTGAACTATGCGCGCGCATGCGTTGCTATCGGAAAGCAGATACGCGCAACAAACTTGCTGCAGACCATTGCCGATATCGGGTTTGACTACGGACTGGAAAGCGACTCAACATTTTCCCTGCTATGGAAACAAAGCAAATTCAAACAGCTTGCTGCAAAGGCAAAGCAGAATTCAAGCTTGATCTCAAGCAATTATGCGTTTTCATTGAAGGAAAAAGACCTTGTTCCCAAAGGAATCACGTACGATCCGCGCCAGCAGAAATTTTACGTAAGCAGCATCTATAAACGGAAGATCGTCGGAATAAACCTGGACGGAACATCGTTTGAATTTGCCGGCGAGGCGCAGGATGGCCTGTACAGCACTCTGGGAATGAAGGTGGATGCGGCCCGGAATCATCTCTGGGTAACGGGCATACTGAACACGCCCCGCCCAAAGTCGATGAACCAGGGGGATTTCGGCAAATCCGCCGTATTTCAGTATGATCTGGAAACAAGAAAGCTTATAAAAAAATATGTGTTGAACGATACGCTTGTGCATATCTTCAACGACCTTGTTATCGTGAACGGCTCCGTATACGTTACAGACAGCGAAAACGGTTCGATCTACCGGATCAATAAAGAAACAGAAACATTCACACTGTTCTATCACTGGGACTGGATGTACTACCCGAACGGTATCACCGTTTCACCGGATCAGCAATATTTATTTACCGCGCATTGGGCAGGTATCAGCCGCATTACAATTGCCGACACCCAGAGCGTTATGCTCCAGTCAAAACCGACAACAACGTTGACAGGTATTGACGGTCTCTATTTTCAGAAGAACGGACTGATCGCGGTGCAAAACAGCGCCGGACCGCAATCACGAATAATGCAGTTTGAGCTGAACAAACAGATGGACGGAGTAACAAAAGCAACGGTGCTTGAATCCCAAAACCCTCTGTATAATGTGCCGACAACCGGAACAATTGTTGACGATGAATTCTATTTCATCGCCAACAGTCAGCTGCAGAATTTCGACAAGCAGGGAAATATCTTTCCGGCAGAAAAATTTCAACAGACATATATTTTGAAGTTGAAACTGACCCCAAAAGAATAACTGCCGTACATTATTTTATATACAAAAAAACCTTGAGCAGTTTCTGCTTCAAGGTTTTTTATTTATAATGGGTTGAATTAGAAAAAGTGAGTAGAGACGCCGACAGAAACTATTTCTACTGTGTATCCACAACACTCTCAATCGCTGATTGAACCTTTCGCGGGAGTTTCCCGAAGAAATCGTATCCTGTTAACGCCTCTACCGAATCGATACTCACCCGGAACATTCTCCAGTCGCTGTTTTTTGCGATGAGCACATTGTTGTTCGGCATCACTACTGCTATGGTCCGCGTTGACGGGGTTATCCTTAACAGATCGTGATCCCCCGCATCAAGAACGAGGATCGTTTTCCATGTTGTTTCCGGAATTTGAACCCGTCCGCTGTCTATAAATCCTTGCGATCCAAACCCGCCGCAGTAGATGTATAGTTCCTTTCCCTGTTTCACCAGTTCACGGCAATAAATCTCCAGCGCGGCCCAGGGACCCTGATTATTGTTCGGCGCCTGAGGTATCATGTTCGTCATCAGGAATGTGGCGGAATTATCAGTCGGAGTATTTGTTCTGTCGGCAGAAGGACACATATGTCCGCGGTCGAAACCAGTGAGGCGGTAACTTCCTTCGTGAACGTGATACCATTTTTCCGGAAGGGTGCTATCGGGACGGAATTTGTTGTTGCGTTTGATCTCACCAAGCCAGGTGCTGTCCGTGTGCCATGCCACCCAGTTCGGAATACCTAAAAAACGATTATATGAATGAACAAATTGTCGTTTCACCATCAGATAGTTTCCGGGAGCATTCTTGTTTGCCGCGGCGCTGTTCGGATTTCCCATAGCAAGATGCTCGGCAAGAAAGAGTGAATCGTTCTGTCCGTACGCGGCAAGAGAAACAATGCAAAGAAAAAATATTTTTCGAATCATAATTTTCACCGGCGAAAACCGGAAACAAAATAAACCGGCGGAAGAATCTCTCCGATCGCTGCAGCCGGTGTGTTATCGCATCTTCCGACATCTGTCGATCTTTACTTATACTTTCACAAACCATTTTTTCTTATACATCACCCACACCACCACATACATAACACTTATCCAAACTATGGCATGCATCAGCGAAGCATTCAGCGGAGAGAAGAATGGTTCAAAAAGATTTTGCGTTAAGATTGTTTTTATCGAAACATCCTTGAATGTGCCATCGCTCAACTGCACATTAAATTTCCATAGAGCCATGGTCCGTCCGGCAACACCCGAAAGAACAAAGACAAAGATAGCATTCATCCCATAGACAACAAACGGATGCGCCCATTTTTTAATTCCTTTTCCATCGATCAGGAAATAGAATATTCCGAAAATGCAGAGTGCCCATCCGGCCATAAAAATGGAATACGACACCGTCCAAAGACTTTTATTGATTGGCATCCACATATCCAGAAACGCGCCAACAAGCAGAAGTCCGGCACCGAAAACGAACATCCAGACCGATTTTTCCGTTTTATCGTGGCCGGACGTTCGAAGATAATCACCTGTGAGTGAGCCGAAAAGCGTTGTTGCGATTGCCGGGATCGTGCTGATGATTCCTTCCGGGTCCCATGTTTTTGTTGCGCTCCACATATGTCCCGACAACAGCAGGGAATCAATATAGGCCGAAAAATTTTTTCCTTTTTCAAACAGACCTGCACCAAATTCGGGAATCGGGATGTAGAACATAGCCAGCCAATACGTAACGAACAGCACCCCGATAGCGATGATCTGTCCGCGCATGGAAGTATTAAGATAGATGACCGAAGCGATAAAATAACAAACAGCGATCCGCTGCAGCACGCCGGGAATCCGGATGGCGCTCAAGCTGAAATTGTGTCCCCATAATAGTCCAAAGGGGAATCCGGCAAGAAAGAGGCCGAGTGCAAAAATAATGGCGGAGCGCCGAAGAACATTAAGCAGCAATTTTGTATTGTCATCCCCTTTCGATTTCCGGACGGCAAACGAAAATGTCATCGAAACGCCGACGATCCAGAGGAAGAATGGAAAAATAAAATCGGTGAATGTCCAGCCGTTCCATGATGCATGTTCCAGCTGCGGATAGATACTTCCCCACGAACCGGGGTTGTTGACGAGAATCATTCCGGCAATAGTAAATCCGCGGAATGCGTCGAGAGAGATAAGGCGTTCTTGTTTCATAGTTTATCCTTTGTTTGTTAGATCTTTCCGGATCGACGCTCCTCTCTTCTTTTCCGGAAGAGATAGCACGCCGATGCATTAACCGGGGAAATTACATTTCTATTTTACAATAAAGATCCTGTAGCCGAATTTCGGCAGCGTGATTGTTTCCACATTTTTTAGTGCCTCCGGTTTTCCGGTGCATGCATCCGTGAATTTTGCGGCCGAAATGTTCTTTGGAAGTTCGATGTGCACTGTTCGTTCGTCAATCGAAAAATTGAGTGCTGAAAAAATTGTGTTCTCGCCGATGGTGCGGATAAAGGTATATACCTTGTCGGCGCTGCTGTTTTGAACACGGCGATATTCCCCTGCGGCCAGCGACGGGTTATGTTTTCGCATTTCAAAAAGTGTTTTGTACAACTCGCGAAATTCTTTCCCCTTGGTCCAGTCGATTTCGAACTTCTCAAACAATCCTAATTTCACATCGTTCGCGGCTTCCTGACCATTATAAAGCAGCGGAACCCCGGGAAATGTGTTCACCAGAACCGCGGCAAGTTTTGCGCCGTCCATTCCGAATTTTTCCACATCGGGTTTGTCCCACGCATTCTCGTCGTGATTGGAACTGAAACGCATCCTGATACTCCCTTTCGGATACGCCGATGCTTCGCGCGCAAGAACAGAATCAAATTCGGAAACAGGTTTCTCACCTTTCAACACCCTTGCCATAACGCCGTACATATTCCACGAATACGTAAGGTCGAACGCTTTCAGATGATGTTCCGGATATTGTCCTTCCGACAGCATTATGACCGGTCTGATCGAATCAAGAGCGGCCCGCGCTTCATTCCAAAAATCGGTCGGCACCATTTCGGCAACATCGCACCGGAATCCGTCAAGTCCAATATCGCGTACCCAGTATTTCAGCATTTCAATCATGTACCGGCGAAGGTCAGCATTATTATAGTTCAGGTCAACGACGTCGGACCAATCCGCAACCGGCGGAACAAATTTGCCCGTTGAATCTTTTGTGAACCATTCGGGATGTTCCGTGAACATCTTACTGTCCCACGAAGTATGATTTGCGACAAGATCGATGATAATTTTAAAACCAAGTTCATGCGATTTCTTTACGAGCCGTTTGAAATCGTTAAGGTTTCCGAATTCGGGATTGATGCCGTAATAATCCCTGACAGAATACGGCGAACCGAGTGGTCCCTTCCGTTTTTCTTCACCGAGGGGATGAATAGGCATCAGCCAGAGGATCGTTACGCCGAGTTGTTTTAATTCGGGCAGTTTCTTTTCGATTCCCGAAAAATTTCCTTCTTTAGAAAAAGCGCGGGTATATATTTCGTAAATAACCCCTTTTTTTACCCACTCTTCCGATGGCCGTGCAGATTGGTCTGCTATGTGGGTTGGCTGCTGTGAAAAGAGAAGTGATCCGCTGATAAGGAAAAGAAAGAAATTTTTCATACGTACCGTCCTGTCGAAGAAGAAATGTGGAGGGAAAGTAACGAAAGAAATTTTTCAAAGCAATGAAGGAGAATTGTTTGTTGTATTTCACCTTTCACTCTATTAAAGAATAGTGGTATATTATGGTTAATGTTATTGACGCTGTCCGTTGTGAATTTATATTTTGCGCCGCTATGACCAAATTACTTTCTATCTTTTTTTGCATCTCAGTTTTGTGCTGTTCGTTGATCCTTTCTTCCTGCAGTTCACGGTCCGAAGAAAATACACCCAAACCCGGAGGCCAGGGAAGCGTGCTGACGGTCAACGGCGTGGTGATCAAACCGGAGCCGCTGGAAAATGTCGTTCGTTCATCCGGAACGGTCCTTGCTTCCGAGTCAGTCGATCTTATCACCGAGGCAGCGGGACGCATCGATAAAATAAGCTTCACAGAAGGATCGCATGTTGTTAAAAATTCTCTTCTACTCAAGATCAATGATGATGATCTGCGGGCGCAACTGAAAAAAACAGAGTTGCAGATACAACTTGCCTCGGAGCAGGAAATACGTCAAAAACAGCTGTACGGGATCAACGGAATCAGCAAAGAGCAATATGATATTGCTTTGAACCTGGTGAACACGCTCAAGGCGGACCGGGAAAATCTTATTGTCTCCATCCGTAAAAGGGAGATACGCGCACCATTCGACGGGATCATCGGGCTGAGGTATATCAGTGAAGGGGGCTATGTCTCACAAACAACGCGGATCGCCTCCGTTCAAAAGATTAATCCCTTAAAGGTAGATTTTTCAATCCCCGAAAAATATTCGGACGACGTTGCCGTGGGCGACGTCGTTGAATTCAGCAGCGACGAAACAAAGCTGCGGTTCACCGGAAAATTATATGCGATCGAACCAAAGATCGATCCCGTCACACGTACCCTGCAGCTGCGCGCATTGTGCGATAATAAAAATGAGAAGATCTTCCCCGGCGCCTATGTTCAAATTGAATTGCGGCTGAAAAATATTCCCGATGCACTGATGGTTCCGTCGCAAGCTATTATCCCCGTCTTAAAAGGTCAAACGGTACTTGTGAAACGGAAAGGGGTTGTCGTGTCGCTTCCGGTAAAAAGCGGAATCCGAACCGCGTCGTTAGTACAAATACTCAGCGGAATCTCTGCCGGAGATACCGTACTCACAACCGGACTGATGCAGGCGCGTCCCGGAATGCCGGTGAATGTTGTTGTTAAATAGTTTTACCTGAACACACAGAGTATTATGAATCAACTCTGCTCTTAACAAATTATTTGAAACCAAACACCTCAATGTACATCCGCATAACGTGCGGTTATGTTTTTTGTAAGTAAAAATGATATGAGCCTAGCGTCAATAAGTATAAAGCGTCCTGTTCTGGCAATTGTTATGTCGCTGACGATCATTCTCTTCGGAATCATCAGTTTTCAATTCCTTGGTGTGCGCGAATATCCGGCGATCGATCCGCCGATCATCTCCGTCCGGACGAGTTACGTCGGCGCGAATGCGGATGTAATCGAATCGCAGATCACCGAGCCGCTGGAAAAGGCTATTAACGGTATCGCCGGCGTGCGGAATATTTCGTCGAGCAGCAGTCAAGGAACAAGCAACATCACTGTTGAATTCAATTTGGATGCAAATCTTGAAGCCGCGGCAAACGATGTGCGTGACAAGGTATCGGGTGCAACGAGGCAGCTTCCACAGGATATCGATTCTCCCCCGGTTGTCACAAAGAGCGATGCAAATTCCGACGCGATCATTTCCCTTACAATCCAAAGCAATACCAAAAACATCCTTGAATTAAGCGATTTTGCAGAAAATGTTGTCGCCCAAAATCTGCAGACAATACCCGGTGTAAGTTCAACGCAGATATGGGGACAAAAACGGTATGCAATGCGCATTTGGATGGATCCGGCGCGTTTTGCCGCTTACGGTTTAACGCCGCTTGATGTAAAGAATGCGCTCAGCAAAGAGAATGTAGAGCTTCCTTCGGGAAAGATCGCCGGAACACAGACCGAACTTATCGTCAACACGAAGGGGCGATTGAAAACCGTTGAGGATTTTAATAATCTAATCGTCAAATCCGACGGTACAAAGACCGTCCGGTTAAGCGATGTCGGTTATGCTAATCTCGGTCCGGAGAACGAGGAGACGGTCTTGAAACTATCGGGTACGCCGATGGTTGGCGTTGCGATCATTCCGCAGCCCGGCAGCAACTATGTAGAAATTGCCGATGCCTTCTACAAACGTATTGAACAGATCAAGAAGGATCTTCCGGCCGACTTCAAGCTCGATATTGCAATGGATAATACGCGCTTCATTACGCAATCGATCTCTGAAGTACGGGAAACAATTTTTATTGCGATCCTGCTCGTTATTCTTATCATCTATCTCTTCTTTCGCGACTGGCTTATTGCATTCCGTCCGCTGATCGATATTCCGGTATCGCTGATCGGCGCATTCTTTATCATGTACATCATGGGATACTCGATCAATGTGCTGACTCTTCTTGCCATTGTTCTTGCAACCGGTCTTGTTGTTGACGACGGCATTGTCGTCACGGAAAATATTTTCAAAAAAGTGGAGGCGGGATTTCATCCGCTTGATGCCGCCTTTGCGGGTTCAAAAGAAATATTTTTTGTGGTCATCTCCACTTCTATTACGCTTGCTGCGGTATTCCTTCCCGTAATTTTTTTGCAGGGATTCGTCGGACGGCTGTTCCGCGAGTTCGGCGTTGTTATCGCCGGCGCCGTGATGATCTCCGCGTTTGTTTCGCTTTCGCTCACCCCGATGCTCAACGCGCGGATGATCCGGAAGAAGCAGAAGCACAGCAGGTTCTATGAAATCACAGAACCGTTCTTCGTTTCCATGAACGACTTCTATGAACGATCGTTAACACGATTTATGAAGCGCCGCTGGATTGCAACGGCGATCATCGTCTGTTCTGTAATATTCATTGCCGTTGCCGGAATGCTTCTGCAGTCCGAACTTGCTCCGCTCGACGACCGCTCGTTTCTCCGGCTATCGGTAACGGCTCCCGAAGGATCTTCGTTTGAGTACACTGATGCGTTCATGGATAAACTGGACAGCTTCGTTGCCGATTCCATTCCGGAAAAAAGGATCTTTTTAACCATCACCGCACCGGGATTCAGCGGTTCGGGCGCTGTGAATACCGGATCGGTTCGATTTATGCTGAAAGATATTTCGGAACGCAAACGGTCCCAGCAACAGATCGCGGACTATGTTACGGCAAAAACCCGGCGCATGACGGAGGCGCGCGTTTTTGTGCTACAGGAGCAGACCATCTCTGCCGGCGGCGGCGGCGCACGCGGCGGTCTTCCCGTACAGTATGTGCTGCAAAATCAGGACTTTGAAAAACTGCGCCAGTTTGTACCGCAGTTTCTTGAAGAGGTGAATAAGAGCAGTGTGTTTCAGGGTTCCGATGTGAATTTAAAATTCAACAAACCACAGATCGATCTTTCGATCGACCGCGACCGGGCGCGGAGCCTCGGCGTTTCGGTCATCGATATTGCACAGACTCTGCAGCTGGCCTTCAGCGGTCAGCGATTCTCCTATTTTGAGATGAACGGTTTTCAATATCAGGTGATCGGACAGGTGAATAAATCGGACCGCGATGAACCGCTCGATCTTACATCGCTGTACGTGAGGAATAATACGGGACAGTTGATCCAGCTCGACAATCTTATTTCGCTGCGCGAGCAAAGTGCGCCTCCACAGTTGTACCATTTCAACCGTTTCAAATCCGCAACGGTATCAGCCGGACTTGCTCCGGGAAAAACAATCGGCGACGGCATCAACGAAATGAACCGTATTGCAAAAAAAATATTGGATGAATCGTTCACCACATCGCTCAGCGGACCTTCCCGCGACTATGCGGAAAGTTCGTCGAATATTTTCTTTGCGTTCATCCTTGCGCTTGTATTGATCTATCTTGTTCTTGCCGCACAATTCGAAAGTTTCATCGATCCGTTTACTATCATGCTTACCGTGCCGCTGGCACTTTCGGGAGCCCTTTTGTCGCTCTGGATCTTCGGCAAAACACTGAATATCTTCAGTGAAATCGGTATTATTATGCTGATCGGTTTGGTTACAAAGAACGGGATTCTGATCGTTGAATTCGCCAATCAACAGAAAGAAAAGGGATTGAAATTGCTCGATGCCGCGCAATATGCAGCTGTTGCCCGGTTCCGCCCTATCTTAATGACGAGTCTTGCTACGATGCTCGGCGCACTCCCTATTGCACTCGCGCTCGGTGGAAGCGCAAAAAGCCGTGTATCAATGGGAATTGTGGTTATCGGGGGATTATTCTTTTCGCTTGTGCTGACGCTTTTTGTAATACCAGCAATGTATACGTTCTTTTCAAAAGAACATAAGCCAGTTGAAGCAACGGTGCCGGACAATGCCGTCGTGAACGAAGGTTAAATATCCGGATGCGGAATTAAAAAGTTTGACCGAAAATATTTTTGTCTGTGCGGTATAATGTGAGGTAATAAATTTTCGGAGGATTTTAATTGTAGTTCAAGTTAGTTAAACGCCTGCGGTAAATGTTTAAAATATAAAACGCGAACTCTCGTCCGCGTTTATACACCATCTTGCCATTATTTTCTTTTACGAGGTTCTTCTCGGCGGTCTTTTTGTGCTGCCCGGTTTTCTTCCTCTTCCTCTGCTGCCGGTACGGCTGCCTGAAGGACGGTCCTTTTTTAATTCCTTGCGCGGAAAAATTTCGGTTACCGGTGCAAGCAGTGTTTCGTCCGGATAGATGCACTCGATCTTCCGCTTCATAAATTCTTCCAGTTTCGGAATTTCGTATGAATCCTCTTCGTCCGCAAAGCTGATGGCAATGCCGGTTGCGCCGGCGCGGCCCGTGCGTCCAATGCGGTGAACAAATTCTTCCGCATCCTGAGGCATGTTATAATTGATAACGTGCGAGATCGCGTCAACATGAAGACCGCGTGAAGCAACATCGGTTGCAACCAGTACGCGCACTTTTCCTTCGCGGAAATTTTCCAGCCGCTTGATCCTCTGTCGCTGATCAACGTCGCCGGAGAGCAGTGTGCAGGGAATGCCGTATGTTTCCAGTTTTTCTTTCAAGTCACGTCCCACATCGCGCCGGTTCACAAAAATCAATACGCGTTCCAGATGTTTCTGCTGCATCAGATTGTAGAGAAGCGGAAATTTTTCGTCTTTGGTGGTGATATAGGTAATCTGTTCGATGGCAGAAACGGCCATCGTGTCCGGGGTGACCGTTACTTCTATTGCCTGTCTGGTCCACGATTCCGCGAGACGCTTCACTTCGGAGTTCATTGTTGCGGTAAAGAACATTGTCTGACGTTCCGATTTTTGCGGTGTGCTCAAAACAATGCTTCTCACGGCCGGAATGAATCCCATGTCCAGCATTCTGTCCGCTTCATCGATCACAAGAAATTCTGCTTTTCCAAGATCCACATATTTCTGTTTTTTGAAATCGATCAACCGTCCCGGTGTGGCCACAACAATGTCGACAGTTTCGTGTTTCAAACTCTGCATCTGTTTGTTGTAATCGATCCCTCCCACCAGCGAGAGAACGGTACATGGTGCGTATTTCCCAAGCAGCCGCGCATCTTTTTCAATCTGCATCACCAGTTCGCGCGTGGGCGCAAGGATCAGCGCACGCGGTGTTCCCTTTTTTTGATCCTTCAGCGGATTGCGGATGATGTGGGAAAAAATAGTAATAAGAAATGCTGCGGTCTTCCCTGTTCCTGTCTGCGCCTGCGCCGTTACATCGTCCCCGCGCAGTGCGATGGGAAGTGTTTGGGCCTGAACTTCGGTGCAATACTGAAAATTCAGATCGGCGATCGCGTGAAGAATTTCCTGCGGAAGATCGAAATCCTGGAACCGCGTCTTCCCGTCAACGACCGGCACTTTGAATGATGACGGATCCCACGGTTCGGAAGGAATAAACGCCTTCGGTTTTTCTTTTGCAACTATCAGAACCTGGTCGTTTTCTTTCTCGCGGTCCTGTTTTTCGTGACGCAAACGGTATTCTTCGCGTGTTTCCCTTTTACGGATATCCCGCGGATGGTGTGCACCGGCCGGTTTTTCACTTGGATGCTTTTTTTGCGGATGCTGGTGCTGCTTCGGTAATTCTTTTTGCGACGCCGGTTTGAGAGGGAGAACTGTTTTCGGCTTAGCGCCAAAGAGTGTTTTTAGTTTTGAGACAAAATTCTTGAGCAAAATATCTTTCCGGTATTGATTCAAATGATGAATTATTATGATAATATACGAAATTCAACGATGGCAAGATACATTTTTCGCCCCCTTCTATTTCTTATTACTTTTATCAATGCCTGTTCGTTGAAATCAACCCACCATTAATGTATATTTCACTATTATAATACGAGAAAGAGACGTTCATGGGAAAATGGTTCATTATCTGTACTTTCTGCATTGCATTCATCGCCGTGGCGCAGGAAAAACCGCAAAAATACTGGATCTATTTTGCAGCCAAAGAGAATCTTACGCTGTCTAAATTTTCCTCCCCGTCCGAGATCACCGCTCTCACCGGAATCTCCGAACGGGCATTACAGCGCAGAGCGAAGGTCGGACAGCAGATGGTGACGTTCGAAGATTTTCCTGTTTCAGCTTCAAACCTGACACGGCTTACAGG
Organism: uncultured Ignavibacteriota bacterium; assembly: GCA_903861125.1. Lineage (GTDB taxonomy): Bacteria > Bacteroidota > Ignavibacteria > UBA10030 > UBA8401 > UBA8401. The sequence goes on from CAIOTF010000023.1 coordinate 381,749, forward strand.
CCTAGGAATTACAATTGAAAATACCTCGCGATGGTTCAATGCGGTTACGGCGTACCTCACTGTTTCACAACTCCGGCAAATAGAAACATTATCATTCGTTCGTTCCGTTGAACCGGTGGCAACATTTACGAGGAAAGAATTGCCGCCGGTAGAATTGGCGGCAAGAACATTTTTGAAACAGGCTACAGACAAATTTTCATACGGCTTGTCGCAGGCACACATGGCTTCGATCAACGCCATTACCGTACACAACATCGGCATTTCGGGGCGCGGTGTGTTAGTGGGAATGCTTGATACGGGTTTCCGCTGGAAGATCCACGAAGCGATGCTCAACATGAAGGTTGTTGCTGAATATGATTTTATCCAAAAAGATAATAATACGGCGAACGAAGGGAACGATGCTCTGTCTCAGGATTCACATGGTACATCAACAATGTCTCTCGTCGGCGCATATAAAGAGGGACAGCTAGTAAGTCCCGCGTTCAATGCAAATTTTATTCTCGGAAAAACAGAATACGTTCCATCCGAAACAAATGCGGAAGAAGATAACTGGGTTGCGGCAATTGAGTGGATGGAGTCGCAGGGTGTCGATGTTGTCAGCAGTTCGCTCGGCTACAAAGACTTTGATGCCGGACAGAAAAGTTATGTGTATGCCGACATGAACGGCAGAACCGCTACAACATCGAAAGCAGCCACCATCGCGGCGCGCAAGGGGGTTGTTGTTGTTAATGCAATGGGAAATGAAGGAGCCGGTCTTGTTCCACCGTCTTTGACAACGCCGGCTGATGCGGATAGTATTGTTTCCGTTGGTGCAGTGAGCGTCGCCGGTAATTTAGCAGGATTCAGTTCCAACGGTCCGACATCGGACGGACGGATGAAGCCGGATGTTATGGCGCACGGCATCGGAACATATGCCGCAACACCAAGCACAAATAGATATTCGGGCTCGTCGCAAGGCACATCGCTTTCTACGCCACTTGTGGCCGGAGTGGCAGCAATGGTCCTTTCCGCACATCCCGAACTAACACCGATACAGGTACGCGATGCACTGCGAAACACCGCAAGCAATGCAACAAAACCGAACAACGATATCGGATGGGGAATCATCAACGCGTACAAAGCGGTGCTGAATAACGGAATGGTGATCAGCACCGATCCGGAAATTTCGCTGACACAGGACAGCAATTTTTCCGTGGGCGTATTTGTGGTATCAACATCGATTGTTAAAAAAGATTCGGTGCGTCTCTATTATACGACGAACGATGGTATCACTTTCACGCCGTTGAAAATGACCTTGGGCGACATCGTCGACACGGCAACAAACTCTGGAAAATATTCTGCGGTGATTCCACAATCGCCGACAACACCCCGTTTTTATGTCCGCGCTGCAGACGCAACAAATGTTCCACACACCAGTCCATCCACAGCACCGGCTGTTTTGTACGATGCAAAAACCGGAACAACGGGAGTGACACCGGGTATTCCTGTTCCCGGATCATTTGCGCTGCTGCAGAACTATCCTAATCCTTTCAATCCGGTAACAGTGATCAGTTATGATCTTCCCCAAACAAGCAGTGTAACGCTTACAGTCTTTGATCTTCTCGGCCGCGAAGTGACCACGTTGGTCAACGAGGTAAAATCGTTTGGAAGATATTCTGTTCCGTTCAACGGCTCCGGTTTTGCAAGCGGCGTTTATTTTTACCGGCTGCAGACCCGCCAAACGGACGGAGAACGGGCTGAAAATTTTGTAGAAACAAAACGAATGATGCTGGTGAAATAAGAATCGTGAACTTATCTTTTCAAACACCACTGTCTCTTGTTATCACTTTCGTTATCGTTTCCTTTGCGGTTTCGTATTATGTATACCGTTATACCGTCCCGCAGATATCGGCTGCAAAACGGTCCCTGCTGATTGTTGTACGCGGATTGGCGCTGACATTCATTCTGCTAGCGATTTGTGAACCGCTGTTCCGCCTGATCTCACATGAAGAAAAGCGGCCGACAATTGCACTGCTTGCCGATATCTCTTTAAGCATGTCGCAAACGGACGGGGCGGGCAACCGGGAAAAGGCCCTCGTTTCTCTGCTGCACAGCGATGCCGTAAAAGCACTTTCCCGTTCTGCGGATCTGAAATTATTTTGCTTTTCGTATGCTGCGTCTCCGTTACTCCCCGAATCGCTCACCATCAGCGGTGGAACAACAAATATCTCCTCGGCTCTGCAATCGTCCCTGAAATCAATCGATGACCTCCGAGGAATCATCCTGCTAACCGATGGAAATTATAACGCCGGTACGAATCCGCTGTACGATGCGGAGAAAAGCCGCATTCCCATCTTCACGGTTGGCATCGGCGATACGAACGAGCAGAAAGATATTTCCGTTTCGAAACTGCTGACCAATTCCATCGGCTATGTTGATGCTGCAATTCCGGTTGATGCAACCATTAAAGCATCGGGCATTTCGCCGCGGACGGTATCCGTTTCACTGATGGAAGAGGGAGGGAAAATCGCAGAACAGACGGTCTCCATTCCGTCGGCAAACACCGCCGCAGAAATCCCCGTCAAATTTTCCTACACACCTAAAAGCGACGGAGTAAAAAAACTTTCTGTTGCCGTTGCCGGAATTGACGGAGAGATGACCGCAAAGAATAATGCACGTTCCGCCCTGATTAAAATCCTGAAAAACAAAATGAATATCGTTGTAATTGCAGGTACCGTCAGCCCCGATGTTGCCGCCGTAATGCAAGCGCTGAATACCGATAAAAATATCGAAGCGCCGCTTTTTTATCAATTGCCGAACGGAGAGTTCAAGTCTCAAAAAGAGAATGCGGAGATCCAATCATCACTGACAAAAGCTGATGCCGTGGTTCTGATCGGATTTCCGTCGTCGTTCACCACCGTGCCGTTCATTCAGCGGTTTCAGCAAACGATCGCGTCACGTTCGATTCCGGTATTGTTTATAGCAAGCCGAACGCTGGACCTGCAGAAGGTCCGCTCGCTGGAAAAAATATTTCCGTTCACCGTTACTTCGGAAAGAATAGACGAGCAGATGGTGCTGCCGGTGGTCCCGGAAAAAAATAAATTCCACCAGCTGTTGCAGAACGATGGAGCGCCGTGGCAGAAACTTCCGCCGCTCTTCTATTCCCTGCAGACATTCTCGGCAAAACCGGAAGCGCTGAATCTTCTTTCGGTGCAAATTCAAAATGTTCCGCTGGCGAATCCCCTTTTTCTCATCCGAAACACCGGCAACACAAAATCCGCCGCTTTTCTCGGTTACGGCATCCACCGCTGGAAAATACTGACGGGTTCGACGAACGAGACGAAAGATTTTTTTACTCAATGGTTCTCATCTCTTATCCGCTGGCTTGCAACGCGCGAGCAGGATACATTTCTCCGCGTGGAACCGTCGAAAGAATTCTACTCACAGGGAGAGCAGGTTGATTTTTCCGGACAGGTATATAATGAAAGTTATCAGCCGTTAGACAATGCCGAGGTAATTGTTTCTGTCAGGTCTCAGCGTGGTAACGAACATTACGAAACAACTCTTTCTTCCCTCGGCACCGGTCTCTATGACGGCAGCATCGGAAATTTATCCGAAGGGGATTTTACATATTCTGCATCAGCCCTGTTTAATGGGGATACCGTTGGAACCACCAAGGGAAGAATCTCTGTCGGTGAGCAGTCGGTCGAGTTTGCCGAAACAAAAATGAATAAACCGCTGTTGGTGCAAATGGCTTCGTCTTCCGGCGGAGAATATGCCGATGCGTCAGCGTTCAGCGTACTTGAAAAAAAGATCTTCGCCAGAAAAGAAATGCAGCTGATGATGCGACCGCTGACCAGTGAGTTTGAATTGTGGAATCTCCCCTCTTTCTTAACAATCATTGTTTTGCTGTTCGGTGCCGAATGGATCATCAGAAAACAGAGCGGAATGCTGTAAAAGCAATGACAATATTTGTCGTTTTACTGTTGTAAGGTGTTAACGTTATTAAAATTTTAAGCATTTCTCTCAAAAATATTTAACGGTATTTTTATTAACCATGAAACGTTCCCTACTTCTCCTCGGCTCACTTTTCGCCTTCTTCGGTGTGGCGTTTGGTGCATTCGGAGCACACGGCTTGAAAACGATCCTCTCGCCGGAGATGCTTGCCATTTTTGAAACGGCAGTCCGCTACCAGATGTATCATGCATTCGGTATCATTATTGCTTCATTTCTGGCGGATGAGCATCCCTTGGCGGTAACGGCAGGACGATTGTTCGGTGCGGGAATATTGCTGTTCAGCGGCAGTCTTTATGTGCTCTCGTTAACGGAAATTCGCTCGTTTGGAATGATAACACCGTTAGGCGGATTTTGTTTTCTCGGCGGATGGTTTCTTCTTTTTTCTGCAGCTTTAAAAATAAAGAAGGAGAACTAAAAAACTGTTCTCCTTCTGTTAAACAAAATGATATTATTTGGTTGCGATCATGGATGTAACTTCTGCGTTGCTGTAGCTGCTTAAAATATTTCCATTCGCGTCAACAATGTTCATATTCCCGTTTGCATCGCTGATTGCGTATGCAAGAACTTTTCCGTCGGCATCCTTTACCGTCGATTTTCCTTCTTCGCGGGATACGGTAAACGATTTTCCGGCATAGGAGACCGTCATTTCGTTCTTTTCCTTGTTAAAGGAGACCGTAGTTCCATCTTCCGATGTAATTTTCGAGGCCATAGGATTGCTGCCGGTCCAGAATTCAACCGAATTCAGGATTACGGTATCAACAAATCCTGCAATGCCATAGACGGGTACAACCTGGCACACTAAGAATACAACTTCAACTACCCACTTGTTGCCAAGCGAACCGTTCCAGTTGTATACTTTTTTTGTGAGACTGAATGATCCGTAACATCCAACGGACATCAATGCCATTGTCCCAACCAACATTGCAACGACGATCTGTTTAAATAGTTTATTCATTATGGTGCCCCTGTAAATTATTTGAAAAATAGTGGATTAATTGCCGATGCGAGTATACTATATTTTTTGATTGATGGCAAGAGATTGAATAAAAATAATTTATTTTTCGTTGCTTTGGTGAATGCTTAATCCATCTCTTGGTTAACGTGTTGTTGTGCGTTTATTGTATAGAGGATTATTCTTCGGCGGCGCAGGTAGGCATTCAATTCCCGAATATGGATTTTTCACAATTTCTGCGTATTATATTGATGTAATACTGGTTTAGATTGTGGTTGGCGGCAAAGGACACTTTCAAACAAAAAGGACAATCTCATTACAATAATTGCGGAGGAAACACTATGATGCGTACGGCAAATCCGGCGTTGAACGACAAAACATTTGAACAGATCGGCACGGGTCAATACGCCGATACAATGACCGTGCAGGGCACAGTGAACAAAACAGGGATGATGCTTCTGCTTCTTGTGGCGGGTGCTGCATATACCTGGAGTTTGTTCCTTGAAGGAAATACCGGATCGCTCTCTCTGTGGATGATGGCCGGCGTAATCGGCGGAATGATTGTTGCATTCGTTACCGTCTTTAAAAAAGAATGGTCACCTATCACCGCTCCGCTCTATGCAGTACTCGAAGGTTTTGCGCTTGGCGGAATTTCCGCAATTCTGGAATCTGCGTATCCGAATATTGTGATCCAGGCTGTCGCGCTGACATTTGGAACCGCAGGATGTTTGCTGATCGCGTACAAATCCGGAATGATCAAAGCAACCGAGAATTTCAAATTGGGCATCTTCGCGGCGACCGGCGGTATTGCGGTAATCTATCTCGTCGGCATGATCATGAGATTCTTTGGAACATCAATCCCGTATATTCATGAGAACGGATTAATCGGCATCGGATTCAGTCTTGTTGTTGTTGTAATCGCGGCATTAAACCTCGTTCTTGACTTTGATTTTATCGAAAAAGGTGCGGAACACGGCGCCCCGAAATTTATGGAGTGGTATGCTGCGTTCGGACTTATGGTGACATTGGTCTGGCTCTATATTGAGATTCTGCGTCTTCTTTCAAAATTGAACAGCAGAAAATAATTGCTTGTGTCCCCGGGGCCGCACCGGCTTCGGGGATACTCTTTTGCCTCACGGATTGAACCATTCCCCCTTTTTCTCGTCTAAATTGTAACATTGTAACTCCCTTCAAGTTTTTTTATCTTTCAATAAATAGTGAAAGGAACTGCCGCTGTATGATGAAGCGTTGTGTATTGTTTTATGCTGCCGGAATACTTCTTGTGATCGCCGGTTGCTCTTCAAGTAAAGAAACGGTTGAAACACAGACTGTTCAGCCTTCCGGATCTCCGGAAAACGAGCAGCACCAGTCGGTTGCGATGCAGTTGTTCATCGACGGTTCGCTGAAAGAAAGCAAGGGTCAGTTTGCCGAAGCAATCCTTGATTATCAGGATGCCCTGCGGTACGATCATGATCCCGCAATATTTTTCGCAATGGCGAAATGTTATGCTCAATTGCGGCGTTTTGCTCCGGCTGCGGAAAATGCGGTCAGGGCAGTAGAACACGATCCCTCAAAAATTGAGTACCGCGATCTGCTTGCACAGATCTATCTCAACTCCGCGCAGTTTGATAAAGCGGCACTTGAATACCGGACCATCCTTCAGATCGATCCGCAGAATGTCGCTGCCGCATATACACTTGCACAATTGCTGGAACATGTAAAGCCGCTTGAGGCGTTGGAATTATATAATTCGCTTATTGCCCGCCAGGGTCCTACGTGGGAAGTGCTGCTCCAGATTGCGCAGCTGAATACCGTATTGCAGCGGTACGACAAATCCATCGAAGCGCTGGAGGAGATGCAAAAGATGGATCCGAGCAACCTTGCAGTGAAACAGAATCTTGCCGAAGTCTATATCCGAGTAAAAAAATACGACAAGGCTCTTGTACTGCTGAACGATGTGCTGGAAAAAAATCCGGCCAATATCATGCTCCGCGCAACACTGGCGGACGTGTACCTGCAGCAGAACGATTGGAATTCCGCGAAGAAAGAATTAAACACTGTTCTGCAGTCAGACTCGCTCGATCCCGACACGCATCTGCGCATCGGCGTTGCCTTCTACGCACAAACACTGAAGGATACACTTATCATTCCGGAAGCAATCGCTGTATTTAAGCAATATGAAAATAAATTCCCTTCCGATGCCCGGCCGTACGTGTATCTTGGTGTTCTTCATCGCGGAATAAAAAAAGATTCCGTGGCGGAACAATATTTTACCCGGGCAACACAATCTTCAAACTGGAACGGCGATGCGTGGTGGCAGCTCGGCTGGATGTATTTTGACAAACAGGATTTTAAAGAGACCATCAGCATTATGAACAAGGCGAAGCAATACATCTCCGATGATTTCAGGATCTATATGCTGTTGGGTATCGCGTACAACCGCTCGGGTATGAATCAGGATTCCCGCATTGCTCTGGAGCGAGCCGTTGAACTGAATCCTGCCGACTTGAATGCTCTCTCGTCGCTCGGCCTTACCTACGACGCGCTGACGATGCATACAGAATCGGATACGGTCTACGAGCGTGCATTAAGGATCGATCCGAAGTTTCCGCTTGTGCTCAACAATTATGCATACAGTTTATCCGAGCGCGGCTTGCAGCTTGAGCGTGCAGAGAAGATGTCAAGAGAGTCCCTCGCCGCCGATTCCCTTAACCCGTCGTATCTTGATACGTACGGATGGATCCTTTTCCAGAAGGGAAAATATTCAGAGGCACTGCCCAATATTCAAAAAGCAGTGGATCTTGGTGATGCCAGCGCTGTTGTTATGGAACATCTCGGCGACGTGTATGCAAAATTGAATCGGACAGACGAAGCAATTAAATATTGGAAGAAGGCGTTGGAGAAAGACCAGAACAATGCTGCGCTGAAGGAAAAGATTGCCAAGGGAATAATGTGAACACTGTAAAATTGTTTTCCGTATTCTTTGCTGTGTTTTTTTTCGGCTGTGCTACTGTGCCGAAACCGACCGCCAACGAAGCAATGTCGGCGGATGAACTTCGTCTTTGCCTTGCACAAACAACCGATTCGCTGAAAGATTTTTCCGCCGAAGGTTCAATCACAATACACACGCCGACTATGGATCAGTCGGCCGGTTTCGATCTCGCCGCACGCGGTACGGATTCCATAAAAATGTCTGTCTACGGTCCGTTCGGCATCACCGTCGGCTCCGCACTGTTTACGCGTCATGAATTCACCGCCTATAACGCGCTCAACAATACGGTTTATCGCGGTTCTCCCGAAAAACAAATGCGCATGCTCCCGTTCGTTAAAGAGATTCCGTTTGAACTGCTGACCGGTACACTGAGGGGAATATATTTTTTCCTCCAATCATCGCCAATCGATAGTTTGAGTGTAAATGCTGAAAATTCGCTATCGTTCACTATAAGTAACAGCGATGGTTCATTCGACAAATTACAATATGACGGCGGTGTAAACCGTATTACGCGTTGTACACGCAGAGACGCAGGCGGAAGCATTCTTTGGCATGTCGGCTATCGTTACAAACGGAACGTTGACGGCGGTATTGTTCCCGAACAGGTCGAAGTGAACGTTCCATTGAAAGAGTCGACCCTCGTGCTGGATTACGACTCCGTTGTGTGGGGCAGTCCTCAGTCGCCGCTCACCATTTTATTTCCCGAAGACGCGGAGATTGTCACCATCGAATGAAGCGTATCCTTCTATATGGTCTTTGCATCACTGTTTTTCTTCCGGGCGGTTTTGCCAATCAGCAAACGGATATCAAGAGAAAGGATCAGCAGTTAAAGCGTTTACGGGCCGAGATACAGCAATACGAACAGCAGATAGAAGAAAGTGAAAAGAAGGAAAAGGCAACGCTGGGGCGCCTTGATATCATAGAAAAAAAAGCAAATCTTGTCAGGTCTCTGTTGGCGGAATTGAGAGATGAAGAGAAATTGATTCGTGCTTCCATAAATAACTCGCGCGATAATGTCGCCCGACTCGAAAAGCAGCTGACATTCCTTAAGAACCATTACGCGCATTATGTCTCCTCCGTTTACAAATTTGGAAAAGTATACGATCTGGAAACAATCCTCTCTTCCAAATCCATCAATCAGCTGTATATCCGCATTGAATACATGAAGCGTTTTTCCGACCAACGGAAAAGGGACCTCGAAAAGATTGTCTCCAAGAAAGATCAGATCGAGATCGAACACAGTACACTGCAGGAAAAACTCTCCACCGAACAGCAGCTCATTTCCGAAAAGATCAAGGAAGAGAATACGCTCAATAAAACGAAGGAGCGCCGTAAAGGAGTGCTACGGGATATCCGCGAAGATAAATCGCAGATGAAGAAAGAGCTGACGCGAAAAATTTCCGCAGCAAAAGAGTTGGAGAACCTGATCACTGCACTGATCGAGCAGGAACAGATCAGAAAGGAAAAAGCGGAACGCCTGGAGCGCGAACGAAAAGAACGAATAGCAAAAGAGCGGGCTGCGCAACGTGAACGAGAGCGGGTCGCAAAGATCGAACGGGAAAAGGAACTGGCGGAGCTGAAACAAAAGAACGATCTGGCAAAAGCGAAGGAGAAGGAGCGTGAGATCGCCGAGGCAAACCGCCGTGCCGAGGAACGCGAAAAAGAATTTGAGATGGAAACGGCAAAGGTCGAACTGGTGATGCGTCCGCTACTTGAGCGGAAAGGAAAATTGATCTGGCCCGTCAATGGAGGAAGAGTTGTTGCCGAATTCGGCAACCAGGTTCATCCGGTGATGAAAACGATCACCACGAATACGGGTATCGACATCGCCACAAAAGAAAATGCGCCTGTCCGCTGTGTGGCCGATGGCGAAGTTGCATTGATACACTGGCTTCCGTCGTACGGCAATCTGATTATTATCAACCACAGCCACGGTTACCGGACGGTGTATGCACATTTATCGGAGATATCGGTAGTAAATGGTCAGCAGATTAAAGAGGGGGCCGTCATCGCAAATAGTGGAGAAACCGTATCGGGTAATTTATTACACTTCGAGGTGTGGAAGGAAAAGGATAAGCAAAATCCACGTGAATGGCTTGCCCGGCGGTGAATCTGGATCCTTCAATGCTTCTATGCGAGGGATGATTTTTATCGCACATCCATTCTCTTGCATTTTTTCATAAGTTTGCGGTAATTGGTTGACAAGTAGTTGTATAGAATAAACTGTTTTTAAATATTAAAGGAAACCCGTGGCAAAACGAATTGAAAAACCGGAATCTGTGAAAACGAAACGCAGCGATGTAGAAGCAGTGCGCGAACTGAATTCATCGTATCAGGCTATGAGATCGGAGATCGCAAAGGTGATCGTCGGTCAGGATGCCGTCATCGAACAATTGTTTATTTCTCTGCTTTCTCGCGGACACTGCCTGCTCGTCGGCGTTCCCGGGCTTGCCAAGACACTGCTCATTAAAACCCTGGCGGAAGTGATCGATCTGAAATTCAACCGCATTCAATTCACACCGGATCTGATGCCGAGCGATATTACGGGAACCGAGATCATCGAAGAGGATAAAAAAAGCGGCGGAAAAGTATTCAAATTTGTTGAAGGACCGGTCTTTGCAAACATTGTGCTTGCCGACGAGATAAACCGGACGCCTCCGAAAACGCAAGCCGCACTTCTGGAGTCGATGCAGGAACACAAGGTCACCGCCGCCGGAAAAACATATACGCTTGATGAACCATTCTTCGTTCTTGCCACGCAAAATCCGATAGAGCAGGAAGGAACGTATCCTCTTCCCGAAGCACAGTTGGACCGGTTTATGTTCAATTTATGGCTGGAATATCCTTCGTTTGAAGAAGAGAAACAGATTGTTAAATCGACCACCAGCCAGTATGTTGCAAAACTGAAGCATGTATTAAGCGGAGACGATATTGTTGACTATCAGGATCTTGTCCGCCGCGTTCCGGTGGCGGATAATGTGATCGACTATGCCGTTCAGTTGGTTGCAAAAACGCGTCCGAAAGATCCACGCTCACCGCAGTTCATTAAAGATTGGCTGACCTGGGGAGCCGGTCCGCGTGCATCGCAATATTTAATCCTTGGCGCAAAGACACGCGCAATCCTTAATGGAAAATATACTCCGGATATGGAAGATGTTCGTGCCGTGGCCATTCCTGTTCTCCGTCACCGCATTATTCCCAATTTCAATGCTGAGGCAGATGGAATTACTTCGGTGCAGATCGTAGAAAAATTATTGGCGTGATTTTTTTGTTGCGGCAATATTGCGAACCGTTCGCTTTACGTGAACGGTTCTTTTTTTTAAACGGCGCTTATACCGCTGTTTTCAACCTTCATCATCTCGGCGCTTGCCTTCTGACCGCGTAACTCAAACACGTTCCGCATCGCTTCGGCAATCTGTTGTTCGTTCTTTACTGCAAATGCAAATACGGTTGGACCTGCCCCGCTGATGTTGAACGATAATGCGCCGGCTTTTAGTGCGGCTTTCTTTACTTCGTCATATCCCGGAATGAGTACGGCGCGGTATTGTTCGTGAAGCTTTTCCGCCGTAGTATACCGCAGCGCTTCGAAATCGCCGCTCATCAGCGCTGCCACCAGCGAGGCGGCATTTTCAATATTTGTAACGGCATCCTTAAGAGATACTTGCTGCGGCAATATTTTTCTCGCTTCTTTGGTCTGCACCTGAAAATGAGGCGAACAGGTAATGACAGAAAGAGTGCGTTCGATCTTCACGCTCCTGCAGTGAACCGTATGCTCCGCATCAAAACAATTGACCGTCAGTCCCCCAAACAGCGCAGCGGAAACATTGTCCGGATGTCCTTCGATGCCGACGGCAATATTCAGCATTTCTTCTCGCGTCAGTCCGCCCTTCAATAATTCGTTTGCAAGAAAAACTCCTCCGGCAATCGCCGCACCGCTGCCGCCGAGTCCGCCATATGCAGGAATTCCGTTGTTAATGTGAAGATGAACTACCGGAAGATTCTTTCCCAATTTTTGTGCCGTCATGTTCATTGCTGAATAGACAAGATTTGTCTCGTCTGTTGCAATATGATCTTTACCGTTTCCTTCAATAATAATGGATCGCTGTGCGGCTGCTTCCGCTGATAAAATTAAATACCGATTGAGCGCTAAACCAAGCGTATCAAATCCGGGACCCAGATTGGAAGTTGAACACGGAATTTTGATTTGGACCATAATTAATTTCGGGATATGTGCGCTGCGTGCTTATTAATGATATTTTTTCGGTTCTATTATGACAAATATTTTTTTATTTCTTCAATACTTGCTTCCACGTCGTGCGGCGGATTGGCAAGAGCGGTCTTTCGGTTAAAATGATAATCAACGATCACCTGCGGGTCTTTAAGAATGTTTCCCGTAAGAATACCAACCACTGTTTCGTTTGTTTTGATCTCGCCGGATGCGATCAGTTTTTTTATTCCGGCAACCGTTGCGCATGATGCGGGTTCGGCTCCGATCCCTGCTGCGTCAACATTCGCTTTCGCTTCAAGGATCTCTTCGTCTGTCACGCTTTCTACAATCCCATTCGTCCACTTCAATGCGCGGACCGCCTTCGTATAATTCACAGGATCACCGATCTTGATCGCGGTCGCTATTGTCTCTGCTTTTTCGGTTTTCAATCCGGAAAAATTATTTTTATATGCTTTATAGAACGGACTTGCCCCTTCCGCCTGGATCACAGCAAGCCGCGGTAACCGGTCAATAAGTCCGAGCTGGTGTGCTTCGTGCAATGCTTTTCCGAAGGCGCTTGTGTTGCCAAGATTCCCTCCGGGGAAAACGATCCAATCCGGGACCTGCCAGTTGCGCTGTTGCAGGATCTCCCACATGATCGTCTTCTGCCCTTCAAGCCGGAACGGATTAATGGAATTGAGCGGATAGGCAGAGAGTGTTTCCTGCGCTTCGCGGATCAAACGCATGCAGTCATCAAAATCTCCATTGACCACAAGGGTTTTTGTTCCATAGGCAAGCGCCTGCGAGATCTTTCCAACGGCGACATTTCCTTTGGGAATAAGAACGATTCCTGTCAGTTCTGCTTCCGATGCATAGGCCGCAAGTGATGCCGATGTGTTGCCTGTCGATGCGCACGTGACCGCTTTTTGTTTCAGATGCTTCGCCATTGTTATAGCTGCGGTCATTCCGCGATCTTTAAAAGAACCGGTCGGATTCTCCCCTTCGTGTTTCAGAAAGAATTTTTCTTTGTTCAATCCAAGCCACGAAGAGATCTTTTTTGTGCGGTACAGCCGCGTGTTCCCTTCCTGTTTGGAAACAATCTCCGATTCTGCAATGTCCGGTAAAACCAATTCCTTAAAATGCCACACGCCACCGCTCGGTTGTCCGTTGATCGATGAGCGTTTACTCAAAAAATATTCGCGGGTAAGCGGGTATTTTTTCTTCAATGCATCAAAATCGTGGATAACATCCAGAAGTTCGCCGTTATCCGATGTGAAGCGGACTTCGTCCAATGGATATTCTATACCTGACGAGATACTTTTTAGAATCGATTTCATATTAACAATGTTTCGGGACGGGGATACCGTTAATGGAAATAATATGGTCTAGCCTAATAACTGTGCCGTTGTCTACCTTTAGATACTCGGCGCTCTCTTTAGAATATATGTCGACAATGATGCCGTCGGCAATTTTTTCAGATTCGTCCCGATAGAGAATGGAACAATGCGTCCGTTTCGTTGCATATGCCTCGATCTGGTCATAATACGAACAGCTGATGCTTTGATATTTGTTTATTGTGTCACTCATAAATGAAATGCATCGTGCACAGACTGAACCGCTTTCATTGCTTCACTTTGTTCAACAACAAAAGAGATGTTCAGTTCCGAAGAACCCTGAGCGATCGCAATAATGTTCACATCCGCTTTTGCAACCGCATCGAATGTGCGTCCGGCGATCCCTTTTGATCCGATCATTCCTTCGCCGACCACCGCTACGATGGAAACGGGTTCCCTCACCGATACATCATCAATAATTTTCTTTGCAATATCAATACTGAATTCGTCTCTCAATGCTTTCACTCCTGCAGTACAGTCTTTTCGCGGCACAATAATGCAGACATTGTGTTCGGATGATGCCTGTGAGATCATCATCACGTTTACCTGCGCACGCGCAAGAGCGGAAAAGATCCTGGCGGAAACGCCGGGAACACCGATCATACCGTTTCCTTCAATCGCAATGATTGCAAGATTATCTATTGATGTTACTGTTTTGGCAGAGCTTCCCTGCTTGTCCGGTTTTGCAGAAATGAGCGTACCGGGATGTTCGGGATTGAATGTATTTTTGATCCGGATCGGAATATTTTTTACGATGGCCGGCACCATTGTTTTCGGATGAATAACTTTTGCCCCGAAGTAACTCATCTCCGCCGCTTCGCGGTAAGAGATCTCCGGCAGAACCTTGGCCCCCTTTACAAATCTTGGATCGGCAGTCATCACTCCGTCAACATCTGTCCAGATCCAGATCTCTTCGCTGCCCACCGCAGAACCGACGATCGATCCCGTATAATCCGAACCGCTGCGGCCGATTGTGGTGGTGATGCCGTCTTCCGTTGATGCAATAAATCCGGTCACAATAGGTACAAATCCATTGTGAACCAATGAGGTGAGTGTTTCATGTATCTGACTGTTGGAATATGAAAAGTCAACGGCTGCCTCGCCAAAATTATCGTCCGTTCTAATAATCGTCCGGGCATCGACAAAGAACGATGTAATATTATTCTCTTCAAAAATCGCAGCGATCTGTCTGCACGACATGATCTCGCCGAAGGAAGCAATCGCATCAAGAGAGCGGGGCGACAGCTCGCGGAGCAGACTGACACCATGATACAGATTTGTCAGTTCGTCAATAGACTGCTGCTGTTTTTTAATGAGTACTTCGCGCCGGGAGGAATTCAGGATCATTGCGTTGGCAATCAGCGCGTGTCGTTCATATATCTCGGCGACTGCTGTTTTTACCTCTGCGCTCTTTCGTTCCACCGCTTTTTGCGCCGTATCGAGAAGAACGTTTGTCAATCCACCCATTGCAGAAGCGACCACAACGGGCTGCTTGTCCAAAAATTTTTTTACGATCGCAACAACTTCCTGTAATCGCGGAACATCGCCAACCGAGGTCCCGCCGAATTTCATTGTAAGCATATGATTGTTGTTTAACCTTGTTTTTCCATTAAAGACACAACATGAGAAAAATCTGTGGTATATGTCTCTGCAATAAGATTTATTTCATTGCGGTCAAGTTTCACAATTTCGGTATTCATTTCGGCTTGTCCCGGTGTTTTAATTCCGGATATGATCGTGGAAACCTCCGGCATGCTCGCACAAAAACTCATCGCCAATGCAGTTTTTGAAATCTTTTTTTTCTCGGCAATATGCCAGATGTGTTCCAGACCGGATAACGATGATTCAATAATCTCTTTTGTCAGCCGGAACGAGCGGTGATCGTTGTGAGAAAATTTTGTTTCCGGAGAGACTCTACCGGTCAACAAACCGAATTGCAGCGGCATTCGTGCAATTATACCGTATCCGGCGCCGGCGGCACGCGACATTACTCCCCGCGCACGCTGATTGATGATGTTGAAAACAAGCTGGAATCCGTCGCCAATATTATGGTCGATCATATATTCCGATTCAGAGTACGGATGGAATGTGTTCAGCGATAAACCCCAGTACCGTATCTTTCCCTGTTTTTTCAACTCTTCCATTGCTTCAACGCATTCCCCCTGCTCAAGATGCACCATTCGGGCGGAATGCAATTGATAATAATCGATGACGTCTCGCCGCAATCGTTTCAGACTCCGGTCGCATGCCTCCACAATATGTTTTCTACTGTAGTCAAGCGCGATCGCATTCTCTGCTGTTGTGCGGTGCCCTACTTTTGTAGCAATAATGACGTCCGGAGAATTTCCGAATATTTCGCCGATCAATTCTTCCGAATGCCCGAGACCGTAAAAATCCGCCGTATCGAAAAAATTAACGCCGAGTTCTTTTGCGCGGATCAACGCTTTTTTCGAAATTGCATCGTCAACATCTCCCCATCCGATCGGCGTTGAGCCGACCATTGCAGGACCGCCGATTCCCCACGCTCCAAATCCGGCAATGCTGACATTCAGATCTGTTTTGCCAAACTTTCTATATTCCATCATATCATTTCGGATATTTTTTGCGCCATCTCCTGCGTTCCAAGGAGCGTGGTCCCTTCCGTAAATATATCTCCGGTTCGGAATCCTTTGCTCAACACTTTCTCGATCGCTTGTTCTATTGCTTCCGATTCTGCACTGAGATCGAACGAATATTTCAGCATCATGGCAACAGACGCAATCGTTGCAATCGGATTTGCTTTGTTCTGTCCTGCAATATCCGGAGCGCTGCCGTGAACCGGTTCATACATTGCCACCGTACCGCCAAGGCTCGCGGATGCCAGCATTCCAATGGAACCGGTGAGCATCGCCGCTTCATCACTGAGAATGTCGCCGAACAGATTTTCTGTTACGATCACATCAAACTGTTTCGGATCGCGAATCAATTGCATTGCACAGTTGTCAACATACATGTGCGTCAGTTCCACGTCCGGATATTGTTTGGCAACTTCAAGAACGATCTTCCGCCACAGCTGTGACGTTTCCAGTACGTTCGCCTTATCCACGGAACATAGCTTTTTCTTCCGCTTACGTGCGATTTCAAATGCAGATTCTGCTATTCGCTTCACCTCGGACACGGAATAAATCATGGTGTTAAATCCAACCTCTTCGCCGTTCCTCGTTTCAAATCCACTCGGTTTTCCAAAGTACAGTCCGCCGGTCAATTCGCGCACAACAATAATATCAACACCATCAACAATTTCTTTTTTCAGCGACGATGCATCGACAAGTGCGGAATATATTTTTGCGGGACGGATATTGGCGTACAATCCAAGTTCTTTGCGGAGACCCAGCAGCGCCCGTTCCGGTTTCAAATGTTGGGGATTGGAATCCCATTTCGGTCCGCCAACAGCGCCGAGAAGAACCGCATCGCATGCTTTCGCCAGATGTAACGTCTCTTCAGGAAGAGGAACTTCTTGTGCATCCAATGCTGCGCCGCCGGCAAGAGCGTATTTATAATCGAACGTATGTTTAAATTTATGTGCAATAACGTCAAGAACATGCAGGGCCCCTGCAACAACTTCTTTTCCGATCCCGTCGCCGGGAATAACAGTAATTATTTTTTTCATGGTTTCGTATTTAACTTATTAATGCAGTGAATGGAAGCAGAAGAAGCAATGGTGAATGGTTAAATATACTCAATGTTTATTGATTAATTCCGACAGTTCTCTCGACCGGATTGTTGCCGTTGCCACGGCGTCAATAAGCATGGAACGCAAGCCGTGAGATTCAAGCTCGTGTATCGCGTTGATTGTTGTACCACCTGGTGTCGTTACTTGGTCTCGCAATATGGCCGGATGAACATTCGATTCTTTCACCAGTTTTGCGGATCCCAAAACTGTTTGGATCGCCAGTTTTGTGGAAATATCGCGGGGCAGACCCATCTTTACGCCGCCGTCTATCAACGCTTCAATCACCATGTAAATATATGCCGGACCGCTGCCGCTTAATCCTGTTACCGCATCAAGATGCTGCTCGCCGACAACAACAACGTCGCCGACCGCTTCGAAAATCTTAATGGCAACATCGTGTTGCGCGGAATGAACATGTTTGCCAAACGAGATCGCGGTAGATCCGAGTCCAACGGTTGATGCAATATTCGGCATGCAGCGTGCAACGGGAATATTTTTTCCAACAATCTTTTCCATCGAAGCGGTGGTAACACCGGCCGCAATGGAAATTACGAACTGACCCTTGTGAAGCACTTTGTGCATTTCGTCCAGCACGGAGCGTATCACCGATGCTTTTATGCAGAGAATAACGATGTCGGCATGCCTGGCGGCATCCTTGTTGTTTGTTGTAACATTGATGCCGAATTCTTTGGCAAGTTTTTCTAATTTGTCGATCCGTGTACCGCTGGCATAAATCTTTTTTGCACCGGTGAGATTCGCGGTAAGAATTCCGCGGATGAGTGCGGTCCCCATATTTCCTGCGCCGATAACCGCTATGGTTTTATTCAACATACAATTTGTTTTCCCCTCTGCACGGTGCGTGCTATACGATGCGCCTTCATTTTTTTTGAAGCATGCCCGATGTGCGTGCATACTCGAATATTCCTCCACCGCGAAGGATGTGTTCAATATCGCCGAGCGGATTGAGTTGATACTCTTTCTTTTGAGTAATGTTTTTCAAGATACATTTTGTCGTATCCAGTTCAAGTTGGTCGCCAGTGCGGATCTCCTTCGACAATTGGTACGCCGTTTCAAACGGCGCGATGAATGCACCATCGATCGAGTTGCGGTAGAAAATCCGTGCATATCCTTCGGCGATCACCGCTTCTATGCCCGCAACCTGCAGCGCAAAGGGAGCGTGCTCACGCGAAGAACCGCAACCGAAATTCTTTCCGCCGATTACTATGGTATATCCGCTCTTCCAGTTTCCTTCGTTGATAAAGGGAATATTCCCCTGCGGAAGACCGGAACGCTCTATCGGCACTCCGGAAAAAGCGTATCGCCCATAGTTCTTCTTTTCTTCGGGATCGTCCAGTTTATACACCAGATGTGCCGCCGGAATGATCTGATCTGTATCAATATCGTTGCCGAGTACAAATGCTTTGCCGCTGATAAATGGTTTCATGTGTTCCTGTTTCTTAATTGAAAAATTCGCGTGGATTCGTGATTACACCTTTCACTGCCGATGCCGCAACGGTGTACGGCGAAGCAAGATATACTTGTGAGTCCTTCGATCCCATTCTTCCCGGAAAATTTCTATTCGTGGTTGAGATGCACACTTCCGCACCGTTTAAACGCCCGAACGTATCGGACGGTCCGCCAAGACAGGCGGCGCACGACGAATCACCGATCCGGCAGCCGGCTTCCTCGAAGATCTGCATGACGGTCTTATCTTTCACTTTCGTTTTCCGGATTTCTGATGCAACATCCATGGTTGCCGGAACAATAAAGGTATCGATCTTCACCTTTTCGCCGTACATGATCTCTGCGGCTGCGATGAAGTCGGAAATTTTACCGCCGGTGCAGCTGCCGATGTATGCGCGGTTAAGCTTGGTCCCCGCAACTTCGCTCACCGCTGCTTTGTTGTCCGGTGAATGCGGTTTTGCGACCGTTGGTTCTATTTCGTTTACGTTGAACCGGTGAACGGAATGATATTTTGCATCGTCGTCGTTATAGAAACATTCGAACTGTTTGTTCGTGCGGGCGCGAACGTAGTCGGTGGTTGTTTTGTCCGGTGCACAAATTCCGTTCTTTCCCCCGGCTTCGATCACCATATTACACAGTGTCATCCGGTCTTCCATGGTCATGGAGTCTATGGTTGAACCGCAGAAATCCATGGCGCGGTATGTTGCGCCATCTACGCCAATCTTTCCGATCACTGCTAAAATAAGGTCCTTTGCCATCAGATATTTCGGCATGGCCCCTTCAAACACGAATTTCATTGTTTCCGGCACTTTTACCCATAATTTTCCCGTACCAAGAACAAAGGCGGCGTCCGTGTTGCCTATTCCTGTTGCAAACTCTCCGAACGCTCCGGCCGTGCATGTGTGCGAGTCGGTTCCAAACAAGACCTCGCCCGGACGCGTGAATCCTTCTTCGGGCATTGCAACGTGACATACCCCTTTATACCGAGGTGTGCCGACATCGTAATAGTATGGAAGGTCCTGTTCTTTTGCGAAGTCGCGCAATATTTGGATGTTGCGGTTTGCGTGCATATCCTTGGTAAAGATATAATGATCGGGAATGACGACCAGTTTTTCCTTATCCCAAACTTTTGCGTCGCTGCCAAACTCCCGTTTAAAGATGCCGAATGTTCCCGGGCCGCACACATCGTGCGTCATAAGCACATCAACATCAATCCAAACATTGTCTCCGGGCTGAACGGCATTTCTTCCGGAATGTTTTGCAAGAATTTTTTCGGTGATCGTCATCGGCATAAAATCTTCTTTCCTATCTTTGAACTGTCTTTTTGGTTCTTGATTGATAATTATTTTTACACGCCGACGTTTTCGTTTGTTGATTGCTCTTTCCGAAACCGCGCTGAAATCGCGTGATTGATCGCGTTGACATATGCCTTTACACTTCCGGTAATAACGTCGGTGCTGGCGGACCGGCCGTTGAACACGTACCCGTCGATCGCTATCTTTACAAAGACTTCACCGATTGCATCTTGTCCCCACGAAACCGATTTAATAGAATAGTCAAGCAGATCGGTTTTAATGTTCGTGATCCTTCCGATGGCACGATAAGCGGCATCAACCGGACCGTCGCCGGTGGAAGAATCCTGCAGAAATTGATCTCCCTTTTTCAATCCGACTGTTGCCGTTGGAACGATATTGATTCCGCTGGTCACCTGCAGTGTTTCTATCTTATACGTTTCTTCAAGCGATGATATTTCATCCTGCAGTATTGCAACAAGATCGTCGTCGAACACCTGTTTCTTCTCGTCGGCGAGTTTTGAGAAAAGCACGTACGCTTTTTCCAATTCTTCCGTGGTCAGTTTATATCCGAGCTCTTCGTACCGTTGTTTCAACGCATGACGGCCCGAATGTTTCCCCAATACCAGAGTGCTGTGTTTAATGCCGACACTGGCGGGAGTCATGATCTCATACGTCAGCGGATTTTTCAGCATTCCGTCCTGGTGAATTCCGGCTTCATGCGCGAATGCATTTTCGCCGACGATCGCTTTGTTGCGCTGAATATGCATTCCGGTCAGCGACACAAGCATTTTGCTCGACTTGTAGATCTCTTCGGTGTTGATGTTGGTGGAAACTTTCAAAGCTTCGGCGCGGGTGCGGATCGCCATAGCAATCTCTTCCAGCGACGCATTGCCTGCACGTTCGCCAATGCCGTTGATGGTGCATTCAATTTGCCGCGCACCGTTTATCACTCCGGACAATGAGTTCGCAACAGCAAGTCCCAGGTCATCGTGACAATGAACGCTGAGGATCGCTTTGCCAATATTCGGCACACGTTCCATCAGCAAACGAATGATCGCTCCATATTCATGCGGCACGGCATAACCAACGGTATCGGGAATGTTGATGACGGTCGCACCTTCCGCGATTGCCGCTTCCACTATTTGGCAAAGAAAACCTATGTCGCTGCGCGATGCGTCTTCGCAGGAAAATTCAACATCGTTACAATACGATTTGGCGCGCCGAACAGCTTTGACGGCATTCTCCAATACTTCGTCCCGTGTCTTTTTAAGTTTATATTTCAAATGAATATCCGACGTTGCAATAAAGGTGTGTATGCGCGGCTTCTCGGCATACTTCAGCGCTTCCCACGCCTTGTCAATATCGTTATCGTTCGCGCGGCAAAGTCCGGCAATCGAAACGGTCCGGATCTGTTTCGCAATCTCTTTTACCGACTCAAAATCCCCTTCGCTTGCAATCGGGAAACCTGCTTCGATCACGTCCACCTGTAATCGTTCCAGCTGACGCGCCATCCTGATTTTTTCCACAAAATTCATGCTTGCGCCGGGAGATTGCTCGCCGTCGCGCAGTGTTGTATCAAATATATAGACTCGATCATTCATAAGATTCTCCGGTTAAATTCCAAATGTCACAATTCAAATTATTTCAAAATCCCCAACCATCAACCTTGCACATTCACTTCTCCGATATTTTATTATTCTGTATTGCTGTTTCAAATATCTCTATAGGTGTCTGTTCTCTAGCGGTAGATATCTGCGTATTTCATCCATCAGTTTCGAAAATTGTTCCGGCATAAGTGATTGTGCCCCATCTGAAAATGCCTTTTCCGGATTCGGATGCATTTCGATGATAATCCCGTCTGCGCCGGCGGGAACAGCCGCTTTCGCCATCGGTGTGATCAGGCTCCGAATTCCCGTACCGTGACTCGGATCGACGATGACCGGAAGATGCGACATTTCTTTCAGTGCCGGCACTGCTGCCAGATCGAATGTGTTGCGGGTATAATCTTCAAATGTTCGTATACCGCGTTCGCATAACACAACGTCATAATTTCCCTGCGACATGATGTATTCGGCAGACATCAATAGTTCTTTATATGTGCTCGACATTCCGCGTTTTAAAAGGATGGGACGCTTCGATTTGCCGACTTCTTTTAACAAAGCGAAGTTCTGCATATTGCGTGCGCCAATCTGCAGCATATCGGAATATCGCGCCACAAGATCAACATCGCCCGGAGAGATCACTTCGGTTGCAAACGGCAGGCCGGTTTTTTCTCGTGCTTCCGCCAGCAGTTTCAATCCTTCCTCTTCTAATCCCTGAAAGGAATACGGTGACGTTCTTGGTTTGAAAGCACCTCCGCGTAGCATCTGCGCCCCTGCTTTCTTCACCAGTTCTGCGCTGAGGATGATCTGCTCTCTTGATTCCACGGAACAAGGTCCTGCTATCACTACAAATTGTGAATTTCCAAATTCCACGCTCCCTACTTTTACCACGCTGCGCGGTTTTGTTTCTTTGCTGGCAAGTTTAAACGGTTTGAGAATTGGAAGAACATTTTCAACGTAGTCCAGTGATTCCAGCTGCTGCAGCTGAGCTTTACCCCGTTCGTCACCGACACACGCAATAACAGTGCGTTCGTCGCCGACGATAGGGTGTGGTTTGAAACCATATTCGATCACTCGATCGATGACGTGATTGTATTCTTCTTTTTTTGTTCCGGGTTTTAATACGATAATCATTTGCGTCCTTTATGTTTTCTTCTTTAATAAGTGATAAGTGATTGAATCGACAAGTGCCTTCCAACTTGCGTCAACAACATCCGATGAAACGCCGACTGTATTCCACGACGATGTGCCGTTCTTCGTTTCGATTAGTACGCGAACCTTTGCCGCGGTTGCATTCTGTGAATCCAGTACGCGCACTTTGTAATCTGTTAATTGAATTTCCTTCAGTTCCGGATAGAACCGTTCAAGCGCTTTTCGCAGCGCTTTGTCCATTGCGTTCACCGGACCGTTCCCTTCGGCGGCGGTCATTTCGGTTTCTTCGCCGACACGGATCTTGATCATCGCTTCGCTTCGAGCATCAACATCGTTTGAATCTTTGTGGATGCTGATCTTGAATCTTTCCAACTCGAACAATTTTTGGATCTCTCCGGTGTGTTTCTTTACCAGCAATTCGAACGACGCCTCGGCATCCTCAAAATAATATCCGTAATGTTCCATCTCTTTCAGTTCTTCAACAATCCTCTGGGCTGCGGGGGATTTATCGTCGATCTTTAAGCCAAGCTCTTCCGCTTTATATAGAACGTTGCTCTTTCCGGACAGATCGGACATTAATACACGCCGCACATTCCCGACAACCTCCGGTTCAACATGTTCATACGTCTTCGGTGTTTTCATCACCGCGCTGACATGTACCCCCCCTTTGTGGGCAAACGCACTCTCGCCGACGAACGCCATATTTTTTTTATGCTTCAGATTCGCCAGTTCGCTTACGTAGCGGGAAACATCCGTGATTTTTTTCAACTGTTCTTTTCCAACGGTTTCACATCCCATCTTAATTTCAAGGTTGGGGATAATGGAACAAAGATTGGCGTTTCCGCAGCGCTCGCCATAGCCGTTGATCGTTCCCTGTACGTGTGTTGCTCCGCTCTGAATCGCGGCAAGCGCATTTGCAACACCGACTTCCGAATCGTTGTGAGTGTGAATTCCCAGTTGAACGGTGATCGCACCTTTCAGTTCATCAACAATGCCGGATACTTCCCACGGCATCGTGCCGCCGTTCGTATCGCACAAAACAATCACATCGGCGCCGGACTGCTGCGCCGCCTGCAATGTTTTGATCGCGTAAGCCTTGTCGGACTTGTATCCGTCAAAGAAATGCTCTGCATCATACACAACTTCTTTGCCGTTCTTTTTCAAGTACGCCACCGAGTCGGAAATGATCTCGAGATTCTCTGCCTCCGAGATCTGCAGCGCTTCTTTCACATGAAGTATCCATGTTTTGCCGAAGATCGTCACAACCGGTGTTTGCGCATCGAGCAGCGCCTTAATGTTTGCATCATCTTCAACTCTGTTCTTTGCGCGGCGCGTACTTCCGAACGCGGCAATCTTTGCATGAACAAAATGAATACTGCGCGCCTTTTCAAAGAATTCCATATCCTTCGGATTGGAGCCGGGCCATCCCCCTTCGATGTAGTCGATGCCGAATGCATCAAGACGCTTTGCGATCTTGATCTTGTCCTCAGCCGAGAAAGAAACTTCTTCCCCTTGGGTTCCATCCCGCAGCGTTGTATCGTATGTAAATATTTTTTTCATTGTCGTATGCATGAATGATGTCGCGGCAGATTATAAAATAATTTCTCCGCCGTCTTTCCTCTTTTGCGGTGAACGGTTATTTCTTCCAATTTTCCGGCCGCAATCCCCGTACCGCTTCGCCAGCTTTCCACATTTCGGAATTTTTCCATTCGTCCAGCTCTTTTTGCAAAATAGAACGGTAATCCGGCGAACTTGTTGAATCGAGAACCCGTTTTGTTTCTACGCCGTATTGAACATCGCGGTACAGCAATTCGAACAACGGACGGTTTGCCGTTTCAAATTTTTTCGCCCAATCAAGAGCTCCGCGCTGAGCGGTGACCGAGCACGCCGCAAACATCCAGTCCATTCCGTATTTTCCTACGAGAGGATACAGGCTTTGTGTGGCTTCTTCCACTGTTTCGTTGAATGCTTCGCTGGGAGAATGACCCATTTGACGCAAAACGTCATATTGCGCCTTCATCAATCCGGCAATTGCGCCCATCAACACGCCGCGTTCGCCGGTAAGATCGGAAAGAACTTCTTTTTCAAATGTTGTTGGGAATAAATATCCTGAACCTATCGCGATACCGCATGCTATCGCACGCTCACGCGCTTTACCGGTTGCATCCTGAAATACCGCAAAGCTGGCGTTAATTCCGCTTCCGGCCAGGAAATTACTCCGCACCGTACGTCCGCTTCCTTTCGGCGCAACCAGAACCACATCAACATCCGCAGGCGGAATAACATTTGTTTGATCTTTGAAAACGATGGAGAAGCCATGCGAAAAATATAATGCCTGTCCTTTTTTCAAATTCTTTTTTACAACTTCCCACTGCTGCTTTTGCCCGGAGTCGGAAAGAAGGTATTGAACGATCGTCCCTTTTTGGATCGCTTCTTCAATATTTGAGAACAGGTTTTTTCCTTCCACCCAGCCGTCGCGAATCGCGTCACTCCATCCCTGTCCCCCTTTGCGCTGGCCGACAATAACATTAATGCCATTGTCGCGCATGTTGAGCGATTGTCCGTATCCTTGCGGACCGTAACCGATAATTGCAACAACTTCGTTCTTTAAGAATTCCTTTGCTTTCTCAAGCGGATATTCCTCGCGGGTAACAACTTCTTCAACTGTTCCGCCAAAATTGATCTGTGCCATGTGTCTCTCCTGAATTTTCCGGCGCCGGGAAAAAAAAGATTTTTTCTTTCGTTTCTCCGCACCCTTACTGTGAAAAGTATTATTTACTTACGTTCCGCTCTGCGTGTCGTTGACAAACTAAATAAGTCGGTCATGGTGAGCAAGTCCCGATGCTGTTTATCGGGACGCGTCGAACCATTTTATGAAAAACACTGTATCGCGTAACATCGGTTGTGTATTAATTTTACAATTGTTACGGAAGCGTTGTTGCTCCCATCAAATATTTATCCACGCTGCGCGCCGCTTTGCGTCCTTCGCTGATCGCCCATACAACAAGCGATTGACCGCGGCGCATGTCTCCGGCTGAAAATATTCCCGGTACCGAACTCATATACTCTTTGTCGGTGGAAACGTTGCTGCGTACATCAAGAGCAACGCCAAGCTCATCAAGCAGGCCGCTCTTTGTCGGACCATTGAATCCCATCGCCAGTAAAACCAGATCAGCTTCAAGGGTGAACTCTGTTCCGGTGACGGGTGCAAAATTCGGCGGCGGACCTACGCGGATCGCGTGAAGTTTTGAAACATTTCCGTTTGCATCACCTTCAAATTTTGTCGTTGCAAGTGCCCAGTCCCGCGTTCCCCCTTCTTCGTGTGAACTTTCAGTTCGCAATTGCAGCGGCCATTGCGGCCACGGCGTTGAGGCGGCGCGTTCAAGCGGCGGCTTGGGCATAATTTCAAACTGATGTACTGATTTTGCTTTTTGCCGCAAACTTGTTCCAAGACAGTCCGCGCCTGTATCGCCGCCGCCGATAATGATCACGCGTTTCCCCGTAGCGAGAATATCTTTTGCGGGATCTGATGTATCACCGGCGTTGCGGCGATTTTGCTGCGGAAGAAATTCCAAGGCAAAATGGATCCCCTTCAATTCTCGTCCCGGTACTTTTAGGTCGCGCGGAGATTCCGATCCGCCGCACAACAGGATCGCATCATAGGACCGCCTCAATTCTTCGGCGGAAATATTCACGCCAACATTTGTCTTCGTTGTAAAAACAATTCCTTCCGCCTGCAATTGTTCTACGCGGCGATCAAGCAGATGTTTTTCAAATTTAAAGTCGGGAATTCCGTACCGAAGCAATCCGCCAACGCGGTCATTCTTTTCGTACACTGTTACGCGGTGTCCTGCGCGATTCAATTGCTGCGCCGCGGCCAAACCGGATGGACCCGATCCAATCACGGCTACTGTTTTACCGGTTCGTTTTGCCGGCGGTTCAGGCTTTATCCAGCCGTGTTTGAATGCATACTCTATGATTGTCCTTTCAATCACCTTGATCGTCACGGGCGGTTCATTGATACCCAACACGCATGATGCTTCGCACGGCGCGGGACAGACGTTACCGGTAAATTCGGGAAAATTATTTGTTGAGTGCAAAATTCGTATCGCTTCTTCCCAGCGATTTTTATAGACGAGATCATTCCAATGCGGGATGACGTTGTTTACGGGACAACCCGATTGACAGAACGGTATTCCGCAATCCATGCAGCGGGCACCCTGCGTTTGCACTTTTTCTTCTGCAAAAGCATTGTACACATCGCGCCAATCCTCCAGGCGTTCTAACGCGGGTCTGCGCTGCGGAACTTCGCGCCGATATTCCATGAATCCGGTTGGCTTACCCATTTACCGCCTCCTTGTCCGAACCATTCTTTTTCAGGGTGACCGTCTCCTCGAGTGCTTTTTGTTTTGCATTTAAGACACGCTTATAGTCATGCGGAAATACTTTCACAAACTTCGTCTTGAATGTTTCCCATTCATTAAGGATCCTCTGTCCGCGCCGGCTTCCGGTCAGATCAACATGTCTCTTGACGAGATTTTGCACGAGACGTTCGTCGTCATTGTTAAGAGCGTCAAGATCAACGATGGATTTATTGCACATTTTTGATGCAAATTCTCCATCCTCATCCAATACAAACGCATACCCGCCGGACATTCCTGCTGCGAAATTCTTTCCAGTCTTTCCAAGCACCACAACGATGCCGTTCGTCATATATTCGCATCCGTTTGCACCGACAGATTCAACCACAACGGTCGCGCCGGAATTCCGGACAGCAAAACGCTCGCCGGCTTTTCCGCCAAAGTACGCTTCGCCGCTCGTCGCGCCGTATAACACAACGTTGCCGACAATCGAATTATCTTCGGGAACAAAGCTGGAATTTTTCGGAGGGAATATAATGATTTTTCCTCCGGACAGCCCTTTGCCGACATAATCGTTTGCATCTCCTTCAAGTTTCAGCGTTACACCCTTGGAAAGAAATGCTCCGAAACTTTGTCCTGCCGAACCGGTAAAGTTGATTGTGATCGTGCTTTCCGGCAGTCCTTCTGCGCCGTAATATTTTGCAATGCGCCCGCTGAGCAAAGCTCCGACTGTTCGGTGAACATTTCTGATCGGCAGCGATAATTCAACCGGTTTCTTTTCTTCAAGTGCAACTTTTGTCTGCTCAAGCAGCTGATAGTCGAGTGCTTCGTTAATACCGTGGTCCTGCGGAATCATACAGCGTCGTCCGATTCTTAACGGCACCGTCGGCTGATGAAGAATGGAAGAGAGATCAACCCCCTTTGCTTTCCAGTGATCAATATCCTTTCTCTGTTGCAGCATGTCAACACGTCCGATCATTTCGTCCAGCGTGCGGAATCCAAGTTTTGCCATAATCTCACGGACTTCATCGGCGATATAAAAGAAAAAATTAATAACATGTTCCGGAGTGCCGGTGAATTTTTTTCTCAGCTCCGGGTCCTGCGTTGCAATTCCAACGGGACATGTGTTGAGATGACACTTCCGCATCATGATGCACCCCATTGCAATGAGAGGCGTTGTTGAGAAACCGAATTCTTCGGCGCCAAGCAGCGCGGCAATGACAACATCGCGCCCTGTTTGCAGTTTTCCGTCCGTCTGCAGGCGAACGCGGCTGCGAAGATCGTTCATCACCAATACCTGCTGTGTCTCGGCAAGACCAAGTTCCCATGGAACCCCGGCGTGTTTGATAGATGTCAGCGGTGACGCACCTGTTCCGCCATTGTCTCCGCTGATCAGGATCATATCGGCGTGTGCTTTGGCAACACCGGCCGCCACAGTTCCAACGCCGACTTCGGAAACCAGTTTCACCGAAATTCTTGCGATCGGATTCACATTCTTCAGATCATAGATCAATTGCGCAAGGTCTTCTATAGAATAGATGTCGTGATGCGGCGGCGGCGAAATAAGTCCGACACCGGCAATTGAATGTCTCGTCTTTGCAATCACTTCGTCAACTTTGAAACCGGGAAGCTGACCTCCCTCGCCCGGCTTCGCTCCTTGTGCTATTTTTATCTGTATCTCATCCGCATTCACAAGATAATTAGCCGTTACCCCAAATCGTCCGGAGGCAACCTGCTTAATCGCACTTCTCCGCAGATCACCGTTGGCATCGGAACGAAAACGCGCTTCATCTTCTCCCCCTTCACCCGTGTTCGATTTTCCGCCGATGCGGTTCATGGCAATAGCTATCGTTTCGTGTGCTTCTTTGCTGATCGATCCGAACGACATTGCTCCCGTAACAAACCGCTTTACAATCTGCTTTGCCGGTTCAACATCTTCTATGTGAACACTTCTCGTTCCTTCTTTAAACTCCATTAATCCGCGAAGCGTGAAAAATTCTTTGTTCTGATCGTTGAGAACGCTTGTAAACTCCTTGAATGTCTTGAAATCCCTTTTGCGAACGGATTGCTGAAGTTTCGTTACCGTTGTTGGATTGATGAGATGACGTTCGCCGCTGGTGCGGAAGTGATAATTTCCGCCGAGATCAAGCTCGGTGTTTGCCTGCGAAAATGGCTGAAATGCAAATTCATGTTTCCTTCTCGCCTCTTCCACCAGCACATCCAGCCCTATCCCTTCAATGCGCGATGATGTGCCGTGAAAATATTTTTCCACCACTTTTTTATTCAATCCGATGATCTCAAAGATCTGCGCCCCTCGATAACTTTGCAGCGTCGAAATTCCCATTTTGGAAAAGACCTTTAACAATCCTTTCCCAACTGCTTTTTTGTAGTTTTTCAGCGCATATTCTGCTGTTACGTCTTTTGATAATCTTCCTTTGTTGGCAAGATCCTCGATCGTTTCTATGGCAAGATACGGATTGACGGCGCTTGCTCCGTAGCCGATCAATAAACAATAATGCATTATTTCGCGCGGCTCTCCGGATTCAACGACAAGAGCAACCTGTGTGCGAGTTTTTTCTCTTACCAAATGATTGTGTACGGCCGTCATTGCCAGTAAACTCGGGATCGGCGCATATTCTTCATCTGATCCGCGGTCGGAAAGAATGATGATGGAATATCCTGACTCGATTGCCAGCGAAGCGCGGCGGCAAAGTCCGTCGAGCGCCCGCTCCAGTTCCAGTTCGCCGCCGTTCACACGGAACAGCATCGGCAGTGTTGTTGTCAGAAAATCTCCCTGCGAAACACGTCGCAGTTTTTCCAATTCAACATTTGTCAGTATCGGATGCTGCAGTTTCAGTGTATGACAATGCATCGGTGTTTCTTCCAGAATATTTCTTTCGGTGCCGATGTAGCTTGTCAGCGACATAACAAATTCTTCGCGGATCGGATCAATTGGCGGATTAGTCACTTGCGCGAACAATTGTTTAAAGTAATTGTACAGCGACTGCGGTTTGTCGGACAAGCACGCCAGCGGTGTATCGGTTCCCATCGAACCGATCGCCTCCTCGCCGTTCACTGCCATCGGCGTCACGATCATCCTCACATCTTCGTCGCTGTAACCGAACATTCGTTGCCGCTGCACAATATCTTTTTCGCTCAGCACGTGAGCGCGCGGAGGCTCGGCAAGCTGCTCAAGTGTTATTTGATTCTCTTTGATCCAGTTTCCGTACGGCTTGCGCGAACTTAATTGCGCTTTGATCTCTTCATCAAGAATCACCCGTTTCTGTTCAAGGTCAACAAGCAGCATTTTTCCCGGTTCAAGTCTCCCCTTCGTTTTTACCCGCTCCTGTTCAATCGGAAGCACACCGACTTCTGATGCCATGATCAGCAATCCATCGTGTGTTTCAATATACCGCGCGGGACGAAGTCCGTTCCGGTCAAGTGTCGCACCAATAACTTTTCCATCTGTGAAGGCGACCGCTGCCGGACCGTCCCACGGCTCCATCAGAGATGCATGATATTCATAGAATGCTTTTTTCTCCGGCGACATGGTTACATCCATGCTCCACGCTTCAGGGATCAGCATGGACATAACGTGCGGCAGACTTCTTCCGGAGTGATACAATAGCTCAACGGCGTTATCGAGCGCAGCGGAATCGCTTCCGTCGGGCTGAATGATAGGAAATAATTTTTTCATGTCGTCGCCGAACAGATCGGATTTCAAGACTGACTGGCGTGCATACATCCAGCTAACATTGCCGCGCATTGTGTTGATCTCGCCGTTGTGACTCACAAATCTGAAAGGGTGCGCCAATTGCCAGTTCGGCATTGTGTTGGTGGAAAAACGTTGATGCACAAGACAAAGTGCGCTTTCGGTGTCGGTGTCGGACAGTTCGCTGTAAAACTGCTCTATCTGCGGAGCAAGCAGCAGCCCCTTATAAATAATTACGCGCGACGAAAGCGAAGGAATGTAAAAAAAATCTTTTTCTTTAATATCGGAAGCATACAGCTCAGCTTCCGCACGTTTCCGCACAACAAAAAGTTTGCGGTCGAATTCTTCCCGCGTCATTCCTTCTGCGCGGCGGATAAATATCTGCTCTATATAAGGCTGTGACGCCCGCGCTATGCGGCCGATCGCATCGGCGCCGACCGGCGTATCTCTCCACCCAAGCACGGTCAGATCTTCTTCGCGTGCAATACGCTCTAAAATTCCCTCGCAGATCAATCGAGACGTTTGATTTACCGGCAGGAATACAATTCCGACGCCATACTCTCCCTCTTCGGGAAGCGTGATACCTATGCTTTTACATTCTTTCACAAAAAATTTGTGAGGAATTTGAATTGTTATCCCTGCTCCATCCCCTGTTTCAGGATCGCAGCCGCACGCACCCCGGTGCGTAAGATTGATCAGAATCTCAATTCCTTTTGTGATAACATCGTGAGACCGCTCTCCTTTGATGTTCACAATAAAACCGATCCCGCACGCATCGTGTTCGTTGCGCGGATCATAAAGAGGAAAATTGTCCCCGTGCTGGTATGGTTCTTTCATGCTTACACTTCTCCGACAAATTCTCTTTTTAAGGCTACGCGTCCGGTGCGGGCAATTTCCTTGATGTGGAACGGTTTCAGCATTTTTATAATCGCATCAACCTTTTGTCCGCTTCCGGTTGATTCCACCGTCACTGTTTTATGACTGATGTCGATGATCTTGGCGTGAAAGATCTCCACGATCTGCATAATCTCCGAACGATTGTCCGGCGTTGTGCCGATCTTGATCAGCGCAAGTTCCCTCTCCATAAAACTGTCATACGTCAGGTCGACAACTTTCAGCGTATCGATCAATTTGTTCAGTTGTTTTATAATTTGTTCTATAATCGCGTCGTCTCCACGGGTAACAATCGTCATTCGAGAGATAGAAATATCCTCGGTCGGTCCGACCGTGATACTTTCCAGATTGTAACCTTTTGCCGAAAACATCCCCGCAACGCGGTTCAAAGCACCGAACTTATTCTCCAATAAAACGGAGATTGTATGTTTGTGCGTTGTTTCGTCGGCCGGTATTTCTGTGCTATTGCTCATACGTTATCCTTTGGTAATAGTGACCATTTCAATA
This sequence comes from uncultured Ignavibacteriota bacterium, assembly GCA_903861125.1. Taxonomy (GTDB): domain Bacteria; phylum Bacteroidota; class Ignavibacteria; order UBA10030; family UBA8401; genus UBA8401. Next base: position 413,988 of record CAIOTF010000023.1, read on the forward strand.
TCTGATTCTTTTTCGCCATCGGTAGACGCCGTCTTTTCTTCCGGCATATCAATAATCTCGTGATATGTCTGTCCCGCTGGAATCATCGGGTATACATTATCCTCTTTTACCACTTTGAATTCTGCAAGCACCGGACCGTCAATGGCAAACATTTTTTTAATAACGTCCTCCACCTCATCCGTTTGCGTTGCGCGAAAGCCCGGAATACCGTACGCCTCTGCAAGTTTCACGTAATCCGGCCCAAACATTTCCACATGCGAATACCGTTTCCGCCAGAACAGCTCCTGCCACTGGCGCACCATTCCAAGATAACCATTGTTGAGGATAATTATTTTTATAGGCACGCTGTGTTCACGGATGGTCGCCAGTTCTTGAATATTCATCTGAAATCCTCCGTCGCCACTGATAGAGATAACCGGGAAATCTTTTCGAGCAAAAGCAGCACCCATCGATGCGGGAAGAGAAAATCCCATCGTTCCAAGTCCCCCGGATGTTAAATGCGTGCGCGGGTACACATATTTGTAAAATTGTGCCGTCCACATTTGATGCTGCCCTACATCGCTGACGATGACGGCTTTCCCTTTTGTGATCTCCGAGATTTTCTGAATAACATGCTGCATCCGGATATATTTTCCGTTTCTGTAACGAAGCGGATGTTCTTCTTTCCAGGTTTTTATTGTCTGGATCCAATCCTTTGTATCAAGCGCGGTCACGGACGGCATTAATTGCTGAAGCACTTTTTTTACATCGCCGACGATCGGAACATCAACCTTAACATTCTTGCTGATATTCGACGGATCAACATCGATATGGATCTTTTTTGCTTCGGGTGCAAACGCATCCGTCTTACCTGTTACTCGATCGTCGAATCGAGCACCGACCGCAATAAGCAGATCGGAATAATTCACGGCTGTATTGGAGTACCATGTGCCGTGCATTCCAAGCATGCCGAGCGAAAGTTCGTCGGTCTCCGGAAATGCGCCGAGTCCGTGCAGTGTTGTGGTAACGGGAATTTTTGTTTTGTGCGCAAACTTTGTCAGCTCTTCTGCGGCATTGGAAAGAATTGTGCCGCCGCCAACATACAGTATGGGACGTTTTGCTTTTGCAATAAGTGCGATCGCCTTATCCAATTGTTTTTGATGTCCTTCAACGTGGGGAACGTACGAACGCATCTTCACGCTTTTCGGATAACTGAACATTGTTTTCATCGCCATCACATCCTTGGGAAGATCGACTAGTACGGGCCCCGGCCGGCCGGTGGTGGCAACATAAAATGCTTCCTTAACGGTGGCGGCGAGTTCGTTAACATCGCGGACAAGATAATTATGCTTTGTGATCGGACGAGTGATGCCGACAATATCCGCTTCCTGAAATGCGTCGTTTCCAATCAGCTTCAAGGCAACCTGTCCCGTAAATACGACGATGGGAACCGAATCCATGTATGCATCGGCAATTCCGGTCACTGTGTTTGTTGCTCCCGGACCGGATGTAACAAGGGCCACGCCGGGTTTGCCGCTGGCCTTTGCATAACCTTCTGCGGCATGCACCGCACCTTGTTCGTGCCGGGTAAGAATGTGTTTGATGTCGGAAATATCATGAAGCGCATCATAAATGCCGATCACGGCACCGCCGGGATACCCGAAAACGATATCGACTTTTTCTTCGATCAACGATCGAACAAAGATTTCTGCGCCGGTCATTTGCCGTTGCGGAGACGGGGGAGAAGTATGTTGAGTCATAGAACACCTGATAAATAAATAACGATACAAAACCTCGGTTCAGAGGTTACGCCCTGTTATTATTTCTCACGTGTTGCTGATTGATTGTAGTGTGATATGTTTTTTTGGGAGTAACCTCTGCGTTTTCTTAGCCGATAATAGTTAGGCGTAGAATCGCAAAAGTAATTCCCAAAAGAATAATAATGCCGCTCAGCGGAAGAATTGTTGCCGGTACAGTAATCGTGCGAACGCGCTGGCGTTTCGAAACGATTTCTGTATGTGTGTTGTATGCGGGCATTCTTTTGTTGGTTACGTTAGAAGTGCAACTGGGTTACACATATATAAGATACAAGAATCCTTTCCGTTGTCAAGAAATAATTTTGTATCTTATAAAAATTTATTTTTTTATGCATTACCAATCACACGATACTATTGCCGCAATAGCAACTCCGCCGGGTGTTGGCGGTATAGCCGTTATAAGAATAAGCGGACCGGAGACATTTTTTGTTGCCGATTGTCTGTTCGTGGGATCGGCTCCGGTTAAAAGTTCTCCCTCGCACACCATTCTCTATGGAACAATTGTTGACCCTGTTTCACGTGAAACTATTGATACAATTCTTTTATCCGTGTTCCGTAATCCAAACTCATATACAGGCGAAGATGTTGTAGAGCTTAGTTCGCACGGTGGATACTTAGTTTCTCAAAAGATTTTATCGTTGTTGTATAAATCTGGTGCCCGGCCGGCTTCGCCGGGGGAGTTTACTCTTCGCGCCTTTCTTAATGGTAAATTGGACCTTGTACAAGCCGAAGCTGTTGCCGATATAATCCATTCAAAGACGGAGAGGGCGCACCGAGCCTCCGTTGAACAGTTACGCGGAAAACTCTCTGAAATTGTTAATGATCTAAGAAAAGAAATCCTCGACACATGCTCATTGCTTGAGCTGGAATTAGATTTTTCGCAGGAGGGGATTGAGCTTACCGATAAAACCATTGTGGTGGATAAGCTTTTAGGGGTCGAAACTATCATTAAAAAGCTTTCTTCAAGCTACCACGAAGGGAAAATCATAAAAGAGGGTATTAGGGTAGCGCTTGTTGGCAAACCTAATGCGGGCAAGTCCAGCTTGTTGAATATCCTATTGCGGGAAGATAGGGCTATCGTCAGTGAAATTGCCGGCACAACGCGTGATACTATTGAAGAGAGTATTCTGCTGGACGGTATCGAGTTTGTCTTTAATGATACGGCCGGATTGAGAGCTTCAACAGATATGCTTGAACTGGAGGGGATAAGAAGAACCTCTAAAGCTATCGATAGCTCAAATGTTATAATTATGCTTGTTGATGGATCAGCCCCCATTTCTGAGCCCGATTTGGTTTTTTATAATGAAATAAATTCGAAATACAAAGACAATAAATCTATTCTTTGGGTAATAAATAAATCGGATATTAAGATAAATCATTTAAATATCGAGAACATTGATCACCCATTATGGATCTCGTGTAAATCCCATGATGGCATTTCGGAGCTCAAGCAAAAACTTGTCGCGCTTTCGTTGCCACGATATGACTCTACTGCTTCTTCTGTTACAATTACGAATGTAAGACACAGGGATGCTCTTGAGCAAGCCTCTGTTTCGGTAAAAGCTGCTGCCTCTGCAATACAGGGCGGTCTCGGTGGCGATTTTGCGGCTATCGATCTGAGGGCCGCGCTTAATTATCTGGGAGAGATTATTGGAATTACTACACCGGACGATATTCTAAACAACATCTTTTCAAATTTTTGCATAGGAAAGTAACCCTTCCGCACATTCACAATGCCTGTAACTGGATTGTTGAGATATTGTGGTTCCACGTGAAACATCATGCTGATAAGTAGTCCAAAAACATATTATGATGTTATTGTTGTCGGCGGCGGGCATGCCGGCGTCGAGGCATCGTTGTCTGCCTCTAGAATGGGTTGCAATACACTTTTAATTTCTCTTAAGTCCGGTGCCATAGGTAGAATGTCGTGCAACCCTGCTATTGGGGGAACCGCCAAAGGACATCTGGTAAGGGAACTTGATGCGCTTGGCGGTGAAATGGGAAAGATTGCTGACGCTACCGGAATTCAATTTAAGATGCTTAATACATCAAAAGGTCCTGCTGTTTGGTCTCCCCGAAGTCAGAACGACAGAGAATGGTATTCAAATGAGGCGCAGCGAAGGGTGCTTAATCAAACCAGGCTGGATGTGTTGGAAGATTCTGTTGCCGACATCATTGTTGATGGGGGAGTTTTGCGTGGCCTGCGGACATTTCTCGGCCACGAAATTTCCTGTGGCATGGCTGTGCTTTGCGCCGGTACTTTTCTTAACGGCCTAATGCATACTGGGGAGAAGAGTAGAAGCGGGGGTAGGTTTGGTGAAGCACCGGCCCGTGGTGTTACGGAAAGTTTATGTTCGCTTGGTTTTTCTACCGGAAGACTTAAGACGGGAACGCCACCGCGAATTGATCTAAACAGCATAGATCTTTCCAAAACTGAAATTCAGAACAGCGACGATCCGCCAATTCCTTTTTCATATCACAACGAAAAAATTACCAACCGTTTGATCCCGATGTATCTAACGTACACAAATGTTGGCACACATAAGATTCTAGAGAAAGGTTTCGATCGTTCTCCCATGTTTACCGGACGCATCAAAGGAGTTGGACCAAGATATTGCCCTTCCATAGAAGACAAAGTTTTTCGTTTTTCCGAAAGAGAGCGTCATCAAATCTTTCTTGAACCCGAGGGCTATGATACCAATGTGGTATACGTTAACGGGTTCTCCACAAGCCTTCCGGAAGAAATTCAATTTGAAGGTATTCGCTCCATTGCCGGCTTGGAAAATGCAAAACTAATCCGCCCTGGTTATGCCGTTGAATATGATTTTTTTCCACCGCATCAATTACGCCATACTCTTGAAACAAAAATAGTGTCAGGACTTTTTCTTGCGGGACAGATCAATGGAACATCCGGATACGAAGAAGCTGCCGGTCAAGGTTTGATCGCGGGAATTAATGCAGCATTAAAAGTTCAAAATAAAAAACCGTTTATCGTGCAAAGAAGCGAGGGTTACATTGGTGTTTTAATTGACGACCTCATCAACAAATCAACGGATGAACCATATCGCATGTTCACCTCGAGGGCTGAGTATCGGTTACTTCTGAGACAAGACAACGCTGATCGCAGATTGATGCGTGCTGGTTTCGATCTTGGTCTGATCTCGGAGGGAATGATCGACCGCCTCAATGATAAAGAAAATTCTATAAGCGAATCTATTCAATATCTAAGTTCTACAACCATAGCGCCGACAAAAATAAATCCGCTTCTTGTAATGAAAAATGAATCGCCAATTCTTGAAAATGAACTCTTGTCAAAACTTTTGCGGCGAACAAATATCACGGCATCAGACATTGCGGGAGTCGTTGATAACGATAAAATTAAATTAAACATTCTTCGTAATTCTGTCGGACAGCAGGTCGAAATTGATATGAAGTATGACGGATACATCCGTCGTCAAAACGAACAGATCCTTAGGTTTGCAAAACTTGAAGAATATATTATTCCGGAACATTTTGATTACTCGGTTATTTCGTCTCTAAGCACCGAGGGAAAAGAAAAGCTGCATCGCATTCGTCCGCATTCTATCGGGCAAGCTTCAAGAATTTCCGGTGTAACTAATTCAGATGTTTCTGTGTTGAGTGTATTTTTAAAACAACTTGAAAATAAATAAGTCAAATTGATTTTTTCTAATTTTAAATTTTCTATTGAACGTTTCACGTGAAACTATGAACGAAGAAGAACTATGGCTCTATACGCTATGTAGAAAAAACGGGGTATCTATAACGGATATTCAAATCCGGGACCTGTCCACATTCAAACAGCTGCTGCTTGAGTGGAATAAAAAAATTAACCTTGTCTCAAGAAAAAATGAGGAGAACATCTGGCGGGGTCATATTGCTCTGTCGCTCTCTTTGTTGTTTAAGGCCAATTTCAGGCCAAAAATGAATATTCTTGATTTGGGAACCGGCGGTGGATTTCCTGGTATTCCGCTGGCAATAATGCTTCCCGATTGTTCGTTTCTTCTGCTCGATTCTACGCAAAAAAAAATTGGGGCTGTGCAATCTATGGCGGATTCACTTGGGCTTTCTAATGTAAAAACGGTTTGGGGCAGGGCGGAAGAACAACAGATTGCACCGGGAATGCATCATGCGTTTGATGCTGTGGTTGCTCGTTCGGTAAGCAATCTCACAAATCTGTTGGATTGGGGTTTGCCGTTTCTGAAACAATTCGGCGGCGAAAATATTTTTTTAGAAAAAGTTTCGATTGCCGTCCCTTCTTTGATTACATTTAAAGGTGCCGAAATCGGCGATGAGGAGCGGTCGGCTCAAAATAAATATCCCCGCGTTTCTTTTAAGAGCATCCCTTTGATATTTCCGGGGAGCGAAGAATTTGAAAACCTGGACAAAAAACTTATTATAGCTACGCTGTAACTTACCGAGGTGATTTTGGAAAAAAAAGAACTCTTTCTTCAACTTGAAAAACTTTCCACCGAACAACGTAATCCCTATTCGATGGACATTGACGCGCGTTCGACCGAAGATATTCTCGCTATTATTAATGGTGAGGATAAAAAAGTTGCAACCGCTGTAGAAAGCCAGATTCCTTATATCGCTCTGGCGGTTGAAATGGTTGTAAAATCTTTTCTGAACGGCGGTAGATTAATTTATGTCGGCGCGGGTACCAGTGGCCGTGTCGGCGTTGTGGATGCCAGCGAGTGTCCTCCAACATTCGGCGTCCCGTTCGATATGGTGCAGGGAATGATTGCCGGGGGCGAGGGGGCGATGTTTAGAGCCGTTGAGGGGGCCGAGGATAAGCCGGAAAATGGTTCGCGCGATATTGATCTTAAAAATGTCGGACCGAACGATGTTGTCTGCGGAATCGCGGCCAGCTTGCGCACCCCGTATGTGATCGGCGCGGTGAAGCGTGCAAAAGAGTTGGGATCAAAAACGCTGTATGTAACAACCAATCCGCGTACGAATTTAGATCTTCCTGAATACAGGCATCTTGCAGAAGCGCTCGATGTTGCCATCTGTGCCGAGGTTGGTCCCGAGGTGGTGATGGGTTCCACGCGCATGAAAAGCGGAACGGCGCAAAAATTAATCCTGAACATGATCACGACCGCAGCAATGATCCGCATGGGCAAGATCTATGAAAACATGATGATTGATCTTCAGATGACGAACAACAAGCTGGTCGAGAGGGCAAAACGTGTTGTGATGACTATTACCGGTGTTGACTATTCTACGGCAGAAAAATATCTCGGCGATGCAAGGGGACATGTAAAAACCGCCCTTGTGATGATCAAGGCTGATGTTGATTACAATGAGGCTGTGAACCGTTTGCACCGTGCAAACGGTTTTGTAAGGGCTGCAATCGAAGGGAAGGAATATACTATTGTTTGACCCTTGTGGTTCGACCGATCCTTAAAAACCAACTTTTTTCTCTTCCGAAATACTCTGCTTTTATTCCTGCTGAATGTTTGCCTTTAATGTCAATGCATATTTCTTGACTAAAATAATCGTCATTTTTATTTTTGCCTCAACGCGTTCCACAAATCACTTTTTTTCAACCAATATACTGGAGGCAGTATGAATGTCGTTAACATGAAACAATTTTCGGGCGCAAAGAATTTGAAAGCGTTTTTTGATATTGAAACAACCGAAGGGATCACGATCAAAGGCTTTAAGATCGCCGATGGAAAGAATGGTCTTTTTGTGGGGGTTCCCTCGGATCAGGATAAGACCGACAAGGGGAAGTATTGGGACAAAGTTTTAATGTCAAAAAAATTGCGGGATAAATTAACAGAGATAGCGTTGGAGGAATATTCTAAAGTTGCCGACGATAAATAAATTCTTCTAATCGCGGTATATAAAAAAAACGTCCTCAATGAGGACGTTTTTTATTTTTCGAACACTTGCCACCCTAGTGTGCTGCGGCAGCCGTTTCATAATCGATTCCCTGGGCTTTTAAGACTGCCTTTGCTTTTATTGCAAAGAAGGCCAGATAGCCGAACAAGAATATTGTAATGATGTATGACAGATGAATATTGTTAAACACATCGCTGATCCATCCCTGGAACGGCGGAATTAGTGCTCCTCCAAGAATCATCATTATAAGGAATGTGGAGCCCTGGCTGGTATATTTTCCAAGTCCCGCAATAGAAAGAGAGAATATGCACGGCCACATCACAGAACAAAAGAGTCCGCCACTGATAAATGCAAACACGGCAATTTTACCGGTTGTTAGCATTCCGATAGACATTGCCGCCATACCGAGGAGCGAGAACACCAAAAGCGTCTTTGCCGGTTTTTCCTGTCCAATAAAAAATCCGATGATCTGAATGGCTATGACAAATGCGTACACATATAGATCGCTCACGTCGGTCCCGTTAAGAATGTTTGCCCCGAGAACTACGCCAAAGGCAACGTAAGGAACAATCACGGTTAAAATATTCTTCCACATTTTCGGAAGGTTGAAAACGGTAATGGCGCCGGTCCATCGGCCGATCATTAGGCTTCCCCAGAACAACGAGATAAAGCGCGAAATTTCTGATTTGTCGTAACCGCCGAATTCGGGCAATTTTAAAAGCGCTCCCAAATTGCTCTGGATCGTTACTTCAACGCCGACATAGACAAATATTCCGATCATACCATACACAAGCTGCGGGTACTTCAGGGCCCCTCGTCCCGGTTCGATGTGTTCATCCTGAACGATCTTTGGCAGATTAGAAAAAATAAAGAACAATGCGACAGCAATAAAGAGTCCGGCAAGAAAGAGATACATTTGATTGATGGATCCTATTTCAACCTTAACGTTTTTTGTTAATCCGCCGAAAAGAAAATAGCTGACGATCAGCGGACCGATGGTTGTTCCAAACGAATTAACGCCGCCGGCCAAGTTCAGCCGGTGTGCGCCGGTTTCCGGATTGCCGAGCGCTATCGCAAACGGTTGGGCGCATGTTTGCTGAAGCGAGAAACCAACGGCAATAAGGAAGAGAGAGCCGAGAATCAGCCAATAATTTCCGACGTTCACTGCACCGATCATTGCGATTGCTCCGGCCGCCGAAACAAACAGACCGTATGCTATTCCCATTTTGTAGCCGATCTTGTTAAGAAAGTCGATCTTCATCAGCCGCTCGGTAAGATAGAGAGCCAGCGAACCGACAAAATAAGCAAGATAAAATGCCAGGTCGATCAGCTGCGACTGAAATTGTGAGAGATTAAAATGTTCTTTGCAGAATGGAATGAAGACGCCGTTCGATGCTGCGAGGAATCCCCAAAAGAAAAAGACCGTTATCAGGGTTCCAAATTGTGATTTTGTTGAAGTTGTGCTCATGGGTAGTAAGATGGTTTGTGATAGAAAATGTGCTGTTCGAATTGGGGCCCGTTGTTCTCGGCTAGAGTACGATATAAAATGTAAGAATTCAACTACTATTATGGTGCGTTTGAAGGGAATATTATTTTTCGTACCTTTACTCATCGTGTAAGAGGAGCATGGTGCTCCTCTTTTTTATTGTTTTGTAAAATTTATGGATATCGTACAGGCGGTTATACTCGGCATTATTCAGGGATTAACAGAGTTCCTTCCCATCAGCAGTACGGGACATTTGCGTATCATTCCTGCGCTCTTAGGCTGGAAAGATCCGGGTGCGGCTTTTACGGCGGTTATACAATTTGGGACGCTTGTTGCTGTGCTTTTCTATTTTAGAAAAGATATTGCCGCTATTACGGCGGCGGTCATAAAAGGAATGTTAAGCGGAAAACTTTTTCACAATCGCGACGCCCAGCTCGGCTGGATGATCGGTGCCGGCACTATTCCAATTGTTGTTTTGGGTTTGCTGTTAAAACACCAGATCGAAACTTCGTTCCGATCGCTATATGTAATCAGCGCATCGTTCATTCTTCTTGCGGTCGTGTTGATGGTCGCAGAATATTTTACCAAAATGAAACTCGCGCGTGGCGAGAAGCTGAAGTCTTTGGACGATCTTACCTGGAAAGAGATTGTTGCGGTCGGTTTTTGGCAGTGCGTTGCTCTGATCCCCGGCTCATCGCGATCCGGAACAACCATCACCGGAGGATTATTTTCCGGGATGAACCGTGAAACGGCTGCGCGGTTCTCGTTTTTATTGTCGCTCCCTTCAGTCTTGGCCGCGGGAATGTTGGAGTTGGTAAAAGAACGAGAGGCGTTGCTTTCGTCGGATGCCGGCATCACAAATCTGATTGTTGCAACAATTGTTTCTGGTCTTGTTGGTTATGCATCGATTGCCTTTCTGTTAAACTATTTAAAAACTCATACGACCTATTTGTTTATCGTTTATAGAATAGTTGTCGGCTTTGGATTGTTGTATATGTTGAATAGTGGAACACTAAGGCCATAATAAGGAAGATAGGCTTCTATGGAATTCGTTTTAGATTTTTTTGACAAACTGAGAGACATTCAAGCCCTTGTTGTATGGGCGGGATATGTCGGGTTGTTTATTATTGTTTTCGCGGAGACCGGATTGCTCGTCGGTTTTTTTCTTCCCGGGGATTCTTTGTTGTTTACTGCCGGATTGTTTGCGGCGCAAGGATTGTTTAATGTTTACGAATTGTGCGTCATTTTGGTCGTAGCCGCAATCACGGGTGATGCCGTTGGATATTATATCGGGAAAACGGGGGGGCATACGCTCTATGCGCGCGAAGATTCCCGTTTTTTTAAAAAGAAACATCTAATCGCTACAAAGGTATTCTATGAAAAATATGGCGCGTTCACGATTGTCGCTGCGCGCTGGATGCCCTTTGCTCGAACGTTTGCCCCCGTTGTTGCAGGAATAGCCGAGATGCCGTATTCAACTTTTGTTACCTACAACATCGTGGGCGGCACAACCTGGGTATTAAGCATGATCCTTGCGGGATATTTTCTTGGAACAGCGTTTCCGGCAATCGTCAAACATCTTGAAATCGTTATTGTTGTCATTGTTTTCCTTTCTTTGCTTCCGGGTATTATAAAATACTTACAAGTAAAGTATGGAAAAAAATAGCCGCCCTTCTCTAGGGTGTTGTTGTGTGCTGCCGGCGGCGGCGACCGCGTTTTACCGTAATCGGTTACTGCAAAGAAATATTCTTATCTTTGATCGTGAAAGACCGCATTCCCCACATTCGTTTTCATGTTGACCCGATCTTCAAGGAAGAACTCGAAAAACTTCCGTGGAGCATTCCTGTTGCCGATTGGCACCGGTACGGTGTAACCATGTTGAATATTAAGCGGGGCATGTCGCGCCACGAGGTGGTCTTTGTGCGCACGGGAAGATTTTCTTTTTGCGTTAAAGAGATCAGCGAAGAGATCTCAAAGAAAGAGATCAATCATTACGAACATCTGCTGATGCTTGGCATACATACTCTTGTGCCCGCCGGCTATATTATAAGAGAAGAAGAACCGCTTGCCGTAGCAACTCCGGTCGGCATACAATATCAAGTCAACAATATTTCCCACACAATCACGGTTCTGGTCAACAAGGTGTTGCCGGACTCTTTGCTCTATTCGAGGAACTTCCGGGCAGAAACCCGTCGAAAAATATGGGATGCCATCATCCGACTATTTGTTCAATTACACAGTAACGGTGTGTATTGGGGTGATGCCTCGCTGGCAAACACTCTTATTAAATTTGAAAAACAGATGGTGCCGTTCGTTGGTCCTCAAACTGTGCTTATGGCATATCTTTCGGATGCTGAAACGGTCGAGATTCGGCCGAAGCTTTCCAAATCGATGCGCGAAGAGGACCTGAACTTTTTCTTTGAGTCGATGGACTGGGTCAACGAAGACCTGCGCAAAGACGGGGTTGTCCGCGACGATGCCGGAATGGACGAAGACAAGGGTTATATAAAAGAGCGGTATGCCATGCTGTATGGTGTTGAGATGAAAAAGAAAAAATTCGAACGGCTCACATCGTTTAATGTCGACAGATTTCTTGGCGGTATTTTCAATCCTGCCTACGTCGATCAGTTTCTGCGGCACATTGAAGAACACCGGTGGTATCTGGGTGAACGGATGAAGCGGGATGTTTCGTTGGCCGAGGCAACGCGCGATTGGTATGAAACGATTTTCGTTCCTATCTGCGAATTGTTCCGGACTGAACGCATCCTCGATTTATTCAAAGGTAAAACCGCGGCAGAGATGTATATAGAGATCATGAACAATAAATATTATTTGAGTGAGCGGGCGGGAAGAGATGTCGGCATGATCGCGGCTATGAATGATTATGCGCTGAAATTCGGCGCGGCCGAACAAAATAAATCGCTATTCGCCCATCTTGCAGACGGCATGATGAAAATTTTAGGACTGAAAGAGTCGGTGCTTCTAAGGTAAGCGTTGATTATATTGCTTTTGTTCAATTTAACATTGCTAACAAAGGAACTTTTTATGACAACAATTACACCGTCACCCGTTAAACTTTTTGATCCGGCTTCGCTGGAAAAGATCGCCTACGAAAGCGTCAAGTCGATCCCCACAAAAGAACCGAATGATCAGTATCGGCTTGGTTATCACGTCTGGAATTATTTAAAAGACAAAAGGGGAACCATTGCCGATGTTGTAAAACAATCGGGGGCCCGGATATTGATCCCCGAACAAACGGCGGTAGGAATAATAGAGTCGGAATTAAAAAAATCCGCCCTCTAATCTTTTCCTGCGGAAACAGCTGACCATCCCGATGAACATTGCTTGGAAAATACTAAACGATCTGATTATGGCTTTTATCCCGCTTTTTGTGGCGATCGATGTGCCGGGTCTTGTCCCTTTGTTCATATCGCTCACCGATGGGATGACACTGAAAGCAAAGCGGCGACTGATCATCGAGGCAACGATGACAGCGGGTGCTGTGGCGCTTGTTTTCCTTATCCTCGGAAAAGTGATCTTCAAATTCCTCGGCATTACGGAAAATGATTTCCGTATCGGCGGAGGAATCGTTCTTATTGTGCTTGCTGTGACCGATCTCCTTTTTTCCAATGACGACCGGAAAAACACCAATACATCCGTTGGCATCGTGCCGATCGGCATCCCGCTGATAATGGGGCCCGGGGCGCTGACGGCAATCATCATTATTGTTGATGCATACGGTTATTGGATCTCGATGGTCTCCCTTCTCCTGAATTTGATCATCGTCTGGCTGATTTTCCGTAACTCCGATATTGTGATCCGGGTGATGGGTGAGGGGGGCACAAAAGCGTTTGCTAAAGTCGCCGCTCTTTTTATGGTCGCGATCGCCGTTATGATGATCCGCGTCGGCATTCAAAACATACTCAAATAGTTGTTCGTTATGTCTTACCATTATCAATCCGTCCTTGAAGCAATACGGTCTGACGTAGCTCCACTGCGTCGCGCCGGATCTGTTGCGAACTATATTCCCGAGCTTGCCAAGATCAATCCGAACAAATTCGGTATGCATCTGCGAACCATTAATGGACAGGACTATGCGGTGGGCAACAGCGGCGAAAACTTTTCAATACAAAGTATCTCGAAGGTGTTTGCTTTGGCGATGGTCGTCTCGCTCATCGGCGAAAAGATCTTTGAGCGTGTTGGTGTAGAGCCGTCGGGCAGTTCGTTCAACTCTCTTGTGCAGCTGGAATATGAAAAGGGAATACCGAGAAATCCGCTGATCAATGCGGGGGCAATGGTCGTCTGCGATGTGTTGATCGAACAGCTGCGCAAACCAAAAAAAGAAATTCTCGAGTTTGTGCGTCTTCTGGCCAACAATAAAAAAATCGGCTACAACGAACGGGTCGCTGCTTCGGAAAAAACTTTCGGTTTCCGTAATGCCGCGCTGGCAAATTTTCTGAAGTCGTTCAATAATATCCATAACGATGTGGGCGATGTGTTGGACCTTTATTTCCATATCTGCTCCATTGAAATGTCGTGCAAAGATCTTGCTACCGCATTCCTGCTCTTTGCCAATCACGGCACGGTAATGACCACAAGCGAATCAATACTCACTAAAAGTCAGACCAAGCGCCTAAATGCCTTGATGCAAACGTGCGGTTTTTATGATGAGGCCGGAGAGTTCTCTTTCACTGTTGGTCTGCCGGGAAAGAGCGGTGTTGGCGGCGGCATTGTTGCCGTGCTTCCTCACCGGTACGCTGTGGCGACGTGGGGTCCGCGATTAAATGCGCGGGGAAACTCTGTGATGGGAATGAGGGCGTTAGAATTGCTGACAACAAAGCTTGGTTCTTCTATCTTCTAAATATTACGTCTGCGCATTATAAACTTTTATTTCGGGAAATAATATGCTTCGCTCCATCTTTCATCCTGCCTCGCAAACAACCGAAACGAAATCAACGCTCATTATGCTTCACGGAAGGGGTGCGGATGAACACGATCTGTTCGGACTAAAAGAACGCCTTGATCCTCGTCTGGACATCCACTCTCTTCGCGCTCCGTTCGAATATGAGTGGGGCGGCAATGCGTGGTTTGATATGTCCGAGGATGGAACTTTAGACGAGAAAAGTTTTCTTCGCAGCAAAGCAGAGATCCTTGCGTTCGTTGACTCTATTAAGGCGGACAATCTTTTCCTGCTCGGCTTCAGTATGGGCGCAATCATGTCGTATGCCCTCGCGCTGACGCAGCCGCACCTTTGCCGGGGGATTCTGGCCTTAAGCGGATTTGCTCCGTTACAATTGGAGAAAGAATACAGGTTAAACGAACTAAACGATCTTCACGTATTTATCTCGCACGGCATCAACGATCCGGTGATTCCCGTTTCCGCCGCGCGGAAGACCAAAGAATTGCTTTCCTCTTCCAACGCACACGTTACTTACAACGAATACCATATGGCGCATCAGATCGCCGAAGAATGTCTGGTCGATATCGGGGCTTGGCTGAAAAAATTATTGGACCAACCATGAGTGCGTGAAAATGCTTGTCTGTGTTAATTAAGTTGAAGAGAGAAATTATTCGAATAGTTTTTTTCGTCTGGCTTCCGCGGTAAACAAAAATCCCCAAGAACTTCTTGGGGATTTTTGTTTGTCGAATTTTTTTGTTGTTTATTTTTTCTGCGATTTCGGCAGGTTCTTCTGCATGCGCTCCATAAATCCCGGCTTGCGCTTGTTCTCGGGAATTTTCTGCAGCGGTTCATCTTTGTGGCGTTGATTGAAATACCATTGCTGACTGATCGACAAAAGATTGAATACAAAATAATACAGGTTTAATCCGGACGGAAAGTGATTAAACATTACCGTCATCATGATCGGCATCATCCAAACCATGGCTTTCTGTGTAGGATCTGTAACTGTTTGTTTTTGCTGAACAAACATTGTAATGCCCATCGCCAGCGTCAGACCGCTGATGAAATTTCCGAGCAGCGGAACGGTGAATGGAAGCGACACAAGAACATCCGGAACCGAAAGATCGGTGATCCAAAGTGTAAACGGCTGCTGCCGCAATTCTATCGAGGCGCTGAAAAGGGCATATAGAGCATATAGTATCGGAAGCTGAAGCAGCAGGGGCAAGCATCCGCCGGCTGGATTTACACCATAATCTTTATACAGCTTCATGGTTTGCATATTGAGCTGTTGTGCGTCGCTCTTATATTTTTCCCGGATCTCCTGCATCAGCGGCTGCAGTTTCTGCATTTTGCGCATCGATTTCATGCTCGACCGCGTTAACGGCTGCAGCGCTGTTTTAACAATAATGGAAAAGATGATGATGACCAATCCATAATTCGATATCAGCGAGTGGATAAGACGGAATAGCGGAATGAAAATATATTCTGTAATCGGACGGATCCACGACCAGCCGAGCGACATAATTTGATCGAGTCCGCGGTCATAGCTTTTGATTATTGAAAATTCAAGCGGCCCAATGTATGTCGAAATTTTTGCGGTTTCGCTTACCGTGTTTTTGAACGGGTATTTCAATGCGATCGCATATTTTTCCACCACTCCGCCTTCGGCTGCCGAGATGTGTTGTCCCTCTAAGTATGAACCGGTAGCTTTTTTGTCCTGCGACAGAAGTGCGACGGCAAAATATTTGTTCCGCATTGCAACCCATTCCGTTTGTCCGGACGGGTCTTCTTTCGGATTATCGCTGGCAGATTTTGCGTTTACTTCTTTTAATTCTCCACCGCCGTACGTATAGGCTGCGGCAGAATTTGATTCGTCGACGCTGTTGAACTCTGTGTATTTAATGCCGTATTCCCACAAAATTTGGTATTCGTAATTCGCTATAACATTCTGCATCCCCTCAAACGAGAAATCGGCATCAAAATCATACGCTTTATTTTTGAATGTCAGTTTTTTTATCAGTTTCCCTTCGCTGCCGTTCAACACAAACTCCACAACATACCGGTCGTCGCCCGAGAGAACTGCTTTTCCTCCAATCGGAATCTGTGCGGCAAAGAAAAGGTTCTTTGTGTTGATCATTCTTCCGTCGGTGGTTGTAAACAATACGCTGAAATCACCCTTCGTATCATTCACCAATTGGACGGGATGTTTGTCCCACGTTTTATGTTTTTTCAGAGTCCACTGTTTTATCGCGCCGCCTTTAGTGGATAGTTCGGCGATATAGTTATCGGTTTCGATTGTAAAGGTCTGTTCTTTGCCTATCTCTGTTCCGCTGAAATATTTTCCCAGTGTGTCGCTGATCTGTTGGGCCTGCTTCGGTGTTTGCAGGGAGGACTGGCCCAGCGAAACTTCTTTTTTTACAGACTCCGGCAATCTTGCGGAATCGATAGGTGTTTGTACGGTTCTCTGTTGTGGTTGCTGTTGAGGCTGTCGCTGCGGTGAGGTAAAATACATCCACGCCATAAGTACGGCTGCGATCAGAACGAATCCTAGTGTTTCCTGTCTTCCCATAATATTATTGTCGTTTTGTCAATGAAAATTGTTCCGGAACGGGATCATAGCCGCCTTCGTGATACGGATGACATTTACAGATCCGTTTCACGCCAAGCAATGAGCCTTTGAGCGCTCCGTGTTTTTGTATGCATTCAAGGGTGTAGGTGGAGCAGGTTGGAAAAAATCGGCATGAGTTTGCCGGCAGAAACGGCGAGATCACCATCTGATAAACGCGGATCAAAAAAACAAAGAAATGTTTCATAGCGATTTCAGAATTTGTTGCTGTATATCAAACCACGCCGATTCCATGTCGTGCAGCGTCAGGCGTCTGATCTGCTTGTTCTTCTCCCCTTTGTACATCAGAACAATCTTTGCCCCGATATTTTTTTTTCTGGCAACGGAGGAGATCTCTGCAAAAGTAGTTCTCGCCGATTCACGCATTAACCGTTTTATCCTGTTGCGGTCCGCGGCCAGCGGCACTCTTTTTTTGGGGACAGAAAATCCGATCGTTATCTTCCTGTCTTTCGCGTCGGTCAAAAGAAATCCTGTCAGCAATGTTCCGTGAAACGAAACTCCGCCGGTGATGACATTGGTGAACGATTGGTATCCGCGAAGGATGATTGATTTGGGAAGTGTCTGTCGCACTCACACCGCCGCTTCCTGATTTGAGAGAGGAGAGAAGCACAGACGGAAACAACGACGCGTTATGAACGCGGTTCGTCGCTTACGGTCAATTTGTGCCGCCCTTTTGCTCTGCGGCTTGATAATACTTTGCGTCCGTTTTTTGTCGCCATACGCTCACGAAATCCGTGCGTATTTCTGCGTTTGCGTTTGTGCGGTTGAAATGTTCGTTTCATTATTTCTCCAGGTGAATAAAATCTATATAATTTACAAAAACATCGAGGGACAAACAAGATAAATTTATATGCTATTAATCAGTTTTTTTATTTGTATTCTCTTTCGATGGTGAGCGTGTTGTTGTGCGTGGATGCTTTGAGGATAAGAAAATATTTTTTATTTATTAAAAATATTTCTTGACTTCTCTCCATCAAACGCACTATTATATATAACAAACACGGTGCGGTAGGCATGTGGATGAATTGTGGATAACTTTTGCTGTGGAAATAATTGCTGGAAGCGTTGATAATTCGGCGTAAAAGATATTCACACTGGGTGTTGATAAGTTGATCGTGGCCTCCTTTGGGTTGTTGTTTTTCAGTGGTTTAGCGCCGTTGTTCTAATGTGTATAATTCTCTTTTTTCTATAAGTTTGTTAAAATGGCTAGTTGTTGCTGTTGATAACATTGTGAATAAGTCGATATTAGATGTTGATAATGCTTGAGGTTTTATGATTTCAATAGTAACCCCTTCTGACGTGCCTTCTACGGTTGCGGCGGACCAACAAAAAAATGAATCTTTACATGCGTTGTGGAAAAACATTCTTTCACATATTCAGCCGGAAATAAATTCTCAAAGTTTTAAGACGTGGTTCGAGCCGATTAAGCCTGTAAAAATTGAAAAAAACGAAGTCTCTGTAACGGTTCCTAGCCAGTTTTTTTATGAGTGGTTGGAGGAACATTACTACTCGCTGATTTCCGGCGCTTTGCAAAAGGTGCTTGGCCCCTCCGCAAAGCTTTCTTATACGGTGGTTCCGTCCGACGAGCCTTCGCCTTCTCTGGTGGTCTCACCTAACGATGCCCCGCTAAAGTTTGCAGAACCTGTTCAGGTAAAAGTTGAGCAGATGCAGTATGCTCAGCCGCTGCCATATGAAAAGACGTTTTTAAATCGCCGAAATACTTTCCACAGTTTTATTAAAGGTGAAAGCAATCAGCTGGCACGAGCGGCCGCTATGGCTGTTGCAAACAATCCCGGTGGAACATCGTTTAATCCTCTGGTGCTTTACGGGGGAACGGGTCTTGGAAAAACGCATTTGATGCAGGCTATAGGAAATTATGCGCTGGAGAATGGTAAAGCGAAGCGCGTTATGTATGTTTCCAGCGAAAAATTCACGAATGAATTTATTGATGCAATCCGAAACGATGCCACGACGGATTTTTCAAACTTCTACAGGAATATGGATATTTTGATCGTTGATGATATCCAGTTCTTTACGGGCAAAGAAAAGACGCAGGATAGCTTCTTTCATACATTCAATTCTCTACATCAGCTTGGAAAGCAGATCATTCTTTCTTCCGATCGTCCTCCGAAAGAGCTGCAGGGACTGGATGAGCGGCTGATCTCGCGTTTCCAGTGGGGTTTAACAGCAGACATACAGCCGCCGGATCTTGAAACGCGTTCTGCTATTTTGCGCAATAAATGTGAGCGGGATGATGTTTTTATACCGGAAGTTGTTTTAGACTTTATTGCCGCCAACGTAAAATCTAATGTGCGCGAGCTGGAAGGCTGTTACACGAAACTGTTGTTCAATGCTTCGCTGCTAGGAAAAGATATTGATATTGAAATGGCGCGGGAAGTATTAAGTTCGGTGGTTACCGAGGTTCGTTCGCCGCTCACCGTTGAAGAGATTCAGCGTTTAGTCTCCGAATTTTTTGATATACCCAACGATCTGCTCCGGGCAAAAACGCGCAAACAAGAAATTGTTATAGCCAGACAGGTTGCGATGTATCTTGCAAAAGAACTGACAAACTGTTCTCTTAAGACGATTGGTTTGAATTTTGGCGGAAGGGATCACAGCACTGTTATACATGCTTACCAAACTGTTGAAGAGCAGATCAAGATCGATCAAAAGTTCCGCGCATCCATCGATCAATTGAAAAAGAAAATCGATATTTATTCGCGGTAATTTTGTTTTTTATTTTTTTTCTAAAAGGGATCATTTCTTTTTTTTGATCCCTTTCTTCTTTTAAATACTTATCCACAAACTGGTGTTGATGATGTGTGAAAAGATGTTATTCACATGTTGGTAATTACGGTTATTAACTTTTATGTTTTTCCGTTGTGGATGAGTGTGGAAAAGAATCTATTTTACCAACAATTTATTGACAGTCTTTTTTTCATTTTTATCTGTAAATGTATTTCAATTGCCGGTTTATCCACATATCCACACTATTATTGTTATTATGATTTTAAAGGTACATATATGATTTAAATACGCCATAACTCACTGAAAGAATAAAGACTTACAGGTTTTCATCCTTTGGGTTTCCCACACAAATTTCGTATATTAGACCACTAAAATTCTTCATTTTAGATCAATAAATTTAAGGAGATTGATAATGAAATTTTCCGTTCGGAGCGCCGAGTTACAAAAAGCACTGGCAAAAACAGTCAGCGTCGTTCCCACCAGATCGACACTTCCTATTCTCGAAAATCTGCACTTTGATATTCATTCTAATACACTAAAAATTACAGCAACGGATTTAGAGATATCGGTTTCCGTTTCTTTAGAGGTGCAGGGAAGTCAGAACGGAACAATCGCAATTCCTGCAAAAAGAATTTTTGACACTGTTCGCGCTTTATCCGACACGAATATTGCTTTTAATATTGATACAGAATCAAACAAAATTAAAATGAAGACGGATAACGGTGAATATACACTCACCGGAGAATCAAGCGAAGAATTTCCGGCTATACCGGAATTCAAAGGAGAAGCTGAAGTCTCGTTCGATGTTCAAGTGTTGCAGCGTTTAATAGGCACAACAATGTTTGCGGTCAGCGCAGATGAACTGCGTCCGGCAATGATGGGCGTATTATTTCAGTTTTCAAAGAGCGAAGTGAGAGCCGTAGCAACCGACGGTCACCGTTTGGTCCGCGTTAACAATAAAAATCTTGGCAACACAAAGCTGACGAAGGATATCATCATTCCATCAAAAGCTCTTGGACAATTAGATAAGGTGGCGACCGGAACAGAAACGAAGGTTTCAATCAGCGCTACGCACGTTATGTTTAAATTTGACGGAACATCGCTTATTTCCCGATTGATCGAAGAAAAATATCCGAATTATGAAACGGTTATTCCGCTTGATAATGAACGGACGCTTATTGTTAATAAGAACGAAATGCTTCAGTCGGTCCGCCGGGTTTCGCTGTATTCCAACTCTACCACGCATCAAGTACGCCTATCAGTCGGAAAAGATGAATTGCGAGTGACTGCAGAGGACCAGGATTTCGGCAGCGAAGCAAAAGAAAAGGTGTCGTGTGATTACAGCGACGAAGAGATGGAAATAGGTTTCAATTCAGCGTATGTTATCGACGTTCTTTCACATCTTGACGCAGAAGAAGTGGAGTTCAAATTAAGTTCGCCGAACAGGGCGGCAATCGTTTCGCCGGTAAACAAAAAAGAGGGCGAAGAGGTGTTAATGCTTATTATGCCTGTGCGACTGAATAATTAATCCGTCACGCCGCGATGAAAATTTCCAACGCCCACCTGCGCAGTTTCCGCAATCACAACGAAACAGCCTTTGAGTTTGGAACACGAGTCAACGTGCTTCTCGGGGAGAACGGTCAAGGAAAGACCAACGCCCTTGAAGCGCTTTCGTTTCTGTGTCTGACAAAAAGTTTTTATGCCAGCGCAGACGCAACAGTGATGCAGCAACACGGCACGTTCTTTGAAATAAAAAGCGTTCTGTTGTCAGACAAAGGAAAAGAGTTTCACGTTCGCGTGACCTATGACGACGAAAAAAAGACAAAGAAATTCACCATCAACGGTGCCGACGTTGAAAAATTTTCATCTGTCATCGGAATGTTTCCCGTTGTAATTCTTTCTCCGGAGAACAGTTCTATCACATTTGGCTCACCGGCCGACAGAAGAAAATTTGTTGATCTGGTAATCTCGCAAAGCAGTAAGTCCTACGTAGAGAACGCGATGGAATATCGGCGGATTGTTCGGCAGCGAAACATGATTTTATCGGAGGCGAAGGGGAAAGATTGCAGCAGCGAGATCGCACCATGGAACGAAATGCTGATAACGTATGGGTCGCGCATTATCGGAAAAAGAAATCAGTTTTTAAGCGAATTTGCACCATATATAGCGCAAACGTATCTGGATATTGTTGACGAACGGGAAACACCGAAGATTGAATATGCACCGTCGATAAGTATTAAACCGGATTCTTCGCTAGAAGAAATTGCGGCCGCGATGGAGCAAAAACTGGCAAAGAAAAAGAACGACGAACTGCGGTTTCAAACAACGCTGGTCGGCCCGCATCGTGACGAGATCATTTTTTCGCTGAACGGAATGTCGTTGAAACATTTTGCATCACAGGGACAACACAAGACATTTCTTGTAGCGCTGAAGGTTGCCGAATTCTTCTTCTTAAAAGAACGCTGTAACGAAACACCGATTTTTTTGTTGGACGATGTATTCAGCGAGTTGGACGAATACAGGAGCAGGAAATTATTGTCGCTTGCAGAATCGCTGGGACAGATATTTATCACCACAACAAGCGAAAAGATATTTGGGGGAGCAGAGTGGAATAATGAGCGAAGGAAGTTCTTTATTAAAAGCGGCGAAGTAGCTCAAGAACCGGTAACGGCATGAAAAAGAAGACTAATATACAGTCTCTCGGCGACGCGCTGACAATGCTTGTGCAGTCGCTCGGCATAGAAAAACAGATCGAGCAGTATAAAATATTTGATGTTTGGAACGAAATTGTCGGTCAGCAGGTTGCAAAAGTTGCGCAACCGGAGCGCCTTCAGAACGGCGTGCTGATCGTGAATGTGAACAATGCGCCGTGGAGAACCGAGCTGACGTTCCGCAAAAAAGAAATTCTGGAAAAAATACACGAACAAACGAAATCAAAAAGCATCACCGATATTAAGTTTCGCTAATTCATCAACCATAAAAACACCAAGCTGCAAAACGTAACAAACGTTTCGTATTTTTGCGGCCCGGTGGTTAATAATACTAAAATCATAATGGCAGAAAACAAACCAAAGAAACAAGCCGGAGAATATACCGCCGACGATATCACCGTTTTAAAAGGTCTCGAGGCGGTCCGCCGCCGTCCCGCAATGTATATTGGCGACGTTAGCACCCGCGGACTTCACCACCTAGTCTACGAAGTTGTAGACAATTCGATCGACGAAGCGTTGGCCGGATATTGCCGGAACATCGACGTGAAGATTAACAAAGACGGCAGCATCACCGTGATCGATGACGGCCGGGGTATTCCGACGGGTATCCAAAAAGAAGAAAACCGTTCGGCGCTAGAAGTTGTTCTTACTGTTCTGCATGCCGGCGGGAAGTTTGATAAGAATACATACAAAGTGTCCGGCGGTCTGCACGGCGTCGGCGTTTCCGTTGTAAACGCGCTTAGCGAATGGCTTGAGGTGACTGTGCGGCGCGATGGAAAAATTTTCTACCAAAAATATAAAAAAGGAGATCCGGTAGCCGATGTTAAAGTAATCGGAAAAATGGAGAAGAAGGATAAGACCGGAACAACGGTAACATTCCTTCCCGACGGAACGATCTTCAAAAACCGCACATATAAATTTGAAACACTTGCCGAGCGGCTTCGCGAACTGGCTTTCCTGAACTCGGACGTGACGCTGGAGATCACCGATCTGCGGAACAAGCAGGAGCAGACAGAAAAATTCCATTACGAAGGCGGCTTGATGGAATTTGTGAAGTATACGGATTCCACTCGTCCCTCGATCATGAAGAAAGTCTTCTACGCAAAAGGCGAAGGCAAGGATGAAAACGACCGCACGGTAGAAGTTGAGGCGGCATTTCAATACAACGATCAGTATTCCGAGAACATGTTCTCGTATGTGAACAACATTAACACACACGAAGGGGGTACGCATCTTGTCGGCTTTAGAACGGCGGTTACTCGTTCGCTGAACACGTTTGCTTCCAAGAACAATTTGGTGAAGGACGACAAGATACAATTGACCGGCGAAGACTTCAAAGAAGGCCTGACTGCCGTTATCAGCGTGAAGGTGCCGGAACCGCAATTTGAAGGACAAACGAAAACCAAGCTCGGCAACAGCGAAATTAAATCCATTGTTGAATCGGTTATCGGACCCGCACTTTCAGACTGGCTTGACAGCAACTCCCCCGACGCAAAACGGATCATCGATAAAAGTCTTCGTGCTGCCGAGGCGCGCGAAGCATCCCGCAAAGCGCGTGACATTGCGCGGCGCAAAAACGCAATGGACGGCGCCGGACTTCCCGGAAAACTTGCCGACTGTTCCATCAGCGATCCCGAGCATTGTGAAATGTATCTCGTCGAAGGTGACTCCGCAGGCGGAAGCGCAAAACAGGGACGAGACAGAAGATTTCAGGCGATCCTTCCGATGAAAGGAAAGATCCTGAACGTAGAAAAAGCGCGCCTTCACAAAATGCTGGAAAACGAAGAGATCAGAAATATCTTTACGGCAATTGGGGCCGGCGTCGGCGAGGATTTTAATCCCGAAAAATTGCGCTACAACAAGATCATTCTCATGTGCGATGCGGACGTTGACGGTTCGCATATTCGCACGCTGCTGCTGACCCTGTTCTTCCGCTACATGAAGCCGCTTATCGAACTTGGCCACGTGTATATTGCACAACCGCCGCTTTATAAATTAAAAAAGGGGAAGACGGAACTCTATGCGTTTGACGACGAAGAACGCGACGAGGTAATAAAACGGTTAAAAGGAGAAAAGGCCGAGAAAAAAGCCGCCGTCGAAACAGAAGAAACAGTTCCCGACGAAGGAGCATCTATTAAGGGGGGCATTGTTATATCGCGGTTCAAAGGTCTTGGAGAAATGAATCCCGAACAACTCTGGTCCACAACCATGAATCCGGAAACACGAACAATCCTTCAGGTTGGCATAGAAAACGCGGCCGATGCAGACCGGACGTTTTCAATCTTAATGGGGGACGAAGTAGAACCGCGCAGACAATTCATTGAAAAAAATGCGAAGTATGTAAGAAATCTTGACGTATAATATTTATTGAGTCACCAAAAGAAATTAATTTAAAGACACTATGGCCACGACAAACGAAAAAATTATTCCTGTAGATATAGAAGAAGAAATGAAGGGATCGTACATCGACTACTCGATGTCGGTTATCGTAGCGCGCGCACTGCCCGACGTCCGCGACGGATTGAAACCGGTGCATCGCCGCGTGTTGTTTGGGATGAACGAACTCGGGCTGATGCCGAACAGAGCCTATAAAAAAAGCGCCCGTATCGTCGGGGAAGTGCTTGGTAAATACCATCCGCACGGCGATTCATCGGTCTACGATACCATCGTGCGTATGGCGCAGGATTTCTCGCTTCGCTATCCGCTCGTTGATGGACAAGGAAACTTCGGATCCGTGGACGGCGACTCACCGGCCGCAATGCGTTACACCGAAGTGCGCATGACACGCGTTGCCGAAGAAATGTTGAAAGACATAGAAAAAAATACGGTCAACTTTACGCCGAACTTTGACGATACACTGCAGGAACCATCGGTTCTTCCGGCAAACGTCCCCAACCTGCTTGTGAACGGCGCCAGCGGTATTGCCGTCGGTATGACGACAAATATTCCGCCGCACAACCTGACCGAAGTTATTGATGGTGTGATAGCCATGATTGCCGACAGAAGTATCGACAACGACAAGCTGATGAAGTATATCAAAGCGCCCGATTTTCCGACCGGAGGTATTATTTACGGTTACGAAGGGGTGAGAGAAGCATATAAAACCGGACGCGGAAAGATCACCCTGCGAGCAAAAGCAAGCATCGAAACAGCAAAAAACGACCGTCAAAGTATTATTGTTTCCGAAATTCCATACCAGGTGAACAAGGCAACACTTATCGAGAAGATTGCCGAACTTGTCCGCGATAAAAAAATCGAGGATATCTCCGGCGTAAACGATGAATCCGACCGGGACGGTATGAGGATTGTTGTTGATCTGAAGCGCGATGCAAACGCAAGCGTCGTCTTGAATAATCTCTACAAGCACACACAGATGCAGACGACCTTCGGCATTATTATGCTGGCGCTGGTTGACGGCCGTCCGCAGGTGCTGCAGCTGAAAGACACACTCAATCATTTTATTGAACACCGGAACGAAGTGGTGGTGCGTCGCTCGAAATTCGATCTGGAAACAGCAGAAAAGCGCGCGCACATACTGGAAGGTTATATCATCGCGCTCGATAATATCGACGCGATCATCAAACTGATTAAGGCGTCGAAGGATACCGAGACGGCAAAACAAGGATTGATGAAGAAGTTCAAGCTTTCCGAAATCCAGGCACAGGCGATTCTTGATATGCGTCTGCAGCGTCTGACCGGATTGGAACGCAAAAAGATCGAGGACGAATATAAAGAGCTGATAAAGCTTATTAACAAACTGAAGGCGATCCTGGGAAGCAAACAGCTTCAACTTCAGATCATCAAGGAAGAACTTCTGATGATCAAAGATAAGTTCGGCGACGAGCGGCGCACGGAGATCGTGATGACGCAGACCGAATTCAAGATCGAAGATATGATCGCGGAAGAAGATGTTGTCATCACCATCTCGCACGGCGGATATATAAAACGATTCCCGGTAAGCGGATACCGCAGACAGTCCCGCGGAGGAAAAGGGGTAACAGGAGCAGCCTCGCGCGAAGATGATTTTGTAGAACACATGTTTATTGCCAGCACGCACAACTACATTCTCTTCTTTACCGATAAAGGAAAATGCTATTGGCTGAAGGTGTTTGAAGTGCCCGAAGGGGGCCGCACGTCGAAAGGAAAAGCGATCACAAATCTTATCGCAAAAGAGGCGGACGAAAACATCACGGCATTCCTAAGCGTTAAAGAATTCAACGAGAACCAGTTTGTCTTTATGGTTACCGAAGAAGGACAAATGAAAAAGACATCGCTCACGGAATTCAGCAATCCGCGCAAGAGCGGTATTGGAGCCATCTCGCTCGACAAGAACGACCTGCTGTGCGACGTGAAGCTTACCGATGGAACACACGAACTTGTTATTGGAACCCACGAAGGAATTGCGATTCGTTTCCCCGAAAGCGAAGTTCGGGCAATGGGCCGCGGCGCATCCGGAGTTCGAGCTATCAGACTTTCAAACGGCGACAGAGTTATCGGCGCAGTTTCACTGAAACGCACCAAGACGACCATCCTCGTTGCTACCGAGAACGGATTTGGCAAACGGTCCGACCTGAGTCAGTACCGCGTAAGTCATCGCGGAGGAAAAGGAATTGCAACGCTTAAGGCGAACGAAAAAACCGGAAAGATGATCGCGATTAAAGAGGTGCAGGATACCGACGATATTGTTGTGGTAACATCAAGCGGTATGGTAATCCGTCAACGCGCAGAAGATATCCGGGTTTCAGGACGAAATACTTCCGGCGTGCGCCTGATACGGCTCGGCGCCAAAGATGCGGTCACGGCTATCGCGATTGTTACCTCGGAGGATGAAGAAGAAAAGCAATTGGAAGCAGCAGATAAAGCACGAAGCAGTGCTGCCGCCGCAAAAGAGAAAGAAGTAACCGCAGAACAAAATGACTTGTTCGGCGATAAAAAAAAAGCCCTGAAGAAACAGAAGAATGATGTAAGCGGCAAAGAGAAAGCGGTTGACAAAAAACAGAAACAATCCGCTCCGCACAAAAAGGAAAAAGCTGTTCCGGAGAAAAAAACGGTGAAAAAATCCGCCCCGGGAAAAGCTAAACCGAAACACAAAGCAACAGCGAAACCAAAGGGAAAGAAAAAAGGGAAGAAATAACTTTTCAAATCAAACAAGGAGAGATATTATGAAGAAGTTTCTCGTTCTTATCGGCATTATCATATCGTTAGCGTTTGTTGGTTGTTCATCGTTGCAGCTGCAGCCGGCAGATTTTTCCTGGGCAGCAGAAGAGATTGTTGAGGTCGGCGCAAAAGGAATGGTCGAAGCAAAACGGTACAGTGTTGCATTCAATGTTACGGCGCTTCTGGCAAAAGAGTTTGAAACCGATACAATGGAAGCAAAGAACACGAAAGAAGTTCGTCTTATCAGAGACAAGGCTGGGTTCTATTATTTAACCGGAAAAAAATTCAAGAACGTGTATGTGCTGGCGCAAGGCGACGGCACACTCGGCGTCAGCAACACGCTGACAATTTCCGCGGAGAAGACAATGGATGATCCGAAGTTCGACCAAAAGGATTCATATATTGAACTGTGGAACGGCAAAGAAAAATATCAACTGACCAAAGGGGGCGCACAACCGCTGGGAGGTAAAAAATGAAGAAGGGAATCATTCTCCTCGCACTTGCATTGCTGTTTATCGGCGGGATGAATGCCCAGGAGCGTTCGCAATCCGATATTAAGCGGGATTTCGAAACGCGCTTCGTCCTTCTCACAAAGAATTTGAATGGTGCCGAAAACGAAGCAACGCTGACCCAGTTGTTGAAAGACGTGGCATCGTTCGAGGCCGAATTTAAGCCGCATCAGGAATTTTTAAACAAAGCAATCTTTCCGGACGGATACGACGGACTGGTCGATCGCCTGAAAAAATCGAAAGAGTTGGCGGAGAAAAAGATCCGGGCGTCACAACTGGAAAAAGAGATTGCCTCGCTGACCGGTCAGGTTCAATCACTGAAAGAAGAGAACGCAACGCTTCGGTCACAACTGACCAAAGCGCAGGCGGAACTCGCTTCCCTCAAGAAGACCATCGCCCTACTGCAGGACGAGATACAAAAACGGGATGAAGCGGTGTTTGCGCTCGTCGACAGCCTGTTTGTGAAATACGATACCGACCAGCTTTCCGGTACCGACATGAAGAAACTGTCCGTGCTGGAAAAAAAGAATGTTGTTGCCAGCATCAAACGCTCCGTCAGCGACAACATATTGTTCCTGACTTCCGCATCATTTTCTCCACAGCAGATACCGCAGTTACTGAATGAACAGCGGCGGTTTGAATCATCGTGGAAAGGCGTCGGACAGAAACTGTCCAAAGCATATCTTCCCTCGTCGATGCAGGCAAAAGAAGTTACTCAGATCAATGGACTTATCACGAACTGGCGCACACTTACCGACGGAGTTTTTTGGAAAGGATTGAACGAGATCTTTGCGGCCGAAAAACTTTCCATTGCACCATTCAACAACGGCGAAGAGATGAATGCAAACATCATAAAATTCATCGATGCAGAGATGCAGAATACCGCACAGCGCAGCGCGGCTGAACAGGCGGTCATTTTTGAAGCCTTTGCCTACAAAACATGGGGCAGCAAGCTGAAACCGTCGTGGATCCCGGTGATGATGCGTCACGGCTTGTATTCGGAAGAGCAAATGAACGAGATCGATGTAAAGACAAAAGCGTGGTTGGCCGGAATGAAACCGATCGAAGATAGAACGCTGTCATATATTCTAGTCGGCGCTCTGGCCATAGCAATTGCCGTGGGGATCTATTTAGGAACAAGAAAACGTTCTGCATAATTTTTAGTTATTACACATCCTTAGGAGGGATACATGAAACAAACCATCATTTTTCTGTTGAGCGCGATCCTTTTTACGCTATCTCCGGCACAAGATCGTTCCAATTCCGACGTGAAACGCGAATTCGAAAAAGACTATAAAACCGTATTAAACTCGATCAACACCGCATCAACGCCGGAAGAAATTGCGGCTATCGGTGAAAAAGTAAACGCACTCGAAGCAGAATATAAAGAGCACCGGGAATTTTTGAACAAAGCTTTGTTCCCCGATAATTTTGATATGAGTATTGAAAAATTGAAAGCGCAATTTACGTATTCGGAACAAAAGATCAAGGCGATCGGAGAAAGCGCCGCCCGGATAGCCGAGCTGGAACAACAGGTAACTTCGCTCACCGAACAAGTCAGCAAGCTTTCCGGAGAGAACACCGCGCTTCTTGCGCAGCTGAAGGAGGCAAAAGCGGAACGCGATTCATTAAAGAATATTGTTGCCGCGCTTCGCACAAATATTGCAAAACGCGATAGAGCAATTTTCGCGCTGGTCGACAGCTTGTTTATGCAGTACGATAAAAATGTTCAGGTAACCGGCGACGTGCAAAAAAGTCAGCAGACAAAACTTGAGCGCAGCAATGTTCTCTCAAATGTTAAACGTGCGGCAGCCGATAACGTAGAATTCCTTTCTTCAACACTGCTGTCCGGCTCCGACGTGGCAAAACTGTACGGCGAGCAACGCAAATTTGAATCGAGCTGGAACGGTGTAAAGAAACAGATCGCCGATGCATATCTTTCCAACAAAGAAAAAGCACGCGAGATACCGGCGATCGATACCCTGATCGCGGAATGGAAAATTAAAGTTGATGAAGCGTTCTGGAAAGCGCTTAACAATGTTTTCACCGGTGCAAAACTTAATGTTGGCCAAATCAAGAATGGCGGCGAAATCCATCCGGCGCTCGCTCGCCTTATTGATGACCAGATCACCGGATCGGAAAAAAAGAGCGATACCGATCCCTACGATGTTTATCTGGCCTTTGTGAAAGTATGGTCGGAAGAATTGAAACCGGTCTGGGTTCCGGTTATGAAAGAGAACGGAATGATCACCGATGCGAATGTTGCCGACCTTGATACCAAGGTTCAGCTATGGTATGCAAAAGTAAAACCTTCCAACTGGATGATGTACGGATTGATCGGCTTGATTATTCTTGCGCTGGCATATATTCTGTACGGAAAAATGAAACCAAAAACCGCATAACATTTTTCACCGCCTTCCCGTTGATTCGCGGCGGGGAGGCGCAACACAAGTTCCGGCTCTCACGCAGAACGTAAACACCGAAGGAAAAAATGCATACGCATCACACAAAAAATGCACCGGAGATAGGAAAAACATACACATGTGTGTTGAACGATGTTCCGGTATACGAAGCAACGATCGAAAATGCACAGGGATGCTGGGCCTCCGTAACCGTTGTTAAACCGCTGCCGGGAAAGTTCGAGAAGCATTATACGTCGGGACAAAAATTCGACATCAAGGTGCAATTTTACGATTTTATAGAAGCGTAACCGATATTTCCAAACCAAAAAAACCCTAAAAACATAGACTTTTTTAGGGTTTTTCGTTTTAAATACAAAATTTCTTGACTTTTTGATATTGATATGATATCATTGAGATATCAACCAATGAAAGGAGCGATGTATGCAAACGATTGTTGAAAAAAACGGAAATAAATTAAACGGATACTTTATGTTATTCGTCATTGTCGCGCTGACCATTTTTAATTTTTTTTGGCTCGTGATGATGATCCGCATTCAAGAAGTTTCGATGCTGTTGGTATTTATTCCATCGGTAATCATCAATTTTATCTCCTTTGGAGGGTTATTTATAGTTCAACCAAACGAAGCCAGAGTGCTTGTGCTTTTTGGAAAATATATCGGATCTGTCCGGGAGGCAGGTTTATTCTTTGCAAATCCATTTGCAACAAAAAAACATGTTTCGCTACGCATTCACAATTTCAACAGCGAGCGGATAAAAGTGAACGATCTTGAAGGAAATCCAATTGAGATCGGAGCCGTTGTTGTTTATCGCGTTGTTGATTCGGCTCGAGCATTATTTGATGTGGAAAATTACGAGCAGTTTGTTGCGATCCAGAGTGAAACAGCAATACGCGCACTGGCTTCGGAATATTCGTATGATTCACACGAAGAAACAAAAGCATCGCTTCGCGGAAATCCGCAGGAGATAGCAGAAGCGCTGCAGAAACAGGTGCAAACGCGTCTGCAGGTTGCCGGCGTTGACATTATTGAAGCACGCATCAGTCATCTTGCTTACGCACAAGAGATTGCGCAAACAATGCTCCGTCGCCAGCAAGCTCAAGCAATCATTGCCGCGCGCAAGAAGATCGTCGAAGGAGCGGTCGGCATGGTGCAGGATGCATTGAGATTATTATCCGAACAAAATATTGTGATGCTTGACGAAGACAAAAAAGCAACCATGGTGAACAATCTGATGGTTGCACTTGTTTCGGATAAAGACATGCAGCCCGTGATCAACACAGGAACACTGTATCAATAACGCGAACTAATCAAGAAGATATCGGGCACCGTAAAAGTGTCCGATATCCTAAAACAATTAAAAAAGTCCGGCACGCACAACAATGAAAACTCTTCTTCAATACAGCGGCGACAAGCTTCAGCTTGTTCAGCCCTCCATATGGAAACGGGTGTATCAATTGCGTACACCCGATGCCATAGTAATGACGATGACGTACCCCAAATTTTTTAGTTCAAACGCGGTTGTAGAAGGATTCGGGGAGACCTGGGAATTTCAAAAACCAAGTTTCTGGAAATCAGATCTTGAGATCAAAAAAAAGGAGAACCAGCTTCCGTTCGCAAAATTTATAACGGAAAAGTGGGGTAGAGGGGGAACATTCGAACTTCCGAGCGGCGAAAGGATCGAGTATATTTTTAAGATCTGGAAATCGATGAACGAACTGTATTCACAACAAAAGATTAAACTGATCTCTTTTCAACGCGCATCGTGGTGGAAAACATCGCTTAATGTCGTCGTGGAACATGATTCCGAGCTGATCGAAAAATATCCCTGGACCATCATGGTTGTGTATTATATTATGCTGGAGCGCCGTCAGCACGCCAGCGGCGCGGCGGCTTGATGAGTAAATTATAATGAGTGAAAAGAAAAAATATTTACTTCGTCTGG
This sequence comes from uncultured Ignavibacteriota bacterium, assembly GCA_903861125.1. Lineage (GTDB taxonomy): Bacteria > Bacteroidota > Ignavibacteria > UBA10030 > UBA8401 > UBA8401. The sequence continues at coordinate 446,153 of CAIOTF010000023.1, forward strand.
ACGAAGCCATCTATTCCGCCCTAGAAAAATGGGCGGCAGACGATCTGCGCAGCGTTAACGCACAGATAGAATTCCTGTTAAAAGAATCGGTCCGCAAGGCCGGAAGATTGAACCAATCCGCCGCACCCGACACCGAAAAATAAAGTATTAAGTACCGCCTTAATACTTTCGCTTCTTGATTTTGCTCACCCATTTTTTCATATTGACAGCACCAAACAACCAACACATGACAGAAACCACCCCTGAATCCACACTGATATCCCGATCGGCCGAACTCTTCTACCGGCCAGGCAAGCTCATTCTGACGTTCTTCGAACATCTCGGACGATACATGAGCACGATCGGCTGGATGATCTATAATTTTCGGAACGCAAAAGAATATTCGGGCAACATACTACAGCAAATGGTGATGATTGGAAACAATTCTATACCGATCGTCCTGTTCGTATCAATGTTTGTGGGAATGGTAACAGCGGTGCAGTCATCGTATCAATTATATGCATGGATACCACGATCCGTCGTTGGCGCCCTGGTAACAAAATCGGTATTGCTTGAGCTTACACCGCTCCTGACCGCTCTGGTGTTGGCGGGAAAGGTTGGCGCCACAATCACAGCCGAACTTGGAACAATGCGTGTTACCGAACAGATTGACGCACTGGAGGCGTTGGCATTCGATCCGATCTCGTTTCTCATTACACCGCGCGTTCTTGCCGGTGTTTTAATGTTTCCCATCCTTGTCGTTTTTGGTGATCTCGTTGCGATTCTTGGGGGAATGTTCGGAGCATCGGCAATCGCGGGAATTCCCGTTGAAGCGTTTGTGGATGGAATGAAAAGTTCCTTTGAAACATGGGATGCAATCTTTGGAATTATTAAGGCGACAGTTTTTGGATTTATCATCACATCCGTTTCATGCTATCAGGGTTTTCAGGTTCAAGGTGGTTCGGAAGGTGTCGGAAAGGCAACAATGAACACTGTTGTGCTGGCCTGCCTTTCGGTAGTAGTGATGGATTTTATTTTGGCGTCTGTTTTATTATAAGGAAACGGCCGGCCGGTATCAACACCGTCCGTCCTACGAAATGATACAACTAACAAATATCTGGAAAAAATTCGGCGATAAGCAGGTCCACAACGGGGTCAACCTTGAGGTGCGCGACAACGAAACACTGGTGATTATAGGGCGGAGCGGCGGGGGAAAAAGCGTACTCTTAAAAATGATTATCGGCCTAATTAAACCGGACAGCGGCTCTATTGTGGTTGACGGAAAAGATGTGGCGTCGCTAACCTACAAACAATTGCAGCGGCTGCGTTTCAAATTCGGATTTTTATTTCAGGGAGCGGCATTGTTTGATTCGATGACCGTCGGACAAAACATCGAGCTGGCCCTGCGGCGTCACGGCGATTATAAGGATGCCGATATTACAGAGAGAGTAAAATTTGCTCTTCACCTGGTAAAACTGGAAAACGTGGAACATCTTATGCCATCCAGTATCTCGGGCGGCATGAAAAAACGGGTCGGTCTTGCGCGTGCCATCGCTCTTACGCCGAAATATATGCTGTATGACGAACCGACGACCGGTCTTGATGTTGAAACCGCCGACGGGATCAATCTTCTAATCAACGAACTTAAAACAACGCTCGGCGTTACCTCGATTGTAGTAACGCATGATATTCACAGCGCATTTGTTGTCGGCGACAGGTTTGCGATCTTTGAGAAAGGGCAATTTATCATGACGGGAACGAAGGACGATATACGCAACAGTCCCAATCCCGAAGTGCGGAAATATATTGAAAGCGATATTCAGACATAATTATTTTTTCACGCTTCGGTGCAATCCGGCAAACCACGCCGGAATCTGTTCGGAGCGATTAATAGTGTAACAGGTGAATTATGAACTTAACAAATGAAGCAAAGATAGGCATAGCGGTCTTTTTTGCCGTCATTATTCTTGTCGGCGGAGTGATATTCTTAAAAGGAATGGACTTCCGCTCAAAAGAATACCGGCTTACACTCTTCTACAGCAATGTCAACGGATTAACAGAGGGAAGCCCGATCACCATTGCCGGGCTGAATATCGGAAAAGTACAGGACATGCGTCTGGCTGGCAACGTTATTGCGGTTGGTATTGCCGTTGACAACAAGGTGAACATCGCGAAAGACTCCAAAGCGTTCATTAAATCTGCCAGCATCATGGGTGGAAAACAGATCGCGCTTGTTCCGGGATTTTCGCCGGAGATATTGAAGGATGGCGACACATTGACCGGGGCGTACGAAGCGGATCTGACAGAATTGACGTCAACGCTATCGCCGATCTCGAGCAATGTGCTCGGAATTTTGGAGCGGGTCAACACGACGTTTGACGATCCGACGCGCAGGAACATACAAAATATTTTGCTGGAGCTGAACCGTGCGGCAAAAGATCTTCAGCAAGTGATCCAACAGCAAGGGGGTCATTTAGACAATGCCCTCGGAAATTTCTCCGCATTTTCCGAAGACATGAGCCGTTTCGCAAAACGCATTGACACCATCGCAGTATCTCAAGAAGGAAATATCGACCTAAGCGTAAAAAGCATCCGTGTAACTGCAAAAACAATGGAAGACGCATCCGGTAAATTTAAGGACGCCAGCACATCCATTGAAAAAGTTTTCAAAACACTGGAACGCGGAGATGGTACGATCGGAAAACTGATGTATGACGATAGGTTGTATATGCATCTCGACTCATTGATCATGAACATCAATGAATTGGCGAAAGATCTTAAAGCGAACCCCAAGCGCTACGTAAACGTGAGCGTCTTTTAATCCCCTCGGGCTGAATTCCCCGCCGCTCTTCCGAAGGACCACTTCGTGTCGGCGGGGACGATGTATTCAACATAAAAATCAGTGATGATGTCCGCCGGCACCATGAACGTGGCCGTGGCTCAGTTCATCCGCAGTAGCTTCGCGCACGCCGACAATCTTCACATCGAAGTTCAACGATTGACCGGCAAGCGGATGATTCCCGTCAACCGTAATGGTATCAGCCTCAATTTTTGTTACAGTAACAACCCGCTCACCTTCCGGCCCGGAAGCAGTAAACTGCATTCCGACGGCAAGATCCGCTACACCGGCAAACTGATCGCGGGGCACATTCACTACTTGCGCCGCATCAAACTCTCCGTATCCCTCAGCAGGAGGGACGGAAACCTTAAGAGCCTCATTGGCGCTTCTGCCTTCTAGCTGTGATTCAAGTCCGGGTATTAGATTTCCATTACCATGAAGATATGCCAGTGGTTCGCGTCCGTCGGACGAGTCAAGAATATTTCCCCCATCATCGCGGAGGGTATATTCAATAGAAACAACTTTGTCTTTTTCGATTTTCATAAGTTATCCATTTGTTGTGAAATTATTTTTGTTTGTATGTCTTATATTTATCTTCATCATCCTTTGAGGCCGGCTTAATACGTACAGCTGCACCGCCGCCCGAAGCAAGGGGCAGTTTGAGAATTGTTTTACTGTTCACCAACCAGCTATCAATTTTATATGACATCGGATTTTTTTGCCAATGCGCATCGGCCGCATCGCCGTAGACTGTTGCAACATACTTCTGATTCGGAATTAAGAAATTCAAAGGAGCTGTTGCGGTGCGGGAATTTTCATCTGTGATTGCACCCAGGAACCAATCCTCTTTATTTTTTGCCTTTCGCGCCGTTGTTACATAATCCCCGGGTTCAGCCTCGAGGATCTTCGTATCATCCCAATCTACAGCCACATCCTTGATGAATTGAAATGCATCAAGTTTTGCTTCGTAATTTTCCGGAAGATCTGCCGCCATTTGCAAAGGAGAATACATTGTAACATACAAAGCAAGCTGTTTAGCAAGCGTTGTGTGAACCTGCGTTTGTCTGTTCGGATCGTAATAGCTCATCTTGATCTGGAAAATTCCGGGCGTATAGTCCATCGGTCCGCCCATAAACCGGGTGAAAGGCAAAATCGTTTCGTGGTCCGGCGGATTGCCCGAACTCCACGCATTAAACTCGTTGCCGCGCGCCGCTTCGCAGGCCAGCCAATTGGGGTATGTGCGCTGCAACCCCGTCGGACGGACCGGTTCGTGCGCATTTACCATAATTTTATACTCCGCCGCTTTAGTTACTGCGCGGATGTAATGGTTAACCATCCATTGTCCATCATGAGCTTCTCCGCGCGGAATGATCTTTCCGACATAACCCGACTTCACCGCATCGTAGCCGTACGCTTTCATAAAACGATATGCTGTATCCAATTGACGCTCATAATTTGTGACAGAAGCCGAGGTTTCGTGATGCATAATCAGTTTCACCCCTTTTTCTTTTGCATACCGCTGCAGCTCTGCAACATCGAAGTCGGGATACGGTGTAACGAAATCGAACACATTCTCTTTCCAGTTCCCGAACCAATCCTCCCATCCTACATTCCATCCTTCAACAAGAACGGCATCCAGACCATGTTTTGCCGCAAAGTCGATATAGACTTTTGTGCGCGCCGTGGTTGCTCCATGGCGGCCGTTCGGTTTTAATGATTTCCAATCCGTTTCGCCGATCTTCACATTGTTCACATCGGAATAGTTCCACGATGCAACGCCGACATGCATTTCCCACCAGATGCCGACATACTTTACCGGCTTGATCCAGCTGACATCGGCAAATTTAGACGGTTCGTTAAGATTCAAAATAATTTTTGACGAAAGAATATCGGCGGCCTTGTCGCTGACGATGATTGTGCGCCATGGAGTTTTTGCAGGGGCCTGTAAATATGCTTTGTTTCCGACCGCGTCGGCAGCGAGTTTTGACGTCAGCACAAAGGTTTTCTGATCGATATCAACGCACATTGCCGGATAATTTACAAGAGCCGCTTCAAAAATATTGATGTACAGACCGTCGGATGATTTCATCTGTACCGGAGTCTGGACCATTGATCTGGTGATCAGCGAGCTTGTATATATTTCTCCGGGGTGCTTTTCCTTGCTCGCATCCACTTCGCTGAGCCGCGTCTCGGAATACGGATATTCATTCGTATCGAAATCACCGGGGATCCAGAACGCTTTATGATCTCCCGTCAGCGCAAACTCCGTCCGTTCGTCGGATACGGTGAAATAGTTCAGGTTATCCTGACGCGGAAATTCGTACCGGAAACCGAGGCCTTCGTCGAACAAGCGAAACGTAATAACCAGCACGCGGTTCTTTTCTGCCGGCTGCTGCAGCGTTACCTTCAGCTCGCGATAATTATTGCGGATCGTTTTCACTTCGCCAAGCACGGGATCCCATGAATCGTTGACGAGCGACGATTCGATCTTCGCAACCGCAAATCCGGAGAGGAAGGAGGGGGTATTCTTTAACGCTATTCCCATCCTGCTTGGAAGAACGACCGCTTTTTTCCCAAAAGACAATTGATATTGGGGAACGCTATCTGCGGTTAGAAAAAAAGAGATTGTCAGTTTTTTATTCGGCGATTGCACCGTTTGCGCGTTGGCCGAAAAAAGCACCAAAAGAATGAAGAGAAATTGTTTTTTCATACTGTTGTCTCAATAATAAGGATGAATATCAATGCGGCGGCCTGCGAAGAGAAACTAAACCTCAGGGAGGGCGCGAATAATTTTCTTCAATGTAGAAAGGAGAGAGGAGAGAAACAAGATTATTTCGAGAGTTGTTTCAGCACGTTTCCTCCCCTGGACCGGATGCCGGCCGAACCATAGGGGAGCATTTGTTCTATGACGAGTTTGATCTCGTGCTTCAGATCGGGCTCATTCTTCGCGATATTGACCAGCACAGTCATAGAAAAAGCTTTGACCGAAATTGGTATTGCATGGTCCTGCAGAAAATCAAAACAGAGATTGGCAACCTTGCCCTGCATGCGTCGCGGAATCTCGACAAACTGCAGCACGCGCATAGAATTTCTTTTCACGGCGTTGTGTACATCCGTCTCTTCGGCGCGCGCGACAATTTTTGACAGCCACGGCGTAATAAGGGCGGGACGATGTTCGCCGCACACAGAAACAATCCACGAAGATCGCTGCACAACACGCTGTTCGCCGGAAAGAAAGAGTTTCATCAACGCGGCAAACCGCGCATCATCATTACCGATCCAGCCGGCGATCCTTACGGTCTGGCGCCGGGAGTGTTCTTTTAAAATTTCAAGTTCAAGGTCCATAGAGGTAAAGATTTAATCCGGCGAAAAGGTTTATGGTTTTTCGTTACCCAGAAAATCACCATCAACAATCAACAGCCTCACGCCGTTGAGAGAAACAGAACGATGCGAGCTTATTTCGTCCGACACGATATACGACATTCCTTTTTTCAGTTCAAAAGCGGAACCATCGTTCATTTCGCTCGTGAAATCGCCCTCCAGGCAATAGATCAGATGTCCCCTGCTGCACCAGTGATCGGCGCGATATCCGGAAGAATATTCGACAATCCGCATTCGAAGTCCGGGAAATTGCAGCGTTTGCCAAAAGGCTGAGCCGGTTTCTCCCTTGTATTCGATCTTTGGAACGGAAGACCAATCAATTGTTTGAAACGGAATGTTGTTTACGGTCATAATTCTCCGATACGGCTGTTATTTTCTTAAAAGTACCAATTCATTCAGACGTAAGCAATTTCGTTTCCACTTCACACCCATTTTTTGTATTTTTATACAATTCAATTATTGTCAACCTCAATAAGACTACAGTATTATGGGAAGAATATTCGAAAAACGTAAACACGTGATGTTCGCGCGGTTCAAAAAAATGTCAAAGGCATTTAACCGCATCGGAAAAGATATCGAAATAGCGGTCAAAGCCGGCGGAGTGGATCCCAAGGCGAATTCGCATTTGCGCATCGCCATTCAGAACGCAAAAAGCGTGAACATGCCAAAGGACCGCATTGATGCTGCGATCAAGCGGGCTTCCAACAAGGATACGTCGGGATATTTTGAGATCATCTACGAGGGATATGCGCCGCACGGGATAGCTGTTGTTGTAGAATGTGCGACGGACAACCAAACAAGAACAGTCAGCAACGTCCGCCATCATTTTAAGGAATACGGCGGATCTATGGGAAATCCCGGCTCGATCGCGTTCATGTTTGAGCGGAAAGGGCTGTTCAAAATCCCGATTGAAAAGATCAAAGATGTTGATGAGTTTGAACTTGAAATGATCGATCACGGACTGGACGATCTGACGGGTGACGAAAAGTTTCTGTACGTGTACACTTCATTCCACGGATTCGGCGCAATGCAAAAAGCTCTGGAAGAAAAAGGGATTGAACCAGCAAGCACAGAACTGCAATATCTGCCCACAACAACCAAAGAACTTCCTCCGGATCAGGCAAAAGAAGTAAGCGATCTGATCGACGCGATGGAAGAGGATGACGACGTGCAGAGCGTTTATCACAATATGGTGTAAGCGGGGAAACCGGAAAACGGCGTTATTGCTACAGCATTGATTTACACAGAACCAGTGTGGATCGCATCATCACCGAATTTTTTCCGCAGTGCATCCACCGCGTTTAATACGTGGGTGCGTTTATCGTCTTCGGGAAACAGCGACAACGATTTATCGGCAGCCTCGGAAAATTGTGTTAGACCCACGCCGAGAAGCCGTACAGGCATCTTCCGGGTGTATGCTTTCAAAAAAATACTTTTCACCGCCTCAAAGACCACCTTATCATCATTCGTCGGCTCGCTCAGCGTAACATTCCGCGTAATGGTTGAAAAATCGGAATACCGGAGCTTCAGTTTTATCGTTTTTCCCTTCCAGCCATACCGACGCGTATTGTAGCAGACGCTTTCCGTCAGATCGAACAGATGCGTCAGCAGCTCTTCCTTGTTCGAGATATCCTTTCCGAACGTATTCTCATTGCTGATGCTCTTCCGTATCCATTCTACTTCCAGCGTATCGCCACCGATTCCCATCGCCGTCCGGAGAAAGTATCCGCCGTGATCTCCCAGAATGGTTTCAATTGTTTCCTTTGATAGCTTTTGAATATCACGAATGAAGTTGATATCGTATTTGCGCAGTTCCAGTTCCGTCTTTTTTCCAACGCCGGGAATAACATTGATATCGAGTGGAGCAAGAAATTCTTTTTCCAATCCATGCTCTATGGTAATACATCCCTCGGGCTTTACGCATCCCGTTGCAATTTTAGAAACAACTTTATTGGAAGAGAGTGCGATGCTGCAAGGGAGCGAGAATTCTCTTTTAACAAGCGCCTGTAGCGTGCGCATCAATCCGGGAAGATCGTTGTTGTACAATTTTTCGCATCCGGTGAAATCCATATACATCTCGTCGATCGACGCCTGCTGCACGACGGGAGCATAATCGCACAAAAATCGGTAGAGTTTTTTTGAGATCTTGCCGTACTCACCATGGCTTCCGTGCACAACAATCAGGTTCGGACAGAGATCGAGCGCTTGTCCCGTCGGCATTGCGGAGCGCACACCAAATGCCCGCGCTTCGTACGATGCGGAAGAAACAACACCGCGCCTTCCGGTCCCCCCAACGGCTACCGGTTTTCCAATCAGCGACGGATCTTTGATCCGTTCAACAGAAACGAAAAAACAATCAAGGTCGATATGAGCGATGTATTTTTTCATAGATAATGCAGGACACCTTTGTAATGCGTCCCAAAACGAATAACAGTAATTTTTTCTCTCAGAACATAATATAGATAATTATTGTGGGACACCTTAAAAAGGCTGCCCACAATGAAGCAAAATATTTTTCTTCCCTAACAAAGCTTGGAAAATAATCTCGGGCCACCTTAAAAAGGTGTCCTACAATGAAACGTAATATTTTTCTTCCCTAAAAAAGCCCGGAAAATAATCTCGGGCCACCTTAAAAAGGTGTCCTACAATGAAGCGCAATATTTTTCATCCCTAACAAAGCCTGGAAAATAATCTCGGGCCACCTTAAAAAGGTGTCCTACAATGAAACGTAATATTTTTCTTCCCCAACAAAGCCTGGAAAATAATTTCGGGCCACCTTAAAAAGGTGTCCTACAATGAAACGTAATATTTTTCTTCCCTAACAAAGCCTGGAAAATAATTTCGGGACGCCTTAAAAAGGTGTCCTACAATGAAGCGTAATATTTTTATTCCCTAACAAAGCTTGGAAAATAATTTCGGGACACCTTAAAAAGGTGTCCTACAAGGAAGTGTAATATGTTTTTCACCGGAATTTAATATAGACAATAATCTCGGGACACCTTGAAAGGTGTTCTACAAAACAAAATAATTTTCATTCACGTAAGTCCATTTCCATTTATCGGGAGACGAAACCAGCCCGGCGTTAACAGGATTATCTATAATATACCGGATAATATTGTTCAACTCATTACCATTACGAACAACATGGTCATAACTTTCTTTCTGCCAGAAATGACCAACACGCCCTAAAACTATATTGGATTTTCTGGCACTGTGCCTCTTTAGAGATTCCATAATTCTTGATAAGACGTACGAGGGTCGTTTAAGATAAGGTTCGACTGTATATCCATTGACATCAAGCACGAGATGAACATGATTCGGCATGATACAGAAACAGACGGTGTTATACCGCTTTCCATTTCCAAAATCAATGGAGTCGGCTACAATCTGAGCGATCTCCGGGATAGAAAGATATTTGGGACTTTCAGAATACTTTTTCATTATTACGCTTGTTGAACGTTTCTCCGATTCAAATTCTTCTTTCAATGCCGAAACGACATCCGCAGGCAAAGAACCAAAGAGCCGAAAAGTAATAAAGAATATGGAATCTTTCGGTTGTATATGCGGAAGTGTTCTTCGAAAAAATATTTTTTCATCAGACGGTTTCACGAAAGAAAGATAGGCATCCCGCCAAACAAAATACAATAGTTTCCTTTTCCGCCAATTCTTTTATGGCTGTTCTTACCGAATGTGAATATATTTACAGAGAAACACTCGGTCCGCAAACATTTTAACCATTACTTCAATGAAACCAACGTCTTTTGTTTTTTTGATTATTACCGCCCTTATCTCCTGCGATTCCGATCCGGGAATTTCTCCGGCGGCTTCAATACCGGTCTCGCACGAATTCTGGCTCTCCAATGCGGATCAATCCGTAAAATTCCAGAAACAATCCACATCACAGTCGATATCAACAACCGGATCCGCTTCGGTGATCGAAGTGAACAGCGCGCAGACATTCCAATCCATTGATGGATTTGGTTGTGCTCTAACCGGCGGAAGCGCAATGCTGCTTCGCCGCATGAGTGCCGACGCGCGCGCAGCTATCCTGAAAGAGTTGTTTGCTTCGGATGGCAGCAATATCGGCATCAGCTATCTGCGCGTGAGTATCGGCGCATCCGATCTTGATGAAAATGTGTTTTCGTACAACGATCTTCCGGCAGGACAAACCGATACCGCAATGGCAAGCTTCAGCCTCGATCCCGACCGCACAAGCCTGATCCCAGTATTAAAAGAGATTCTGGCTATCAATCCCGAAATTAAAATTCTCGGTTCACCGTGGTCAGCGCCTCTGTGGATGAAAACAAACAACAATTCGATTGGCGGCAACTTGAAAACGCAATATTATGCAGCATATGCAAAATATTTTTTAAGATACGTTCAAGAGATGAAAAAAGAAGGAATACGAATTGATGCGATCACCATTCAAAACGAACCGCTCTACGGAGGGAATAATCCAAGCATGGTAATGCAGGCGGCGGATCAAGTAAATTTTATTAAGAACTATTTGGGACCGCTCTTTGCTTCTAACGCAATCGACACCAAGATCATCGTTTACGATCACAATGCGGACCGGACAGATTATCCGATCACCATATTGAACGATACTGCCGCGCGGAAATATGTTGACGGATCCGCGTTCCACCTATATGGCGGAAGCATCAACGACCTTTCCGCCGTGCACAGCGCTCATCCCGATAAAAATCTTTATTTTACCGAACAATGGATCGGCGCACCGGGAAATTTTCCGAACGATCTGAAGTGGCACATTGCCACACTGATCATCGGCGGAACACGAAACTGGTGCCGCAATATTTTGGAGTGGAATCTTGCCTCCGATCCGAACCAGGACCCGCACACAATCGGCGGCTGCTCGCAGTGTCTTGGCGCGATTACGATTAACGGTGATGCCGTGGTGCGTAATCCCGCCTATTATATCCTTGCACACGCAGCAAAATTCGTCCGCCCCGGATCAGTACGGATCGCGTCAACAAACCCGGGAACGCTGAACAATGTAGCCTTTTTGCGCGCCGATGGAAAGAAAGTAATTATTGTTCTAAACGAAGGAACGCTTACCGAGGTGTTCAAGATTAAAGATGGCGGAAAAGAGATGGTATCTATTCTTAAGGCGGGCTCGGTTGGCACGTATGTGTGGTGAGTCGAAGGATTACCGTTTCAACACAAAATCGACCTCCAGCAGATCGTAGTCCGTTTTTTTCATGCCAAGCTTTTCGTAGATGGTATGTGCAAGCTCATTCTCTTTTTCAACATACAAGCGAATCCCGCAGATATTCGGCTGCTCTTTTGCCATCGAGTGTATATGATGATAAAGAGAGCTGAATATTTTTTTCGCCCTGAATTCTTTCTTCACGTAAACGCTTTGAATCCACCAGAAGACACCGTTGCGCCAGTCACTCCATTCATACGTGATCATCAGTTGTCCGACGATCGTGCCGTCGATTTCAGCAACCAGATAGAATCCGCGTGACGGATCTTCGAACATACCGCTCACACCTTTCAGCAGCCGCTCCATCTCCAGATGTAAATGCTCGGTCTCATCCGCTATTGCTGAATTGAATTGTGCGATTGTTTGCACATCGGAAGGTATAGCCGTACGGATGAGTATATTCATTGATCCCGGAAATTAAAAATCAAAAAACAAGCCGATGCTTTGAGTTGTGCTTCGCTGATTGTAGAATTGTCCCCGCTCTTCCATTCCTGTGCGGAAGGTATACGCCAGACGAATCGCACGAAAGCGGTTATTTCTTGTACGCACACCAATCTGATAACTTTGCGTTGAAGCGTAGTTCACCTCTCCCCGAAATTTAATATCGAACGCACTGTAAAGTTCCAGCGTTTGATAGAGAGGAAGATTTCCACCATCGGCTCCGAACTGGAACAGGAAGAGACCGTCGCGGTGTTTGTTGATGATGAACGAACGGTTGTAATATGTTCCCGCATACGCGAATCCACGAATGATGGGAAGTTGCTGCACTGCAAATAGCTGAACATAATCTCTTGCATAATTCAGAACGCTTGCGCTGAGCGATATTACTGCATCATCAACAAGATGGTGACTTGTGTGTCCTGCGCCAAGCCTCAGCACGGTTTCACCGGAGACGGGAATGTCGAACGTAACATCAGCATAATAATCCGCATTTGTCACGCGAAACTTTACCCCCGCGCTCGCCAACGTTGTGTACACTGTGCCGGAAACAGAGACCAAGCATTCGATACCCTTGTAGCGCACGACCGCGGCGGGAAAGGAGCCGCCGAGTCCGGCAAAAAATGTTCCGTTGGCAAGATCTTTTGCGTAAGAAAGTCTGTGTTCGGTTCCGCTAGCGGTAAAAGAGGGAACGAATTGTGTGTCCGGAACGAACGCTATTACGCCTCCGTCCTGTGCGGCAAGAAAAGAAGAACAGCTGAGCAATATGAAGAAACGAAGAATTTTCATTTCAATTCAACAGTAAAATTTTTGCCTCAGGCTTTTCACCGGAATAAATCTTGGCACCGGGCGCAGGAAAATGGAGTTTGTTGATAAGATTCTTGAAAATGCCCCATGTGTCGCCGTCGGGAAGAATGGCGGTTGTATTCCAGTCCAACCCGATTGCCCACTTGTGTTTCTTTATTCCCACATCGGCGTAGGAAACATTCTTGGCTCCGAGGCCAACGGCGAGGTTGACGTATTTGGGCCAGTATTGCTGCGCCGGTTCGGGAAGAATGTTGTGCACATCAATGGAGACCCAATAGATATGACCGCTGTAATCGCTTGCGGGACCCCAGTCGGGGTCTTTTTTTCCGCCGGACGCAGAAGGATAATAACTCCACTTGTAATTGAAATTATTCAGATACGGATATTTTACCTGCAGTATTCCGTATGCCATTCCCGCCGAATTGAAATAAAGATCGGAGAAACTGAACCACCATTTCGAAAATCCGTCGCCTAATTCAATAGAAACAGCATGAGCCGCCGGGACCGCAATTGCACTCCAGAGTGCCGTCTGGTCATCAAAATCCGCCCACTTCATAAAATCGTACGTCAGATGGAAGATAAGGTACGACGCATACATGTGTCCGAGCTTATCAACACCGTAACTGCTGTTGAAAAAATAGCCGTCGTTTTTCAGCCGAAACTCGTGCTGTTTGAACCGATAGTAATCTGCACGCCACCACCATTGAAATTCAAGTGATATCGCTGCCATAGACCACGCAATCGTCAGATACGTTGCAACATCTTTGCGGTGCAAACCCAGGAACAGAGAATCCCGCCTTACTTCCTGCGCACGGGTAATGTTTGAAAAGGAGAGACAGAGGAGGAGAACAATAATAATTTTTTTCATAGAGTTGAAAAAGGTACGAAAGAAATTGGAGACATCAAACGGATCTTTAGCAAAACCATCCGAATGAGCAACGTTTCCAATATTAATTACTACAGGCTTATTGTACCAAGAATGGTTCCGCGTGAGGCTCCGGTGACCGACGGAATATTGGAAGGATTTCCGCAAAGAGTTTCGTTTGCCAGCAGGGCGAAACAGAGCGCTTCTTTTGAATCCGACGGTATGCCGAACTCGTCGCTAACACAGACGCTCGCGGGTAAGAAATATTTTTTTAACGAACCGATAATCATATCGTTCTTCGAACCGCCGCCGCTGATAATAAGTTCGTGCAGCGGTTGGCCGCCGAGCTGTTTCCGCAGGAAACGGGAGAACTGATCATAGACAGTAAGCGCAGTAAATTCGGTTGCTGTTGCAATAACATCGTTCGCGCTGCTCTTCGCGGAACAACGGATAATATTTTCGATAAACGCCGCTCCAAATAATTCGCGCCCCGTCGATTTTGGCGGATTCTTTTTGAAATATGGATTTTGCATCATTTCTCTCAGTAGCAACGGAAGAATTTTACCCTTTGCCGCCGCCGCTCCGTGGCGATCGAATTGTTTTCCGTAATAGTGTTTCATTAATGCGTCAACAATCATGTTTCCCGGTCCGGTATCGAACGCAAAAACATCATTCGCAGCGCAATTCTTTTTCAGCAGGGTGATATTTGCAATGCCGCCGATGTTCAGAATTGCCCGGTTTAGTCTTGACGAACGGAACGCTAAAAAATCAAAATATGGAACAAGCGGCGCACCCTGTCCGCCCAGCGCCATATCACCGGTTCGAAAATTACCCACCGTAACAATGCCTGTTAATTTTGCGATCGTCGTAGGGTCTCCAATTTGCAGCGTAGAGCGGATATTTTTTCCGAAGAGAGAGCGGGATTGAGGCACATGATGGATCGTTTGTCCGTGCGAGCCGATTAGATCAATCTTTGCGATGGAAAGGCCAGTTTTTTTTATGAGTGCCAATACGGCGTCAGCAAAAAAAGTAGCGCAAAGTATGTTCAGCGCCGATATGGTATCCACACTTCCGGTTCCCGGCAGCGAATTTTGCAGGACGAATTCTTTGAAACCTTTCGGATAGCGTTGAGTGTGAAAAGCAAGCTGCTTAAACGTTGTTGATGTACCGCTCCCGCGGACTTTCACCAAAACCGCATCAATGGAATCCACCGAGGTTCCGGACATCAATCCGATGACTAACTTTTCTTTTTTCTTACCGATCTGTTCGAGACGAGTCATAGTGTTGTTAAACAATGTGTAATGGAAAGATAGAATAAAAACAGATTATATTCTCCCAACAGGGTAAAAATAATTTTTCTTCCGTCATCCACACGGCGGCAACATCAACCATGTGAACAACGCCATTCCGGCGAAGGCACAGAAGAGAGGATTATGTCTTGACATTCCGCCTGTATTTTTTAACATTCTTACACTCATTAATCATAGAACCCGACATATTCTAAACATTTTTTTACATGAAGACACTTTTTCGAAAAAAAACCGTTTCTCAAATACTTGCTGATGCCGATCTGCGCAACGCGGAACATGCGTCGCTGACGAAAAACCTTACCGTCCGCGATTTGACGGCGTTCGGCATCGCGGCAATCATCGGAGCCGGAATATTCAGCACCATCGGCAATGCAAGCTACGCGGGCGGACCGGCGGTGATTTTTCTCTTTATCTTTACGGCGATCGCCTGCACGTTTTCCGCTTTTGCTTATGCAGAATTCGCATCGATGATTCCGGTGGCAGGAAGCGCCTACACCTATTCATACGTTGCGTTCGGCGAACTGATTGCATGGATTATCGGGTGGGATTTGCTGATGGAATATGCGATCGGAAATATTGCCGTTGCAATATCGTGGTCCGACTATTTTACCAGCCTGCTTGCATCGCTCGGATTGAACATTCCCGAATATCTTACGATGGATTTTCTGAGCGCCTGGCGCGGGTATGATGCCGTCACACTGGAATTACAGAAAGGTGTGCCTTTGGAAAGTCTTTCCGGATTGCAGCAGGCGGCCTACAACGCATGGAATACCGCACCGACGCTGTTCGGCATCCACATGGTTGCCGATGTTCCCGCTCTGATGATCACATTTTTTATCACCTGGCTTGTCTATACCGGCATCAAGGAATCGAAGAACGCGAGCAATATGATGGTGCTGGTAAAACTTTCGATCATCCTTCTTGTCATCGTCGTCGGAGCATTCTATGTTGATACGAAGAACTGGTCGCCATTTATGCCGAACGGAGTGTCGGGTGTGCTGAAGGGGGTTTCGGCGGTCTTCTTCGCTTACATAGGATTCGATGCAATCTCCACCACGGCGGAGGAATGCAATAATCCGCAGCGTGATCTTCCGCGCGGAATGTTTTATTCGATCATTATTTGCACCGTTTTATACGTTGCTATTGCGCTTATACTGACCGGTCTCGTGCATTACACCGAGTTGAATGTTGGCGATCCGCTAGCGTACGCGTTCCAGCAAGCTGGTTTGAATTTCATCTCCGGCGTGATTGCAATCAGCGCTGTTATTGCCATGGCAAGCGTGCTGCTGGTGTTCCAGCTCGGTCAGCCGCGCATTTGGATGAGCATGAGCCGCGATGGATTGCTTCCGAAGATCTTCTCACGCATCCATCCAAAATACCACACACCGTCGTTCTCTACCATTGTAACCGGATTTGTTGTTGCGATTCCCGCACTCTTTATGAATCTAACGGAAGTGACCGATCTGACAAGTATTGGAACACTCTTTGCTTTTGTACTTGTCTGTGGAGGAGTGCTGCAGCTGCAAATGTCAAAAACGCAGATTGAACGAAAGTTTAAAACGCCGTATCTCAATTCCAAGTACATCATGCCGGCGCTGTTCCTGCTTGGCATTGCCGCTGCTTTCATTTTGAATACTGGACGGGTGGAAGATTTTCTCTCTTTTCGTCAGCTGAAGTCGGCGGATGAGTTTGTTGCGAAGATTTCCGGCGGACAAAAAATCGCAGCGGAGGAATATTTTTCGAAACACGACGCCGACGAAAACGAAACGTACATCCGTCTTGCACCGATTGGCGACGAACAAAAATATAATTACGGATGGGAAGTGTGGAAACATTTCATTCCACTATGGATCTTTCTTGCGGTTGCGGCGGCAACGGTTGTTGTATGCTATCTAAAAAATCTTTCGCTTATTCCTGTGCTTGGGTTAATGAGTTGTATGTATCTCATGTCAGAACTCGGTTATACCAATTGGCTCCGGTTCCTTATCTGGCTCGCCATTGGACTGACGATCTATTTTACATACAGCAAAACGCACAGCAATCTCGCAAAGACGAAATAGAACTCGCGGTCAAAAAAAAAGAATTAAAAAGGACAAGTTTAATAGCTTGTCCTTTTTTAATTTTAAATTATTTCGATCCGAAAAATGAAAAGCGGGCTAAGGGAAAATTGCTATTTGCACACCGCCTTGAATACACGCAGATAATTTTCACCCAGCACCTTCCGCACATCGGCAGGGGAATATCCTTTGCGCAGTAACGCCATAGTAAGATTCTGAAGTTTGGAAACATTTTCCAGTCCGACCGGCGCCGAAATACCGCCGTCATAATCCGAACCAATTGCAACGTGGTCGACGCCGACCAAGTTTTTGATATAATCGATGTGTTTGATCACCGTATCGATGTTTACGCTTGATGCCGCAGACGAAGAAAGAAACGACGTATAAAAAACGACACCAATCACGCCGCCTCCTTGCGCTATCGCCCTGATCTGATCGTCCGTTAAATTGCGTGTACTGTTTCTTAATGTTCGCACTCCGGAATGACTTGCAATAATCGGGTTTTTCGTCACCGCCAGGATATCCTCGATTGTCTTAATTCCAACATGCGATACATCAACGAGCATTCCGAGAGAATCTGCCGTTCTGATCACCTGTCTTCCAAAAGCGGACAATCCTTTCGTTGCGGAGAGCGGATCGGCCGCGGCCGTTGCCCAGGGAAGAGTATAATTCCAGGTGATGGTAAAATACCGCGCACCAAGTTTGTAGAAGTTGATCAGTTTGTTCAGATCCTCCTGGATGGCGTGTCCTCCCTCCACACAAAGAACGGCAGCAATTTTTCCCGCTGCATGTATGGACTGTATCTCGGCCGAGGTGGTTGCCCGCGCAATGGTTGCGGAGTTTCGGTTGAATTGTGCAATGCACGTATCATACATTTGTATCGTCCGCTGATACGGTGTTGTCGGACTTGTGCTTGAATCGGTCCACAACACGATCATCTGTCCGTCAATTCCGCCGTCAAGGAACCGCGGAATATCGCTTTGATTAGACACGTGCCGTATGCCAAGTTGATACCCGTCAATCATATATTCGGCGATATCGTTATGAAGATCGAAGACGAAAGTGCGGCGGTGAACAGTGGTTAACGAAAAATTTATTGCGGAATTGTTCACAGCGGATACCGTGATAGAATCCGGTTCATATCCCAATTTACTAACCATGACCGAAAAATCGGTTGCAGCCGACTTCCGGAGAACCGGCGCAAATCCTCCCACCAGCATAACATTACCGAGTCCGCCGCCGTTTCCGCCATCCAATTGTATCATTTTTTTTGTCAAACTGCGGCCGCCCGATTGTACGGTATAGAATAGTGGTCCAGCAGCACCTTTGCCGGTCCACTGCACACTGTATCCGCCCGGAACCAGCGAATATGTCCGCGAATCAATCAACTGACCGAGGATGTTGTGGACGAGAACCATTACCGGTCCGTTCCACGGAACAGAAAAATAGATCGTTGTTGAGGGATTAAACGGGTTCGGAAAATTCTGCTGAAGATCAAATGCGAAGGGGACTTCATCTGTTCGACCGGCGCTTGTTGAGAGAAAAGAGTACGACCACGTTCCCGCCGTCGATGTATATACCGTATACAATTTTCCAGGATCGGATGTTTGACTGATATCAACGCGAATGGATTCAACAGGAGAGACAGAATACGAATCCCGGATTGTTCCGCCAAGAGTGACCGTCTGTGCATGAATGCTAGTGTTTGCAATACAAACGAGCAGAATTAATATCGGACGAAGAGAGGCTGTAGTCATATGAGTATGGGAACGAATAGATAAAACCTTCATACAAGTGTATCGAAATAGTTCAGCAGTAGCAATATCAAAAGAGGCAGAATTTTTGTACACTCTTAGATCAATAAGGAGTGAATATAATAGCATGAAACAACCATCAGTACTTCTTGGTGCACACATGTCAATCGCCGGCGGAGTTCACACCGCCGTTGACCGCGCAGTATCCGTTGGATGCACCGCCCTGCAGGTCTTTACCAAAAACAATAATCAATGGAACGGAAAAGCGTTCACGGAAAACGACATTGCACAGTACAGGCAAAAAATTTCCACCGCAGGAATTTCTCCGGTAGTTTCACACGACTCGTATCTGATCAATCTATGTGCAACCAATCCCGACACGCTGAAAAAATCACGCGCGGCTTTCGTTGACGAATTGGAACGATGCGAGCAGCTTGGAATTCCATTGTTGAATTTTCATCCGGGATCGCATCTTGGTGCGGGGGACGACGAAGGGATTAAGGGAATCTGTGAAAGTCTGAATATTGCTCACGAAGCAACAAAAAATTTTAATGTAAAAAGTGTGCTTGAAGCAACAGCGGGACAGGGAACGAATATCGGTTACAAGTTTGAACATCTTCGCGCGATCATAGACGGAGTTGAGAATCCGGAGAGGATGGCCGTTTGTATCGACACATGCCATATTTTTGCCGCCGGTTATGATATCGCATCGGAGAAAGGTTACCAAGAAACATTCAAATTGTTCGATGAAATTGTCGGACTGGACCGGCTTGTTGCATTTCATGTCAACGACTCCAAAAAAGGACTCGGATCGCACGTGGACCGCCACGAGCATATCGGAAAAGGAATAATCGGACTTACGGGATTCCGGCTTTTGATGAACGACGAACGGTTTGTTCACATTCCCAAGATCCTTGAAACACCCAAGAGTGAAGATCTGCACGAAGATGTAGAAAACATGAATGTATTGAAAGGTTTGGTGAACGAACGCCGTGGCGTATAAAAGCGAAAAGAACAAAGGGGACAAACCAAAAAAATTAGTCCCCACTTTGATATTATTGAAAAGCCGCACGACATTTTCACTTCTTTCTTATTACCTTTGTATAATTGATCCATCCACGCCCCACTAAATAGAGCGGTTATGCATCCCTTCCTTCGGCACAGCATTATTTTTATTGTGATATTTTCAACAATTGTTCTGCAATCATTATCCGCACAAGGTCTGTATATCAATGAATATATGGCGTCCAACTCAAAAACGATCGCCGATCCGGATTATTCGGAATACGGCGATTGGTTTGAACTGTATAATGCAGGCTCGACACCGGTGAACCTTAAAGGATATTCTGTTACCGATCTGCTTTCGCTCCCCCGGAAATATGTGATTACATCGGATATCATCGTCAATCCGCAATCATTCATAATTATCTGGGCGGATGACAAGGCAACAGGTGTGCATGCGAATTTTAAATTGAGTGCATCCGGAGAATCCATTGGCCTGTTTAATGCTTCCGGTTTTGCGGTAGACACGCTCACATTCGGTGCGCAGACAAACGATGTGTCAACAGGAAGGTTTCCAAACGGTGCTCCGGTGTGGTATAAAATGTCACCGGCCTCTCCCGGCGCCGCCAATCTCGAAATGAGCATAGCAGATAAACTTCCTCCCCCCGCAATGTCGAGTGCTGCAGGATTTTATTCCGGCCCCATCACTGTTAATCTCACGCATCCGACAGTTGGAGCGGTAATCCGATATACACTGGACGGCCGTACTCCGACGGAGAAAAGCCCACTCTATTCATCGGCGATCACCGTAGATTCTACGCGTGTCATTCGTGCAAAAGCGTTTAAGGATGGAATGCTGCCAAGTATGGTTGCTACTTCAACATACTTTATTAATGAAACCACCGACCTTCCCGTTTTTTCGCTGTCGACCGATCCCGAAAATTTATTTAGCGATACATCCGGCATTTACGTTGCCGGGACAAACGGCGTTATTGATAACTGCAGTACGGTACCGCGAAATTGGAACCAGGACTGGGAACGTCCCGTTGATCTTGAGTTTTTTGAAAAGAACAAACAGGCAGCGTTTAAGGTATCCACCGGCGTGAAAATCTACGGAGGATGTTCGCGTTTATATCCCGAAAAATCTCTTGCATTCTATTTTCGCGGGAATTACGGTTTTGATAAACTGAGGTATCCATTGTTTCCCGATCAATTGATCACGGAATACAATAATTTTACGCTTCGCAGTTCCGGGCAGGACTGGTGGAGAACAATGTTTCGCGACGCCATGGCGCAAACCCTGATTGAGAAGGAGATGAATGTTGATTACCAGGATTATCGTCCTTCAATTCTTTTTATCAACGGACAATATTGGGGCATCCATAATGTCGGAGAAAAACTGAACGAACATTATATTGAATCGCATTACAACATCAACGGAGACAGCATTGATCTGATCGAGATCAGCAAGGCAGTAGAAGCGAACATGGGGGACCTTGTTGCGTACAACAGCATGATGGATTTTGTGTCGGCGAACAATCTGTCCGTACAAAGCAACTACCAATACATTACATCGATCATTGATGTGAATGAATATATCGATTACCAAATTGCCCAGATCTTTTCCGCCAATGGAGACTGGCCCGGGTCCAATATTAAACTATGGCGGGAACGAAAGCCGGGTGCGCGGTGGAAGTGGATGATCTATGATCTTGATTTTACTTTCGGCGGAAATTCACAGGGACAATACAACACCAACACGCTTGCCCAGGCGACGGCAACAAACGGACCAAGCTGGCCAAATCCGCCGTGGGCAACGTTGATGCTGAGAAAACTGCTTGAGAACACGGAATTTAAGAACGAATTCATTCAGCGGTACGCCGTTCGTCTTAATACAACGTATGAAAAGAACCGGGTCATTGCCATCATCGACAGTTTAGCGCAGGGAATCGCATCCGAAATTCCAAGGCATAAGATCCGCTGGCCGCAATCCCTTTCGCTGGATAAGAACGACTGGAAAGGGAACATCCAGATCATGAAGGATTTTGCAACGCTTCGTCCCGACACGACGATCAAGCATTTTATGACAAAATTCGGAATCGTTGGCACCAATACACTTATTATCGGCAGGAACAATTCCGAGTGGGGCAAGGTGTTCACGCATTCTGTCGAGTTGAAAAAGAACGGTTCTTCAAACCTGTTCTTCAGAAATATTCCGCTGAAGATTAAAGCGCAGGCAATGCCCGGATACCGGTTTGTGAAATGGCAGGGAATAATTTCGTCATCGGTTCCGGAAACATCCATTATTGTAACAACGAACTCGACGCTTACCGCCATCTTTGAACCGGCGCAACTGACGGTAAATTCGCCCGTGATCAATGAAATTAATTACAAATCGGCGGCACTATTTGATACCGATGACTGGATAGAATTGTACAATCCATCTGCCGACAGTATTGACCTTGCCGGATGGAGTTTCTCCAAAGACAGCGCAAACACATATACATTTTCCGCAGGAGTGTCTTTGCGCGGCAGGGAGTATCTCGTTCTTTGCCGTGATACAGTGAAGTTCCGCACGCTGCGTTCAAAAGTAAAAACCGTCATCGGTAACACGAACTTCGGCTTGAGCAGCAGCGGAGAGCATCTTCAGTTGTTTGATTCAGGCAAGAAGATCGTTGACGATGTTCTGTACTCATCGCTGGCACCCTGGTGCACCGAACCAAACGGGACCGGATCTACATTATCGTTGACCAATCCGCAAAAAGACAATTCAATACCGGATCAATGGAGATCGTCCAAACTGTACGGTACGCCGGGAGAACTGAACGATGTCTACACCGGCGTAAGGAATATTTCAGACGCACCGCCGGAAAATTATTTGCTGTTCAACAACTATCCCAATCCGTTTAATCCGTCGACTGTTATTGGTTATCAGATACCCCAAAACAGCAGGGTGTCCGTATCAATCTACGACGTGCTGGGAAAGAATATTGCACTTCTGGTGAACGAACAGCAGAGTGCAGGCACGTATGAGGTTCAATGGAACGGAGAAGGTCATCCAAGCGGTATCTATTTTTATGTGCTGAGTGCGGGGAATTATTTTGAAACAAAACGAATGCTGCTGTTGAAATAAGTATCGGGTGATACTATGTGTCGGGGTTAGAATACAATATCACAACTCTTTCAGCATCCACACATTGCACGCAAAGTGTCCCGAGTTTCCCAGTGCGCGGGGAAGATAAAAAAATCCCGACCGGATGTACATGCTGACCGCTTTGTTGAGTTCGGGAAACGATTCAAGATACATCTGTGTATAGCCAAGCTCTTTTGCTGAGTCGATACTTTTTTGCATCAGCGAATTGCCGATCCCTTGTCCGCGATAGTTGGCGGCAACATAGAACTTCACCAGTTCCACGCATCCGCCGGGTAATCCGGCGGTAGGAAATATTCCGCAGCCTCCCGCAATCACGCCCTTCTCCTCAGCAATCCAATAAACGCTACCCGGCCGGCGGAACAGAGCATACAGATCATCGGTGGTCGGATCGGTATAGACCGTTCCCGGTTTATCAATCTTGAATTCACGGAAAACCTTCCGGATCACTTCAGCGATCTTTTGGTTATCGGATTGTTCTATGTGTCGAAACAACATGCTCATCTCGATTATACCGCAGTATCGCAGTCAACCATTGATTATATCATTCGGAAGAAAATAGTTACAACTATGAAAGCGTAAATGGTTTAGAGCGGGCATATTGCACCGGCCACTCTATCTCCGCGCCTAACTGTTGTGCGGCCAGCAGCGGAAAATACGGATTGCGCAGCATTTCGCGCGCAAGAAAAACAACATCGGCTTTTCCTTCGTTAACAATTGACTCTGCTTGATGCGCAGTCGTTATTAATCCCACCGCGCCGGTAAGAATGCCGGTCTTCCGCAGAGCTTCGGCAAACGGCACCTGATAACCGGGGGCGACAGGGATCAGCGCCGCGGACGAATTACCGCCGGAAGAACAATCAATCAGGTCAACGCCAAGATCTTTCAATACTTTTGCCAAAGCAATGGAATCATCAAGCATCCATCCACCGTCTATCCAGTCGGACGTTGAAATACGAACGAAGATCGGATTCTCGGCCGGCCAAACTGACCGCACCGATTCTACCACTTCCCGCAGCAGCCGTATTCTGTTTTCAAAAGAGCCGCCATAGTTGTCCGTACGATGGTTGCTCAGCGGCGAAAGAAATTCGTGGAGCAGATATCCGTGAGCTCCGTGTATCTCAACGATCTTAAAACCTGCCGCCAATGCTCTTTTCGCCGCGGTAGTAAAATCGCTCACCACCTTGCACAATCCTTTTTCATCAAGTTCGGCGGGAGGAATTTCATCTGCCTTGAAAGCAACAGCACTCGGCGCAACAGTCTGCCAGCCGCCTGCCTCGGCCGGGACCTGCTTCATCCCTTTCCACGGCGAAGCAGTAGACGCTTTCCTCCCTGCGTGTGCAAGCTGAATTCCGGCAACAGAACCTTGCTTATGGATGAAATCGGTGATCCGTTTCAAATCGGGAATATGTTCATCCGCCCAGATTCCGAGATCATCGGGAGTGATGCGTCCTTCGGGAGAAACAGCTATTGCCTCGGTGATAACAAGTCCGGCGCCGCCGACCGCCCTGCTTCCAAAATGGACCAGGTGCCAATCATTTGCGAATCCGTCGACGGAAGAATATTGACACATCGGCGAAACAACAATGCGGTTTTTGAGTGTGACATTTTTAATTGTAAGAGGAGAGAAGAGTGCTGACATGGCATTAGTATTATTTAAGAGACTTCTGAATAATTAGTTGTCCATTGTCATCCTGAACGAAGTGAAGGATCCAGTTTCTGGATTATTCAGTCGCTTCGCTCCTTCAGAATGACTGTTGCTTTGTCATCGTGACCTTGATGTGAGATATTTCAGATGTCTCATTTAAATTAATCAACAAAATCTGTTGCGCATAATATAGTCAATATTTTTCTCTTAAAGCGGCACCAATCTTGCCTTTTACCCTTGCAACAAGTATTATACTACGCAGCTATATGTTTACCTGCGCCGAATCGAAAGAATATTTTCAAGTAACAACGGAATCAGCCGGAAGGTATTTCGGAAAGGCGGAGAATTTGAAGAAAGAATTTACATCAAGAAAGGAGATCAGATGAGAAAACTAAAACTACAAGTACAGATATCAATTGACGGATATATTTCCGGTTCCAATGGCGAGATGGATTGGATGGTATGGAATTGGGATGAAGCATTGAAGCAATATGTCATCGGTATCACTGAAACAGTTGACTGTATTTTGCTCGGACGGAAACTTGCGCAGGGTTTCATTCCGCACTGGGATGAAGCGGCTAAAAAGACGGATGATCCCGAAGCTCCCTTTGCACAAAAAATGAGCGAAACACCAAAAATTGTTTTCTCAAAAACAATTCAACATTCCGGCTGGAACAATACGGCCATTGCATCGGGTAATCTTGTTGATGAAATCACCTCCTTAAAGAATCAGCCGGGAAACGATATTATTGTGTACGGGGGTGGAACATTCGTTTCATCACTCATCAAAAATAATCTGATCGACGAGTATCACCTGTTTGTAAATCCCTCCATTCTCGGAAGTGGAATGACGATTTTTGGAGGATCGGAACAAAGACTGAATCTAACACTATCAACAGCACGGTCATTCGATTGCGGGATCGCCGTGCTTAGCTATCAACGCACAAAATCACCCAAAACGGAACAATCATAAAATAAAGAAAAGCTACAGGAAGGAAGCATGTATAATGCAAAAAATCACACCGTTTTTATGGTTCAACAATAACGCCGAAGAGGCGATGAATTTTTATATTTCAATATTTAAGAATTCAAAGATCATCAGCGTCTCACGGCAAAGTGAAAATGGGCCGATCTTTACGGCTACGTTCGAGCTGGATGGACAAAAATTTATGGCGCTTAACGGCGGCCCTCATTTCAAATTTACCGAAGCAATATCGTTATTTGTGAATTGTGAAACGCAGGAAGAAGTGGACGGCCTATGGGAGAAATTATCGTCCGGCGGAGAAATACAGCAATGCGGCTGGCTGAAAGACAAATACGGTCTCTCGTGGCAGATCATTCCCCGAGCCCTGGGAACGCTGACGCAGGACAAAGATCCGGAGAAATCTAAACGGGTGTTCGCTGCCATGATGAAAATGAAAAAGATCGATATTGCCGAATTGCAGAGAGCATACAACAACCAACGATCTGCGCTGTAATTTATTTTGCAAACGCTGCATCTAAAAATTTTATCATCGTATCCAGTGCCGCCGGAGCATCTTTGCTGAATTCCGTTCCGAGATAAATATTATTTTGTGAATCAAGGAACGCATGCGGTCGACCTTCGCATTCCCAATACTCGGCTGTATGACCGGCATCCTTCAATGTTTTAACAAATGCTTGTACGGATGCGGGTACAACAAGATTGTCTTTCGATCCGACAGTACAAAGCATCGGAGGAAGTTTCCGTGCCGATGATTTCGGAATAGAATAGACGGGCGATACAGCATAATAAAATTCCGGCTGTTTTTGCACCGTGATTGTATCACCAAAAATTCCCCGGGGCGGATTTCCGGAAAACAACCAGAAAATATTGCTCCCGGTTTCCATTCCCGCCATACAGGAAGAATATATATCGAACGCGCCATAACTGAAGATCGCCGCCTTCACCGCAAGCCGGTCCTCGCGCGCAAGATCTTCCGCTGTCTTGCCGGCCGGAAGATACGTAGGACAAAAACCGAGCGAGGTTCCGGAAAAACCATCTGATTCAAGCTTGTTACCGCACAACACCAGCATTGCGGCCAGATGTCCGCCGGCGCTGTCTCCCGTTATTGCCACCAGGGAAGAGTCACCGCCGTAAGCTCCCACATTGTCTTTTATCCACGCGACAGCACCCATCACGTCTTCAATCATCTTGTTCATGGTTATCGTGTTTCCATTATCTCCAAGAAGGCGGTAATTTATGTTGCAGACAACATATCCCGAATGCCGCACGATGTATACCGACATGCTGTCCATTGTGGAATTATTGTTGATTAGCCAGCCGCCGCCATGAACAATTACAAGCACCGGATATTTTTGTTTTCCGGTCACAGGCGTATAGATGTCCATTGTTAAACGTATGCCGTCCGGTTTTGCCCATTCAACATTTTTTTTAACGGTAAAATCATTGAGAGCAGATGCCGGTGTGTTTTGCGTGGATTGGCTGCACGATATGTGCGACAACATTATGACGACGAAGGAAATACACAATTGAATTTTATCGATAGAACGCTTCATATGTCAACGTAATAACAAAACAAAAAATTACTGCCCGCATATTATCGGCGGGCAGGAAGAAAACATTTAAGAAAGCGTTGGAGCCGGACAGAACTATTTCGGCAGTTGATTGAGTACAAGCCAGTAGTAGCCGATGTTCCTGATTGCTTCTGCGAATTTTTCAAATTCATCGGGTTTAACAACATAGCCGTTCATTCCCAGACTCTGTCCTTCAACAATATCTTTATCTTCGCGGGATGTTGTGAGCATAACAACCGGCATATCCTTCGTCCGTGCATCGGCCCGTATTTCCTGCAGCACCTGGAGACCGCTTTTTTTCGGAAGCTTCAGATCGAGGATGACTACCTTCGGAGCATTTTCAATCTTGCGTGATGCGAACTCGCCGCGGCAAAAAATGAAATCAGTTGCATCTTCGCCGTTCTTTACCCAGACGAAGTCTTCGGCAAGATTGTGCATTTTTAATGCCCGCATGGCAAGCTCTGCGTGATGAGGATTATCCTCAACAAGCAGAATATTTACATTTTTATCTGACATTGAATGTTCCTTTCAAAAATTAAAAACGGATTTCAAAACAGAACCGCAAACTTCTGCCTACGTTATTGGAAGCGCAAAGTAGAAGGTAGCACCGCCCCCGGCTTCACCCTCTGCCCACACATCTCCTTTATGGCGGTTGATCACTCTGCGAACGATGGAAAGGCCTATACCGGTCCCTTCAACCTCCTCCTCTGTATGCAGCCGCGAAAAAACGCCAAACAGCTTTCCCGCATCCTTCATATCAAATCCCACACCTGAATCTTTTACGAAATAGACTATTTGGTTCTCTTCCGTGCGCGCACCGACAACGATGAGCTGTTCGTGTTTGGCCAAAGTAAATTTTATCGCATTCGATAGTAAGTTGCTCCACACCTGGCGAAGCAGCGTTTTGTCTCCGCGCACCTCAGGCAGAACCGGAATGGTGATCTCGATGCTTTTCAGAGCTTCCGGTGAAGCAATTTCGGTGAAAGTTTCCTTTGCAAGAGCGGTCATATCAACCGTTGTAATATCCAGTTCTTTATTATTGGTCTTGGAAAGCATCAATAGCGCAGAGATCAGGTGCTGCATTGTCTGCGTATTTGTTCGGATGACGGACAGAAGCCTTTTTCCTTCTTCGTCTAGCGTATTGCCAAGATGCTCCGCGAGAAACTGGGTGAATCCGTTGATTGTCAGCAGGGGAGCGCGCAGGTCGTGAGAAACGGAATAACTGAACGCCTCAAGCTCTTTGTTCGCATTTTCCAATTGTTCTGTCCGCTCGGCAACACGGCGCTCTAATTCAGCGTTTAACTTTCTCACTTTTTCTTCGGACTGTCTTTTTGCTTCTTCGGCAAGCACCCGTTTTGTGATATCGCGGGCAACCGCCTGGAATCCGACGATCTGCCCGTTCTCCATCAGAGGCTGTACATTCTGTCCGAGCCAAAATTGTTTTCCGTCTTTGTCGATCGCGGGAAATTCCAGGTAGGAAGTATAGTGACCGTTAAAGAACTGCGTTGCGTAAAACTGACGCGCCTTGTTGCGAAAATCAGGGTGGAATAATTCGAGATAATGTTTTCCCAGAAAATCCTGCTCCGCATATCCGAAGATCTTCAGACTGACAGGATTTACATAGATGAATCTTCCCGTGCCGTCCGTTCGATAAATGATATCGGCGGCGTTTTCGACAAACCGGCGGTATCGTTCCTCGCTTTCGCGCAGTTTGTCATAGAGCGTTTGCAGGTCAGGCGTTTGCTGTTGCATGGGCGAAGGGATAGCGGAACTCAACAGACACTATTTTGTTTGAATGTTTACAAGTTGACAGATTTTATCAACCTGGCGGAAACCAATGAGCGGCTTCCGCTTATTTCAATATCGCATCAATTTCAGTAAGTTCATTTGCCGCGAATTCGGTGTTGTGAAGGCACTGCAGCGAATCCGATAATTGTTCAGGCTTGCTTGCTCCAATCAATACGGAGGTGATCCGTTTATCTTTCAGAATCCACGACAGCGCCATTTGGGCCAGGGATTGGCCCCGCTTTTTTGCGATCTCATTCAATCTGCGGATCTGCTGGATCCTTGCTTCGGTGATATGCTCCGGCTTCAAAAATCCGTCGGGCTTTCCCGCACGCGAATCATCCGGTATTCCATTCAGATAACGATTAGTGAGCAATCCTTGCGCCAGAGGTGAGAAGGGAATGCAGCCGACACCATTCTGTTCAAGCACATCAAGCAGTCCTCCTTCAACCCAGCGGTCGAACATGGAATATTTCGGCTGATGGATCAGACACGGTGTTCCCAACTGCTTCAATATTTCTATGGCTGCTTTCGCTTCCTCTGCTTTATAATTCGAAATGCCGACATACAATGCTTTTCCCTGACGCACGATCAGGTCCAGCGCG
Organism: uncultured Ignavibacteriota bacterium; assembly: GCA_903861125.1. GTDB lineage: Bacteria > Bacteroidota > Ignavibacteria > UBA10030 > UBA8401 > UBA8401. Next base: position 475,557 of record CAIOTF010000023.1, read on the forward strand.
GACATTATTTCTTCCAGCGGCGTTTCACGGTCCGGGCGGTGATGATAAAAAATATCGACATACTCCAGCCCCATGCGTTTCAAACTTTGATCAAGGCTTGATACAAGATATTTTTTTGAACCCCACTCGCCGTATGGTCCTTCCCACATGTAATATCCTGCCTTCGAAGATATAATCAGTTCGTCGCGATGGCCAAGAAGGTCCTGCTTCAGTATTTTCCCGAAATTTTCTTCGGCCGAACCGGGAGGCGGTCCGTAATTGTTGGCGAGATCGAAATGTGTGATGCCGCTGTCGAATGCAAGATGGATAATACGCCGGCAGTTTTCGTAGTTGTCCACGTGGCCGAAATTGTGCCACAGGCCGAGCGATACAGCGGGAAGTTTAATTCCGCTCTTACCGCAGCGGCGGTATTCCATTGATTGATAACGTTGTGATGAAGGAAGGTAAGGCATGACGGCTCTCAAAATATTGTTTTAGCAGTGTACTGAATATTTCATCTGATAACAATATCGGTTTTTGCTGTGGATAATCGAGGGTAAACAGAGAGACCAAGAAAAGATTTATTTAAGAAAAACGGTATTCCTTGTTTCCAAAAAATCCCGTTATAACAACGTGGAGTTCGATCATCCTCCGGAAGCTTTTTTCAACATTTGTAGAAATAGTTCGCTCGGCTGTGCACCGGAGACTGCATATGTATTGTCAAAAACAAAGAACGGCACACCGCGTGCGCCGACCTGTTGTGCTTCGTAGATATCGTTGTTCACGGCATCGGCAAAACCGGTTCCGGAAAGCATTGCTCGCGTTTCATCCGCATTCAACCCTGCTTCCGCCGCCAGAGCAACGAGCGTTTCGTGATCGGCGGTGTTCTTCCCTTCGGTGAAGTACGCTTTGAAGAGAGCCTCTTCCACGGCGTCCTGTTTGCCGTACCGCTTGGCAAAATGGGAGAGCCGGTGAGCATCGAATGAATTTGCAGCGATCGCTTTGTCGAAATCGTATTGTAAGCCGACCTCGGCCGCCATCGCCGTCACGCGGTCATTCATCTGTTTTGCCTGAGCAACAGAAATTCCTTTGTGTTCCGCCAAAAAATCGTTGATGCTCTTTGACGGATCGGTTTTCATGTCGGGATTGAGTTGAAAACTTTTCCATTCAATCTCCACATGTTCTTTGCCGGGAAATTGCTCAAGTGCGTTTTCAAATCGCCGTTTGCCGATGTAACAGAACGGACACATCACGTCGGACCAGATCTCAACTTTCATACGATTACATTTTGGTGAGCGATACTGTTAATGGAGTGGGTCCGGCGAAGGTTGCGACTGATGACCGGCCTTTTGCTTTTCTTCCACAAGTTTGTTGATCATATACATCATTCCCACCCCCGCGAACATCAGCGTAACGCACGTATACCCGAGCACATTATAATTCTGCAGCGGTCCCTGATTTACCTGAACGATGATCATCCCGGCAAACACTGATGCAATGCCTCCCGAGATTTGCTGCAGTGAAGAATTGATACTCATAAATGCTCCGCGGTCCGGTAATTCCGGTACCGCCGTCATCAAGGTTGTGGCGGGGATCATTCGCGACATGATTCCCGAAAAGAGGACGATATTAATCATTACCACCTGCCACAATGGCGTTATAGAAAGATTTGTATAATAAATTATCGCAATGCCGGCAATAATGGTTCCGATAACAAACATTCTGAATTTTCCTACCGTATCACTGATTCTGCCGACAACCGGAAGAATTATGATTGTTGCCATGCCGGTGAACATGAAGACAAATGGTAGATGTGTCTGAGTGATGCCGATATTGTTTACAAGGAATGCGCTGGAGAACGGCATCATTAAAAATCCGCCGATGGTAAGGGTGGCCGTTGTTGCAAATGCCTTTAAATAATTCGGCTTGGAGATCGTTTTTTGCAGATGCCTGAACGCATTATGATCCGCCGATCGCTGAATAGAAAGGTGCGTATCGATGGGACGAACCATTTTCATCATAGCAATGCCTGCCGGAATTCCGATGGCAACAATAAGCATGAACGGCGCATGCCAGCCGATGACATTTGCCAGAAAAATTCCGAGAGGTATTCCGGCCACCTGCGCTACAGCAAATGACATCTGAACGAAACCCATCACGCGGCTTCGTACATTCATATCGAAAATATCGGTGACGATCGCCAGCGACACCGATGCGATTACGCCGCCGAAAATACCGGTAACAATGCGAGCGCCGAGCAGAAAAAAATAATTGGTTGCGATGCCGCAGAGAAATGTGCCGACAATGAATCCGGCATAAAAAAACAACAGAAATTTCTTCCGGTCATACTTATCGGCAAAACCGGCGGCAAGAAAACCGGAGATTCCTGCACTAAAGGCATAGGCGGAGACGATCGTTCCGAATTGTGCCGGCGTTACCCCCATTGTTTTCATCAACAAAGCTCCGAGCGGCGCAATGATGATGAAATCCAGGATTACCGTAAACTGGATGAACGCCAGAACGGCGATGATAAAAATCTGATAACGGGTGAATGTCTTATCTTTTAGTAGCTTGGCCATAACGAGTGTTTAATTGAAACGAGTGTTTGATATTATTGATATCAATATAGGAGGAAATTCCTATATGTATTACTCAAAAAATACTGTATTTCCGCTCAATACCGCGTTCTCTCGGAATATTTGAGCGTTAGGATGTTTTTTTCCGGATCATTTTAAGAGCAACAGTTTTTTTGTTAGGACCGCATTATTCGCCTTCAGACGAAGAAGATAGATGCCCGAACTCACGGATAATCCGCTGCGCAATTTTCCGTTCCATTGCAGAATATGCGTTCCGGCTTGGCTGCCACCCGCCGTGTAACTCCAAACGGATCGTCCCATAATATCAACAATATCGACAGCAACATCGCTTACGGTCGGCAGTCGGTATTGGATCGTGGTCGCCGGATTGAACGGATTAGGAAAAACATCAACATCAAACCGATCTGGAAGGGAGTGTGTCTGTTCGGTAAGCGTAATCATTGAGTTTGCGGCAAGAGGAGTTGGATTCATCGAACCCCACATTGAAGACCCATTTGGGTACCGGCCGAATGAAACATTTGCTTTCTGCGCACCAAACGAGATTGAATCAAGCACGCTCACACCGTTGCTATCGGTCAGCGCAATGTATTCGCCGCCGGCGCTCAATTTAAATCCGGCATGAATGCCCGGCTGCGTTGTATCTTCATCGCACCAGACGATAAGATACTGGTTGGATCCGATTGCTAAGTTTGCCTGTTTGAATTTCCATTTTGCGAGAGAGGTCGATTTATCCGTAAGAAATTTATTGGTAAGAATCACAGGCTGCGATGTTGGATTATAAAGTTCTACCCAATCGTCAAATTGTCCAGAGGGATCGGCAAATGTTGTGTTGTCCGCCATGAATTCGTTGATGACAACCGATTGAGCAGAAGGAGATGAAGTTGTGATCGTTATCGAATCCTTTGCAGGATAGAGTTGAGCACGATCAAGAGAATCTAAAATAAAAATTCTGAACGAACCGGATCGCACCATGTTCAACGGTGGAATTACGCCGGTCCATCGATCGAACTCATCTGCGCGTTTTGCAGCAACAAACGGAGCAGGGGACATGGCAATAACCGTCACAGTCGAAGAACCATTCGGTGTGAATTGTATACTGACTTTTTTAAGTCCCGCCGCCCCGAAGCAAGAGGCGCTAACGGTGATGGAATCAGATGGCCGGGGATGGACCGGCTTTACATCCATGCGATAGACAACGGGAGCCGCATCAACAAAACGTAATTGGTTGAGAAGAGACGAATTTCTGGTGTTCACAAATTCTCTTAGTCCGAACTTTACATGGAGCTTGCTGAACGCACCGGCCGAGTAGGAATTCTGAAAGTCGTTAACCGAAAAACCGTAGTCGAGCGTTCGGTACGTATCCTCAATTGCCGCCGTAGTAATTGTATCCTTTATCCGGTTTAATCTGCTCTCCCACACCGGAAGCGAGTAAACGTGAGCGCGGTAAAAGCTCAAAAAATGTGTGTAGAGATTACGGTATTCATTATTAGCCATTAATTTTTCCCATAAGGGACGTGCACCGGCAACTGCTTTAGGATAATTGTACGGATCGGCAGCTGCCCAATTGGTGTTGAACCAATCGACCCCGAATGTATTGTCATAATCGTATGGAATGAGCGTGAATTTCCCCTTGGATGGATCGTGATAGAGATAATAATTGTTCATCAACGAACGGTAATCATCCCAGCTTCCCACGAGCGTATTGACGGCGAAATATTGCAGAACGCCGTAAACATCCAATATGGTTTCGATCGAATCAGCGAACGTATTTGAAGGAGTATTGTTGATTATATCGATCAATCGTGCCAGTTTGGAAAAATCCCCTACATCTTCGTTCGTTCCAAGTTCGTATGCCGGCGTTGAACCGTTCATGATATTTTTATAGAGGTTCGGATCGGCGCCGAGGTATTTCAGGTCTGCGGGGTAGAGACACTTCCACAAATTACCACTGTCGTCCGCGAAATTTTTTTTCAGGAATTCTTCGTCGACATGCTCAACGGAAACGTACAGGCCATAATACTTTCCGTTAATATACACGCGCACATGATTGGCGCGCGAGGCGATGATTCCCATATCCCGGAAGAGATCGAACGATAATTTGCTGCGAATAATAGAAGGATCGTTGTGCTCGCCGTTTAAATTCAGTTTTTCCACACCGTGGAAATTTTTCCCTTTAACGAAGGAATTGAATGATAGTTTGAATGATTTCTTTTTTGCCGTGCGCGAAGTGTTGCCCCGCAGCCGGAAACCGACCGTATCGACGGTTTCATCAATCGACCAATTCCGAAATCGCATCGACGCAACATGTTCACTGTCGCTCTGAACATTATTGTAGATCCACTGAAGTTTAGCGGCGTCGATGGTGATATCGATCCGCGCCATCGTTGAATCCGAATAGAGCCTCCAGCTATCATCGGTTTGGGCGGCAACAGGAAGGAACGGGAAGAGGAAAAGTACAACGAACAGTTTCATATGCGAAAATCTTTCCGGTTACAACACGGGAACCAGGGCGCAGAAATTTACACGATCAATGATTATGTATTACTATTGAATTGTAAAAACAAAAAGTTGGAGAAGCTTCCGTTACCGATCGTTATCACCGTTTTATTGTATCATCCCGAACTTTTTGTTCCGCTCAGTCATGGAAAGAAAATATTTCAAACGCTTCCCAAACATTTCAGGCCTGATCCTCGATGCATCAATCCATCCGATACGTATCCGTCTGTAGAAAAGAGGAAAGCGCCGGTAGTTCTTCCACGCCTCCGGATGTTGTTTGATTTTGTCGAGAATATCTTTCGGGCAGACAAAGTTGGATCGTGTTCCCGTGAGTGAAGAAAGATGGCGCGCGATTTTATCGAGTCCCGCCTTCGTCATCTTTCGCGACTTGATCAGCCGTCTAACCCGTTCTTTGTTTAATTCCGACAACTCGCTCTTCGGTCTGCGCGGTGTGAAGCGCTGCGTAAATTTTTCAGTATCGAGCGATTTAACGGTGCTGTCGATCCAGCCGTAACACAGTGCCTCTTCAACGGCATCGTTGTACGGAATTCGTTTTTTTCCTGAACCCTTTTTATGATAGATCAGCCAGATCTCTTTAGCCGTTGAGTGGTTTTTACGCAGCCACGCCCGCCACGCTTTTCGGTTCGTTACACACAATGTTCTTCCGATAATCATTTAAAATGCACCGTTCGCATTATTACGATTATGCCGGGACAAGCCACTCTTTTGCGTCGTCGGCCGTTGAAAAAACCTTCACGTTTACTCCAAGAATGTTTGCAAGATTCTCAGCGAAGGCCACTGTTGTCCGGTGATGGTCCTTGTCGAGATCCACATAGGCAATGCGCATTTTGTGATCGCGTGCGTACCGCGCCTGTGTTCGTATGATCTCGAACAGATCGAATGTATCCAATCCGGATCCGGCAAGATGATCTTCGATCAACACGGTTGTGCAGCGGTGTTCAACCACCGCTTTCTGAATATCAGACAGATACTGCGCAACATTCGTTATTGTATTGCTTCCCTCAACAAGGGCATGAATGTAGTTTTGATTGAAAGATATGGTAATGGAATATGGCATAGATGATAAAATTATCAGCGCTTGCGTGCTTTTAAACTGTCCGGATGGAACATCACCTTCATCGAGTCGCGCGTTACCTGTATCCACGCATATAAAAGTTCCCTCTGATGATCCGTCAGCACCGCGTCCTTGTGTATCAGCGTGTATGATGGGAGAGGCATCTCCCCCTCTTTTATCAGCTCAGCCGCCTGCTCAAGTTTTCGGAATTGCCGACGCGGCCGATAGGATGCAAATTCGGAAAAGTTCAGATCTTTTTTTCCGCCTTGAATATGGTTATTCAGAAATCGCGCAGCCGGTTGTACCTCGGCATACCACGGATAACGGGTGTTGTTGCTGTGACAATCATAACATGCTACCGTTAAGATCGACTCAATACTATCCGGCACAGGGTAGAGCGTTGAAATGTGTTTTGATTGATCGTTGGAATTGTTTTTTGCCGGACGGTCGAACTGCATTCCCAGCAAGAGAACCACAAGCGCCGCGAAGATGTAGATAACGATTTTTTTCAGCATAGCCTTCCTTTGTGTTGGTGGTGTTATGTTTGTCTATGACATTGTCGATTGTTTGAAACGCTGTTGAGAAATAGGCGCGTAGAATATGATCGCACATCTGTAATATTATACATCAAACCATGTTTCAGTCATAGCCGACAGCGTGCCATTCTCATTTTTATGATGATATTCGTTGGAGTGCTGATTATACGCGTAATCATTCTGCCAGACCGCAATATTTTTTTCGATCTGTGCCAACGCACCGGTGATATGATTCACTTCTTCGTTTGTAGTGGTGGGGTGAAGGGAGATGCGTACCCAGCCCGGTTTTTCGGAAAGATCGCCTGCATCGATCTTGTCGGTGATCTGTTTTGAATGCTGCGGATCGACATGCAGAAGATAATGCCCGTATGTTCCGGCGCACGAACATCCGCCGCGTGCCTGTATGCCAAACCGGTCGTTCAGGATCTTCACGACAAGATTATAATGGATGTTGTCGAAATAGAACGAGAACATGCACAAACGGTCTTCAATGGAATCGGCCAATAGTTTAAGATGGGGGATCGGTCTCATTTTTTTGAACATCGCTGCAGCAAGTTCGTGTTCGCGGGCGGCAATGTTCTTAATTCCCATCCGATCCTTCAGTTGCACCGCAAGCGATGCTTTGATTGCCTGTAAAAATCCCGGTGTGCCGCCGTCTTCGCGTATTTCTATATCAGGAGAGAACTTGTGCTGTCCCCACGGATTTGTCCACAACACGGTGCCTCCGCCGGGCTGATCGGGAGATTCCAGCGTATACAGATGCTTGTTGAAAAGAATTACTCCGGGTGTACCCGGGCCGCCGAGAAATTTATGCGGAGAAAAGATAATTGCATCCAGGCGTTCGTTCTTTTCCGCGGGATGCATGTCCATCGCTACATACGGTGCGCTTGCTGCAAAATCGACAATAGCGATTCCGCCGTGTTCATGCATAATTTTAGCAAGCTCGTGATATGGCGAACATATCCCGGTAACATTCGAACAGGCGGAGAATGAACCGATCTTCATTGAACGGTTCTGATATTTTTTCAAGGCACTCCGCAACGCATCGGTGTCAACAAGTCCGTTGGCGGACGGTTCAAGCACGCAGACATCGGCAATCGTTTCATACCACGTTGTTTGATTAGAATGGTGTTCCATGTGAGTAACGAATACGACAGGACGATCAGCGTCGGAAAGGACAATAGAATTCCGGAATTTATCCGGGATTTTTACACCCAGAATCCGCTGGAATTTATTGATCGCCGTCGTCATCCCTGTTCCCACAAACAGCAGCACATCGTCCGCATCGGCGTTAACATGCTTCTTGATGATCTCGTGTGCATGATGATACGCATGCGTCATGAGACCGCCGGTGATTGATGATTCAGAATGCGTGTTGCCGACAAACGGCCCGAACGATTCAAGCATCTTTTTTTCTATCGGTCCATACAAGCGCCCGCTGGCCGTCCAATCAGAATAGATTAGCGGTTGTTCGCCGTATTGTGACCGAAAAACGGCATCAATGCCTACAATGTTTGTCCGGAATTGCCGGAAGTATTCTTCATAATTCATAGAGTAAAACTACGAAAATAGGAGATAAGATGGTAGGAAGATTTAGCAATAACGCGGCACAGATGCTTGAAGAAGAGGCCGGCTCAATTTTAAAATGACTCCGGTTCTATGTGGATCAGGACATCGATAATGCGGATATTCATTCCGCAGATTGCATCTTTCACATTGTGACTGATCAAATGTCCTTCGCGGACCGAAAGATTTCCGTTTACCACCACATGTAGGTCAACAAAATAATCCAAACCCATCTTCCGCACATAACATTTATCCAATGCGATAACACCGCTGACGGCCAGCGCTGTTGCACGCACCTGTTCTTCGATGGCCGAGGAAGGAGCAGCATCCATTACTTCATCCAGCGCCGGCCGGAATAGCGCATGAGCATTATAGATGATAATCGCCGACGCAAACAATGCCGCCCAGTCGTCCGCACTTTCAAATCCGGCGCCGCCAATCAGCGCAATCGAAATTCCGACAAACGCAGCAGCGGATGTTATTGCGTCGCTGCGGTGATGCCACGCATCGGTCCGGACAGCAGTACTCTGAATATCTTCTGAAACACGAAACACAAACCGGAACAAGGTTTCTTTCGTGATCACGACAGCGATCAGAACAAGAAGTGTGAACGGAGCCGGTGCGTGATGCGGAGTGATAATCTCGTGGATGCTTTGCACAACAATAGTTACTGCCGCCGCGAACAGCGAAAGAGCAACGATCATGGCGGCGATCGGTTCCGCCTTTCCGTGGCCGTACGGATGGTCTTCATCCCGCGGTTTTACGGCGATCCGCAGCCCGCTCACGACAATAAGTGAACTGATGACGTCGGACGATGATTCAATGGCGTCGGCAATTAAGGCGTACGAATTTCCGAAATAACCGGCGAGTCCTTTGATCAACGCAAGTCCTGCATTTACAAATATTCCGATAATGGTTGAGCGGATCCCTTTTTCAGCAGGATGATTCGTCATGTAGTAGTATGATAGTGCGTCGGTGTCAGGAAATAGTAATTGTTGTTGAAAAAAGAGAATCGTATCTCTTCCGTTTTTGTGCGCATCCGCGATACGATATCGTCTTCTTCACGGGACAAGATAATAAAAATTGAGAAGAATATGATGTCCGGAACTAAATTTTTTGAATGACAATAAACGAAAGATCATCGGAGGTAGGGGACGAACCGATGAATCGGTCAACGTCACGCAGCACAGTGGTCCCAATCTGTTCCGGCGTTCCAGAAGTTGCTTTCAGTAGACCGATCAATCGTTCTTTGCCGAAGAATTCACCTGCATTATTCTTTGCTTCGATCAAACCATCGGAGTAGAGAACGAAACGGTCGCCTTTTTTTAGCGAAACAGAAAGTTCGCTGTACGTCATCGCGGGCGCCAGCCCAAGCGCCGCATCTCCTTTTACACCTTCCGTTATATTTGTGCCGCGGATGATGAGTGCGGGAAAATGCCCGGCATTGACGAATCGGATCGTTTCGCTCGTTTCCGAACATTCGGCATACAGCAGTGAAGAAAAAATATGAGAAGGGCTGTCACGGTGAACAATGGAATTGATCCTGCCGATCAATTCCGGAAGAGAACGGATCTCGCCCGCCAAAGCACGGATCGTGGCCTGAAGTTTTGCGGTGATTAGGGCCGCATGCAATCCTTTTCCCGCAACATCCGCCATGGCAATGCTGAACCGCCCGGAATCTAATTTTAAAAAGTCAATCAGATCGCCGCACACTTCGTTTGCCGAACGGGTGTAGAGCCATAATTGCCATCCGTTCACATGCGGCATCCGCTCCGGCATCAGCGACTCCTGTATCTTGCGACCGGCCTCCAGTTCGTCGTGCGCAACCAGTTTGTCTTTTAATTCCAGCATTATAACAATAACGAGAAAAATTCCGCCGAAGAGAGCGTTGGAATTGTGCAGACCGCTTGTGTTACCCAGGAGGATCAAAATTACGCCGACCACAAACAATGCCCGCCGTTCAGGACTCAGTTTTTCGAACATCGCCTTCATCACCCAGCCGGTCATATACATGAACCCTTTGAATCGCTTCATTCCCTTTAATTGCTCGCGCTGTTCGTCGGACAAGTAGTAATTGGTCACTTCGCTGGATTCTTTTCGCAGCGCGTGATTCCAATGGTCGGGGTCGTTTATCTCCTGCGTCAGCGATCGCCATGCGGAATTGATGTCCGATTTCAGCGATTTCCAGTCGATGTTGAAATTAGAAAAGAAAGATTTTTTATCGTTTGGGTCGGAAGATTTCATGGTAAAAGATACGTGAAAAAAAGGAAAAGGTTCAGGTAAGATTTGACCAATAAAAACACTCTACATCAGGGCAAAAACGTTGGAACTGTGATCTTTAAAACAAATGTTCCCATCACGGAAAATAGCAATGGGAACATGAAAAAGATAATAAATAGTATTTATACTTTATTCACCCTTGCTACGATGATCCCTGTCTGCTTGCTGTTTTTTGCAAGGTATTCGTGTAGTGGAACTTCAGTGATCTGTACTTTTTTTCCGGTGATCGGAGCGTGCATAAAATGAAGTTTATTGCCGATCTTCACCGCAACACCGGTGTGAGCAATATCCATTCCGGCAATATTCGTGCTTATGCCGATAAGATCGCCATGATTCACCTTGTCCTGAAACATGTGAAGATTGCCTTTGGGCATAAAATAATCTTTCCGTGCATTGATCGCATCTTCTTGCTGTTTCACGATCTTCCAGTTTGCATCGTCTGTTTTAAGATGCTTGTAACTCTCCCTGTGCGTTGTCATAAAATTGATTGGCTTCGGTATTTCGGCAACATTCTTTTCGCCAAAAATATCTTTCGTTACAACTTTTACTATCCCCTTTTTTTCGGCGTTGAACCAGTAATCGGTTGTGTAGTGAAGGCGGCTTGTATAACCGTTGATTATTCCGTCGCGGTAGCGCAGCAACTGCAGTTGCGCCATATATGCATCAAAGGTTGTCTTCTTCATTTTTACGCAGCGCGCAAGGGTCACGCAGTTCTCGTAGAACGTCACGCAATCCAGAGCGCGAAGGTTTACCACCAGTTTTTCGTCTCCGTCGGCATCGAGCACGTTCGCGCCGTAATCCACGCCGATAAACGTCTTGCCGATCTCTACGATCACTTCGTTGATCGGTTTACCCGCAAGCGATTGGGATACGGCAAAATCGAATTTCATTTTACATATCTGTTCGTCGGATGCGTCCTGAGCTATCGCTCCGAAAAGATCGGTCGGAAACGATGATGCGATAGCTGCAAGCGATGAAGATGCGATAAAGGTACGTCTGTTCATGGGAGCCTCGAATTTATTTTATTCTTAAAACGAAGTATCGTTGCTTGGCGGCGGTGCATATTCGTCGAATGTCGGCATTGCAAGATTTTCAAAACGAGCATATTGATTGATGAATGCCAGTTCTATCTCGCCCGTCGGACCGTTACGCTGTTTTCCAATGATGATTTCTGCAATACCTTCGGCGGACGAACCGTCGTCGCGCGTAAGTCCGAATTTTTCCGGACGGTGGATGAAAAGTACAACGTCCGCATCCTGCTCGATAGCGCCGGATTCGCGCAGGTTGGAAAGCATCGGCCGTTTGTCGGAGGCTGTTTCCACCGCACGGTTCAGCTGCGACAATGCAACGACCGGAATGTTGATCTCTTTCGCAAGCGCTTTCAGCGAACGCGAGATCTGCGAAATTTCCTGCTCGCGGCTCTGTGCATTTTTTGGTCCCGCCATCAGCTGCAGATAATCGATAATGATCATGCTGATATCGTGTTCCGCTTTCAGCCGGCGCGCCTTTGCGCGAAGTTCTAATATGGAAAGAGCCGGAGTATCATCAATAAAGATTTTCGCGTTATATAATTTTCCGATGCGTGTGCTGAGGTTGCGCCACTGTTCTTCCGGCAGGCGCCCGGTGCGGACGCTTTGAGCATCCACGCGCGCTTCAGCGCAGATTAAACGCAACACCAGCTGCTGGGACGACATTTCCAGCGAGAAGAAGCCGATCGATTTTCCGTGATCTATGGCCGCATTCCGTGCGAGCGAAAGAACGAATGCCGTTTTTCCCATGGACGGCCGCGCAGCAACAATAATCATGTCCGAATTCTGGAATCCGCCCGTCATTGAATCAAGCGCGGTGAATCCGCTCGGCACGCCGGTAACGCCGCTGTGTTTTCCATGGATGCTTTCCAGCATTTCCATGGTGGTAAAAACCGCTTCTTTCATCGGCACGAAGGTTTTTTTCATTCTTCGCTCGGAGATCTGGAAGATCTTGTTTTCCGCTTCATCCAGCAGGTCGAGCGCATCATCCTGCTCGTTAAACGCACGGCTGGTGATCTCCGTGCTGGTGGTGATCAGACTGCGGAGGAGCGCTTTTTCCAGAACGATCTTTGCGTGATATTCCACATTCGCCGCAGAGGTTACGTGCATCGTAAGATCGGCAATGTACAGCGGTCCGCCGACATGATCCAGTTTTCCTGCACGGCGAAGTTCTTCAACAACAGTAATGGAATCTGCCGCCTCATTTTTTTCGAAAAGCGAAATGATCGCCTTAAAGATCTCAACGTGAGACGGTTTATAAAATGCCTCTTCGTCCAGGATCTCCAATGATTTTGAGATCGCTTCTTTTTCAAGAAGCATCGCGCCGAGCACGGACATTTCCACATCCATCGCCTGCGGCGGCACGCGTCCCGAAGATTGTTCCAAGTGTTGGTCAGCCATAGTATTACAAATTAAAATTGTTCAGCATACATTTTCAATTGCTTTTTGATTCATCATACATCTTTCTCAGTTTCTGCACATCTTCCCATGTTGGACGTTTCCAATTCGGATTCCTCAGCAGTGCGGCGGGATGGTACGTAACGAAGGTCGGCACACCGTGATACATATGAATGGAAGCGCGAAGGTTCGTAAGAGACTCATCTGTTTTCAACAATGTCTGTGCGGCCGTCAACCCAAGACAGAGAATGAATTTCGGTTTTATTAGTTCAATCTGCTTCCAAAGATACGGTTCGCACTGTTCCACCTCTGCCGGATTCGGACGCCGGTTTTCCGGCGGGCGGCATTTCAGAATATTTGCAATAAACACCTCTTCGCGCTTGAACTGCACCGCTTCAAGGATCTTGTTCAGCAATTGTCCGGCCCGGCCAACGAACGGTTCGCCTTTTGCATCTTCATCCGCTCCCGGCGCTTCTCCGATCACCAGCAGATCTGCATTCGGATTACCAACACCGAAAACGAATTTCGTCCGGGTTTTTCCGAGTCCGCAGTTCATGCAATCGCAGATCTGTTTGTTCAGATCGGCCAGGTCGCCGGCAGATTGCCACGGTTTTTCCGGTCCGCTGTTCCGTCCGGTGACAACGATCGGTTCATGAACAGCAGGGGTTTCGGTCTTCTTCTTTGCGGCCATAAGTTCTTCTTTGTTCTCGGCAATTGCCGTTAATGGAGTTTTCAGTACGATTGTTTCAGGGTACAGAGAATTGCCGAATAGTAATTGTTCCTGCTGCAAAAAACGCTGTGTATCGGATAATATTTTTTCAATCTCGTTTTCAGGCATAGGAAATTGTTGAATAGAAGGTGCCACGATTATTGGTGTTGCTGCTCCCGCACATCTTTCGGCTTCATTGTTAGCGGTTGAATTCTTTTACGGCCCGGTTAAGTATTTCTACGGCAACATCAAATTTCGGCATCTTCGGCAAAGCACTCACATTTCCCTTTGTATCAATCAGTGTAACAACATTTGTATCGGAACCAAACGCTGCACCTTTATCTTTGGTGGAATTCATTACGATCAGATCCAGGTTCTTCTTCTGCAATTTTATTTTGGCGTTGGCAAGTTCGTTCTCTGTTTCAAGCGCAAATCCGATGAGTATCTGTTTTTTAGTTTTCTTCTCGCCAAGCGCACGCAGAATATCGGGAGTCGAACGGAGTTCCATTGTCATCGTCGCATGCTGTTTCTTGATCTTTTGTTTTGCCTGTTCCGCAGGGGCGTAGTCCGCAACGGCCGCCGCCATGATTATGACATCCTGTTTCTTCGCGTACGCCATCACGGCGCCATACATCTCTTCCGCTGTTTCAACATCAATCCGTTTCACATTGTTCGGCGTTCCGAGTGAGACAGGTCCGCTAACCAGCGTCACATCTGCGCCGCGGAGTGCCGCTGCGTTTGCAAGCGCAAATCCCATTTTACCCGACGAACGATTGCCGATGTACCGAACGGGATCGATCGGTTCGTGTGTCGGACCCGCGGTGACGAGTATCTTTTTTTTCTTTAAATCCTGCGGCGTCTTCACGATAACACCATTGACAAAATCCACGATTGTTTCCGGTTCCGGCAGCCGGCCCATTCCGGTAAGACCGCTGGCAAGTTCACCGCTTTCCGGCGGAAGAATGAAGTATCCGCGCTCGCGAAGTGTTGTCAGATTATCCTGTGTGGCCCTGTTTTCCCACATATCAACGTCCATAGCCGGTGCAATAATCAGCGGACACCGAAGCGCCAGCACCGTGGAAGAAACGATATTGTCCGCGTTACCGTGGGCAATATAGGCAATCGTGTTTGCGGTTGCCGGAGCGACAAGCATCACATCAGCCCATAAGCCGATATCAATGTGTTTTACCCCGAGATTCGTTGATGTTTTTTTGTTTTCCGGCCAAAGGGAAACCACGACCTCTTCCTGCGAAAGAGTGGAGAAGGTAAGCGGGGTGACAAATTCGGCTGCGGACTGCGTCATCATAACGCGCACGTTCGCACCGGCTTTTTTCAGAAGCCGAACAACGGTGCACATTTTGTAGACGGAGATTCCGCCGGTGACACCAAGAGCGATATTTTTGCCGGCCAGCATGTGAGGGAGACGAAAAGAAAAAGCCATCCAATGACCCGAAGTCATCGGATGGCTAAACTATATTTATTTCTTTATTTCGGGTTCTTTGTAGCGAAATTCAAGATGATCCTTCATCAGTTCCTCGATCGCTTCTTCCGTCGGTTTCGGGCGGGCCTCAAATTCAAGGCTGACCTTTAACTGGTCGGGATTGGAGATCTCCTCGTCCATATCGTCGTTAGCGTTCGGAAGAGCGACAAGATTTTCGATCCGTTGCGAAAACTCCATCTTTGTCTCTTCGTTAATCTGACGGGCGCGTTTGGAAAGAACGACGATCGCTTCATACACGTTCGCCGCTTTTGCTTCGAGGTCTTTAATCTCGAGAGTTTTGATTGCCATTGCTTTTGCCTCTGTTAAGTTATGATGTAATATGTTTCTTTATTATCAGATCAACCTCTGCGATCGCCGTGTCCAGTTTATCGTTCACAACGGTCACATCAAATTGTTTTCCCGTTTCCATTTCCATTGCTGCCCGCCGGAGCCGGTGCTGAATCTTTTGCTCATCTTCCGTTTTTCGGCTGCGCAGCCTCTGTTCAAGTATTTCCAGGCTCGGCGGCGCGATGAAGATCAGCACGCTTTCCTTCGGATACATGGCGCGTATCGACAAGGCCCCTTTTACATCCACATCAAAGATCATCGAGTGCCCGGCATTCAGCGACCGGTCGACCTCGCGTTTCAGCGTTCCATAGTGCGTGTCGAAAAAGAACTCATGCTCTACAAATCCGCCCTGTGCGATCAGCCCCTCAAATTCCTCTTTTGAAAGGAAAAAATAATCCTTCCCGTTCACTTCTCCCGGACGCATCTGGCGCGTTGTTGCCGAAACGGAAAACTCAAATTCCGGATATGTTTTCAGCAGCGGTTTAATGATGCTTGTTTTTCCGCCGCCGCTCGGCGATGCAAATGCAAAAAGTTTTGGTCTGTTCATTATTACCGCAACGCCGCAATAAAAATTATTCGATGTTCTGAAGCTGTTCCCTGATCTTCTCCAGCTCTTCCTTAATGCTGACAACGATATGAGCAATCTCTACATCATTGCACTTCGAACCGATCGTATTTGCTTCGCGGTTCATTTCCTGTATCAGAAAGTTCAGCTTGCGTCCTTCGGATTCTTTCGACTGCAGCGCTTCAAGAAAAAATTTGTTGTGGCTTCGGAAGCGTACGCACTCTTCTGTTACATCTAATTTTTCTGACAACAGAGCGATCTCCAGTTCAAGCCGCTGATTGTTGATAACACTCTTGTCTTCCACCAACTGCGTGATTCGATCGGTTAGGCGTTTTCGTTCTTCCGGAATACGTTTCTTCGATAAATGCTCTACCGTGTCTATGTTTTTATTAATCTTCACGATGCGCTCTTTCGAATCCCGCGCAAGTTCGGCCCCCTCTTTTTCCCTCATCTTCTTCAGCGAATCTACCGCTTTGACCAGCGCCAAATGGAACACCTTCCATTCTGTTTCATCTTCCTGCACCTCTTTCGTCTCAAAAATCTCGGAGAAGTGAAGAAGGTGTTCAAGCCCTACAGGCTCTTTGATCTTTGTTGCTTTGCGTAATTGTTCAAGCACCGCATAAATTTCTTTCGCCCGCTTTTTATCAATCGTAACCGAGGGCTTGCCGTCAGCCTCATCTTCTTTTGACGCGCTCAGAGATATCTTTCCCCGGGCTATCTTGGCTTTGATGATATCCTTGATCTCATTTTCCCGCTGCGAAATGGTTCTCGGAACGCGCGAAGAGATCTCCAAAAAGCGATTGTTCACGCTGCGAAGTTCTACGGAAAACGAGACCCCTTTAAGAGTGGCCTCACCTTTGCCAAAACCGGTCATGCTTTCGATCATAATCTGAAAACGAATAGATTTCAGAAGTCTTTGTGACTCCGGAAGCCTGAAAATGAGATTTGATAAAAAAACCTTTGGAGAATGGCCCCAAAGGTCGAGAGTTTCCATACAAAAATACGAAAAAACGCAAGGGTAGACAAGAAAAACCTTTCCACCGTAATTCACAGGTTATCCACATACCGGAAGGCCAAAAAGGCAGTATAATGGTCAGATTCTGTCGATATTTTTGTCCGGTTGATAACTTTCTGTCCGCGGTTTCATTGAAAAACAAAGAGTTAGAATCGTTCTTTCTATTTTTGCATGAGATAATAAGCCGATACAATACAAAAAAGTGTTTTTACCATATTCTGTCGCCCGGCAATCAATGAAGATAAAGGGGAAAGCCCTTTAGAAGCGAAAGTTAAAATAGGAGTTTTTAATACGGTAGAAACGCCGTTCGAATGAAATTATTTCGATGTTATTAATACGTCGCCAAAGTACGATAACTGAACCGGCGTTAACAGGAACACTCAACAGTAAAAAATTCATTCTTGATAAGCGCTCATTGGTTTAGTATTATGAATGCAGAACTGCAATGCTTTTTGTGCGAACTTTCACTTAACACGACCTCCATATGGAAATACAATTTCTCGGTGCCGCCCGCACGGTAACAGGTTCAATGCATCTTCTTAGCGTCAATGGAAAACAGATCCTGCTTGATTGCGGAATGTTCCAGGGCCGCCGCGCGGATACTTACGACCGCAACATGAATTTTCCGTTCGATCCTTCAACAATCGACACCGTTGTTCTATCCCATGCACATATCGATCATGCCGGAAATCTTCCGAATCTTGCAAAGAAAGGGTTCACCGGAAGCATCTATTGTACGCCGGCAACAGCCGATCTCTGCCGAATTATGCTGATGGACAGCGCACATATTCAGGAAAAGGATGCCGAGTTTGTGAACAAGAAGCGTGCGAAGAAAAAACTTCCGGCCATCGAGCCGCTGTACGCAACCGACGATGTTCAGCAGATGCTTGATCTTCTGATCGAGATTCCGTACAGAACGGAGTTTGAAATTCTTGACGGAGTAAAAGGTAAGTATTTCGATGCCGGCCACATTCTCGGTTCCGCCTGCGTTCATCTTACGATTGAAGAAAAAGGGAAGAGCCCGTTCCACCTCGGATTTACCGGCGATGTCGGCAGGCCGAATCTGCCTATTTTGCGCGACCCGGAATTTATGGGAAATGTTTCTGCGCTGATCTGTGAAAGTACATACGGCGGAAAACTTCACGCACCGGCCGAAGAATCTTCGAAGAAACTTCTCGATGTTGTCCGCCGGACGATGGACCGCGGCGGAAAGATCATCGTTCCCGCATTCAGCGTTGGCAGAACGCAGGATCTTGTTTATCAACTGAACAATCTGAAGAACGAAGGATTACTGCCCGATCTGCCGGTATATGTTGACAGCCCACTCTCCATGAAGGCAACAGAGATTTTCCGCAAACACCCCGAATGCTTCGACGATGAAACGAACGAGATCCTGAAAAGCGACGATGACGTGTTCGGATTCGAACGGCTCCGTTTCATTCGCGACGCCGATGAATCGAGAGCTTTGAACGATACAAAAGGATCCTGCATGATCATCGCTGCCTCGGGTATGTGCGAAGCGGGGCGCATTGTGCATCATCTGAACAACAATGTCGAGAACCCGAACAATACGGTGATGATTGTCGGCTACCAGGCGGAACATACGCTGGGAAGAAAGATCGTCGACCGCAATCCCGAAATCTCGATCTTCGGGGAACCGAAAAAACTGAACTGTGAAGTGGTGGTGATGAACTCGTTCAGCGCACACGCCGATAATAACGAACTGCTCGATTTTATGTCGCCATTTGATAAAGGTCAACTGAAAAATATTTTTCTTGTTCACGGCGAGATGGATCGCGCAGAAGCATTTGCCGCAACGCTGAAAGCGAAACAATTCCGGCAGATCGATATTCCGGAACGACAGGAAAGATTTAACGTATAACCGAATGATCGCCATGGGTTCGCGCCCGTCATTATTATTCCTTTAAATAATCATGCTCCGGGTGCAGCCCGATCTCAATGCTCTGCCGCCAATCAGACATACTTTCTTTCCCCGCCGCTCTTTTTATTTCTTTGCTATCGATACCGTATCATCATACGAATAGTTATTTTTCTCTGCTTTCGCATATCGCCAAGAATTATTGGCGATACAAAGCTCATTTGCCGAGGAAAATAATTCGGTTCACATGCGTTACCTTCTTCGTCACAATCAGTATCATTCTTTTCAGCAATTCACTCTTTAAGCGAAGCAGCGATATATAATAGAACAGTCGCACAAGGATTGAAGAGTTAAAACTCCGACAACATTTCTTCAGCAACGAATTATTCAACTATGTTTTTGTAGATGCCGTACAATATTGATGCGTCACAACACATAGGTCATACACCGCTGATTTCAGTTAATCAAAAAGAACTATCCTCAAATACGTCCCACAATAGTGCGACCCGATTCTCGAAATAAATTCCTTTCTGTGATCTATTGATCATAATTATTTCTTTTTTCACCGTGTCCACTTTTTTGACACCATGTCTAGAATTTTGACACGGTTGAGTCCTTTCATTCGTGATTCATCTGACCGCCGCTGAATATTTATGTGCCGACCTTTCATTACAAAATAACAAAAGCGTAAAAAAACCAAATAAAATCAAGGCAAAACAAAGAAAATCGAAAGCGCTAATATAATTATTTTTCATAATAATTATTTAGCGTCTAAATGGGTGTGGTGGCACGAAAGTTGCATAAAATTCAAAGCAGAGTATAAAGACTATTGTTAACGAGAGAATAATTTTTCGGAGAGAGTAAGTTCAACCCCCATTGATACAAAAGAGAGTGCATACTACGAATTTGTGTGACTGAATAATCCAAGATTCACTATTGTATTCATTAAACACCAATACGAAAGGGTAACCGGCATGGTACTCAACACAACCGAAATAAAAACCTTTATTGATCAAAACATCAAAAAGGTTAAATCGATACACACCGTGTCTGATAGCTTACACATATCGTACGACTTTCTTCGTAAATCTTTTCTGCGCATCGAACAAATGCCAATGGCGGAATATATCACGCGGAATAAAGTGGAAGCAATGAAACTCATGTTGTTGCATACCGATCATCCATGTTTCTATATCTGCTATGAATTCGGATTTCGCGAAGACAGTGGAGCAAAGGTTTTTAAGAAAACAACGGGTATGACAATGCTGGAATATAGAAGGCGTTATCAAAATTCAAAGGCAATGCTTGGAAGCTTACGCAATGGTAATTCATACGAAAATATAAAACAAAGTTAAGATAGCAAGAGACGATAAACGGCGCAGTCAAATAAACAAAATGGTTCATTTGTCTCACGATAGTTTGATTGCAATGTTTGGTTCGTTGACATATTTATAGCAATCGCAAAAATAATAACAGAGTTAAATACTATGAAAAATATGACAGTTAAAATAGCACTTTGTATTGTCATGGCGAGTTCGTTTTACGGTTGCGCAACCGTATTCAAAGGGTATGAAGACAAGGTGTTGGTAACGGGCATCCCAGCAAATACAAAGATATACAGCCAAACAGAAATGGAAGTGCCATTGCTGACGACGTATAAAACAAAAAAAATCTTTAACCCGAAGGTAGGCGTCATAGACTCGGCAATGATTGTTGAACAATATATATATTTGCGTTCGAATACAGATCATCTGCTGGTATTTAAGAATCGGGAAGAAGAAAAACGAATTCATATATACCCGCGACTAAGTATTGGCTGGCTTTTTCTGGATGTGATTACCGGAACCTTTCTTGTTGATTTGGTTACCGGTAATTGGAACCATTTTACGAATATCGATTATAAATCAGCTAAATAAAATGCCTGGCGGATCGTTCCGTTAGGATGCACACTCAGGGGATTTTGTTGAAATATTTATAAAAACAATACAACAGATGGATATCCAAGCACAATAAAGAAAAGTGGATATTCATCCTGAAGTTCGGTGTTTTGTTTTGGGGCTTATGTGTCGGGGCCATAATGGCTCTTTTTGAATTATCTCGTTTTGGGACTGTATCGTTTGCAAAAGTATTATTTCGAATTCCCTGGTGTATGATGGCTGGGGTGTTTTACGGAAATTATGCTTGGAAAAAACGTTTTAACCATAGAAATAGAAAATACTGAGCATAATAATACGACCATGGAAGAATGCACGTGAAAAGCACAACCAAAATAGTGATCAACGTGCTCGTTGTTGTCTGTTTTGTCACTATCGAAGGATGTTTGCCGTTATCGTTCCAAATGTCGAAACCGAACAAGGAGAATGCAGAAAAGATCAGTCAGTATTTATTGAAAGAGGGGGTTGATGCATCGTATTCCTTTATTGTCGACTCTTCCATATTTAGAAAAGCTCAACGAAGTGGTTTTACACTTCCCAAATTTAAGGTATACAATGAATCCGGCGAACAAATATTTAACCTCACGGGGTTTGTTTCCAATTTTAGCGAGCAATTGCAAAAATCAATAGAACGTTCCGAGACAGTTTTTGAGGGCAACACGCTTGAAAACGAAGTAAAAATATTAAGAACACCGGATGGACGCAAAATAGAACTTAACAATATTGCCAAAGATGTGAATTATTATTTTGTAGAATATTGGGCGATATGGTGCGGTCCGTGCAAAAAGGAAATGGCCGCTGTTGACAAATTTATTAAAGAACATCCGGAGTTACGGATTAATTATATAAAAGTGAATTGGGATATTCAAGAATTGTGGGATAATAGATAATACAACAGGATGGACGAAGCGCCACATAATTCGGCGTAGCTGGCTTGTACATACATCAAATCAAATAAAAATAATTATGACCGATCTGTATCTTTCAACCGAAATGCTTCGAAGTGTTATCATCGACGGCACCACACTGGAGCCGATCCTTCAAACGGTAAACAATACTATTAAAAAAGGGGGGAGGGTGATCATCCAAAATGAATTTGTTAAACCTTCGGTTGAAGTAAAAAAAATATTATCAACTCCGGAAGAATTGGAAGAATGGAAAAAGGATGTAGATCCCGAGATGATTTTTTCTCTTTTTTCAGAGAATGCCGAAATAGGCCCTGTTGCCGACATGCAGGTGACTAGCGAAGAACAAACGTACGACCGAATGGTGATTATGGACGGAAAACCAGTTCCAATTTCCTCCAAACCACCCACCCTTATAGCGACATTCACGTGTAATTCAACCGTTCAAGCCAGACTGGAGCTCCACATGGAGTATTATTTGTGCAATAAGCAGCGGTTAAAAATACCTATTGTCGTCCGGTCCATTGCGAATAATGTTGTAACTGCGACGGTATCCCGGCAATAAATGTATCACTTTGGTATTTGCCTCGGTGCGTTTGACTAATTTAGATTTGAGAGGTTACGTATGAAAAAAGAAATTGCACTCACTTTATCAAAAACATCTAATCACGCAAAGAATATGTTGGCCGAAGAATACTACTCGGGATGGGCAAAGTATAAATATTCGACCGCATCCTCGATAACAATAATGGGAATATTATTTCTTACGAAGTCAATTCTCTTTATTACAACGACAACAAATTTATATGTTGGCGCATTATTATTGTTTTTCTCGCTGATGTTTACATTTGTTCCCTGGTATTTTATTCTTCGGCAGGAATATTATCACAAACTTCAAATATTGTCTGAAGCAATTTTAACAATACACAAACCATTAAGTAATTCAGGCCAGCCATATTAAAAATAACCCGTCAAACCTTTTGGCCTTCGCTTTCTTCCGAAGGTCTAAAGAATTCTTAGAGAATCCCTTCGGATTAGCTCAAATGATACATAAGTAAAGCACATTTTATAAAATCTAATAAGGCAACCACAAATCAATAGGAGCAATGGTGTGAAACAGTATTTTTCCAGAATCATCCTTGTATTACTTATTGTTCGTCTTGTTACCTATTGTGCATCATTAATTCATGGTTCTTCTGAAGAGGTCAACATTACTTCATCTACCGATAATGCCGGGACATGGGTTGACGGTGCCCGTATCAATAAAACACCAACAAGATTACCCTTAAAACGCGGCGATACCCACGCTATAAAAATTCAAAAGAATGGCTGACGAGTCAACACTAAAAAATAATGAGAAGGTATCTTCTTTGATTATTGGACACGAAAATTAACACAATTTATTTATAATAAAGGGAATTGTATAAAATGGATTCAGCAACGACGTTATTCTTTAATGTATTTCTGGGTGGTATCTTTTGCACGCTTGGAATACTTGCGCTCTACTTTTATTTCGTAAAAACCACAAATACCAAACCTTTTTATAGTTTTTCCCAGATGTTCACAGTAAATATTCTTATGGCTTTTGCCATAGCAATAAATAAGGCGTTTATTCATTTCGATGAAATATGGAAAGTGTCAATATTAATTAGTGCATCAACAGGCATTGGCTTAGTTGTTGCCGAAGTATTATCTCGAATTAAAAAGAAATATTTATACTATGGAGTTGTCCCCAAAAGGCAGAACAATTCGCAAGGTTTACATCGTAAATAATGATTGCGGGGCAGTTTGTGTCGACAGCGATTTTCCCGGACTTGTCGCGAAACGAACACACCACATCCGATTTTACAAATTATCCGCAAATAACAACCAGCGCGGCCACGAAATAACGTCTGCCCCCGAGATGACGGCCAAGTCGTGGCGAAGCCCCAAAGTCCCAAAGGACACCTCGAGTGTCACCTTGGGATTAGTTTCAGTCCGTTACACATTTCCCATGCACATGATTCCAATATCGAGGAGGTCATATTGAAAGAACATTCTCCCATCATGGTGCTATCCGAAGAAACACCCGAAAGCGTAACTTTTCGATTCAATGGTAACCGATGGGCGATGGCAACGCTCATTCTAGGAGTTATCCTTCTGGGGTTGGTTGGTAAACTTTACCTCTCAGATTTTTCCCCGGATTGGATTTTGTTCACAGCCGGTTTTTTTGGATTACTTCTCGTGTATTCGAGCATCTATAGTGCAACAGCCGATCAATGGTTAACCGTTTCCGGAAATCGGAAAACTGTAAAATTTTACAAAAAAAATTTGCACGGTCTTGTTGAATGGGAAAAGTCTTCGCGGGAATTTCGAGGCATCCAAGTCGGTCGTCACCTTAGGTCTTCGAATTGGCAGATTGCATTGGTTTGCAGCGATGGAGTTGAACTGTATATAGGGGAAAATGTGTTTGGTGCGCTGACCCTTGAACAAGCAACGAATTTAGCAATGAAGGTTAGCAATAGAACCGGAATAAAAGTTTGCAAATTTAAACTAGGAAAATGATGAAAACGCACACATTCTCTCATCTCTTGATTATGGTAGAATCTTGAGACAAAGAAAATATAATACCGCCAATAGATAATGTAATTATTTAGAAAGTTTTCATTAAAAGCGACAGTCTTAAAGATCAGTCCATAGCTATAGAAGAAAAACAATAGCACCCTATTTATTATTAGCACTTATATTTGTTCGAGAACTGATGCGAATTGGACGGCACTGCATAGTGAGCAAATTAATTGTTACCGAAACAATATCACCGCAATCGGCCAAAACATTTAAGGACACCAATATTACGGATATGTTTTATGCGAGGGTATTACTTATGAACGGAATTGTTAAAGAAGTGTACGACCGTATGTATTATTTTGATATGTCAAGAAAGAGGCAAATTGAAAACATGCGACCACTTGTTCCCTTGGTGATCTTTTCAATTATTTTATTGGCGTATCTGTTCATTCGGTAATTGTTGCCGTACAAGTCGTTCTCCGCAAAAGCGTGACCCCGCATAGAAACTTAGCGGGGCAGGCTGATACAAGCGCAGCAACATTCAAGTCTTTTAACCTGCACAGAGGCATACAATGAAACAATCAATAACAACAGGGGCAATTGCTGCGCTGGCGGGTATGTTTCCCACAGCTTTCTTTCTGGCACTAATTTGGAAATTTCCAATCCCCTTTTACGGGATGGCAAGCGGCTTCGAGGGTGCTTTTCAAACTCCATTTGCGGTTTTGTTTTATGGCATTCTCGGCGGGTTCGTTGTAGTGCCAGGCCTAGGGGCTATAGCTGGAGCTCTTGCCTTTCGCGTGGCGCACGGTGACGTGGCTAAATCGAAAAAGTTGAGCATCATCTTTGGGGTTATCTGCTCTATTGCTGCAGGTGTTTTTATTGATACGATCGATAAAATAATTGGAAAGTGGTGAAAGACAGCAGCAATGTAATCCTATCATTGACGGCGCCGTGTGACTGCGGCACGCGCAGCTGAATTCAATACGATAGTTTTGTCATTGCAGGTTAAATCTTAATATGAGGATAAAAGGCGAGTGGACATAATAACGGGTGGCCCAGGCAAGTTGTTTGCAGTTGTATTGTTGATGGCAGGAGTTGTGATTATTGTCGTTACAATACACCAAGAGTTACAAGCGACGAGGCTTCAACCGGTTCAAGCAAGGGTAATCCTTCCTGCGGGGAAAACAGCAAACGCAAATGATTTTATACGATACTGTAGAGTGGGGATATCCAAGGCACCTTCATGGAATATTTCAATCCGATACAAGTATGTCGTAGAAGGAAATAATTATTTAGGGTATCTGGCTACTCTTGGCGGAAATAGTTTTCTAACAGAAAAGGATGCGCAGAAGTGTTTGGAAGGTCTATTTGGGGATGGAAACGTAACAGCGTGGTATGACAAGCAAAGTCCGGGTATTGCGTTCCTTGATCCAGCGCCACGCCGTTCCGGGTATCGGGACGGGACAATATGTTTTGTGTTGGCATTTATTGTAAATATTTTTATGGACAAGGCGTATTATTGGCTCAGAGAAAAAAGTAAAAAGTGAAATGATATAGATATTAGATCATATATTTTGAATAAGAAACAATACACATCTATATGCTACAGCAGGATTTCAAAATAAATAATCAATTTTAATGCTTTGGAACGTAACCGAGCAACCCAACCCCAATTGTTGGGCAACTTCAATTGGCATCAATTGTAATCAATGGAAAGATTAAATAGCATGGAATTACCAACGAGTATTTTTGTCAATGTATTCTTTAGTGGATTTATCGGTTGTATGGTTACGCTTTTGACATATTTATATGTAGCCAAAACGATAAAGACCACAACAGTGTTTAATCTTACCCAAATAATATTTGTTGCAGTAACACTTGCCTTGGCAATAGGTTTAGATAAAGCATTTATTCAATACGGCGAAATGTGGCAGTCTTCTTTATTTATCGCCGCTTCCACGGGAATTGGTTTAATGATGGCGGCAGCGGTTTCAGGAAATAAAAATCAATCGTAATTTGTAGAATTGATCAATAAACCTTCAATGAGCCCAACCATATTAAAAAAACCATTCAACGGGTCGTTGATAAAGAACGGCGGACAAGTTGCAACGCAGCTTATTGTAGGTAGTACGAATTGTTCAAGAAAGTATGAGCTAAATCTTTTGATAAAACGAGTATGATTCTCTGGATCAGCATAATTATATCTTCTGCTATTGTTGGCATACTTTGTGGATTGTTTGCCAAAGGGCGGATTGGAGTTATATCGGCCGGAGCAATTCCATGGTTCGGATTACTAGCATGTTTGCTATACAGTGAATATTTCTTGCCATACCAAGGTGGTGGCGCATCAATGTGGCCAATTGCTCAACTGTTTGCGGGAACCATTTCGGCTGCGATTGGTGTAATAACTCAATTGATAACTAAATTTATTATAAGTCGTTCTCTACAAAAACGAATTCCAAAAATAAAATAATTGGTGTCATGCTCGAATCAATTATATCGTCCACCCAACCATATTAAAAAGGAACCCGCCAAAGAGTTGTAGCCCCGATGAGTTATAGAGCTAAGAACAGCGGGCAGGCAAGTTAAGAGAAAAAATTTACGTTTGCATCATGAATTGGCATGATGTTTCAAGCATTAAATCCAAACCGTTATGAAAACCACGAAAGCAATCGTTTTTATTACCTTCGTATTGTTCGTCCGCATGGTGCCCCAGACCGACAAGATTTCTTTTTCCGGTGTGGTTAAAGATTCAAACAACGTAGCATTACCCTCCGCTTCAATCCGTATTGCCGGTTCAAACATAGGAACAATCAGCGATAGAAACGGGAAATTTCAGATCCGTTTGACCAAATGGGCATATCAGATACACTTCAGTTATGTGGGGCACAAATCGCACACCGTGAACATTCAACTGCAGAACGATACGTCGGTTACCGTTTGCCTTATTCCCAACGAAATACGGCTGGGCGAAGTGCTTGTGAGCGGCGAGGATCCGGCATATGCCATTATACGCGAGGCAATAGAGCAAAAAAAGAGAACGAATAAATATATTCATTCCTATAAAGCGCGGGTCTATACAAAGGATACGTTTGGCACCGATACCGCGCTTGTTCTTATTTCGGAAGCATATTCGGACCTGTACTGGAACAGGAACGATTCGCTGAAAGAACTGATCGTGTTCCGCAGGCAAAGCAGCAATCTGCCGAAAGAATATCAGTTTGCCATGGTCAACGATTTTATCAACTTTAACAGCGATTCCATACAATTATGGCGGTACACGTTTATAGGACCGATCGCCGATTCCGCATTCCGGTATTACGATTATAAATTTCTGCACTCGTACCGAGCCAACGGCCGGGAACAATGTGTTATCGAATTAATTCCCCGGTCACAAATAGTGCCGCTGTTTATAGGGACGGTTACAATTGAAGATTCAAGTTATGCGCTTATACAGGTGAGCGTGCATCCGACGGGGATATTTACGGTGCCGTTCTTTACGATTAAAAATTTTCCGATCACACAGCGGTTCAGCAAATACGACGATCACTATTGGTTTCCGCTGGATTATCAGATTGCCGCTGAAATGAAATTTCAGTTTATGGGGATGAATATTCCAAATTCGATGTATTACAATAAATCGGTCATTTGTTTTGAATATCAGCCGAATGTCATAGCCGATGATTCGATACGGAGAATACCGACCCAATCCCTTCTTCCCACGGCTGAGACATACGATACAACACAGTGGAGCAACGTTAAACTATTTCCATTATCAGATCTGGAAAGCTCGTCGTACGGCAGAATAGACAAAATAATGAAAGAGTCGTCGTTCAGCGGAAAAACGAACGCAGCTATTCAGAAGGCAGCATTGATCTTTAACATGGTTGATATACGTTACAACAGAACGGAAGGATGGTACACGGGAGGAAAAACATCGGATACAGTATTGCCGCGAATGCGGTTGAAAACTAAACTGGGATACGGATTTTCGGATGGCCGGATTAAATACAGCGCGCATCCCGAACTGCTGATTCTTCCTGCACAATCTCTTTGGTTCGGCGGGGAAGTATACAGACGGATCAGCGCATTTCCGGCGAATAATATTGAGGACGGATTGCTGAACACAGTATCATCTTTTTTTAACGGAACGGATTATTATGACTACTATCTGCGAACGGGAAACCGTCTGACACTTTCGTATGAACAATTTCCAGGATTCTTCGTTGATGCGGGTTTTACCGATGAGAAGCAGCGATCGATGGCAAAAAAAACAGATTTTTCATTGGGGCATTTGTCGGACAAAAGAACATTCAGCATGAACCCTGCCATTAATGAGGGAAGAATGCGTTTATTCCAAATTGAATTTTATAATAGAGAAGAATTTCCCGCATCACTATTTGCAGAACCGCAGAACAGGTGGAATGTCCGGCTAGAACATTCGTCACCGGATTATGGAAGTTCGTTTGATTTTACGTCGGTCTCTTCGTCCGCTTCGGTGAGAATTCAAACGATGGGGAACGCATTGATGTTCAATCCGTATCTGGGTATTTCAGCTGCGGCCGGTATTTCACAGGGGGCGCCTCCGTTTCAAAAAATATTTGCATTAGGGTCGCCGCAAGCAAAGATTGTTTTTGCCAATACGTTCAGAACGGTAGCGCTGAATGAGTTTATGGGACAAAACTACTATGCGGTTTCCGCCGAACATAACTTCCGGAACATACCGTTTATCCTCGCCGGAATTCCATCGTTGAATGCCGACCTTATAGTTCGTGCCGCAATCGGGAAAACGTGGACGAATCTCTCCGCACTGAAAACCATTACCACGTCTACCAACGGGAGATATATGGAATATTCGATCGGCGTGGGACGTTTAGGCGGTGTATTCCGCTTTGAGATTACGTACAGTAATTACGGTGGTTCGCGAACCGATGTTACGTTGACGGGTGGCCTATAATATGCATAAAGCACAGAAAAATGACCTGCGTAATTACACGGCGCACTGTTATTACACAATGATATCACCGTAAGGATAACCGGAAAAGCGTACAAAAAAAACCGCCGCTTTGTGAGCGGCGATTTTCCCCCAATGTCATAAAACCCTGCGTTGAACAGCAGGTCATGACAAATGTATTTACGACTGAATAATGGAAAGACGTTTTTCCAGTTTTACCACGCGGTCGCGCAGCTGCTGGTTCTCCTTTTTCAACAATTCAATCATCGTTTCTTTTTCAGAAAGCTCTTTTGCAGCAGAGGCCGAAACCAGTTTATTATTCTGCGTGGCCGGCTTTTGCGCAAGAGTCTTTAACGGCGCGAAATATTTTTTAGTGGACTTCATTGCCACCGGCGCACTGGAGCATCCGGCCAGGATAATGGAGAGCGAAAGAATAAAAATTAATTTTTTCATGGTGAGTGTTCCTTATGGTGTTTTGCATCTGCAATCTTCTCCTACAAATATAATCCTCCGGTCCGTATACGGCAACGAAATAGATATTAAATTTCTCTCATAAGTCCGCTGCGGGAGTCTTCTTTTGAGATAGCAGGTAGATTGCAACACCAAGCACACCAGCCGCAATAACAACCGGTACCACACCGCTTCCCATAGCCGATTCCATAAAAGGTGTCTTTGGTACCGGCGGTCGTTCTTTTACCGGAGGCAGAAGACCGGAGGGGAGCGGAGTAATTTTACTTATGCTGAATGTGAACGGATAATCAACGACAATCTCGCCGATCTTCACCGGGACGGAGAGGGTCACCTCGTTTCCGATAAAACCGGTGATCATTTTTTTCACTTTCGGATATCCGTGGTCGTTCGTGAGGAACAGGTCTTTTTCAACCCAACTCCCTTTATTCTGATAAATATTTTCCCGGGGAATGATTGTTTCCCGGATGTATCCAAGCGGCGGTATGACCACTGACTCTGGGGATTCCTGTTGCGCAGAATAAAAGTTGCCGGTACTCCGGACTGAAGAGGTCCGTTTATTTACGCCGATAGAGACCTTTTCCCACAGAATGGACATTGGTGCTCCGGAAACATTCTGCAGTTGAAAATTGATCGCCGATCCATCGATATTGAATTGGATATAGATATAATTGTCGCGAAAGATCAGCTGATCGGTCTTCACCGGCTGCGTCATTGTATACGCGTAAATGTAGTTCACTCCTTTTTGAGCCGTGCCAGCACCGGCGCATCCCGACAGGAGCAGGGATGCGATAACGGTATAGACCAAAAGAGTTTTTAGAAAAGAAAGGTTATTTGACATAAATCATCTTCTTTGTTGTAAGGTGACTCTTTGTTATTAATCGATAGAAATAAATTCCGGAAGCAACCTGAATGCCGCTGTCGTCCGTACCGTTCCACGTGATTCTGTATTGACCCGGATCGTGCGGAGAGTTGATCAGTGTTTTCACCTTCTGACCCAGCACGTTGAATATCTGTATCGCGATCTTCGATTCCGTGGTTCTCGTATCCGGTATTTCGTACTGGATGGTTGTTGATCCGTTGAACGGATTCGGATAGTTTTGTTCCAGTCTATACGTTAACGGGTATTTGCCCGGTGTTGATCCTACCACAATCGCCTCCGGCGTTACCGCGGTGTTCGAGGCAACAGAAAGGATCACCAGTGTTGTTTCAATTTGGCTGATGGAAGTGATCTTGGGAATGCGCAGAATTGTTCCGTCGCCGGGTTGAATTTCCGAATTGACCGGACTGTACGCAAGCAATCGTATTTCGCGGTTCGATGTTTTGATCAACACCTTCATCTGTTCTGCACGCGAGAAGAGATAGTTTGTATTGCTTACATTCACCGTTGAATCCTTCAAGCGGATGTGCACCTCGATACCGCGGACCGGTATTGTATTCTCCATGTTCAAGCGCAAGCCAAGAGGCGTTGTTTCGAACTGGGTCTTTGCACCGGTAAAGAATTTCGCTGACGACGGCGATTCCGGTTTGCCGCCGGATTTACCCAACGAAGCATTGTTCGGAATGAACGGCGGGAGCGTAAGGAATGACATCGGCCGATCCAAAATAGTGCCAACCAGCGAATTAACATCCGACGTATCGATATTTCCATCCTTATCCATATCAGCCTTCACCGAGTCGGCAAACGTAAAGGTACTGTTGCCGTTCATCCTGTCGATGATGGTTGTAATATCCGCAATGTTCACACTGGCGTCGTTGTTCGGATCGCCGTAGATGTAGTATCCGTTTGTGGTGAAGAGTGTTGATACGCTGCCGGAAACCGAAGCTGTAACAGCATACGTTCCCTCGCGGTCTCCAACAGTAAAGATGGTTGACGCATTACCAAGCGTATCAGATAGTACGAGCGTATCTTTCAGCGATTGTCCGGTTGCGTTTGCCGGTACGCCGGTGATAGCGAAGCGCACATTTGCACCGGGAACAATATTTCCGCCAATATCGTGTATGGAAAGAGCGAACGCCGTATCAAGCGTTGTTCCTGTCGGACGAATCTGCTGATTGCCGGTTACGTTGACGAATGCAGCAGCCGCGCCGTGTGTTGCCTGAGCGGTGAATGTTGTTTCCAGCGCCGCCTGTGTTGCCGCGTTGCTGAACGATCTTTTGCTACCGAGGTCCTGCGTTTCGGCAAGCGGGGTGGAAATGATCGCCTTCACGCGATACGTTCCGACTTTGCTACCGAGAGTAAATTGTGAGAGAGCTGTGCCGTTAGAATCGGTGCCGGCATTGGTGCAGCTCAGACTTGCACTGGTATCTCCGGCCGGACGATCCGTAATGGTGAATAGTACATTCTTTAACGGCACAGCGTTGTCGCCGATATCGACCACGCGAACGCTGAACGGAACATTAAGCTGTGAAAGGATCTGTTGTGTCTGATTCAATCCGGCACTCGCTATCATCGCCGCGGCCGCACCGTGTGTTGCCGTTGCCGTGAAGAGCGTATCAGGAATTCCGGCGCTGCTGGCCCTGATTGTGTATCGTCCGACCTTGTTTCCAATGGTGAACGATGCGCGGGCAAGACCATTCAGATCGGTAGATGCCGATGCGATCGTCAGGCGCTGTCCCGTTGAGTTTGCGGGGACAGATTCGATGGTGAATTGAACCGGCGCATTGGAAACGCTGTTACCGCCGATATCGATCACGCGAACCACAAAATCATTCTGCAGCGGCGTAAGGATCGGCATAGTCTGGCTGTTTCCGGCAATCTCCGCAAAGGTAACTGCGGCGCCTGCTTTGGCGTTTGCTCTGAACGAGAAGGACTGAGTACCGTTCACCTTCGCATTCACCACGTAATCTCCCGTCTTGTTCCCGAGTGTGAACCGTGTTGGCACCAGACCGGAATCGTCGCTGACACCGTTGAGTTTGGAAAGTGTCTGACCGGTTGCATTCGGGTTCGGAATGGAATCGATCGCAAAGGTCACCGCTGCACCGCTAACGAAATTGCCGTTCACATCAAGCACGCGCACAACAAAGTCCGAAGTGAGTATTGATCCGATCGTCATTGATTGATTGTTCCCCAGAACACCGGCAAGCGATGCCGGCGCACTCGGTTTTGCATTTGCTTTGAACGTGACGAGCAGTCGGTTATTTACGCGCGCATTTACAACATAATCACCGGTTTTGTTTCCGAGCGTCAACCGCGTTGATGCGAGTCCGGACGTATCGGTAATGACCGACGAAACAGTGAGCGATTGATTGACAGCATTAACGTTCGGGATTGAATCGATGGTAAATGCTACGGTATCATTCGGAACATTATTTCCGTTTGCATCAAGCACACGAACAACAAAGTCGGAAGCAAGTGTTGAGCTGACGATCGATGATTGATTGTTTCCTTGTATTTCGGCAAGCGATGCAGCAGAGCCGGCAACAGCCGTTGCAGTAAACTGCAGCGGACCGACCAGTTTTGTTGACCGGGCGGATACTGCATAGAGACCGGTTCTGGTACCGAGCGTGAGCATTGTTGAGGCTTGTCCTAACGCATCGGTCGGAGCCATGGTTTTGCTCAGCACGGCACCGTATGGATTGGACTGGAGTTTAAACTCCACCGAATCGTTGGGAACCGGATTTCCGCCGAGATCGAAGACAGAAATAACGAACGGATCACCAAGAGTCGTTCCGTTTACGCCGGACTGTGCATTTCCCGAAGAGCGTGCGATTGAGGCCGGAGCGCCAACGGTCGATTGAGCCGAGAATGTTATGGAATCGTTCACACCAGCAACTTTTGCACGTACTTTATACGATGCGATCTTGCTGCCCAATGTCAGAATTGTTGAAGCGCGACCTAATGAATCTGTGCGGACCGTTGTGTCGCTGATTGCTTCACCGAACGAGCCGAGAGGGATATTAACAAGTGCAAAATGTACCTGTGTGCTGTCCACCGGATTTCCTCCGATATCGGCAACGGTAACGGTGAATGCCGTATCAAGCGTTGACAGGATCGGTTTGATCTGCGGAGTGATTGCAAGCGATGCGAGCGCTTGCGCTATGCCGTGCCGCGCCTTTGTTTTCATCCGTACCGTATCAAGATTCGGCGCGGTTGCGATCACCTCATACTCTCCAACCTTGCTTCCGAGCGTAAAGAGTGTTGAGGCAATACCCGAAGCGTTTGTTGTTACGCTTGTGTCGGACAGTAACATTCCCACCGCCTGCGCCGGCCTGGAGATGACTGCGAATTTCACGGTTACGCTGCCGACAGGGGTGCCGAAGATATCGGCGATTCGCACTTTTAAAGTATCCAATGTTGTGAGAATTACTTGTTCTACAGGAATAGAACTTGCCGCCGCGATGCTTACAGGAATTCCCGCAGCACCTTTCAGCGGACCGAGAGCGCGAACGGTGTCGGCCATTGCCCAGCGTCCTGCCAAAGCAACATTCGGTTTGGTGAGTGTTTTTAATAATGTATCCACAACCGGTTCATACCGCTGCCAGTTTGCGCCGTTGTCGACCGAACGCCATAGCTGCAGGTTGCTTGCTGTGTGTCCGTTCAACTCGATGTCGGCATATTTAAATGTTACCGTACCAATTGCCGTGGCATCGGTCGGCTGAATCTGATAATAGCGTTTTATGGATTGGTTGCCGTTTCCAATTTGTACAGAATCGGATGCACGGATTATGTTTGTAATTCCCGGAGCGTTGGAGTTCCAGCTGATGGCAGCTCCAATATTCCCGAAATTAGAAGACACAGTACTCCCCGTAAGGTTCACCGATTTCTGAATTGCACCTTTGAATATCCCTAATTCGAACAACGAATCGCCCAATGCGACGATATTTCCTTTGGGTATCTGCAATGTTACCGCCGCTGCGATGGTAAGATTTTTTTGTATTGAAAAATCTCCACCCGACGATGTTTTAATTCCCGTACCGGACAAACGGACGCTTTGATATTGCTTTGCGGGCAAAGACTGATCACTGCCGGTCAATTCGAGCTCGCCGCCGACCGCGGATTGCGCGATGACAGTCTGGTTTTTAACCCGGATTTTTCCGGTGTTATTGACCGTTCCGTTGATAATGAGATTCTGCGCCGAAGCAGTGTTCAGCAATAGGAGAATCATTGCAACTGGAACCGACAACCGCAATCGCCGAATGAGTCCTGACCGAAAACTCCCGATGGGATTTTCGACAGACCCGCCTGGCGGAGCGCAAGCGTATCGTATTCGTTTTTGTTTCATATGAGTACCCGAGTGTATGCAGTGCATTACTGCATTTAGTAAAATTATTTTCATCGAGAACAACTTTGTTCCCGATTCAGAGAATGTATGGTGTGATGGTTTTCAAGTGTACATCATTCTCAGACCCCGATTAAAACCCGCCGCCGGTGTTCCGTTGAACCGGAACACCGAACAGCAGATCCATCATTATTTTATTGCGCCGAAGGTCATCACCCTCCGGCGATTGTCTTAAAGGAATGAAAACAGCGTGTCATTCCACACTTTTAAAGAGCTATAACATTTCATTTATTTCCTTCATCATGCTTCGATTCGTCCCTAAAAAAGGGACTTGCTCAGCACGATTAAATAGTTTTTCACTAAAACACACTTCTCCAGTGAAATATTTTCTGCGAATCACACCCGTGCGAATCGAAACATTCGGGCAGATCCGTCCAGCAAAGCATACCGATCTTATCTGTGTCTGACCGGGTCAGAGCCGAGCAACCCGCTATGGACGAAGTCCACATATGGCGCGGAGCATATGCGTCCAACCTTGGCTGCTGAACATATAATAGAGAGTGTGCTTTCATATGTTTCTTACTTGAGGCAGCGGTTTTTTATATAATTCATCCCGCTGCACACCAGAGCAATAAATATTTTTATCATCCCGTGAAACGATACTTCAGTTTTAGCATCGTTTCACTTTGTGTTTTACGATCTATTGCAATTATGGACCAACGTTGATCGTACCAGCGTTTGTAAGGAAGCCGTTAACGGTCAGGTCGCCTGCAACGTCAAGCTGTGAATCTGATGCTGCAAGATCCAATGTAACCGATGATGCGACGGTAAGACCAGCTGCTGTTCCAACAGTTGTTGTTGCCGGGATCTGTTTTGTGCCGCCGACTGTCAGCAATAATGTGCTGTATGTTCCGCTGCCTGCGATCGTCTGTGTGCCTGATGCTGCATTGTAGTTGACCGTACCGGTAGCGAACAGAACACCGTTAGCTGCTCCGCCGAAAAGGATCGTTCCATTGGTATTCTCTTTACCCGTGGAAATGGTGAGTGTCTGTGTACCCATATCCGTAATTGTTGCTGTGTTTCCGCTTCCGCCGTTATCAAAGTTTGTTGCTGCGATTGTGCCGAGAGCGGTCTTGGTGCCAACGCCGATCATGTTCAGGTTAACATATGTTGCTGCGGGAACATTCTGTGATGTACCGTCAAAGTTGACCGTGCTGGTTCCACCGAAGGATAATGTCGGAACTGCTGTGAATGTCTCCGCAAAATTTGCAACGCCGGAACCGGTTAATGCGATTGTTCCGCCCGTACCGTTTACAGCTGCGTTGAAGTCAAGCGTACCGCCTGTGCCAGCCGAAATCGTACCGCTTGCAATGGATGGTGCACCAGAGAATAACACCGTTCCTACGCTGGACGAGATTGTTCCTGTTGCATGCGAAAGCGTGTTAGCAAACGTTACCGTTCCTGTGCCGCCGGTGATGTCACCATTGTTCGTTGCTGCGTTTGTGAATGAGATTGCACCGTTGTTAGCACTTGCGGTGATCGTTCCATGATTGTTTGTGAGTGTCGCAATTGTCAAAGCGCCTGATCCGTTGATTAACTGACCAGTTGCCGTGATATCGGAAAGGGTAGCAATGGAACCACCGATCGTGCCGAGTGTGAGCGATTTGCCTGCTGCGACATTGCTTATAGTTCCGAATGTATAGCCAGTACTTGCGGTGAAGTTATTGTCCACGGTCAATGCGCCGCCGGTATGATTGACGGTGTTGCTTACGATGATGTTGCCCTGCATGGTAAATCCGCCTGCGCCGGACATGTTCAAAGCATTGTACGTAGTGCCCCACATTGCCTGACTGGCTCCGCCGGAATAATCGACGACTGATGTTCCGTTATCGAATTTATACGGTGCTGTTGCACCGCCGCCGCTTGCTATCGTTCCAGCAATCGTTAAGGTTTTTGCAGCGGCAACTTCGACCTGAGTTGCTCCGCCGGAGGTGACGCTCAAAGCGGTCGCGACGGTTGCGTCCGTTGTGATTGATTTTGTGGATGCAGCTGTTGCGCGAAGTGTTGCGAAGTTCAATGCACCGGATCCACCGCCGATGGTCTGTGCGGACGAACCGTTCAGGTTTACAGTGCTGCTTGTGCCACCAACGTTGACCGCGGTCGTTACGCCTGTGTTAACGATGTTTCCTTTTACGTTGATAGTGCCGTTACCGCCGACGGTTACGGTGTTGCTGCCAATGACGAGGTTCTGTCCGAAAGACAAACCAACCAAAAGAACAAGTGCAACCAATGCGCTCATTCCGCGACGAAAAATTGATGTATGTTTCATGGTATAGCTCCTTTTGTTAAGTGTTAATAATGATGATGTTTTTGTGTTGCCGGTTACTTTGTTTTGTTTTGCTGTTGTTGTTTCCATTGTTGTAATCCTTTAAGTTTGTTTTGTAATAATGATGATGATTGTGAATTTGTATCTGTTACCTTCTTGTGACCGTCATCGTACGATGACATTCACCATTGCTCTTGCGGCGGTGCGCGTTTACTCATAGTTACCTCCTTTCCGTTTTTATAAAATATTGTCATGTGTTACAGTCCTATATTAATTGTTCCGCTATTATCTAATAATCCGTTTAAGATTAAATTTCCCGTATTGATCTGAATATTTCCTGTTCCCGTAACAGTGAGAGTAGTATTAGCTCCAACCGTAAGATCGGTTGCAACCGTTACTGTACCGCCAATTGTTTTTATCCCGCTGCCAGACATCGTAAGGTTGTTAAAAGTTGTTGCCGTAGCCGAAATAGTTTGAGCAGCTCCGCCGAAATCTACGGTTCCCGTTCCTGCGCTAAAAACAGTTCCAGTTCCATTCCATGCCGTTGTGCTTGTTGCGTTTTCGTGGAGCGTGCTGGATCCGCCGTTTAATGTTCCTGCGGTAAGAGTTATAACGCCCGTAAATGTGTGATTCAAACCTGTGCCAAGATTGAGCGTTCCGCCTGAACCATTGATTGTTAATCCGGCGCCGTTCACATTACCGGTGAACGTAGCAATACCACCGGTTTTCGTCATCGAAACCAGACCGGTGGTTGTAAAGCCGGCAATACTTTGTGTTGCCATGGTATTGGCAATAACTATTGGAGAGCTTCCGGCGGTAAAGGTGCCGCCGTTATTGATG
>CAIOTF010000024.1 GCA_903861125.1 uncultured Ignavibacteriota bacterium
CACTTCCATAACGGAATTGATCTATATGGTATTTGCATTTTTGGCTGTATCCCTGCTTCCCGTTATGGTAACAATGATGCTTATCGGTATCGTCTCCAATTTTTTGCAGGTCGGATTTATGTTCTCACCGAAAGCATTCTCATTGAAATGGGAGAAACTGAATCCGCTGACTGGGATTAAACGAGTGATGTTTTCCATGCATTCTGCCATCGAAATGGGAAAAGGAATGCTCAAAATAACGGTTGTCGGTTTCATCACCTATGCCATTGTTAATAAAGTGATCGTGGATTCTATCTCGCTTGTTGATTCCGATGTAATGAGCATTGCTCAGTTTATGGTCTCGGCAATGTCGGAGATCGTTCTCAAAATCGGTTTCATTTTCTTTTCTATCGCCGGTTTTGATTATCTGTATCAGCGTTTCGAATTCGAAAAGAACCTTAAGATGACCAAACAGGAGGTAAAGGACGAATATAAGATGTCCGAAGGCGATCCGCAGATCAAGGGGCGCATTAAAACGATACAGCGGCAGATCGCCTACAAACGAATGATGACCGATGTACCGAAAGCGGACGTGGTCGTTACGAATCCGACGCACTTTGCAGTGGCACTGAAATACGACACAAAAAAAATGTCCGCCCCCACCGTCGTTGCAAAAGGTGCGGATCTGATTGCACTGAAGATCAAAGAGATCGCCAAGACGAATGGAGTGCCGATCGTTGAGGATAAACCGCTGGCTCAGGCATTGTTCAAATCGGTCAGCATCGGGGATCAGATACCGGAAAAATTGTTCCAAGCAGTAGCCCAGATTTTGGCATACATCTATAAACTTAAACAGGCGCGATAATTATCATGAAAGAAAATCAATCGGCAGCAAATTCATTGGCGAATAATTCGTTGCTGCGCTCGATCGGAAATAACAGCGATATCGTCCTTGCGGTTGCGGTCATCTGCATTATCGGGCTGATGATTATTCCTCTGCCGCCAGTGATTCTTGATGTGCTGCTTGCGGCAAATATCGCGTTTGCAATCCTGATCCTGATGGTTTCGCTGTATATTACCAATCCTCTAGAAATCTCCGTGTTCCCGGCGCTTCTGCTGGTATTGACGATATTTCGCCTGTCGCTGAACGTTGCATCAACACGCTTGATCCTCGGTGAAGGTTATGCCGGTGAAGTAATCACTTCGTTTGGTTCATTTGTCGTTGCCGGAAATTATGTTGTTGGTTTTATCATTTTCATCATCCTTGTATTGATTCAATTCATCGTGATCGTGAAAGGATCAGGACGAATTTCCGAAGTGGCCGCGCGGTTCACGCTGGATGCTCTACCCGGAAAACAAATGGCGATCGATGCCGATATGAATGCCGGTTTGATCAGCGAAACCGAAGCACGCAACCGTCGTCTTCAGATCTCACGCGAAGCGGAATTCTACGGTGCCATGGATGGTGCAAGCAAGTTTGTCCGCGGTGATGCCGTGGCTGGTCTCATCATCAATATTGTGAACATTATCGGTGGTTTCATTATCGGTATGGCGCAGCGCAATATGTCGTTTACGGAATCATTGAAGAATTACACACTGCTCACCGTCGGCGACGGTCTTGTAACGCAGATTCCCGCACTTATCATTGCAACGGCAGCCGGTATGGTTGTTACACGCAGTGCTTCGGGGAATAAACTTGATCAGGAAGTTCAGGGACAGATCTTCGGCAACCATAAGGCGCTTTTAATCGCGTCGGGAGCGATGATGGTCTTTGCGGTCATTCCCGGTTTACCGACAATTCCATTCCTGTTTCTCTCCGGTATCACCGGTGTGATCGGATATGTGAATATGAAAAATAAGGAAGATGCCAAAAATAGTCTCGTTCAGGAAAAACCGAAGGAAATAAAAAAACAGGAAGAGAATATCGAAGACTACCTTCAGGTCGATGCGCTTGAATTGGAGATCGGATATGGATTGATATCGCTGGTAGACGAAACGCAGGGGGGCGATCTGTTCAACCGCATCACGAATTTACGGAAGCAGCTCGCCATCGAACTTGGTATCATCATTCCGCCGATACGTGTTCGCGATAATCTTCAGCTCGATCCGAATCAGTATGTGTTCAAGATACGCGGAAATGTCGTCATCAGCGACCGGCTGATGGTGGACCGCTATTTGGCGATGAGTCCGGGCACCATTGAAAAAGAGATCGAAGGCATCGGTGTGAAGGAGCCCGCATTCGGAATGCCGGCTGTGTGGATCACCGAACAACATCGCACGGAAGCCGAAGTGCTTGGCTATACGGTTGTCGAACCGGCGTCCGTTCTTTCAACCCACATGCAGGAAGTATTGCGGACAAATGCCGACAAGATCCTCTCGCGTCAGGACACGAAAAAATTGGTAGAAAATCTTAAGAAAGAATATCCGGCGGTTGTCGAAGATCTCAGCCCGGAGAACCTGCCCATGGGAACGATCCAGAAGGTTCTGCAGAATCTTCTAAAAGAAGGTGTTCCCATACGCGATCTCGTAACGATCCTTGAGGCATTGATCGATTATGCACGGGTTACGAAAAACGTTGATGTGCTGACGGAGTATGTGCGGCATTCTCTTTCGGAAACAATCTCGCGTCTGTTCGCAACCTCCGGCGGAATTATTCATGCCATTGCCATGGATCCGCGGCTGGAATTGTTGATGACGAATGCGCTTCAGAATAACCGCGAAAGCAGTGCAAGTCTGGGTATCTCGCCGACGTTGATCAACGACATACAGGTATCGTTGCAGCGATGTCTCGATACTGCCATCGTTATGGGACATCATCCCATCGTGCTGTGTGCTGCAACGGTCCGGCCGTATTTCTACCGGCTGATCCATACGGCATTTCCCACAATCACTGTGCTGTCGTTCACCGAACTGCCGCCGGAAACAGATATTGAATTCATAGCCAAATTGGAGGTTCCAGATGCAAATTAAAAAATTTGTTGCGCCGAGTATTAAAGAAGCCACCGAGCAGATGAAGAATGAACTTGGGAATAATGCCATTATTCTTCACACCCGGAAGATTTCGAAAGGCGGAATGTTGAAATCATTCGGCGGTGAAAGCATTGAGATCACGGCCGGTATAGACGACCAACCTCTTCAAGCTCCGGAGCATCGTCTTGCGCAGACTTATTCCAAAAGAAGTGTCCAGCAGAATGCACCGCCGCCGCGGAACGACATGCCGGACCCGTCGTCGGAAAACGTTCTGGAAAGTCTGAAGAATATCTCCGGCGAATTTGAAGAACGGCTGACGGAAGCGAAGAGTCAAAGAAACTTGCCCGTCCGGGCAAAAGAAGTATCCGATATCATCCAGTTAAAATCCGATGTTGAGGAAGTAAAGATCATGCTGCAGTCGATAACCACTCAATTGCAGTTCAAGCATTTTGGCGAGATGCCTGAAGCGGTGAAAGAAGTGTACCTCTCTCTGCTTCAGCAGGATATCGATGAAAAAATTATCATCGAGATCACGAACAGGATTATAAAAAAGATCAGTGTGGAAAAAGAACTGAGCAGGATCAATATCGAGCATTTTGTGATGAGAACGATCGCGGACAGTCTCGTTACGGAAACTGTGAAAAGCACCCAGTCCAAAAAAACGAAAGTCATTGTCCTTGTCGGACCGACCGGTGTCGGGAAAACGACGACCATAGCAAAACTGGCCGCAACCGATAAACTTGTCAACGGTAAAAATGTTGCACTCATTTCTTGTGATACGTACAGAATCGGTGCGATTGAACAGTTAAAAACCTTTGCGGTTATCGCTGATATTCCAATGAACGTCGTATATCGCGCCTCCGATTTGGCTGCTGCGATAA
Organism: uncultured Ignavibacteriota bacterium; assembly: GCA_903861125.1. Classification (GTDB taxonomy): domain Bacteria; phylum Bacteroidota; class Ignavibacteria; order UBA10030; family UBA8401; genus UBA8401. Next base: position 3,831 of record CAIOTF010000024.1, read on the forward strand.
AAAAATTCCATAAAGCTGATGTTATCTACATCGATACTGTCGGCCGCAGTCAGAGGGCAAAAAAGGATCTGCTTGATCTGAAAAAGATCGTTCAGGCCGCCCAGGCCGATGAAGTGCATCTTGTTTTAAGCGCTCAAACCAACACGGCAACACTGCGGGATATCGTAGAACGGTTTGAAATCATCACCCCGACGCATTTGATCTTCTCGAAACTCGATGAGGCGGCTATTTTTGGCCCACTGTATAATATTGCGCAGCAGAAAAAAATACCTGTCTCTTTTTTCACTACAGGGCAGGGTGTTCCTGATGATATTAGCGCAGCAGATGGCACAAAGTTTGCCGCTATGTTATTCGAAGGATCCATAGCACATGCATGAAATGACACACAATATTGATCAGGCAGCACACTTACGAACCATGGCCCTGAACTGTACACCGATCGATACAGCGGCAATGCCGTTTGTGTGGACGGTGACCAGCGGTAAAGGGGGTGTCGGGAAAAGTGTTATTGCATTGAATCTGGCACTCATCATGTCAGCGCAGGGAAGAAACGTGCTGTTGGTTGATGCTGATGAGAATCTTGGAAAATTGGATGTGATGTGCAATGTTTCTCCATTCTACCGGATGTCGGATATCGTTTTGGGCAAAGCTGATATTCAGGAATCACTCGTGACAATTTCAAAAAATGTACGGCTGCTTGCCGGAAGTTCAGGATCTCTTCACAACACCGAAATTTCGACTAACGACAGGCAGTATTTGATAGAACGCATTCTGCATACCGGTCTTGATGTCACCGATATCATCATCGATACGGGTGCCGGCATAAACAGTGCCGTACTGCAGTATGCATCGGCAGCAAACCAGGTAATTATCGTTTCGCATCATGAACCGACGGCAGTGATGGATGCATATGCAACAATAAAATTGATCATCGCCCATCGGTCATCGTCACATTCTGCAACAGCATTCCGACTGATTATGAACAACAGCAGTTCACCGGCTGAAAGTGATGATGCTGCGGAAAAACTGCAGACCGCTGTCGAACATTTTCTCCGTACGCAGGTCGAATTTCTGGGAAGCATACCGGCTGATAAACACGTACCCCGGTCAGTGCGGGAACAAAAACCGCTGATCGAACTTTTCCCGAACTCGGCATTCGGTCTTTCGCTTCGTGCCATTGGTCTTCGTTTGATTCAATCACGGTCTGTATTTCATCAATTACATGAAATGGTGCTTGCATGAATAAAATTATCTTTCAGGTAGGGTTGTTGGCGTTTTGTGTTTCCGCTGTTGTTTATGCGATACAGGAAATGTCGTTCCTCGATGTGCTCGCACGTTCGTTCATAATCTTTCTGGTGACCATCGGAGCACTGATCGGGATTGTCTTTGTAACATCGATGTTCACGGCAAAAGACAAAGAGTTGGACGAAGCAAACTCAAATACAAAACCAACGATCTGATTGATGCATTCACATTTATTATTGACGTAATCATATTATGACAACAACTACGAAAACAGCATCCGTCTCAGTCTACGGCACAAATCTTTCGGCGACGGCCTTGCGCGAAATGGTTCAGAAATATTCCGGGTTGGTTCGTTCGGTGGCGTTTTCAATTTCAAAGCGCAACACTCAATCCTCAATTCTTTCGGTCGACGATCTGTTCCAATACGGCATTTTTGGTCTTATCGATGCAATTGAACGGTACGATGCGCACAAGGGAGCCAAGTTTGAAACATTTGCTGTCTACAGAATCAAAGGTGCTATTCTCGACGGATTGCGTTCCGCCGATGAACATTCGCGCACGTATCGGAAGAAGCAGCGCGAAATGAAGGCCGGCCGCGACGAATACGAATATCAGTCAATGATGAAAATGAAAATGAATGTAGAAGAATACCAATCGTTCCTGCAAAATTCCGAAGGAGTCTCTATGAATACGATCTACAGCGATGTCGATACGAATGTTCTTGAATCTATTCCAGATGACGAGAAGAACAATCCGTTTGAAATTCTGAACACAGAACAGACACGGCTGCAGTTGATCAAAGCCCTCGAACGCCTTCCGGAAAGGGAACGCCTGATTGTAACGCTGTATTATTATGAAGGATTGACCTTCCGTGAGATCGGAAAGATCCTTAATCTTTCGGAAACACGCGTGTTTCAGATTCATTCGGACGCGGTAGTGCTGCTGCGTTCTGAACTGGTCGGCGTTGAAGCAGTGATATTATAAAAAAAATACGGACGAATGCTCACTCCTGAACAAATACAAGAACGCGTAAAAACTATCATTCAATTGCCGGCGTTGCCAGCGCTCGCACTTGAAGTGGTTGAAATGGTCGATAATCCGAAGACCAGTGCTCAGCAGCTTGGCCGTTTGATCTCCGCTGACTCTGCATTGACAGGTAAAGTTCTGAAGATCGCCAATTCACCCTTTTATGGATTTCCAAAAAAAATATCAACCGTTGATTTTGCGATCATCGTTCTCGGTTTTGATGCACTAAAAGAAATCGTCATCTCCATCGCACTCGTCAGCACATTGCAGCGCAAGACCGATACGTATTTCAATACGCAATTGTTCTGGGACCACTCCATCGCCACCGGCGTTATCGCCCGCCGTTTAGCCCGCGATATCGGCTACAGGGTAACCGGTGAAGTGTTCGTTGCCGGATTGCTGCACGACATGGGTATATCCGTTCTCAACAAATATTTCTCCTCCGAATTTCACCGTATCATCGAGATTGTCCGTGAGTCGAATCTTACGTTTCACGATGCGGAAGAAAGTGTTCTCGGCGTTAGCCATTCCGAAATAGGCGGTTGGCTCGGCGAGCGCTGGAATCTGCCTGATCATTTGGTTGAAGCGATCAAATTCCATCACCAGCCGGCAAAAGCGGTGATCAATCCCCAGTTGGTTGCCATTATTAACTGCGCCGATGTTTTTGCTAATCAGATCAATACCGAAGAACTGGAATACGACAAAGGCGCGACATTCGATGATGCAGCGCTCGATGTGTTGAACCTCCATGATGAAAACCTGCTGCAGGAATACAAGAATCAATATTCCGAAACGATCCAGAATGATCTTAAAGAGACATCAATTCTTTCACATTTGGCGGCCATGTAAGATGAATACCCGCGAAGAACATACTACAGTAGATTCGACGAAACGAGAGAGATTATTGGAACAAACTGTACCGCAGTTCGAAAAATTTAGCGAAAGCCGCGAAACGTACATCCAGGCGCTGGAAAAGACGATCGATGTTTTGATGGGTGAGAATCAGAAATTGTCCGTTCATCACAACGATATCCGTTCGTCGATCGACGAACTGGTGGCCATGCAGAGATTGTCCAACACCGTCGGTACGGCGCTCGAACCAAACACCATTGTGAATACGCTGATTGAATTGACCGAGCAGGTGATTCATGTAATCGAAGCAAGCATTTTCCTCTTTGATGGTGCTGCACGCAGACTTCTTCCGCTGACTGCACACGGTTCTGCCAAATTGGAATTGGAAGCTCAGCAGCAATTGGAATCAGGCATTGTGGATTGGCTCTTTACCGAGATGAAGACGATTATCATCCCGGACCTTTCGCATTTAGTAGGCAACGCTTCGGCCCGGAATTATGTGCTTGTGCCGTTGATGCTCCGCGGCGCAGGGATCGGCATCTATCTGATCCACACGGAAAAGAAACAGGAAGATTTCACCCACCAGGATATTCAGCTCCTTACAGTGCTGGCAAATCAGGCGGCGGTCGGAGTGGAGAACTGGAGAACGCATACGCAGCTGCTGAAAGCGAACAACGAATTAAAAATATTCCAGTCACAGATGCTCCAGGCTGCAAAACTTGCTGCGGTTGGCGAAATGGCAGCAAGCGTTGTGCATGAGATCAAAAATCCGGTGCAGATATTATCCATGCAGATGGAGATCGTCATGCTTGGCCGCGGTCAGGGCGATTGGCTTGGTATGCTTCATACGCAAATAAAGCGTCTGTCTGATATCACAAAGCGGCTGATGAATTTTTCGCGTTCAATGGATGAGGATTATGGCAACGAAATGGTGGATGTGAACAAAGAGATACGGTTCATTCTTGATATTATCGGCCATGATTTTAAAAACAACAACATCGCCAGCGAACTGATTTTGAGCGAAAGTTTGCCGACGATCATCGGAAGCGTTAATCACTTGCAGCAGGTGTTTCTGAATTTGTTGATCAACGCCCGTGATGCGATGCCGGAGGGCGGAAAAGTTGTTATCACAACCGAGGTGAAGGACCTAAAGATATACATTCACCTGGCTGATACGGGCACGGGAATATCACCGGAGAATATGACGAAAATGTTTACGGCATTTTTTACGACCAAAGAAGTGGGAAAAGGAACCGGTCTTGGTCTTGCAATCTGCCAGAAGATCGTCGGCAATCATAAAGGTGAGATCAAGGTGCAGAGTGAAATAGGAAAAGGAACGACATTCACCATTATACTTCCTGTAACGCGGAGTCTAAAATAATATGAAAAAATTTACTGCTGCCGTCATCATCGTGTTCGTAGTAGGATCCTTATCGTTTTCAAGCACGAAGTCAATCGAATATCAGCTGGAAAAGAATTTCCACCGTCTGAAAGTGGTCTTGAACGGCGACGTCCGGTGGAATGTTTCTCAAAACGATAATGCATTCGAGATCACGCTGATGGGCGACGAATCATACTTTATTGCAAAGAATATCAGTTGTTCATTTTTGCACGGCATAATTAAATCGTTCAATTATAAAACAACCCTTCCTGGAACCAAAAAAATATTTGTAGATCTTCGCGCAAATGTGACCGATTACAATATCTATCAGAACGATGTTACGAAAGAGCTGTTTATCGAATTCTATCCCGGCAGTTGGGTCGAAGAGCGCAGCGCAAAAAGCATCGCTGTCAAGACGCCCGAAACGAAGAAACCCGAACTGAAGAAAACCGAAGTGAAGGAACCCGAAACGAAGGAACCGATCGCGGCCGCTCAGCCAAAACAAAGTGTTGTTAATATTTCTCAAATCGTGCTGGATCAGGTGGAACAGCAGCCTAAAAAAGAAACCGAGGTTCAGATTCCTGCAGCCGCAGAACAACAGCGGTCCGTCAGCACCTCCTCGGCTGCTCTCTGGCTGATATTGCTTTCAATTTCCATCGTGTTGACCGGCGGCGGGCTGACCGTATATGCATTTGTTCGGCGAAAATCATCTCTGCCGGTGCAGATTTCCCGCACTATCAATGCAATCGCTCCGGAACCGCCAGGCTTCACTATCATACGTCACGATTCCGGACCGATCATTTCTTCGTTGCCGGTACATTCAAACTCTTCGGTTGAACAGGATGAAACCGAAATATCTCACGCAAGAGATTTGTCGGAACAATATTTCCGTTCGCGGGGCGAATTGGAATTGCAGCAGGGTCTGGAAAATATGTCCGCACGTTCGATACAACATAAGATCGGCAGCGCAATTCCGGCAACAGGAAAAAAAGATTACGCAGCAGTAGCTCAAAAACTCGGACTCAGTGTCGGTGAACTTGAATTGGTTACCCGGCTTCAAAAGTTCCATAAACAGCATTCATCGGAGGTATCATGATCAAAGGAATTTATTCGTCCGGTTCTGGAATGGGTCCTCGTTTAATGGGGCTTGATGTAATTGCCAACAACATAGCAAACGCAGATACAACCGGTTTTAAAAAGAATGACGTATTCGTTCAAGTGCTGAAAGATGCCGGCGTGGCACAATCAGTTGGTCAGGGAGATATGGCGGGTTTGGATGTGAAAGAATTTACCGACTTTTCTGAAGGATCGCATCGCCCCACAAATAATCCGCTTGATCTTGCGATACACGGAGAAGGATTTTTTGTGCTCGATTCACCGCAGGGAGTTCGTTACACGCGGAACGGAAACTTTAAGGTCGGCGAAGACGGCGATATGGTGAATTCAAACGGACAGCATGTTATGGGAGTCGGCGGCCGTATCAATTTTCCGAACGCATTGAAAAACCAGCAGAAAGATCTCGTGATTACGACAAAGGGTGAGATGTATATGGGAAAAGATATGGTCGGTAAACTGCGCCTTGTAACATTCTCAGATTTGCAGCAGTTGCAGAAAGAAGCAGGATCGGTCTTTATGACAGATCAACAGCCACAGGAAGTTAAGTTCAGCGAAGAACGTTCTGCAATTCGGCAGGGCTATCTGGAAGAATCGAATGTTGAATCATTGACGGAAATGGTGCAGCTGGTAGAATTCACAAGAAACTTTGAAACCGATCAGCGCACAATGCGCTATCAGGATTCCACATTGGAAAAAGCTATGGAAGTAGGAAGATTATAAGAAAGGGTTGACTTATGAATAGAGCGTTACGTACGGCCGCAACAGGAATGTTCGCACAACAGCTGAACATCGACCTCATCTCCAATAATCTGGCGAACGTGAATACGACCGGATTTAAAAAAAGCAGGCCGGAATTCCAGGATCTCATGTATCAGACAATAAAAACGAGCGGAGTGGCTGAAGAAGGAAAAACAACCGATGTTGCAGAGATACAAATCGGTAACGGCACTATTCCCGTTGCGACATTAAAAAATTTCCGCCAGGGCGATGTGCAGCCGACCAATAATCCGCTGGATATTTCTGTGCAGGGTGAAGGATTTTTTCAGGTGCGCAGAACCGATGGTTCAGTTGCGTATACACGAGACGGAACATTCAGAGTATCACCGGATGGTCAGTTGGTGAATTCGCAGGGATATATCATTGAACCGGGTGTCGCTTTTTCATCCTCCACATCGGATATTTCAATCTCGCGCGACGGCAGCATTGAAGTGACCGAAGCCGGTCAATCATCCACCGTAAAAGTCGGTCAGTTGGAACTGGCAAAATTTATCAACCCTGCCGGACTGCATGCACTCGGGAATAATCTATTCTCGGAAACATCAGCGTCCGGAAAACCGATCGCCGGTTCACCTGGCAGCGAAGGTTTTGGTGAGTTGATGCAGGGATCGCTTGAAGCGTCCAACGTTGATGTGGTCGAAGAAATGATCAGTATGATCGTCGCTCAGCGTGCATATGAAATCAATTCAAAAACGGTAAAGACGGTGGAAGAAATGCTTCAAATGGCAAACAACCTTAAAGGATAGTGATATGTTCGGTTGGCTCATCATAGGATTGTTGTTTTTGCAGAGCGGTGATCGCACCGTCATTCCGGGCAGCGAGTTCCGTCAGGTGATCACAACGTATGTGAGCGAACGTATGGATTCTACAACAAATGATATAGCGGTAGAATTTCGGTCCACGCCGGAGTCTGTCACCATTGACGCATCAGGGTATTCTCTGAACATTCAGTCTTCGGTTGTTCTTCCTCTGAAAGGATATGCCGGTATTCCTGTTGAAGTGCGTGCGGACGGGAAATTGATCAGAACAGTGGTTTGTTCGGTTATGATCCGCCGTTTCGAAAATGTTTGCGTCTCAACACGCGATCTCGACAGAAACGATATCATCCAGCCGATCGATATCAAGGTACAGCGGATGGAAACAACGAATTTGGATGATGATGTGATCGTGTCGCTTATTTCGACCGTGAAAACTCGGGCCAAGCGTATGGTGAAAGCGAATACAGTTCTGAAAAATTCAATGATTGAAGAAATTCCTGCTGTCAATTACAACGATAAGGTGATAGTCCTCGTCAGGACAAAAAATCTTTCTATCGCTGCAGCCGGAACAGCAAGGCAGGAAGGGAAGATCGGAGAAGAAGTGAGAATTCAGCGCGAAGGCAGCAGGGAATTTCTTACTGCGAAAGTGATTGGAAATCAAACGGTTGAAATAGTGATTCGGTGAGGCATCTATGAAAAAAATAGCGATCATCTTCCTGTTTGTTGCATGCGGCTCGTTCCTTGCCGGACAAGATATGCGGCAAAATTACAACCGCTCCATATTTTCCGACCAGAAAGCGAACAGAATCGGAGACGCTGTAACGATCCTTGTAATAGAAACTTCAAGTGCGTCCAATGATTCAAAGACCGAGACATCGCGCGCAAGCGACATCTCGCTTGCTTCATCCGGAAAAACAGGATCAACATCATTGTTGGATGTCGGCGCTTCGGTCGGAACGGGAAATTCATTCAAAGGTGCGGGATTGTCCGAAACAAAAGGTTCTGTACGCGCCAAGATCTCAGCACGCGTGGATTCACTTTTCGCCAATGGCGATCTCTGGATTAGCGGAAACCGTACGATTAGTATCAATGGTGAAGACCAGATCGTAAGTATTTCCGGCATTGTGCGTCCGTCGGATATTCAGGCGGATAACAGCGTATACTCATACAGCATTTCCGATGCGGTTATCGTTTTTAAAGGCAAAGGAATGACGAACGATAATCAAAGTCCTGGTTGGTTGACAAAATTATTCCATTGGATATTTTAAGACTATGAAAAAGACAATAGTTTCTTTGATGGTGCTCGCACAGATGATATTCTCGGCATCGCGGATCAAGGATCTTGCGTATGTTCAGGGTATGCGCGGCGAACAGGTGATAGGGTATGGTCTTGTTGTTGGTCTGAACGGAACCGGTGACAGTCAGCGTTCCACGTTCACCGTTCAATCAGTCACCAGCATGTTAAAACGTTTTGGCATCACTGTTCCGCAGGGGGACTTGCGGCTGAGAAATGTTGCAGCGGTTATGGTCACAACAACGATACCGGCATTTTCAAAAGAGGGTGGCGTTGTGGATGTAACGGTTTCCTCGCTCGGTGATGCAACAGGTTTACAGGGCGGAACATTACTCTCTACGCCGTTATCGGCTATGAGCGGAGCCGTATACGCCAGTGCGCAGGGTCCGGTCTCTGTCGGCGGAATGAGTGCGCGGTCGAACGGAAGCGAAGTGCGCCGGAATCATACAGCTGCAGGTAGAATTCCGAACGGAGCAATTATTGAAAAACAACTCGATGGTTCCATCGCAGCAAATTGGAAAGTTTCGATCGTACTGTGGCAGCCCGATTTTACCACGGCAACAAGAATCAGTAATGCGGTGAACGGAAAGATCCCCTCGGGTGCAATTGCCGTGGATGCATCCACCGTTACACTCGATGTTCCGGCAACGTATCAGACGCCGGGAAAATTAACCGAATTTCTTGCGCTGATAGAAGTGCTCGAAATTGTGCCCGATGTTTCTGCCAAAGTTGTCATCAACGAAAAGACCGGAACCGTTGTAATCGGTGGAAATGTAACCATACTGCCGGTGGCGATTTCGCATGCCGGCCTTAATATAGAGATTCAGCAAATCCCGGTTATTTCGCAGCCGACCGCATTTTCAAAGGGAACAACGGTCTCAACACAGATGTCCACAATCACTGCCGGAACCGACAGTTCTTCCGTTGTGGCGATCAATGGTGCAGCAACGGTGCAGGAAATAGCAAAAGCGCTTAACTCACTGCACGTTTCACCCCGTGATATTATCGCCATCTTTCAAGCATTGAAAGAGGCGGGTGCATTAAAAGCCGAATTGGTGATCCTGTAATATGGGAATTCCTTTCAACATAGAGCCAAATGCCGTTCAAAAGACTGCTCAGCCGAGAGTGGTCGATGAAAAAGAGAAAGCAAAACTTCAGAAAGCTGCCAGAGATTTTGAAGCAATCTTTGTGAACTATCTTTTGAAGTCTATGCGGAAAACTGTTCAGAAGGATGAGGAAGAAGGAGGAGGATTTGGCGGAGAGATGATGCAGGATATGTTTGATCTGGAATTATCCAAAGGCATTTCACGTACGGCAAGTCTCGGTTTCGGTGAAATGCTGTACAAAAAAATGACAGGCGAATCACTGCCGAAAGAAACTGTCAAGAGCGAGATTGTCCGCGCAATGGTCCCGGAACGGAAAAGTATCGCTGTCGAAGCTCTGCCGGTATCGCTTAAAAAAGGAAAATCGAGTACGGTCACCAATGCAGTGGGAAAATATGACGATATCGTGAATCGTGCTGCGGCGAAATACGATCTGGATTCATCACTGATCAAAGCGGTGATTGCCAGCGAATCTGCCGGAAATCCTCACGCGCTCTCATCCAGCAATGCAAAAGGATTAATGCAACTGATCGATTCAACAGCAACAATGGTCGGCGTAAAAAATGTCTGGGATCCCGAACAGAATATTCACGGCGGAGCAAAATATCTAAAACAATTGATGGACAAGTTCGACGGAAATGTGAAATTAGCTGTTGCCTCGTACAACGCTGGCCCGGCTCGTATTGAAAAGACAAGAACAATTCCGGCGATACCGGAGACACAGCAATATGTTCGCAGAGTGATGAAGTATATCGACGTATTCTCATCTAAAAAGGATTGATCAATGAAAACGATTAACGAACTAACATCCGTCATACAGCAGGAAGCAGAACTTGCAGAATTGCTGGAAGCATTGCTGAAAGAGAAACAGAATGCATTCATCTACTGGAAGCCTGAAGAATTGGACAGTGTTGTGAAAGAGGAAGAGTCGCTGCTTCGCCGTATCGCCGAACTGGAAAAAACGCGTACGTCGCTTGTAACGAATTTGTCGAATGATGGTGAACAAAAAAAACTTTCAATGCTTGCAGAAGAATTTGGTTCCGACGATCTGCGGGTCCAGGCATTGCGCTTGCGGATCGCGTCGGAGAATGTTATGAAACGGAATGATCAGAACAAGCAGTTGCTCCAAAGCTCATTGTCGTTCGTACAGCATACGTTGGCTCTGCTTACCAATAATTACCAACGTCAACTGATCGATCAGAAAGCATAACGGCGCATATGTCAGGCTTAAACAGTATTCTTGAATCGGCAAAACGGTCGTTGAATGCCAATCAATACGGCATCGGTGTAACAAGTCATAACATTGCGAATGCAGGTGTTGCCGGATATTCGCGTCAACGCGCTGTTTTTACTGCTTCAGCAGCCGAAAAAATGCCGTTTGGATATTTAGGCTCCGGCGTTGACATTAAAAATATTCAGCGCTTGCGGGATAAATATCTCGATCAGCAGACCTATACGATCAATTCCAATTTAGGTCAGGCATCACAGCGGCAGCAGGTGTTGTCGATGACAGAATCATTATTGCAGGAACCGTCCGACTCGGGATTGAACGCAATGATGACTCAGTTCTTTGGCTCGTTTCAGGATCTCGCTACCCATCCCGAGGAAAGTTCCAGCCGGAATGCCGTTTTACAGCGCGCATCGTTGATGACCGATTCGTTTCACCGGTTGTCGGAAGGACTTGCCGCGACAAAAATAAATATCAGCAACGATGTTGAATCAAAAATCGAAAAGATCAATACCCTGATCAAATCGACCGCGGAAATAGATGCTTCCATTGTAACGGCAAACCTGCAGGGTCAGGAAGCAGGCGATTTGAAGGATCAGCGGGATAGAAATCTATCCGATCTTTCAGCACTGATCAATATCAGGTCATCAGAAAATGAGAACGGATCAATGTCGGTTGCCATCGGGGGAACGATGGTGATATCGAACGGCAACTATCAGCAGCTGAAAACCGGATCGGTTGCAGGTTCTATGGTTGTTACGACACTTTCGTCAACGACGGCGGTTAATGTAACCAGTGGCGAAGTGGGCGGACTATTGAAATTATATAATACCACGATCAATGGTTACCAGAAGAATCTGGATGATCTGGCGCAGACACTTATCACACAAGTCAATAAATTACATTCTGCAGGATATAATCTGGCCGATCCTGCCGCAACGGGAATAGATTTTTTCACCGGCACCGATGCATCTACAATTTCCGTCAGCGCAGCAGTGCAGCAGGACATCAACAACATCGCGGCATCGGCAAATGGGGCTCCCGGAAACAATGAAATCGCCATAGCCCTCTCTCAACTGCAAAATGCAAAAACGATGAATGGAGACAACAACACGGTATTCCAGTTCTACAACGGTATTGTCAGCGGATTGGGTTCTGAGATACAGGGGTTGGATACAGAAACAAAATCGCAGCAGTTGGTTCTTGAACAAGTTAGCGCACAGCAGAGTTCGGTCTCCGGTGTTTCGATTGACGAGGAGATGACGAATCTCATAAAATTTCAGCACGGATTTGAAGCATCAGCACGCGTTATCAACGCCGTGAATACATTGTTTGATACACTATTTCGGATGTAAAAGCCATGAGAATAACCGAAGGTACATTCGCTTCAGGATATCTTTCCACTGTCAATAGAACCAGGGAACGGATCGTCCGTTTGCAGAATCAGCTCGCAACCGGAAAATTGATCCAAACAGCGTCCGAAGATCCGCAGGCGGCCGATACCATCCTGCGCCTGACGGAGACGAAGAAACTCCGCGAACAATATCGGAACAATGCAATCGAAGGTCAGGGAATTGCCGAAACAACCGCAGTAACGCTCGGCCAGATCGGCGACGTATTGATGAATGTGAAGGAGGTTCTCATCCGTGCGGGTGGTTCTGCAAATGCCGAAGACCAGAAGACCTATGGTGAAAGCGTCAATCAGTTATTGAAAGAAATGGTCGACCTCGCCAATACAAAGTTTAACGGAAAATATATCCTCGGAGGAACGCAGACCCTGGAGCAGCCCTTCACGCTGGCGGCGGATAATTCAATAGTGACCAAAAATCCCAAAGGGATCGATGGAGTAATAAAATTTCAAGTTGGGGACAATGTCACAAATCAGGTGAATATAGGGGGAGAGCAGGCTTTGAATGGCACCCAGATTTTCGATCTGATCGTGCAGGTCCGCGATGCGCTGAACAACGGTACATTTTCATCCACAGTGTTTGTGGACAGTGTGGACCAGGCCTCATCGTACGTTCTCAACTCTTCAAGCACCGCGGCATCGTACGGTGAAAATTATCAGTTGATCGGCGACAATCTTGAAGCACAAAGTAACAAATTGCTCGAATATATTTCTCTCTATCAGGATACCGATGTTCCGGAAGCCATTATGAAGCTGAATAGTGAACAGACAATGCTGAATGCAGCATTGAACACGGGCAGCAAAATCCTTCCGAAAACGCTGATGGATTATATGTAGTAATGATATGAAAAAAAAAATTGACGTAGGAACTTTCTTCGGCTTATTGTTGGGACTTGGAGCAGTCTTTGGGTCTTTCCTGCTGGAAGGCGGACAGATGGGGGCGATCATTATGCTCCCGGCAATGGTGATCGTGTTCGGCGGAACATTTGCCACGGCACTGATCGGAACGCCAATGAAAGTGATGAAGAATTTTGGCACAACATTGATCATCGCAATATATCCTCCTTCATATAATTATCCGGAAATCATTGAAGAGATTGTGAAACATTCTATGATTGCCCGCAAAGAAGGATTACTGACACTGGAACGGCATCTTTCATCCGTCAGCGACAAATATCTGCTGAAGTTGCTGCGGTATTTAATAGACGGAATCGACATCAATGTTCTTCGTACTCTTGCAGAAATGGACATGGTTCATGTTGGCGAACGGCATCAGAAAAATTATCAGTTATTTCAGCGTATGGGCGGATATTCGCCAACAATGGGTATTATCGGAACAGTTATGGGTTTAATCGCAACGCTGGCAAACGCCGGCGAAGATCCGAATCAGTTGATCCGGCATATCGCATCGGCATTCATCGCAACGCTGTGGGGTGTCTTCATGGCCAACATTGTCTGGCTCCCCATTGCCGATAAACTGAAAAGCATCGACGATGAAGAGCAGCTGTATATGTCGCTGATTTCGGAAGGGGTCATATCGATTCAGGAAGGCGAGATTCCGTCGATCATTCGGTCCAAACTGAATACTATGATATCATCGGCAGAGCAATCGCAGGAATGACATGAAAAAAAAGGTCCTTAACGAACATATCAATCAGGATCGGTGGCTGCTGACGTATGCGGATCTGATCACGCTGCTGCTCGGTTTGTTCGTGATCCTGTATGCAATGTCGAATATCGACAAAAAAAAATACAGTCAATGGGTGGCGGCATTCGGGGGCGAATTCGGCAGCGGCAAGGTCGAAATGGAAAGCGGCAGCACCATCATCAGTACGATGACTGAACAGCTTCGTGTGGAAAAATTGTTGAAACAGGTACTGGAGATCGACGGAAAGAATTCCTCATTGTCGATCTCTATTGACGAACGGGGAGTAACGATACACATCCAGGAAGAACTGTTGTTCCCGTCCGGCGAAGCAAAACTGAAAGGAAGTTCTTATAAAATGCTCGATTCTCTCTCTTCGGTTCTCCGGAAGATTCCGAATGACATTAGGATAGAAGGGCACACTGATAATTTACCGATCGCAACGGCGGAGTTTCCTTCAAATTGGCATCTATCTGTAAGCAGGGCGATGAACACCGGATATTATCTTATTAAGAATCATTATTTCAATCCCGAAAAATTGTCGGTCGTCGGGTACGGCGAAAGCAAACCTATCGTCGCCAATACAACAGAAAACAACAGGAAACTAAACCGTCGCGTGGATATCGTCGTTCTGATGTCGCAGGTAACGCAAACATTAAATGTTCAACGTCAGCAGGCTATGCAAGGAGAGTAAAATCATGAACTGGAAAAACATTCAATTTGGCGAAATGGAGTATGATGAAAAACACATACTTACGTTTCCCGAAGGGTTGATCGGATTTGAAGAGAATAGGCAATTCCTGATAGTGCATGACGAGGATAGTGAGCCGTTCCGCTGGCTGATATCGTTGAACGACCAGGAGTTGAGCTTCCCGCTGGTCGAACTTCCCAAGAACCAGGCCGAACTGTTCGGCAGAATATTTCCGGAAGAAAATGTTACATTGTTTGCAGTTGTTTCCATCAAACACGAGATTGATGACTCAACGATCAATCTTAAAAGTCCTATAGTGATTGATTCTAATAAACGGATAGGACGCCAGGTCGTGTTGGATGATGATCAGCTTAACGTCCGTACGCCACTTGTATCATTTTCACCAGTATTAGCGGAGTGATCTATGCTTATCCTTAGCAGAAAAGTTGAAGAGGAGATCAAGATTGGTGATTCGATCACGATCAAAGTCTTGGGTATACACGAAGGACAGGTTCGGATTGGAATCGATGCGCCAAAAGATCTCAAGATCTTTCGTTCAGAAATATATCAGCTGATCCAGCAGGAAAATGCGGACGCAGCAAAAGCAACAAAATCGGATGTAGCATCGGCTGTACAAATGTTAAAACAGAAGATGAATCATAAGGGAAAATAAATTTCCTTCGTTTTACCTCGGGAGCTTGTCATGTTTGTCATTATTGGGATTGTCATCGTTATCGGTAGTGTGATCGGCGGTTTTTTAATGCATCACGGACCGCTGTTGGTTCTATACCAGCCGAATGAATATGTCATTATCGGCGGTGCAACCATCGGAGCCATGCTCGTCAGCACGCCGATCCGTATCCTGAAAAAATTGGTCCAGCATTTTATCGGTCTGTTCAAGGGCGATCCGTACACGAAAGATGAATATCTGAATCTGCTGAAAACAATGTTTGAATTATTTTTGGTCGCCACCAAGGACGGTCTGATGAACGTTGAGCCTCACATCGAGAAACCGGAAACCAGCGCCATCTTTGCAAAGAATAAATTTCTGATGAAGAATCATCATGCCATGGATTTTCTCTGCGATACACTAAAACTGATGCTGAGCGGCGGCGTTCCCGCGCACGATCTGGAAACTATTTTAGATTCGGACATTGAAACCATGGAAACGGAAGGCCACCAGGCACCGGCTGTGCTTCAGTCTGCAAGCGATGCTCTGCCCGGTTTGGGAATTGTTGCGGCGGTTCTCGGCATCATTGTTACGATGGGAAAAATCAACGGACCGCCGGAAGAGGTCGGCATGAGCGTTGCCGCAGCATTGGTAGGAACATTCATCGGAATTCTTATGTGCTATGGTTTTGTCGGTCCGATGGCAACACACATCGGCACGCTTCACATGTCGGAGTTGCGCTATTTAGATTGCATTAAAGTTGCTCTTCTGTCGTATGCCAAAGGGAATGCGCCGATGATGGTGGTCGAATTTTCGCGGCGCGTTATCTTCACGGATTTTAGACCGTCATTCAAAGAACTGGAAGATGCACTCAAAAAAGTAAAATCGGGCGCAAAATAACTGTATGAACCAAAAAGATGTACCAATACGGATCGTTAAAAAAATAAAAAAAGGCCACGCTGCTCATCATGGCGGCGCCTGGAAAGTTGCCTATGCCGATTTTGTAACGGCGATGATGGCCCTATTTATAGTTCTTTGGATTGTCGGACAAAGTAAACAGGTAAAGGAATATGTCGCTCAGTATTTCAAGGATCCCGGAGCGTTCATGGAAAACACAAAAGGAGGAGGTGCATTTGAAAAATCAGACATGAGTGTCGGCGAACGGGTGACGGAAGAGTTCTTGAAACGTCAGCAGCAGCAGATGAAAGACCTTGCGGAAAAGATCGAACAGGAAATGAGCAAAACCGAAAACCTGAAGAACATGATGAAGCAGATCAAAATGGAATTGACCAAAGAAGGTTTGCGCATCGAACTGGTTGAAGAATCACAGTCGTTCTTTTTTGATGTCGGAACATCTCACCTGAAGAATGAAGCAGTTCTTATTCTATCGCTGATCGCTAAAGAATTAGGTAAACTTCCGAACAATGTTGTGGTTGAAGGACATACCGATTCAAGACCATACACGGGGGGGAACGGATATACGAACTTCGAGTTGAGTGCCGAGCGTGCAAACAGTGCACGCAGGGTTCTGATGGACCAGGGGTTGAAAGAAAAACAGATTGTTGAGATTCGCGGCTATGCAGATTCACGGCTTAGAAATAAACTAAATCCACTAGATGACACGAACAGACGAATCAGTATTTTGGTGAAATATGATGAACAGTAAAAACAAACATACCATTCTTGTTGTTGATGACGATGAGGCTCAGGTTAATCTCGTCGACCAAATCCTTCAGCAGGAATCAAAATATAAAGTAATCTCCACGACAAAACCGGAAGAAGCATTGCGTCTTGCGGAGATGTATTCCCCCACGATCATCATCTCGGATTATTTTATGCCGGGCATGAACGGATTTCAGCTCTGCAAAAAAATTAAAGAGCATCCGATCCTCCGTGAAGGAATGTTCATCCTGCTGACATCGGCTACATCGGTGGAAGAGAAAGTGCAGGGACTCGAAAGCGGTGCCGATGAATTCATCTCTAAACCGGTGCATTTCAACGAATTGATCGCCCGTGTGAATGCCTGTGCACGCATCATCCAGCTGCAGCAGGATCTGAAGGCGAAAAAGGAAAAACTTGCCGAGATGAACATCGTTCTCGAAGAAAGCTACAAGGGAATGCTCGAACTGCTGGCGGTTATTCTTGGCTTGCATGTTCCGAACGCTGCACAGCGGGCGGAAAAAGCATCCCAAGTCGTGCAATGGTTCAGCGAAAAACTTTCTCTGGAAAAAGAGGAATCCCAGGTCATTCAAAGCGCAGCGGTTCTGCATGAAATAGGAAAGATCAGCATTTTTGCAGATTTGGCTACGGTGGAAAATTCCACGTTCGAAAATAAGGAACGCGCTCATTATCCGCTTGCCGGACATATTTTATTGTCGAAAATACCGCGCTTACAAGATGTTGCTGTTCTCATTCGCCATCAACTGGAGAATTTTGACGGCACTGGTTTCCCGGATCGTTTAATGGGTAACGAGATTCCTTTCGGATCACGGCTGCTGCGGGCAATCAATTTTGTGGAACACCTTGAGATTGAACCGACACAATACGATAAGATCATTGAGGCACTCCATAAAGCTCGTGGTATCATGCTTGATCCTATGATCGTACAGCTTTTTGAAGAGTTCCTTCTTGTTGCCGGACAGACTGACTGGATCGTCGGAAAGCGCTCCGTTATCGTGGCAGACCTTGTTCCGGGATTAAAACTCGCCTCCGATCTCAATACCGGAAGCGGAACAAAATTGTTGCCGAAGGATACTGTCATGACCGAATTCCATATCAATCGGATTTTATCGCATCACCAGATTGACCCGATTCTCGGCAGTATTTTTGTCTACGAATAAAAATAAATATGCCGGCGCCGGTGTTTCATTGCAGATGAATTTCATTTGTGGCGCTATCAAAATGTAAAAATTGATAGTGCTTTCTCCATGCGGGCTATATGAAACCACGGCTGTCGGTGCCTCGTTCGTGCCGCAGCTGTATTGATGAACCTGCGAAAACTGAAGATTCTTTGCCTCGGCCTCTTTCAACAAGAGGTTGATGGCAGAGTTGATCTGCGTGTTGTTTTGCATTGACCGGTTGAACCCACAGCAAAAAACATGTGCAGAAAAGATAATTATGGACCAATTAGCTTTGAAGCATCGCATACTTGTAATAGATGACGAAGAAGATTACCGTAATGTTATTACGATGGCATTGCAGTCACCATACTTCGAGATCATCACCGCCAACAATGGATTGGATGGTCTTGCTGCTGCAAAAATCCATCACCCCGATCTTATTCTCTGTGATGTGAACATGCCGAAAATGGATGGTCACATGCTGCTGAAGAAATTGAAAGAGGAGACAGAATTTGCAGGAATCCCGTTCATTTTTTTGACCGGGAGTTCTGGTAAAAAGGATGTGCGGCAGGGAATGCAGCTTGGCGCGGACGACTATCTTACAAAACCGTTCACAACCGCGGAACTGATCTCTGCAGTTGAGACACGGCTCACAAAAAAGAAGAACCTGCAGAAGTATTATGAAACTCAATTCGATGATATTAAATCGAACATTGTCCATTCCCTTCCGCACGAATTTCGTACTCCCCTCAACGGTATCCTCGGCTTTTCTCAATTATTGTTTGAAGAGTCCGATCTGCCGGAAGAGGAAGTGAAAAAGATCGGCATGATGATTTTTAAGGCCGGCCATCGTCTGCACCGGTTGCTTGAAAATATGGTTCTGTTCGGTCAAATGCAGTTATGGGTTCACGATAAAAGTAGAATAGAAGAAATGCGCTCCGAATCGGCATCCTTGCTCGAGATTGCACAGTCGGTGGTGGGAAAAAAATCGGCGGAACACGAACGGACCGATGCCGTACGCATTTCTCTACAGAATGCCATCCTACAGATATCATCAATATTCCTGACGAAGATCCTGGAAGAGATCATTGATAATGCTCTGAAGTTTTCCGAGACCGGATCGATTGTCCATCTTTCAAGCGAGGGAAATGAATCCGAACTGCACATCATCATCAGTGATGAAGGTCGCGGCATGTCGGAGGAACAGATAAAGAGGATCTCCGGCTTTCAACAATTTGAACGGGGATATTATGAGCAGCAGGGAGCCGGTCTTGGTTTGGTGATCGCTAAAACGCTTGTGGAACTTCACGGTGGCAGTTTATTTATTGTCAGTAAAGAGAGCATTGCAACATCAGTGACTGTCTCTTTGCCAATGGCGTAAAAAAAAACGGCTTGTATATTATTTTAATAGTGTCTTTCAATATTGCTGGCAGTTGCATATTTTCATCCCTTCAATTACACATTAGCTCGTTCTCTAAAGCACAAATCGAACGATTTAAAAATGTTTTGCCGCAATAGTTTATAAGAACCCCTTCGTCAGTTTTTTTTATCATCGTATTCCTCCTCTGTAAATAACTTTTCTGCAACGGAAATATATCTGTCCGCTTAATGTCCCTATTTCATTAATATTTCGGAAAGCCCTCGGCAGCATATTGCGGTGACGACGATTCGCTGTCAATATTAGTTCTCAAAGTGTAAATATTTATTTACACTTCACATCAGTGACGGTGCTAATTCACAACAAAATCGGCATTTTTTCTTGGAATGATAATTGTATTCTCAAAACAATACAGTCTCAACATTCCATTTGCAGTAATAATTATTGTTGTTATAGAGTGTCCGCAGTTCAATTACGCAAGGTATGTGAGCATGCACCAGTATTCCGAAACTAATTGCGAATAAATGTCAACTATTTCACCTGATGAATTGATGGAGTTATGTCGTCTGATAAAACAGGGGAATAAGGACGCACTGCGTCGATTATTTTTGACCATGCAACCCAAAATATTCAGTTATTTACTCAGGTATACAGGAATTCGAGAGGTTGCCGAAGATCTTACACAGGAAACATTTATTAATTTTTGGCTTTCAAAAGATAAAATTATTTCTGAACAGACATGTATTGCATATCTCTATAAAATAGCCCGAAATCAGGCTCTAAACCACGTAAGTCGAACAGTCCGAACGCTTCCAATCGACGACGAGAATCCGAATTCACATTGGGAAAAAATGGGGAATAATGAAATTCCCGAAGTCTTTATTTTTGATGATTATCAGAAAGCACTCAATACTCTGCCAACAAGGTGCAGGGAAACATTTCTGTTAAGCAGGTTCTCCGGCTTGAAGTATTCAGAAATTGCTGAAATCATGGGCGTTTCACAGCAAACCGTGAAAAACCAGATGAATAAGGCAATATCCATACTCCGTCTCCGGCTTTCTCAATACCTTAAATAGGTTTTTTTTGTGCGGTATAGTACTATTCCAAACCGATTGTGTATTACTATATATCACTGGTAGCATCATTTCAATCTTCTGAATTTTACAATGTTCGGTTTATTGTCCATTTCCCGTTTACCGAAATCATTCAAAAAAGCATAGGATTTAAGTGATCAGATACATGAACAAACCGGAAGGGCATCAGTTTATTTGTGCTGTTTCAAATGTGCGGCGGGATTCAATCGAAAAGACTGGGATTCCTGATCTGCCATTTATGGGCAATTTATTGGCGCAAGATTTCGGAAATTATTCTCCCGCTCCTCGCCTCCACGTTGTCGGAATCCCTGGAAGATCTCTCCTTGTATCAAAAAATTATTCTTAAAGAAAAATGTATTCCTGTAATGGAAAGACATAATGAACAGATGAGTTCAACATTAAAATCCAATGATAAGATCTGAACATTCATCTTCCGTGACGCCAATAGATCGAGTGTGGTGCTTCGCCACGGCCGTAACGTTTATTTGGTTCATGGTTGCAACACCATTAGCGGCGCAAGAGAAAGATGGTGAGCCGGAAAATGTACTGGGTAAAATCATTTCTGTAAGCACTCAATATGGTGCGATCACCGGTTCAGTAAAGAACGCGAATGGTGAGTCCCTCATCGGCGCATCGGTTGTCATTAAGGAAACACGCAAAGGCGCGGCAACTGATTTTAAGGGCGAATACGTTATCAACGGAGTTTTGCCAACAACGTATCGTATTGAAGTATCGTTTGTCGGTTATACCACAGGATCGAAACAGGTTGCTGTTCATGCCGGTGAAATTGTCCGATTGGATATTGTATTGCAAAGCGCAGTGTATATGATCGGCGGGATAGAAGTTGTTGCCGATCAGAATATTCTGCCGAAAGATCCGGAAACGAAAAGTGATATCCGGTCCGGACAGATAGAACATTTGCAAGCATCAAGTTTAAGCGATGTTCTGCAGCTTGTGCCCGGTGTAAAATCAGCGAATCCGGGACTTACAGGATTGCAGCAGGCGAACATTAGGGGATCAAGCGTGGATGTATCGTCGCAGAATGTTGGTTCCTTCGGGACTCAAATTATTGTCGACAACGTTCCGTCATCGAATAATGCCAACATGCAGATCGATGCCGGCGGCAGCGCCTCTTCCGCGAACCGTGGCGTTGATCTGCGCAGCATACCATCCGAAAATATCGAAAATGTTGAAGTGATTCGCGGAATTCCGTCTGCAAAATATGGTGATATGACTTCCGGCATTATTAAAGTCTCTACGAAAACAGGAAAAGTGCCGAACAGGCTGAAGGTGAAGTACAATCCAAATACTTCTGAAGGAAATTATTCCGGAGGTTTTAATGCATGGGGGACCGGTATCGGATTTAATCTCAATGCGGCGGTTTCCGACCGCGATATCCGCAAACCGGGGGATGGATATACACGTATTGCTATGCAGATCTCCTCGCAGACTGAATTGGCGGAAAAATCATTTGTCCTGAAGAATATCATAAATGTTACACGCGCATATGATGAAGTAAAAGAAGATCCGTCGTATGCAGCTCGCGAAGCGCATTATGACAGAGATGTTGCATTGAAATACAAGACCGACGCAGTGTATCATTTTGACAATACATTTTCATTGCAGGCGGTTGCATCGGTCGGTTATACCTATCAGAATTCGTACAAGCAGCAAATAGTCTCCCGGGATAATTTGATCCTCTCAGATCTGTTAACGAATGGGACAAAGGAAGGGCGTTTTGTGTTCGGATCGTACCTTTCTCAGTACTACGTACGCGGAAATGTTTGGGATATCTATACGAATATAGATATGGAAAAAAAATTCTTCACCGGCGATATCATCCACAGTCTTATGATCGGCAGCACTGTGCAGTACAATGCGAACAAAGGAGAGGGCCGCGTGTACGATCCGCTCTTTCCTCCTTCCGTGTCCGCAAATATCGGCGACCGGCCGAGGAAGTATGATGATCTACCCGGACTAACGAATGTCAGTCTTTTCCTTGAAGATAAGATAAGCGGTGACATTGGTTTTCCATTCAGTCTGAATTTGGGTGCACGGTATCAAATGTTTAATCCGCAGAAGATCAATTTCGGCGGATTGTTCTCCGGCGAAGATGCAGTCATCTCAAAACAGGGTTCCTTCGTTGATCCAAGAGTTAACCTGAGTTTCTCCCCCATAGAAGAAACGCAAGTACGTTTCGGGTTTGGTCAGACTTCAAAATCACCGCCGCTTGCATCAATTTATCCAAATGCGAGATACTACGACGTTACTGATACCGTTGCGGTATATCCGGGCGATCCTTCAAAAAATTTTGGTATTGTCTCTACGTATGTTTTCGACAGGATGAACGAATCCTTGCGCGGTTATACTCAAACAAAATATGAAGCAAGTATTGATCAGCGGATCGGCAGTGTTGGTCTTTCCGTTACTGGTTTCGTAAATGAAACGCGCGACGGATTCTGGACAGAGACACTTCCCGTCACCGTACCCAAGAGATCGTGGACGAATTGGCCCGACCGGTCTGCATTTGTTGATAAGGATACATTGATGGACAAGATATACGCCGCCGATAATGCATTGCGGTCTACATCCAAAGGTGTGGAACTCTCGATGAGAACGAAACGCCTGCCGGTTATTAACACGGTTTTTGAAATGGACGCATCGTACTCATATTACGAAACTGATGTGCAGAACGGAATTGAATACGGAGGACAACGTAAGGACGCACTGCTTGGGGAGACAATGTTCCCGATGCACCATACAACAGGGCGCTACTCCAAAGAATTATTGCTGAAATACAGATTTGACGTTCTTTTGGAAAAACTGGGTATGTGGTGTACGCTGAACATAGAACAGCAGCCGGTGGAGATCGACGGATATACAGGCTTGACCGATTCACTGGCGATAGGGTATTTCACGAAAAAAGGGGTGACGGTCATTATTCCGGAAGCAGAACGGGCCGATCCAAAATATATCAATCTGCGACGCACTCCCAAAGAGTATCAATTGCGCGAGGAAGATCGTCCTGACCGGTGGCTCGTTAATTTCCGTGTAAGCAAGGAATTGTGGAAAGGGACGGAGGTATCGTTCTTCGTGAATAATCTGTGGGATTCGCGTCCGTTGTACAGACTGAAACGGACTGACGCAAGCACGGTTAGTTATGAGGTCCGCAATCCGGCACTCTTTTTCGGACTTGAATTCAGTTCGGTGATCAACAAGTATTTTACGAGCGAACAATGAACCGATCTTTTTACATAATCATAGCGGTGCTGGTCGTTCTCGGATCGGGATGTAAAAAAATGCCGACGGCAGTGGAGAATTCAGCTTCCGTTTCGGTACAGATCTTCGATCAATCCGGCTCGATGAAGGTATTGTTCGGTGATTCGCTGGTCCGATCTGCCGATGTGACGATCCGGTCGATCAATTATGGGAAAGAATATCACGAGGTCAGCGATTCATCCGGAAGAGTATTATTTAATGGTCTCGTTTCCGATCAGTACAGTGTGGTTGCAACGCGTACATTGAGCGAAACCGAAATGAAGGCCATCAACGGCACATCCGTTCAGCGAAAATTATTCGGTGCATCATCGTCTATTTTTGTCCGTGCTGACCTTCATGATGGATCTGCTGCAATAGCTGTTGATCTTGCCGCGTTGAGTGATATTGTCTTCAGCGAGATCTATGCCTGCGGACCGCAGGGCTCCGGTTTGTATTTTCATGATAAATATATGGAAGTATGCAACATCAGCGGCAGCATTAAATATCTGGATGGACTCGTCGTTGCCCGCGTTTCCAAAGGTTACATTCTCGATCCGATGATCTATACAAGCGAAGTGTGGAAATTTCCAGGAAGCGGCACTGATTACGCAATTCAACCCGGTCAGTTTGTGCTGGTAGCGGAGGATGCGATCGATCATCGCATCAATGCTCCGGGCAGCATCGATGAAAGCATAGCCGACTTTGAATATTACCGGATATCACAGCCTGATGTTGATAATCCGAATGTTCCAAACATGATCGAGATCTATCAGACTTCCGGAGTGGATTGGCTGATTGGAGGAGAAAAAGATGCTTTGGTGTTGTGCAGAGTTCCTAACATTGACAGCTTGCGATACAAAGATAATTTTTTGACGATACCTAAGGAATATGTAATTGACGGTGTGGAATATCATACCGATCCGACCAGATTGGATCAAAAATATCTTGATCCGAAAATCGACGCAGGATTAGCAGGAGGGATATTATTCTACACAGGGTATTCCATGGAAAGAAAACTACGGACGACGGTGAGCGGGTGGACTCTGGAAGACAATAATAATAGTTCCATTGATTTTACAAAAATTCAACACCCTACACCTCGGAAACATTATGCGCTTCCGTAAATACATCACCTTCATATTGATCGTAGTGACTGCCGTGTGTATTGTACATGCACAGGAATTATCGCATGTGAATGTACCGACGCTGCTGCAGGATGATTTTGAACAAAGTGTGGACATGCTCGGCATTGGAGGAAATCCGGCGTGGTTGTTTCAGCGTCAGTTAAGTATGCCGTTGAAAATTCAGTTCTTACAGCAGTCATCAAGCGGCGATTATCATTATGCGTTTGAACCGAAAAATTCAACAGGGTATCAGTACTCTGTTGAAGGGAAAAAAGATCTTTCCGCCGATCACGTAGTGTACGGAACATTTGGTGCCGTTCAGGAATATCGCGGCGATAGGATGTGGAGTGATACAAAACAGTACGATACGTGGAATCCCATGATTATTGCGGACAGCAGTACGGGGATGACAGATTATCGAGGGCTCGTTCTCAACGGAACATACAGCGGCTTGTTAACGGACCGGTGGTTGTTAGGTGCAACAATAAAATATGGGGTTGATAACGGTGTCAAACGCGTTTCTCCGAAGCCTCTGGATATGCAGAGAAATATCGGTATTGAACTGGGAACGGCCTTTCTTCTCACTGAAAAATTCAGTTTGGGTGCTTTGCTCGTATTGAAGAACGATAAGGAAGAAAACGATTTTGAACCGGATCAAACGACGGCTCAATCCCAGGCTGTCCTCTTCAAGTTCCGCGGATACGATTCATACCAGAAGTTCACTAAAAATTCTGAGAACAGGATCGTTCGTACGGAAACATACGGCGGTTACATTCAAAGCGCTTACAATAGTGATGAAGTGAGGTCAGCCGTGTCGGCAGGTTACAAGGTTCGCTTTGCGGATATTGTTGACGGCGGTTCATCGCCATTGGACCAGGGATTTTGTCAGAGTGAGGTGATGGAAGGAACATGGGGCGGCAGTATTGTGCTGGACAGTATTACCATATGCGCGGAAGCGGGAATATCGAAGGATCATCAGTGGACGAGACATCCGAATTATTCCGTGCTTTTAGTTGAACAGAATATCACAAACGCAAACGCCGGATTGTGCTTGCGTGTTCCTGTTTTTGGCATTGATCTGTTTGGAGGATATTCGGTATCGTTCAGAGAACGCTTGCTGAATGATTACATCAGCACATTGTCCGCCAACATTTCCTCATATACTCATATGGTAATGATCGGCGGTTCGGCCATGATCGATGAGCGGGAGAAAGCAAGCGTATGGTATGCGATGGAATTTGTTGATCCTGCAATGAAACGGGTCACCGTTCCGAATCCGAGTGCATTGTATGCATTAGTCGGCGCACGCAATTTTGGTTATGAAACGGCATCGGTGTTCGGTTCATCCGCCGGTTTTGATGTTACTTTTAACGGCGGCGTTTTTGGTCATTGCAGCATCGGCGGTGTATTCAGGTACCGCGAGACTCGTTCGTCATTCATATTCAAAGCAGCATCCCGGTCTACTGCTGAAGTGCTATTTTCAACGGATTTGTAAATTTATTTTTGAAACATTCATCATGTCGGAAGGATTAGTATGAAAAACATATTCTATGGTTTGATATTGTGTGCTGCAGTATTATCAGCCCAGACGAACGGGCTGTTTCCTGTGATCACTTCCACTATTCCGTATTCCATCAGCGACATTCAATTTATTTCTTCCACGAAAGGATGGATCGTCGGTAATTCCGGAATGATTATGAAATCTACCGATGCCGGCAACTCTTGGACCGCAGTGAACAGCGGAGTTACGAACAATTTACAAAAGATACATTTTGTGAATGATCAGGTCGGGTATGCGGGGTTTACAGGAAAAAGTTCAATTCTTCGCACATCGAATGGAGGTACATCATGGCAAGTAGTGAATTTACCTGTCAGTCCTTCAACAGATACAGCACGAACACCATACGCAATTTATTTTTTGTCACCATCGACCGGATTTGTCGGCTGCGGTAAATCCGCTGCAAGCGATATCTTTATGACAACAGATAGCGGAAAAACATGGACGAGTAAATTGAACCTTGTAAGCCAAAGTGCCTACTTCACGGATATAGCGTTTAGCGGTCCGAATCGCGGTGTTGCTGTTGCCAATAACTATGCTCAATTATACTATACATCAAATGGCGGATCAACGTGGACAAAATCTGCACCGCTTTCCGTCGGCACGGTGACGTATACTTCAAGTGTGATCAATGCCGTATCGATGACCGATAGTCTTCATGTGAATATTTGCGGATGGGGCTCGTGGTTCAGTCTTCAGCCAATGATGTTGTTCAGTTCCGTTGATGGCGGAGCGTCATATACATTTAAGACATTAAACGGTGCGAGTAATGCATACGGCTCAGGATATGATCAGTATTTTAAAGATAAAATGAACGGTCTTGCCGTTGGTGGGTACCGGGGGTGTCTCATCGTAAAAACCACCGATGGCGGATCGACATGGACGCAACTTCCTGTATTATCCGGACATCAATTGCGTGCAATAACGGGATCGGGAGATACGGTGTGGGCTACATCGTTGAATGGTTTGATTGTGAGATCGACAGATATGGGAACTTCGTGGAAATCGTTAACCAATAATACGCAGGAGCAAATTGAAAGTGCGCAATTCATTTCACAATCAGTCGGATATCTTACAACGTATTATGGTGGTATGCGTAAAACGACTGACGGCGGTACACATTGGTCGAATATCGGCAATATAAATCCCGGAATACCGGGAAATGCACTTGATAATGTGCAGGCAGTGAAATTTGTCGATGCCAATCTTGGATTTGCGGCTCATAATTATGGCGAGGTTTCCCGTACAACCAACGGCGGCACGACGTGGAGTATTGTTGTGCCGGGCGATTCAAGTACAAACTCAGCGGCGCGTGCAATCTTTCCGGTCTCTGCAAACAAAGTGTATGTTGTTCGGACAAAAGCGACAACGAGTACTGATCAATTGATCACACTGACGAATTCCGGGGCATCGTATACGATCCGCGATACGGTCATGAAGAAACAGCCGAACGATATTGCCTTTTATGATGACTACAGAGGTATTGTTGTCGGCTCCAGCGGCGGCATTAAATACACCGTTAATGGCGGGACATCGTGGGGTGATGGTTCTGTTACAGGCATACCCGCGGGAAAAACATTATCCGGCAGTTCTATTTACATGGTGCAAATTATTGACTCAGTAAATACCTGGGCCGTCGGTACCTCATTGCTGTTAAAGAGTACGGACCTTGGAAAAAATTGGACGTATGTTCCTCATAATATTATCGTTCCTGATACGATCTTATATTCGATGAAATTTTTGAACAAAAATATCGGTTATGTCGGCGGTTTGCGTGGCGGATTATCAAAGACAACTAATGGCGGTACGACATGGACGCAAATTCAAGGGATCGATATTGCTAATGCAATTTGGGAAATAGCGTTTAAGCCTGACAGCAGTGCATGGATATGCACTTCCATCGGTAATGTTTTTACGAATGCAACATTAGCAAATGTCGCTGCAGTTACGTCTGCACCGAAAGAGTTTACACTCGATCAAAACTATCCAAATCCATTCAACCCATCTACAACGATATCATATTCGATCGCTGCAAAGGGGACCGTTTTCTTAAGAATCTATAATGTGCTTGGCCAGCATGTCGCAACGATCGTCAACGGTATGCAGGATGCGGGAGAACATTCTGTGCAGTTCGATGCACATTCTTTGTCAAGCGGAGTCTATTTTTACACCCTTACATCATCGGGTTTGACAGTTTCAAAACGAATGATATTGATGAAATAATTTTGTTCAAAAAAATATTTAATTAACTGTTCAATTTATCACAAAGGAGAAAGAATCATGAGAGTTTACCGGAAAACAATACGTGCTGCGGTTCTATTGCTGATTGTTACAGCAATAAGTTTTGCACAATTAAGCGGTACCAAAACAGTAGGAACCGGAGGAGACTACACTACCATTGGTGCGGCGATCACAGCATTGAATGCTAATGGGGTTTCGGGTCCGGTTGTTTTTTCATTAACAGATGCAGCCTATTCGGAAACCGGGGCAAGTTTGTTGATTAAAGTAATCACCAATGTTCCGACTGTGACCAACACAATTACCTTCAAACCAGCATCGGGGATTTCACCTGTTGTTACGATCAATGGATGTTCCTCATCAGCCGGTTCCGCTCAGTACAATGGATTTACCGATTCATGCACAAGTTACATTACTATAGATGGGGCTAATTCCATTGCTGGCTCAACGAGAGATTTGACCTTCCTAATGAATGATGCAGTAAACGGACGGAATATTTTGGCCTTATACGGTAACTGTGACAATATTACCGTAAAGAATACAAAATTTATTTATCAAGCAGTTTATAACAATGTCAATGCCGCAGATGTTACTTCGGCAATCAATGTTGTCGGACAAACATCCGGAGCGGTTGATAACTTGACTATTGAAAATTGCCAAATAGCCAATTCTACAACGATGCCTAACTACGGCATTTCTATCACAGGGTATATTACAGCTCCTGTTATTTATGGCACTACAGTAGTTGTAAAAAACAATGATGTGACAAGCCGTTGGAGAGGGATCTATTTCAGATATATTGGTGCCACCGGAAAAACTTCAGAAATATCAGGAAATACAGTTACATCGCCATCGACTACATTTACATATTCGGTCTATGGAATTCAGATGCAGACGGTAGCCGGAACAACCAACGTCTTAAAAAATAAAGTCATTACGTTAAAATCGAATGTGGCTGCATCGGCATCATACGGTATTTTTGGAGCCGGTGGTGTACCCTCCACGGTAATAAATATTGCGAATAATTTTGTTGCAGATATATATAATACCTATTCGACCACAGTACCTACGCCGGCACAATATGCCATGTGTTTTGGTTCTACTGTTGATTCCGGAACATATAGCATTTATCATAATACGTTGACATTACCGACAAATTGTAATGTGTCAGGCAATGTGGTCGGTTTATACATAAGTTCATACGCGAATGTAACATTTAAAAATAATATTATTGTTAACAATTATACCTCAACCTCTACGTACGGAATTTATAAAAACTCGGCTACATCAACATTGACTGCAAATTATAATGATATTTACATTCCATCGGCCATTGGAAAATATGGCTATTTTGCGAAGAATGGGGTGACTGGTACTGCTTTGCGTGAAACATTTGCAGAGTGGAAAGATTCCACTTCACAAGATGCAAATTCAGATACGGCCGCAATCGTTCTCGCTTCGTCCACTAATCTGCATCTATCCGGAGCATCGATTGGAAATCCTCATCTTATTGGCGTTACGGGTCTTAATGTTACGACGGATATTGATGATGAAGTCCGCAGCACTACATATCCTTACAAAGGTGCTGATGAAAACATTACCACTCCGTTAGTGCCGGTACCTGCATTTACCGCATCATCTTTGCTGATTGACTTTGGGACATTGAAAAAAACAAGATCCAAAACTGATAGTGTGGTAGTGCAGAATAGTGGCGTCATAACGCTGAATATTACCGGTGTCACTTCTGATGTTGCAGATTTTACAGTAACACCTACTACGGCATCCGTAGCTCCATCGGCAAGTCAAAAATTTTATATGACTTATACTGCTACCAATGCAGGCTTGCAAACGGCAAACATTCGATTTGCGAATAATGGAACGAAAACAGCAGACACCGTAGTTGTCAAAGGGACGTGTATCTATCCTGTTGTAACTATACGGTCAAAAAACATAAACCAAGGTAACGTCTCTATAGGAACAACCAAAAGGGATTCACTCTATGTAGTTAATAGCGGGACGGATACATTGCGAATAGATAGTTTGTATCGTAGCAAATCTGTTTTCACAATATCTCGCGCGGACACGGCGAAATATTCGGTAGCACCATCCGACAGTCAAAAAGTGTATGTAACGTTTGCCCCCGTTTCAGCCGGTACGGTTAATGATGCATTGATTATTTATCATGATGCGCTAAATATGAGAGATACAATTTATCTCAGTGCTATCGGTGTGCAATCTCAATATTCGGCAAGACAAAAAAATATTGCCTTCGGCGGTGTTCTTGTGAGCGGAACGAAAAAAGACAGCTTGTATATTGTCAACAGCGGAGCCGCAACGCTGAAAATTGATTCGGTAATAGTATCGAATGCTAAATTTGTTGTCACTCCAGTTTCAGGGACAATAACTGCAGGAGATTCTTTGAAATATTCATTTACATATTCGCCGACCAGCACCGCCTCGGATACCGGTAAAGCTGTGTTTTACCATAACGGTTCATCGTTACGAGATACGGTGATTCTTACAGGAAAAGGTATTCAGGCGATCTTCAGCTTTGCTCCGTCGACACTTGCATTTAAGACGCAAATTGTCGGTCAGAACAGAAAAGACAGCGTTACGGTATCGAACGTCGGAACATCGGCATTGACTATTTCCGGTGTTACCTCCACGAGTCCGGACTTCAGCATATCACCGCTGAGTGCGACAATTGATACAGGAAAAACGCAGAAGTTCTTTATCACATTTACCCCTTCAGTTGCAGGCCTGAGGTCAGGAAAGATTGCTTTCGCACATAACGGTGCATCGAAAGATACACTGTCTGCAAGCGGAAGCGGTATCGCTGTTGGCACGTTGCGATTGGCACATAATGCGACCAACGGAACTGAAGTCGCCTTCGAAGGTATTGCTACACGAGTAAAGGGTAACTATACGTATATGCAGGATACATCGTACGGCATGGTGATGTATATCTCATCCGGTCCGTGGAAAGATTCTGTCACCAGCGGCGGTATTAAAGTTGGCGACAAGATCCGGGTTATAGGAAAGGTATCGGAATATAATTCGCTGAAGGAAGTAGTGGCAGCGGATCTGTATAACTTTACTGTTACCAGCCGTAACAATGCTCTTCCGGCGGCAAAGATCGTGACACTGGCAAAACTTGTCACCAACGGTGAGGATTATGAGGGTCAATTGATCAAAGTCGTTGCGCTGAAAATAGTAGCCGGAACAGATACAGTGTATGCATCAGCAAAATCGTACAGTATCACCGATCCTTCCGATACAACAAAGACGATAGTGTTGAGAATCCCGAATGCAACGGATAACACGGTTGCCGGTAAAAAGATCCTGACAAAACTGGTAACATTCACCGGTGTATTAGGTCAATTCAATTCGTCGAATCCGGCCGCCGGGTATCAGATGATGGCAACCGACAGCTCTGACATTACGGATAATCTGTTGTTTGTACAGGACCTGATGGATATGATCCCGACAGAATATCAGTTGGCACAAAACTATCCGAATCCATTCAATCCGTCCACTACGATCCAATACGGCTTACCGAAACAGAGCAACGTAACGGTAAAGATCTATTCGGTGCTTGGCCAGGAGGTGAAAACGTTGGTGAATAATGACCAGAGTCCAAGCTTCTACCGG
>CAIOTF010000025.1 GCA_903861125.1 uncultured Ignavibacteriota bacterium
TCCCAATCCGTTCAATCCCACAACAACGATCGGCTATCAGCTTCCGGCAAACGGACGCACAACCTTAAAGATCTACGATGCAATCGGCAGAGAAGTGGCAACATTGGTCAGTGAAGTGAAAGAAGCGGGATATTATTCTGCACAGTTCGACGGTACACGATTATCCAGCGGGATTTATTTCGCTAAACTCACATCGGATAGAAAAATGCAAATGAAAAAATTGTTGTTGCTTAAGTAATAGAAGAAATCAATCAACCAAAGCGTCCCGATGATTTTGATCGGGATGCGCGGCTTATGTCTAGCGGAAAAACGCAGATGAGGAAATTAGTATTAATGAAGTAATGTAACGCTCAGGACAGTGACATTAAACAGCACAATAAACGGAGAAACAGCAAAAAAACACGAAACACAAAACAATAATATTCACAGTACGTAAAAATAATAACAAATAATGCTTCAATATATTTTACTCCAAGAGGTGTAGCATGAACAGAATAAACAACATTGTGTTGCTCATTGTAACGGTCACAGCATTTACACTTGCACAATCAAATCATATAATTACTATTGATGGAACGATCAATACATCTTCAGGAGAAATGTGGAACGCTACAAATGAAGCATTTGGGGGTGCAACCTACATCACATGGGATGCCGACTACATATACATTGGTTGGACTCAGGTGGATTTTGACGGCAATGATCAAACCGTGTATGTTAGCATTGATGCTGATCCTCAACTAAGTCCGAATCAGAAAACAGGCAATGGTTCTTCTGATCTTGGTTCTGAACAATATTTCCGGGGGAGCACAGTAAATGCACCTTTCAATGCCGATTATATCTTTATGGCAAAAGAAGTTAGTTCCTCGTTAGAAACGCATGCATACGTTTATTCATCCGGGTGGCAAATGGATGGTGCAAACTCGACTACCGATCATCGGAATGATATGACTGTTGCGTATGGAAACATAAGCGGAATTAATAAAGATGTCGAAATGCGCATATCACGAGCCGGTATTGGCCGTGCAGCTTCAGGAGACAAAATATATATTATTAGTTACTGCAAAAACTTGGAGGGGGGTGCCCCTGCTGCTGGGTGGGGATATCTTTTCAGATCTGTTCCTAGTGCAGACGGAGGCGGAGGCGGCACTGGTACCATGACCTTTTCGAATTATTATGGATTAATTCTGCAAAGCGGTGTAAACCCAAATGCCGGGACTAATTATAATCAATCTTTGCCCGTTGAATTAGTCTCTTTCTCAGCAGCAGTTCGGGGCACTGAAGCCGTTCTTGCATGGCAAACCGCCACCGAAGTAAACAACTTTGGATTTGAAGTAGAAAAACAATCATCAATAAATAATTGGAGCAAGATCGGTTTCGTGGATGGGAACGGCACAATCAACGCATCCAGGTCATATTCATTCACCGACAAATCTGCATTGGGTAAAATATCGTACCGATTAAAGCAGATCGACCGTGACGGCAAGTTTGAGTACTCGCAAGAAGTTGAAGTAATAGCACTCTGCACACCGAAAGAATTTGCGCTCGAACAAAATTATCCCAATCCGTTCAATCCCACAACAACGATCGGCTATCAGCTTCCGGCAAA
>CAIOTF010000026.1 GCA_903861125.1 uncultured Ignavibacteriota bacterium
AGCACCATCAAATTTTGCAGAATATGATCCTGTTTCTTTTGTTTCGTTGACCAATGTTGCTACTTCTTTTCCAAGCATATCAAATACTTTTAATGATACATGATTGGTCACCGGTATCTGATAGTTTATCATTGTTGTTGGATTAAACGGATTCGGATAATTTTGTTCCAGTCCGAATTCATTCGGCGTGCTTGATGCTGTCACTTCAACGGATTGCGAATATTCGAACTTTCCGTCACGGTCGATCTGTTTTAAGCGGTACGATGTTTTACCGTTTGCGGATTTGTCGGTGAATGAATATGATTTTGGAGCGTTGGTGGTGCCGCTGCCTTCTACAAATCCGATTTTGGTCCATTTGTCATCCCGCGTCTCCGCTCCGGATGACAATGTTCCATTTTTTGTTGCGCGTTCTACTTCAAAGCCATAGTTGTTTGTTTCGGTGGCGGTATTCCATTTCAATTCAACATTCTTCTCTGCGATCTGCGCGGTGAACGAGAGCAATTCTACAGGCAATGCTCCGGAAACGCCCCAACTGGTGTGATTAACCAAAGTACCGGTGTTCTTTGAAAGTGTTTGCTGGTCGGCTGTTGTGGTGCCGCTTCCTTCATTCATTTTATAATATGCCGCCAGCCCCGCTTCGTTACCAACGAGATTGACATTTTTATTGTCGGCTATCTGTTGAGCTGTCCGGACGGTGTTCCATATTCTGACTTCGTCAATCTTTCCGTTAAAACCTCGCAGACCTCCTACTGAAGCAGGGTCTGGATTTCCGATTGCGAGCGGGGTAACGGTGTTGATGGAAATAATTCTAGATTCTGCGATGGTCTTGACCAATGTACCGTTAACATACAACCGTATAGCGCTCCCGTCGTATGTTGCTGCAACATGCTGCCATACTCCCGCGGATAAAGCAAACGCATCGCTTGTTCCACTTGGCCACCCACCCGCGCTTCCGTCCCAATATCCGAATCCAAAATCCAATTGACCGCTCCCTCCGCAACGGAATGCATATCCGGAATTTATGTTTCCAACACTATTATAAGTCTTATCCACAATCGTATTCGTCCAATACCCTCCGCCGAATGATGCTGGATTAATCCATGCTTCAATGGTAATAGCAGTACCTCCGATCTGAACAGAACCATCGTTGCCGCAAGCGACATAATCATCGTTACCGTCAAATATGAGCGCGTTACCCGACTGCGCGAATGAGCTGCCGGTGAATGCAAGGCTTGTTGTAATAATCATAAACAGTAGTGATCTTTTCATTGTCGATTCCTTTATCATTTTTTATTCATTCGGGAATTAGATTTGCGATGACCCAGCGATTGATGTAAGTGTAAAAGGCTTGCAATCGGTAAACGTAATCCCAGAAACAGTAAATGTCTGGGATGTTACAAAACAGATGCACAAGCATATGATGTAATATTGTTCCTTGTTTGTATTCCTTTTCTGTAACTGCAACCATTACTCTCAGTTGAATCACGTGGAGGTGATCTTTATTACCCGCTATCTCGGCCACGTTCCGAGAAAAGATTTTCGTTCTTTCCTCAATATTTTAGAAATATTTATTACAGACAGACGACTACCGCTGGTTCACATGTACCTATTGGAGCATATTAGCCATCACAATATGTGAATGTCGATGGCCGTGTAAGGAACCAAACCTATATCATGCATTAATCGAGCCCCAAATAAATGGCTATTTTATCTATAATTTGAACATGAATTTTATAGAGTGCAAACACATGTTGACGGTTTGGGAACTATTAGTTGACACTGGAATAAATTGACAAGACAAAATAGTCTTTGAGTGTTGGGGGTAAAGAAAAACACTTGGGCGTTCGCCTCAGTTTTTACTTCGAGATTGTGTCGGACATTGCGATGTTTTGAGTGTGGAAATGGTATAAAATAAAAAACCCTCCGATGAGGGTTTGTGTTATTTTAAAAACGGTGCTAAACATATTTTTTCACAAAGGCCCGCTCAATGAGTCGCAAAAAAAAACTGAGCGGGCAGGCACAAAGCAAATTATTTCATCAATAGTATTTTTCGCATCTGCGTTTTGTTTGATGATGATAACTTGGCATCCCGATCATAATCATCGGGACGCTTTGGTTGATTGATTTCTTCTATTACTTAAGCAACAACAATTTTTTCATTTGCGTTTTTCCGCTCGATGTAAGCTTGGCGAAATACACTCCGCTGGAAAGTTTCGCACCGTCGAACTGTGCGCTGTATGTTCCCGCTTCTTTCACTTCATTGACGAGCGTTGCAACTTCCCGGCCGATTGCATCGTAGATTATTAATGTTGTAAAGCTGTTCGCTGAGAGCTGATAGCTAATTGCTGTTGTTGGGTTGAAAGGATTGGGATAATTCTGTTCCAGCCCGAATTCTTTCGGCGTGCTTGATGCTGTCACTTCAACGGATTGCGAATATTCGAACTTTCCGTCACGGTCA
>CAIOTF010000027.1 GCA_903861125.1 uncultured Ignavibacteriota bacterium
CAATTATTTTTCACGCCTTCGTGTCTATTCCTTCATGCCTAATGCTCTTCTTTGTTAATTCTTTGTGCCCTTGTGTCTTCGTGGCAAAAGCTCTTCTCATTTATTCTTCGTGCCTGCGCCGAAGGCCAAAAGGGCTGGGGAGTCCCTTTGGGACCCGCCACTTTCTTTGGCGGGCCTTTGTGGCAATGTTCTTCTCAAATAATTTTCGTGTCTTCGTGCCTTTGTGGCAATATTCTTCTCAATTATTTTTCACACCTTCGTGTCTATTCCTTCATGCCTAATGCTCTTCCTTGTTAATTCTTTGTGCCCTTGTGTCTTCGTGGCAAAAGCTCTTCTCATTTATTCTTTGTGGCAATAATATGTAACATCCAAAAAAAAGTGCACAACCCTTTTCGGATTGTGCACCTTTGTTCTTTCCTAACTGATCTGTTTCACCCTTATTTCATCAACACCATCTTCTTCACCGAACGGAATGTTTGTCCATCGGTCATTGAAGTTGCTGTGATTGAGTATAAGTAAACGCCTGAACCGAGCCGTGAAGCATTCCACTCGACCTGATGATAACCGGTTGATTGGTTGCCCGTGAACAGCGTTGCGACGCTTTGACCGAGCATGTTATAGATCTCGATCTTTACAGAGCTTTCTTTCGGCAGCGCATATTCAATTGTTGTGCTCGGATTGAACGGATTCGGATAATTCTGAAGCAGTTCATAATTCGTCACAACAGCCGATCCCATCCTTGTAATCTCTACCTTACCGCTACTTACTGTGCTTGACATCTTTTGCATATTGTTATCAATAACAGTCTGCGTCTTAATATTGATAAGGCTTGTGCTTCCAAGTTTTGCATCTTTGTTAACGATATACTTAAACAAAAGTGCTGCACCATCTTGTGTAATCGGCGTCATTTTGAGAGAAAAATCAGTTGCCGCTACACGTAATGTTCCCTTGGAATCACTCTTTGCTGCCACGTACCAGTTTTTATCTTGCGGAACGGATTGACCCATTTTGAATTCACCGGTATATGTTAACACGTTGGGATCGATATTCATACTGGCATTAAAACCACCTACTGAATATTCGCCGGGATAAATATTTAACGGAATCCATACTTCGTCTCCTGTGCGAAGATTAAACGTTGCATCGGTATTGAATAACACAGGGGTCGTATTCGATTTTTTCATTGTGGCGACATCATCGGCGCCATAAGAGAAGTCTACATCTCCGCGCAGCACGCCGAAGAAATCCTGATGTGTCTGCTGATTAGTAAGTTTTGATGTAAGACTGTGTTGATGTTGTGTGTACCAGCTTGTTAATGAATCATTGGTTGATTCAAAATTCCACAGCGATGTAGAATCGACAAAGATCCAGTTTGATTTAGCAAGAACTGTGGAAAGATATGTTGAATCCACCGAAATCTGCATAATAGCCATTGCATCCGTTGTATTCACAAGACTATCTTCATTGATATCTGCTGCAATTTTTGCCCGTACGGAGAGAGTAAGAGAATCTACCCATCCATCTCTGAATGCGAGCTGTGCATCAACGGACGAAATTTCAGTCCAACCCGCTGCAAAATATTTACTTGCAGATGGTGTAATAACGATCGTATCATTCGGTTCTCTGCTACCCATCTTGTAATAACCATTGGTGATGCCAAATGTTGCGTCGTTGGATGATTTTGCTTTGTCTGTATAGCTGATCAGACTGTCACCCGAAATAGTGACGCTTGCACTGCCGTCATAACGTTCATGCATATAGCTGATGTTGCCATCAACGCTTGAATAGACCGTGATGCTTCCGTTGGTCGAATTTGACACACTCAGTGATTGGGCATTGCTGCCTGCCGCAGAAAGTGTAGCATTCTTAATGGTCAATGTTGCAACTTGTGATATAAGCGTTTGATCATTGTTAATCATAAATTTTAACTTAATCAATTCGGAGCTCTTGATTCCGGCCCCCGTAGTACCCTTAAAACCAGCCACTCGCACACGGCTGCCATTTGCTCCTGCTGCATGAACAGAATCGATAATTGTGTTCCATTTACCGCCTGTTAATTTTGAATCAAATGTATATGTGCCCGTGTAATGAACTTTTGAAGAATCAAATGTAACCTTAACATCAAAAGCCTTTATTGAGTCTCCGGATAGAAAATCTGTTGCCATTAATGATACCCAAACTTCACTTGCCGGGTCGCCGTACACGGCAGGCATGGAGAATGTTGCTCCGCCGGCTGCCAAACTGAATGAAGCTGATTTTCCAGTATCGTTGCTGTTATAGACGAGCACATAACAGCTGGGTGCTGAGCTCGATTTGCCAAAACTAAACAGCACGCTATCTTTAACTGCCGATGAAGTATTGGTAACCGAATCAGTGTAGGTTGTTCCACCGTCGTAGGATACTTTAATTTTTGCAACGGCAGCACCTGTATTATTAGTCCAAACAATGTAACTCGATCCTAATGATAATGCACCGGATGCAGGTTTCGTAACTGCGATAGCGCGTGTATTCACAGAGAAACTAGCCGATTTGCCTGTGTCCTGGCTGTTATAAACTATTGCATAACACGTACCGGTTGCGGTCTTTCTCCCTTGGAAATCAAATGTGGCGCTATCCTTAGCGGCAGTTGAATTGACCGTTGCAGAATCTGCATACGTTGTTCCACCGTCGTACGAAACTTTTAATTTGGTAACGGCAGTACCGGTATTGTTTGTCCATACTACATAATGACTGCCTATTGTAAGGTCGTCACCTGTTGTCGGAGATGTAACGGCAAGAGCACGCGCTTTAACAGAAAAACTGGCTGATTTGCCTGTGTCCTGACTGTTGTAGACAATTGCATAACACGTTCCGGCTACGGTCTTTCTTCCCTGAAAATCAAATGCAGCACTATCCTTAGCGGCAGTGGAATTAACCGCTGCAGAATCTGCATACGATGATCCGCCGTCGTACGAAACTTTTAATTTGGTAACGGCAGTACCGGTATTGTTCGTCCATACTACATAATGACTGCCAATGGTAAGGTCGTCGCCGGTTGTCGGGGATGTAACGGCAACAGCACGTGTTTTAACGGAGAAACTGGCTGATTTACCAGTATCCAGGCTGCTGTAAATACTTACATAACATGTACCGGTTGCGGTTTTTTTCCCTTGGAAATCGAAAGCGGCACTGTCTGTCGTCGATGATTTATTGACAACAAGCGAATCAGCATACGTTGTTCCGCCGTCATACGATAATTTAATTTTGGTAACAGCAACACCCGTACTATTCGTCCATACAACATAATGGCTTCCGATTGTAAGGTCATCACCTGTTGTGGGAGAAGTAACGGCGAGAAATGCTGTCGGAGTCTTAAAAATAAAAAATTTTGACCATGCCGACCACGTAGCAGCGGCAGTTTTTGTTCTCACCTTCCAAAAATACGTTGTATTGGCCACTAATGATGTATCAGAATACGCGTAGGTTGTATCATTTGCAATTAAACCGCCTACAGTAGAATTTTTTAGAACATATCTTTTTGATTTTCCCAACGTTGCGGCCAGCGGGATCGTTGTACTTGAAGTATCTGTTGCAGTCGAAGTTATATAAATTTCATAACCAAATGTTGCTGTCGACACTTTACTCCATTTGAATGTTGGATGAGAAGAGACTAATCCAGCAACTTTTGAATACGCCGGTTCTTTAAGTATTGGCTGTGCGTACAATATTCCAAAACAAAAAACCGCCAAAACCAAATATCTAACTTTACGCATAACTACCTCCATATAGTTTATTAAAATTGATTCGGGCGATCCCTGCCCGTTTGCGAAGCGGTTCATAGCTTCTCTGTTGTAGTTATCGGCGACTATTTCAAAAACTTCAATGAATATTTTCACTATTTTTTTGATGATGTTCCATTTTTACCGGTCAGATGTTCATCAATAACGGTTCGCAGGCAATAGAATCAAGCAATATCACCGCTGCAGGTTAAAAAAATATTTTTAATAATTTTTGGCTGAGCAATACTGCAGGCTGGTTTTGTGAAAATAATCTCCAAATGAAGGCGGAGTAAAAGACCTTTAACTATGTTAGACGGAATTTGTCCGGGAAGATCTGACGATGGCAATACATAAATTGTTGGACAACCATTTTGCTTGTCCGCCAAAGCTCTTCTTAATTCATTCTTTGTGTCTTCGTGCTTTTGTGGCAAAAAGCCCTTCTTTTTTTGTTCTTAGGGTTTTTGTTGCATATTTTCATACTTCTTGAAATAACGCCTCAAGATCTTCTTAATTTTATTCTTTGTGTCTTAGTGCCTTTGTGGCAAAAAGCTTTACTTTTTTTCGTGTCTTAGTGCCTTTGTGGCAAAAAGCTATACTTTTTTTCGTGTCTTCGGGACTTTGTGGCAAAAAGTCCTTCTTTTTGTTCTTTGTGTCTTTGAGTCTTCGTGGCAAAAAGCTTTACTTTTTTTTCGTGTCTTCGGGACTTTGTGGCAAAAAGTCCTTCTTTTTGTTCTTTGTGTCTTTGAGTCTTCGTGGCAAAAAGCTTTACTTTTTTTTCGTGTCTTCGGGACTTTATGGCAAAAAGCCCTTCTTTTTTTGTTCTTAGGGTTTTTGTTGCATATTTTCAAACTTCTTGTATTAACGCCTCAAGATCTTCTTAATTTTATTCTTTGTGTCTTAGTGCCTTTGTGGCAAAAAGTCCTTCTTTTTGTTCTTCGTGTCTTCGGGACTTTGTGGCAAAAAGTCCTTCTTTTTTTGTTCTTAGGGTTTTTGTTGCATATTTTCAAACTTCTTGTATTAACGCCTCAAGATCTTCTTAATTTTATTCTTTGTGTCTTAGTGCCTTTGTGGCAAAAAGTCCTTCTTTTTGTTCTTCGTGTCTTTGAGTCTTCGTGGCAATAAGCCCTTCGTTATTCCTCCAGATATAAGTGTTCAATAGTGCGCACAGCTGTCCAATAATGACCATGATAACATCAAAAAACCTCCAAAAAGCACCATATTAACTAATATTTTCAGGCACACTCTTTGAACTCTGTGAATCGACGCACCCTGAAGTGTTTCACTGGTGCGTTTCTGCATAATGTAAACAACTGTAGTTTTATGGTGCATTAATGACTGAATTTTCATTTCCGGATGTTTGACCGGTTAGTCGAAATAGAAAGATTGATCCGCGGAACAAATAATTTTTTTAGACACATCAAGAACTGTAGAGGAAACATATGAACATATCTACTGTAACGGTGATAGGAGCGAACGGAATGCTCGGTTATGCGGTATCTGAATACTATATATCGCGTGGACATAACGTACAAAAGATTACTCGAGCCGATTTTGATATCGTTAACGACCCCATGCCGGTATTAGAAAAAATGCTGATCGATTCGGATGTTGTTGTAAACTGTGCCGGCGTTATTCATTCGCAGATCGGCAGAAATTCGATTGAAAGCATTCTTGCGGTGAACGCCGTTTTTCCACGCAATCTTGCACTGTTTTGTAAAAAAATGAATATCAAATGTTTTCATATCACCACAAGTTGTGTGTATTCGGGCATTCAGGGATCATACATGGAAGATGATGCGTTCGATGCAGCCGACATTTACGGAATGACGAAAAATGCCGGTGAACCGATGAACTGCATGACACTCAGGACCTCGATCATCGGCGAAGAACGGGGTCAGTCACGGTCACTTATGGAGTGGGCTCGCAATCAGCAGGGGAAAGATGTTGTCGGACTGGTCAATCATTTCTGGAATGGAGTGACGACTGTGCATCTTGCGGAGATCATCGAAAAGATATTGGATCAGGATCTGTATATCGAAGGAATCTATCATCTTCATTCGCCGAACACGATCTCGCGGAAAGAACTTTTTGAAATTCTCAGCGAAGTCTATCAGCTGAACCTGGCTGTAAAGCCGGCCGAAGCACCACAGTTATGCGACAGATCGTTGTCCAGTAAATATTCCTATGCAAAAATGCTCTGTACAAAAACGATTCAAATGCAGGTGTACGAGATGAAGGATTTCTTTGAACTGGCTCAGATCCCTGTTATCAGGTGAAAATACTTTCTGTTCGGCGATCTTTGTTTCTTCAGAAGTCTCTTAATACTGTTGCGCAGTCAAAAACCTATCAATGTTCAACATGATAAATATTCCGAATGAATATGTTTTGTCAAAAACGTGTCAGATTAAAGACCTGCATATTTTACTAAAGTTATTTTTGGGATACAAAACAAACGGCTATTTCGTGGAATTTGGAGCCTTTGACGGGGAATATGTAAGTAATACAAGTGGACTTGCAGACTTAGGCTGGGAAGGAATTTATATTGAACCGATTTCTGAGTTTTATATACAATGTTCAAAAAGACATAAAAAAAATAAAGTCAAAGTATTAAATCTTGCTGTGGGCGATAAGCGTTCTATTGTCCAAATAAGCAAAGGGGGTCCTCTTTCGACAATCTCTTGCGATGTGATCAATAAATTTAATTCTATCAACTGGGCAAAGGGAATACATACTAATACATGGGAAAATGTACAGCAAGAAACACTTGATAACATTCTTACTGCGAATCATGCGCCGCCGAATTTTGATGTATTAAGTATCGATGTAGAGGGATATGAATGGCACGCACTCCAAAATTTTGATATCAAATATTGGGAACCTAAAATTGTGATAATTGAGATGCATGATAATAACCCTACGTATGATAATGAATGGGATAGTGCAAAACATATTATTGAATATTTTAATAACAATAATTACAGAGTAGTTTATAAAGATCTATCAAACACGATGTATCTCCGCAATGATATTAAAGCAAACACCAATGCTGATTTACCTGAACCATATCTGTCTCCATTAGAAATTAAATACAAGGAAAATCCAGGAGATAAAAATATAGCGTTACGTATGGCAGAGTATTATGACGATAAAGGCAAAATGCTTGAAAAGGTTAATGTTATCAAAGACCTATATAAACTATATCCGGAAGATCCGAAAGTGAAAGCGCGATATACGGTATTAACCCATTTAAGCGATAAACAGGAAAAAATTGTAAGCAAATCCCGAATTGATTACTTCATTATATGGGGAAATGGTCTTCAATATAAAAATGAAATATTAAGATTTTTGAGAGAGAACGATGATTTCATAATTTTAAGTATCACGCATCATGCAGTAAACACTATTAGCGATTTTGTGGTCAAGTTGTATGAAACCGATCCGGTCCCATGGGAACACTTGAAAGCAAAGACGAAATATCTGCTGGAAACAACGCCGGAATTCGATGTCATAATTGTAAACAATGTATCTCCGAAAGAAAAATATTTTGGAAATGGTGCGTATCGGCATATCCAATGCGAAAAAATTAAAATCGTTAAAGAATATCTGCGCAATCTCTATAATCCAAAAAAGAACGGGAAGAGAACGGAAGAGCATATTATTCATGGATCGGATTTTGAATCACAAACCGAA
Organism: uncultured Ignavibacteriota bacterium; assembly: GCA_903861125.1. Classification (GTDB taxonomy): domain Bacteria; phylum Bacteroidota; class Ignavibacteria; order UBA10030; family UBA8401; genus UBA8401. Next base: position 7,449 of record CAIOTF010000027.1, read on the forward strand.
CACCTATTGAGCATACTTCATCTCGGAACCCTTGAAAGTTATCGAAGCGTAAAGAGCAGATTTATGAGCGTGCCGCACCATCTGCCCGTGATTAATAATTATACCATCAAAAAAATTGATGTGAGCCAAATATTTTGCAGTGTGCTGACGGGTGAATTGAATGATCATAAAAATATAGTCGTCCCAATTACGGAAACACCGCATTACAGATATGCGTGCGGCGACAAACAGCCCTATGAATCATATTACGGCAAATATGGCGGGACATTATTGACTGATGACCACAATCAGGATTCTTTCGACCGACTCATACGTGAATTCGACAGCACACATTATTCTCCGGATAATAGTTTTATCATTCTTGAACAAATACGGAACGATTATTATAGAGTATGGGACGGAGTTCACCGTGTGGCAATAATGCGTAGTAAAAACAATCAATTTATTACTGCTGCAGTTGTTGCACGAAGTAGTGTCAAAGGGTGAAGATACGTTATCAATTGGAAATAATATGCCGTATACAATGAATCTCCATAAGTTCTTTCATGATTTACAAAATGAATCCTATGCAATAATGAAGTATGCCGGGATTGATGAGTATATCCCGGGAAGTGACATTGATATATTTGTTCAGGATATCCAAAGCGTAGTGAAAAAGATTGTGGCAAGTGGAAACGAATACCTGGACCATGGTTACGAAATAAATGTCATTGATAATCTTGAAAAGCACTCATATGTCGATTTCCGGAGGAATAACAAAATTGAGTTTCGCTTTGATATCTACGAACATTTCAAGATGTACAACAATGCATTTATTGAAGAGCGATATTTAACACAATTATTGAACCATAGAAAACAACTGGAAGCATCGTTCGAAGGTAAAGAATATACTGTGTCGGTGCTGGGTAGTGAAGACGAATTGGTATTAAGGTATCTTGAATATGCTGATTGGCATAAAAAAAGACCGGATAAGATAAAGCATATTGAATATATACTGAAAGAACTGAAGGTGAATCCTTCTATCATCAGTTTCTTAAAGATCCTCCGTGAATATACCTCTGTCATTCCGCCGGACGAAAAACAAATACAAGAGTGGGTGAGAGAACAAAATATTCGTTCATTCTCGGAGCATATACGAAATAACTGCGCCGAAAAACGAACTACGGAGACAGAAAATGTACTGCATCATAATGATGCAACGATGCAAAAATGTGTTTGCATTATTTTCAGTAAAGACAGACCTCTTCAGCTTGATGGCACACTTCGATCGTTGTATGCGCGGTGTCAGGATTCCAGCCATTTTAACGTCAAAGTACTGTATCGAGCTTCGGAAGATTGCCAGCCGTTGTATGATGAGTTGATCCGGGATTATCCTTTAACAAAGTTCATCAGCGAGAAAGACTTCCGAAAAGATCTCTTGGACCTTATCGACGGTTCAGAAAATGTTATGTTTGCAGTCGATGATAATCTGTTCATCCGTGATTTTACGTTGGCGGAAGTAATTAAATCTCTTCAGCAGCAGAAGCATGCATTAGGTTTTTCGCTACGCTTGGGTCACAACACAACATACTGTTACCCGCTTAATGCTGCACAAACGCTACCGACATTCAACACAATTACCGGGCGAGTTATGGCCTTCGACTGGACAAAAGGCGAAGGGGATTTTAATTATCCGATGGAAGTGTCTAGCTCTGTCTATCGTACCTCCGTACTACTGCCGTTGCTCCAAAAAATTCAGTTTAAGAACCCAAATACTCTTGAGGGCGAACTAGCTGCCTGCACGACATTATTGACTGAACGTCCTCAACTTCTTTGTTTTGAGCAGTCGCACGCATTCTGCAATCCGGTAAACATGGTTCAGAGCATCTGCAAAAACAGGACGGGAGGGTTAGCCGAGTATTCACCGGAAAAACTGGCTCAGCTGTTCAGAGAAGGGAAGAGGCTGAATGTTGAAGCATATAAAAATATGACACCCACCGGCTGTCATCAGGATGTTCCCCTCTATTTCAATCAATCATCTATTCCGCTTGTTTCAATCATCATTCCATGTTACAAACAGGCGAAGTATCTTACGGAAGCGGTACAGAGTGTAGTCAATCAGACGTTTACGGACTGGGAACTTATCATTGTTAACGATGGTAGTCCGGACGAAACAATTACTGTTGCAAGGGAACTAACGGTTCGTCATCCAGAAAAAAATATTGTCCTGGTCTCCAAACCAAATGGAGGTCTTGCCGATGCCCGCAATGCCGGTATTCGTGCTGCAAAGGGGAAATATATTTTGCCGCTGGACGCGGATGATATCATCAGCGCCGGTTTTTTACAGGAAACAGTGACCGTATTGAACGAACAACCGGAAATATCGGTGGCATATACAGATCTGCAATGCTTCGAAGGTTCAAATGAAGTTATTCCCAAAGGTGAATTCGCAACGAATCTTCTGCTTGAGAACCGGGTTGCATACTGCTCCTTATATCGGCGTGAAGTGTGGGATGTTGTTGGGGGTTACAATCCGAACATGAGTGTTGGGTACGAAGACTGGGATTTTTGGGCGGGGGCAATAGAGCATGGTTTCCATGGTCAGCGCATACCGAAAAATCTTCTTCTCTATCGTGTCCGAAACGGCAGTATGGTAACGGCTGCAATACAGCACCACCATAGCTTATTCGCCCGTATTATTCTCAATCACCCCCGCGCTTACGATGAAAAATCGGTCAGCCGTGCAGAGAAATTATTGCATGATCATCCGTTGCCGGCACCGCGGTCTAAGAAGTTGCGTATATCCGTTATTATTCCCTGTTACAATCAGGCGCACTATTTGCCGGAATCGGTAAAAAGCGTAGCAGAACAAACTGACACAGATTGGGAAATCATTATCGTCAATGACGGTAGTCCGGATGATACGAATGCAGTTGCTGCAAATCTCATGAGGCAGTATCCCGGAAGGATCACTCTTCTGGAAAAGACAAACGGTGGCTTGCCCTCAGCCCGTAATGCGGGGATCCGAGCTGCTCAAGGTGAATATATTTTTCTCCTTGATGCCGATGATCGGATCCAGCCGACAATGCTTGAAAAAACAAAGGCGGTGCTGGCAAAAAATCCAAGGGTTGGATTTGCCTATACCGATATTCAGCATTTCGGCGCAATGACAAGCATATTTGCTCTGCCAGATTTTGACCGGGCAACACTCATAGCGAAGGACAATATCGTCTGCGGTAATTGCCTTGTCCGTAAATCCGCATGGCAGCAGGCGGGCGGATACAATGAGTTAATGCGCGAAGGGTATGAAGATTGGGACTTTTGGATCGGCTGTGTTGAAAAAGGATGGGATGGATACTGCATACATGAACCGCTGTTCTGTTACCGTAAGAGTTCACAGAGCATGCTGGGCCAGGCAAATCAAAAACGTGAACGGCTTATTGCTACGATTATCTGCAATCATCCCAAATTGTACGACGACAAAACAGTGGCATTAGCGGAGAAAACTCTGAACAAGCCTTCACTGTCTGTTCCGAAAAACACAGTTGCACATCCGGCCGCAGTACCGCTCCGCATAACATACCTTATCAGCAGTATTCTTGGTGTTACCGGCGGCAATCAAACGCTGTTAAAACAATGTAACGCCATGGTGCGGAAAGGTCACAGCGTCACCATTATAACATACAGCGGCAAACCGGTGTTTATGCAGGTTTTGGCAAATGTGCTAACCGTGCCTGCGGGTGAGCCGATGTCGAAATATGTTCCAGTCAGTGATGTTGTTGTGGGAACGTACTTTCTTAATGCCCGTGAATTAAAAAATATTTCTGCAACAGTAAAAATATATTTTGCACAAGGAGATCAATTTGTTTTTGAGGACTCTTCTGCTGCATTAAGTGCTGCGCAAAAAAAACAATTACAGGAATGGAAACAATTATCAAAAGAATCCTACTGTCAAACAGATGTTAAATTTATTGCGAACTCTCGCAATCTTGCCGGTGCAGTAGAAAATAAATACGGCCGTACTGCTGATGCAATTGTACCGGTTTGTATCGATCAGACAATATTCCGGCCGTTACAGCGTTCGTTGCTTCACGCAAAGCCCCGCATTCTTATTGTCGGACCCGATATGAAAGGTTCCGCGATGGAACCGCTGACATTCAAAGGCATCGGTGATATTCGGGCTGCAATGGAAATGCTGAAGGCGAAAGGGGTAGACGTTACAGCAGTGCGTATGTCGAATTCGGCTCCCGAAATATTTAAGGATTTTCCATGCGAATTCTACGCTGTTCCAAGCGACGAACTGAAAACATTTCTGTACGGAACTGCAGCGATTCTTGTGTATGCGTCGCATTATGACTCATGTCCGATACCGCCGCTTGAAGCGATGGCTGCCGGTGCTGCTGTTGTTTGCACGGCCACAGCCGGAGCAAAAGAATATTGTAGAAATGAAGAGAATTGTTTGCTTGTCCCAATTCAATCTCCCGGTGAATTGTGCAATGCCATAGAGCGGTTATTAAACGACAAACAGCTGCGTGATACGGTTATACGCGGCGGATTTGAAACAGCGAAACAGTTCCCCCGGGAACGGGAATGGAATGAAATGGAAAAGCTATTCTCTGCATACGTTCGGGAACGGCGCGTTAATACCGGAATTGCAACACATTCTGCAGATAAAAAAAATCTTGACGAGATCCATGCCTGTCTTGCAAAAAAGCAATATGCGGAAATCTTTCTTCTTACATATGCACTTCCGCCTGATACGAAGCAGGCATTCAACGAGGAAGTGCTGATTCTGCACGGATGTGCTTATTTAGGTATGGCGGACCTTGCGAAAGCGCAAAGCAGTTTTGAACAGGCCCTGGCGGTGAATCCGGGTTCGTCCGATGCATGCTCGGGACTCGGTGAAGTATTCTACCGTGCCGAAATGGACGCAGAATCGAAAACAATGTTCGAATGGGCCGTGGTCAACGACGGCGAGAACATTGCTGCCAGAAAAGGTTTAGCAAAAATCAACAAAGTGTTGCAGCTGCGAAGTTCAGATAATTCTCTGCTTGCACCGCAGATCGATGATGCTATCGGGCGGGCGGAAGAGTTGATCAATTGCGGAGAGATCGATCAGGCCAGAGAGATCCTCAACGAAGTGATCAAGGCGGATCTGTATCATATTGATGCCCTGAACGATCTGTCTGTATGCAGTATTATCGACAACAATGTTCAGAAGGCCGCCGAGATCATATCGCTGATCCTGGCGATCGATCCGGACAATGAAATTGCACTTGAAAATATTGCATTGATTGAACAACAGTCAGTGGAAACCTCTGTCAGTTAAAAAAGAGATAATCACGATGGTTTCAATAACGCTCGCTATGATCGTCAAGAATGAAGAACATTATCTTCAGGGATGCCTGGCATCCGCACGGCCGTTTGTTGATGAAATAGTCATCGTTGATACCGGATCGACCGATGCAACGGTTGAGATTGCAAAAAAATATGGTGCGAAAATATTCACCTTTGCATGGACGGGGAACTTTTCTTCCGCCCGGAATGAATCATTGAAGCATTCCACCGGCGACTGGATCCTGTATCTGGATGCCGATGAGCGTATTATAGACGGCGGACAATTGAAAAAACTTGTGAGCAATCAGCAGATATGGGCATACACACTGCTTGTCAGCGGTAAAGTGAATCTGCCGTCTGGAACTGTTGATCAGGTGATGGCATATCCCCGTTTGTTCCGCAGGCATCCGAAAATACAATTTGAAGGTCATGTACACGAACAGATAACACCTTCGATCATCCGTTTCGGTAAGAAGATCGTATGCTCTGATGCCGTCATCGAACATTTGGGATACGGCGTGAGTGTTGACGTAAACATTGAGAAGACTAAACGAAATATTGTTCTTCTGAAAAAGCAGCTGGAGAAACAACCCAACGACGAATATGCAAAATATCAGCTGGGAAACAGTCATGTTGTCTTAAAAGAATATGATCAGGCGGAACCCTTGCTTCAATCAATAGTTCGATCTTCGATTCTTGCCAACAGTATTAAATCGTCTATTTATAATTTGTTTGTAGAGATTGCATTAAGTAAGAATGATTATGATGAAGCTGAACAATGCTGCCGGAATTCATTAAAAATAATACCTGCTCAGACAATGGCTCGATGGTTTCTGTCGGGAATAACGGCAAAATGCGGTAAGTATGAAGACTCATTGAGTATCATTAATGAACTGCGGTCCAATCTCAGGCACACATCAAAGCTTGCGTATGATCTGGTCTTAAATGAAAATCAGATCCGGGAACGTGAATTGTATTGTTACGAAATGTTGTCCCGTGAAGCACTCCAGCGGTCTGATCCGGACGATGCGTATCGCTGGGTGAATGAGGCGGAAAGAAAAAAAATTCTCTCATTGCCGCTCCAGCGCAGAGGACTTGAAATTGCTCTTTCCCGACGGGATATTTCTTCGGCATGTTCAAAATTGGAGTATGTCATCAACAATTTGCCGGAAGAATCTGTAGCATTAAGGGATAAATTCAAGATACTACAGGGTAAACTAATAAAGTTTCAAGCGGTATCAAGCTCATCTACGCACAGTCATACCAAAAATCTTACTGAAACGGCTGCAGTACATATGCAGTAACCCCACATGTTGTCCCAGGGAGCAGTTTGCGGCGGCGGTAATGATGTATGAAAGTTTGTAAAAAAGCTTGTTGTTGTTCAACCTGTTTCTCTATAGAGAGAAAACTCTCTTTGTAACGTTCCGTACGAAACACGGAAAATTTCTTAGTACCGCATTCAAAAGGACAATTATTTAAATAATTATCAGACGTTTCTCTTGATGGTAAGCACAAGACGACATCTTTTTTTCAAAAATGTCTCTAAAATTCGCTAATTCAGGCTCTTTGCATCTATTTATTTCATAAAGATACATTCATAAAAACAGTGAAGAAAAAGGTAAACTAGCCGATAATATATATACAGGCACCAAAAAAGTCTCACCAATAAATAATGGGCAAGGTAGCCCAAAACAACACATACATACAGGGAGGTATTATGGCATTCTCAACAGGCGGTAGAATCAACACCAACATTAGTGCACAGCAGGCGTACAGTGCATTAAATGCAATCAGCCGGGAGCACGGAATTCATCAGCTTCGGCTGGCAACCGGTAAACGCATCAACTCGGCATCGGATGATCCGTCAGGATACGTGATCTCCAAAAAAATGGATGCCCGCATGCGTGCAATGAGTTCCGCGGTGGATAACGTTGGAGACGCACAGAGCGTGTACGGCGTAGCCGAAGGCGGATATCAGACGATCGCAGACATTCTTGTCACGATCAAAGAAAAACAAGCGCGCGCAGCAAACGGCGCAATGGGTGATAACGAACTTGAAGCTATCGCATCTGAAATCAATTCGTTGGCATCTGAAATTGATGATATCGCCTCAACAACGAAGTTCAACGGTGTTGCGCTGTTAAGCAGCTCATATTCCGTGAATTTCCAGGTTGGAGAATCGTCCTCGGAAACACTGTCGGTTAATTTTACGGCAGATGTTTCGTCAACAACGTTGCTGACAGTTGCAGCCGGTTCGGTTACATCGGTCAATATTGCCGATTTGTCGGTCGATACTGCATTGAACGCAGTCAACGCTGCAATCGGAGATATTGGTGCTAATGTGAACAGATTGACAATTAAAGAGTCAAACCTGACCACTGCGATCACGAATACCGAAGCAGCAAAGAGCAGAATCATGGACGCTGACGTTGCCAAGGAACAGATCCAGGTATCGAAGCTCCAGATCTTGCAGCAGACATCTACAGCTCAACTTGCGCAGGCCAATTCGGCTCCGCAGAATTTCTTGGCACTTTTCCGCTAAGAAAAAATCCAATAACGGAGGGTTCCGGTAACGGAACCCTCCGGGTTATTTTTTGATAATATTCTGTACCCAAATTTGGAAGGTGAGCCATGTACGCATTTCCGCAAACGGCAGAAACAATAAATCCCGGTATCGGCGCTGTTGTTGTGCCGAAAAAGAACAGTGCAGCAGATCGGTATCGCAAAGAGGAAGTGCTGAACCTTTCGCCGGTGCAGATCATTTGTAAGTTGTATGATATAGCAATTGTTGCAGCAAAGAAAAATGATATTGAATTATCGCGCCGGGCGATCAATGAATTGATCGCTGCTTTGAATTTTGAATATGCGGAAACTGCCCTCGGTTTATATCGTTTATACGATTACTCCAAAAAATGTTTACGGGAGGGCAAGATAGATGAAACGGTGAATGTGCTGCAGGAACTTCGGTCCGCATGGGCTGAAGCATTTCATTTAGGGAAACATGCTCCGGAATAAATGAGGAACGGGTTATGTCAAGCATAGCGAATTTGCAATTTTTTTCTCAGGTAGACGATTTGGTCGCGCAATACCGTGCCAGTGTGCGCAAACCGATCATTGCTACTGAGACAAAAAAAACAAATTTAAATAGTCGCTTAACGGCTCTGTCCGATCTTCGAACAAAACTGAAGACGCTGAAGACAACCATCGACGACCTGAGTAAAACCGGGAGCGAATCGACGATCAACGCATACAGTGTCTCTTCGAGTAATTCCGATGTCGCCACCGCTACCGCTACCGCGGTGGCAGGTGAAAGTTCGCATGCATTAAAGGTAACACAGCTTGCAAAGAATGACACGATCGTTTCCAATAGATTAACAAGAACCGGGACTTCGATCATCGAATCGCAGCTCTCCGGTACTAAGTCGTTCGATATTACAGTTAACGGAACGACCACTTCTGTTTCGGTAGACCTTGTGGACGGAGATACGAACAGTGCAATTTTAACAAAAATCACAAAGGCGATTAATGCTTCGGGAGCACAAGTCTCGGCTTCTGCCGTTATTGATACCACTTCAACGGCGCGCCTGATGCTGGTGAGTAAAACCACGGGCTCCGAACAGGCAATTTCTCTGGCAGATTCATCCGGAACGCTTCTTGCTGATTTAGGTTTAACCAGTGATGTCTTAACAGGAAGAACAAAATCGAGTTCAACAACGGCAGGATACTCCAATACCAGTATCACAGATCTTAATTCAATTTTTAATATTGATGGAATTGATTTCGAAAAATCGACCAATGTTGTCAGCGATGTGCTGACCGGACTAACGCTTAAATTCTCCAGTATCCAGACGGAAAGTGATTCGCCGGTATTGATGAATGTTGCAGCCGATAAATCAAAAATGATCGATAAGGTCAAAAAATTTATTACCGATTACAACAGTGCGTTGAGTTATTTAACGGCGAAAACAAGCATGGATGCATCTCTGAATGTTCGTCAAGTGCTGTCGGGCGATTCGACATTTGTCGGACTAAAGATTGATCTGCGAAATATCATCAGCGGTGTAGTTTCAAGTGCCGCAACCGGAAATCCGAAAATGCTCACTGATCTTGGTATTGTGATCGAGCGTGACGGAACATTGACAATGACCAGCACCGATATACTTGAAGAAAAATTGAGTTCTGTGGCAGCAGTAGCCGATCTTTTCAATTCCGCAAATGGAATTGCAACACAGATGAAAACGAAATTGCAGAGAATGTTGTCCTCGTCGGCCGGTTTGCTGGACGGTGCGGTGAAAACAACCAGCTCTCAAATAAAAAATTATACCGATCAGATCGCACGGTTTGATGCACGGCTCGATAAACATGTGGAAAAATACAGGAACGATTTTTTGAAACTGCAGGCGGTGATGGCCCAGGTTTCGCAGCAGCAGGCTTCAATATCAACAATTATGCAGGCGTATAATGGCGGTTAGTAGCAAATGATTGATTAATGCAAGGACGCAAATATCATGACTCAAAACATACAACAAATAGATTCAGCAGCGGCAGTGATCGCCGAGGCACCGGTGAAGCAAACGCAGGAGCAGGTTTCGCAGATGGCGGTGATCAGGGAACAGAACAAGAAACTTCAGCAGGTGGTTGCTGACTTGAACGACATGATGGGAATGTCCGGCACGAAATTGTCTTTTGCGGTGGACCGGGCATCGAATAGAACCATAATTAAAGTTGTCGACGAGAAAACCCAGGAGGTGATCCGGCAGATCCCCTCTGAAGATGCAGTAAAAGTTGCGCAGCATATCCATGGTTTAATGGGGATCCTTTATGATGCTTCAGCATGATGTTAGTTCGGATGAAGCGGGACAGCGGCGCAATTCCATCTACGCATTGTTCGTTGAACTTGCGGAAGTGACCGACGCGCTCACCGAGAGAACGAACAACGACGAGTACGATGAACTTCAGCATCTGGCTCAGCAGCGCGAGGAATGTGTCCGGCGCCTGTGCGAGCAGCATACCCTGGAGGAACAAAGCATGATGATCTACGCGAATGATGATGAACATATGAAGGAGATCGTCGCCAGAGTGAAACACGGTTCCGAACGGATGCAGTTGGTTATGGAAGAAAAGAATAGTATGATTGTAACGGCATTGTCGAATTTACAGAAGCAGAAAATGTATCAACAATAGAAGAGGAGAAGCATATGGATATTACAAAAGTTGCTCAGGCACAGATCCTTCAGGAACCGCTTCGGGTAAAACAGGAGAAGGAACGCGAAGAGCTGAACGGCAAGAAAGAAGATTCCGTTACGCTTTCTCCGGAAGCATTGGAGCGATTCAAAGCGGACGAAATAAAACGGACGGAAGCGATACAGCAGCGCATCGACTCCGGTTTTTATCTCAGTAAGGAAGTAACAGAAAAAGTTGCCGACGAAATGTTGCGCAAATTCTCACAATAATTCAACCGTACCATACCGGCCATGATCTCAGACGATGAAGTCCTCGTAAATGGAATGCATATCCAGCAGCGTATCAGCAACATCAGTACGCTGCTGGATTCTCTTTCGGAACATCAGGAACGGCTCACGCTGTCGTTCGATGTGTATTGTTCACTCCTGAACTATACGATACTGATGAACGATACAAATCCAAACCAGGACCTGCTTCTTCAGGAATTGCTGCTGAAAGAAGATCTTCTCTTTGATACTGGCAGGCATCAGCTCTACATTGCCATCGATTTTTATGCCTCACGTGATTCAATAACTATTTGCTGAAGCGTAGACTGGAAAGGGGATGCATTATCCTCTTCCGATGCCGCAGCCGAACCTCCTGTTTCTTTCCGATATTCGAACTTTTTCCCTTGCTGATCCAAACGTGAAAAAATGTGTTTTTTCCAATATTCTTTCAGAGTATATTCTCTCATAAGAATGATTACTCAGGAAAAAATATCTATTCTCATTGCCGATGATCACGATCTGGTCCGGCGCGGCCTTGTGCTGATCCTCGGTTTATTTCCGGAGTTCAAGATCGTCGGCGATGTGAAGGATGGCCGCGAAGCGGTCGATGCCGCCCTGCAACTGCGGCCGACAGTGATCATCATGGATCTGAACATGCCCAACCTTAACGGGATCGAAGCGACACGCATCATCAAGAAGCATGATCCGTCGGTGAAGATACTGATCGTTTCGGCATATCAGGATGACAGTTATGTGCTGCAGGTCTTTCGCGGCGGCGCCAACGGTTATCTGCTGAAATCGTCTTCGCTGGATCAGTTCAAAGATGGAATTCAGCATATACTTCAAGAGTATGCTTTTTATTGTCCGCATCTGGATAAACAAACGCTGCAGTCGGTCCTTCATCCCGCAGAACTATCGTCGCTGGATACTATTGAACACTTAACCGCCCGTGAGCGCGAGATCATCCAGTTAATTGCAGAATCAAAATCGCATCAGGAAATTGCCGAAAAGCTCCATATCAGTGTACGCACCGTTGATACCCACCACGGCAATATTCTCAGAAAACTGAACATGCACGACACGGTCAGTCTGGTGACCTTTGCCATAAAAAACGGACTGGTCATTCTTTCCAAATAGCGCGCCGCTCAACTGAACAATATTCCGCATTTAGCTCTCCACAGTAAGCGAGTCTTGCATATACACATCCGTTGCAGAACTTCAGTACGTGCGGTCCACGTGATTTAGCATCCACAAATCAGTTTATTCTATCGTTATTTTCAACGGTTCGGATATTCCGCTCAACAAATGCGTTGATATTCCTTTCACGCCTATATCTTATCCTGCAAACTGGATACAAAAACGTTATTCCGTCATGGTTTAATAAATACGTGAAATCACGTATTGTGTACAGTTGGCTAAATGTAATATCTTGGTTGCACAAACGCGTACAAGAATACGGTCATCAGAACATTATTAACCACAGTGCTGTCTTATGAAAAATCCTATCGAACCGTCAACAAAAGTTGCTGAATCACCGATGGTGATTCTCATCGTGGATGATATCCCGGAAAATCTGATCCTGCTGGAGGATGTCTTTGATGAACACAATCTCCGGTCGGTCTGCGCTGCGAACGGAGTTGAAGCGCTGAAAATGATGGAACATGAAAACGTTCATATCATCGTTTCGGATGCCATGATGCCGAAAATGGACGGATTTCAATTATGCAAGATCGTCAAAAATAATCCTGCAACTGCTGCCATTCCTTTCATCATTTATACAAGTGACTATATCGACGAAGAGGATAAGGACCTGGCAAAAAATATCGGAGTGGACAAATACGTTTTGAAATCCGGCAACAGCCAGGACTTGGTGGATGTTGTGCTGCAGCTGATCCAAAAAACCTATCGCGATTCATCAAGAGGGGAACGGCAACCGGCGACGGAACCGACATCGCTGGATGAATATACATTCATCGAGCGCCATGATAAGATTCTAATCAAGAAGCTGGAAGAGAAAATGATGAATCTTGAGGAATACTCCCTTCAGCTTCTTCATAAGAACGACGAACTGCACCGCTCGGAACTGCGGTATCGATTATTGTTCGAACACGCAAGCATTCCTATTTTTGTTCTGGATGCCAACGGTGAAGAACTGCTCGATGTCAATACGGAAGCGGTGAATCTGCTCGGCTATCAACACGACGAACTGCTTGCCATGAAAACACTTCCGTTTGCCGAGAGCGACATTCAGCCGGCACTGATTTTTGAACAGGATTTTTCTGGTGAGTTTACCGTCACATCGAAGGACGGTAAGATCATTTGTTTTGAAGCAACGGCAAGCCTTATCGACTTCGACAAGGAGAAGAGAATCCTACTTATTGCTCACGACGTGACGGAAAAGAAAGTGATGTTGGAAAAAATATTCCAAACCGAAAAACTGTCGCTGCTCGGAACCGTTGCGGCCGGTATCGCTCACGAAGTGCGCAATCCGCTGGCCGGAGTGAAATTAAATCTGCAGTTTCTCGAACAGAAATACGGCGAAGCGCATCCCGATATTGAAACGCTCCGTTTGGCCATTGAAGGAACGAAGCATATCGAGAAGGTGATAGAGAATACGCTCAATATCGCCCGGACAACCGCTCCGGAGATCCATTACGATATGATCAACGATGTTCTCACCCAGTCCTTGAATCTGCTGATGCTCACCATTCATAAAAAACGGATCACGATCGAGAGTAATCTTACAAGCGATCTGCCGCATATCAAAATGGATTCGAAACAGATCATGCAGGTTGTGCTCAACATTCTGCGGAACGCGATCGAAGCGACTCCGGAGAATGGCATTATTGTCATCAACAGTAATTTCGAACATCCGTACGATATTCATACGTCGAGGATCATTGTAACGATCCGTGACAGCGGTGCGGGTATTTCCGCGGAATATTTAAAGAATGCATTTGAATTATTCCGCACCACCAAAAATGCCGGCACCGGTTTAGGTCTGGCACTGTCAAAACGGATTATGAATCAGCATAACGGAGAAATTAAAATCGGACCGGTTCCCGAAGGGGGAACGGAAGTGCAGCTATTATTTTTGCAAAAACAATAACCATCAGGAGAAGATATGACCAAAGGGAAAATATTGATAGCCGATGATGAGGAAATACTGACCTCATCGCTGAACAAAGTACTGTCCAGTCAGGGTTATTCGGTAACGGTGTGTAACCGCGGGGATCAGTTTATAACAACCACAGAGCAATTGAATCCGGACATGATCATGCTCGATATTTATTTCGGCGAACATAACGGTCTGCGGCTGCTCAAGCAATCCCGCGCTCAGGGAATTGATATACCGACCATCCTGATGACTGCCTTTGCCGAAATATCGCTGGCGGTTGAGGCGATGAAGGAAGGGGCGTATGACTTTATTGTAAAGCCGTTCGATCTGAAACATCTTTCCATGATCATTGAAAAAACGCTGGAGCATGCCCGTCTGAAAAACAAGGTCCGTCTTTTGGAACAGGAAGTTGCCGAACAGAAACCGAAACACGGCATTATCTGCAAAAGCGCGGTTATGAAACAATTGCTGACAACCGCCGAACGATTGGCATCGGGCGAAAATACGACCGTACTTCTTGAAGGGGAGAGCGGAACGGGAAAAGAATTGTTCGCCCGTTTTCTTCATCAGAAGAGCATCCGGTCGGACAAACCGTTCGTTACCATCAACTGCGGTGCGATTCCAAAGGATCTTGCTGAAAGTGAATTCTTCGGATATGAAAAAGGGGCATTTACCGGCGCATCGGAACGGATGAAACAGGGAAAATTTGAACTTGCCAATGGCGGTACGCTGCTGCTGGATGAGGTGGGCGAACTTTCGCAGGATATGCAGGTGAAGTTGCTGCGCGTGCTTGAGGAACAGCGGTTCTACCGGCTGGGCGGGACAAAAGAGATCCACGTTGATGTGCGTATTATTGCCGCAACGAACAAGAACCTGCAACTGGAAGTGGAGAACGCACGTTTTCGCGAAGATCTGTACTACCGTTTAAATGTTGCCGTACTGCGGATGATGCCGCTGCGCGAACGGCGCGACGATATTCTGCTGATCGCAAATTCTTTCGTTCAGGAGTTCGCGTCGAAATTTCTTAAGAAAGTCAATTCGATAGCCCCCGAAGCGGAACAGATGCTGGAAGCGTATCACTGGAAAGGGAATGTGCGTGAACTTCGCAATGTGATCGAGCGGGTGGTTCTTCTTGCGGACGGAGAAGTACTGATGCCGGAACACTTTAAGTTTTTACAGCCGGCGCACGTCATCAGTAAAATGCAGAACGGCTGGACGGACAGCAAATTCTCACTCATCGTGCCGTCACAGGGCATTTCCATGAAAGAAGTTTTGCGCGATCTGATCCTGAAGACATTGTCCATCACAAACGGCAATCAGGTGCATGCGTCGAAAGTGCTCGGCATTACCAGATCGAAATTGCGGTACCGTATGGAACAATTGGGGATTCACCCGGAACAACGCGGATATAAGATCAACGCATAACCATGATACTGTACACATACCATCCTTTCGTTTAAACAGATTGAACGGCAGCATATGAAGATGTTCTCGTTTAACACATTGCGCTCTTCGGCCGGCAAACGGCTGTTCCTCTGGATCATCAGCATGCTGATGGTCTGTTTCATGTCATACGTGGTCTTTCCAGTAATCATGATCAGCCTCATCAACCGTTTCGGTGAAAAGGAGCTTTTGATAGCGATCGTTCTTACGTCGATCTCCGTTAATCTTGCGACCTCTTTGTTTTTACTGGTTCGAGCAAAATACTATATGCGGATGTCGCTGTGGATCCTGCTGGTGGCACCGAACCTGCTTCTGGCATTTACCAATCTGTTGGAATTGTATGAACTGTTGTTCTCTGCCGATCTCTTGCTTGCCTATCCTGTTTCAGAACTGTCCGAATTTGTTGTCTCCCTCAGTTTGTTCTCCGGTGTGGTGTTGACCGCGCCGATCTTTGCATCGATAAGCAAAACATCGGAACAATTGAGAATGAACGAATTGAAATACCGCGGCATTTTCGAATCGTCGACTGACGCTGTGATACTGCTCGATAATTCATCGCATTTGGTGCTTGATTGTAATCGGCAGACAGAAAAATTATTCGGATATCGCCATGAAGAAATGATCGGCAAAAATGCAATTGACCTTTCGGCGGAACAGGCAAGCACGGAGTTCACATTCCGGGAGAATATTTGCAACGTGCCTCTGCGGTATTTCAAACGGAAAGACGGAACAACTTTTCCGGCAGAGATATCCGGTACGATCTTCTCGCAGGACCATAAAGAATATCGCGTAGGATTTATCCGTGACCTGTCAGAAAAACTGAAACAAATGGAGAACCTTCAGCATAGCGAAGAACGCTTTCGTATCGCCATGGACGCACTGAACGGATATCTGTATGAGATCGATCTTGCTACCAATATGGCATTTCGTTCCAATAATTTTGAAAAGGTTGTCGGGTACACCAATACGGAAGTTCCCGTCGATCTGAGCATTCAGAACAAACATATTCACCCTGATGACCGTGAGACCGTGCTGAAGGAACGGAATGAGGATCTCGCTTCCGCAAAGACCCAATTCGAACGGGAATACCGGATCCGGAAAAAGGATGGCTCGTATATTGTTGTGCAGGACCGGGGAAACATCATCCGTGATACAAAAGGGAATGCGGTGAAACTATTCGGTTCAATAGTGGATGTCACCACACAGCGTATGGCCGAACAGAAGGTCCGTGAAAGCGAGATCTATCTACGCGGGATTCTTGAATCGACGGACGATGGGATTATTGCCGTTGACAACAATGGTACATATATCAAATCAAACACACGGTTTGCCGAACTGTGGAATATTCCTCAAGAGATGATACAAGCTGGGGATAACAATGTGTTAATGGAGTATCTTCAGAATAAGGTAGTGAATCCGGCTGAATTCCTTTCGTCCATTCAAATTATGTACAATTCTGTCAGTTCGGATTTTGATATCATCCATTTATTGGATGGAAGGATATTCGAACGCTTTACCACATCGCTGAATCTGAAGAATGATATTGTGGGCAGGGTATGGTCATTTAAGGATGTTACCGAACGAGAGAAGAATGAGACCTCCATTAAAAAGTACTATGGACTGCTGACATCACTTTTGGAAAATCTGCCGTTCGATTTTTGGGCAAGGGATGTCAACGGTGTCGGCATTATTCAAAGTGCAGCCGGGAAAAAACTTTGGGGCGATATCGTCCTGAACACTCCAGACGATCAGGCGATCGACGAAGAATTGCGGGCTATATGGAAAAACAACAATGCCCGTGCGTTCGCCGGCGAGGTTGTGCGGGGGGAAAAATCGTATGCGCTCACCGAAAGCAATGAAAGACGTGAATTTTTTGAAATGATTGCACCGTATTATATCGACCGTTCCATTGCAGGAGTTCTCGGCATCAATATCGATATCACGGAAAGCAAAGTGGCTGAAAAAAAACTGCGCGACAGCGAACGGCTTCTGAAACAATCGCAGCAGATTTCCAGAATCGGAAGTTATGTGCTGGATATTTCCACCGGTATTTGGCACGGTTCCGAAGAATTGGAAGAATTGTTCGGAATACTGGCTGATGATGACCATTCTGTTGAAGGATGGACCTCTATAGTGCATCCCGAACACCGGCAGCAGATGGCGGACTATTTTCTTCACGAAGTGATCGAAAAGAAACACCGGTTCAACAAGGAGTACAAGATCCAAAAGAAGAACAACGGCGAAGTGCTATGGGTCAACGGAATCGGGGAATTGGAATATGATACCGCCGGCATTCCTGTACGGATGATCGGAACGATACAGGATATTACCGAACGGAAACTGTTCCAGGAAGAACTGAATGTGAGCGAAGAAAAATACCGCTTGCTGGTGGAAGGTTCGCCGGATGCAATTGAAATTTATGTCGATGGAAAAGTTGTCTATGTCAACGAAGCAGCAATCCGGTTGATGCAGGCGCGCGATGCGGGATCCTTGATCGGGAAAAGCATTTTTGATTTTGTCCATCCCTCATCCCGTGAAATTGTCATCCGTCGCATGGAGCAAATGGCCGGCGAACGGGTGCCGCTGCCATATGCGGAAGAACAGTTCATCAGACTGGATGGTACTGCAGTTGATGTTGAAGTGAAAGCGATTCCGATACAATATCAGAATGCTCCAGGCATACAACTGATCATTCGCGATATCACCGAACGGAAGAAAGCGATCGCTGCAATTGGTGCAAGCGAGATGTTTGTGAAAGATATTCTCAATTCGCTCTCGGAAAGTATTGCAGTGCTGAATGAGGCCGGAACAGTTATTGAGGTGAATACGGCATGGAAAGATTTCGGATCAAGCAATAATAATAAGGACTCTGCGTATGGTGTCGGGTCGAATTATCTTGAGGTATGCAAAAAAGCTGTTGCATTGTTCAGTGACGAATTTGCGCTGCAGGCTTTGAATGGAATAACAGACGTGGTCAACCGCAAAAAGTCCTCTTTTCAGATGGAATATCCGTGTCATTCGATTCAGGAACAGCGCTGGTTCCTGATGCGTGTCTTTCCGATCAAAGGTTTGCAAAAAGGTGTTGTGGTATCGCATGAGAATATAACGGATCAAAAACGGTCGCAGGAATTATTGATGGCGCGCTTACGGATAAGCGAATTTGCAAAAGATAGTTCGATGCGTGCTCTTCTGCAAAAGACACTTGATGAGGCGGAATTGTTGACCGGCAGTACGATTGGATTTTTCCATTTCGTCGATGCCGGCCAGGAGAACCTTACGCTTCAGGCATGGTCTACCAACACACTTTCATCCATGTGCACTGCCGAAGGTCAGGGATCGCACTATCCAATTTCTAAAGCCGGTGTGTGGACCGACTGCATAGCGGAACGACGACCGGTGATCCATAATGATTATCGGTCATTGCCGCACCGGAAAGGAATGCCGGAAGGTCATGCGCATGTGGAACGCGAACTGGTGGTGCCGATTATGAGAGCCAACAGGGTCGAAGCGCTGCTTGGAATAGGGAACAAACCAACATTGTACAATGAAAGCGACACAAAAGTTGTGGAACTGCTTGCGAACCTGGCCTGGGATATTGTACTGCGTAAACAGGCGCAGAACGCATTCACGGAAAGCGAACAGCGCTGGCGGTACGCGCTGGAAGGGGCCGGAGATGCCGTTTGGGAATGGGATTTTGTGAACAATAAGGTTTTCCGGTCTGCACAATGGAAGGAGATGCTCGGTTATTCGGAGGAGGAAATCTCAGATACTTTTCAGGAAACAGAACGGCTTGTTCATCCGGATGATCTTGCGTTGTACCAGGAAACGCTGCGCAGAAGCACAGAAGGAACTACAGCATCGTTTGCAATCGAGTACCGTTTGCGATGCAAGAATGGCGATTACAAATGGGTGCTGAAGCGGGGTAAAACAATGCAGTGGCTTCAGGGTAATACACCGTCGCGTATCATCGGCACACATACCGATATAACCAAACACAAAAAGATTCAGTCTGAGATACAGGAACTGAATGAACATCTCGAGGAGAAGGTTGAGGAGAGAACGCGCCAACTGCAGGAGACGAACAAACAGCTGGAAACGTTCTCCTATTCCATCTCTCACGATCTGCGCGCACCGCTTCGGGCGATCGACACGTTCTCACGGGTATTGTTTGAAGAAAATCTGGACCGCATCAGTGAAAACGGTAATCGCCAAATATCGCTGATCCGCGAAAATACGCTCCGCATGGGACGTTTGATCGACGATCTGCTTGAATTCTCACGGACAAACCGCGGCGAGCTGAAACGTATGCTGTTTGATATGAATTTTCTGGTAACGAAAATCCTTAACGATCTCATCGCAGCCGAACCGGAGAGGGTGGTCGAGGTGCATGTCGATCCTATGCCGAAGGTCTTCGGTGACCCGTCGTTGTTCCGCCAGGTGTTCATCAATCTTATCGGCAACGCACTTAAATTTTCAAGACAGCGCGAGTTGACGGTTATTCATATCGGAGCGGTGGATAGGGAAACGGAAACGATGATCTTTATTAAAGACAACGGCGCCGGTTTTGATATGCGGTATGCCGAAAAACTGTTCGGCGTCTTCCAGCGCCTGCATCCGGAATCGGAATTTGCCGGCACCGGTGTCGGGCTTGCCATCGTGCAGCGCATCATTCAGCGTCACGGCGGAACGATCCGGGCAGAGTCAGAGCCGAGTAAAGGTGCGGCATTTATTTTCACCATTCCGAAAAATGCAGTAGCATGAAAATGTTTGTTAAAAAAAATAAATCCGACCGGTTATGAACTATATCCAAATTATATCATATGGTACTAACGGAATGCTGCTGCTGAGCATGATGTTCTCGCTTATCCTTGCGGTAAAGAACTATGAACGGATGTTCAACCTTTATTATTCTGCCGTCGTTCTGACCGTGATCGTGTATAACAGCGCGAATACATTTGCAGTCGTCGCCGAAGTATTAACGCCGAACGAATATATCTTCATCGAAAAACTGACGAATATCGTTCTGGTTATTTGTGCATTGGTGTACCTAAAACTCATATCGCACATGTCCGGGTACCATTCAAAAAAGTTGTATACAGTGCTTCTGGTTCTTGCCGCGGTACTTCTTCTGCTCAATCATCTTCTTCCGAACGGTATGGTTGTTGATGAGATCGTAAAAATTGAAAAAAATTTCACTCCAACGGGTGAGAAGGTCAATAATGTCACAATCACCACATCGGTATTTGCCTATCTTTCCTATCTTTTCATCATCGGCCTCACGGTGTATATGATCAACGCGTCACGCTTTGCATTCATGAACCGCCGGCGCGAAGAGGGATACCTGATTGTTGGGTCTCTGGTGCCGCCCGTGATGATTATTATGCTCGTCAGCATTCTCATCGACCAGAATATCATTTCGCCGTTCATCGGATATTTCATTAACGGTACGGGATTTTTATTCCTCACATTTGTTCTTGGTCATCGAAGCACAAAGGAAGTATTGAATTCTGTTGACCGTGGAAAAGAACTGCTGGAAAAGGAGGAAAAATACCGCCTGTTGTTCGATTCAGCCGGCGACGCAATATTTCTTCTGCATCACAGCGTGATCATAGACTGCAATCCCGTTACGCTCACGCTGTTCCGCTGTTCCAAGAATGATTTCATCGGCAAAACGGTTTTTGCATTTTCGCCTGAATTCCAGCCGGACGGAGAAACTTCCGTCAATAAATCGAAGAAAATTATCGATGCACTGAAGAATGGAGAACACCGGACTTTTTCCTGGACGCATATGCGGTTGGACAAATCACTATTTTCAGCAGAGATACAATTGAATGCATTTTTTCTTAACGGAAAAACTTTTATTCAGGCCGTTGTCCGTGATGTGACCATCCGTCAGGAAGCTGAAAAGATCCTCCGGAACAGCGAAGGGAAATACAGGGAATTGTCGGCGTATCTTGAAGAAGCCGTGAATGCAAGAACGTTCGAACTGGCGGAAACAAACAAGCAGCTCGAATCGTTCTCAAATTCGGTCTCGCAGGACCTTCATACGCCCCTCCGAACCATCGAATCTTTTTCCCGCATGCTGATGGAATCGGAATCCGGTAACGTCAGTGAAGAAGGGAAACACCGGCTGTCGGTGATCCGCGAAAATACGGTAAAGATGAGCGGCATGATTGATGATCTGCTTTCGTTTGCACGCACAAGCAAGGTTGAAATCATCAGAATCTCCGTTGACATTAACGTACTGATAAAAAAAGTAATGGAAGAACTGGTGTTGAAGGAGACCGGCAGAAAATTTGAAATATCGGTGGATGACCTGCCTGCAATAACGGGAGACCCTGCACTACTGCGCCAGGTTTTTGTGAATCTGATCGGCAATGCGATAAAATTCACGCGTCATTGCGGGATTGCGAATATCCGCATCACAGGAACGGAGACAGCGGAGAGAACGACGATCACCATCCAGGATAACGGCTGCGGATTTGATATGATGTACAGCGATAAATTGTTCGGGATTTTTCAGCGGCTCCATTCCGAACTGGAATATGAAGGGTCCGGTGTCGGTCTGGCAATTGTCCGACGGATCATTCAGCGGCACGACGGTTCTGTAACAGCATTTGCCGAACCGGGCAAGGGCACACGCATCACGGTTACAATACCAAAATTACAACACTAACACTATCGCTTCTGCCGTGCATCGGATGTGATCGGCGGAAAGACCGGATTGAAAAAGTTATGAAATCACCGATACAGATAATTTTGATTGAAGATGATCCCAATGATGTTGAGATACTCCGCTATGAATTGAAAAAAGGTGGGTTGTCTTTCAATCTATTCATTGTGGACAATGAAACAAAATTCCGCGATGCACTCGTGCAAGTGCATCCCGATATCGTCATCTCCGATTATTCTCTTCCCATGTTCAGCGGTCAGCTGGCACTGGAGATTACAAAATCGCTGTTTCCGGACGTTCCTTTCCTTATCGTCTCCGGTGTCATAGGTGAGGATGTTGCGATTCAGCTGATCAAAGCTGGAAGCAGCGACTATCTGCTGAAGGATAAATTGGGACGGTTGTGCACATCAATCCTGCATGCGTTGAAGGAAGCCGAAGAACACAGTGAAAAAAACCGCATGCTGATGGAGTTAAAGGAAAGCGAAGAACGCTTCAGAATTCTGGCAGACAATTCTCCGGTGTTCATCTGGAAGACCAATACCGAAGGGATATGCACTTATTTTAACAGAGGGTGGCTGGAATTTACCGGAACTGCAGCGGAAAACAGGCGGGAGATACAATGGGGTTCCTGGGTTCATGCTGAGGATACAGCGCACTGCAATGATATTGCCGGACTAGCTATAACCACGCAGAAGCCGTTCGAAGTAGAGTACAGATTGCAGCGTTTCGACGGAGTATTCCGCTGGGTGCTAGACAAAGGTGCTCCGAATTTTCTGCCAAACGGGGAGTTCATCGGTTATATCGGTTCGTGTATGGATATCACGGACCGGAAAGAGGCAGAAGAAAAATTACGCGAAACAAAAGAACTGCTTGATACATTCTACTCTCAGACTCTGGATGGATGTTATTTTGCAATGTTCGACACGGCTCTTGTGTGGGATTCTTCTGTCGACCGAAGCGCAGTGCTTCGTGCCTGTCTGTCTACAATCAAAGTTACCGATGCGAACATTGCCTTTATTCAGCAATTTACGCTGAAAAACGAACAGATCGTCGGTACGGTGTTCGGCTCATTGTTTGTACGCCGCGCAGAATCCGAACAATTTCTTGAAAAACTTTTTGATGCATCCAAAATGAATTATACCGCAGTCATGGAGAGACCCGACAAAGCGGAAATCGTTGTGGAAGGGAATGCAGTATGTCTGTACGACCGGTTCCGCAACATCACCGGCTTCTATGGCGTGCAGCGCGACATTACCCAGGAAAAAAAGGATTATGATCTGTTGCGTCATAAAGCCGATTTTTATCAGCGGCTGTTCGAAGATGATCTTACAGGGGACTTTGTAACAAAGGCGGACGGTACCATTATCAAGGTGAACCAGCAGTGCGTCATCATGTTCGGGTACGATTCCATTGAAGAGATGTGTTCTATCAATGTAATTTCATTATATGCCAACGCCGATGAACGGAAAATGACCGTTGAAAAAATTGCCAGGGAACAGCAAATAGACCATTTTGAATTTCACGGCATTAAAAAGGATGGATCGGTGTTCGATGGTATTGTCAGTGCTTCCGGCAAATTTGATGTTGAGGGACGTTTGGTGGAGATTGTTGGAATGATCTCAGATAATTCCCATCGAAAAGATATTGAACGTCAACTGTTTCAAGCGCAGAAACTTGAAAGCATCGGAACGCTGGCAAGCGGCATTGCACACGATTTCAATAACATTCTCAATAATATTTATGGATTCTGCAGCCAGTTAAAAAAATATCATACGAATCCGGTGAAAGTGCTGAAATATGCCGAAACCATCGGTCAGTCCGCAGAGCGCGGTGCACAGATCTCCACCAAGCTGTTGTCTTTTGCCCGCCAGAAGAATTCCGATATTGGTTTATTGAATATTGCCGCCGTTGTTGATGAAGTCGTTGATATGTGCAACAGCACATTCATGCAAAGTACAAAAATACAAGTGATCAAGAATGATCCGGTATGGGATGTCTACGGCGACAAAAGCAGTATTTATCAATTGCTGCTGAATTTATGCTTGAATGCACGCGATGCGATCAATGATGATCCTCTAAAAAAGAACAGCGGTTTGATCACCATTACTGTGATGAACCATTCGGTGAATGGCGATTCGGTCCGCTGGTTTGGAAATAAGCGGCCGGACAATGCAGTGAAAATCACGGTAAAAGATAACGGCTGCGGTATTACGGAGGCTATCCGGGAAAAGATCTTCGATCCGTTCTTTACCACGAAGATCACCAGTGAGCAGAGAGGGACCGGACTCGGTCTATCCATTGTTCATAACACCGTTAAGCATCATCACGGAGCGATCACTGTTGAGAGTCTGCCGGGTGCAGGAACAGAATTCACAATTTATATCCCAGCTGCGGAAAATTCAGTACAGAAGTATACTCAAATATCTCTCCTGATCTCTACGGCAAAACATAACGAGCTTGTGTTGCTTGTCGACGACGAAGCATCTATGCGGCAGCTCGGCACCGAACTTCTGGAAGAGGCGGGTTTCCGCGTATTGACGGCTGTGAACGGCAGAGAAGCGGTGAACATCTATCGCGAGCGTTATCAGGAGATCGACCTTGTTATTTTGGATCTTGTGATGCCTGAACTCGACGGCGGACAGACGTATGTTGAAATGAAAAAAATCCGTCCGGAAGTTAAGGCGTTCTTCTGCAGCGGTTTTGTGACCGACCAGCTAATCTCGTCGCTGCTCGAAGAAGAACATTTGCGTGCTCTTCAAAAACCATTTAAACCGGAAATATTCGTTCAAACAGTCTGTGATGTTCTGTATGAAAACATCTGAACAATATTAGCCATTTGAAGAGAAACCGATAAACATCTTCCCGATAATCCATTTTAAATTCACAATATTTGCTGAATGTTTTCGCCTATTTACTTCCTTCTCTGCCGATCCGTCTCTTCAGTATCATGGCACATTTCTTGAAGTAGCCCAATCAAAGAACCCGCTGAGCGTAACCTCCAACCAATGAAACTTCAGATCCGGTCATTGGGCGGATTGTAACGTTTCAATTTCTGTTTCAAAACTCTGCCTGCGAACAGGAGTATAAAACTCCGTATTCAGCAGCAAACAACAATAGCTTATGGCAATTATTTCTATTGAAAAACTCAAGGTCGGGATGGTGCTGGATGCTGAAGTGTGCGACCGGACTGGACGCGTGCTGCTGAAATGCGGATGCGAACTTCAGGAGTGGCATATCGGAAAATTATCATCGGCCGGTGTTGAGGAAGTTGATATTGCCGGCGTAGATGCTGCGGACGGTCTGGCCGACGAGAACATCACACCCGAGATGATGCAGCAATCCATCGATGCGCTTGAGAGTGCATTTTCGCTGGTGGATAAGAATTGGGATGTTATGAAAGAACTGCACAAGGCGGCGGTGTTACGGGATGTTCACAAAAAAATGGAAGGTGATGTATGACCATACTCGTTCCATCCAAACTGGTGGCTGATTTCAAGGGAACGGCGTCGCTTCCAGTGATCTACTTTAAGCTCAATGAGGCGATCAACGATCCGAACACATCGATCCACAAGATCAGCAATGTTATCAGTGAAGATGCTTCCCTTGCTGCACGTCTGCTGAAACTTGTGAACAGTCCTTTCTATGGATTTCCGCAAAAGATCGGGACAATATCGGAAGCGGTTTTTCTCGTCGGCAGCCAACAGGTACGCGACGTTGCTTTGGCAACAACCATGATGAAGACATTCACCGGTATTCCGGGTGATCTGATGGATATGGAAAAATTCTGGATGCACAGCCTTGCGTGCGGTGTTGGTGCAAAAGTGCTGGCGGAAACGATCGGCGAGCCGGAATTCGAACGGTTCTTTGTTGCCGGTGTTCTGCATGATATCGGCCGTCTTGTAATGTACAGCAAGGCAACGGAAGAATCGAAAGTGATACTGCAGCGTGCGCTGCAGGAGCACAGGCCGATGGTAGAAGTTGAGTATGAGGAAATCGGCTGTTCGCATGCCGAGATCGGCCGTGCACTGCTTGATGCGTGGAAACTTCCGCAATATTATCAGGAAGTAGCAGCGTTCCATCATACGCCGGAACGTGCCCAGCAGTATCCGCTGGAAACGATAGTCGTTCACGTGGCCGATACGATCGTCCATTCGCTCCGTTTCGGAACGAGCGGTGAACTGTATGTCCCTCGTATGCAAAAAGATTGCTGGCATAAACTGAACCTCTCCCTGAATCAGCTGTCAAAACTGATGCATGTTATTGAACACGAAGTTAATCTGATACTGAAAATGTTCCAGGCACAGGAGATCGAAGCGTGAGCAGCAAAGAACAGATTCCGGCAAAACAAATCGCCTATATCGATTCGTTGATGAGCAATAACCGTGCTCTGCTTGATGCGTTGGACCTTGTTGTTTCCATCGACCAGGTCCACTCCATGGTCGATCTTGAGAAGGACAAAAAAAGCATTCTGGCGGCCGGAGCGGAACAATTGATGCGGGTGAACCAATTTATTTTCGGCGGATTTTATCTTGGCGAACCGTCGTTTGCGAACAATACTCCGGAATATTTTTTCCCCGAGAACGGGCTTCCCGAAGTGATGGACGGAGTTGAAAAAGTACTGACAGTGCCGATGCGCCAGTGGCTTTCCAAACAGAAGCGCGTTGTTCATCTGCCGACATCGATCCCGAAAAAAATATTCATGTTCTATCCGCTGGCAACACGCACAAATCATTTCGGTTTTTTTGCAGGATTGATCGATGAAGAACATGCATCGGTGAATGAGATTACGCATAATCTTCTCCGGCTCATCTTCAACAATATTTCAAATTTGCTGGAGAAGCGTGATATCGTTCTTAATCTTGTCCGCCATAAGGACCACTTGCAGGAATTGGTCGGCGAACGGACCGAAGCGCTGGAACATCAGGCAAAGGATCTTCGGGCAGCAAAAGAACGGGCGGAGCAGCAGGCCGAGGTGCTGAATGCGCAGGCGAAGGAATTGATCGCCGCACGGGAAGCAGCTCTGGAGGGATCGCGATTGAAGTCGGCGTTCGTTGCGAACATGAGTCACGAGATCAGAACGCCGATGAACGGGATTATCGGGATGGCTGAACTGCTGAGCGATACCGAACTGAACGGTGAACAGCGAAAATATCTTGATATCATCGTCAGCTCCGGAAACGTACTGCTGAACATCATCAACGACATACTTGATTTTTCAAAGATCGAAGCGGGAAGATTGTCGCTGGAGAATGTTCCGTTTGAAATCGAACCGGTGATCGAAGAGACTGTTTCACTGTTATCACAGCGTGCGTATGCAAAAGGGATAGAGATCGTTTCATCAATCGGAAGCTCGGTTCCGCATATTGTTCACGGAGATCAGGTGCGTCTGCGTCAGGTGATTACAAACCTGCTCGGCAATGCAGTTAAATTCACGCATCACGGCGAAGTTGTCCTATCGGTCGATGTCGATACCATCTCCGATGAGGCCGTTCACCTTCGGTTCACCATTACGGATACCGGCGTGGGTATATCCGAAGAGAATCAAAAAAAATTATTCCAGCCTTTTATACAGGCGGACAGCACTACAACGCGCAAGTACGGCGGCACCGGTCTGGGATTGGTAATTTCTCAAACCCTGGTCAATCTGATGGGGGGAATGATCGCGCTGACAAGTTCTCCGGATGTGGGAACATCATTCTCATTTGTGCTGCAGTTTAAATATTCCCGCGAATCAGAACAGGACCGTTTGGCTCCTTTATCCGGATCATCCATCCGGTTACTGATCGTGGATGAGAACGTATCTCTGCGAACGGCTGTTGGGAATTATTTGAGCGAACAATCTATCCGGGTTGGCACGGCCGGTTCTGCAGCCGACGCGCTGGTACGCATGCAGTCAGCGTTGCAGGCGTACGCACCATTCGATATCGTGTTGACCGGTGAATTACGCGGAGTAGTGAACGAAATAGATCTCATCCGTCAGATCCGTCAAATACCGGAATATGCTTCAGTGAAAGTAATAATCATGAAAGCACTGCAGACCGGTGAACATGCGGGAAATGAAATCGCCGACGGAATACTATTGAAGCCGATTCGCCGGAAAGAATTGCTGAACCGGATACGGTCACTGTCGGGAAGTTCCGTTCAGCCGAAGCCTGCGGCATCAGCGGAACATCGCACCGCAACAAGAGCTGAGAATGTATCAGCGGGGCGTATACTGGTTGTTGAAGATAACGAAGTGAATCAGGAAGTTGCTTTGAAGATACTTTATAAGATCGGTTATTCCGCGGACATTGCGAATAACGGAGCTGAAGCGTTGGACATGATCAAGGCAAATTCCTATGCAGTGGTGCTGATGGATTGTCAGATGCCGGTGATGGATGGGTTGGAGGCGACAAAAAATATCCGATTATTATCGGCGCCAAAATCGGGTATCACGATCATTGCACTAACGGCAAATGCCGTGAAAGAAAATGTTTCGGAATGTCTTGAAGCAGGGATGAACGATTATATCTCTAAACCGATTACGGTGCGCTCTTTGGAACAGATATTGACAAAGTGGATGAAACCTGTCCGGCAGCCCGCAGAACATTCTGCTCCGGATTCTACTGTTGATGAACCGGTCATCAGTGAAAGTATTTTGAACGGCCTCCGTCTGCTTGCGGAAGGCGAGAGTGACGGGTGGCTTGACTCATTAATCAAAATGTACATCAGCCGCAGCCGAGAAACACTGGAACAGCTTCAAACGGCAATTCTTCAGCAAAACGAAGAAATGATTGCACAGCAGGCGCATAAACTGCGCGGCAGCAGTTCAAATATCGGCGCACTCCGTATTGATGCATTAACGGAATTGCTGGAGCAGCATATCTCGCCCGATGGATTTGCCGAAGCACAAAAGATCTATGATCGGCTGCTGCAGGAATTTACTATCACACAACGGCATTTGGAAGGAGGGCAATAATATGAGTGACGGCCGCATCCGAATTCTTATTGCCGATGATGATCCTGTAATACTGGAGATATTACAAAAAACATTGTGGTCCTTCGGGTATGATGTTGTATGTGCCCGCGACGGCAAAGAAGCATGGGAAATGTACGTTGGACAAACCCCGAATATCGTCATTACCGATTGGATGATGCCAAAGGTGAATGGACTTGAATTTACCAGAATGATACGCAGTCACAATCTTTTCCCCTACACGTATATTTTTTTTCTTACGGTGCTGGGCGGAAAGGGAAGTTACATCGAGAGCATTCATGCGGGAGCGGATGATTTCATAACAAAGCCGGTGGATGCGGACGAATTGCGCGTGCGCCTGCACGTTGCAGAACGGACGATCCGTTTGCACACGCATGCCAAAAGGCTTGAAGGAATGTTCAATGCATGTCCCGGTTGCAAAAGGATCATGCAGCAAGACCGGACGTGGGCTTCCATCGAATCATTATTGGTCGAAAAATCGTATGCATCGGTCTCGCACGGCGTATGTCCGCATTGTTATGAAACAGTGATGAAACCGCAGATTGAATCATTTAAGAACAGGAACAAAACCATTTCTGATCAACGGATGTGATTGAGGTATGGAATGAAGATCGTAGTAGCAGACGATGATATTATTTCCCTGATGACACTGACCGCCCGGCTGAAATCATTGGGGCATGAAGTGTACGAAGCGGAGGACGGCGAAGCAGCCTGGGAACTGTACCGGTCGAAAGAACCGGAAGTGATCGTTACGGATTGGATGATGCCGAAACTTAACGGATTAGAACTGTGCCGGAGAATCCGCGAGAGAAAAAATAACCGGTACACATATATCATTATGCTCACCTCGAATACCGGTAAGGAGAATTTTCTTACCGGCATGGATTCCGGAGTAGATGATTTTCTTCAGAAACCGTCCGACAGCGACATTATCGGAATCAAACTTTTTGTTGCACAGCGGATTCTCTCACTCGAAACGAATGTAACAAGGCTTGAAGGACTGCTCCCTTTGTGTTCGTACTGCAAGAATGTCCGGAATACGGACGACAGTTGGGAAGATGTTACGACCTATGTCTCTTCACGCAGCAATGCGCAGTTTACATCATCCTTTTGCCCGGATTGCGAGAAAAAAGCTCAGAACACACACGTGCGTATCGGTGCGTAATATTGTGCAACTGAAAGTATTTCACCAACAGAACCATATCATACGGTTATCCTAGTCGCCGATCTTTGGATAATCATACAAAATATGCCATTGTTGAAGATTTTTTTCTGGCATGTCTCTTGTATGTGCCGTATTCACTGAATGGTGTTTTTCTTATCTCGGAAAGTAAAGTAGCAATATGCCAGGATTGTTCAAACGATGCCCGCTTTGTTTCAAGGAATGGCTGACGGAAGATGATTTTTTGCAAGATCGTACGTTGATGATCAACGGGTATCAATTTGCAGGAAAACAAACCACGCCTCCGTTTCCGGATGGATATATACTTTTTACGCACAGCGTGCATGGCTGCGGAACAACGCTGGCTGTGATTGCAAAAGCATTTAAGGAAGTTGACCGAAAAAAAGAGACAAAGCATTCATTATCACCTATTTAAGGAGAAGTACTCATGGATAACTCAAAAGATGTAACCGTAAAACAAGGCGTTTCGGATGAGCTCTTGCAGCTTGTCAGTTTCAATATCGGAGAGGAAGAATTCGGCGTTGATATCCTGAAAGTGCAGGAGATCAACCGGATGGTGGATGTAACCCGCGTTCCGAATACGCCGGAATATGTTGACGGTGTCATTAATCTTCGCGGAAAAGTAATTCCGATTATCGACCTTCGCCGCCGCTTTGGAATGGCCCGCAAAGAAAAAGATAAAAATTCACGCATCATCGTGGTTGAATTGAACAGCAAAGTGCTTGGCTTTGTGGTCGATGCTGTGAGCGAAGTATTGCGGATTCAAAAGAGCGTTTCGGAACCGCCGCCGCCGATCATAGCAGGAATCGATGCGGATTATATTACAGCTATAGCAAAATTAGAGAATCGTCTTCTTATTCTTCTGGACCTGGAACGTGTTTTAACAACAGAAGAACATGCAGAGTTGGAAGCGATCGCAGCATAATATACCGAACCGTGCCGTCCGCGCGCTGCGGACGGTACGTGCTGTACGGGAAGCGATCTTTCCGTTCACGACCTCGTGACAGCCGCAGCCGGTAACAAACAAATAGGAGATACACATGGAGCTGGAATGGAACGATGCAATGGCAACGGGTGTAAAAGAAGTTGATGATGCTCATAAGGTTCTTATCATCTGGATCAACAGATTAAGTTTTGAAATGAAATCCAATCACGGAAGACAGGAAATAATCACCGGACTGGATTTTCTGGAAAAATATGCGGCGCTGCACTTCAAGCACGAAGAGAATTGCATGCTGCAGCTTCACTGTCCAACAGCTCAGGAAAATAAGAATGCTCATGCAGAGTTCCTTGAGTTCTTCGCGCGGATGAGAAAAAATATTGAACACAACGGTCCTACGGTAAAATCGGTTATTGAAACAAAAAATGTGATGGGTGACTGGCTGAACAATCATATCATGAAAATAGATATGGGTCTTGCAAAGTGTGTGCAGAAAACAAATCTCTCTGAAACCGTCGTTGATGAAGAGAAAGTGTGAAGCGGATATTGCCTGGTGTTAATGTGCTGCAAATATGGAAATGAAAAATTTATTTACTTTTAATCATGAAGCGGGTATGCCGATGAAACCGTTCCGAATATTTTTAATTATTGCCCTCAGCAGTCTTTTGAATACCAATGTCTATTCACAGAATTTTGCTAAGATCATCGAAATTGTCGGCAACCTTGAAGACTCCATGACCGTCCGGTTCGCGAATGAGGCAACCATCCGTTCATCGGAGATCGCTGCCGTTAAAACGGACCTTGCTGCTATTAAAAAAATACTGGTGAACGGCGATCAGTCTACTGTTGCCGACCGCCTGAACAGCGCTGCCTCGGAATCGCAAGGCATTATCAGCCGCATAGAAGCTCTTGAACGGAAATCCGCCGAACCGGGTGCTACGGCGGACGGTACGCGTTTATCCGCGCTTCTTGATCAGCTTGTTGCAGAATTTAAAAAAGTAATCGACGACGAAAAGAAGGCGCAGCAAAAACCGGCTGTCGCACCATCACCGATCCAGATCAGCGGCACTCTCTTCTCGTATTTTGTTTATTCCTCGGAAGGGAAAGAAGGAAAGGATTTCAACCGTTTCGATTTGGACAGATTATACCTCACCGCAAAAGGGCCGGTATTCGAGGGCGGGAAAATTCAGGTTACAACTGATCTCTACCGCGCCGCATCGTACCGTCAGCCGGATTCAATAGCGAAACTGTACTACGGTGGATTTGCTATTCGTATGAAATTTGCATTCATGGATTTTGCCCCCTTCAGTTTCCTTTCAGTAAAATTCGGATTGATCCCGACCGTGTGGCCGAGTTTTGTTGATGGTGTGTGGAAATACCGCGGTATCAGCGGATCGGTCTCT
Organism: uncultured Ignavibacteriota bacterium; assembly: GCA_903861125.1. Classification (GTDB taxonomy): domain Bacteria; phylum Bacteroidota; class Ignavibacteria; order UBA10030; family UBA8401; genus UBA8401. The sequence continues at coordinate 39,951 of CAIOTF010000027.1, forward strand.
GATCTTCAGTCGTATTACCCGACGGCTGATATCGGTGTATCCGCGTCATACGCATTGCCGGGAAAGATGGGAGATATTTCCGGATTTATTTTGAACGGAAACGGATTTACATCGGCAGAAACAAATCGGTATAAAGATTTTGCGATACGGGCAAATGTATATCCGTTTATCGACGACCCGCTGCTCAAACCGTTGCTTCTTGCCGCCTACGTGCTGAAAGGGAGCAACATAAGCACAACATCGTCAGCATTACCGAGAAACAGATTTGGTGCTTTGCTCAGTTATACATATTCCTTTGCATCGGCAACCGTAGAATACAATTCCCGTCAGGACGCTCCGAAATATGCCGATACGCTGCTGTACGGATCTGCTCTTTCGTTCTTCGGTGAAGTCAAGGCTCCGGTGGATGAGTGGAAGGAAAAATGTTCGCTGGTGTGGCGCTTTGATGTTGTTGAACCAAACGATAAAAAAGGGGGAGATGTTACACGCCTGAAGATTCTTGGCCTTGTCTACAAACCGTTTGACAAACTTATTCTTTCTATAGACCGTCAATGGATCGATGCCGAAACGAAATCAATGAAGCAATTCGACAACATATTGGTCAACAAAGATGATCGCTGGTTCTTTCATGTGATTGTAAATTTTTAACCAACATTCAAAATAAATCATTGAGTCTATGAAAACTTCGAAAACATATGTATTGATGATTGCGGCAATGGTCATCGTTGCCGTTGCATCATTCACAACGGCGCAGGAAAAACCGAAGAGTGCAAAAGATAAATTACTGGAAATGATGCAGGAGCCGAATCCGGCTCCGGCGGCGAAAGCGGAACCGCAGAATGTTACAAAGAAAGAAAAGGCTGCACCCGTGCGTAGCGCTGTTAGTGCACAGCCGAAAAAAATCAAAAAAACCGAACAGGTCGCACAAGCAATTTCCGATGTTTCAACTTCCCCGATGACAAAAGAAGAAACAAATAATACAATTCAACAAACAAACACGGTAAGCGAAGACAAAAAATCCAGCGTATCCCCTGCGGCGGCCGATGAACCTCCTGGAGATAGCTCCTTCGGAATATTGTTTTATGCACTGTTGCTTGCCACTTTTATCACCATCACCATTATAAGGAGAAACATCATGAAATGGTTCTTAGATCTGCAAATCGGAACAAAACTGATATCCAGTTTTCTTCTCGTCGCCGGTATCGCCGCATTCGTCGGTTATTTCGGTATCACCAAACTGCAGCAAGCAGACAACAGCGATACCATGCTGTTCGAAAACTTCACTGTTCCGATGGGACAAATGTCGGATATCGCCGTGAACTTCCAGCGAATTCGTGTTAATACCCGTGACGTTATTCTTGCAAAGAATAATGACGAGATGAGTGAATTCATCAGTAAGATCGAAACGTACCGCGAAAGCATTAATAAGATCGCCGGTGAGTACGAAAAAACAATCGTGAGCAAAGAAATGCAGGATATGTTCGCTGAATTTAAAGAATCACGCGTTGAATATGCAAAATATTTGGATGCGCTCAATTCTTTGGCAAAAGCGAACAAAGATCAGGAAGCAATGGCATTGCTTCAGGGTGACATGAAAAAATCCGCCAACCGCGAAATGGCAATCATCGAAAAGATGGTTGATGCAAAAGTAACGGCGGCAAAAGGAAAATCCGATAGCAATACTGCGGAAGCAACAGCGGCGCAAACAATAATGCTTACCGTTGTTGTCATCGGTGTGCTTATTGCAATCGCGCTCGGTTTCTTTATTTCGCGGATGATCTCGAATCCGGTGAAAGAACTGATCACGAACATCGACAATGCCGATCTGAACAATCAGTTCAACAGCACACGGAAAGATGAAATCGGAGGGCTCCAGCGGTCGTTCGATAAGTTTGTTCTCTCGATTAAGGATACACTGGTTCAAGTGTCCGAAGCATCTTCGGCAGTGGCAAGCGCAAGTACCGAGATCAGTTCATCCACCGAACAGATGGCGGCCGGCGCACAGGAACAAAGCTCGCAGGCAGCCGAAGTAGCTACTGCAGTTGAAGAGATGACCAAAACCTTGGGCGAAACAAACGGCAACATCCGCAAAGTGGCCGACGGCGCAAAATCGGCGAAAGACAGCGCTAATGAAGGCGGCACAGTTGTGGAAGATACCATTAAAGGAATGAAGAGAATATCGGATGTCGTTAACCAATCAGCTGAACAGGTAAAAGTATTGGGTGCATCAAGCGACAAGATCGGTGAGATCATCGGAGTTATTGATGACATCGCAGATCAGACGAACCTTCTTGCATTGAACGCAGCAATCGAAGCAGCCCGCGCCGGCGAACAGGGTCGTGGTTTTGCGGTGGTAGCTGATGAAGTGAGAAAATTAGCAGAACGCACATCGAAAGCAACCAAAGAGATTGCATCGATGATCAAACAGATCCAGGCCGATACGAACCAGGCTGTGACCTCCATGGATAAAGGAACAGAGGAAGTCAGCAAAGGTATTACACTTGCAGAACAGGCAGGACAGATGCTGCTCGGTATTGTCGGCAACGCAGAATCGGTTGCGGATATGGTCAGTCAAATTGCAGCGGCCAGCGAACAGCAGGCAAGCGCAAGCGAACAGATCAGCAAGAATGTTGAAGCGATCAGCACGGTAACGCAAGAAAGCGCAAGCGGCGTTCAGCAGATTGCCAAGACGGCAGAAGATCTGAACCGGTTAACGGAAAATCTCCAACAACTGTTAGAGAAGTTCAATCTCGGCGGAACGGAACAA
>CAIOTF010000028.1 GCA_903861125.1 uncultured Ignavibacteriota bacterium
ACAAAATTATCCCAATCCGTTCAATCCCACAACAACGATCGGCTATCAGCTTCCGGCAAACGGACGCACAACCTTAAAGATCTACGATGCAATCGGCAGAGAAGTGGCAACATTGGTCAGTGAAGTGAAAGAAGCGGGATATTATTCTGTGCAGTTCGACGGTGCGCATCTTGCAAGCGGTATCTATCTCTACCGTTTGAATGCAGAGGGAAAATCGGCAGTACGGAAGATGCACCTGGTGAAATAATTTTGTTCTACACCATGCCCATAACGTGATTTACAACAATCCACCTCATCATAATTGAAAGGTTGTCTCAATGAAAAAATCTTCACTGTGTTTTCTTGTTGTGTCGTGTTTCTCGGGTATACTGTATGCTCAGAACAACATTACCAACACGCTTGGCACCAATGGCGCTTTTAAGATCAAAGACGGATCGAATGATTTCTATTCGCTCAGTCAGTCGAGCGGCAACTCAACATTCTACCGGAGCATTGAACTCGGCAATCAAACCAATTCGAACGGAACTATTGGAGTGATAACCAAAGGGGGGTATCGGTTTATCCACAATTATAACAGTACAAAAGCCGGGAATAACACGTTTGTCGGAATCAACGCGGGCAATTGTACGATGACCGGCATTAACAGTTGGGAAGCCAGCTATAATACCGGTGTGGGCTGGGTAAGTTTAGCGTCACTTACCACCGGTTTTAATAATTCAGCATTCGGTACACAAACCCTCGTGAACAATACTGAAGGGAATCAGAATTCAGCATTCGGTTCAGCAGCTCTTTACGCCAATACCAGTGGCAGTTGGAATACGGCCGTGGGTAGTTTGGCACTCAACAGCAACACGACAGGGTCCACTAACTCAGCCTTCGGGAATAATTCATTATACGATAACAGCGAAGGGTACAGCAACACAGGGATAGGATATTCTTCTCTGCAGCATAACAGTACAGGTTTCTGCAACACGGCAGTCGGTAATGGAGCCGGAACGAATGTCACGACAGGATCGTTTCTTACTATTCTTGGCAGCGGTTCTCAACCATCTTCCGCCACAGCAACAAATGAAGTGACACTCGGCAATTCCGGCGTTACTGCTTTGCGCTGTCAGGCAACAAGCATCACATCGCTGTCCGATATGCGTGACAAGAAAAATATACGTGATCTCTCCCTCGGTCTCAACTTCATCATGAAATTGAAACCGCGTCAGTATCAATGGGACAGGCGTGACTGGTATAAGAACGGCAAACCGGACGGCAGCAAAGCAGAAAAGAAATTTACGGCAGGATTTGTTGCGCAGGAACTCGATGAACTTCAGAGATCGGAGAAAGCGGAATGGCTGAACCTGGTGCTGAAGAGCAATCCCAAAAAACTGGAAGCATCTCCCGGCAATCTCTTCCCGATGGTGGTGAAGGCAATTCAGGACCAGCAGGCGGAAATAGAAATGCTCCGTAATAAGGTCAAAACGTTGGAAGAAACGAACAAAACCCTTGCCGCGACGGTTCAATCGCTGGAAACATTGAAGAAAGAAATGCACGACATGAGGTCGGTGATACTGAAAGAGAGTGAGAAGAAAAGAGTGGAGGGTCAACATTCACTGACCTTCAATGAACGAAAGGGAAAATAATGAAATACTTACTATTAGCATTGGTATCACATATACCCGATGGTCATGCCAGGTACAGACTTTGGCGGAATACACTGCTTCGAAGAATGTTGTTATTATTTCTTGTCATAGTATGTATACGGGCACCGATTATGTACGCACAATCCAATATCACCATCGATGCCCGTGCGGCGATTACGATTGAAACGGGAGCGGATATTTCTGCCTATGCAAAAACAGTCAATGGCATGCTGAGCGGCGGCGGTACCTGGAACGGCAGTTTCCCTCTCCCTGTAGAACTGTTCTCATTCACCGCATTTGCAGATAAGAACGGCGTCACGCTGAGCTGGAAAACAGCAACGGAAGTGAACAACTACGGATTTGAAATCGAAAGAGCAATGGAAAATAGAACGCTGTCATCCCGAGCGGAGACGAGGGATGACAATTGGAGCAAGATCGGCTTCGTAGAAGGAAACGGAACAACCAACGCTCCGAAGTCGTACTCATTTGTTGATAAGTCAGCTTCAGGAAAAACATCGTACCGCTTAAAACAGATCGACCGCGACGGCGAGTTCGAATATTCGCAAACTGTTGAAGTGACTGCCGTCAGCGCGCCGAAAGAATTCGGACTGAAACAGAATTATCCCAATCCGTTCAATCCATCAACAGCGATCAGCTATCAGCTGTCAGAGAACGGCTTCACATCATTAAAAGTATATGATGCAATCGGCAGAGAGGTGGCAACATTGGTCAGTGAAGTGAAAGAAGCGGGATATTATTCTGTGCAGTTCGACGGTGCGAAATTATCGAGTGGAATATACTTTGCTAAGCTAACATCGAGTGGAAAAACGCAAATGAGAAAATTGTTGTTGCTTAAGTAATAGAGGAAATCAAACAACCAAAACATCCCGACGTCTTTTGTCGGGACGCACGACTAACATCGGACAAAAACACACAGATACGAAAATTGATATTGATGAAATAAGTTAAGGAGCAAAATATCCCGCGCCTCAATTTTTAAAGGTTTGTGGGATTTTAATATACCATCGGTCATCACGTATAGGCTGGAATAGAAAAGCTCGGCTGTTTTTGTTTTACTTCAATAATCAGAAATACATTCTTGAATAAAATAATAGAAAGATTTTCCATGAAAAAATATATTCTGATTTTGTTGTTGGTTATTGCTTCAGGGTGCAAAAAAGATGCAGTAGCACCCGTGATTACGCCGGTAAAGGTTTCGGTAGGAATGGTTGAATGGGCAGGCTTTGCACCATTGAACGTAGCAAAAGTAAAAGGTTTATTCTCCGCTCAGAATCTCGATGTCGAGGTGAAGGTTTTTTCTGATAATCGTGATTTGGCCATGGCGTTGAAAAACGGAACGGTCGATATCGCACTTGATATGATCGGATCGTGGCTTGATATCAAACGTCAAGGAAATCCTATCGTAATCCTGGGAATGACCGATTGGTCCAACGGAGGGGATAAAATCATCCTCAGTAGTGCGATCACCGATTCCACACAATTGACGGGAAAAAAAGCAGGCATATATCTCAATTTATTAAGCGTGCAGAATTTTCTTGCAACCTATCTTGCGGCAAAAGGATTAACGATGGCATCCTTTGCCAGCATCACAGAGGAGTCGCCGAGTTCACTGTCGGACAAATTCATCGCCAACCAGTATTCATTAATTGTCAATTACGATCCTCAGGCGGCGCGGGCGGTTACAAGCGGTAGCGGAAAAGTCAGTGCAACATCGGCAGATTATCCCGGTGTGATTCCGGAAGGGTTTGCAACAACGTCCACGTTCCTTTCAAAAATTTCTGCTGCAACGATGGTGGCATTCTTTGATGCATGGATACAAGCCGTTGAATGGACAAAAAACAGTTCAAACAAAAATGAATACTATACTATTTTAAATATATACACATTTGTGAGCTCGCCGGACTTCTCAAATACCGAATTGGATAAATTTCTCGCTGACGTGAAAGTATTCAATACAACAGAACTTCCGGCGAAAAACAATTCGACCGGGGAAGTGAGAACGTATAGCGCTGGATTGAACGTTAAAATATCAACGGGGAAGCTTCCCGGAACGGTCATAGATACTGTCGGTGTTTTCAGGACTGAATTCTTTTTGCAGGCGCTGCAAAACTAATGGAAAGCCAATGATGCAATCGGCAGAGAAGTAGCAACGCTGGTGAACGAAGTGAAAGAGACAGGGTATTATTCTGCGCAGTTCGACGGCGCACGATTATCCAGCGGGAT
>CAIOTF010000029.1 GCA_903861125.1 uncultured Ignavibacteriota bacterium
CAGGCAACGTCAACCGATTATGTTCCCTCAGCTGAATGCTCGAACCACAATCCGTCCGAAAGTTCAGCCTCCTGACAATGCGATCAAATTTCAACACACCGGTATAATATTTTCTTTTAATTATTAAGTATCGGAGTTTTGCTGCAGAGATTCTTCATGAATCTTTGCGATCCTGCTTCACCTACCGTTCTACTATATATTTCTCATTATAAACTAAAGAGGTACTATTATGAAATGGTTCTTAGATCTAAATATTGGAACAAAACTTATTTCCGCATTTGTTTTTGTCTCTCTCATAGGAGCGTTTATCGGGTACGAAGGTATCTCCAGCTTAAATGAAGCCGATAAAAGCGATACAATCCTTTATGAACGGAATACGGTACCACTTGCTCAAATCGGTATTATTAAAGCTTCGTTTCAGCGGATGCGCTGCAATATGCTTGAAATTGCAATCGCAAAATCTGAATCGGAAAAAAACGGATTCCTTGATAAAATTACTGCCCGAAGAGAAGAAATCACCAAAACAGTTGCAGTATTGGAAAAAAGTATAAGCAGCGACGATGTTCGCAAAGCCTATGACGGGTATATTGCTCAGCGGATGGTTTTCATTCCTTATATCGATCAATACCTTTCGCTCATGAAGGAAGGCAAAACAAACGAAGCATTGGTACTATTCAAAGGACCTATGGACAAATCCCGTAATAATTATCAAAAAGCAATAGATGATTGGGGAGATTTGCTTGTAAAACGGGCTGAAAATCGTTCCAATGACAATTCGCTTAATGCAAGCGCAGCTGGTCGGAATATGCTGATTATTTCAGTAATCGGCTGTATCATTTCTGTTCTCCTCGGTTTCTTCATTTCGCGGATGATCTCGAATCCGGTGAAAGAACTGATCACGAGCATCGACAATGCCGATCTGAACAATCAGTTCAACAGCGTTCGGAAGGATGAGATCGGAGGGCTGCAGCGTTCGTTCGACAAGTTTGTTACGTCAATAAAAGAAACATTAGTGCAGGTCTCCGAAGCATCATCGGCAGTGGCAAGTGCAAGCACCGAGATAAGCTCATCCACCGAAGAGATGGCAGCCGGCGCGCAGGAACAAAGCTCACAGGCAAGCGAAGTAGCAACGGCAGTGGAAGAGATGACCAAAACACTGGGCGAAACCAACGGCAATATCCGCAAGGTGGCCGACGGCGCAAAATCCGCAAAAGACAGCGCGAACGCAGGCGGTACAGTTGTTGATGACACGATTAAAGGAATGAAGAGAATATCGGATGTCGTTAATCAATCGGCCAGTCAGGTAAAAGTTCTTGGTGCATCAAGCGAAAAGATCGGCGAGATCGTCGGCGTTATTAACGACATCGCAGATCAGACCAACCTGCTTGCGCTGAACGCAGCGATCGAAGCGGCCCGCGCCGGCGAACAGGGTCGTGGCTTTGCAGTGGTGGCCGATGAAGTACGAAAACTGGCAGAACGCACCTCGAAAGCTACAAAAGAGATCGCATCGATGATCAAGCAGATCCAGGCCGATACGAACCAGGCAGTGATATCCATGGATAAGGGAACGGAAGAAGTCGGTAAGGGTATTACACTTGCTGAACAGGCAGGACAGATGCTTCTCGGTATTGTCGGCAACGCAGAATCGGTTGCGGATATGGTCAGTCAGATAGCAGCAGCCAGCGAACAGCTGGCAAGCGCAAGCGAACAGATAAGCAAGAATGTTGAAGCGATCAGCACGGTAACGCAGGAAAGCGCAAGCGGCGTTCAGCAGATTGCCAAGACGGCAGAAGATCTGAACCGGTTAACGGAAAATCTCCAACAACTGTTAGAGAAGTTCAATCTCGGCGGAACGGAACAAGTGTCCCGGCATCCGCAGCCGAAGAGGGAAACAGCTGCACGCAAGACGATGTCCGCACAGAAATCGAAAAAAGCGGTCTCTGAGAACGGGCATCTTGTAGAGCATTATTAATGTAATACGACCATGCGAAGGTTAATGACCTTCGCATGGGATTTGAAAAAAAATGCCGTAGAGAGTCTTGCCGATTCTCTGCGGCACTATTAAGAAATATTATTCATGTATTACTCTCATAGGTGGTGAAATGAAACAGTACAGCACAATATCTATTTTTGTATTCTCGCTTCTGCAGTTATCGTTCTCTCAAGATTACAGCAAAGTGGATGCGGTCGTACAGGAATTGAAAAAATCATTACGGTCGGTCGATGTTCAACAGCCGAAAGAGGGTAACGGTGAAAAAATAGGTGTGACGGTGAAAGTGAATGTTGAACAAACACTTCCACCGGGGCAAAAGACAGATACGGCGCGGACCGTTGCGGTTTCCGTTGAGTCCGAAATGACTGAAGCCAATTGCTCATCGACATCTACGGGACAAGTGAAGTTCGGAGTGGACTTGTACAGCCGGTATATCTGGCGCGGTCTTGATTATGGCAATGCACCTTCATTTCAACCGGCACTATCGTATACATACGGTAATTTTTCTATCGGAACGTGGGCTGCGTACAGTATGGGTGTTTCATCGGTAGATTTGCTGGGAGCCGGTAAAGTGTTTGCGGAACACGATTTGTGGGCATCGTATGGCATTCCTACTGATGCGGGAACATTCTCGCTGTTCTATACTGATTATTTCTATCCGAGTGCCGGATTGAAATATTTTAATTTCAACGGCACCACCGGTGCACATGTGCTCGAACTCGGAGCAGGATTCTCCGGAACAGAAAAATTACCGGTGACGATCACTGCGTATTACAATTTTCATAATGATGTCGATCATTCCATCTATATACAAGGCAGCTATTTGTTTTCGTGCGAATCATTCTCCGCAAATCTCTTCGCCGCAGTGACTCCTGCAAAAAGCGTATGGTATGGAACATCAAAAGCAGATCTCATCAATATCGGTGTTACAGTCTCCAAGTCGATCGTGATGACGGATAAATTTTCGCTTCCTTTGACCGTATCGTATATTGTCAATCCCGATATTGAACAGACATATCTGATCGTTGGAATAACATTGTAATGAAATTAAAGTGGCCCTTGTACATTGAACTATTTAGAAAAGGATTTTCTTATGCAGTATTGTATTGTAATTAAAAAAATCATCGGGTTTATCACAGCTTTCTTTGTGTATTCAATATTCGTCCTAGCGATGATGATCATAGCGTCGGCCTCATCTTCTGCTCAGGAAGATCCTCTTCCGGCAAATCCCAGTCGGCCATCCATAACCAATTCACCCGATCTGGGGCCTGTGGGGCATATGGAGGTTAATTTCGGCGCAACTGCATTTACTGCCGGTGCTACCAGTTGGACAAGTCCTCTTTTATTAAAATATACCGTTGTTTCTAATTTTGAATTGCGTCTTGGTACGAACGGAATGTCGTTTTCATCTCTGCCGAATGAACCGGCACTCGGACCGCGTGATGTTAGTCTGTTGGTACAATGGATTCCTGTACCGGCACAGAACGATGAACTGCACTGGGCGCTTACCGGTACAGCGAATGTGCCGATGTCCGGCGGTGTTGCCGCTCCGAATGCGTGGGACTACAGCGCAGGTATCGCCTTCGGTAAAAATATTTTCGGATTGATATGGCAGAGCAACGTGAATGTCGGTGTTTCCGGAAACGGGGATATCTGGTTGGGAAATTTAATGATTACTGAATTAATCGCGTATTCGTTCGAACGGTGGTCGCCTTTTGCGGATGTTGCGTATGCGCGAAGTGCAGGTACCGGTGCGGAGGGAACCGTGACAGTAATGGGGGGAACCGGTTTTGCTGTTACACCGCAATTTGTGCTCGACATTGGTGTTGCTGCCGGATTTGAAAACAATACAACGACCAGTTCAGTACTGTTTGGATTCAGCGTACTGTATTAATGCTGTAGAATGTGCAGTATGGTTCGTTTTGAATTATAATGAATAAAAAAACCCTGTCAGCACTTGACGGTAATAAGATACCACGGGGGAAACATATAAAAAAATTGTAAACCACACGAGTATCTTTATGAAAAAATTGAATATTCAACAAAAGCTTTTCCTGATCCCGGCGTTTGTCGTGGCCATAATTATTTTTGTATTCGGGTGGTATTCGTCATCAAAACAAACTGCGCAGGCGGAGAAAGCATTTCGCGATGAACTGTTCATGCTGGCGCACAATTCTACGGCAATGATCCATTCTTCCGCCGATGCTGAAGCAACAGACCGCGGATGGAAATTCCATCGCATACTTGCCGATGCCGATAACGCTTCGCTGCCGCCGGATGAAGCTGAGGCTTTGGCCTTGTTAAAAAAGAACGACACATTGGTTTCGGTGGAACGGAGAATTCTTGAAGGTGATTCGTCACGGCTGGCTATTTTTGTACCTGCACGTATTCAGGAGGAATGTTTCTCCTGTCACAACGAATCGGGCATTGATATTTTCCAGGCAAAAAATATTGGTGACCTTGTTTCCGTCTTTGGCGTTTCCGGTTCGATGGAAGAGCTATTGCGTCAGGAGGCGTTGATCCGGTGGATCACGCTCGGAGTCGGGATTCTTTCGGTGCTTGTGATCGTCGGTGTGATCCAGATATTGGTAAAGAAGATCGTTGTTGCGCCGGTTTCGGAAATGGTCTCTCAATCCGAACGTGTTGCCAACGGTGATCTTCGTTCATATGAAACGAAAGAATTAGACAAAAAATTATCGTCGCAGGATGAGATAGGGCAATTGACGCGGGGATATAAAACAATGCTTGATTCTCTCCGCGATCTTATCCGGCAGGTTGGGGATTCCGCGAACGCCGTGTCTTCCGCTTCAACGGAAATCAGTTCGACCACCGAAGAAATGGCGGCCGGCGCACAGCAGCAAAGTTCGCAGACATCGGAAGTGGCCGCGGCTATTGAACAAATGACCAAGACATTGTTGGAAACAACGGCTAACATCCGGAAAGTTGCCGATGGTGCAAATCAGGCGCGGCTTGACGCGGAACAGGGAGGGAAAGTGGTTGAAGAAACGATCGGTGGAATGCGCCGCATCTCTTCTGTCGTCACACAATCTGCCGATCAAGTGAAGGTACTGGGAAGCTCAAGTGATAAGATAGGCGAGATTATCGAGGTAATCGACGATATTGCCGATCAGACAAATCTTCTTGCGTTGAACGCTGCCATCGAAGCGGCACGGGCCGGTGATCAGGGACGCGGATTTGCGGTTGTTGCCGATGAAGTGCGAAAACTCGCCGAGCGCACATCGAAAGCGACAAAAGAGATCTCCATGATGATTCATCAGATCCAAACGGACACCCGTCATGCGGTTGACTCAATGTCGAAAGGAACTCTTGAGGTGACGGCCGGAATTGTTCTTGCAGAACGCGCCGGAGGGATGCTGAACAATATTGTGGGGAATGCTCAATCAGTATCGGATATGGTGGCACATATTGCAGCGGCAAGCGAGGAACAGTCCAGCACGTCGGAACAAATATCGAAGAATGTTGTTTCGATCAGCACGGTAACGCAGGAAAGCGCCAGCGGAACGCAGCAAATCGCCAGAACGTCCGAAGATCTTAGCCGGCTGACCGAGAATTTAATGCAGATCATCAACCGGTTTAATCTTGATGACCGTGAAACATCTTCGAAAAAGAGTATCCACCGGCAACAGAAGCCGGCAGTTTCTGTTGCCGCTCAGCCGGAACTTGCGGAACACGAAACAATTGTTGAACAATATTGAAAGCTTCGGAAATGAATAGTATGACATGGAATAACTCAATGAGCGTTAATGTTGAATCCCTTGACGCACAGCATAAAGCAATTATTGCGCTAATCAACGAACTTGGTGATGCAATGAACGCCGGAAAGACCGATGTGGTGATCGGTTCAATATTATCGAAGCTGATCGCCTATACGCAGTATCATTTTGACTATGAAGAAAACTGCATGATCGTTTCGTGCTTTGCCCATCATGATCATCACAAATGTGAACATGACGGACTGAAGAAAAAAGTGAAAGCGCTGGAAAAAGATTTTTTGGCAGGAAAGGCAAATGTTGCCGACGAGATCATGAACACTCTGCAGCAATGGCTTGACCACCATATCATGAAGACTGATATGTTATATTCTTCCCACTTTACGACGATCGGACTCCAATAAGCCAAACCGTACCGGAAGGATACCGCCGGGCTACATCCCCGTTGTTTTGGCACACGTTGCTACGGATTTCGGATCTCTTTCATCTTCAGGAGAGACGGTTGTATATGTTCTGCATAACAATCCGGGCAGATACCGTGTGAAAATTTTGATGTTGTCCGGTGAGCAATATACGTATCCACCGGTATCCATTGTTCACCATCGTCCCGAATTTTTTTACAATACGAGCAGATCGGCAGAAGAGTTTGAAGCGTATGCAGTTCTTTTTGCATGCCGATAATTCTCTGTGCAACATTCAGCCGGGCAAAGAGCTGATCCAGATCGAACGGTTTTGAAATAAAATCGTCAGCGCCGGCCTCCATTGCTTCTATAAAACTCTCTTTGCCGTACAGCACGGTAAGAAAAATTATGTAGGTGTATCTTTCACGGTGATTGGTTCTGATCATCCGCGCAAATTCCAGTCCGTTGAGCTTCGGCATCAGCCAGTCCGTGATGACAACATTAAAGTGATGCGCCGAATACATCTCCCACGCCTCTTGTCCGTTTTTGGCGACCTGTACGGTATGGTGAAGTGCGTTCAGGTGTTTTACCAAAAAGTTCCTTGAAACAATGTCGTCTTCAGCAATCAGTATGTTCATGGCAGTCTCTTTGTTCTCAAATATTCTTCAAGTTCAATTTTTGTGGTCACGAATATTTGTTCGAGATTGGAGACCATATCTGGAATATCCCTAAGATCGTTATGCACGACGCATGCTTCTATCTGTTCGCACTGCTGCGAGGCACGATATGCTCCCAATTGTGCGCTGCTGCCGCGAAGAGAATGGGCCGTACGACGCACCTCCGGTATATCGTTCTTCGTTAATGATTCTCGAATGGTTATAAGTTTACCGGGAATATCAGCCGAAAAATATTCACTCAGTAGATCGGTCAGGAACGGCAGATTCATTATATCGGAATCGATGATGTCGTCCACCATTTTCGGATCGATGGAAGAATAATCCTTTATCTCGCCGGCAGCGGAATTCTCCGTTTCATTTCCGCCAGTTCCTGACTGTTCCATGTTCCGGTGCACCCATTGTTCGATTACATCATTCAATTCCTGTTGCTTGAATGGTTTTGCAAAATGTCCGTCCATTCCTGCTTCTGCGCATTTATCTTTATCACTTTGAAATGCATTCGCCGTCATGGCAATAATAGGTATGCGGTTTCTCTCTGTTCCGTTGTTCCGTATCTTTATCGTCGCCTCAAATCCGTCCATCACCGGCATTTGACAATCCATGAAAATAATGTTGTACGAAGAACGTTCGAATTCTTCGAATGCTTCAAGGCCATTGGAAACGATGGTGGAGGAATATCCCAGTTTGTTAAGCATCCCTTTGCAGACGGTTTGATTAATCACATTATCTTCTGCTACGAGTATCCGTATGTTCTTTTTGGCAATGTCCTTTTTTTCGTTGTTTACAAATGTGCGCACGAGGGGAGCAGTGTGCTTGTTGCGGACATTCGCACTTCCATGGGACGACGATTCCTTTTGTTTATTGAGAAAGGTTGCCGTGAACCAGAAAGTACTTCCTTTACCGGCCGCACTTTCAACGCCGATCATGCCTCCCATCAATTCTACCAGTCGTTTTGAAATGACCAGTCCCAGACCGGAACCGCCGTATTCTCTGGACGTGGATCCGTTTGCCTGCACAAACGGCTGAAAAATCTTTCCCATTGCCTGTTCTGATATTCCAATGCCGGTATCAGCGATGGAAAAATGAATAACACTGCTGTCGGTATGGCGCAGCTGTTTTGTGATCGTAATCGTCACAGATCCACGTTCCGTGAATTTTATTGCATTGCCGGCAAGATTTGTGATCACTTGCCGCACCCGGTTCGGATCGCCGATGAATGATGTTTCCGAATCCAGCAATATCTGCAGTTTCAGTTCCAGACCTTTTTCAACGGCACGATGCTCCATAAGGGCAAGCGTTTCCTCTGCAACCTGACGAAGATCGAACTCGATTCTTTCAATCGTCAGTTTTCCCGCCTCAATTTTCGAAAAATCGAGTATGTCGTTGATGATGGTTAAAAGTGAGTTGCTGGAATTTTTGATGTGCTGTAAATATGAATTCTGTTCTTCATTCAATTCCGACTGAAGCAGAAGTTCGGTCAGACCCATAATGCCGTTGATTGGTGTGCGGATTTCGTGGCTCATGTTTGCCACAAATTCCGATTTCAGTTTCGATGCCGCTTCTGCGATTTTGTTGGCTTTAATCAACTGCTGATTGGAGCGGGTAAGCGATTCTTCGGACTGCTTCCGCTCGATGGCGAGAGCAGCCAGATTGGCAGTCGATTCAAGAAGCGGAATGTCGCTGAGGCTGAATGCATTTTTATTTTGATAATCCTGCAGGACAAAAACGCCGATCGATTTCCCTTGTAAGATCAGAGGAATACCCAGCCAGCATTTTGGAACCGTTCCCCATAATTTGTTTTTTCCGCTTGCGTACCGCTCATTCAACTGGTTTTCCGTCAGCAGTAGTGACCGCTGTGTTTTGATTACTTCAATGGATAACGATTGCGAATCATTCAGACTGATGGTTTTTGTAAGGTCGATCGATATTTCATCGACTCCGTAAGGATAAGTGATCGTCTGCTCCGCTTCATTAACAATGGCAATAAAGAAGTTTTTTACCGGAAGCAGTTCATTCAATTCTTTATGGATAATCCTATACAGATCGTGAAGATTCTGGACCGTATGGACTGCCTCCGAGATATTAAAAAGTACCTGTTTCGTCAGTACCGCCATTTGTAATTCGGTAATGTGTTCTTTCACCGCAAGGTAATGTGTTGTTATCCCTTCAGCATTGATAATCGGTGAGATCTTTGCCGATTCCCAGTATAGTTCTCCGTTCTTTTTCTTATTGTGGAACTCACCCTGCCACTCTTTGCCGGCTGCAAGAGTTGACCACAATTGATCATATTCAGACGGCGTCGTATGTCCTGATTTCAGGATGCGTGGTTGTTTTCCGATCGCTTCCTGAACACTGTAACCGGTGATCTCAACAAATTTTTTATTCACATACTGGATTCGCCCTGCCGTATCGGTGATGACGATTGATACAGGACTTTGTTCAACTGCTTGCGAAAGCTGGAGGAGTTTATTCTGCGCTTTTTTCCATTCGGTTATATCCCTGTTACTCACGCGTCGTCCCAGATATGTTTTGTTTTCATCAAAGATCGGTCTGCACAAATGCTGAATGATAACGGTTGCTCCATTTTTATGCAGAACTCTGATCTCGAATTCGTGATACTCGTTGTGATGCTCGGGCGAAAAATTATCATCATGATGATGATTGAATGCATCTTTATCATCGGGATGGACAATGGTCTGCAACAGCGCCGGGTGAGAAATAAATTCGTCCGGAGTATATCCGGTTATTTTTTCACACGATGGTGAGATATGAATGATTCGTTGATGTTGATCGATCCAATATTCCCAATCGTACGCAAAATCGGCAACGGTGCGGAATTTATGCTCGTTTTGTCTCAGTAATGATTCCGCTTTTTTGCGTTCGGTGATATCCTTATCAGCTCCCCGGTATCCGATCCTTTTTCCTGTATCGTCGAGCAACGGAAAGCCATTGGTCAGCAGGCACACAGTATGTCCGTCTTTATGCACGTTCCAGTTTTCCAGATCAATAAAGGACCCGTTGTTCTCGCTGATATTCTTGAAAATAACGCTAAGCCGTTCACGTTCCTCCGGCGGCATAAAATCGAACGGCGACTTGCCGATAATCTCATCGGCAGTATATCCTAAAATATTATTGACAGTATCGGAGCAGGAACAATAATGTCCCTGTTCATTTATTTCCCAGATCCAATCGGTGGTGATCCGGACGACGCTTTGATATTTTTCTTCGCTTGCTTTCAGCAATTGTATAGAACGCTTTTGCTCGGTAATATCTACCATCGTTACATTGCATAGCGTTCTGTCACGGGATGACGTGCCGGAAAGTTGAACAACTGCCGGCCCGCTGCTGTTCGATGCGATGGTTACTTCACACGATCCTGTGCCGCTTTTTGAAAATATGGTACGTAGAAAATCTGAGAACGATTGTTTTGTATCGTTGGAAAGGAAGGAGCTGAAAGGTTGATGTATCAGTTGCCGCTGCTCACTGCCAAGCAGGCGGGCGGCGCAAAGATTTATCTCATCGATGCAGCCTTCGGGTGAAAGCGTAATAAATCCCGAAGGGGCACTGTTAAACAGCTCTGCAAATTTATTTGCAGCAAGGGATACCTCTTCTTTTGTCAGCAGGAGTTCTTCGTTTTGTATTTCCAACTCAACCTTATGCACCTGTAATTCGTGAATAAGCGTAAGCGGATCGGTATCGGAAAGCAATGCCGGTGCGTTCTTATTCTTCTTCAGAAATCCTATAGCTTTGCTGCGCAAGGTCGCGGCTTTTGATTTTTTTACAGTTGTTTTCACGGTTTTCTTTCTGTGCGGCTCAATACCGTCGACTGATTTATTTTAGGGCATAGTACGCCCTGTCATCAAAATATAGTAATCAGTCCATCATCAAGTGTGCCAACATTTTTATGCATAAATCATTCATACACCTAATGTTATGTGGATATTCTGCTATTTTGGTGCACAAAATTGTTCACATGACTGCTTCTGATGCAATATATCCTGCAAAAAGTTTTTTGATACACGGGCGGTTATTAGCCGGAAGAAATAGTGCGGAGCCTGCTATGTATCACTAATTGTTAAACAAATGGTGAACTTTGCAGAATTGGTGTATGTACAACGTTCATTGAACAACGAATCAATTCTAAAAAACGGGTCAACGGATACGGCAGGGAGGCTGTTTTTTCTCTTATGGCTAATATTCATCACCGTATTCACATTCTCACCATTGTTCATCAATTATGTTCAATAAACTAAGAGCTTATGTGTGCGGGATATTGGCACGCAAAGTGCAGAGGATGATATACAGCACTGCGTCAAAAAAGTAACAAAACAAAAATATTCTGAATAGAGGCGGAAAGAAGTCGACGCACATGAAAATACTTGTTGTTGATGATGATAATTTGCAGCGTGTCTTCCTGCAGCAGATCATTACCAAAAAACTATTTTGCAAATATGTTGAAGCATCCGACGGATTAAACGGCCTTCGCATGGTCGAGGAAGAAGCACCAGACCTGGTGATAACCGACGTGATGATGCCGCTGATGGATGGGTTCGAAATGGTGGAAGCACTGAGATCCTACCAGAAGACCGCAAGAATCCCCGTTGTGGCTATGTCGGCCGTGGGCGAACGTAATCACATCACACGGCTGCTGACGCTTGGCGTTTCCGATTTTCTTCTGAAACCGTTTAATTCCAGGGATTTTGTGGACAGGGTGGGAGCCGTACTGAACGATATCCGTGAATCGGGTGAGCGCCGTCCCAGATCGAAGAGCGGAATGAATGACAGTTCCAAGCAGACGCTGCTGCTTGTGGACAACGATTTGAACTTCCGGTCGTTCTTCCAATCACTCTATGCCAATAAATTCGATATCGTCGAAGCTGAATCAGGTATTGAAGCGGTGAATATTTTTCTTGAAGCACGGCCGAAAATTGTCTGCATCGGAACCGGATTGAAGATCTTAGCGGAAAATCTTGTTGCCAAAAAACTGCGGGCGCTGGATACCACATCCGAAGCCAGCATCTTTTTATGCTCTGAACGACCCGAAGAATATAAGGAACAATCGATCCTTTTTGATGGTCTTATCCGAAAATCGTTTGTGCCGAAGATATTCTTTTCGGAGTTCAATGCAGTGGTTCTTGGGGTAAAAAGCGTATACGAATCGCTGATCGATATTGTGAACCATCATCTCCGTTCCGAGATCATCAGCGCCATTCAGCAGTCCATCGGTGTGCTGACAATGCAGGAAAGCAGTGCTTCCGTTATTCAGCACGAAGATCTTCCGGGAGAACAGTTCGAAGCTGCGATAGAATTGCATCATCCTGCTTCCAATGTCGTTATGGCTATGTCTATCATCGGGTTGCAGAAGGATGTTGAGTATCTCTTCGAAAAAGCGGTCGGTTTTGCTCCGGACAGTATTGAGAGCGCCAAAGACACATTTGGGGAACTGATCAACACGATCAGCGGACGTGTCCGGCAGTCGTTGGATAAATGCGGATTCATCATGGATTCCATCAAGCAGCATGTAGGTTTGGTCGATGCTGCAATGCCGAGGGCCGACGAAAAAATGCAGATCATGATCAATTGCGGCGGTGCGGCAAAATTTATTTTCTCCATTTCCATCCGGAAAGGGAATGAGTAAAACATGCCGTCGCAGTGGAGCGTGTTTCCGGAATGTATACGGCTGATTGTTTCTATCGTTCAGGCATATCCGGTTGGTTGAAAGTTACTAATACCTGTCACTTGGCTAATATTCCTCATTACAATTTGTAGAATACCGGTTAACAGACACTTTTCAATGAAAACAAAGGTTTTTAACCCGAACGACATTGGCACGTAATATGTAAAGAGAATTACCAACTTGACATGTGAAAGGAACAGATATGCGGGCATCAACATCTTCCATGCACAACAACGGATCATTGTCAAAAAACTCTCATCAAGGCGGAAACGATGTTGTCACGTTCCGGTCATTCCTGAATGCGGTGGATTACAAGGGGGAACATTGTTTTTTGTGCGGACATCCGTGGCACGATAAAGGAGAGTTGCATTATAAGCACTGCAGATTTTTTGTTTCTACACACCTTCATAATGTAAAAAATGCTGAATAAAAATAAGAGAAGGCTGAAGGCATGAAAATACTTCTCGTTGAAGACGATATTTCGCAGCGGTCCCTTTTGCGGCATATCATCGCAAAAAAAACATCTTTTGAGATATTTGAGGCAAAGAATGGTATTGAAGGTTTGCGGATGGTAGAGATGCATTCACCGGACCTAATTGTTCTTGATGTCTGGATGCCTGTGATGAACGGGATGGCGATGCTCGAAAAACTGCGGGCCGATAAGATGCATAATTCGATCCCGGTTGTGATCATTACGGCTATGAAAGACCAGGAAACGATTCAGGAGGCCATCGCAAAAGGAATTTCCGGATATCTCTTGAAACCATTTACGCAGGAACAGGTGCACGCTACGTTGTCCAAATTTATACCGTCGTTCCAGGCCGTGACAGCGTAAACGGTCGAAGATGAACGGAAGATCGAAAACGGAAAATAATTCATAACCGGAATTATCATTATGATTGAAACTGACGTAAAGACCACCATCGTAACGCTTCTCTCCCACGAGGATGCGGCAGTTCGCAGGCAGGCGGCCGAAGAGTTATCGACAAGCACCAGTTTAATGGTCTCCGCCGTATTGTCGCTGGCATTGCAGGATGCGGATAAAGGGGTACGCGATTCCGCAGCCCGTTCACTTCTGCAGATCCGCACCAAAAGCGTTCCGTACGCCGTTGTGGAATATCTTACCGATTCAAGTTTTATAACAAGAAATTTGGCTTCCGAGCTGATGGTGAAGATCGGAAGTGATTCCGTTGTTCCTCTTCTTGATTACACGCATCATGAAAACCAGGATGTGCGGAAATTGGCCATCGATACGCTCGGACTGATAAAGGATAAAGCGGCTGTTCCATCCCTGCTGACCCTGCTTCACGATCAGGATCCGAATGTGGTTGTGGCGGTGGTGGAAGCGTTAGGAAACATCTGCGATGAAACATCGATACCGTACCTAACCATGGCCTACGTCTGTTATCCGTACGCGCGGGTTGTGATTGCGGAAGCGATCGGCAAGATCGGTTCACCCAGTGCGGAAGAGTTTCTGGTTGTTCTTCTTGAAGAATTGCAGGAGCCGGAAGGAGAGGAACTGCTGGTATTATTCTCGCTGATCGAAGCGCTTGCGACCGTTGGTAACGATCGTGCACTCGGCGTTATTATACCGATGATCAAAAAAACGACCGGACCGCTGCAGCACATTCTGCTCTTTACGTTCGTGCAAATTTCAACGCGCAATAATATACCGATGTCCACTTACACCATTTTCAAACCGTATCTGCTCAATGCCCTGCTCAGCACCGAGACGAAGGTTGTTATTATCGCCGTAGAATCGCTTGTGCAGATGATGGATGACGAGGTTGAAGGGTATCTGCTGTCTGTGCTCGGCAAGAACGAAGCAGTCGATTCGATCATTCTCGGAAATCTTCAGAACACCGGAAAGGCATTCGTGCTGCTGGCGGAACGGTATGAATCCTCCGCGTTTGACCAAAAGAAGAATGTCATGGGCTTCATCATGCCGCGCATACGAGAGATCTCGGAGACAAACGATAAAGAGATGATGCGGGTCCGGGCTTCATTGTTCGATGCATTGGCGATAGACTGGGCCGATTCCGATGAGGAGATGCGGCTGCTGATGGTCGATGCGTTGTTCTATCTTGACGAAGAACGGGCGTTTGCCTTCTTTGCTCAATTGATCGACGGATCCGAAACGTGGATGCGCATCACAACGCTGGAAATGGTCGGAAGTGCAAGCCACGGTAGGACGACCGATCTCTTGGTGAAATTTTCAAATGATGATGATCTGCAGGTGAGGGAATGTGTGCACGCAGTCTTGAATTCCCGCGGTCTAATGACCGAAGATACTGAATCAACAGGCGCTCTGTAAACTTTCGAATGAATATATGAATGTCGCTCCTTCAATAACGCCGTCAATAATCTCAAAAGTACCCGTGATGTCTGAAGTCACATTCAAGGCAATACGTGAATTCATTTACACGCTGACGGGTATTTATTTCCAGGATAATAAAAAGTACCTGCTCGAAAGCCGGATTTCAAAGAGGCTGCAGGCACTTCATCTTCCGCAGTATGAAGATTATTTTCAGTTCATCAAATTTGGCGTAAAAAAAGATGATGAACGGAAATTCCTGTACGATGCCATCACCATCAATGAGACGTATTTCTTCCGGAATGAACCTCAGTTCGAAATTTTCGAGAAGACGCTTGTTCCGGAACTGATGAAATTAAAGGCATCCAATCCGCGGCCGAAGATCCGTATCTGGAGCTCCGCAAGTTCTTCCGGCGAAGAAGCACATACGCTGGCAATGATTTTTCTTGAAAGAATAAAACCAAGATATCCGTCACTGGAATTTGAGGTAATCGGAACCGATATCAGTCCTTCCATTCTGGATATCGCGCGGAAGGGTGTGTACCGCGAATATTCCGTCCGCAATATGCCGAAACTGTATCTTGATAAATATTTTCATGCCGAGGACGGACGCTTCATCGTGAACGACAATGTCCGGAAACTTGTGCAGTTCAACCACATGAATTTGTTCGACCAGCCGCGTATGCGCGGTATGTCGAATTTCGACATCGTGTTCTGTTGTAACGTGCTGATCTATTTCGATGCAAAATCGAAGATCCAGGTCATCTCGCAGCTCTATGACAGCATTATCAGAGGCGGATATCTCTTTATCGGATATGCGGAATCGCTGCATGGTATTTCCTCTGCATTTAAGATCATGAATTTTCCCAAAGCAATTGTGTATAAAAAGGAGTAAAACTTGTGGACCGTACAATTTTAGTTGTTGACGACTCAGCCACAGTGCGCAAATTCGTTTCTGTCTCGCTCTCCATGCAGGGTTTCCGTGTAGTGACAGCCGAAGACGGTATGGATGCGCTGGAAAAGCTGCCGCGCGAACATGTCGATCTCATCATTACCGATCTGAACATGCCGAATATGGACGGAATGGAATTGGCCCGGACTCTCCGCGGAAATCCTGTCTATCATGAAGTGCCGATTATTATTCTTACGTCGCTGCAGGACAAAGCGCTGAAATCGGAGAGCGAAAGTCTCGGCATCAATTCGTACCTGAACAAGCCGTTCAGTCTGGAAAAAGTACAGTATGAAGTTTCAAAATATATCAGTTGGGCAGAATAATTTAAGGAGGATACAATGGCGATCAAATTTTTAGTCGTTGACGATTCATTGACCATGCGCCGGATTGTCGTCAATGCGCTCAAAGCGATCGGATACGATTCGTTCATCGAAGCGGCGGACGGCAAAGAAGCGTTCGGCAAACTGCAAACCGAAGGTGCTGATTTTGTGATCAGCGATTGGAACATGCCGGAGATGAACGGTTTGGAACTGGTGAAGACCATCCGTACATCGACCGAGTTCAGCGATCTGCCGGTGCTGATGGTGACAACACGCGGGAATAAGGATGATGTCATCGAAGCGATGCAGGCTCGCGTGAACAACTATATTGTAAAACCATTCACGCCACAGGCGCTGAAGGAAAAGCTCGATCATGTTCTTAAATCAACAACGTTGGTAAAATAGCAAACCATTAGACAGCGAGAGTGTTTATGAATAATTCCGATTTGTTGGTTGAAATCATCGAAAAACCAGTAGCCCATGGAGTTGGTATGAACCATTTATTGAAAGTATTAAAAGATATCATGCCAATGATGGATGAGATCAAAAATACTGTTGAGAATACTTCCAGTAATATTCCGAAAGCGTCGCAGCAGCTCTCCACCGTTTCACAGGCGACGGAAAATGCGACAATCGAGATCCTCGATGTAGTTGACGATATGGGACGGAGGATCGAGATCGTTGAGACAAAGTTGAAAGCGATCGACACCGAACTTGTGCAGCGGAACACACTTGTAAAAAAAATTATAGAAGCGATCGATACGTTCAGCGATGAACAAAAGAGCGTATTAACATCCGTAAAAAATGATCTGATGTTATTAACAGAACCATCGGCGAACTGCGATGCGATCGGCGGATTGTGTCAGGAACTATCCGATGTCCGCGGACTGTCGATGAATATTGCCATGTCGCTTCAGGTACAGGATATCACCTCACAGCAGATCGAGGGGGTCCGCCATATGATCGAATCTGTCCGGACTCAACTCGCGAACGCCGTAG
This sequence comes from uncultured Ignavibacteriota bacterium, assembly GCA_903861125.1. GTDB lineage: Bacteria > Bacteroidota > Ignavibacteria > UBA10030 > UBA8401 > UBA8401. Next base: position 17,065 of record CAIOTF010000029.1, read on the forward strand.
GCCGGTTCGACGGCAAAGAACTGGAACAGCCGATGATTGATACAACAAAATCGTTTGACAGCGATGCCAAATATACTACCGATGGATCGCGTCAGGAAGATGCGGATTCCATCATAGCACAATTTACAAATACACATTGAAACAACAGACAGGCGGATTTCATGGCTAACCAAACATTTGCGGAACTCGAAGGGGAAATGGCTGAGTTACTGGAGAGTTTCATCGTTGAATCGAATGAGATTTTCGATAAGCTCGGACCCGACCTTCTTGAACTTGAGACCAATACCGAAAATGCCGAACTCCACAACCGGATCTTTCGTGCGGTTCATACGATCAAAGGCACTTCGTCATTCTTAGGCATTGAGCAAGTGACGGAACTTGCGCACAATTTTGAGGATGTGCTGAACAAAATCAGACGCAAAGAACTGCAGGTGACGCAGGAACGTATGGATGTAATGTTCCAAGCATACGATAATCTGAAGGAATTGCTCGCCAGGGTGGAACAGCGGAACAGTGAACTGATGGAACTTACCGAGATTATTGCGCAGCTTCAGCTTATTGCGGCAAACAAACCGCTGACGAATTCCGCTGCACAACCTGAACCCGCAACCGTAGCTCCGCCGGAAGTTGTCAGCGCAGAAGATGAAACGGTCGACGCCGATCATGAACATGATGAGAGCGATACCGTACTGGTCGAAGATCCCATAAAAGAAAATCTGGTTCTTGCCGAAAAAACAAAACAGGCGGATGTTGCTTCACCGGCTGCATCGGCAAGTCAGTCGTCGCAGACTCAGCAATCAAAAGCCAGCGATACGACAATACGAGTTGAAGTAGCACGGCTGGACGAACTGATGAACCTTGTAGGCGAACTTGTTCTTGGACGCAACCGGCTGTCGCAGATCAATTTCAGAATGAATGAATCATTCGAAGGTAATCCCATTACGCGCGATCTGGCCGATACAAGTTCTCAGGTGGACCTCATCACCACGGAACTTCAGATGGCCGTGATGAAAACGCGGATGGTGCCGATTGCAAAAGTGTTCAACAAACTCCCCCGTCTTGTTCGCGATCTTTCCCGCGAATTAGCGCGTGAAATAGATCTGCAGATCTACGGTGAGGAGACCGAACTCGACAAATCCATTATTGAAGCAATCAACGATCCGCTCGTGCATATCCTCCGTAATTCCGCCGATCACGGCATTGAATCGCCGGAAGACCGCGTGAAAGCTGGTAAATCCGCAAAGGGGACAGTCATTGTAAAGGCGGAGAATGAAGGAAATCATATCGTCATTTCAATTCAGGACGATGGCAAAGGAATCGATACAGATAAGATCAAGAATAAAGCGATTGAAAAAGGTTTGATCACCGCGCTGCAGGCCGCCGAAATGAGCAGGCGAGAAGCACTCAACATCATCTTTGCTCCGGGATTCAGCATGGCTGCAAAAGTAACGAACGTATCGGGGCGCGGCGTTGGTATGGATGTTGTGAAAACGAATATTGCAAAGTTAAAAGGGATCGTCGACATCGAATCCGAAGTTGGAGTGGGAAGCAAGTTCATTATTAAACTTCCGTTAACGCTCGCAATTATTCAGGGATTATTGGTACAAACTTCCGCAGAAACAATCGCTATTCCTCTGAACTCCGTGCTGGAAGTTGTCCGTGTCCGCAAGGAAGAGATCGAAACGATTCATGGGTACGAAGTCATCCGGCTGCGTGATACGGTATTGCCGCTGGCACGCATGGGGACAATATTCTCCATGGATCATCAGATGAAAAGCACCGAATGGCAGTACATTGTTGTCGTTGGTCTTGCAGAAGAACGGCTTGGGATCGCAGTTGATTCGTTGCTCGGTCAGCGTGAAGTAGTAATAAAATCACTCGGAGATTATCTCGGTACAATTTCCGGAATTGCAGGATCGACGATCTTGGGAGACGGCAAGGTGATTATGATCATCGATGTCGGACAGTTCATGCAAATGGCACGAACGAAGACCCAGTCACATCCATCGTTCTCAATTGCAGAAACAGAGGAAAGCCTTGCCCAAGCAAATTAATGTTCTTATAGTTGACGATTCGGCATTCATGCGGAAATCCATTTCGCTGATGCTTGAATCAGATCCGGAAATTAAAGTTATCGCCACGGCGCGCGACGGAAGCGAAGGCGTTGAGATGGTGCGGAAATTCCGGCCGGATGTTGTCACGCTGGATATAGAAATGCCGAAAATGAACGGCCTTGAAGCGTTAAAGATCATTATGAAAGAAATGCCGGTTCCGGTGCTGATGTTCAGCTCGTTGACATCGGAAGGGGCCGATTCAACGATGGAAGCATTGAATCTCGGTGCTGTTGATTTTATTCCGAAGGATATGTCGTACATCAACGTGAACATCGCACGTAAAAAAGAAGAATTAATCGAGAAGGTAAAGAGCATCGCGCACAGCGCAACGCTGCGTCTGCGGTTTGCCGGATTGAATAAAACGCAGTCATCGATCGGTATAAAACCGGTAACAGGAAAACCCGGCATCACGCGCAGTGTAAAGATGCCCACGCGAAGGGATTTTCGTGCAATGGTCCTCGGTATTTCTACCGGCGGTCCGTTTGCGCTGCTGAATACGTTACCGAAAATTCCCGGATCATTTCCGCTCGGAATTGCAATCGTACAGCACATGCCGCCGCGGTTTACCCGTTCGCTTGCAGAGCGGATCAATTCCTTGTCGGAACTTGATGTGCGTGAAGCGGAAGATGGTGATGTTCTCGACCAGGGCTCAGTCCTGATCGCTCCCGGCGGCAAGCATTTAACATTCCGAAAATCCGGCAACGAGATCATCGCACGGATAAGTGAAGAACCTGCGACAACGTTGTACCGTCCCTGTGCGGATGTCATGATGAATTCGGCATCGGAGGTCATCGGATCGCCGCTGCTCGGAGTAATTATGACCGGAATGGGTAAAGACGGACTTGAAGGCTTGAAAAACATCAAGAAAAAAGGGGGCTATATTGTGGCGCAGAACGAGCAGTCCTGCGTCGTGTTCGGCATGCCGAAAGCAGTTGTTGATGAAGGTATCGCCGATGCAATAGTTCCTCTTGATGAGATCCCTTCACTTCTCTATCAGGTAGCCACAGGAAAATCTTATGAATCAGCCCAGCCAGTCCTGCGATAATACATTTGTTGAACTCGGTTCGACCCCGATGCCTGCACAAACAAAAGTGCGGAATGACGGCAATATCTTTAAGAATATTCAGACATCATCGATTCAATTCGATACGTTTTCCGACAAGTCGCACAGCAGCTGCGAGCCCGATGTTAAAATTATCAGAGACGGTGAAAAACTTGTGAGTATCGAATTTGTGTGTACGTGCGGACAAACAAAAATGCTCACATTCGACTATGACGAAGAATAATCTCCATCTGGCCAATATTAGCCACACACAATTTCCAATCCTGCAATAACCCTCATTTTTCTCAATATTTTCGCAAAAGACTTTGGCATTATGCTTGTAGTAAAAACTACAGGAATAATACAAGGACTTTATGAAAAAAACGATCTCATACGGAATGCTCACCATCGGTTTAATGATGCTGTTTGGAATACTGCGGTCAAAAAATAACGCCGTCAACGGAAATCCGTTGCAAGGAGGAAAAATTTCCTTCGATTCCATTAATGACAATCCCATCGGAATATAACGTCAGGAGAAAGCTGCCATGGATCTTTTTCAGAACACCCGCATCCCGATTCTTTCTAAAGCGCTCAATGCATATTCACTGCGTCATCAGGTGATCTCTGCCAACATCGCCAATATTGGAACTCCGGGGTATAAAGCGCAAAGTGTTGATTTTGAAAATGCTCTGTCATCGGCAATGTCTAATAATGCCGTAGAGGGACAGGTTACCAACGAACGGCACTTGGGTATCGGCATCCAATCTACTTCCCCCGACGGTCCCATGTCGGTGGTTGAAAATAATCCCGGCGAACTGACAGATGCCGATATGAAAAGCGGTATCAATGACGTGGATGTTGATTCGGAAATGGCCGAGCTTGCAAAGAATCAAATCCGGTTCAAATATGCATCGCGTCTATTAAGCGAATCATTCCGCGGCATCCAAAAAAGCATACGAGGTACGGTATGAACATAGAGAAATTTTTCTCCGCGTTGAATGTAAGTGCTAATGGAATGAGCGCTCAGCGTAAACGCATGAACGCGATCGCATCCAATATCGCCAATGCTGAAACGACCCGCACCGAAGACGGCGGACCGTACAAACGTAAAATGGTGCTGATGCATGAACAGGCCAACGGAACATTCTCACAAATGCTGAACGGAGACGATTTCAGTCTCGGCGTAACAAACAAGTTTCATCTTTCCGGACCGCAGGGAGAAGGGGGCGACCGTTCTTTGGTGAACGGAGTGAATGCGGAAGAGACCGAAGACAAGTCTCCTTTTAAAATGATCTACGATCCGAGCCATCCCGATGCTGATGACAGCGGTTATGTAGAAATGCCGAATGTGAACGTTGTGAACGAGATGGTCGATATGATCTCTGCAACCCGTTCATACGAAGCGAATGTTACGGCGATCAATGCTGCAAAAACAATGGCAAAAGACAGCCTGGAGATCTAAGCATGTCAATTTCAGTGAATACATCGATCAATAGAAATCTTCCGGTCTCCGATACATACACATCGTCCGTGATCAAGAACAGCGGCGTGCCTACTCAGGAGATCAAGGCAAATCATTTTTCGGCACTGGTAGGGAACGAACAGCAGCCGGCGGAAATCGTGACGAACGAAGAGAAACAATATTTTGAAGGGTTGTTCCCGCAGTCGGCACCAACCATCCGATCGTATTCCGGATATTCCGTCGGCGGACAACGAACGCAGGTATCGCTTGGAACCATCATTGATGCTAAAGGATAACGGCCATGAAAGTAAATCAGATACTGACGCTGCTTCCGAATGTTCAGGACAAGACAACGAACAAGGCGATCGACAAAGTTCTCCAGAACACGCACGAATCATTCGGAGATCTGCTGAATAAGACTATCAACGATGTTAATTCCCTGCAATCAGAAGCCGGCAAGGCGATGGAAAAAATGGTGAGCGGCGAAACATCCGATCTGCACGAAGTAATGATCGCCGTTGAAAAAGCACGCACAAGTTTTGATCTGCTGATGGAAATCAGAAATAAAACAATGGATATGTATCGCGAAGTAATGAGAATGTCGGTATAATTATGAATCAATTTTCAGTTTTGATCAGCCGCTTCACAACACAGCAGAAGATCATTATCACCGGCGCAACGGCCATTGCCATTACGCTCATCGTCTTGCTGATCACGGTCTTTAATAAACCGTCGTATTCCCCGCTGTTTACCAATCTTAATTCGCAGGATGCTTCCAAAATTGTACAGACCTTGAAAGAAAAATCGATCCCGTTCATGCTTGATGATGACGGGAAGACGGTTCTTGTTCCGAAACAGCAGATGTATGAACTCCGATTGGAGATGGCTTCGCAGGGTCTGCCGAACTCCAGCGTTATCGGTTATGAGATTTTCGACCGGACCAATCTCGGCGTTTCTGATTTTGTGCAGAAGATTAATTACCGGCGCGCACTTGAAGGGGAACTTTCGCGGACAATCTTGAATCTGAATGAGGTAGAAGGTGTTCGTGTTCATATCGTCACTCCCGAAAAATCGCTGTTCAAAGAAGATGAAAAATCAACAACGGCTTCCGTCGTATTGAAATTAAAATCCGGTAAGCCTCTGCGCAAAGAAGCTGCGCAGGGAATCGCACACCTGGTTGCAAGCAGTGTTGAAGGGCTGGATGCTTCTGATGTAACGATCCTCGATACACGCGGTACCGTACTCACCGAAACCAACAAGTCCGACGGTCTTGCGGGAATGACAACTACGCAGTATGAACTTCAGCAAAAGGTGGAAAATTATCTTGCTCAAAAAGCTCAACGGCTGCTGGACGGTGCGCTTGGCGTCGGCAATGCCATGGTCCAGGTGAATGCAGAATTGGATTTCCGCCGCGTGGAAAAGAACCTGGAACAATATGATCCCGAAAATTCTACCGTACGCAGCGAGCAGGTCACCGAAGAACGTTCGGTGCTGCGCGATTCGCTTCCTCCGTCAACACGGACAAATTCCGTTATGAATTACGAGATCAACAAATCCATCGAACATATCGTGGAGAATGTCGGCAATGTAAAACGTCTTTCTGTTGCAACGATGGTGAACGACAAGATGGTCACAAAACAGGTTAATGGCGCACCGGTCACCGAATCCAAGCCGCGCGATGCACAGGAAATGGACCAGCTGACTCAGATCGTAAAGAGAACGGTTGGTTTCGATTCCACGCGAAATGATGATATTTCCGTCGTCAATATTCCTTTCAACGATATCGCAAAAGAGGACCTATTAACGCAAAAGGATAATGAACAGCAGTGGGATGGCATCGCCGTGAAAGTATTTCTTGTTCTGGCAATGGTCGCAGCGGTGGTCATCATTCGTTCACTGCTGAACAGAATGAAATTTAAGGTCGGTGATTCCGATGTTATGTTCGGCACCTACGTTGCCGGCGAATTACCCGGCTCGATGCACTCAGCGCGCAATATACGGCTCCCCGCGGCGGATTCCGAGATCCCGATCGAAGTTGTCATGAAAGCGCAGCGCAGGAATCAGATCTCTGAATTTGCAAAAAACAAACCGGATGAAGCATCGCGGTTATTAAAAGTATGGCTGGCCGATGAAGCGCAGGTATAATTATTTATGAAGAACGAAATTACGGCTCGGAATATTAACAACCGGCAAAAAGCGGCGATACTGATGATGTCGTTGGATGTGGATACGGCTACGCGCTTAATGCGCGGACTGTCGCAGGATGAGGTCGAAAATCTTACGGTCGAGATCTCCAATATGCGCGGCGCCCATTCGAATACGCTGGATGACGTTAATGAAGAATTCCATAATCTGATCAAAGCGCAGGACTATATGATCCAGGGTGGCACAGATCAGGCAAGAAAATTATTGGAAAGCTCGCTGGGTACCGTAAAAGCAAAAGACATACTTGATAAAGTAAAAGTTTTGACCAACACGTCGGGGTTTGGGATTCTGAAAAAAGCGGACAGCCAGCAATTGGCAAACTTTCTGCAAAAAGAACACCCCCAAACAATCGCATTGGTGCTTTCCAATCTTACCATGGAACAAACATCGAAAGTGCTGGGCGAATTGAACGACGATCTGCGCAACGAAGTTGTTATACGAATGGCGACACTCGGCAAGGTTTCGCCGACCATTGTTACGGAAATTGAAGAAGTGCTGACCAGCGTTGCAGAAGCAGAGATCAGTCAAAACATGAGTTCGCTCGGCGGTACAAAATCCGTTGCGAATGTTCTGAACAAGATCAATACGCTCAACGCAAAAGCGATTCTCGAGTATATCGATCAGCGCGACAGCGGTCTTGCATTGGAAATTAAACGCCTGATGTTCCTGTTTGAAGATCTAATTTATGTTGACGATAGAAGCATCCAGCGTATTCTTCGTGAAGTGGATAAGAAGGATCTGGCGTTGTCGCTGAAGGTTTCGGATGAAAAACTGAAAGAGAAGATCCTTAAGAACATGTCGGAACGCGCACAGGATATGCTGAAGGAAGAACTGCAGTTCATGGGTCCTGTACGGCTGAAAGAAGTTGAATCTGCCCAGACTCGCATTGTGCTGATCGTGAAACAACTGGAAGAGAGCGGTGAGTTGGTTATTGCCGGACGCGGAGGAGTTGAAGATGTCATCGTCTGATGTTATAAAGATCGCAAATCAGCACCGTTCTGTACATATCCAGGGATATGATTCTCCACACCAGTTCGGTGGTAACGGCACGCAATTGCTGGAGCAATATCCTTCCAGGGGAATGGCTCCGTTGGTCGACGAGAAGGCGGTGCATAACGCATTCCAAAAGGGAGTTGAAGAGGGACACCGTCGTGCAACCGAATTACTAAAAGGCGAGTATCTTGACCGCGTTGAAGAAGAGCGGAATCAGATACAGTCGTTGTTCAAAAGAATTGAAGAAGGATTGACCGCACTTACGCCTTCAGCGGAAAAAGCGCTGATGACCTTTACGGTCGGTGTGGCCGAACATATTATCCGGCAGGAAGCAAAGACAAGTCCGGAGATTGTTGTGAACGTGATCAAAGACGGTATCAAGAATATACTCGGCGTGGAAAAAATTACGATACGTGTTCATCCGAGCAATTTTCAGCTGGTGCAGGAACAAAAACATATCATTCAATCGGTATCATCGTCATTGCGGGAAATACTTTTTGAAGCAGATGAACATATTGAACAGGGCGGATGCATTATTGAAAGCGATCTTGGAAATGTTGATGCACGTATTATCACTCAATTAGAACAGGTCTATACCATTATTAATCAACAACAGCAATAACCACGGAGGGAATATGTCCATAGCACGGAAAACAGAAGTTGATGTAGAATGTGTGGAAAAAGGAAATTTTTGGTCTGAATATCTTTCCTATTCCATTGCTTCATTCCGTATGAGCAGGATTGAAATATCAAAGGTGATCGTTTCGTTCGACGTGCTGATCGCCATGATCCATTTCTCCTCGTATCAGCATTCCATGTCGCAGCACAGCAATTTGTATCAGGGAACAGGCGAATATGCTGAAACAGATACGATAGCGTCATCGGAACAGTATTATTATTACACTCCCAATGAAAAGTTGGAAGTTGTCGTCGATTTTTTTGCACAGCCTGATTCGCTTGAATTTGCATAATGAACATACAGACCGACCATATTTCCCGGCATGCCGAACAGTTCTCTAAAAACGTGGACTGGTATCTTCATCGTATTCAGAACACCGATCTGCTGAAGGTGAACGGCAGGGTGACCAAGGTCATCGGCTTGGTGATTGAATCCAACGGTCCGCACGCGGCGATCGGCGAAGTATGCGTTATTAAAGCAGAGGACGGCAGCGAGATCTGTCTGGCCGAAGTCGTTGGTTTCCGCGAGAACAAGGTTCTGTCGATGGTGCTCGGAGAAGTATCCAGAATCAGTCCCGGTTGCGAGATCGTTTCGTCCGGACACACATTGCTGGCGCACCTTGGCGATGCTCTTCTCGGCCGGGTGATCGATGCATTGGGAAATCCGATTGACGGCAAAGGTCCCATTCTATCTGTTGAAGACCGGTCGATCTACAATACTCCGCCGAACCCGTTGGAACGGAAGCGGATCAGAGAACCGCTTGCAACAGGGATTCGTTCGATCGATTCATTACTGACGATCGGAAAAGGACAGCGTGTCGGTATCTTTGCCGGCAGCGGTGTCGGGAAAAGTGTAACGCTGGGGATGATCGCCCGGCATACGAGTGCGGATGTAAATGTTATTTGTCTTGTCGGAGAACGCGGAAGAGAAGTGGGTGAGTTCATCGACCGTGAATTAGGCGAGGAAGGTTTGAAGCGTTCCGTTCTTATTGTCGCTACAAGCGATAAAGCGGCGCTCATACGTATCAAAGCGGTATTTTTGGCAACAACCATTGCCGAATATTTCCGCGATAAGAATTTGGATGTGATGCTGATGATGGATTCCATTACGCGTCTTGCCATGGCACAGCGCGAAGTCGGACTTGCAATCGGTGAGCCTCCAACCACAAAAGGTTATACGCCATCGGTGTTTGCAATGCTCCCCAAGGTGTTGGAGCGTGCAGGAACGTCAAAAAAAGGAAGTATCACCGGATTGTATACAGTGCTTGTTGAAGGGGACGATCTGAACGATCCTATTGCCGATACTGTGCGATCAATTCTGGACGGACACATTGTGTTGTCGCGCCGTCTTGCTTCTGCCGGACATTATCCGGCCGTCGATGTTCTTGGAAGCATCAGCCGTGTGATGCCCGCCGTGACCACCGAGGAACACCGGATTGATTCACATAAATTTTTAGATACACTGGCAACATATCACGAAGCGGAAGATCTGATCAATATCGGAGCATACGCAAAGGGGAGCAATCCGAAGATCGATGATGCTATACTAAGGATCAATTCCTACAAATCATTCTTGAAACAACAACAGAACGAATCGTCCACATATCGTCAAAGCGTCGATCAAATGATGACCATCGTTGAAGATTCATATACTGTAAAGTGAAAATATGGAAGCAGGAAAAGCAGCGCGGTTTGATACAATCGTAACCGTACGTGAAAATCAGAAGAAGCAGACCACGCGTGAACTTCATCAGATCACCCGTGAAAAGGTTGTTGAGATCGAACGGCTGAATGATCTGCATACAGAACAGCAGAATGCATTCGATAATTCGTACAAGAACCAGCGGACCAAAGCGAGCAATATGCAGATTTTCAGTTCGTTCGTGAAGAAACTTTCGTCCGAGATTACACAACAGACTTCAACAGTACGGAAAATAGAAACAAATGAAGTGAACAAGCGGGAAGAACTTTCCGAACGGGTGAAGGCAAAGACGATCGTAGAGAAACTGCAGGGTAAGTTCCGGGAAGAGTTCCGCAAAGATGTGGAACATAAAGAACAACTTTTAACGGATTCATTGAACCAGCGTTTACAGACCAAACAACCGTGAAAACAACCATTGTCATCGTCGTGGGTGCTGTTGTCAGTGCGCTGATCATCATTCAGGTGTTGTTCCTGCTGTATGCCAATAAGCCGGAAATCTTTGTTGATGCCGGTGCAGTAAAAACCGCGGATTCTTTACAGCAAACGGAAACGCACGTAACAGCGGCAGCATCGAATCCTGAGGTCCGGCCGGATACGCTTGAGGCAGAAATCAAACCTACATTGGAAAAAATAAAAAAAGCGGTTCAGGCTCAAAAAGAATCAGTCGAAAAAAAGGAACAGCCTAACATCACCGCTGTTCCCGAAGCAAAAATAGACACTGTCGATGTAAAAGCACAGGCGCAAATGCTGGAAGCTATGGGTGCAGACGGGGCCTCAAAAATAATGAGAACAATGAACGACAAGGAAGTCAAAGCAATATTGCCAAAATTGAAAAAACGGACAGCGGCGAAAATTCTCGTCTCGTTTGATCCGGATAGGGCTGCAAGGCTCCTGAGGTAATAATGATCAACTTTAATTTTCTTGGTTTAGGTTCATTTTCTGGAACACAACAAAAACAAAAAACGGCGGGTGTAGAGAGTGCAGAGGGCGAATATGCTTCGCTGCTTTTAGATGGTGAATCTCTAAAAAGTGATGCCGCTTTTCCAAACGTACTGATGCAGATGCTCATCGGACAGCAATTGCCTGTCGTTCTGCCTCCCACCAAAGACCTTCAGCCGACAGTTCCCGGAATGGATACCGAAGCTGAACCGGTTGTCCCCGGCACACCGCTTTTCGCGGTTGTGCAGCCCATATCTCTTCAGGAAAATCTGTTCGCCGGTGAAAAAATTAAACAACCGGCCGTACAAAAATTATCAGCACTGCCGTCTACTCCAGGTGTGATCAGCATTGCGTCACTTCAGGGGGGCCTTCTTGAAGCGGTAACACTTCCGGTGAAAGAGGCGAAGACGGAATCCGCGGGTGAACAACTCCAAAAGAGTATCAACGGTATCGAACCGGTTCCGATTCCAACAGACGCAAAACTGATTGCTGATACTATACCCATACTTTCCGATGCTGTTCCAAAGGCTATTCCCGTATCGAAGGGAGCGAATAAAGAGACCGCAACCCGTGAGGCAGTTCCTGTTTCCCGTGTTCCGGAAGTGTTTATTCCAAAACGGACCGCAAAGTTGGAAAGTGATATACCTGTAAAGGAAACGAAATCCGTAGAACTTCCACGCACTGCACTGCCGACCGAAAACGCCGAAACATTCAAAGAAAAGTTCGTTCGGGCCGAAGCGGATACACGTGTGACAGCACCGGAGAATAAACGCGAGACGCCGAATCATGTATCAATGCGCAAAGAAACTGTAAATGCGGAGCCTCTGCGCGTTTCAAATTCCAATGATGATATTCAGCAGAAGCAAATTCTTGCGTCGGTCGTTTCGATGAGTGCAA
>CAIOTF010000030.1 GCA_903861125.1 uncultured Ignavibacteriota bacterium
AGCAAAGCATCCCGACGTCTTTTGTCGGGATGCGAAACTTTCCAGCGGGATATACTTTGCTAAACTATCTTCGTCAGGGAAAACGCAGATACGAAAATTAGTGCTGATGAAATAGGTTAAAAACCATTCGAGCAAAGCATCCCGACGTCTTTTGTCGGGACGCGCGGCTTACGTCGGATGGTAAATCGCAGATACGATAATTATTGTTGATGAAATAATTTATTTTGTGCCTGCCCCGCTCTTTTATTTTTGCGACTCATTGAGCGGGCCTTAGCGCCTTTGTGGCAATCCTTAAACTACACCGGCCCTCTTCGGAGGGCTCTTTTATTTTAAACCGGTTGTCGTAATTCAAAAATTTAACTCTATCCGACTCGGCCTCGACTTAAAAAGCTACAGAGTATCTATCGATAGAAAAAGTGAACGCGTCCGCTTTTTCTTCGTCATTTCTTCTCAAAGACATTTATGTCTTGTTATTATTTTTGTTGTCAATTATTAGTTCACAAGCGTCAACGAAACTTTACAGTTGCTTAAAATATAGATGCGAATTTAGCAAAAAATCAGCATAAAATTTTGGTATGGTTTATGTGATTTATTTAATACGGGATTTTATGCGGTCATTCCCTAAAAAGTTCCACGTTAAAGGTTGTTCGCTACATACTGTTTTTTGCCGAATAATTTCTTACTAACCAACCATTAATCAAATAAGGAAATATCAAGATGAAAAAGCAGATACTAATACTTTGGTGCATATTCCTCGCATTAATCACAAATCAACTCTTCGCCACCACCCGAAATGTCGGTACGTATGCAGAACTGACAGCAGCAATCACTGCATCGGTGGATGGTGACATCATCAATATCGTCGGTGATATTGTTGTAACGGCATCCGTGCCCATCAACAAAACGCTGACCTTTAAGGGAAATGATTTTCTGATCACTGTTCCCCGTCCAGGATTGGATGAGATGGGAAGTGTGAATTCCACTCCATCAACGTTCAGTGTATTTACGATCGGTTCGGTCGGCAAAATTGTGACCCTTAATAATCTGAGTCTGAAGGGTGGAGCAGTCTCGGGGAGCGGAGGAACTATTGTTAATGCGGGAACTCTCATTCTGAATAGCTGCATTATTTCGAATTCGAGTGCCGCTAGCGGCGGCGGAATTAATAATACAGGGATCCTCTATCTGAACAATAGTTTCATTAAACGTAATGCCGCTTCGTACGGCGGCGGATTATTAAACAGCGGATCTACGGCACGGGCGTATTTTGAATCAAGCACGTTGATCGAGAACCGTTCAACCTCGAGCGGCGGCGGCGGCGGTGCCGTTGAAAATAACACCGGGGCTGTAATGTATTTTAATAATTCGACTCTCTCCAATAATCAAAGCACGGAAATTGGAGGAGCGATCAATAATCTCGGCTCAACAGTATGGTTTGTCAATAGCAGCGCTACCGGTAATGTGGCCTATGGAAATTATTCGGGCGGAGCAATAGGTAATAACAACGGCACCGTAAAAATAGTGAACTCGCTTCTGGCTCATAATTATCACAGAACAACGGGTACTGTTGCAAATCCGACGGGGTTTGTTCTGGATGATATTGTTGCGTATACAGGTCAATCGGGTGTGTCGGTCTATTATTCCATACTTCATGCCGCCGTTCCCGCAGGAATTGGAGCCACTGCAAGCAACGTGATGTATACAGGTGCGATCAGCGGAAGCAACAACACAATATTTTCGGGTGGAGTGTTGGCGAAAATAACGGATGCAGGCGGATTGGAGATCGGCGAACAAATATTCCGTCCGTTGCTCTATTCCAACACCGGCACGGTGGCACCAACTTTGAAAAGCGGAAGTTTTGTTTTCAGCAATAAAGGGACCCGCACACGATTTGCCAATAACAACAATGTCAATCCTGTTGTTGCGTATTGGAACGGGACCGCGTACGTGAATCTTACCGGAACAAGCGCGACAGGCCAGGAAGTGATTCTTGATCAGGTCGGTGCAACCAGACTTGATCCTCCCAACCGCGGAGCAACGGAGGGAAGCATTGATAATTTATACGTTTTGAAAGTCAATGCATCCTCGAACGGATCTGTCAGCGGCGGAACAATTTACGGTGATGCGTATCCCGTCGGGAAATCCGTAACAGTAACAGCTATGCCGAATACCGGATTTACATTTACACGCTGGGATTATGTTGTCGGCGGAACAGGACAAGCATCCGCTGCTAATCCATACACGTTTTCGATGCCGGCCAACAATGTTACAATTACTCCGGTATTTACTGCGCTTCCCACAGGTTCGTACACTATTACCTACGTTGGATATTTTTTTACCGGCGGCACCGTGCCGGCCGGAGGAACCTTCACGGCTCCGACTACCATTGCGGGACCCGGTACGATGATGAGAAACGAATTTAGTTTTACCGGATGGAATACGAATCCGAACGGTTCAGGGACAGCGTATGCCGCCGGTGCTACATATTCAGGCGCAACAAATCTTACCCTGTACCCGCGATGGATAAAAGAAATTTCGCTCTCCGTATGGGAAAAATCGAACCAAATAGCGGCTGCACCGGCGAAGTTCGCGTTGGGACAGAATTATCCCAATCCGTTCAACCCGTCAACTACCATTACGTATAGTATCACCGAACGAAGTGCCGTTGTGCTCACAATTTACAATGCACTGGGACAATTGGTTTCAACGGTTGAAAATGGAATGACGGATGCTGGTGTGTACGAATACACATTCAACGCATCTCAGATGCCGTCTGGCGTATACTTTTACCGATTGGAAGTAATGTCACAGCAGAATTCCGGCAAAGCATTTGTTGAGACCAGAAAAATGCTGTTGATGAAGTAAGGAAATATTATTCAAGTATCACCGGCCCTCTTCGGAGGGCTCTTTATTTTTTTATCCTGAACTGTTGGCATCAAGAGTGCTATGTATAAAAAAATGATGACAGCAGAAAACATGGTTGTTGCCGTATGAGAAATAATTACCGGAAAATATTTTCTTCAATTATTATTTCGCCAACGGAGCGCAGAAATTGGAAAATGATTATTGCTAGATCACGCAACTTTCTCTGCTCGTTCATCGTCTTTTCATTTTTCATCGTCAACGCGCAGGCCCAATCGTCGTTTACGCCGCGGTCCGATGTTTTCATGCAGGGATTTTACTGGAATTCTCCGATGGGTGGCATCTGGTACGATTCGCTTGCGCAACTGGCACCGAGGCTGGCTACAGCCGGATTCGGCGGAATTTGGTTTCCGCCTCCCGTGAAAGGGGCTAGCGGCGGGTACTCCATGGGATACGATCCGTACGATCATTTTGATTTCGGAGAGTATAACCAGAAAGGGACAATCGAGACCCGTTTTGGAAGCAGGGCCGAGCTTGAACAATCCATCACAACATTCCACAGCGCCGGAATTGAAGTCTATGCGGACGTTGTTATGCGCCACATGATGGGGGGCGAATCGAGCACTCCCTACGAATGCATTCCGTACTACAATGGTTCAAAGATCGTTCCCGATAACGGCTGGCTCATCTTCAATTATCCGAACGGATCCGGCAGATTCAAAAAATCCGCAGCGGAATTTTATCCGAATTCACAGGATTGTTTTGTTGATGCGCGTTTTGTTGCGACCGATCCTGCGTTCCGGTTCGGCGAGTGGCTCGATCATTACAAGCAAAGTGTGCGCGACAGTCTTATTGTGTGGGGCACCTATCTGCGCACTGTGCTAAAGTATGACGGATTCCGTATCGACGCGGTGAAGCCGATTGATCCGTGGTTCATGGCGCAGTTTCTGAACGGAACGAACGGTAGCAGTTTTGCCGTTGCCGAATTCTGGGGAAGCACGGCCGAGATCGGCGACTGGCTGAATGTTGCCAAAAATCAAAACGGTGCGCATGTGACCATGTTCGATTTTCCGCTCCGCTATACCTTGAAAGATATGTGCAATAATACCGGTGGAACATTCGATATGAGAACTCTGGACGGTGCCGGTCTTGCCGGTGCCGGTGTTTCAGGGTACGATATATCAACCTTTGTGGAGAATCATGATGTGGACCGGATCGGATATGACGGCTCGATCGGCAGCGGACATGATCCCGTTCTGACTGACAAGCAGCTTGCCTATGCGTATATTATTTTTTCCGAAGGGCATCCGTGCGTTTTCTTCAAAGATTATTTTATGTACGGCTATTCCGGAGTGATCGATACGCTGATCTCCATCCGGCGGAATTTTCTCAGCGGCACAACAACGCGCCGCAGCGGATTGAATCCGTACTATCTTGGCGGGAGCGGCACGCAGGATGCTATGGCGCAGGATATTTATGTTGCGCGACGCGATGGCGGGAGCGGAAAACCGGCGGCCTATCTTGTAATCAACGACCATCCGACCGGATGGCGCGGGGTATGGGTCAATTCAAATTTTCCCAATCAAAAATTTAAGGATTATACCCGCCATAATATTAACGACAATATAAAGACAGCACAGCCGGACGGCCGGATCGATCTTTGGGCTCCGCCGCGCAGTTACGTTATTTACGTGCCGCGAAATGCCGCCAGTATGATGATAACGCACTATTCGCCGCGCCATACGGCTGATACCGACGAGTATATTGTTCTTTTCAATAACTCCGACACTGAAATAGATCTGGACGGACATGAGATCGCATATTCAAACGGTGACGGCAGTACGCCTGCGGTGAAGATACAATGGACTACGACAACAATAATTCCGCCACGGGGATATTATTTGTGTGCATCGACGCCGACAGTCTCCGTCGGATCCGTGTCGGGGCGATCAGCCGATAAAACGTATACCGCTTTTGCATCGGACGACGGACAGATTGCGTTCCGCGAAACAAGCAGCGGTACAGTCATTTATGCACTGGCAACAGGAACCATCACAAGTTATCTGTTTGGTCTTACATCATCAAAATCATCATCTATCGGCATCGGCAATCCCGGTGCATTTCAATTATCTTCTTCCGGACTAACCTATACACGATCCGGCAACAACAATACAGACTATACATTCATTGCTGATGAAAACATCGCCGCGCTCCCTAATTCCGGCAGCACGGCGCTTCCCGTTGAGTTGATTTCGTTTACCGCAACCGTAAAAGAGCGAAGCGTTGAACTTGTGTGGAACACCGCAACCGAAACAAACAACTATGGGTTTGAAGTGGAGCGGCGCGCAGTAAGTGACCGTCACCTTGAAGGTGACGGTCACTTAGCGTGGACAAAGATCGGCTTCGTAGAAGGTAACGGCACAACCAACGCGCCCAAATCATATTCATTTACGGACAGATCTGCCAACGGCAAAACATTGTACCGCTTAAAACAGATCGACCGTGACGGAAAGTTTGAATACTCGCAAACCGTTGAAGTGACTGCAGCAACAGCGCCGAAAGAATTTGCGCTCGAACAGAATTATCCGAATCCGTTCAATCCAACAACGGCAATCAGCTATCAGCTCTCAGCGAACAGCTTTACAACTCTAAAGATCTATGATGCACTCGGCAGAGAGGCCGCAACGCTGGTGAACGAAGTGAAAGAAGCAGGATATTATTCTGCGCCGTTTGATGGCTCGAAACTATCGAGCGGAATGTATTATGCAAGGTTATCGTCGAACGGTAAAACACAGATACGGAAAATAGTCTTGTTAAAATAAGGTTGTTCCATACGTACCATATTTTGATGCGGCGTGTAGGTCGGAAGAAAATAAACAGATAATATTTCGTCGCACTCTTTTTTAACCGAAAAAAAATCGCACATTTACTTGATTAAAAAGGGTATTTTACTCCGAACTATCGGTCAAAAAAATGTCCGCCGCCTGTCTGCCGACAAATAATTAGTAAATACCGACATTTACAGTAAATATTATTGTCAATAGTTAACAGAAAGCAGCCATGAAAGAATTAAGAACGTACGTAGTTATAACCTGATAATTATTTCCCTTCAATACATCCGGAGTCCTAATGTTTTTTGATACAAAAGTAATACGATCTGCTTTATTCAATGCGATGAAGAGGAAAAAAATAAACGCTATTGCTCTTCTGATGATCCTTTTCAGCAGTTCACTTCTTTCCATGCCGGCAAAACGCACACCGACCGTTGTAGCGCAGCCGGACGGAACAACATTCTCCATTATCGGTTTCGGTGATGAACATTACAATTTTGCCGAGACAATTGACGGCTACGTCGTAATTCAAGGTGATGATAATTTCTGGTATTATGCCGCCCTGAGTCCCGAAGGCAGTTTCATTCCGGGCGCCGTCCGCGTTGCTGTTTCTGCCGCGCAGGCGCAAAGTCAGTCAGCTGTAAGTCTCACCAAACATCTGCGCGAATCGCCGCATGTTGTATCCGAAAAAATGGAAGCCCATTCTACCGGAACTCTTCCGACGGAAGAACTGAGTATGAGCAGGAGCGGAGGGTTCAATAAGGCGCAAAGTTCCACCAAACGGATATTAATGCTGTGTGTGAATTTCTCAGATCTTGCTAATACACAAACATCGGCAAGCTTTCAGCAAATGGCCAATGATGATACCTGGAAGAGCAGCGTCGGCAGTATAAACAATTATTATAAGGAGGTCTCAAATAATAATGTGATGGTATCGGGAGACAGCAAGGATTGGATCACGGCAGCACAGCCGAAATCGTATTACGCATATAACAACGCCAGTTATTATGCCCATGTGAAAGAACTGGTGAAACAATGTATCGATGCAGCCGAAAGTAATGGTGTTGATTTTTCACAGTACGATAACGACGGCGACGGCAGGGTCGATGGACTCTTTATCGTCCATGCGGGAAAAGGGGCCGAAGAGGGGAGTGATCTGAATTATATCTGGTCGCATCAGGGAAGCATCGCCGGTACGTACAACGTTACCTACGACGGTAAGACGATCGACCGGTATATCATTGTCCCCGAGCTTTACAATTCCGCTCATGTGGACATAGGCGTCTTCTGTCACGAGTTCGGTCACATGCTCGGTCTGCCTGATATGTATGACGTTAACAGTTCGACAAATGGTTCGTCCGAGGGGCTCGGCAATTGGTGCCTGATGGCGGGGGGAAGTTGGGGAGGGAACGGATACACCCCGGAACGCCCGTCGCACATGTCGGCATACTGCAAGGAACTTCTCGGTTACACGGTCCCGACTGTCGTTGCATCCAGTCAGGCACTCTCCATTCCGCAGGCGGAGACAAATGCATCCTCATACAAGATATGGATGGATAACAACCAGGCCGATGAATATATGCTCATCGAGAATAGACAGAAGACAGGATTCGATCTGAACATTCCCGGTTCCGGACTGCTGATGTATCATGTTGATAAAAATTTTGCCGATATATGGCCCGGCTCAAATAATATCAACGTGACGAACACTCATCTCGGCGTTAAACTGTACGAAGCGGACGGGTTGGAACAGTTGGCGACAGCCGTTAACCGGGGGAGCGACGGAGATCCGTATCCGGGTTCGACCAATAAAACATCGCTGACCGCATCCACCACGCCAAATTCAAAACTATGGAATAACACCTCCAGCGGTGTTGAGATCAATGCTATTTCAGCATCGTCGGCAACCATGACGGCGAATGCTGTTGTGCCGGTCTATTATGGGTACGCACAGCAATTCTACCGCAGCTACTCCGGATACAGCTTTGGTAACTCAGGAACAAATACCGGTTACGGCATGGTAAAATGTATTCCGGCATATACCGGAACGCTTACCGGAGTAAGAATTTTTAGTTATGCAAATAAATACACCTCTGTAAGTGCAGCTGCATTTACCACATTGACTGGTCCCCATCTATCGTCGCAGACTGGTAGTGCCGTCAACGGCGCATCGGCTGCAACGGATCAATTCATCCAACTGAATTTTTCACCGGCAATTGCAGTCACGCAGAATGTTCCCATTTATGTACGTGTGCAATTTACGGTAGCATCAGGGGGGTACGCCGTTCCTATTGATATTTCAACTCCGTTAACCGGAAAATCATATACCTCCAGTGACGGTACAACATTCACAAATGAATCGACACGCGATATTCCGGTTCGCGTTGTGTTCACGAGCAACACAGCTATGCCGGTGGAACTGCTCTCCTTCACCGCAGAGAGTGCAACGGAAGGTGTTGAATTAAAATGGAACACCGCAACGGAAACAAACAACTACGGCTTCGAAGTGGAGCGGCGCGCAGTAAGTGACCGTCACTTAGCGTGGACAAAGATTGGCTTTGTAGAAGGAAACGGCACAACCAACGCACCAAAATCATATTCCTTCACCGACAAATCCGCCAACGGCAAAACATCGTACCGCTTAAAACAGATCGATCGCGACGGCAAGTTCGAATATTCGCAAACCGTTGAAGTGACTGCAACAACCAGACCAAAAGAATTTGCGCTGGAACAGAATTATCCTAATCCGTTTAATCCCACAACAGCAATCGGTTATCAGCTGTCAGCATTCGGCTTTACAACTCTGAAGATCTACGATGCGCTCGGCAGAGAGGTGGCAACACTGCTGAACGAAGTGAAAGAAGCGGGAACTTACACTGCGCAGTTTGATGGCGCGAAGTTGTCTAGCGGAATTTACTTCGCTAAACTCACATCGGATAGAAAAACGCAAATGAAAAAATTGTTGTTGCTTAAGTAATAGAAGAAATCAATCAACCAAAGCGTCCCGATGATTTGATCGGGATGCTAGGTTATCATCGTCGGGCAAAACGCAAATGAGAAAATTATTGTTATTGAAATAAATTAATAACCGTTCGAGTAAAGCATCCCGACGTCTTTTGTCGGGACGCGCGACTTATGTCTAATGGAAAAACACAAATACGAAAATTACTTTTAATGAAATGATCGTTTTTAAACCTTGTCAAGGTTTTCTCACACTGCAATATCAGACATCGATTAAAAAAATTATGTTCACCCTGAGCAAGCGATGGCGTGTTGTTTACGCCAAGCGCGCCGAAGGGTGACGTTAAGCGCAGGTTGTCATATATTTTTCTTTGTGTCTTTGTGACAAAATACTTAGCATCGGTTTAAACAATTTCAACCCTTTTCAGAGGGTTTCTTTATTCGGTTTCCTCACTCAAAACATCGCAATGTCCGACAAGACCTCGAAGTAAATGCTGTTGAGTATCTGATGTAGAAATAAGAAGGGCGAGAGCCTTTCTTTTACACTAATAATTGACATTCCATATGAAACCGTGTATTTTTAGACTCATTAGTTTCGAAGATCATTATCTCTCAATCAACACATCCTGACAAGTAGGACTGGAAATGTTTTTAAAAAAATACATTCGATGAACAAAGACCAAAACTCTCTCATTGATCGAATCACCAACAACAGCATCGTATTCATTTCCGTGCTGTCGATACCTCTCAACATCATAATCTTTTTTGCTCTACGAGAAAGTGAACATCAAATCCCACGATATTTTCCTCCGTTTCTCGGACTCATAACTATCATAGCTGCTTTCGTAAAGAAAAATATACCTCTCAAGCCCAAACTTTGGGGATTTATCACTATCCTATTTATGACCGGATGTTATAATCTGTTTCTTGGATTGATTGATATGGCCAGTCTCTGGTTTGTGCTGGCTATTGTCTACGCATTGTTCATTTCCGAAAAAAAGGAGGCACTGATTCTTTTTGGCATATCGTTTCTGGCTGTTTTCGTTGCCGGAATCCTGATGATGACGAAAGTTACTTTCATACCTCTGCAATACAAATTTGAAAGTTGTCAATTTGCATGCGTTGCTGTCCGGATACTTCATTTTCTGATGATCGGTTCTCTCATCTATTATATCCTCAGCACATTTTACAGGGAAATCAGAAAAAACATAGCAGATCTTAGAAAACAATCGAAAGACCTTGAAGACGTCAACCGATTATTGGAACAAGAAAGTTTTGAAAAAAAGATCGCTCAACAAAAATTACTGGAAGCTGTCATTCTGACCGAAGAACAGGAACGGAAACGGCTTGCTGCTGATTTGCACGACGGTCTTGGTCCCGTGCTCTCCGCAGTTAATCTTTTCTTTCAGGCGTACATAGATGCCAGCGATCCGGCCCACAAAGAACCGATTGAAAAAAAAATGAAAGCTGCAATTGATACAGCAATCGACGATGTCTCGAGGATCGCGCACAATATCAGTCCGCATATTCTTGAAAAGTTCGGATTTGTTAAAGCGCTCGAAATATTCACGAGCACCATTGCTGCAAGCAGTGCGGTCCAGTTCAAGACAGACTTCGGAACCATTCGCCGGTTCGATTTGAAACGGGAACTTACACTCTATCGGACACTCACCGAACTAATCCACAACACCATCAAACACGCAGGAGCGTCACAGATCACGATCCGCTGTGGTATCACAAATGGAATGCTGACGACTTACTATGCCGACAACGGGTGCGGTTTCACCGACGGGAAAATTGAGGGTGCAGGCAACGGAATTGGTTTTACAAGTTTGCGGAACCGTATCGAGTCGCTGGGGGGCACGATCATTTTGAAAAGTAATCCTCCCGACGGCATGTCTGCCCAAATAGAGATACCATTGACAGACGGGGTAATTCAATGAAGCGGATCGATATTGCCGTCGTCGATGATCATGATCTCTTTCGCGAGGGGATCATGCTGGTACTTAGGCAGATCCCGGGATATCACATCCTGTTCGATGCATCAGACGGCGAATTGTTTCTTGAAAAATTGCGCACGCAGAAACCGGACATCGTTCTCATGGATGTTAACATGCCACGGATGGACGGTGTGTCGGCTACTGCACAGGCGCTTGCTCTTTGTCCCGACCTGAAAATTATCGCTTTGACGATGTTCTCCGATCATCTCCATTATTCGCAGATGATTCAGGCGGGGGTGAAAGGGTTCATGCTGAAAAAGGGAAACAAGCAGGAACTTCAACAGGCAATTAGTGAAGTCTTTAAAGGCGGAGTGTATTTCAGTCAGGATATTCTTCAGAAAGTTGCTCTCCGCACTTTTCGCAAGGATGATGAACAGCGGATGACTGCGCGTGAACTCGAAGTACTCGGGCTCGTCTGCAGCGGACTCTCCACGCCAGAAATTGCTGATAAACTTTTCATCAGCGTTAAGACTGTGGAAGGGCACAGAACAAACATTTTTCAAAAAACCGAAGTTCGCAACACCGCCGAATTGATCATCTGGGCGATCCGCAATGACTATCTGACAATCGAATAATCTTTTATCCTCCCGCGTTCTTCCTTCTAAAAAAATAAAATAACTGACAGCAAAACAGGAATGCATCTGTCTGTTTTTGGGTCATTTAAATTCATCTACTCTTTCCCTGATTCAAGGGTTTACCCTTGTATGAATCAGGGGGATTCCCCTATATCGTTTCTCATTCCATACCGCTAATTTGATCCATAGTTAAATCGAACCATGTTTACTTTTGCCCTTTGACGAATGAACCTCGCCATTATTACATCCAACGACATCTATCGTGAAAGCCTGAAGACGGCTCTGAATCAGATTACCCGCTTCAAGGTGAGGCTTGAGTGCCATAATTGTAGCGAAACGCTTCAGCAGATCGCCGGGCGGAAGATCGATGTTGTGCTGCTCACCAGTGCTGACTGCGGAGATGATCTCGGCCGAACTTTGAAGCGGCTTCATCAGCTAGTGCCGGGTGTGAAAATTCTTATGCTGCTGGATCATCCGGAAGAATGCTGGCGCACGCAGGCGATCAGCAGCGGAGCGGATGATGCGATTCCGCAGTATGCGGATAAGGATGCGCTTGAAGAGCATATATGTAGGCTTTCTCAAATGCGTGAACACACGACAAAATGGCGAAAGATTTTGAAATAGATATCCCTATGCCAATAGTGAGATTACAATTCTCCCTGTTGTGACACATTGCCTTGTAGCTGAAGAATAAAAACAAATTACTGTATAAAGGTTTTCGTAATCAATTAATAATTAATAGGAGAAAAAGTATGAAATCAATTCTCGCGATCGTAGCGCTTGCAGTGTTACTGCCGTTCTATCTATTAGGTCAGCAGGAGAGCATTGAAAAAATCTTAAATGAAAAAGGTCGGATTAAAAATCATTCCACTGGTTCATACAACGCTGCCGGCTATGAAATGACCTATGGCAAAAACAAGGAGCCGATCTTTAAAAAAAGTAGTTCGCTTCAAAAGACTTCTTCAACATATGGATGGGGAACAGTCGGGTCGGGGCATAATGGAACAGACAATACAATAAATGCCATCGCTGTGGATGGCAGCGGGAATATGTATGTAGGCGGCCAATTTGCGATAGCCGGCGAAACACCGGCCAGCAATATTGCAAAATGGAATGGCGTCACATGGTCTGCCTTGGGAGGCGGTGTGAGCAGTTCGGTTTACGCCATTGCAATTAGTGGAACTGGCGAAGTTTATGCCGGCGGCTATTTTCAATTAGCGGATGGTATTCATGCAGGTTCCGGTGAGGGGAGCTCATATACCGGCGGAATAACTGTCAACAACATTGCCAAATGGAGTTCCGCGGACGGTTGGTCTTCGCTTGGCACCGGCACCGATGTCGGAGTGTGCGGAGGGACCAGCTACGTAGATGCCATCGCAATAAGCGGCAGTGATGTGTATGTCGGCGGCGATTTTAAATATGCCGGCGGAACTTCATCCGACGGTAATACACATACAAGCGGCGGAACATCCGTTAGTAACATCGCCAAATGGAATTCTACAGATGGCTGGTCTGCTTTGGGTGCCGGGGTGAGTGGTGGTGATAATCCGCATGTTTTCGCTTTAGCAATAAACGGAGGAAGCCTTTATGTCGGCGGCCGATTTACAAGTCCAGGCAGCAACATTGCTAAATGGGATGGTACCTGGTCGACGCTGGGTGTTGGTGTGAGCGGTACCGTTAATGCCATAGGCATAAGTGGTACTGATTTGTATGCAGGCGGTCAATTTTTGACAGCCGGTGGAATTACTGTTCGGAACATAGCCAAGTGGAATGGTGCCAATTGGTCGGCCCTTGGAGATGGGGTCGGTGATTGGGGAGTGAAATCCATTTCAATAAGCGGAACGAGTCTTTACGCCGGCGGCAGCTTTCTCTCAGCTGGCGGAAGTATTGCCAACTACATAGCTAAATGGAATGGCACCAGTTGGTCGTCATTGGGCGATGGGGTGAATAACGGTGTCGGGAGTGAAGTGAATGCCATAGCAATAAACGGCACAGATGTGTATGCTGGAGGTGGCTTCCATTCTGCAGGTGTATTATCTGTAAACCGCATGGCCAAATGGAGTACAACCGGCAGTAGTTGGTCTGCGGTCTCATCCGGGAGTAACGGAACAGATGGAACGGTCAGATGCATCGCAATAAATGGAACCGATGTGTATATCGGTGGGAGTTTTACTGCAGTTTCCGATGGTACAGTTTCTGCCAGCCACATAGCAAAATGGAATGGCAGCAATTGGTCTGCGTTGGGTGGCGGGAT
This sequence comes from uncultured Ignavibacteriota bacterium, assembly GCA_903861125.1. Classification (GTDB taxonomy): domain Bacteria; phylum Bacteroidota; class Ignavibacteria; order UBA10030; family UBA8401; genus UBA8401. The sequence goes on from CAIOTF010000030.1 coordinate 13,481, forward strand.
GGGCAACGATGTTTATGCTATCGCAATTAGCGGAAGCAATGTATATGCTGGCGGTAACTTTAATACGCTGGGCGACGGAACAACAAGCGCCCAATATATTGCAATATGGAATGGCACCACTTGGGCGGAATTGGGAGGCGGTGTTGCTGGCGGGTGGGATGGCACATGTGTTTACGCAATAGCAATACGTGGCAGCGATGTGTATGTTGGCGGTAATTTTTTAACTGCCGGCGGAACAACAGTCAATGGCATAGCCAAATGGAGTAGCAGCGCCTGGTCTGCAATGGGTTTAGGCGTAAACAACAGTGTTCTTACCATCGCAATAAACGGAACCGGAGATGTATATGCTGGCGGCTATTTTACAGAAGCAGGCGGAATATCTGCGAGCAAAATAGCCAAATGGAATGGCAGCGCCTGGTCTGCATTGGGTGATGGAGTAAACAACAGTGTTTATAAAATCGCAATAAGCGGAATTGATGTATATGCAGGTGGCGACTTTCTCTATTCCGGCGGGACGTATGATGGTGACGGGATTTATACCGGTGGCGGAACAACTGTAAACTACATAGCCAAATGGAATGGCAGCAGTTGGTCTGCGCTTGGTACGGGAATGGATAACAGCGTTAACGCTATCGCAATAAGCGGAAGTGATATATATGCATGCGGTTACTTTAAAAACGCTGGCGGAGCCTCTGCCAGTCGTATTGCCAAATGGAGCGGCAGCGCCTGGTCCTCGCTGGACAATGGCGTTTCTAATGGTGTGTATGCAATGGCAATCTGCAGTGCCGAAGGAAAGCTCTATTTGGGCGGTGATTTTTCGATTTTGAATAATTCAATCGGCGCATTTAACGTTGGGACGCTGCAAGATCCTTCTAATCCGCTTCCGGTGGAGTTGTTTTCTTTTACCGCATATCCGGAAGGCGCTTCAATTGTGCTGAACTGGAAGACAGCAACCGAATTGAACAACTTTGGTTTTGAAGTTGAAAAACAATCATCAATAAATAATTGGAGCAAAATTGGCTTTGTAGAAGGAAACGGCACAACCAACGCACCAAAATCATATTCATTCACCGACAACTCAGTATCCGGCAAAACATTATACCGTTTAAAACAGATCGATCGCGACGGTAAGTTCGAATACTCGCAAACCGTTGAAGTGACTGCAACAACCAGACCAAAAGAATTTGCGCTGGAACAGAATTATCCTAATCCGTTCAATCCCACAACAGCAATCGGTTATAAGCTGTCAGCATTCGGCTTTACAACTCTGAAGATCTACGATGCGCTCGGCAGAGAGGTGGCAACACTGGTGAACGAAGTGAAAGAAGCGGGAACTTACACTGCGCAGTTTGATGGCGCGAAGTTGTCCAGCGGAATTTACTTTGCTAGGTTATCATCGTCGGGCAAAACGCAAATGAGAAAATTATTGTTATTGAAATAAATTAATGACCGTTCGAGCAAAGCATCCCGACGTCTTTTGTCGGGATGCGCGACTTATGTCTAATGGAAAAACACAAATACGAAAATTACTTTTAATGAAATGATCGTTTTTAAACCTTGTCAAGGTTTTCTCACAATGCAATATCAGACAGCGTTTAAATATATTATGTTCACCCTGAGCAAGCGATGGCGTGTTGTTTACGCCAAGCGCGCCGAAGGGTGACGTTAAGCGCAGGCTGTCATATATTTTTCTTTATGCTTTTGTGACTTCGTGGCAAAATAATAGTCTCATTTTTGAAAAACACAAACCCTCTTCGGAGGGTATTTTTTTTGCATTGCTTACGTCCTTTTGAAACGGCGTACATTTTGCACCGGACACATAATTTATTATTCATTCTTGTCTCTTTGTGGCCATAGATAGGCCGTTGCTGGTCGTCAGATGTTTTGAAAGCAATAAAAGAAATCCCCCTTCTTATTTAAAAAAATCGTTTGCATTTCCACTGCTGACTATTCCCAACAATACCTCACTGAAAACCCCTTATTCTATTGTGCAAAACCGGCCATATATTTGTCCGCCACCTGTCTGCCGACAAAAATATTAAAAATGCAGATATTTATTGTAATCAATCCGATAACAGATGTACAAGCACCATCAGGCTGTATAACGGTGCCAATAACAATACAATTAAATATTTTTTCCCAAAATGAGGTTTATATGAATTCGACGATCAAATGTTTCCTGGTTTTGCTAATTGTATGTGTTAACGTAAATGTCTTTGCGCAAAGCAACAATGCGCTAAGTTTTGTTGCTGGTAATAATAGTAACGTCTCTATTCCACATGCTGCCCAAATAAATTTTGGCACCTCTACCAATTTTACAATTGAAGCATGGATAAAATTCAGCGGCACAATGGCAGGCTATTCAGGGATTGTTGCAAAGGCAAGCGCTTCTTGGGTTGGTTTTCAGATTGTTATTGTAAATCAAAAAATAGCTGCGGAGATTAGAAATCTAACAGAGACAATGATTGGTACAGGTGAAGGATTATTGGGATCATCTACCCTTAATGATGATAATTGGCACCATGTAGCTATGGTTGTGGATCGTTCAGCGACAAATGCGAAATTATATGTGGATGGAGTCATAGAAGCAGACGTTACAAATTCTGCGCTAGGTGGAAATTTAGATAATGATGGGACTATGTATATAGGATCAGAGCGCAACCAAAATGCTTTTGTAAATGGACTTATAGATGAAGTTAGAATTTGGAGCGTTGCCCGGACACAAGCTGAACTTTTGGCTAATAAAGGGATGGAGATTAATCCAGCAACGTCAGGGTTATCAGCTTATTATCGTTTTAATCAAGGAACTGCCGGGGGAAATAATTCCGGAGTTACTACTTTGCTTGATGTAACTTCTTACCATAATAATGGAACACTGAAAAATTTTGCTTTAACCGGTACTTCGTCTAACTGGGTATCAGGAAACATGGCTTTGCCGGTTGAACTCACGTCATTCACCGCAGAGATCGCAGAGAAAAGCATTGAATTGAAATGGAAAACAGCAACCGAAACAAACAACTACGGCTTCGAAATAGAACGCACAACAACAACTGAGCAAGCGAACGATGCTTCGACTCCCTCGCCAAAGAATGGCTCGGTCGCTCAGCATGACTGGGTACGCATCGGCTTCATTGAAGGTAACGGCACAACCAACGCACCAAAATCATATTTATTCACCGACAACTCAGTATCCGGCAAAACATTATACCGCTTAAAACAGATCGACCGTGACGGAAAATTCGAATACTCGCAAACCGTTGAAGTGACAGTAGTAACAGCGCCGAAAGAATTTGCGCTGGAACAGAATTATCCGAATCCGTTTAATCCAACAACAGCAATCGGTTATCAGTTATCGGCAAACAGCTTTACAACATTAAAAGTATACGATGCAATCGGCAGAGAAGTAGCAACGCTTGTGAACGAAGTGAAAGAAGCGGGATATTATTCCGCGCAGTTTGATGGTGCGAAGTTGTCCAGCGGAATTTACTTTGCTAGGTTATCATCGTCGGGCAAAACGCAAATGAAAAAATTGTTGTTGCTTAAGTAATAGAAGAAATTAATCAACCAAAGCGTCCCGATGATTATGATCGGGATGCTAGGTTATCATCGTCGGGCAAAACGCAAATACGAAAATTACTTATGATGAAATAAGTTAATGAACCATTTTAATAAAGCGTCCCGATGTCCCGCTTTTCGGGATTACGCACAACGGGATTCCAAAAAGCGAAATCTTGTATCGGGGTGTGCAGTTTACAACGGATGGCAAAGCGCAGAGATTGAAATTACTTCAAATGAAAACTCAAGGTAATTATTTGGCGTATTCGTTCTTCGGCTGCTTCTGACATCCGGATGAATAGCCATTGTGTCCTCGATGTATAAAGAAAGTTTCGGCAAAATAAAATAACATAACCTTATAATATTCACACATAGGAAGCCATCATGATAAAATACATATTTGTTTTACTTCTCGCGGTTATATTCATTTCGGGAGAATCCTATTGCCAAACTGCGACAGCCCCTTCGGGCTCCGGCAATTCCTCTTCCGATCCGTATCTGATCACGTCGCTGAATAACCTGTATTGGATTGCCAATCAGGTCAATACTAATGTAACGACGTTCAGCAGAAAATATTTAAAACAGACCGCGGATATCGATGCATCGTCGACATCGAGCTGGTTTTCAAATACAGGATGGACTCCGATCGGGATCAATCTTAGCTCGAGTTTCCAAGGAACATACGATGGTAACGGTAAATTCGTCAGCGGACTGAAGATCAATACATCAAGTTTAACCTATGTTGGCTTGTTCGGGTATATCAGTTCCGGCGGAGTGGTCAAGAATCTGGGGGTGATGAACGCCAATATTACCGGGGGTTATGTGACAGGAGCGCTTACAGGAACATTAAATGGAGTGACTTCCAGCATAATGAACTGCTGGTCATCGGGTACGGCGATGGGGGAAAGCTTTACAGGCGGGCTCATCGGACTATTATATTATTCGACCATTTCCGCATGCTGTTCCGAAGTGTCAGTTAAATCAAATTACAATGATGGTGTCGGCGGATTAGTCGGAATGATTGATATTAACGGCACAATCAATGACAGCTATGCGAGCGGTTCAGTCGATGCAGCCAGCCCTGCCGGCGGGTTCTGCGGCAATGTGGGTTCACAAAACGGGACTTTCAGACGATGTTATTCAACCGGATCAGTGCTGAAGGACGGATGTCAAGGTTTCATCGGCGGAACTTCGGGTTACGCGACCATCACCAGTTGTTTCTGGGATATACAAACTTCCGGACGATCGACAAGTGCCGCCGGAGAAGTCGGTAAAACGACAACGGAGATGAAAACATTGGCAACATATAGCGGTTGGAATTTTTCATCGGTATGGTCAATTGACGCGGGGATTAACGGCGGGTACCCCTATCTTCAAGGTACTCCAATATCAGCACTTCCGGTGGAACTCACGTCGTTCACCGCAGAGATCGCAGAGAAAAGAGTAGAATTGAAATGGAAAACAGCAACGGAAACAAACAACTATGGATTCGAAATTGAACGCACAACAACAACTGAGCAAGCGATCGATGCTTCGACTCCCTCGCCAAAGAATGGCTCGGTCGCTCAGCATGACTGGGTACGCATCGGCTTCGTGGAAGGAAACGGAACCACCAACGCACCAAAATCATATTCCTTCACCGACAAATCCGCCAACGGCAAAACATCGTACCGCTTAAAGCAGATCGACCGCGACGGAAAGTTTGAATATTCGCAAACCGTTGAGATGATGGTTGTAAACACACCTAAATTATTTGTGCTGGAACAGAATTATCCTAATCCGTTTAATCCAACAACAGCAATCAGCTATCAGCTGTCAGCAAGCGGTGTAACAACTTTAAAGATCTACGATGCGATCGGCAGAGAAGTGGCAACACTGGTCAACGAAGTGAAGGATGCGGGATATTATTCTGCGCAGTTCGACGGTGCAAGACTGTCCAGCGGAGTGTATTTCGCCAAGCTTACATCGAGCGGGAAAACACAGATGAGAAAATTGGTTTTGATGAGATAATTTATTTTGTGTCTTTGTGTTTTCGTGGCTATATATTTAATATTGTTGATCAACACCTGCCCTCTTCGGAGGGCTTTGTTTTTTTTCGTGACTGTGTATAGACCGTTACGAGAAGTCGGTTGTGTAGAAAAAAAGAACAGACAACAGTAATCATTCAAAAAAAAAATCGTTAATACCTCTTCTGCTATTTTAATTTCACGCGATTCCTCTTAAAACCCTTGAATATATTGGACAAAAGCCCTTTAAAATTTGTCCGCCGCCTGTCTGCCGACAAACGCTTATAAAATGACGAAATTGAAAGTAAATATTCCGGTTAACAATCCGTTTTGTTTCTGTGATCAAGGAACATTTTAACGGAAAGAATGAAAATCCGGATTGTCCACATTGAAAAAAAATAAACCGCGGTTCGTTGCCGCATAAATTATAATAACAAAGAGTTTGTCTTGCCGAATGCTTTGGGCGGGCATCCAGAAAAATCAAAACAATAAAAGGAGTCAGAGATGAAAAAATCATCACGTTACTTTTTCACGGTAACAATTATTGCTGTTCTGCTGGCATGCAGCGCTTTTGCGCAAGTAAGCGTTACTGCAACATCAGGAACGACAGGACCAACAACGTATACTACCCTCAAGGGTGCCTTTGATAAAATAAATAACGGCACGCATCAGGGAGCCATCAGCATCAGCATCACAGGCAATACAACAGAAACAGACCCTGCCTCTCTCAGCGCAAGCGGCGGCTCGGTAAACTACACTTCCGTAACAATTTCTCCGAGCGGCGGAGCGGCAAGAACCATTTCAGGTGTAATAGCCGGATCGCTGATAACGCTTAACGGTGCCGATAATGTCACCATCGACGGATTAAATACGGACGGCAACAGTCTGACCTTGAGCAATACAAGCACAGGAGGAACGGCATCAGTGATGTATTTTTATAATGGCGCATCTTCAAATACCGTAACCAAATGTACGGTGCTGGGTTCAACGACAAATACCGGCTATGGAGTCGTTTACTTCTCGACAGGAGGCAATAGCAGCAACACCATCAGCTACTGCAATATTTCTGCTGCAGGAACCAACAGACCAGTAAATGCAATTTATTCGTTGGGAACCAGCGGAAATGATAATTCCGGAAATACTATCAGTAACAATAATATTTACGACTTTTTAAATCCGACTACGGCATCATACGGAATAAATCTCAGTTCATACAACACCGCCTGGATCATCACCGGCAACAGTTTCTACGAAACGGGTTCGTTTGTCCCGGCATCTACGGCAGAATACAGGGTCATCAACATAAACAACACGGGAATCAACTATACCGTCTCCAATAACTATATCGGCGGCAGCGCCGCGAATTGTGGCGGGAGTACGGCCTGGACAAAAACCAATGCGTATGACAATACTTTTTACGCTATATACTTCGGCGCAGGCACTTCCACGGCAAGCAATATCCAAGGAAATATCATCAGCAATTTTGTGTGGGCAAATTCATCAACGGCTTCGTGGTACGGCATGTACATTTATGGCGGTGCGGTAAATATCGGCACAAGTAACGGCAATACCATCGGAGCAGCGAGCGGAACAGGCAACATAACTTTTACAGGGGGTGCTGCCGGTGCATATCTGTATGGCATTTATATCAATACGGCCGGAATAGTGAATTGTCAGAACAACACAATCGCATCCATAACAACCGCCGCCAGTGCTGCGGCGAATGCCACAAATTTTTACGGGATCTACAAAATCAACTCAGGTATAACAACCATCAGCAATAACACTATCGGCGCCACTGCTACATCAAACAGCATCCAGACAAGTTCAACGGCGACCGGGATTGCGCAGCGGTTGATGGGGATTTACACCGGGAGTTCCGCGACGGCAACAATTGCCAATAATACGGTAGCCAATCTTACCAACAGCACGACCAATACCGTGACCAGTACCTATGGCACGGTGGTGGGAATCGTCTGCGCAGCCTCAGCCGCCATCAGCGGCAACACGGTCCGCAATCTGACCATCTCCAATGCCAACAGCTATAACTATACCGACTACTCTTCGTCTTATCCTTCAGTCTGCGGTATTAATCAGGGGAGCGGCACTGGTTCTGCAGAAAATAATACGGTGTACAATCTGACCAATAATTATACAGCCTTCACCGGTTATGTATTCGGAATATTGACGAGCGGGGGAACCGGGTCCTCTGCCAAACGGAATTTCATCCATTCACTGAATGTTGATGCAAGCAGCACCGGTGCCAGAATTATCGGTTTGAATCTGATAGGGACCTCAACAATTTCGAACAATATTATTTCACTGGTCACAAGCAGCCCTGCTATCGTCTACGGAATTTATGAAGCTCTTTATACCGGCTCCCAAAGGTATTACTATTTCAACACCGTTAATATCGGAGGGTCTCCCGCCACAGGTTCCAGTTCCTCCTATGCATTTTATTCCGAATCCACGCGGGACGTTATTCAAGTGATAAACAATATTTTTATTAACAGCAGAAGCAATGCCGGAGGAAGCGGCAGTCATTATGCTGTCAGGATTGCCGATTATCAATATCAGGGAACGGTCTATTTATCCTGCAATTATAACAACTACTATGTAAGCGGTACCGGCGGTGTTCTGGGGAACATAAGTTCTACTAACAAAACAACCTTGGCGGACTGTGCGATTGCAACCACGCAGGATGTCTGCAGTAAGAGTGCTGATCCCTCGTTCGACAATGCTTCCGGCACTTCAGCCGCAAACTATCTGCCGTCCAACACCGCTTTTTCCGGCAGCTCGAGCACGGGAATTACGGTCGATTATGCAAACGCCTCCAGAACCTATAACTCGATGGGTGCTTATGATTACGCAGTAGCGACAACGGGAGTTGTTGTCACCGCAACAGCAGGAACTACCAGCGGATCATACTCAACCCTGAAAGCTGCTTTTGACGCAATTAATGCCGGTACGCATCAGGGGAGTATTACTATCGCCGTCAGCGGGAGCATCAACGAAACAGCCGCAGCTGTTCTTTATCAGAGCGGCTATAACAGCACTTCATCATATACCGCTGTCACAATGTATCCGTCTGCGGCTTCAACCTTGATCGGCGGCAATTTAGCCGGGTATCCGGTCATTGACTTGAATGGGGCTGATAATGTAACTATCGACGGAAGGGTCAATCAGACAGGCGAAACCATTGGTCTGACCATTTCAAACGGCAGCAATTCTACAAGTGCCAATACCTCCGCCATCCGTTTCATTAACGGGGCGCAGACAAACAAGATTAGATACTGCACGGTTCAAGGTGCATACTATGACTACAATTATTACGTTGGCGGCGTGATTCTGTTCTCCACTTCAACGGGCGGTGCAAACAGCGGCAACATTATTGAATACTGCAGTCTGACAGGTTTATCCGCAACGGTAAGACCTTCATATGTTATTTATTCAGCGGGTTCGGCGAGTCCAAATAACAACAGCGGCAATACCATTCGCTATAATAATATTTTTGACTTCCTTAGGTTGAGTAGCAATTCCGACGGAATAACCCTAAAATCAAATACCACAGACTGGACGATCAGCAACAACAGTTTTTACGAAACCACAACGTTCAATCCGACATCTTCATCAGGTTTATACTATACAGTTATTTCAATCGCCAATACATCTGACGGAAATAATTTCACAATTTCCAACAACTCTATCGGCGGCAGTGCTGCAAACTGCGGAGGAAGCGCCTGGACGAAAACTACACACTACGGTACTTTTCATGCCATGCGCCTCAGCGTGGCCGCTGCAACTGCATCCAGTGTTCAGGGGAATATGATCTCCAATATCAGCTGGACGAATACGGCAGGATATTCCGAATGGTACGGAATTCGCGTCGAAAATGGTTCTGTCAATATCGGGACAACCAGCGGCAATATCATCGGCGCCGCAACCGGCACCGATAAAATTATTGTTACGCAGGCCGATTCCTATCGGAATTTTTACGGAATACATGTAAACGGCACTTTGGTGAATGTTCAAAACAACATCATCGGAGGAATAACAACCGCAACCAGCGATGCAGCGCACGGCACGTTCATGTATGGAATATTTTCTTCTTCTCCCGGCGCATCTTCTCAGATCTCCAACAATACTGTCGGCAGCACTACAACCGAAAACAGTTTTCAAGCCACTTCGTTGGCGACAGGAAATCAGCAGCTTGTCGTAGGAATCTGCTTATCCGGAACACTGGGATCCTTGAGCAGCAACACGATAGCAAATGTGACAAATAAAACAACCAACACATCGACTTCAACGCAGGGTTCTGTTGTGGGCATCTATGTTCAACAGTATGCTCAGGTCATTACCAACAATACAATACGTGATCTCAAAATATATAACGCCAACACGAATGAGTTTCTTTCGTATTTAAACGGCAGCTTCACCTACGGTTCAATCGGCGGTATCGTTACGGGCTACGATAGTTATTCTTTTACGATTACCGGGAATACCATCTATAATCTTTCGAACCTCTATAGCGGTTTTACCGGTTATGTAACCGGTCTGTATCTCAACGCACCGACAGCCGGCAGTACCGTATCCCGGAATTTCGTGCACAGCTTGTCGGTCGACGCATCCAGTTCCGGTGCAACCATCAGCGGAATCAGAATCAAATCAGGCTCACCCATCTGCGCAAACAACATCATATCGCTCGGCGGGAATACGGCGACAGCCATCTGCGGAATTTATGAGACTGGCGCTTCCGGAACTACGGATTCTATTTATTTCAATGCGGTCTATATTTCCGGTACGCCTGCAGCCGGAACGCTGAACAGCTATGCGCTCTACAGCAACTCGTCCAGCAGCACACGCAATATCAGAAACAATATCTTCTTTAATGCCCGTTCAAACAGCGGCGCATCGGGTAAACACTATGCAGCATATTTTAATTACGCATCGAGTTTGTACCTCACACTGAATAACAACGACTATTATGTTTCGGGTACGGGCGGAGTATTGGGTTTCTATAATTCCCTGGATGTAGCATCCGTGCCGTTAATATCCGGCCAGGATGCCGCCAGCAAAAATCTTGATCCCGGTTTTGTAAGCGCGGGGAGCACCACCGCGGCTAACTATACTCCCACGCATACAAGCCTCGGCGGTATCGGGATAACGTCGATTACCACAGATTATGCCGGAACATCAAGGCTGTACAATTCAATGGGCGCTTACGATTATCAGGTCAATACAGTAATCGGCGTAACCGCTACTGCCGGCACATCAGCCATGTATTATCTTACAATGAAAGATGTCTTCAATGCAATTAACGCGGGAACGCATCAGGGAGCTATCACCATCAGTATTAAAGATAATATCACCGAAACAGCCACCGCCACACTCAATGCCAGCGGCAGCGGCTCGGCAAGTTATACCTCCGTAACCATTTCACCCAGCGGCGGCGCGGCAAGAACCATTTCAGGTTCAATCGCCGGAGCGCTGATGTATTTTAACGGTGCCGATAATGTGACCATTGACGGATTGAACACGGACGGCAACAGTCTTACGATCAGCAACACAAGCACGGGTTCATCTTCATCAACACTCTACTTTTATAACGGTGCAACATCCAATACCATCACCAAATGCACGGTGCTGGGTTCATCGACAAACACATCCGGTGGTGTTATTTCCTTTTATACGGGTGGCAATAGCAGCAACACCATCAGCTACTGCAATATATCTTCTGCAGGAAGCAACAGACCTCTCAATGCGATTTACTCCTACGGAACAAGTGTTGCAACTCCAAACAGCACCAATACGATCAGCAACAATAATATTTATGACTTTTTTAGTAAGAGCACTGCATCATACGGAATAAACCTAAGTTTATACACCACTGCCTGGACCATCACCGGCAACAGTTTCTACGAAACTGCTTCGTTTGTCCCGACCGCAACGGTAGAATACAGGGTCATCAATATAGTCAATGCTACGGGGGTCAACTTTACCGTTTCCAATAACTATATCGGCGGCAGCTCCGCAAGCTGCGCGGGTACGGCCTGGACAAAAACCAATGCCTATGACAATATTTTCTATGCGATATACCTCACCGCAGACACTGCAACAGTCAGCAATATCCAGGGGAATACCATCAGCAATTTTGTATGGGCAAATTCTTCATCTGCCTCGTGGAACGGAATGTATTGTACTGCTGCAGCCGTCAATATCGGAACCAGCAGCGGCAATACCATCGGCGCCGCCAGCGGAACCGGTAACATAACGGTAACCGCCGGATCCTCATCAGCCTATACATACGGCATTAATATCCGTTCAACGGGTACGGTTGATTGCAAGAACAACACCATTGCATCCATAACTGCTGCAGGCAGTTCAGGTAGTGTCGCCAATTTATTTGCAGGCATTTACAAAACCGGAAACGGCACAACGACCATCAGCAATAACACCATCGGCAGCACATCATCGGCCAACAGCATTCAAGCAGCTTCAACAGCTACCGGCAACGAACAGGTTGTTTGGGGAATATTCGGTGGTCAATCGTCTGGTACGCAAACCATATCAGGCAACACCATTGCCAATCTTACCAACGCCACGACAAGTTCATGGGGGTATATTGACGGTATCTATGTCGGACCGGGTGTCACCAGCAGAGTAACCAACAACACGGTACGCGATTTGTCCTGTGCCAGTACAAAATATAATAATAGCGCATCCGGCGAAGCTGCTGTTACCGGATTGAGGATGAACACCTATAACGTTGCAGATACTGTTACGGGAAATAGTATTTACAACCTTTCCAATACCAACTCTGCGTTTACGGGGCATGTGAGAGGAATGTATTTCTTTGGTTCGACTACGGCCGGTATTATTTCGGGTAATTTTATTCACAGTTTATCCGTAAACGCTTCAACCACCGATGCCAATATTCATGGTATGTATATCTATGCCGGTTCAGCCAATTTCTCCAATAATATTATATCACTCGGAGGTAATACAGCTACTACTATTAACGGTATTTATCATTTTCAAGATCCGTGGCAAACCGGTTTAGTGAATCTATATTTCAATACAGTGTATATTGGCGGAGAGCAGCCGTCAGGCGGTACACGGTCGAGTTATGCTCTGAACAGTCAATCAACCGTAACCCGTATTTACAAAAACAATATATTTTCCAATGCGCGCTCGAACGGCAGCGGGGCATCGGGGAGTCATTACGCGATATCTCTTGCGGCAAATACAAATTCAACCATTAACTACAACGATTATTACGCTTCGGGCACAGGGGGCGTTTTGGGATATTTAGGTTCAAACAAAACCACCATTGGTGTATGGCGAACCGCAACAAGTCAGGATGTGAACAGTTTGAACACCGATCCCTCCTTTACCACTGCCGGCGGAACAGCGGCAACGGACTATAAAACTGCGGCCAGGTCAATTATTGCAACCACCATATCGGGTCTCACCGTGGATTATGCCGGATCGACACGAAGTATTGGCTACCCGACTATGGGAGCGTATGAAAATGCATCGTCGCTGCCGGTCGAACTCATCGGATTCTCTGCTTCATCCGAAAAGAATTGCGTAACGCTGAAGTGGAAAACCGCAACGGAAATAAATAACTACGGATTTGAAATACAGCGATCAGCTGTCAGCTCTCAGCAATCAGTCAACACATGGAGTAAGATCGGCTTCGTTGAAGGGAACGGAACCGTCAATGCACCAAAATCATATTCATTCCTCGACAAATCCGCAAACGGGAAAACATCCTACCGCCTAAAGCAGATCGACCGCGACGGCAAGTATGAATATTCGCAGCAAATGGAAGTTACTATTGCTGCACCCAACGTATTTGCTCTCGAACAGAACTATCCGAATCCGTTCAATCCGTCGACAACAATCAATTATCAGTTACCGCTGTCCAAACACGTATCGTTAATAATCTACGATGCAATCGGCAGAGAAGTAGCAACGCTTGTGAACGAAGTGAAAGAAGCGGGATATTATTCTGCGCAGTTCGACGGCTCAGCATTATCCAGCGGAATATACTTTGCGAATCTAACATCGAGTGGAAAAACGCAAATGAGAAAATTGTTGTTATTGAAATAAATTAATAACCGTTCGAGCAAAGCATCCCGACGTCTTTTGTCGGGACGCCCGACTCACATCGGATAGAAAAACGCAAATGAAAAAATTGTTGTTGCTTAAGTAATAGAAGAAATCAATCAACCAAAGCGTCCCGATGTCCCGTTGTACGGGATCTCCCGCTTTTCGGGATTCCGCATAACGGGATTCAAAAAAGCGGAACCGTACAACGGCATAGTCTAACGGAATACGCGACTGATAGTCGATGGGAAAACGCAAATGAGAAAATTAGTATTGGCGAAGTAAGAATGGAAAATATATTTTCAAAATCAATATAAGAGGCTATTTCTTATGCAAAAATCGATCATCCTCTGCCTGTTTCTGATAATTACCGGAAGGCTCAATGCTCAATGGACCAATAACCAAAACGCTGCGTTCGTTCTCGGACAGGCGAATTTCGGAACCTCATCCACCGGGACCTCCTCGACCACATTCATGTGGCCTCACGGTGTCGTTGTCGATGCGGAACATGCAAAACTCTATGTTGCGGATATGATAAATTACAGAGTGCTGCGATTTGCACTGCCTATCACCGGTAATCAGCCCGCGGCGGAAGCTGTTTTCGGACAGGTGACAATGAATATCGGCACCAGCAGGATCGCGACGTCACAAAATTTATCACAAACGGCCGGGATGTGGGTGGTTAACGGTGATCTCTGGCTTGCAGATAAAGGAAACTGCCGGATTCTCAAATTTTCCTCCGCATATTCGGCTGCGGATAACACTGCAGCATCTTTGGTGATCGGCCAAGCTAATTTTACGACGTATGCATCGGCTACAACGGCAACCACATTAAATAATCCGGCGGATGTCACCGTTGACGGCAGCGGAAATCTGTGGGTAGCCGACTGGTGGAACAGCCGCATTCTTTGCTATGGACCACTCTCATCCCTTACGAATGGCGCCGCCGCGACAAAAGTGCTCGGGCAGAGCAATTTTACATCATCGGCTGCTTCGCTGAGTGCAACCGGAATGTTTCACCCCAGCGCACTCCGGTTTTACGGCACGACACTATGGGTGCTTGATGAAGGGTACGGTCGTTTGCTCCGTTTTGACAATGCCGCATCAAAAGCTAACGGCGCCTCAGCAGATGCTGTTCTGGGGCAAGCTAATTTTACGACCTCTGTTTCCACGGTGAATCAATCCACAATCGGTCCTTATGATAATAATGAAGGATGGATCTGTGTGGACAACAGCGGCAGACTCTATGTGTCAGACCGACTTAACAGCCGGGTCCTGATCTTTAATGATGTCGCCTCAAAAAGCAATGGAGCCAACGCCGATATCGTTCTTGGACAAACCGGTTTTACAACAAACGCCGCGAGAACAGATCAATCCGGATTTAACTTGCCTTGCGGTGTCGATGTTGATAACGCTAATAAAAAACTTTACGTGGCCGATGGCTCGAATAGCAGGATTCTTATATTCAACACTTCACAGTCACTGCCGGTGGAACTGCTCTCCTTCACCGCAGAGGTCGCAGAGAAAAGCGTAGAATTGAAATGGAACACCGCAACCGAAACAAACAACTACGGCTTCGAAATTGAACGCACAGCAACAACTGGTCACCCTGAGCAAGCGAACGCGCCGATCTACGATCCTCTACGAGGTCGTAGACCCGTAGGGAAGGGCGACTGGATCAAGATCGGCTTCGTGGAAGGAAACGGCACAACCAACGCACCAAAATCATATTCCTTCACCGACAAATCCGCCAACGGCAAAACATCGTACCGTTTAAAACAGATCGACCGTGACGGCAAGTTTGAATACTCGCAAACCGTTGAAGTGACCGCAGCAAGCAAGCCGAAAGAATTTGCACTCGAACAAAATTATCCCAATCCGTTTAATCCCACGACAGCAATCAGCTATCAGCTCTCATCAAACAGCTTAACTACTCTTAAGATCTACGATGCAATCGGCAGAGAAGTGGCAACGCTGGTAAACGAAGTGAAAGAGGCGGGATATTATTCTGCGCAGTTCGACGGCTCAGCATTATCCAGCGGAATATACTTCGCTAAACTCACATCGGATAGAAAAACGCAAATGAAAAAATTGTTGTTGCTTAAGTAATAGAAGAAATCAATCAACCAATGCGTCCCGATGATTTTGATCGGGATGCACGACTTACATCGGACAATAAAACTCAGATACGAAAATTACTTTTGATGAAATGAGTTAACGACCATTTGAATAAAGCATCCCGACGTCCCGCTTTTCGGGATTCCGCACAACGGGATTCCAAAAAAGCGGAACCTTTTGTCGGGACGCGAAACTATCTTCATCAGGGAAAACGCAGATACGAAAATTGATGTTGATGAAATAATTTGATTTGTGCCTGCCCGCTCTGTTTTTTTTGCGACTCATTGAGCGGGTCTTGGTGACTTTGCGGCAATATTTTTTTCCGATCGTTGATCAACACCAGCCCTCTTCGGAGGGCTTTTTTTTTCGTGACTGTGTATAGACCGTTACGAGAAGTCGATTGTGTAGAAAAAAAGAACAGACAACAGTAATCATTCAAAAAAAAATGTTCACATCTCTTCTACTGATTTAATTTCTCGCGATTTCTCTTAAAAACCCCGATTTCATTGGTCAAAATCACTTTAAAATTTGTCCGCCACCCGTCTGCCGACAAACGCTTATTAAATGCCGAAATTTACAGTAAGCAATCCGGTAATCATGGGATTCGATTTTTGTTTTCGTGATATCTTCTGAAGGAAAGAAGAAAAATAAATCGGATTACCAGATTGTATAAAAAAAACATTATGATGCGGCGTTTCGAAACATTATTGATCGCCATTGATGGAAGAACCTGCTTGAAAGAATTACGTTCTTACGCAATTGTCACTCTTATGATTCTCTCCAACGTTTCATTTATTATTCATACCGGCAAAACACACACCGACCGTTGAGGCTCAACCGGACGGTTCAACATTCTCCATTGTCTGCTACGGCGATGAAAATCACAATGATGCCGAAAAGATTGATGGCACGCAGAAATTCAGGGGGCGATAATATCTGGTATTATCCCGCCCTGAGTCCCGAAAGGCAGGAAAAATATCAAACGTGAAGCGATTGATCATTTAAATGAAAACCGCAGTCATCCAGAATATTATATACCATGTAAAAAAAAATAATTGCAAGAAGACAGTTCTATCCAAAATAGAGTTAACTTCAAATGTTGTGTAAATAAAAAAGCGCATCCGTATCTTAGGTTACCCAAAAAAGATAGGAATTTCCTATCACAGACCTAAGAGGAGGACACGCCGATGGAAAAGTACAAGAAAACAAACGAAGAGGCAAGA
>CAIOTF010000031.1 GCA_903861125.1 uncultured Ignavibacteriota bacterium
CTACACATTTGCAGGATGGAACACCGCAGCGGACGGTTCAGGAACATCTTACACTGACGCTGTTTCATATTCATTTACATCAAGCGTGACACTCTACGCAAAGTGGACGATCAACAGCTATGCGGTAACCTTTGATAAAAACACCGGCACTGGATCGATGAGCATCCAGAACTCGAACTATAATGTCGCAGCAAATCTTACGAGCAACACATTCACGAAGACTGGCTACACTTTTGCAGGATGGAACAGTGCAGCGGACGGTTCAGGAACATCTTACACTGACGCTGTTTCATATTCATTTGCATCAAGCGTGACACTCTACGCAAAATGGACGATCAACACCTACGCCGTGACATTTGACAATAACACAGGCAGTGGTACGATGAGCGATCAGAGCGCTAACTACAACATCTCGACAGCTCTGACAACAAACACATTCACGAAGACCGGATATACGTTCTCCGGGTGGAACAGTGCGGCGAATGGTTCAGGAACATCTTACGTAGACGGTGCAAATTATGACTTCACCGCGAACATGACACTCTACGCACAGTGGACAATCGTTCAACATACGGTCAGCTTTAATGCAAACACCGGCAGCGGTTCGATGAGTAGCCAGACGGAGAACTACAATAGGCTCACGTCGCTCAAAATGAATGCGTTCACAAAAACGGGATATACATTCTCCGGATGGAACACCGCAGCAAATGGTTCCGGAACATCTTACGTAAACGGAGCTAGTTATAACTTCACCGCAGACATGACACTCTACGCGCAGTGGACCAGCAACATCTACGTAGTGACTTTTGATGCGAACACCGGCAGCGGTTCGATGAGCGATCAGAGCGCTAACTACAACATCTCGACAGCTCTGACATCAAACGCATTCACGAAGACTGGTTACACGTTTGCAGGATGGAACACCGTCGCTGTAAGCGGAGGCGTTGACTACGCAAATGGTGCCTCGTATCCCTTCACGACGAGCGGTACTCTATACGCACAGTGGACGATCAACAGCTACTCGGTAACCTTTGATAATAACACCGGCACTGGATCGATGAGCATTCAGAGTTCGAACTACAATGTTGCAGCCAATCTTACAGGCAACACATTCACGAAAACCGGCTATACGTTTGCAGGTTGGAACACTTCCGCGGACGGATTAGGAACATCTTACGCTGACGCTGTTTCATATTCATTTACATCAAGCGTGACACTCTACGCAAAGTGGACGATCAACAGCTACGCGGTAACTTTTGATAAAAACACCGGCACTGGATCGATGAGCAGTCAGAACTCTAACTATAATGTCGCAGCAAATCTTACGAGCAACACATTCACAAAGACCGGGTATACGTTTGCAGGATGGAACACTTCCGTGGACGGATTAGGAACATCTTACACTGACGCTTCTTCGTATCCCTTTACTGCAAGCGTGACACTCTACGCGAAGTGGACAATCAACAGCTACGCGGTAACCTTTGATAATAACACTGGCACTGGATCGATGAGCATCCAGAGTTCGAACTACAATGTTGCAGCCAATCTTACAGCCAATACATTCACGAAAACCGGCTATACGTTTGCGGGATGGAACACTTCCGCGGACGGATTAGGAACATCTTACACTGACGCTGTTTCATATTCATTTGCATCAAGCGTGACACTCTACGCAAAATGGACGATCAACAGCTACGCGGTAACCTTTGATAAAAACACCGGCACTGGATCGATGAGCGTCCAGAACTCGAACTACAATGTTGCAGCCAATCTTACGAGCAACACATTCACGAAGACAGGGTATGCGTTTGCAGGATGGAACACCGTCGCTGTAGGCGGAGGCGTTGCCTACGCAAATGGTGCCTCGTATCCCTTCACGGCGAGCGGTAATCTCTACGCACAGTGGACAATCAATTCATACACTTTAACATATAGCTCTGGGCCAAACGGAACCATTACCGGAACCTCTCTACAGAACGTCAATCACGGAGCAAGTGGAACAGCGGTGACAGCAGTAGCGGCTTCGGGATATCATTTTGTCGACTGGAGCGATGCATCAACAAGTAATCCGAGAACCGATGAAAGCGTCACGGGAAATATCTCCGTCACGGCAAATTTCACAATCAATCAAATACGCTTTGCAGTAAAAGTATTCTTGCAGGGTCCATATAACAGCGGAACAGGATTAATGAATACCACACTCTGTAATGATGGTATTCTTGCTTCTCATTTTCCGACCGATGCACTACCATATCATGCAGTAGACAGCATTAACATTGAAATACGTGATTCATTGACGACGGCTGGGTCATTGGTCAGAAAGTCAATACCAGCATGGCTAATGCCGGATGGTTCGATAAGAAGTTTTAGTGATACGGCTAATGGATATGTTACCATTGACACAACGTCTGGAAGTTATTACGTGATCATTCACCATCGCAATCACATTGCAATCATGAGCTCAACATCAATTTCACTAACCGCTGATCTCACTACATATGATTTTACAACTGCAATGGTTCAAGCATATGGTGTGGTGACCACCGCGTTGACAACGCCGATGGCTGAGTTAACCGGATCGGGACCATTTGGAATGTTTGCCGGTGATATTAATGGTAATGGACAAATAAAACTGAGTGGTGCATCAAATGACAGAGGTTTGATCTATGTAAGAATTGGCGGAGGCGCTGTCGGTGCGACCGTTTCCGGTTATTTCCCGGAAGATACAAACATGGATGGAACTGTAAAATTCATTGGTTCAAAAAATGATGCTGGAATAATATATATGAATATTGGAAGCGGAGTTACCGGAGCGGTCCGTAACACACGGGTTCCTCAATAAAATAGGCAACAGTTCTAAACAGAACATTAATGAAAAGGTCTCTTATGAAAAATCTCTTTGTATTGATAATATTTGTGCTCCTTGGCGTTGAAAGTGCGAAGGCTAACAACGGCGGCAAAGTTCAGGCAGGCATATTTGCCACCGGAAATGTTTTGACCATAAAAGCGAAACCTGCTTCGGATTACAGTGAAACATCCGTAGATAATGTTGTCTTTGCTCTTCGATGGTCAAGTACGTATTCCGGAGTTACTGTAAGCGAAATCACCTCTTCATTCGGTCTGGCAAAGGAGGGTACGACTTGGACATCCGGCGGCTTTGTTTACCAGGATTATTCCTCTATAAGCCTGACGCCGATATCATGGACAAGTAGTTCGGAATATGTATTAGGGACAATAACAGTAAGCGGAATTTCAGGTACAGGCACTTTTGAAATAGCACCGTATGGGACGGCACTAAATCCAGTTATTGGCGACAATGATGACTGGTACATTTCAATCGGTGGTTTTGATAGAACTCCAACGACTGGAACGGGAACGGGTGGCGAACTAAGTGAGTTCTACCAGGCGAACGTCTCCAATGTGGCACTTCCTGTTGAATTAACTTCATTCACTGCAATCTCAAAAGGCCGCAATGTTCAGCTTGTCTGGAACACCGCCACCGAAACAAACAACTACGGTTTTGAAATACAGAAAACTAGTCACCCTGAGCAAGTTCGTCCCGATGTAATCGGGACGAACGCGTCGAAGGGCGAGTGGACCAAGATCGGTTTCGTAGAAGGGAACGGCACAACCAACGCACCAAAGTCGTATTCCTTCACCGACAAATCCGCTCCGGGCAAAACATCATACCGATTAAAACAGATCGACCGCGACGGCAAGTTTGAATATTCGCAAACCGTTGAATTTACCGCGATCAGCACACCGAAAGAATTTGCACTCGAACAGAACTATCCCAATCCGTTCAATCCGTCGACAACGATCAACTATCAGCTGCCGGTAGCCAAACACGTAACGTTAAAGATCTATGACGCTATCGGACGAGAAGTATCGACACTGGTGAACGAAGTGAAAGATGCGGGATATTATTCTGCGCAGTTCGACGGCGCACGATTATCGACCGGAATTTATTTTGCAAGATTATCATCATCAGGGAAAACGCAAATGAGGAAATTGATTCTGATGAAATAATCGGTTTGAAACCTTGTCAAAGTACTGTTGCACTGTTGGTATTACCTTGACAAGGTTTTCTTGGAAAGAAACATAAGACATCAGCCTTTGCTTGTTCATAATCCCGATCTTTTCAATTTGCACTATCAATTGTCTGTTTTTTATTCCCTAATGGTAAATACCCCACAGCTTGTTTGCAGGACCACTTGGTGGCTGTGGGGATGATTTATTGTTACATAAAGATGTACAGTTATCCTGTATGCATCGTAAAACGGGTGAATTATGTATGAAAATGATAACAGATCTTTTGGTATGATTGTTCACATTATAGAAAGATTTCATTCATCACCAGTCAATAAAATATTATGAACAAACATATTCTTTTCTCCCTTCTTGTTGCTCTGCTCTTTGCCTCGTGCGAAAAAGATGACGTTGTAAAACCGCAGAATTACAAATTCGTTTTCCAGTTCATCACTGAAAATTATAAACCTTTGAATTATCAGGAAGGGACGGAGATCAAGGGGCTTGCACCCGATCTGCTGCGGGAAATTTGCACAGATCTCAATATTCCGTTCGACGTCTCCGTTCTGCCGTGGGAACAGGGTTACCAGGCCGCATTAAAAAACAGTAACGCAATGTTCTTCTCCACAATATTAAATTCAACAAGAAAGGATCTCTTTAAGTGGGCCGGACCGATCGCATCGATTGATTGGGAATTTTATGCGGCTTCTCCGTCCAGCGCCACACTCACTTCGCTGGATCAGGCCCGGTAGGTTCGGAGGATCGGCGTGATAAAGGATTACGCTATCGAGCAGTATCTTGTGCAGCAGGGATTTACCAATCTTGTCTATGTCGACAATACGGGCGATGCGTTCACCAAACTGCTCAGGGGCGATATTGATCTTTTTCCGTCAGACAGGATATCGGCGGAAGCTGCTTTGCAATCCAACGGAAAAACAATCTGGTCCGTTACACCGTTAATGACGATCATTACCGATCTGGTGTACTTCGCATTCAACAAAAAGATCCCCGATGATGTCGTTGCAGATTTTCAGCGGGAGATAGACAAGATGAAGGCGAACGGAAAACTTTCTGCACTGTACCAGAAATACATGAACCAGCAGACTGATCCGGCGGCATTGCAGGTCTACACTGAACAGTACCCGCCCCTTACATACCGGAACAGTTTACGGTGAAATTACAGGATTCGGAACCGATCTTGTGAAGGAGATCATGAAAAGAAACGGCGTAATGTATCCCATCACAATCTCTCTCTGGAGTAACGCGTATACAATGGCGCAGAACAACCCGAACTTCTGTCTTTTCACCATGGACCGTACCACGGCAAGGGATACGCTGTTCCAATGGGTAGGACCGCTTGGAAGTAACAAAACATATTTCTATATAAAGGCAGGTTCCGGAATATCGATCGCGTCGATCGATGCGGCTAAGAAACTGACAGCGGTAGGAACCGTCAGCTCCTGGTTCTCCGATCAGCATCTGAGGCAGTTGGGATTTACAAATCTTGTTTCCGATCCCGATCCCGTGGTCATGGCGGGAAAATTGATGCGCGGAGAGATCAGCGCGTTTGTTTGTTCGTCGGCGTGAGCACTTCTTTTGCGCCAACAAATATACATCCTGTTGATTCTATATTCATAACGGAGTACATTTGCCACACACAGAAACATTTTTCGTAGGCACTTGCTGTGAATTGGATACAGGGAACTTCGGTTTCATCATAATATCTTCCTTCTTTCCATCCACCGACACTGCAGGGAATAATAAATTCTGGTAAATCAAGACACAATCGTTTTGTTGAATTGTGTGGGTGCATATATTGTAGAGGAGTGCTGCATGAGAATAGTATTGACGTTCGTATTGATAATGTTTTTGATTGACTGGAGTCTGTCACAGAATGTAGAATCATATGTGCGTTTCCGTGTTCGCGGAAATTCAGAATTACGAAAATTGTCGAACACAGTTTCCATCGCTGGTGTTGCAGGTGATACGGTCTTTACATTCGTGAGCGAGCTGGAGAAGTCCACATTGCAAGCGATGGGATATGTTCTTGAAGAACTTCCTTTGCCGGGAAGAATCGATCCGCACGTGATGGCGAAATCTCCAACGGAAATGACAGAATGGGACCGGTATCCAACATATCAAACGTATCTTGAGATGATGCGCAATCTGGCGATGCGGTATCCCGCATTGTGTCAATTGGACACGATCGGCTTGTCTGCGCAGGGCCGGTTGATCCTTGCATTGAAGCTCTCGAAGAATGTGGCGGTCCGCGAAGACGAACCGCAGTTACTCTACTCTTCATCCATGCACGGCAATGAGCTGACAGGGTATATTTTGCTTCTTCGTCTGGCTGAGTATCTTCTTTTTAACTATGGAAGAGTAACCCCCGAAGCAATGCGTGCCACCGCGCTTTTGGATAACATGGAGATATTTCTCAATCCGCTCTTTAATCCGGACGGCGCATACAGACTGGGCGGGGACACAACCATCAGCAACGCAACGCGTGGCAATGTGAACGGGGTCGATCTGAACAGGAATTTTCCAGACCGTATCTCCAGTCCATCCAACGGCACGCGTAACCGTCAGCCGGAAACCGCAGCTATGATGCGGTGGACATTCAAACATAATTTTTCCATCTCGGCAAATTTTCACGGCGGAGCCCTGGTAGCATTGTATCCATGGAGCGCCGGCGTCCCAAGCGGGGAGTATGCCGCCTGTCCAGACGACAAGATTTTCATCTATCTTGCCAAAGTCTATGCAACTCAAAATCCAAACATCGTCCGGGGCGGTTTTAAGGATGGCATCTCCAACAGCTGCGATTGGTACGAAGTGCTGGGAGGACGGCAGGACTGGATGTATGTCTGGCAGGGAGGTCATGAATTAACAGTAGAAGTGTCCAACCAATACATTGTTCCTGATTCACTCCTTCCTTCTTTCTGGAACAATAACAAAGAATCGATGCTCGCCTATCTTGAGCAAGGATTTAAAGGAATCCGCGGACGTGTTACCATTGCCGGCGGTACACCGGTGAAAGCGTTCATCAATATTCTTGAAATTCCGGGCTCAACTGTCTACTCGGATGCCTCCGTCGGAACATTTCATCGTCCTCTGCTTCCAGGAACGTATACGTTTATCGCAAGTGCTTACGGGTATCAAAACGATACAGTACGGAATGTCGTCGTTACAGATTCCGGTGCTACCAGAGTGGATGTTGTTTTGCAGTTGGTCACTGATATCGGTAATGTGACTCCGAAATTTCCCGCGAGATATTCGCTGGAACATAATTTTCCAAATCCCTTCAATCCGTCCACAACAATTCGTTACTCTCTTCCGTCATCCGCAAAAGTAAAACTTGCCGTTTACGATCTGCTCGGGCGCGAAATTGCAACACTGGTGAACGAAGAACAGAGCGCCGGTTGGAAAGAAGTGCAGTGGAACGCTGCATCTTTGTCGAGCGGGATTTATTTTTACGAACTGACTGCGGGCACTTATGTTGAAGTGAAGAAATTAGTGTTGTCGAAATAAAATTCTATCTCTAATTTAAGCCTTCTCTAACTCGGCAGGCTTTGTTGTTTCAAGCTACCGTTCATTCTAAATTTGATGAGCCTCAAAATTGACAGGTTTTGGGTGTTCAATCCCTCCCGATACTTACTATCCGCCAGGTTTATTTTGTTGTGTGTTGGCCTATGTTCTGGAACAGTGCATCAACATACGATGATCGTTGTGTGTATTAATATTTTAAAATTCAATTAAAATATTGAATATACTTGCAACGAAAGAGAAACTTCAATACATTTAATTGTTCCAAATAGTAACATCGGTTTTTTACCAATAGTTTTCAATGCCGGGATGGCGGAATTGGTAGACGCGCTGGACTCAAAATCCAGTTCCCTTTAAAGGAGTGCCGGTTCAAGTCCGGCTCTCGGTACAAACTATAAAGTCATTCGTTGCACGAATGACTTTTTTATTTTCAATTGACGGAGGTTTAGCGTAACTTTTTACTATTGAATCAATTATCCCAATGAAATTCTCAATAGTAATGTGGTTATCGCTTTTGCCGTTTGTGTCTGCCGTTGCGCAGACTTCTTCCGCATATCAGGTTGATACTTATCCCGTTCCGAAAGACAGTCAAGTAGTTACAATTCATCTCTCAAAAAATTTTATTATCCCGGGAACCATCGCCGTTAAATGTGATTCAATATCTCTTTATGCATTCACTTATCACAAAGAATCTAGTTCTATTGTTATAACGCTTGATTCGACAATCAATCATCCGTCTGCGATCTATGTTTCCTATTCATATTTTCCTTTCAATCTTAAATCGTCGTACAACCTCCGTACGCTCGTTTTTAAAAACGATACTGCCAATACAAAAATAAATCGTGCCGTTGTCGTGCAGTCGGAAGGGATCTTCAATAATATGTTCGGTCCGGAATTATCAAAAAGCGGTTCGATCAGTCGCGGATTTCTTGTCGGATCAAATCGTGATCTTACATTAAGTTCCGGATTCCGTCTGCAGATGGCAGGAAAAATATCCAGTGATATAAATATTCTTGCCGCACTGACAGATGAAAATACTCCTATCCAACCGCAAGGGAATACGCAAACATTGCAGGAGATCGACAATGTTTTTGTAGAAATAAAAAGTCCGGTGTATACTGCTACGTTGGGTGATTTTCAGTTCAGCTCAAAATCAGGGGAGTTCGTTAACATCAATCGGAAATTGCAAGGGGCAAAAATATTGGCGGAATATCAAACGATCACTCCGCAATTACAGCTGCAAGCGACCGGTGCAACAAGCAGAGGAAAATTTAACACGAATGCATTTCAGGGGATCGAAGGTGTACAGGGTCCGTATCGCTTGACCGGAAAAAACAATGAACGTTCAATCATAATTATTGCCGGGAGTGAAAAGGTTTATGTAGATGGGGAAGTTATGGTGCGGGGTGACAACAATGATTATTCAATCGAGTATGGTTCTGCGGAAATAACATTTTCCGCTAAAAAACTAATCACCGGAGCGTCACGGATCGTAATAGATTTTGAGTATTCGGACAGGCAATACACGCGCAATTTTGCAGGCGTAGATGCTTCCGGCAAAATATCAGATAATTTTATTTTCCGAACAAATTATTTTCGGGAAGGAGACAATCCGGATGCTCCGATCGACATTTCATTGAGTGATGCTGATAAGGCGATTCTACGTAAGGCTGGAAATTCTACGGCATCAAAATCAGGTGTTTTATTCGTCGGAACTGATTCACTCGGTATCGGAAAAGGTAATTATACTGCTCGCGACACTATAATTTACTTTGATACGTTACGCATATATCAATTTTTGCAGAATACACCGGCATCACAATATAATGTGGTATTCACTACAGTAGGCCAGGGAAATGGCGACTATGTTCGCGAAGGTATAGGAAGGTACAAGTTTGCAGGAATAAAAGCGGGGCAGTACGCACCTGTTATTATTCTGCCGGGAGCTCAGTTGCATCAAATGTTTTCCGTTGGGACATCTGCGACACCTGTTGCCGGTCTTACTATTGATGCTGAATTTGCTGCAAGTAAATTTGATCAAAATAGATTTTCTTCAATCGGCGATAATGATAATAGCGGAAAGGCAATAAAGTTTTCTGCTCACTACAATCCGAAAAAGATAAAAATTGGTAATGCTGAGATTGGCAGTATCGATCTTGCATTCTTCGAACGTTACAAAGAGAATAAATTTTTACAGATTGACAGAACTGATGCAGTTGAATTCGGTCGGAAATGGAGTACCGACAGTCTGTTGTCTGGCACTTCAGCGGACGAAGAGATCAGAGAAGGAAAAATATCTTATTTCCCGACAGATATGATCACACTTTCAACCGGGGTTGGTACTCTGGAAAGAAAGGATCAATTTTCATCCCTCCGGTATGACGGACTGTTTGAAATCAAGAAAAAAGATTATCCATCCTTTTCGTATTATATCGAAAACATTGCCGGAAAGGAACGGATTCTGCGGATATCAAATGACTGGCTGCGGCAAAAAGGTTCAACGGAATATTCATACAGCAACATTACCCCATCGTTCCGTTATGAAAATGAACAGCGCGAAGTTAAGGACGATCTGACCGATTCTCTGGGTTTGTCCAGTTACGCATTTAGCGCATACGTCCCCAAATTGTCTATCACTGGTTTGTACGGCGTAGATGGGTCCTCAGAATTTGAATGGCGTAACGATGATGCACCTGTAAAAGGAATTCTGAATCCTCAGTCGAACTCTTTTACGCAGAATTATTCGGTATCGATCCGTGAAGTACACAATTTTTCCGCATCAACAATTCTTACGTTTCGCGAGAAACTGTTCTCGAAAGATTTTCAGGCAAACAATATCAATCAGCAGACAACATTGATCAAAGTACAATCGCGCTATAGACCGTTTTCGCAAGGATTGGATGTAGACCTTTTCTATGATGCTGCAACGCAACGTACGGCTAAGTTGGAACGCGTGTTCTACAAAGTTCGCAAAGGGGAAGGACAATACGTATGGAACGATGCGAACGGAGACGGCATAGTTGATTTGAACGACGAACGCGAATTCAGTCCGGACCGGTATGATGGTGAGTATATTGCAATAACGCTGAACAGTGATGCACTGATCCCGATTATCAATCTGAAAGTATCGTCAAGAATCAGAATAAATCCCGGTCGCTTTATGCAGTCACCGAATTCTGTGTTTGAAAAAACATTGTCGATTATTTCAACTGAAACATATTTTCGTTTGGAAGAGAGGAGCACTGAACCTGATACAAAAAAGATATATTGGCTTAATATGAAATCCTTTCTCAATGCAGCCACAACACAAGTGGGATATCAATTTATTCAACAGGACTTGTTCCTGTTTGAATACAATCCGGATTATTCCTTCCGGTTCAGGTTCAATCAACGGAACGGGTTGAGTCAATTTGCATCAGGAATGGAAATGAATTATTCACGAGAGCGTTCAATTCGTTCTCGATTCCAGATTGCTGACGAAATCTCAAATGAAACGATTGTGATTCTAAAAAATGATAATGCTGTTTCGTCGTCAATGATAAACAGGTCAAGACAGATAGCAAATATTCTTCTGTCAACCGATCTGTCGTACCGACCTGAAACAAATATTGAAGTCGGTTTCAAGATAGAAACAAGTCAGGCGGAAGATCGGGAAAGTAAGGAACCGGTTCTTGCAGATTATAATGGACAAACAATCAGGGTTGTTTATGGATTTTTAGGAAACGGACAAATCCGTTCAGAAATATCTCGCGAAGAAGTACTGATCGGCAATCAACCAGGAGGGTATATCTTGCCGTATGAATTGACATCTGGCAGAGACTTTGGAAAAAATTTTCTATGGAGTTTATCATCGGAATATCGAATGGGTGGTAATGTCCAATTTTCTCTGCAATATTCCGGAAGAACAACGTCCCGATCGTACGTGGTTCATACCGGTAAAATGGAGGTTAGGGCATTTTTTTGACAATTGTATATGCGAATTTATGATGATAAATTGTTGCCTGTAAATTTGGTATTAATGCAGTACGAATGTTTTTTCGGGACTATTTAGGAAATAGTAATTGTGTTACCGGTTTCGTAAAATTTCCTTGCGATTAATACCTAAGAATGCTATATTAGTGCAGTGAAAGTCCCGCCTGAATTGCGGGACTTTTTTTTGATACACACTTTTATGTCCACAATTCCAGAAAAAATACGGGAATTTCTTCAGCCAATCACACAACAATTCGATGCATATACGGTCGATGTTGTGGTGCGGGGCGAACATACCAGCAAGGTCATTGAGATCTATGTAGATACCGATCGCGGTATTACGCTTGATGAATGTTCTCAGATCAGTCGTTCACTTTCGGAAAAATTAGATGAAACGGATCTGATCACCGGCCGGTACAGACTTGAAGTATCATCGCCCGGCGTGGAAAGTCCGCTAAAACTGAAAAGACAGTATTTAAAGAATGTCGGACGGATGTGTAAAGTAAAATATGTTGTGAATGGTAAGAAATTGATCCAGGAAGGGCGCCTGGAGGATGTAACGGAAGAAAAGATTACGATCAGTAATAGCGGAAAGCGGAATGAGATTCTCTTTGCCGATATCAATGAATCGTATATTATACCTCAAATATAGTCAGAAGTAAACCTTTGGGAGA
Organism: uncultured Ignavibacteriota bacterium; assembly: GCA_903861125.1. Lineage (GTDB taxonomy): Bacteria > Bacteroidota > Ignavibacteria > UBA10030 > UBA8401 > UBA8401. The sequence goes on from CAIOTF010000031.1 coordinate 12,216, forward strand.
AGTACAATGAATCACGAAATAGTCGAATCGTTTTCCGGATTAGTGCGGGATAAAAGCATAGACAAGGATATTCTTGCCGGTATTGTCGAAGATATCTTTGGAATGATGGTGAGAAAAAAATACGGTCTCGACGCAAAATTTGACGTAGTCGTAAATATGGATAAGGGAGATATTGAAATTTATCTTGAACGGCAGATCGTTGAAACTGTAGAAAACCCTGCGATACAGATCGATGTTGAAACGGCACGGAAACTTTCCGGCGAGCAATTGGAAGTCGGTGAAGAATATGTTGAAATTATACCTCTGGCGCAGTTCGGCCGCCGCCTTGTTACCACCGCAAAGCAGAATTTCACTCAACGCATCAAGGAGATAGAGAAAGAGCTCATCTTCAGCGAATATTCCAATTCGGTAGGGGAGATTGTTGTCGGCGAAGTTTATCAAATCCGCAACAACGATCTGTTGATCATGCATAATAAGAATGAATTGCTGCTTCCCCGCGGAGAACAGATTCCGAAGGAACGGTTTAAAAAAGGTGATACGGTTCGAGGAGTGGTAAAGGAAGTTCGAAAGAACGCCAGTAACCCAGTTGTAGTTGTTTCGCGTACAGATGCACGGTTCCTTGAACGGCTGTTCGAACTGGAAATACCCGAAGTGTACGACGGGATCATTGAAATCAAGAGCATTGCCCGGGAGCCGGGTGATCGTGCGAAGGTGGCTGTTGAATCGTCCGACGATAGAATTGATGCTGTGGGAGCTTGTGTCGGCATGAAAGGTGTGCGGATCCATGCAATCGTTCGCGAATTAAATAATGAAAACATTGACGTTATAAACTTCAGTGACGATAAAGCAACATTTATTACGCGTGCTCTGGCACCGGCAAAATTGAAGCACCTTGAATTGGATAAAGAGAACAATAAAGCAGTTGTTACGGTTGAAGATTCACAGGTTTCCATGGCTATCGGCAAAGGTGGTCAGAACATCCGTCTTGCAAGTAAATTGACCGGTTTTGATATACAGTTGGTAAAAGAAGGCAGTGAATACGACATCGATCTTGCCGAATTCAAAGATGATTTGGGTGAGGATCTATACAACAAGTTCCTTGAAGCCGGATATGAGACCGCTAAAGAAGTAATCGATGCCGATATCGACGATCTTATTGAAGAACTCAATGTCGACGGTGAGAAATTGAACGAAGTAGTAGCATTGATAAAAAAGGAATACGAAGAAGCAGAAGTTGATGACGAAGTTGAAGAAGCCACCGATAACAAGGGAAATGAAAAATCTGCATCTTAATGTTGCTCTATCTAAAGGAAACTAATGTCCGAAGCAGTAAAAAAAGTTAAAGTAAAAGACGTAGCAAAAGATCTCAATATCAGCTTTACCGATGTTGTTGCCTTTTTGAATAAAAAAGGTTACAAGCAGGTCAAGAATCTGATGTCGTCCGTTGAAGAAGATATGATGCGGGATATCAATGCGCATTTTAAGAAGGAAAAAGATACCGCAGAACGGCACCAGAGGAAGATCGCCGAATTGAAGGAAACCCGTCGGCGAACTACTGAAACAAAAGTAAAGGACGATGAGACAGAAGAAGTTGCTCCCGTTGAGGCGGAACAGGTTATAACGGAACAGCCGGTTATTGTTCCTGAAGAAAAGAAAACCGAAGAATTCGTTGTAGTCAAAACGCTCCAGTCTCAGGCACAACAGCTTGATGATGCAAAAACCGTTGAAGATGAGAAGGTTAATTCCCCGTTGGAAACACTTCGAGCCAATCGTGGTGTGCAAATGAAAGGTTTAACGGTAAAAGGCAAAATGGAGCTAGTCAAACCGAAGCCGTTACGCGCTCCGGAACGGCCGGCGAAACCTGGTGGACCGGCAAAGCTTTCTACTGCAGCAGAGACCGAAGAACAGAAAAAGAAAAAGAAGAAGAAGAAGAAAGTTGCCGGCGGTGCGGAACCGAAAGTGCCGGAAGTTGAAAGCGAAAGTGATTCGAAATTAAAGAAAAAGAAAAAAGGGAAACTTCGTCCGTACGAGATCGATCAAGGTCAGGTTGATGAGACGATCAAACGTACTCTTGCTGAGTTAGACGATGCGGAAACGGTCATCAGCAGCCGTGCTGCACACCGAAAGAAGCGAAAACGGGAACGTGAAGAAGAACAGGCGATGCAGGATGAAGCAAAAGCTCTTGAGGCCAATAAGATTCGTGTAACGGAATTTGTTTCCGTCGGTGAGATGGCGAATTTAATGAAGGTGAGCGCATCCGACGTCATTGCAAAGTGTATCGGTCTTGGTATCATGGTATCCATCAATCAGCGTTTGGATAAGGATACCATTACCCTGTTGGCAGACGAATATGATAAACTGGTAGAATTTGAATCGGAATTTACCATTGATGTTCTGGAAGATAAACCGGATAAGATTGAAGCTCTCAAACCTCGTCCGCCTGTGGTTACGATCATGGGTCACGTTGATCATGGTAAGACATCTATGTTGGATTATATCCGCAACGCAAATGTTGTTGCAGGTGAATCTGGCGGAATCACTCAGCACATTGGTGCATACGAAGTGGAATTACCGAACGGTAAGCATATTGCATTTCTCGATACACCGGGTCATGAAGCGTTCACTGCTATGCGCGCACGCGGGGCGCAGGTAACCGATATCGTGGTGCTTGTTGTTGCAGCGGAAGACAATGTTATGCCGCAAACGATTGAAGCAATTAATCATGCGAAAGCAGCGAATGTGCCGATTATTATCGCGATCAATAAAGTTGATAAGCCTGAAGCAAATCCTGACCGTATACGGCAGCAACTTTCAGACAGGGGAGTGCTTGTAGAGGAATGGGGCGGTAAATATCAGTCGGTTGAAGTTTCGGCGAAATCCGGAAAGAATATGGACCTTTTACTTGAAAAGATTCTTCTGGAAGCTGAAGTGCTTGATTTAAAAGCAAACCCGGACCGTATGGCCCGCGGCGCAGTAGTTGAATCGCAGGTCGACAAAGGTAAGGGTACGATCGGAACTGTGTTGGTCCAAAAAGGTACGTTGCGTATCGGAGATCCTTTTATTTCCGGCATCTACAGCGGAAAAGTAAAGGCGATGTACGATGAGCGCGGGAAAAAAGTTGAAATTGCACCTCCATCTACACCCGTTCAAATTCTCGGATTTGATGGTATCCCGGCGGCCGGTGACCAATTTATCGTTGTTGAATCAGACCGTATCTCCCGCGAGATCAGTTTGAAGCGTCAGCAATTGAAACGGGAACAGGATTTCCGTCAGGTTCATATGGTCACGCTCGATGATATCTCACAGCAGATTCAAGCCGGTCACCAGGTTCGTGAATTATCCATCGTTGTGAAAGGCGATGTGGATGGCTCGGTTGAAGCGCTTGCAGATTCACTGATGAAATTATCGACGGATGAAGTGAAGATCAGAGTTATTCATAAAGGCGTCGGAGCAATTTCAGAATCTGATATCGTGCTTGCGGCAGCGTCTCGCGCAGTCATTGTCGGTTTCCATGTCCGTCCGAATTTGAATGCGCGTCGGTTGGCTGAAACCGAAAAGGTTGATATTCGTCTTTACAGCATTATTTACGATGCGATCAATGAAATCAAAAATGCGCTTGAAGGATTGCTGGCGCCAACGGTTACTGAAGAAATTGTTGCGACCGTTGAAGTACGCGATACATTTAAGGTCCCGAAGATTGGGCTTGTCGCCGGATGCTTTGTTCTTGATGGAAAGATAACGAGAAATAGCAAAGTGCGCTTGGTGAGAGACGGCGTTTCCGTCTTCACGGGCGGACTTGCATCGTTGAAACGATTCAAAGATGATGTTAAAGAAGTCGAAAAAGGATTTGAATGCGGATTGGGTCTGGAAAATTTCAACGACGTAAAAGTGGGCGATGTTCTTGAAGCATTCAAATTGGTCGAAACGAAACGGAAGCTGATCTAATGTCAATACGGACCGAACGCGTTGCATCACTCATCAGAGAAGAACTTGGCACGATGTTGAGTCGGGCATTCAGCGGCAGTTTGGAATACGGTTTTACGACTGTAACGGAAGCCAGGGTTACTTCAGATCTCCGTACTGCCAGAGTATTTGTCAGTATCATGGGATCGAAAGAAAAGCAGGAAAAGACGATGGCGAAGATAGAAAAACAGAAAGGCCATTATCGTTCCGAACTTGGTGCAAAAATAAATCTGAAATTTGTTCCCATTATTGAATTTCACCATGATAAATCCCTCGATAATGCAATGCACATTGAAGAGTTGATCAAACAGATCCACAAGGATGATAAGAAGGTAGAATGATGTGGGAACACGCAGGGATGAAAAATTCGCTGAATCTTGAGGCTGGAGAGATCATTCTTGTCAACAAACCGATAGATTGGACTTCGTTTGATGTAGTGGCAAGAGTGAGAGCGATGTTCGCGATAAAGAAGATAGGGCATGCGGGCACATTAGATCCAAAAGCTACCGGCCTGCTAGTGCTATGCACCGGAAAAATGACCAAACAAATTGATCAGTTTATCGGATTGGAAAAAGAATATACAGGGATAATTGAATTGGGCGGCACTACAAAAAGCTTTGATTCTGAAATGGAAGTCATTGATAAAAAAGAGTTTAGCAATATCACCGAAAATGAAATAGATCTCGTATTAAAATCATTTTTAGGGAAGCAACAGCAACTTCCGCCGATGTTTTCTGCCATAAAGAAAAACGGAAGACGTTTATACAAAGATGCACGTAAAGGTATTGAGGTTGAACGGGCGACACGGGAGATTTTAATCAAAGAATTTGAAATGACTTCGTATGATCTTCCGTATATAGGTTTTCGTGTTATTTGTTCAAAAGGAACATATATTCGGTCGCTTGCGAATGATATTGGCGTCAAATTAGGGTGCGGTGGATATCTAAAACAGCTGCATCGTACTAAGGTAGGACCATTTAGTGTTGAAGATGCCTATTCAGTTGAGCAATTACATCTGTTAGGACAAAAAATCCAAGCGAAAGTTTCAATTGTATGATCATTGTTCGATCGCTTGATGATGTTCTGTATGATAAAAATTCTGTAGTGACAATAGGAATGTTTGATGGCGTTCATCGCGCCCATCAATCCATCATCCATAAGGCAGTTGAGAAAGCAAAACGGATAAGCGGAAGAAGTGTCGTGGTGATGTTTGAACCTCACCCGAAAGAAGTAGTCGCCAAAGGGATAAAAAATATTGAGCTACTTTCAACGTTGGACGAAAAGCTTCAACTGATTGAAAAATATGGTGTTGATGTAACCTTTGTCATACCTTTTACATTTGAGTTTTCACGGTTATCATTTCAAGAATTTTATTCTACGTATATTGTGAACGGAGTCGGTGTTACAGAGGTGATTGAAGGATTCAATCATCAGTTTGGACGTGACCGTGAAGGCGGAATGAATCAGATAGTAGAATTGGGGAATCAGCATAATTTTTCTGTTGAAGCTCTTGCTATGATAAAAGAAGAAAGTATTGTCATTAGCAGTTCTTCAGTTCGCGATGCGTTGCTCACGGGAAATATATCGTTGGCAAATAGAATGCTCGGGTATGAGTACACATTTAGCGGAACGGTAGTACGCGGATTTGGCAGAGGAAAACGTCTTGGATATCCTACGGCAAATATCAAACTAGACAATCCTAAAAAATTGGCTCCGCAAATTGGTATCTATGCAGTATGTATAGACGTGGAAGGTATGCAATACAATGGAATGATGAGCATCGGACATAACCCGACGTTTGGCGATGCTCAGGAGCGGACGATAGAAGTAAATATCTTTGATTTTGACAAGGATATCTATGACGAGACAGTTACAGTACGGTGCATCGAACGAACTCGCAATGAAAAAAAATTCGATTCAGTTGATGCTTTGATCAAAGAGCTCGGGAATGATAAAATAACGATAACAAGAATTTTAGAACAATATAAACACATCTCTTCATAAGGAGTTACAATGATAACAAAAGAACAAAAGAACGAATTCGTACAAAAATACGGAAAAGGTGCAAACGACACCGGGCTGCCAGAAGTGCAGATTGCAATTCTCACGGCTAACATCAATTCGCTTTCTGAACATTTCGCAAAATTCAAGAAGGACAATCACTCGCGTGTCGGTCTTCTTAGAATGGTCGGCAAACGCCGACGGCTGCTTGATTATCTGGTGAAAAAGGATATCGCACGTTACAGAAAGATCATCGGCGAATTGAATATTCGTAAATAAGCTGTATTCACAGCATCACAGTACATAGAAAAGAAGAAAATTATATGATAGTAAAAAAGAGCGTCCAGATAGGCAATTATTTGCTGGAATTTGAAACAGGTCGTTTTGCAAAACAGGCAGATGGTGCAGTAATGATCCGATACGCTGATACGATGGTCCTTGCGACTGTTGTTGCGGCAAAAGAACCCAAAGTTGGAGCGGACTATTTTCCGCTGCAGGTTGAATTCCGTGAAAAGATGTCGGCAGCTGGAAAGATTCCCGGCGGATATTTGAAACGGGAAGGAAGACCGTCGGATAAAGAGATTCTCTCTGCACGATTAATCGATCGTCCCATTCGTCCGATGTTCCCCGGAAACTACAGTTGCGAAACGCAATTGCTGGTGACGGTGTATTCATCAGACCAACAGAATGATGCCGATGTGCTCGGTGCGTGTGCTGCTTCGGCCGCATTAATGATTTCTGATTCCCCGTTTGACGGACCGATCGCTGAAGTGCGAGTTGCTCGCGTGAATGGCGAGTTTCTCATTAACCCCACATTCGCTGAACTCGAAAAGAGCGATATGGATGTCACCGTAGCAGGTACCGCAACATCGATTCTTATGGTTGAAGGCGATTCGAAAGAGATATCTGAAAAAGATATGCTTTCTGCGTTGGCATTCGGTCATGATGCGATTAAAAAGATCTGTCAGTTGCAGACCGAATTTGCCGCTGAAGTGAAGGTTGCAAAACGGAAAATAGAACCAAAAACCTATGACTCAGCTCTGTTAAAAGAAGTTGAAACGCTTGCAACTGATAACCTCCGAACTGCTGCAAATACCGTTTCTGCAAAAGAGGAACGTGCAGCAAAACGTAATGAGATTGTTACAGGAGTTCTTGAAGCACTGAAAGAAAAGTTCCCTGAGCAGGAAAGTGTCATCAAAGAGATCATTCACGACATTGAAAAGCATGAAATGCGTGAGATGATCCTTGGTAAGAAGAAACGTCTCGATGGACGCGGTTTGGCAGATATTCGTCAAATCACTATCGAAACTGCTGTTCTTCCGCGCGCACACGGATCTGCATTGTTTACACGGGGTGAGACACAATCTCTTACAACTGTTACGCTCGGAACAAAAGATGATGAACAAAAAACCGATGGCTTGATTGAATTCCAGCCGCGTCGTTTCATGCTTCATTATAACTTCCCGCCATTTAGTGTCGGTGAAGTAGGACGTTTGGGTACCGGACGCCGCGAAATCGGTCATGGTAATCTTGCCGAACGTTCTCTGAAAAATCTTCTTGCCGACGAAAAAGAATTTCCGTATACGCTTCGTATCGTTTCCGATATTCTCGAATCGAACGGTTCATCCTCCATGGCAACGGTGTGCGCTGGTTCGCTGGCATTGTTCGATGCAGGCGTTCCGTTGAAAAAAGCGTGCGCAGGTATTGCGATGGGTCTGGTAAAAGAAGGAGACCGCGTAGCGATTCTCAGCGATATTCTTGGAGATGAAGACCATCTCGGCGATATGGATTTCAAGGTAGCCGGTACCGTTGACGGTATCACCGCATTCCAAATGGACATAAAGATCCAAGGAATCACACTTGAAATCATGGCAACTGCATTGGAGCAGGCAAAAGCGGGTCGTCTGCATAAGCTGGAAAAAATGAACGCCGTGATCGATAAACCGAAACCGGCTCTGAGTTCCTATGCACCACGATTCACTACGATAAAGATCCCGACAGATCTTATCGGTTCGGTGATCGGACCGGGTGGAAAAATGATCCGCAGCATTGTTGCAGACTCAGGTGCTTCTTCGATCAATATCGAAGATGACGGTACGATCCAGATCGCAGCAACGTCGCAGGAAGCAAGCGATAAAGCATTGGCACTTATCAATGCAATTACCGCTGTTCCGGAACCAGGCACGATCTATAAAGCAACCGTAAAGCGCATCATGGATTTTGGAGCCTTTGCCGAGATACTTCCCGGAAAAGAAGGTCTGATCCATATTTCGCAACTCGATATAAAACGTGTTGCAAAGGTATCCGATGTTGTTAAGGTAGGCGATACGTTCGATGTAAAACTTCTTGAAATTGATGAAAAGGGAAGGATGAACTTGAGCCGTAAAGCATTAATGACGCCGGAGAAAAAGGATCCAGCTCCGGAATCTACACCGAATTAATTTCTCACGAAAGCATTTCATCCCCGGCAAATGTCGGGGATTTTTTTTTACTAATGAATCCAACATTATTATATTGCCGTTTACTGATAGATTGTGTCGGCATAATTCTGAAAAGGTTCTTGATGTATGAATAGAACAGTACCACACGCACATTCGCTGCACGGAGAGATAACTGTTCCCGGAGACAAATCGATCTCGCATCGGGCAGTTATGATTGGTGCGATTTCCGAAGGAGTGAGTGAGATTACCGGGTTTCTTGCGGCTGCCGATCCTTTAAGTACAATTGCATGTTTCAATTCACTGGGGATCGCACACAAGTTCGAACACGAGAAACTGTTTATCATGGGAAATGGACTGAATGGACTTCAACAGCCATCGGCAATGCTTGATGCTGGGAATTCCGGGACAACAATTCGTCTGATCTCCGGAATCCTTGCCGGACAAAATTTTCCCACGCAAATATCAGGTGACCAATATTTAGTCAAGCGTCCAATGAAGCGGATACTGGATCCTTTGATGCAAATGGGGGCTGATATATCAGCTACGGAAAAATTTACCGCACCCCTTTCCATTAAACCCGTGCAAAAGTTGAAAGCGGTTGAATATAAACTTCCCATTGCAAGTGCACAGGTAAAATCCGCAGTACTTTTTGCAGGTCTCTTTGCAGAGGGTACGACGCAAGTAATTGAAAATGAACCGTCTCGCGATCATACAGAGAGGATGTTGAATTTACCATCCGAATCGAAGAATGGCACGACGGTCATTTCTGTAATGGGTGGTACTTCACTAAAAGCAAGACCATTTACAGTTCCTGGAGATCCGTCATCGGCAGCGTTCTTTATCGTTGCCGGTTTGATCGTTCCGCAATCATCAATTAAAATTATGAATGTCGGATTGAATCCAACTCGGACAGGATTCATCAAGATTCTTAAAAAAATGGGTGCCGATATTTCGGTGGAGAATGAACGGATCATCGGTGGCGAACCTCTCGGTGATCTTGTCGTCCGGTCTTCTGATTTGGAAACAAATTTCATCCTTAACGGCAGCATCATACCGAATGTGATCGACGAAATCCCAATCCTTTCAATAGCTGCTGCGTTTGCTTCCGGAACATTTGAAGTAAGGGATGCACGTGATCTTCGGAATAAAGAAACTGACAGAATTGCCGCAATTTGCACCAATCTGCGCAGAATGGGTGTAACGGTCGATGAGTATCCGGACGGGTTTGCATTTGAATCAAAAAAGGATGTACTTTCATCCGAATTCGACAGTTTTGATGATCATAGAATTGCGATGTCGTTTGGTATCGCCGGGCTTGGATTGGCAGGAGAATCGACTATCATCAATTCAGAGTGTGTTTCCATTTCATTCCCGACATTTTGGGAAACAGTTCATTTACTTCAACGATAGGAGTTTAGGTGGCAAACGTTAAACTGGATACAATTAAGAAGGAGTATGAGGGGGGCGTCGTAGCGGTGAAAGGTGTTTCAATTGAAATTCAAGACAAGGAATTTGTAGTCCTTGTCGGACCTTCCGGTTGCGGGAAATCAACGACACTTAGGATGATTGCCGGACTGGAGGATATTTCAAGCGGAACGTTAACGATCGATGGAAAAATAATGAATGATGTTCCACCAAAAGACAGAGATATTGCAATGGTGTTCCAAAACTATGCACTCTACCCGCATATGAGTGTGTATGAGAATATGGCATTTGGTCTTAAACTTAGAAAATTTCCGAAAGATGAGATCGATAAAAGAGTTCGAGATGCCGCAAAGATCTTAAGCATTGAAGAATACCTGGAACGCAAACCTAAAGCACTTTCCGGTGGACAGCGTCAGCGTGTTGCTGTAGGTCGTGCCATAGTCCGTAAACCCAAAGTATTTTTATTCGACGAGCCTCTTTCTAATCTTGACGCCAAGATGCGCGTTCAAATGCGCACAGAGATCTCAAAACTGCATCAACGACTTGATGCTACAATGATCTATGTGACCCATGACCAAACGGAAGCTATGACCATGGGCGATAGGATCGTCGTGATGAAGGATGGCAATGTTATGCAGATTGATACGCCGTTAAATCTGTATAATAACCCGACAAATAAATTTGTAGCCGGATTCATTGGAAGTCCATCGATGAATTTCATCGACGGAACGATTTTTAAGGAAAGCGGAATGAAATTTATCGAGAAGGGAACACAACTTTCTGTTGATATTCCCAAGGATAAACAAAAATTACTTGAATCATATATTGGTAAAGAAATTTGGCTTGGTATTCGTCCGGAGCACATTTTTGCCGAAAAATCCAAATCATCAAGGATCAGTGCGTATGTTGAAGTTGTTGAGCCGATGGGGAATGAAATATTTGCCTATGTAACATGCGGCGTAGCTCAACTGGTGGCAAGAATGTCACCCATGGATATTCATACAGGACAAAAAACAGATTTCACTTTTGATATGAGCAAAGCACATTTCTTTGATAAGACAACGGAGAATGTTATACGATAGTTTTTTGCAAGGAAACAAAAAAAAGCCGTTTTGATGTTCTCAAAACGGCTTTTTCATTTTCGGGAGCCTAAAATCATATTGTAATTACTTGATGCTGGAACGCATCTATAGAAATCTCATTCGCGATCCATTTCACAAAATCCGGTCCGTATTTGTTTAGATATTGAATCACGCCGAACTCCCGCTCCTGAAAATTTCCGTTGGGGAATATATTCAATGCCGCTTTCTTTATCTGCTTTAGCGAAATTTCCTCTTTCTGCTGTTGCGCTTTCTGCGTTTTTTGCTTCAATACTTCCAATTGCTGCTGAAACTTTGCGATGGTTGCATCGATTGTTCCATTAAGCGTCGGATCGATCTGCTGTATCCCGAATCTCGCTTCGTTAAGAGCTTCTTTAACCCTGCTTTCCATTTCTTCAAATAATGTATCCACTTTTACTTCGGACACCTGTTCGGATACTTTTGCGAGGATTGATTCAACATCTCCAAATAACTCTTCAAGATCCAACGAATATTTTTCCATTACTTTTTGGATCTTCTCTTCCATCAGCGTAACGCTTGCACGCGGATATATGATTGGCATAGTAACATTGAAATATTCATATACCGGTTTCAATTGTGCGAAATATGATATCTCACCCGGACCGCCAATGTATGCAACAGTCGGCAGCAACGTATCCTGACACAAAGGCCTCATAACAACGTTTGGCGAGAGTTGTTCCGGCGTGGTTGAGGCGATTGACAGCAGTTCATCTTTTGTATACCGCTGACGGATATTCTTTAGATAATAATCGCCGCTGTCTGAAGGTTCTATCAAATGCCTGCCGCCTTTATGGAACATAAAGAGATTCAATGCCTTAGCCTTAATTTGCGCGTGATAATGTTCTTCCAACTCAACGCTTTTTTGAATGACGAGCTTCGACGGTTCGGAATTGGAATTTATCTCTTTAACAAAGATAGGTGAAAGCACTTTTTTAAATTCAGGGTGATTCGGATTGATAAAAATCAATCCTGAATCTTCGTACACATGGTTGAAAAATCCCGTGAATGCTTTCAGGAATGAATTCCCTTGTTTGTAATAACCGCGCAACAATTCAAGTAACGCTGCAGAATAATCGGACCGAACAATTGTTGAATCAATAGTTGAAAAGAAATTATTTATATGTTCGTCAAAAACAATATTTCCGGTCGCTCCGATATTCTTTTCCAGCGGTTTCCCACCGAATAAATATTCGGCTACAGCAAATTCATTTGAGGAATTGATGTATTTAATCTTATTAATTTCATCAAAATCATGATCTTCACCTTCCAACCAAAAAACCGGAACAAAATTATAATCAGGGAAGTCTAGGGAAAGTTTTTTAGCTAATTTAACAGTCGTGACTGCTTTATAGATGGTATACAAAGGTCCAGTAAAAATTCCTAATTGTTGACCCGTTACAACAGCTAAGGTATTTTCATTTCCGAGAAGATCTATGTTTGCCAGGGTTTTAATACCACTCTGATATTCACGGTTTTGATCGTTCAATACCCTGTGCAGAATTTGCCTTTCATATCTGTTCTTTTGTATTGTAAGGATCTTCTTTTCCCATGCATCTTTCTGGTGATAATTTCCGGAGTAATACTTAGCTACTTTATCAAAATTTGAATGATAATCCGAACATAGGTCCGTAACTGCGTCCCGGTCGGCAAGTTGGCGATAATTGATCAATTCCATAAAAACCTAATTTGTTTACAATTTATACAGAATATACGCTCTATTATTTCTATAATCAATGAAGGAGCGTAATGATTGTGATCATTGATTTTAGACGAATGTTGTAATATATTGCTGTAAGAAAATGGTGAAACACTCAGAGAACGATGAAGGAGAGAGAAAAGGAGAGTGTTATCTTCAATGAAATCTCATAGCGCCGATCGGTTTTATGGCATGCAAGGTTTCAATTTTTTGTTAGATTGAAAATGATCATCAATTCAAAGGTATGGTGTAATTATGGGTTTAAAAGAGACAATAACACAAGATCTGACCAATTCCATGAAATCCGGCGACAAGTTGAAAACGGAAACATTGCGAATGCTCCGTGCACAAATACTTGAGTTTGAAAAAAGTGGAGCAGGACGTGAAATGAATGCCGATGATGACATGAAGATTCTACTTTCTTCCGTTAAGAAGAGAAAAGATTCAATTGAAATGTATGAAAAAGCAAATAGAAATGACCTTGCCGAGAAAGAAATGAAAGAAATCGAGATTGTGCAGGCATATTTACCGAAACAAATGAGCAGGGAAGAAGCTGAAGCCGTTATTTCAAAGATCATTGCTGATGCCGGGACGAAAGAACTGAGTAAAGTAATGCCTCTGGTTATGAAAGAACTGAAAGGAAAACTGGAAGGCAAAGTGATAAACGAAATTGTTAAAACCAAAATAGCATAACTATGACATTTATCGACATTGTAATCGGAATGCTACTGATCGGGTTTATGATCGCCGGATATAAAAGTGGTTTTGTAAAAAAAATCATCGGTATTATGTGTCTTGTTGGAGCTTTAATCATTGCAACAAAATATTCTGCTGATCTCCATCAAATGATATTTGAAGACATGGGCATTTCAGGGCGCATTGGATTTATAATTTCGTTCATCATTATTGTTGTCGTCATCACGCTCACGCAATCGTTAATTTATAAAATATTTTTCAAAAAGATGTTTGATGCACTTTGGAATAAAATTCTTGGACTATTCTTGGGATTATTGGAAGGCACACTCGTTTTAAGTATAATGCTTATCGTCATAAGCATTTATTTGAATTTGCCCTCCCAGGAGACCAAAGGAAGTTCCCAATTATATAAACCGGTTAAAAATTTTGCACCCCTGGTTTTCGATCAGGTAAATACATTTTTACCTGAATCAGAGGATTTTTATTTTCAAATAATGAATTATGCATCAGATCAGATGAAAAAATTGGAGAAGAAATAACGATATATGAGTCAGTTTGACGCAGCAGCTGATAAACTAGATCTACATACAATACTACACCGAATACAGTTTTACGCCTCTTCCGAACTCGGCAAAGAAGCCGCAGAATCCATTGAAACCCTTTCCGATCTTGAATCGATATCTCGTGAACACAACAGAGTAACTGAAATGAAGCGTGTTCTAGAAGGAGAGGGATCGTTTCCGATCGACGGAATGAAAGATATTCGAAATTCTCTTCAGCAATCGACGATTGAAAATAACATTCTCGCTTCAAAAGAGTTGTTAAACATTGGCTCTACGCTTCAGTCATCCCGTATCATTAAATCCTTCATCGAAAAAAGAAGGGACTATTTAACAGAACTTCATCTTCTTACCTCCGTAATTTCTATCTACAAGGAGATAGAATTCAATATTCAACAGGCTATTGATGAGAATGGCGACGTAAAGGATTCCGCTAGCAAGGAATTGCGAGCGATTCGTCAGTCCATTGCCGATAAGCAAAGTGCTATACGCCGCACTCTTGAAAAGATACTACGGGCAACAGCCGAACAGGGAATGGTGAGGGATGAGATTGTTACGACGCGTGATGGCCGCATGGTGATTCCGATTAAAGCTGAATTAAAAAATAAGTTTCCCGGCTTCATCCATAGTGCTTCTGCTTCCGGACAAACCGTATTTATCGAACCATCCGAAACGCTGACATTTAATAACGAGATCACCGAATTATTTTTTAAGGAAAAACGGGAAGTAGAACGCATTTTACGCGATCTGACAAGACAAATATTCCTCGCAGCAGATGGGATACGATCGAATGTAGACATCCTTTCACATGTAGATTTATGTTATGCAAAAGCACGCTATTCTATTGAAATCAAAGGGAATAAGCCGCTGTTAAAAGAAAATGGATCGCTCGTTATTCGCCAAGGATATCACCCAATTTTACTTCTTCGACATCGAAGAGATACGATCATACCGCTGAATATTGAGATAGGGAGATCTTTTAGCACATTACTGATTACGGGACCCAATGCCGGCGGAAAAACAGTTGCTTTGAAAGCAGTTGGAATATTAACCTTAATGGTCCAGTCCGGTATACATGTTCCAAGTTCGCCAGATTCAGAGTTCCCTATCTTTAAGAAGATTTTTGTGCTGATGGGCGATAACCAATCCATTGAAAATGATCTCAGTACCTACAGTTCCCAGGTATTGCAAATTAAGAAGATCACAGAGCAGGCTGATGCAGACTCACTGGTGCTTATTGACGAAATCGGTTCAAACACCGACCCAACAGAAGGGGGCGCTATCGCAGCCGCAGTTATTGAACATTTGACTTTCAAGAAAGCATTGATCGTAGCCACTTCGCACCAGGCTTCATTGAAAGCGTTTGTTCATAATTCTGATGGGATGGAAAATGGTGCCATGGAATTCGATCAGGAAACGCTTATACCGACGTATCGGTTTAAATTAGGATTGCCCGGGAGTAGCTATGCTCTTGAAATAGCACAGCGCTTAGGGATTGATGAAACAATTATTTCAAATGCCAGAGGTATGCTCGGCGAACAAAAAGCAAAGCTTGAACAATTGATTTTAGAATTAGAGAGCCGCACACAATTACTGGAACAAAAACTATTAAATGCGGACTCTGAAAGCTTAAAACACAAAGAGTTATCCAAGTTGTTTGAAAGCAAATTACTGGAACTAAACAATGAAGTTCGCGAAGTAAAACGGAAAGCGATTGAAGAAGCAAAATCCATAATTGAACGAGCCTCGGCGACTATTGAAAATACCGTCCGTGAAATTAAGTCCAAACAGGCCGACCGTGATGCGGTTCGACAGGGAAAGAGTCAAATTGCACAACTGGAAAAAAATATAGCTGAATTAGAAAAGGATATTGCCGGTACAATTGCTGCGGATAGTGACAGGCAACTTGATATCCAACTGAATGATATTGTAGTCCTGCGCTCCGGCGGTCAGAGCGGCACAGTATTGACATTGCCCGATAAGAATGGTAATCTTCAAGTAGCCTTTAATTCGATAAAAGCCAAAGTTCATCTTTCCAATATCAAAGCTATATCTGCAAAAGAAGCAAAGAGAATAGATATAACATCTTCTTTTACAAGCGATAAAGTATACTTAACTGAAGTGGATATTAGGGGATTGTATGGAGACGAAGCGGTAGAGGTAGTTGATAAGTTCATCGATGATGCAGTACTTGCTGGCCTTCATCGTATCGATATCATTCATGGACACGGTACCGGGGTTTTACGTAAAAGAATACATGAATTTTTAGCGAACGATGCAAGGGTAAAAAGTCAGCGGCTTGGAGAACGATTTGAAGGCGGAGCTGGTGTAACAGTAGTAGAAATTGCCCAATAAGACAATGGCACACATAAAAAAAATATTGATTGCAAACCGCGGCGAAATCGCTGTAAGAATTCATCGTTCTGCGAAAGAAATGGGGATTAGTACGGTAGCCGTTTTTTCCGATCCGGACAGAACAGCACCGCATGTTCTTTTGTGCGACGAAGCGTACCCGCTTCATGGAATTACCTCGACTGAGACGTATTTGCGTATTGATAAGTTATTAGAAATAGCAAAAAATGCTAATGTTGATGCAATACACCCAGGCTATGGATTCCTCTCTGAAAAAGAGTCGTTTGCACGGTCTGTTACTGAAGCTGGTTTTATTTTCATAGGTCCTCGTGCAGAAACTATTGAACTACTCGGAAGTAAAACGTCTGCCCGTGAATTATTATCGGGGAAAAACATTCCGATAGTACCCGGATCAGTTAAGCCTATCAATAACTTAGATGAAGCAATTGAAGTTGCTTCATCTATTGGTTTTCCGGTGTTGATCAAAGCGTCCGGCGGTGGCGGCGGCAAAGGTATGCGTCTTGTTTATTCTGCAGGAGAACTTGAGAATTCGATTGAACGTGCTCAGAACGAAGCAGAAAAAGCATTTTCCGATAACCGCGTATATATAGAAAAATATATAGTCAATCCAAAACACATTGAAATTCAGATTCTTGCAGACAATCATGGGAATGTTATTCATCTGGGGGAGCGTGAATGTTCCGTTCAGCGGAGACATCAGAAGGTGGTAGAAGAATGCCCCAGTACTGCTGTAACCCCCGAATTACGCTCTGCAATGGGTCTGGCAGCTGTTGAAATTGCAAAAGCAGCCGGATACGTAAATGCCGGTACTATGGAGTTTTTAGTTGATGCTGATAAAAATTTTTATTTTTTGGAAGTGAACACCAGAGTTCAGGTGGAGCACCCGATTACAGAGATGGTGTATGGCATCGATATCATTAAGGAGCAAATTCGTATTGCTGAAGGTGAAAATCTCTCCCTATCACAGGAAGATGTTAAGATTAATGGACATGCGATTGAGGCAAGAATTTACGCTGAGGAATATGATAACAATTTTCTTCCTTCCACAGGCACAATTACTCATTATCAGCCAAGCGAAGGTCTCGGCGTTCGCAATGATTCAGGAATCAGGACCGGTTCTGAAATAACTATGCATTATGATCCGATGATAGCAAAATTGGTCGCCCACGGAAGGAACCGCACTGAAGCAATTGAAAAAATGAAACGTGCCCTTCGAGAATACAAGATCAATGGGGTAAAAACAACAATTCCTTTTTGTGAAATCGTTTTATCGCATCCCGAATTCATTAATGGGTCATATGATATTAATTTCGTTGCAAAACACTTTTTAGTGTCAGATCCATTGCTTGAAAAAGAAGAAAGTATTGCAATTGCTGCATCATTCGTCACTTCAAGTGCCGATGTCAGAAAAATTTCTTTGAATAATAAAATTGTTGTGAGTCAAACACAATGGAAGAATCAATTGCGTAATGAATAAAACAACGATTACTATCGGAAAATATTCATATTCTTTCGACGAGACACGCGGAATTTTGACCGATGCAAAAGGAAAGGTGATCAAGGCCGACGTAAAGAAAATTTCTGACGACGAGTTCAGCGTTATAGTGGACGGAAGATCGATACATCTTTTCCTCACTCGGTCGAAGGATATTCTGACCGCGACTGTGAATAATGCTCTTTTCGAGATTCAACGCGAGACAATGCGAGATAAACTTGCAAAGCAGCTGCAGAAGGAATCCGGGACAAAAACAAATACAGTTACAGTTCGTGCGCCGATGCCCGGCCTTATTACAAAGATGTTGAAACAGGAAGGGACTCTAATCAGTGCAGGTGATGGAATAATTGTTGTCGAAGCAATGAAAATGGAAAATGAGATCAAATCCCCTAAATCAGGAACTTTAAAAAAACTTTTCGTTAAAGAAAAACAAACCGTAGAAAAGAATGATCATCTCTTCACAATTGAATAATATGAAACCTTTTGAAGAACCGGAAATTACAAAACAACTCGCAACTCAGCACGGATTAACGGAGGAAGAATACCAAAAGGTATTATCCATTCTCGGACGAACTCCTACATACACTGAACTTGGAATCTATTCGGTAATGTGGAGTGAACATTGCAGTTACAAGAATTCCATTGCGCAACTTAAAACCCTACCTCGTACAGGAAAACGTTTACTCGTCGGTGCAGGTGAAGAGAATGCCGGCTTAGTTGATATCGGTGGCGGAATTGCCGTCGCATTTAAGATTGAAAGTCATAATCATCCGTCAGCGGTGGAGCCGTATCAAGGTGCTGCAACAGGTGTTGGTGGTATCATGCGCGATATATTTACAATGGGCGCACGTCCAATTGCCGCATTGAATTCACTTCGTTTTGGCAATATTGACGATACACACACACGTCATTTGCTGAAAGGCGTTGTGAAAGGTATCGGTGATTATGGCAACAGTTTTGGTGTGCCGACTGTTGCCGGCGAGGTCTTTTTTGATCCTTGTTACCAAACTAATCCGCTTGTCAATGCAATGTCGGTCGGAATTGTTGAGCATGAAAACGTAGCATCAGCAATTGCACAAGGTAAAGGCAATATAGTGATGATTGTCGGGTCTGCTACCGGTCGGGACGGTATTCATGGCGCCACATTTGCATCGGAAGAAATTTCGGAAGCATCGGAGGCAAAACGTCCGTCTGTTCAGGTTGGAGATCCTTTTACTGAAAAACTGCTCTTAGAAGCAACGCTTGAAGTGATCCATGCAGGACTTGTTGTCGGGATACAGGACATGGGCGCAGCCGGTTTGACCTGTTCATCAATGGAGATGAGCGCAAAAGGAAACAGCGGAATGGAGATCAATCTGGATCTGGTTCCGACACGCGAAACAAAGATGACATCGTACGAAATAATGCTTTCCGAATCGCAGGAGCGTATGCTGATCGTTGCTACACCGGAGAACGAAAAAGCCATCATACGTATCTTTGAAAAATGGGATCTCCATTGTATCACAATCGGCAAGGTAACAGATGATGGTATAGTAAAAATTTTCCATCAAGGAAAACTTAAGGCTGAGATTCCGGCAGAAACATGCGTGCTAGGTGGCGGTGCGCCGGTGTATATTCGTGAGACAAAAGAGCCGGAATATCTTGGGCAGACCCGCTCATTTGATCTTAATACGATTTCTGTCCCCAAAAGTATTTCAGATTCTGTCTATAGACTTTTACAATCGCCGAATATTGCAAGCAAACGCTGGGTCTATGAGCAATACGATTCGATGGTCCGCACGAATACCGTGGTCCTGCCGGGATCAGATGCTGCTGTGATACGAATAAAAAAATCTGATAAACTTCTCGCAACTAAAACGGATTGCAACAGCCGTTATGTTTACCTGAATCCACGCAAAGGAGCGGCAATAGCCGTCGCCGAATCGGGACGCAACGTTGTCTGTTCGGGCGGCAAACCAATCGCTATTACAAATTGTTTGAATTTTGGAAATCCATACAAGCCGGAAGTGTACTGGCAGTTCAAAGAAGCAATAGCCGGAATCAGCGAGGCATGCTTGGCACTGGAGACTCCGGTCACCGGAGGTAATGTTAGTTTTTATAATGAAAGTCCGCAAACTGCAGTGTTTCCGACGCCGGTTATTGGTATGCTGGGAATTGTTGAGAATGAATCTCATGTGACAACGTCATTCTTCAAACAAGCAGGTGATACGATCTATCTGCTCGGTACAAACCGCGGCGACATTAGCGGCAGCGAGTTTCTTGTGCAGGAATACGGAGTGACTGCCGGTGATGCACCATATTTTGATCTGGCATTCGAAGTGAAACTTCAGGAATGCGCTTTAGAACTCATTCAGAAAGGATTCGTCCATTCGGCGCACGATGTTTCGGACGGGGGATTGATTATTGCACTCATCGAAAGTGCTGTCGCCGGAAATCAGGTATTCGGATTTGATGTGAATTTGCCGTTGAATGGAATTCCATTTTACAGAATTCTTTTTGGAGAAGATCAATCACGTATCATTATTTCGGGCAAAAAGGAACATAAAGACGCAATAAATGCAATTTGTACTAAATATAAAATTCCTTTTTCCAATATTGGCACTGTTATCGGTAATACCGAGGCGAAGTTAAACGGAGAAATTGTTCTTGATATGAGCAAAGCAGCCGATCTGTATTTCAATTCTCTTCAAAACAAAGTATACCAGAAATAAATAATGACCGGAACCATGTGGCGTAATGATGTACCGAGTCCTCGCACCATTTTACGGTTTCCCTTTGGACTGATCAGGATGACGGGAAATGAATCGGTCGATTTTTTACATCGGATCACATCAAATGATTTTACAGCTTTCACCTCGGGGAATATTCAAAAAACTTTATTGATCACCGATAAAGGACGGATTCTGGATGCTGTGTGGGTAATCCATCGCGGTGATCACATTCTGATGTTGACGAGCAATGGTATGACATCGGATGTCATGCAGTGGTTGAACAAATACATTGTCATGGAAGAAATAGAATTGCATGATGCAGGTGTCGAATATTCAGTTGACATTTTCTTCAATCAACAATATGAATTTTATCAATCAGATTATTTCGGATTCCCGGCTTCATTTCGGATCGCAGTACCTTCCGAGTTTATTTCAGATGAACTGCCTGCAACGGTGATGGAGGAATTTGAACTTTGGAGAATATGGAACGGTATCCCCAAAGCAAAGAAGGAATTGGTCAACGAATTTAATCCGCTTGAACTGAACTTGTGGGATTGGATCAACTTTTCAAAAGGTTGCTATATCGGTCAGGAAGTTATCGCACGTCTTGATGCATACAACAAAATTCAACGATGTTTGTGCAGAATATCTTCTGAAGCAAAGATCGATGCAGAGGAAATATTGATAGACGATGTCGGAGCTGTCATAGGCAGAATCACTAGTGTAGTGCAAAAAGAAAACGAATATATCGGTCTTGCGGTTATTCGTTTGCAATGGTCAAAAGAGCTTCATCAAGTCAGGTCAAAAGATAACAGTGCGGTTGTTACACTCGAAAAAATATTTGCAAAAAGAGCATATGGAAATACTTAAACATACTGCGGGAACAAAAGAAGAACAATACGAGCAATTACTGCCGCAAATATTTTCCATTATCGAGGATGAAGCGAGTCCGATAGCAAATATGGCCAATGTCGTTGCTGCATTGAAACAGACATTTTCTTTCTATTCGTGGGTCGGTTTTTATCTCTATGACAAAATTGCTAATGAACTTGTTTTGGGACCGTTTCAGGGAAAGATCGCATGCACCAGAATTGCTGTTGGCAAAGGGGTGTGCGGATCGTCGTACCAAAAGAAGGAAACGGTCATAGTGCCTGACGTCAACAATTTCCCCGGACACATTTTCTGCGATGGAAGTTCTAAATCGGAAATAGTCGTTCCTATTTTCCATAAGGATGAGATCATTGGTGTGCTGGACGTTGACAGCTATGACTTTGACAGTTTTAATGATACAGACAAAAAATATCTGGAACTCTTGCTTCATCACATAACGCCAAAAATTATTCTCACATGAAAAAACAAAAGCTGCTAAAAGCACCAAAAGCATACAAGAATCCCGGATTTCTTGCAAGCAGGGATGCCCGTCCTCTGCGAATCCTCTCTGAATTTTTAGAACCATTAAGCCGGTTCAATTATTACAATGTAAAAGATACGATCGTATTTTTCGGTTCGGCACGAATCAAACCGAGAAGTGAAACGATGAAACATCTTAGGGAGCTTGCTAAGAACAAAAGCAAAAAAAATATCCACTCAAAAGAATATCATGAACAACTGCTGCAGGCTGAAGTTGCCGTAGAGATGTCCCGGTATTATGAAGATGCAAAGGAACTTTCAAGGCTAATAACTACATGGTCCAAAAAATTAAAAACGAAAAACCGTTTGCTTGTCTGTTCGGGAGGCGGACCAGGCATCATGGAAGCGGCAAACAAAGGAGCGATGCTAGCAAAAGGAGAGTCGATAGGGTTAAATATCAGTCTTCCTTTCGAGCAGTATCCGAATGAATACATAACACCGAAGTTCAATATGGAATTCCATTATTTCTTTATGAGAAAATTCTGGTTCATGTTCCTGGGTAAAGCGCTTGTAGCATTTCCGGGTGGCTTTGGAACTTTGGACGAGTTTTTTGAGTTATTAACATTATTACAGACCAAAAAGGTCGGGAAAAAAATGACGGTAATCATGTATGGAAAAAATTTCTGGAACAAGATCATCGACTTCAGAGCTTTGGTGAAGTACGGTATGATCAGTTCAGAAGATATGGATCTGTTTTCATTTGCTGATTCTCCCAAGGAGGCATTTGATATCCTTAAAAAGGATCTTTTAAAAAACTATTCCGAATTTCGATGAATGTATTGACAGAAAAGGAAGTGAACGAAATCAAGTCGCTCATTGCACTGCTCGATGATGAGGACGAGACTATCTATACCACAGTACGGGAACGACTATTAAGCTATAACGAAATGGCGTTGAACTTTCTGCCATTCATCGAAGAGAAAGTGACGATTGCTGAAAAACGATTGAGTGAAGTGAGAGAATTACTGATCCGTGCTTCATGCAAGGAGCAGCTTCGCCACTTAAAACGGAACAAAGAGGGTGATGTTGATTTGGAAGAAGGCGTTTTTCTTTTTGCGCGACAGCGGTATTATGATCTTGATGTTTCTCCATATATCGAACAACTGAATTTGTATGCATCGGCTCTGAAGGAAAAATTAACCACGGTTAACGATGAAACGGATATCCTTCGGCATGTAATAACTTTTTTTACCGAAGAAAAACAATTTACCGGGAACAGGGAAGACTACTACAGCGAAGAGAATCACTATATCAACCGGGTAATTGATACAAAAATTGGAATACCGATAACCTTAAGTGTAATCTACCTGCTTGTCGGACAACGTATCAATTTGCCGATACGAGGGATTGGACTACCGGGACATTTTATCCTACGTTTCTCCTACGGAAGTTCGCATGTTTATTTTGATCCATTCAATGCCGGCAAGATACTCACATTGAGCGATTGTGAATCGATCGTTAAAAATTTAGGCTTCAATTTTACCGCAGAATATCTTCAGCCTGTTTCCAATAGGCAGATTTTGGAGAGAATGCTCAGAAATATCATCCTTACGCTTGAAAAGAAACAGGATAAAGAACGTATAGAAACAATCAGACAATTCATTGATACTCTCAATTCAGATTTGTAACTTGTAGGTGTCCAATGGGGGTGTTTTGGCTTCGACGGGGTCGGGAATGGATGGATTTGCATACCGTGCACGCCTTTACGCACGTTAATCTCAGGGCAAAACAATAAATGCAGATAACTACGGTTACGCACTCGCCGCTTAATTAGCCACGAGCGCCAATACAGAACTCTCCTGATGGAACTGTAACGGCGTCGACTTAGTCAGGATAGTTGGTGTTCGGTTAAGGTAGCACCAATGAGCTTTCAAACCCTTGACTGCGGTCCGGATGTTTTGCGCTCAACCAAGAGTCCGGAATTAAGATAAAACGATGAGCTATGTATGTAGACGATCTATTGGTTTTCACTTCGGACCGGGGTTCGAATCCCCGCACCTCCACAAAGCAATAATTAAATGATATAACATGCCAAGTCATAATGACTTGGCAAGTTTATTTTAAGAGTAATCTATGAAAATACCATTCACAAAAATGAGCGGCGCCGGAAATGACTTTGTTGTTGTCGATAACCGTAACGCCATCATCAGTAAACCATCTGAATTCTCGCAGGCAGTATGTAACCGCAGACTTGGGATAGGAGCCGACGGCATTTTACTCATAGAAAAAAGCGATATTTCTGATTTTACCATGAAATATTATAATGCTGATGGTTCAAATGCCGGTATGTGTGGAAATGGAGGCCGTTGTATTGCGAAATATGCATTTGATAACAAAATTGTTACTCATGAAAAGTTCAGTTTTGAGGGATTTGGACACATTTATAATGTTTCAAGGATTGATCCGACAACGTATGCTTTATCAATGAAAGATCCTATTTGTCTTATACTCAATCAAAACATTGAATTTGAGGGAAAGATTTTAAAAGGTAATTATCTTAATACTGGAACGGATCATTCGATTATTTTCCTGGATGATAACCCTGAATTTGGCTCGCTGGAATCAGTAGATGTATTTGCACTCGGAAGATCAATTCGATATCATCCTGTATATTCGCCTAAAGGAACCAATGTAAATTTTGTTTCATGCGAAGGCTCTAATGTGATTAAAATAAGAACTTATGAGCGAGGAGTTGAAGATGAAACTTTAGCTTGTGGGACAGGATCGGTGGCAAGTGCGCTGTTGAGTTCGCTGAAATATACCATGGTTAGTCCAGTATCTGTGATAGTTCAAAGTGGAGAAACTCTTGAAATATCGTTTGAAAGAAGCGAAACTCAGTTTAGGAATGTGATATTAAAAGGAAGCGCAACGATTACGTTTACTGGCGAAATTGATGTGTGATTTTTATTGGACAATGAACGATTAGAATATTTTGATAAACTAAATGTAACAGATGCATAGAAATCCAATTCATAACAAGCATAATAATTCATTGGATATGTGTTTGAAGCAGCCTAAGTTTATGTGGTAAATATGAAATATCAATGCACATAATATATATTATGTTAAGTAGACGATGCCGAATTAAATAATGTTATTTATTCAAGTAATTCAATATTTTTTTCAACGATTTAGTATTTAGTACATCGTTCTTTTTGCACCACCCTTTCCGTGCAATTCCAACGCCATATCGGACATCGTTAAGTCCTGCTACAACATGTGCGTCTGGGTTAATAACAATCATGACTCCCTTGCTGACAGCATATTTCACCATTCTCCAATCTAAATCCAATCGCATTGGGTGTGCGTTAATCTCTATCGCTTTTCCAAGGTCAGCTGCTGCGTTAATGATTTCTATCTGATTTACGGCATACCCGTCCCGGTCTAACAGTAACCGTCCTGTAAGATGTCCTAACATTGTTACATGCTTGTTCTTTAGTGCCTTCAAAATTCTCTTCGTCATATCAACTTCACTCAATTTGAAATTGCTGTGTATTGAAGCAACTACGTAATCAAATGAAGCTAACTGCTTGTTCTGAAAGTCTAAATCCCCATTTGTAAGAATATCTACTTCGGTCCCTTTGAAGAGGATAAAATTTTTGAATTTGGCATTAAGTGCATCTATCTCTTTAATCTGTTTCCTTACGCGATCTTCTGAAAGCCCGTTTGCATACGCTGCAGCCTTGCTGTGATCAGCTATACCAAGATAGTCCCAACCTAGCTTTTGAGCCCCCTCAGCCATCTGTAACAGAGTATTTTGTCCGTCACTATAATTTGTATGACAATGAAACGTACCTTTAATATCCGCATATGTGATTAAATTTGGTATTTTACCCGTTTTAGCAAATTCAATTTCTCCCAAATCTTCGCGAAGTTCAGGTTCAACATACTGAAGGCCTAATGCTTTGTAAATATCCGGTTCATTAGAACATTTGATAGGTTTTTTCCCTTTTGACCTCTTTTCAGCAGTATCTAAAATATTAAATCCATATTCATTTAAGGTCCAGCCATGTTCACGAGCCAAAGAGCGCATTCGTACATTATGTTCTTTACTTCCGGTAAAATAATTGAGAGCAAAAGGAAATTCAGCATCATCCACGACGCGCAGATCGCAATTTATTCCGGAGATCAACACAACACTTGATTTTGTTTCTCCGTGACCTGTTATTCGTTCCACAGAAGCATGCGAAGTAAAAAGGTCCATGATAAGTTTGACATAGTTCTTTTTTGCACTGACTACAATATCTATGTCTCCAATGGTCTCTTTATGCCGGCGAAGACTTCCTGCAATTTCTGCACGGATTACTCCGCGAAGGGATTTGACGTCATCAAAAATTGTTTGTGCCGCTTTCTCTGCTGCGTTAATAAGAAATCGAGAAGAATGTTTACGGAACTGATCAATACTCTGAAGAATATTTTCCTCGGTTTTCTTGCCGAAACCTTCCTGTGTTCCTAATGTGCCGGCTTTAGCAGCTTTCTCCAACGCATCAATAGATGATATGTTCATCTTCTTATAAAGGAATGCCACTTTCTTCGGTCCCATTCCCTGCAGTTTCAGCATATCAAATATGCCGGACGGAAATTCTTTTTTCAGGCTTTCATGGTCCGGAGATTTCCCTGTTTTGACAAGATCAGAGATCACCTTTGCCGTACTTTCTCCGATTCCTTTGATCTTTCGGATATCTCCGCCATCGACAAGTGTCGACATGTCATCGGTAACACCGGCAAGCACTCGTGCCGCATTGTGAAATGCTCTGCTCTTAAAGGGATTCTCCCCTTTAAGTTCGAGAAGTGTTCCAACTTCGTCCAATATGTCGCAAATAGTAGACTTATCCATTGCTTCAATATCGCTTTTCAATAAAATTTCTTAATAATACTTTCCCGTGCTGTGTGGCAATTGACTCGGGGTGAAATTGAACTCCGAAAACCGGATATTGCTTATGCTGAACTCCCATTACTACACCATCAATGGTTGTTGCCGTCACTTCTAGAACTTCCGGCATGGTTTCCGGGGCTATAACAAGTGAATGATAGCGCGCCGCAAGGAAACGATTTGGAATTGATTTGAAGATACCTTTTCCAGTGTGTATCACTTCAGAAGTTTTTCCATGAACAACCGTTGGAGCTTTCACAACATCGCCACCAAACGCATCGCCGATCGATTGATGTCCGAGACAAACTCCGAGAATCGGAATCTCTTTATAAAATTCTTTAATGAGAGGAACAGAGACACCTGCTTCTTTCGGTGTACATGGCCCGGGAGAAATAACAATAGCGTGCGGTTTGAGTGAACGGATCTCTTCGATCGATATTTTATCATTACGGACTACATTCATGACAACATCCATCTCACCGAGATATTGAACGAGATTGTACGTGAATGAATCGTAATTATCTATAATTAAAATCATAAATGTAATTTACCTTTGGCTATATGTGTTTACCATGGCAAATGTTTTGATTATAAAATTGTTGTTGCATCAACGGCGCGTATGACGGCATCCATTTTCATAAGCGTTTCCAGATATTCTTTTTCGGGAACCGAGTCGTAGACTATCCCTGCGCCTGCCTGGAAATAGGCATAACCGTCCTTGATGATTGTTGTGCGAATGGCTATGCACGAATCGAGGTTACCGGAAAAATCCAGATAACCGATCGCACCGCCATATATGCCACGTTTCACCGGTTCAAGTTCTGCAATAATCTCCATAGCACGTATCTTCGGAGCACCAGAAAGCGTTCCGGCCGGGAAACAGGAAAAGAATGCATCAATGGCTGAGAGTCCTTTTTTTAGTCTCCCCTTAACGTTCGAAACAATGTGCATCACATGCGAATATTTTTCGATTACCATATATTCCGTTACATCCACATTGCCGAATTCGCTGATTCTCCCAATATCATTCCGGCCAAGATCAATCAGCATTAAATGTTCAGCTAGTTCTTTGGGATCGCTAAGTAAATCCTTCGCCAGCGCAATATCTTCCTCTTCGTTTTTTCCGCGCCGCCTCGTTCCTGCCAATGGACGCGTTTCAACAATACCATTCTCCACGCGTACAAGTAATTCTGGAGAAGATCCTGCAATACATAATCCGTTCAGTGAAAAATAGTACATGTATGGAGATGGATTGATCACACGCAGCATGCGGTATACAGCAAACGGATCTCCGTCATATTTCCGTTTCATCCTGTGCGAAGGAAGCACTTGGAAGATATCTCCTTCAACAATATAGGCGATGGATTTCTCTACCATCTTCTCATACTCAAACTTGCTTACTGCTTGCTCCATTGTGCCTACCACAGAACGCTGCATTTCGGCCGATACTATTTTCCGAAGAATCTGTTTCATCTTTTGGATCTCTGAAACGGCCTTTTCATACTCGGTTTTCAATTCCGATTCTGATGCATGCGCAGGAACATATGCATTTGAAACGATGAGAAGTTTTCGCTTTACATTATCAAATACAAATAAGGTATCCAGAAACATCAGCAGTGAATCGTCAAGTTTCAACTCGTCCAGTTTTGCAGAAGGAATGTTCTCGATTAATTGAACCGTCTCATAACCGAAATATCCTATTGCACCGCTTGCCAGTCTCGGTAAGCCCTCAACAACCGCTGTCTTGTAATGCGAAAATATTTTCTTAAGCGCTTCAACCGGCTCGGTAATACCTTCGACCAATTTCGGCAGGACGGTAACATCGGGATGGCGGGACTGTATCTGAAACTGTGAACCGCGAATAATAAAATTACTGAATGGATTGAAACCAATGAAAGAATATCGTCCAATCTTCTCCCCCCCCTCGATACTTTCCAAAAGGAAGGAATATGGACTTTCATCACGCACCTTGAGATACACAGACACCGGAGTTTCTGTATCTGCAAGGATTTCATCAAACAACGGAATGACATTTCCCTGCGATGTTAATTCTTTGAATTCTTCAAAAGAGATCATAGGCATCACGATACGACAAATGAGCGTTCCCGCCCGGACTGCATAATATTATTAAACAATAATCTTGGGCCAATGGATTATTGCTTTGCCCGCTTCATAAGAATCAACCAGTTTGCGTACTTCATCGGGAACAGCGGAAGATTTTCCTGTCTTTGGATCGGTCCATACCATAATTGCAACATTCTTTGCCACCGGTAATTGTGTGTTTGTATTGATCATCACCGCTTCGCAGACAATACTCGAATTCTTTATCGACGAAACACGGGTATAAATCTTCAATTGGTCATCATATGTAGCAGAGTTCAAATAGTCGATTTCATTCCTTACGATAACTATCCTTATCGTACCTTTTATAGAACGTTCATCAACCTTCACACCAATCGCCTTAAAATATTCAACCCGTGCAATTTCAAAATAGAGTAAATAATTGCCGTTATGGACAATGCCCTGCCAATCGATCTCGTAATTACGAACTGTTACGGAATGAGTATGTTTAAATGTTGAAAGGTCCACAACCTGAATCCTTACTGAAAGATTTGTTTAAATTTATCGACAGCATACTTCACTTGGTCCATCGAAACATCTAGATGCATCAATGCACGAAATTTAGTGAACGTTCCGACGGAGATAAGCACATTTTGTTTGTTTAATAGCGCTATCACCTCCTGCGGAGTTTTTCCCGTCTTAAGAACGTCGACAAGAACAATATTTGTTTGTACGCTTTCCAAATCAATATCAAACTCTTTGATGGAGGAAAGTTCTTTTGCAAAGAATTTTGCTTTTTCGTGATCCTCTTTCATCCTCGCAATATTGTGTTGAACGGCATACAGAGCACCAGCGGCTAGTATCCCTGATTGTCTCATCCCACCGCCAAATACTTTCCGCCACTTATGCGCTTTCGTCACGAATTCTTTTGTTCCGCAGATCGCGGAACCGACCGGAGCGCCAAGCCCCTTTGAGAAGCAGACCGAAACCGAATCGAAATGTTGCGCCCATTCTTTCATTGGAATTTCAGTTGCCACGGATGCATTCCACAACCGTGCACCATCAAGATGGAAAAGAATTTCTCGCTCTTTACAAAATGCGGAAAGCTTTTTAATCTCTTCCAGCGGAAAAACAGCTCCGCCAGCCCGATTATGTGTATTTTCAACACAAATAACACGCGTACGGGGCATATAATATATTGCCGGACGGATATGAGGCGGCAAGTCATCGGCACGGAACACACCGCGAATGCCCGGCACAGTTTTGACCTGCACGGCGGACATAACAGCCGGTGCTGCAGTTTCATAGTTAAACATATGAGCATCCTGCTCCATAATCACTTCATCCCCCATCTCGGTATGTGCTTTCAACGCTAGCTGGTTGCTCATACAACCGCTAGGGACAAAAAGAGCTTTTTCCTTCCCCAATAAGCTTGCCACGGTCTCCTGCAGCATATTCACAGTTGGATCTTCTCCAAATACATCATCCCCTACCTCAGCGTTTGCCATCGCTTCACGCATTGCTTTTGATGGTTTGGTAACAGTATCACTACGCAGGTCAATAAATTGCTGGCTCATAATTACTTTCTAAAAAATCCATAACCGATTGAAATTAATAAAATAAAGATAGTTATACTCGCACAAATTCTTGCAATCCAATCTCCGTGAATCGAATAAAATGTTTTGTTTTTTAGAGGTTCAATCTGATGGCTGATGTATGCTTCTGTGTACATTTGCGTCTGATCGAACATCCCTCCCATCGGGTCGACAAATGACGATATTCCTCCATTAGCACACCGTACGACCCAACGGCGGTTCTCTATGGCTCTTAAAACAGCATACTGATTATGCTGCCGCGCTCCCGATGTATTTCCCCACCAGCTATCGTTCGTGATAAAAACAAGAAATTCTGCGCCATTATTTACAAAATGCGAGATAAACTCAGGGAAAATTGATTCATAACAAACCATCGATATGAATTTCGAGCCGAAATTTTTGCTTTCAAATATAGTGCTGTCATTGGCAAGTCCCCAATTACTGATTCCTACACCCCATCTCAATGGTTCAATAAGGAACGGAACCTTGTTGGCATAAGGAATTCGTTCTGCAAAAGGAACAAGACGCATTTTACTGTAAGACTGCACATCTTTCGAATTTGGTTCAACAAACATGATCGAATTGAATGAATCGTAGCGAATATTTGATCCCTTGATTGCACTGCTGGTCGGCGGAGCATTTTCCGGTTCATAATATTGAACACGGACATACCCTGAAATCACCGACACATTCAAGCTATCGATTACGGTTTTGAATTCCTGCATCTGCTCATAATGTGCAGGCAAGTTCAACAATATAGCAGACTCAGGAAGAACAACAAGGTCAATATCTTTATTTATATGTTTACCGATAAGATCAAGATAATGCTTGCTTTGCATCCATCGACCTAAAAAGGTATTTGCATTTTCCCATTTGTTCCAGGGATCGACATTCGGTTGAACTATGCCGACATTTATTTTTTTCCCTTCATGATTTTGAAAGGAGTGCTCATCAACCCTGTAAAAATTTGGCAGCAAATACACCATGAGAATAACAGCTGCAAGATAGTATCTATTCTTTGGGAGAATCCCCGACTGAACATCCTTCACTAAAAAATAAGTAAGAACATTAAGAACTAAAACCCAAAATGATATTCCATACACCCCAGTGATATCAGCAAATTGGATCTTTTCAAGATTATAGGTCTGTGTATTTCCGAGTGTCAACCATGGGAATGCCAATTCGCCAAGCGCATACAACCATTCCATCGTAATCCAGATAAACGGAAACGCCAGAACGGAATATTTACTTTTCAGACTCTTCCTAACAAAAAAATACACCATCGCGGGTATAGACAGGACCAATGGTTCCCATAAATACAAAGCAACCCCTGCAATCATCAAATACGGGTCCTTGCCATGTGTGAATCCACCTACCCAGTACAATGCTAACATGGAAAAGACGAAGAAGGTAAAATATGCATACCGAAAGAATCTTCCATATGATTCTATAGAGTCTGCCAATATGAGGAACGGAACAAAAGCCACACAGGCTATAACACCAAATTGAAAAGGAGGAAAAGAAATCCCTAAAAGTATTGCGGAAGAGAGAGAAAGTATTATGAAAAACCGCTTTGAAGAATCGATGTTAAGTATTGATTTCACAAGTTATTAACTTTCATTGATAAATGTCTTTTCTCCAACTTATTATTTATCATTTCCCAAAGTGCTGTCATACCCATGCCAATTCCGATACCTATTAAAGCGCCAGCCACAATGTCCGATGGATAATGAACTCCAACATATGTGCGAGAGAGAGCTACCAATGAGGCAAATGAAAACCAATATAGTTTTTGGCGACGATAAAAGTGAGATATAACTGCAGCTGCTGCAAAATTATTCACTGCATGCGATGACGGGAAAGACAATCCTCCGCCGCAATCGACCAGCATCCGAACTCCCTGAAGCACCCGACATGGACGAATTCTGCCAAACAAACCTTTAAGGACAGAACTATTTAACTGATCGCTTACTATGACGGTAATCAGTAATATCGCAACTGTTATTCTGCCTGTTTTACCCCCTTTCCACAGAACAAATAACACCCAAAGCACAATAATCGCAGTAACAGCTTTGTTTTTGTTCAAATCTGTGATAAAAGGTAGTAGCAAGTCAAAGAGAGGATTTGCAATCGTATGGTTAATAAAGAAGAAAACTGCAACATCAATAGAATAAAAAAAATCAATCATTCTTTTTCCTTCGGCGGTAATACCAAAAGAATATACCTGCTAAAATACCCGTAATGATGAGTACCGTAACAATTTGACTATAAGTAGCTAAATAAAATCCTATCGATTTCCAATTTGCTCCAAGTAATGTTCCGGCATAAACAAGAATAAAATTCCATGCCAGGGCACTAATTAAGCAAAGGACTGCAGTCGGCAAAAATTTAATTTCTGACATACCGGCAAAAAAGCCAACCACCGCTCGTGTACCGGAAAGGAATCTGTTTACAATGATGAGCCAATAACCATACTTTCGAAACCATGACTCAACTTTGTGCACAGAGTCCAAAGGGATGAATTTTAATTTTCCTTTTTCTATTATTTTTATCCCGAACCAGTCCCCGATCTGATACATCGTCATGAATCCGGTTGTGCTGCCAATTGTTGCCACTACTAATGTCAAAAAGAAATCAATCTGACCAATCCCTACTAAATACCCGCCTGCTACAATCATAACGTCGCTTGGGGACGGCGGAAAGATGTTCTCAATGTAAGCAATGAAAAAAATGGCAGTATAGATCCAAAGAGGACTGAACTGCTGCAGAAATGTTATTATTGTTTCCACTATATTATTATTTTTGTGAGACAATGGTTGCAACTGCATATGCAACAGCGCCTTCGCCAACGCCAATGAATCCTAATCCTTCGTTAGTTGTAGCTTTAACAGAAACTTGATCTTCCAATATCCCCAAAGTAATTGATATGTTTTTTCTCATTTGATCTGCATACGGAGCAATCTTAGGTTTTTCCAATACAAGTGTTGTGTCAATATTTCCGATATGGAAATTATGCATAGTTAATAACGACCCTACTTGCTTTAATAATTCAAGACTCGAAATGCCTTTGAATCGTGAATCGGTATCGGGAAAATGCTTCCCAATATCTCCTAAAGCAGCTGCGCCTAAAAGTGCATCCGATACTGCATGTAGTAACACGTCGGCATCAGAATGTCCGAGCAATCCTTTTTCAAAAGGGATTTCGACTCCGCCAAGGATCAATTTCCTGCCGGAAACAAGTTTGTGAACATCAAATCCGAATCCAATTCGAGTCATTATGCCTTTATCTTGAAATTAATAAATAAATTATGTGGATTGTTCCATTCAACAATGACATCTTCAACAACTGAAAATTTTGGACCGGTGCGTAGATCAATCAGCAGATTGTCGATGCTCTGCTTGCTTCCCTCCACTTCCAAATATACAGACCCCTCGGGCAGATTTTCTACAAAACCTTTAAGATTGTGTGTCCTGGCTGCCCTGTCGGCAAACCAGCGGTAACCGACTCCCTGCACAATTCCTTTTACCGTGATCTTTGCATTCGAATCCATTATTCTTCTGCCGTCTGTAATTTGTTGCCGACTTTGTCGATGATAATATCAAGAAATTCTGAAATTAAAATTCCGGATACGATAACCACGGCACCTATGATTCCTGTCATACCGAGAATTTCGCCAAGCGCAAAATATGCCAATACCGCTGCAATCACCGGTTCGATGGTAAATATAATCACGGCGCGTGTCGGTGTCGTGTCCTTTTGAAACCGCGTTTGAACATAAGTAGAAAATACAGTTGCACAAATTCCCATATAGATTAATGAAAGCAGTAATAATGTTGTTGGTACAAATACTATCTGTTCGAACGTCACTGCACATGCTGCAATGATTGTTGTTACAGCCACTTGAATAAATGCAAGATGAAGAACATGTTCATTCTTGGAATATATATCTAGATACACGATATAGACTCCAAAAATAAACGCCGATATCAATACTAAAATGTCGCCATAATTAATCTCTGAACCTGAGGGTGATGTTAATAAATACAAACCATACGTCACGATAATTATACCAATAATATTTCCCAGTTTTGGCGGTCTCCGTTCCAGAATTAACTGCGCTATGGGAGTGAATATCACCATGAGTCCTGTGATAAATGCCGATTTAGAAGCTGTCGTTTGGTATATCCCAAAATTTTGGATAAGAATGCCAACTCCGAGCATGATCCCGAGAATTAGTCCTTTTTTTACTGTCTGATACTGAATGTGCTTAAGTTGTTTGAACATGAGCAGTCCAAAAATCAGCGCTCCAATGCCAAACCGCAACGCGATGAACAATGATGGAGATATATTTAAAGAACCGGCTTTAACGACAACGAACGTACTCCCCCATATGAAGGTTGTTGAAAATAATGCAAGTTCTGCTCTGCTTCTTGTTGTCATTTGAAATTCAATTTTTTTACTATCGACTCAGGGATCATTGTAAAGATGAGCATTATGTATCTCCAGAACCATCTTGAATATATGAAATCTTTTCCAGATTGTTGTGCAGTGAAAATATCATGAGCTACTTCATCCGGTTTTGCTGTAATGAAAGAGGATGTTTTCCTTCCTTCGATCATCTTCGTCCTGATATATCCCGGGTGAACAGTCAGAACCTGCACATTGAATGGGTACAATCTATTGCGTAACCCTGATAGGAAAGCGGAAAAACCTGCTTTTGCACTTGCATAGATATAATTGCTTTTCCTTCCCCTTTCTCCGGCGACAGAACTGACACCGACAATAAAACCTTCTTTTCTTTTTTCTAAGTCTAATGCAGCTATATGCACAATTGAAACAAGTCCTGTATAGTTGGCATCTATCACATCTTTAGCTTCAAGAAAATACTGTTCGGACCGTTCTTGCACTCCCAAAGCACCGGCAAGGCAAATGATGCCGATCGGTTTCTCCGGCAACGAGTCATAGAACTGCTGGTGTGTTTTGGTCTCACTTACATCGAAACGGAATGCGATCGCATCACTATTGGACCGATGCTTTAGTTCAATGACATCACTTTCCAGTTTTTCAATATTGCGGCTTGCAAGATATAAACCGTAACCGGCTTTTGCATAGAGATGTTCAAGCGGTAAGGCAATATCGGAACCTGCACCTATGACTAAGATAAACTTCATCGTCAATATGATGGTCTTTCTTTTGGCGGTGATGATGTGAAAAAGTCACTGTAGAAACGATCGGTATAATTATTGAGCAATTTCTCGATCCGCTCATACTTCGGCGATGTCACGACCAGTCCAGCATGGAATTCTTTTTTAATCTTCCAGAAAATTTCAGCATCATTGTATGAAGACATATCCGGCCATTGCTGCTTTGCCAAAGAGACCATCAATCCCGCATAATGTTCTCTTGATGGATGCGGCGAATATTGAGTTACATTGTCTGCAGTTTCTAGTTTAGCCCATTCTGCCCAAAGATTCATTCCTGTTGCACCTTCTATCAGTTCAATGATATGCGCGCCTCCGACACGGGCAGATGTTTCGAGAAAATATATTTTTCCATCATCATGTGCTTTAATGTATTCCGTGTGAGAAACACCTTGAAGTAAACCTAACAGAGGTAGGACTGATCGATTCAATTTTTGCAGAGCAGATTCATCTTCGCTCCCGCGCTGGATCGTCCGAGTCATGAACACTCTACCTTCATGTGAGACTTCCATCGGCGGTAACCCGTATTGACTGACAATCGAGAACAGCACCTGTTTGTTCGCCAAAATACTGTCCACATGAAAAATATCCCCGGGAATAAATTTTTCCAGAAGAAAGAATGACTGCCGGTCTCCCAATTCATCAATTTTCCTCCATAATTCTTCCGCAGTATGAATCTTGATAATGCCTATTGCACCGGCAGAAAGACGCGGCTTGAGAACATACGGAGGAGGAACGACAGCAAGAAATTCTCTGATGCGGTCATAATTCAATATTCCGACAAAATCCGGCACTTTGATATTCGTATCTCTGGCTTTCATCCTCATGGCCAGTTTATCACGGAAATACCTCGCAGTTGTTTCACCCATGCCGCCAATACGGAGATGTTCCCGAAGAGTAGCAGCTTTTTCAACATCAAAATCGTCCAACGCAACAATCCGGTCGATCTGTTCTGTGCGTGCAAGATAACTAACGCCGTTTATGACATCGGGCATATGCCATTCTTTGTTAATGTCAGGAATATAATAAACGGTATCAATATGATCTCTCGGCCAGTCAGCATATTCCAGACTTTTAGATGTCAGCAATAGTACTTTCCAACCTTCCCGTTTTGCCTGTCGAAGAAATTCCTGACCTTTTTCGTAACTTGAAATACATAAAATAGTTTTAGCCATGCGATCTCTTAATGATATTATCGACATTAATAAAATAGTGCGAATCTATTTACAGCTATTATGTTATAGTAATCAGATCATACGGAATATTGGATATTTTTTTTCGTAGTTATCAAAATACTGTGACCTTTGGTAAAAAAAATCCAACCGTGATTCAGGGTCGTTCCGGAAAGCTTCATTCTGCAATTGATCAAAAAACATTCTTCTTAAATGTTTATCCGAAGCTAGCATCTGCTGTGCAACCGGATCCATAATGTATGGTTCTGCATATTCTTTACGTTCAAAGAATGCATTGAAAAAACCCCAACTAACGAATGAATCAGGTGCTTCTGGTTCAAGAAGATTCATTATAACACGAAGTGTTCGTTGGTGGGCCGGGACAATAAATGTACCTTTAGGGAACGTACATGTAGTTCTAATAGATCGGCATTTCACCTCTACACAATATCTTCCTTCATACGGCTTTTTTGCGAACGTTGACTCGTCAAATTGGTATTGTTCCACTGAAAGTCTTTTTTGAGTTGTTATTTGTTTGATTTTTATACCGTGGAGTTTCAGTATGTCGGCAATATACCCAAACTCCTTCGGTAGGACATACGCTTTGGGCACCTTCAAAGACTTAGTCGTCCGGACAATGTCGAATAATGGAATTTCAAATTCGCATGGTTTCGCGGTATAACGAACAACACTATCGCCAGTGATAGAACTATGCTCGTAAAATGAATTAAACCCTTTGAATTTAACCAACTTAGACTTCCCTGTTAACTCAAAACTTATCGGCAATGATTTTAATTTTTTAGCCTCTGCATCCGCTATCCGGTTCAATTTTTTCAATACCTGAAAATGAATATTTAAAAATTCAAGCGCCGCAACATTCATGGCCAATGTTGATCGGACGCGGTTTTCATACGGTTTCAAAGAATGAGTCTCGACCAGTAAACCAAGTCTGTTTTGAACCGAAGTGTATCCGGTGGAAAGTCTCGGCAGCATTGGGGTATCTACAATTCCGTTTTCAAGGTTTCTCGCCTTCATTTCAATATATTGCGCAGTTAAAAATCCACATTTTTCGACAGCATTCAAAACGAACGGTATGAATTTGTTCTTTCCCCATTTTCCTAATTTTGCATCAATATTGTTAAATCTTTCCAGTGCATATGTGATATGATACTGATAATCCGCACCGTTTGTAGTGTGATTGTCAATAAAGAAATCGGGCAGCCATGCATTGAAAAGTTTCAGGAAAGCCTTGATTTCAGGTGAATCTGCTTTCATGTAATCACGATTTAGATTCAGGTTCCTGCTGTTCGTCCTCCACCCCATCTCCACAGGACCATTTTGATTGGGACGATTGTATTGACTAATACGTTCATGACCATCCACACTAAGAATCGGGATAACAAGAAGGATCACATGGTCAAGAAGATGT
Organism: uncultured Ignavibacteriota bacterium; assembly: GCA_903861125.1. Taxonomy (GTDB): domain Bacteria; phylum Bacteroidota; class Ignavibacteria; order UBA10030; family UBA8401; genus UBA8401. Next base: position 50,440 of record CAIOTF010000031.1, read on the forward strand.
TCCTTTTCCCTGGTGACAAGGATATCGCGCAGCAAGATCATACATGCATCTTTTCCTTCGATCTCACCGGCGTGAATGCCGTTTTGTATGAGTACGACAGCTTTTCCACTCGCTTTGGCTTTTTCGGGAGTGAATTCTTCCCCTTTTGAAATAACAATGCATTCAATTGATCGACCTTGCGGTGATGAACCGATTGAAAACATTTTTGCATACTTCGAATGGACGGTCATTTTTTTGAAATATGCCATAGATTCATTGTAACGCGGGGAACTGACGAATCCCGACTTCTCAAAATGTGTGATCCAAGTAGATTTCATCGTATTGGAAAAAAAGGTTCAATATCTTTTTGAAAATAGGTGAATGTATCGATCGGATCATATCCAAAATCACGTATGGCAGCGCTATGTTCTCCGGCAATATCCTTATTGAACTTACCTGCTGCGTGAACCGTTGCATTAAGTAGTCCAAACTTTCCAAGTAGGATGTCAGCGAGCGAAAAGATCGAACTGACAATATTCGGAACATAGAACGGCCGATAATGTTCCCCTATTTGCTTTGCCATAGACTGAAAGATTTCATCGACTGTTGTAGCATAATTCTTATCGGAGATCCAGTACCATTTCCCGACAGTTGCAGCACTCTTTTCACATTTAATAAATGACTGTATCACGTTGTCAATATGTGTAAGACTACGATAATTTCTACCATTACCAAAAATGATCTGACGTTTCCACTTCATCATCTCGATCAGACTTCGATTTCTTTCCGGCATGTGAGGACCAAAGAACCAAAATCCTCTTAAAGATGTCCCTTCAATGAAACCTTCACGGGTCTTATCGAGGATGTATTGTTCTGCCAAATATTTGCTCATTCCATAATTCTTATACGGACGTGGAACAGAGTTCTCATCAAATATTCTTTTCTCCCGTCCAAACCCGCAGATACTGTCGGTTCCCATGTAAAGAATTCGTTTCACTCCATGTTCAATGCAGGAATCAACAAGATTTTTCGTTCCTTGCCAATTTACGTCGTACAATGTTTTTATTCTTGAAGGATAAATAACGCCGGCACAGTGGTAAACAACTTTAACGTCTTTCAATACGTCGGATAATGTCTCCTTATGCTGAAGATCGCCATAGACTATTTCGAAATTCTTAGGAAGATCAAAACGCAGACCGCTAAATGCCGGTAACACAAGCAACCGCACTTTCCTGTCTACAGCATAATTGCCGCTGTGATCACCGTTCATGCACACATCGACCATTCTATTCGCAAGCCATCCTGGAAATCCTGTAATTAAGAGCAGATCCTCATCGGCATATTCTTCCCTCACTGTTGGTTTGTTGTCAGGTTGCCACAGGATATCACAAAGTCCCGATAGATTATAGCGTACTTCTTTTACACCTTCGGTCAAACTCACGTGAAGCGAAGGAATGGAATACCCGAGTTCTTGTATTGCTTTTGATGAATCATACCAGCTATATTTTCCAATGATTGATCTTACATACTTTGGATCAATCGGAGACTTTTTACCCAACACCATTTTCAAGAGTACTGCTCCGGCAACCATAACCCATTTCGGTATTTTAATTTTCGGCACTGTCCGTTTGTTGATCACAGCCAAGTGTGAATACAGATCAAAAAATGTTGTATTGACACCTCCGAGAAGATATTGTCCCTGCGGCTTTCCTTTCATCCACGCGTTCACATGACCTTTGGCAACTTCACGCACATCGGCAATTGATATGCCTCCGTCGAAATGGAACAGCTGTCCTTTTGTAATTGCATTTCGAATGATCACGTGTGGCGGCGTAAATTTTACATTGTGAGAACCAACGACCCATGAAGGATATATTCTACGAATATCATATCCCTGATCAATGACGGATTTACAATATTCTTCCGCGAGGATCTTTCCTTTTACGTACGGACTTTCAGGGGAAAGATTTTTATTCTGTTCAGTGATAAGAATCTTTGGATCAGATGAACGTCCTAGTACAACAACAGAACTAGTATAGATTATCGTTTTAATACCGGACTCTCGTGCCGTGTTGACAACTTTCTGCGTCAACGAAAGAGTGTTTTGGATGACCCTTGTTTCATCGGAAGTATCGGTTGTATTCTCCGCCGCGAGATGGAACAAAGCCGACGCATGATCAAGAACTGTCCGGTATGATTCCGGTTTGAATAGGTCCGCTTCGTGTGCAACGGCGCCTTGTAATCTGAGGATCTCTATATTCGAGTTCCTCTTCCGGATCAATAAATGAACATCAAATCCAAGATCGCATAGATGTTTAGCGACATGAAAACCGATATGGCCCGAGGCTCCGGTAACAATGACTTTTTCTTTCATGAATTAGAGTTCAATTGAACGGAATCTGATCCTGCGTAGAAAGTAATACAGCAACGTTGATATTGAATTCCTGATTGAATTCGACGATACCCTTGGTGACGGTGCGACATAATGGATAGGTATCTCAGTGATCCTTCTTTTTCTCAATAAATAGCGAAGTTCGGTCTGATAGAAATGTGCTTTTGAACGGAATGGATAATTGATGAAATTGCCGACGACATCCCTATGAAATCCCTGAAAACCGGATGTCATATCCTTCAATTTTGTCCCTAATAAAATGTTCGCAAGGAATGTACCGGCTTTAGAAAGGAACCAACGGTTGAACGGTGAACCGGTAATTGAACCGCCGTTAATGAACCGACTGCCGAATGCACACTCATTCCCCTCGTTTAATACACGAAGAAACATAGGAATAGCACGCGGATCGTGCGATAGACCAGCATCCATTTCGATGATAATATCGTACCCCGCTTCGTACGCTACTCGCAACCCATTGATGTATGCATCGACAACATTCTTATTTTGAGGACACCAGACCGTTTCGTAGCGGTGATTAATCTTCTGAAGGTTTTGACAAAGCTCGTATGTTTTATCTGTCGAAACTGAATCAACAATAAAATAGACCTTTCCCGGATTCAATGTGTCCAAAACGAAGTTCATCCGTTCGATGAACGGCAGAAAATCATGTTCCTCGTTCGCCATAGGGATGACAATCGCCCAATTTTTGTAATACATGCCGGTTAAAATAGATGCCTCCTAATGTTTTGTTCTTACGGTAAATTTAATTATTTTTTTCATTAATTACTGTAAAACATTGAAATATTATGACCTTAGCCAAAACATCTCTGATCATTACCACAATTGGTTCTCTGAACAAAGCACTGAAAGAATTTGGGATGCTATGTTCAAAGAACGATGCTGAATTCATCGTCATCGGGGATAAAAAGACAACACCGGAACTAAGCGGACTGTTCTCTCGCTATCAGAAAGAACAGCAGTTCAAGGGAGGTTATTATACAGCCGAACAACAGCAGTTAATGCCATTTAAGATCGTCTCCGTTCTCCCCTACAACCATTATACCCGAAAAAATATCGGATACTTACTTGCGGTCAGGAATGGCGCCGAGATCATACTCGAAACAGATGACGATAATTATCCTCAGGGAAATTTTAATTTTCAATATTCAGAAATGGTTAATGGAAATACAGTATCGCACATAGGTTGGGTGAATGTCTATCGGTATTTCACTTCAGAACATATTTGGCCGCGCGGTTTTCCTCTCGACCTTATTACAACGGAGAACCCAAAACTTGGGGAATTGAAATCAGTTTATAGTCCTATCCAGCAATATCTCGCTAATAAAAATCCGGATGTGGATGCCGTCTACCGTCTTGTAATCAATAAAGAATTGACATTCAATGATCTCGACCATAGTGTTGTGCTGAATCCGTATTCATGGTGTCCATTCAATTCACAAAACACGGTTTGGTTCAAGGAGGTTTTTCCGCTTCTCTATCTTCCGTCCACATGTTCGTTCCGCATGACCGATATTATTAGAAGCTATATTGCACAGAGAATACTCTGGACAATGGATGCACAGGTTAGTTTTGGTAATGCAACAGTGTATCAGGAGAGAAACGAACACAGTCTGATAAAAGATTTTCAGGATGAGGTGAGCGGATATCTGAATGACAAAAAAATAATTCAGATATTAACGAATGAAGAATTGAAAACCGGGAATGAGCATATACGGGAGAATCTGCTGCGCTGTTACAGGATACTGGTTGAAAAGAATATCCTGCAAAAAGAAGAACTTCCTATCGTAAATGCATGGATAGAAGATTTGTTGTAAAGATTCGGTTCATTTTTTTCTCTTTACGGTACGCTTCCTTGTTTTCACTGTTGTCTTTTGTTGTTTGCTCACCGTCTCTCCCGACGTTCCTTCCTGTGCGATACTGCCAAGTTCTAAAACAACAGCGGCGAGTAATTTATGCCTTTCGTCAAGTTTTCTCTTAAACGATAACCAGATTGAATACGCTGCCGTTGGTGCGGCCATGACAGCAAGCATCAGTATATTTCGTTTTAGGTCCGAACCATAGGCAAAGAATGCCACAACAAAATATGCCATGATGATACCCCACTTGTGGATGCTTTTTATCCTCGACGGAGGGTTCTTCTGTTCAAATAACCGTATTTCTTCAAGGGAACGGATCAATTTAATGCGTGATTCTGGATTCACCATTCATCCTCATTTTTGCTGAAATTTGCTTAATTTAGAACACTGCTTGTTCTTCGTAGATTCCGAAATGTTCAATCAGTGAATTGCACATCTCACCGAGCGTAACATAATTTCTGGTAGCATTCAGAAGATGCGGCATCAGATTAGATCCGTCCGCAGCAGATTGCTTAAGCTCTGCAAGAGATTTTACAACCGCCTCCTGGTTTCTACTTTGATGAAGATCTGCAAGTCGTTTCCTTTGAAGTACTTCTACCTCCGGCGAGATAGAAAGGATAGGTATATCGATCTTCTCTCCCTCTTCAACATATTGATTCATACCTACAATCACCTTTTCTTTTTTGTCCAACTCGCGTTGGTAGCGATATGCTGCTTCAGCGATCTCGCGCTGGAAGAACCCTTGTTCGATCGCCGGAATGACACCGCCAAGCATTTCAATTTTTTCGAAGTATTGTTCAGCTTCCATTTCCATTTTCGAAGTCAACGATTCTACGAAATAACTGCCACCTAATGGATCGACAATGTTCGCTACGCCTGTTTCATCAGCGATGATCTGTTGCGTTCTGAGAGCAATCTTGACCGCCTTATCCGAAGGAAGCGCAAGGGTTTCATCCATTGAGTTCGTATGGAGTGACTGCGTGCCGCCTAAAACGCCAGCCAGAGCCTGTATGGCAGTCCGAACGATATTGTTTTCAGGCTGCTGTGCAGTAAGAGTGCATCCGGCTGTTTGAGTATGAAATCGGAGGGTCCACGATTTTGGATTCTTTGCACCATACTTGTTCCTCATCCGTTTTGCGTAAATCCTTCGCGCAGCTCTGAACTTAGCTATCTCTTCAAAAAAATCAAGATGAGAATTAAAAAAATATGACATGCGAGGTGCAAAATCATCTACATCCATGCCTGCAGCAATTCCTGCTTCGATATAGGCAAAACCATCTGCTAAAGTGAATGCAAGCTCCTGTACTGCGGTTGAACCTGCTTCCCGTATGTGATAACCTGACACAGAGATAGGATTAAATTGCGGAAGTTCTTTCGTGCAATATTTAAACATGTCCGTAATGATCCTCATTGAGGGCTTCGGAGGATAGATCCACTCTTTTTGCGCTATATATTCTTTTAGTATATCATTCTGAATAGTTCCCTGCAATGCAGTCGATTTAAGTCCTTGTTTTTCACCAACAGCTATGTAAAATGCCAGAATCATTGCAGCTGGAGCATTGATCGTCATCGAAGTAGTAACCTTGTCGAGAGGGATTCCCTTAAAAAGAATTTCCATATCCGCCAACGAACTGACAGCCACTCCGCAGATACCTACTTCTCCTTCCGATAATGGGTCGTCAGCATCCCGACCCATCAAAGTTGGCAGATCGAAAGCAGTCGAAAGACCGGTCTGACCATGCTCTAAAAGGTATTTAAACCGCTGATTTGTATCCTCCGGTGTTCCGAATCCGGCAAACTGGCGCATTGTCCACAACTTTCCTCTGTAACCGGAATTATGAATTCCACGCGTGTAAGGAAACTCACCAGGGAAACCGATATCGGACAGATAATTTATATCCGAAACATCTTCAGGTGTATATAATAATTCAACTGGTTTACCACTCACGGTTGTGAATTTTACATCCCTGACTTTGGCGGTTGCGGCCTTTGATTTATGTTTTTCAGCCGAGTCTTTGATTGCTTGCGGATCGTTGATTGTTCCCATTGTAGCTCTCCCCGATAAGTTATATCGATTTTTAGAAATATTCGAATTGTCATCGAACATTCCTTACTTACTCCACAGTATGCACTGTTACTTTTGCTTCTCCAACAATGAGGTGTTTATATTTCGGTTGAAATTCTAAGAAATGCTTTGTTGCATTATGCAGGTCAATGGAATCCTGGTCTTTCCACTCTTCATAGAAGAGAAACGTATTTTCCTGATGCAAATCCTGATAAAAACTGTAATGGATGCATCCCTGTTCTGCCAGCGACGGTTCTATCATGCTCTTACAGAGTGCTATGAGTTCGTTCTGACTGCCGGGTTTTGCGGTACAGTATACGGTAATTGTCTTCATTCGTTTATGTCCTGAAAAATCGCCTGTCCAATTCAGCCAGGGATAATTTTATCAATACCGGTCTTCCATGCGGGCACACATACGGCATTGATGTTGCAAAAAGCTGATCAATCAGCGAACGCATTTCAGTTTCGCCAAGCTTCTCGCCTGCCTTGATGGCTGCTTTGCACGAAAAGGATTTTGCGATATTGTCCCGTGCATCCAGTTTCACGCGTAGTTGATTGTTCTTGAATTCATCAAGTATATTTTGAACGATATTCGCTTCAGTTCCTGCCTTCACTTCAGGCGGTACTCCTTCAAGAACAAAAGTATTTTTGCCAAATGGTTTAGTTTCAAAACCGATTGAATTGAGGAATGGAAGCAAGTCATTCGTCAGCGTATAATCCCCTGGTGTCAATTGGATGGTTTGCGGGAAGAGCAGTTGCTGCGACGATGGAACGGCGTTGTTCATTCGCGTCAACGCGCGTTCATATAAGATACGTTCGTGTGCGACATGTTGGTCAATGATCATAAGGCCGGAACGTATCTGCGTAAGAATATATTTGTTATGGAGCTGCCAGATCGCTTTCCCTTCCTGTGCTACACTATCGCGGGTTCCGTGCTGAAAATGCGTCTGTGTATCGTCGGGAGTGATCGTTTCAGTACCTGGAGACTGTGCGAATATCTGGTCAAGTTTAGATGTCAGGTCGAACGGGATTTCTTCATTTCCATAGGACGATCCTTTAGAAGCGCTAAAACCCGACGTTTGTCCGGAAGAGTCCGGATAGAACCGCGGTATTGCTGAATGCCGCAATGAAGAAAAATCATTGGACTGGCGGTTGAATTCAACAGTCGGTGTTATATCATTCCCTCCCAGAGCCTTGCGGACAACGGATATGATTATACGGTAGATGCTCTGCTCGTCAGCAAATTTCACTTCCATTTTTGATGGATGAACGTTCACATCCACTTTGTGCGGATCAAGTTCAATGAACAAAAGAAAAAAAGGAAAATTTCCCTTCTCAACAAGATGCTCATATCCTGAAAAGACTGCGTGATTAATCGATCGGCTGACAATGTACCGGTCGTTAAGAAATATGAACTGATCAACCTTCGATTTGCGCGCAAAATCCGGTTTGCCAATGAAACCGGACACAGACAACAATTCTGTATTCTCTTGTACAGGGATCAATGTTGCAAAATGCCTATCGCCAAAAAGATTTTTTAATCTTTCATCTAAATGTTGTGACGGAAGCGCCAGGATCGTATCATCATCACTCACAAATTCTAGCGCAATCTCCGGTTTTGACAATGCAAGACGCTGAACGGTATCGTAGATATGTTTAAATTCGGTATTATTCGATTTTAGAAATTGCCGCCGGGCTGGTGTGTTATAAAAAAGATTTTTGACACTTATCGTGGTCCCTTGCTGATGTGCGCACTTCGACTGTTCTTTGATCTCACTTCCTTCGATCCTCAAAAAGGTTCCTGCTGTATCTTCCTCGCGGCGGGATTTTAATTCAACCTGAGCAACAGCAGCGACAGACGCCAATGCTTCACCCCGAAATCCCAAAGTGCGGATATTTTCGAGATCTTCATAAGAAGCGATTTTACTCGTGGCATGGCGATAGAAGGACTTCACAGCATCCTCTTCACTCATCCCTTTACCGTTGTCGATCAATTGTATAAGAGATTTTCCAGCATTCTTGATCGTAATGGAAATGGATGTTGCCCCGGCATCAATTGAATTTTCAAGCAGCTCCTTCACCACTGATTCCGGTCGCTGTACTACTTCACCGGCTGCAATTTTATTCGCAAGATGATCGGGCAATATGTTGATGATACTTGTGCTCATCGTTTCAATGAAACTCCAAGTCCCGGATTATTGTTCAATTTCAATTCACCCCGGATATTCCGGACACCATCGAATGGATCATTTGAGATCAGAACATTACCGTCGAGATCCGCATAATCGAGCAACGGACTCACATGAGCACCGGCAGCGATACCGACGGCCGTTTCGATCATACAACCCATCATCACCTTCATCTTCAATGCGCGTGCAGTGCTGATCATCCGCATTGCTTCACGTATTCCAGTACACTTCATCAGTTTGATGTTGATCCCGTCAAACGCTTCAGCAAGACGCGGCACTTCGCTCAACCGCAGAACACTTTCATCGGCAATCAACGGCAGGTCAGACCGTTCTCGAAGCCATTTGAGATCATCAAATTGATCGGCAGGCATCGGCTGCTCTACAAATTCAACATTCTGATCTTTCAGCCATTTGATCCGTTCCAACGCAAGATGTTTGTCTTTCCACCCTTCGTTTGCATCAACGTACAGAACCTTGTCGGTGATCTTTCGGATCGTATTGATCATCTCTTCATCATTATCCAATCCCACTTTCACTTTTAAGATGGGATACTCTTCAGCTTCACGCACCTTTTGTTCAACCACTTCCTTTGAATCAATGGCGATCGTAAAAGAACACTTTGCTGTTTTGTTTGGATTCAATCCCCACAACTGATAGAGAGGTACGCCGAGTTTTTTCCCTACCCAATCGTGCAGTGCAAGATCGACTGCACATTTTGCTGACGTGTTGCCCGGCTCGATCGATTCAACATAGTTTAGAATATCCTCCAGAAGTAACGGCGATTCGAACCGGTCGAATTTTATTTTTTGAAAGAATGCAGCGATTGTTTCCAGACTTTCTCCGTACCGTTTTGCAGGAGATGCCTCACCGTAACTGACGATACCATCATGTTCGAATTCAAGAATGATCACCGATGCTACATCCCGTGCACCGCGCGAGATTCGGAATGTGTGTTTCAGCTGAAGATCATATTGTTTCCAGGATATTTTCATTATTGTTCCTTTTCAAACAGTGCTTCGACAAATTTTTCCGGATCGAATGGCTGCAGGTCATCGATCTTTTCCCCAACACCAATGAAACGGACAGGCAATTTCATCGTATTGCTGATTGCAAATACCACGCCCCCCTTGGCGGTGCCATCCAATTTTGTGATGACCAATCCTGTCAATTCAACTGCTTCGTTGAACAGTTTCGCCTGCTGTATTGCATTTTGTCCTGTTGTGGCATCAAGGACAAGCAGAACTTCATGCGGTGCTTCCATGCTTACTTTAGTGATCACGCGCTTGATTTTCTTTAATTCTTCCATTAGGTTCGTCTTCGTGTGAAGTCGTCCGGCCGTATCTATGATGACAACATCCGCACCGCGGGATTGTGCTGCTTTTACCGTATCGAATGCGACTGAGGCTGGATCTGAGCCATGAAGTTGCTGAATAATCTCTACACCTGCTCGTTTTCCCCACACTTCCAATTGTTCATTTGCTGCCGCACGAAATGTATCCGCAGCGCCGATCAACACATTCTTACCCGCTGATTTATAATTATGAGCAAGTTTTCCAATCGTCGTCGTTTTTCCCACACCGTTCACGCCGACAACCATAATAACGTATGGTTTTGTGTGAGGCGGAAATTCAAAAGGATCCCTACCGCTCGTTGAGGTCATCACCAGTGCATTGGTGATCTCTGAACGGACAAGGTTATTCAATTCTTCCTGCGATTCGTATTTATGTTCCTTTGTTTTTTTCTTTATTCCTTCAATAATACGGTGTGACGTATCCACGCCGACATCGCTAGTGATCAGGATCTCGTCGAGTTGAGTTAAGAACTCATCATCAATTTTTCCCTTAGCAAAGATTAAACGATTGACCTTCGCAACAAGTGTATCGCGGGTTTTTGTTAAACCTTCTTTTAAACGTGAAAATTTTAGCGAATCGAAAAAGCCCAAAGTATTCTTTCCCGGAAATCCGGCATTAAAGCCGGTCCGATATTATCGTGTGTAATTTTGTATCGTTTCGAAAAAACGTTTTGCGTAGACAGAAAATGAAAATCCCAAAAGAACAAGTGAAATCCCCTGGAAAATCTCATAGAGCCAATCGAGCGATGGATAATTCAGTACGGGAAAGACCAAAGTTAACGCGAGAATTGATACAGCAACTTTTCCCGACATCATCGAAGGAAGGATCACCCCGGTTTTTGAACGAACATATAGACCAGCAAAAAAGATGATCAGATCGCGCAAAAGCACCAACGCCGTAAACCATATTGGAATATCGCCAAAAAGCGTCAGCAATACAACCACGATGCCGATGCTGATCTTATCGGCAAGCGGATCGATAATTTTACCAAAATCAGAAATTTCATTACGCAGACGCGCGACATATCCGTCCAATGCATCGGTGACGACAGCAACAAGTATAATGAGCAGTGCAATCTCTCGATGAAATCGTATATCGGCAGTTAGGAAATACGCCGCAGGAATCATCAGAGCGATCCTGCTGAGCGAAAGCATGTTCGATATGGTGAATATTTTCCCCTGCATTAGCGTATCACAGCAAATTTTCCCAGTTTGGTGTTCATGACCTCGTTAGCATCACTCAATTGTTCGACACGGTACAAATAGATTCCCGTAGAAACAAGAATTCCCTGTTCATTTCTTAAATTCCAGGATATCCCTTCACTCGTTGTCTTTTCGTCGAATACTTTTATTTTTTCTCCATTCGAAGAATAAATTGTAATCTTACAGTTCGCCGGTATATTGACGAATGAAACCTGACGTGAATTTTTTACGGGATTCGGATAGACGGCAATCCGATCGATACTTTGAGTTTCTTGTGCAATTGAAATGACCTGTCCTTTGCCAGCATTCAATTTCACACCGTTGGAAGACATGATATTCTCGCCTGCCATGATTTCAATTCGCAACGCGAGATCGTTGAGTATTGTTCCCGGCAACAGGTTCAGCACCACAATCTGCGGTTGAAGAGAATCAATTGATGAAATAGAATATGCGCGTGCAATTGTTCGAAGAGAGTAATTTACCGGATTCCTTGCCGTTACCAAGTCCGCTTGTTCGCTGAATTCAATTTGAATTTTATTGTTTGAAGATAATTTGGCTGATCGGACAAAAAACGGTTTCTCCTGAACTCCGGTAGTAACAAAAGTAAATATTTTGGCGGTGTCCCCTTTCATTCCGCTCGCATCGGTCAATTGCCGTATCTTTATGGCATGATTTCCGATTGACAATACTACAGGAAATGTGACCAGTAACTTCTTCGGAGTTTCCCAAACTACGGATGATGATGCAAAAGTATTATCAAGAAGAAAAACCGTTCTTAAAATTTCTTGCGAAACGACCTCATAGGAAATACCAACAGTCAGTTGAGAGAGAGACGACTGAGAGATAGATTTTATCACCGGGGCTGCATGCGGTACTGCTGATACAATATCCGAACGAGAACTCTCGGTTATATTAACAGCAGAGACTGCATAAAAATATTTTATACCGGCAGAAAGGGATGTATCGGTCCAGGTATTACCTTTAACAGACGCGATATATGACAGAGTATTTTCATTTATTCCTCTGAAAATATTATGATCGCTGGCAGAAGAAATCCATCGGATATTTAGTTTTGATGAGTCAATTGGTATTGCCGTTACTCCGTACGGAGTCTGAACTATAGAAGAACCTTCCAATTCCCAGAACTCCGTTCTACCATTTGTGTGGAATCCAATCTCATTATAAGAATCGCCGTCAAGATCGTACACAACCACGCTGTTGCTTTGTGACGGATGGATCCATTTTGATTCGAAGGTATTTTTGATTGTATTCCATTCAAATACATACAGATCCGGGTTCAGCGAAATGAACAATGCATCTTTCGTATCATTCGTTTTCAATTTTCCGTTCATTAATCCATTATCATATCCGGAACCTCCCTTCACACCCACAAAATATTGCTCCCATATTTTAGAAAGTTTTCCTGAGGCATCGGACGAAGTATGCGAATATACTTTTACCGTCCAGACCGGAACATCGTATTCCCTGTCCTGATTCCAGTCTATGTTCGTGTGCCCGGCTACCGCAAAATCTGTAATTCCATCGCCGTTGAAATCACCGGCTGTGATATAATCGCTCATTTCATATAGGTCCGATGAATCAATCTCGGCTAAATCAAAGTTCAAACTTCCTGTAGCAGTTTGTCTATACCGGATAATATCGCCGTCATAATCCGCAAAGAGGATCTCTTTACGTCCGGTCTGTGTGAACTCCCCGACAATAGATCTTGGCGGACCGAATTGGTTACGCGCTTCTCCGATGAGCGGATTACTCGGATTTGGAAGATGCGTAGTGAGAGAAAATTTGTTATTGCCAAGATTCCTGTATATTAAAAATTCCGTGCTGCTTCGAGCCAGAATTTCCGGCAATCCGTCTCCATCAATATCGTTCAGTTGACTAGCCCATACATCCGATGAATCCCCCCAGACTGGTTTATTAAAGAATTTACCATTGCTTGTATCAATTTGAAGCAACTGGGATATTCCCCTGTCCTGGACCAATAAAGCCGGCATTCCAGATGACGCGTTAGAAAGAAATGAGCGAGGTACCCAAGAATGAACTGATGAATCTAATAATCTGAAATTGCTGCCAGCATATTCATATGCTTTTAATTTCCCAAAATCATTATTGCCGGTATATTCGTTCAACACTATGTTCGGTTTGCGGTCGATTCGCAGAATTTGATTGATCAGAAATCCTTTAGGAAGTGAATATGATTTTTTTACAAAACCTGTTGTTGCTATTGTTTGCGAAGCAATTGTTGCTCGAAAATGGTCAAATCCTGTCAAAGCTATTGTCGGGAAACGTGCGGTTCGTTTTGATGAAGAATTTTCTGTGAAAAGACAATAAAACTCATAGTCTGTAAGGGGTAAAAAATCTTTTGTGCTTAAAACGAACGAATGATTTAATTGTAAGCCAAGAGATTGTATAGTTTTATATGCGGACTCACCAATCTTACGGTAATATAGGGTACCGGTTGAATTTCGGTCAACACGTGCATCAACAAGTGCACCGTATTCATTTCCTACAATTACGGAATCACGATACATGAACGACAAAATTTTGGGATTGTTCGGAACAATGAGTATTCTTTGCCTAAATTCTGCATCATTTCCCTTGCTATTTTTAACCACAAGGCGAAGCTGGTAGTTATCTGATTTCAAAGGAGATACATCCAACATAGCAAACGTATCTCGAACAAATACTCTATTGTCCACATTTCCTATTTGCGTCCAAGTAATTGGATCATCCCCCTCTCCGTAATACACTCGGACAGATTGGACGTATGGAGTCATAGCAGAAATAACTATGGGAATCGAATTTCCTGTAACAATCTCATCCGGAGCCGGTGAATGAATTACGACAGTGGATCCCGATACAGATAGTATTGCTTTTTCGGCATTTACTATCCCTGCAGCATAGTATTTATCCCAACCTGCATCACCCGCGTCATCAGCTGAATTCAAAATCACTCCGCGAATTTCTTCACTTGATAGTTCCTGGTAAACTGGATTCGATATTTTTTTCCTTTTTTCCAGACTTTTTATCAAGGAAACTACGCCAGTAACCTGCGGGGCAGCTGCCGAAGTGCCTGCAAATTGGTCTGTATATCCGCCTCCCATCGCCGTCGTAATTATTTGTTCTCCCGGTGCCATAATATCGAGCGAAGGACTATGCGAAGAAAAGAAAGAACGGACATCATATTGACCGACCGAACCTGTTGAAATTACTTCACTAAAGTCAGACGGATAATGTGGATTATTGCTGCCATCATTTCCACTGGAAGCAACCAGAACAATATTTTTAGCAAATGCATACCGAATTGCGTCGTGCAGCAAAGGTGACTGAATGACATCTCCAAAACTCATGTTAATTACATCCGCACCATTGTCCGCCGCATACACAACTGCTGAGGCGATATCAATATCACTGCCGTTCCCATTTTTACCAAATGCCCGAAGTGAAAGAATTTTTACTGGTACAATCCCTGCTATACCTATTGCATTGTCTGCTTGTGCGCCGATAATACCTGAAACGGCTGTGCCGTGACCATTTTCATCCTGAGGATCGTTATCCCGATTATTCCAGTCCCCTACATCTTCGGTTTCACCATCCACAAAATCATATCCTCTCCAATCGTCAATAAATCCGTTTCCGTCATCATCTATCCCGTTGGTTTCTTTTCCATTGCCTGTTTCTCCCGGATTTAGTGCAATGGAATTTCTCAGATCAGGATGATCCTCGTCGATCCCGGTATCTATTACACCCACTTTAACAGATGGGAGCAAAGGATTGATTGTTCCGTTTTGGTACAATGAAGAAATCCCAATGCGTCGCAAGTTCCATTGAGATTTGTAAGCGGAATCGTTGGGAATGGAATACGTTCTATACGTATAACTTTGCTGAAAGTATTCAACTGAAGAAAGGGAAGTTATTGTTCGGATTAGCTGTTCACTTTGCGCCTGTGAAAATCGAACAAGAGCATATCGCTCCCAGGGGAAACTTGTTTTTGTTGTAATGGATCTTGAAAAAAGAGGTTGGATTGAAAAACTATTAACCTGACCAGCCAGAGATTTTGTTGATCTTAGATTCTGCTCAAGGAACTCTTTCAATGCAGACGGATCACCTGCATCTTCTCTGAATTTTACAATGTAAGTTTGTCCGAAAAGAACGTTGATGCATACGAACAGAAGAATATTTACCGCAACACTCCAACGCATTACGCCTCAAGATCATTCTTATCGGTTACATTCTCGATTGGTGCGGGATACGTTCCGCCGAAACATGCTGTGCAATATCCTTTGTTTTCTCCCGTTGGCACAGACGCAAGCATTTTTTTTGTAGAAAGATAATGAATGCTGTCAACACCAAGTTCTTTGCGAATTTTTTCAATATCTTCATCGCATTTTACAGCTATAAGATCTTCTCTGTTCGGGAAATCCATTCCGTAATAGCATGAATTAACAATCGGCGGTGAAGTGATCCTGAAATGTATTTCCTTCGGTCCAGCTTCTTTAAGGAGCTTCACCAGTTGCTTGGATGTGGTACCGCGGACGATTGAATCATCTACAACAACAACTTTCTTTCCTTTTAGAACACCTTTGACGGTATTGAATTTTGTCTTCACCTTCATCTCGCGCTGTCCCTGCTCCGGCTGGATGAACGTTCTGCCGACGTAGTGATTGCGGATCAGACCAAGTTCTAATTTTGTATTGATTCCCTGCTTGATCGATTCGGTAACAAAACCAAGAGCCGCTGTATTGCTTGAGTCCGGTACGCTAATAACAATAGTCTTTTCGTCCTCGTCCGGAGCTACCGGTGATTCCTGAGCAAGGGATTTGCCTAATTTGCGTCTAACTTTGTCAACACTGTCTCCAAAAATAAAACTGTCGGGACGCGAGAAATAAATATATTCAAATATACAGTGATGCGATTTATCAACCTGTTTTTCTATGCGGAATGAAGTCAATACATCTTTTGAATCAGCTCGTTTATCAATAACAAGAATTTCTCCCGGTTCCACGTCGCGGATATATTTGGCATCGATAATATCAAATGCACAAGTCTCTGATGCTATTACATAACTGCCGTCCTTCTCTCCCAAGGCAAGCGGACGAAAGCCATAAACATCTCGCGCAGCTACTAATTTAGTATCGGTCATGATCAATAATGAAAAAGCCCCTTCAACGGTGTTGATCGCTTCCTTGATCTGATCTATCTGGTCCTTGTGCCTGCTGCGCGCAATTAAATGAAGGAGCAGTTCAGTGTCGGACGTTGTTTGAAAGATCGTTCCTTCGTCCTGTAATCTTGTTCTGATCGTTCTGAAGTTTGTCAAGTTACCGTTATGCGCAACTCCCAGATTTCCATCACGATAATTAACGATCAAAGGCTGTATGTTTTTGTCATTATTCGCTGACCCGGTCGTGGAATACCGATTGTGTCCTATCGCTGTGTTACCGCGCAACGTAGACGAAAGAATTTGAGGATCCTTAAACACGTCTGTAACCAGTCCCATCCCTTTTACGATGTTGAAGTGGCGGCGTTTCTTCTCATCACGGAATTCGCTTGTTACGATACCGCTTGCTTCCTGACCTCTGTGCTGAAGCGCGTGAAGTCCATAATACGTCAATAACGAAGCACTCGGATGATCATACACCCCGAAGATACCGCACGCCGTCCTCGGTTTATCGTTTTTAAAACGCTTGTAATTTTTTGTTTTCATTTATTGTATGACCGTATCTTTTAACCAATGAATATCGTCTGAGAAGTTGTAATCAGTTGTAAAATGAAGCCCGCGGCTTTCTTTCCTTTCCAAAGCTGAACGGATAATAAGGTCGGCTACGCAGGAAAGATTTCGTAATTCAATAAGTCCCTCTGTCACTTTTGTCCGTTTATAAAAATCCTTCACTTCTTCCAATATCAATTTTATTCTCCGTTGTGAACGTTCTAACCGGTGATTTGAACGGACAATTCCTACGTAGTCCCACATTAACTGCTGGATCTCTTTTCTGTTGTGCGATACCAATATCCATTCCTCACTGTTAATCGTACCGCTGTCATCCCAATTCGGAATATTCTTTTCCATCTCATTATGAAGACGACCGGACCGTTTAACAGCTTCAACGGCCCTATGGGAGAACACAACTGCTTCCAGAAGTGAATTGCTTGCAAGACGGTTTGCACCGTGCAGTCCTGTCATACTAACTTCACCGACAGCATACAGACCGGAAAGCAGCGTAGCGCCATTTTTATCCGTAACTACTCCGCCGCATGAATAATGTGCTGCGGGAACTACCGGAATAAAATCTTTTGTAATATCGATGCCATATTTCAAGCATCGTTCGTAAATATTCGGGAAATGGGTCTTCACAGAATTCGGATTCAAGTGCTGCAGATCCAGATAAACGCACTCATCACCGCTGCGTTTCAATTCGGTATCGATCGCACGCGCTACGATGTCGCGAGGAGCAAGAGAACCCTGCGGATCGTACTTCTTCATGAAATCTTCATTACGACGGTTACGCAAAATCGCACCAAACCCTCGAACAGCTTCCGATATAAGATACGATGGTGAACCGGAATTGTATAATGTTGTAGGATGGAATTGAATAAATTCCATATTTGCAATCGTTGCACCCGCGCGGTATGCCATTGCAATACCATCTCCCGTTGCTATGAGAGGATTCGTGGTATGCAGATACACTTGTCCGGCCCCGCCGGTTGCCAGAAGCGTAGTCGAAGCAAGAAAAGTCTTTACTACATTTTGTTCTACGTCCAGCACATACGCACCCCAGCAATGAATAGTGCCTCGGGCTTGTTTCTCTATTCCAAATAAATGATGCTCCGTGATGAGGTCGATCGAAATGTGGTTTTCGTAAATTTTGATATTCGGATGAGAAGAAATTTTTGCCAGAAGCGCCCGTTCAATTTCTTTCCCTGTTAAATCCGCAGCGTGAACGATGCGATGATGCGAATGTCCACCCTCTTTGCCCAGGTCAAGTCCCTGTTCATTCATTGTGAACTGGACACCAACGTCTACTAATTCTCTTATACGTTCCGGTCCTTCGTTCACTACAAGTTCAACAACATCCTTATGACACAGATAACCGCCGGCTTTCATCGTGTCATGAATATGGTGGTCAAACGAATCCGTATTTGATACAACCGCAGCTATTCCGCCTTGAGCGTAATTTGTGTTCGATTCGGCTTTTTCTTTCTTGGTGACAATAGCTACTGTTCCAATTTCAGCAGCTTTCAACGCATAGGAAAGCCCTGCAATGCCGCTGCCGATCACTAAAAAGTCCGATTCAATTTTCATAAAGGAATATACATAAAACTGCAATAAAAAAGGCGTCCCGTTTCACCGGAACGCCTGCTTTTTTTCTAAACTTGTTCAGATTAGAAATAAATGTGAAGTGTTGCACCGCCCTGACCAAATCCGAGAATTTGGGATGAACTTGTTTGTTTCGTCGTTGTTGAAGTGCTGCCCGACGTAACAACAACATCGGCCGGAGACGTCATGCTGAAGAGTGTCAAAGTGTATTCTGCAGAAACGCTCATCTCAGGATATAGATAGAATTCAGCGCCGATAATTCCCATCAAACCCAATGTTATTCCCGCTCCGCCTTTTGTTTCGCCTTGAATAGCGGGAGCAATAACAGCATTTTTGGAATCAGTAGATCCCATTGAAAAACCAACGCCGGCACCCATGTAAGGACGTACGCGTGATGTTGCACCCTGCATATACATTAAATAATCTGCACTCAACCCAAGTGTGAATGAAGAATTACTGCCGTCTGTTCCTGTTTGTCCTGTAGCTGGGTTAGCAGGAATTGTGGAACTTGTGCTTCTAACCTGCAAGCCTGCACGAACTGCTGCATTTGATCCTAAAAAGTATGAAAGCCCGATTCCGCCAGCAGGACCTGTGGCGCCGATACCAAATGAACCAAGACCGCCAAATGTGAAATTCATCGATTTATCTCCGGCTTTAGTACCGAGATTTTGAACATCTTGAGCCAAAACCACTCCGCACATCATCACAACAGCTAATATTACTGCAAGGATTTTTTTCATTTGTTACTCCTAAATATATGTTAAGGGATAGTGAATTATGTGTCTTAAAGGCTCAGCAAATATAGAAGGGGATTACTGAATTGTCAAGGGAAAATGTATCATAATACCGCTTTTTGTCCCGCAAAGTTCATGTTAAAAGAAACTTCCGTAACGTTAAACATGAAATTCAGTTATTTTTAAATAAAGAAAACAAAAAGGGAGATACCTTTTAAAGGATACTCCCTCTTCAAATGTTTAACCACATCTGCTCAAAATTATAACTTGTATGCTACGCCAATATTCAATAAAGCTAAGCCGAAACCAACTTCAACTTGAGCTGCAAGTTTGGGTGTGAAAAAATATTTTGCTCCTGCATATCCGCCGAACAACACACCGCCATTTGCAGAACCGCCACCTAAACCAAAACCTGTTCCTGTATGGGTTTCTGAAAATGATGCAACGTTATATCCAAGCATAATTCCACCATAAGTATCAACGTTTGCATTATGCAACAGATCATAATGATATGCACCGCGAGCAGCTAAAATAAAATAGGACCAGGTCCATGTATAACCATATCCATATCCTGAAAAATCGTATTTTGCACTTGTATAACTAACTAATCCGCCGATGGATATATTTTCGTTGTATCCCATATCAAAGGCTGCGGTTAACGGAGGAAATGATGCGTCTGCATTGGTGGCGTACACGTAGGAACCTATTCCATACATAACTGAAGCAACTTGATCATTTTTTTGGTATGCAATCTGACCAAATGAAAAACTAAGAACAACTGTAGACAGTACAGCAAGAAGAATTGTACGTTTCATTATAGAGCCCCCTTTAATAAAAAAATGTGAATTAAGTAATTGAGATACAGCGAGTGTTTGTGTTTCAAAAAGCTAAAATATAAATTACGACAACACTTGAGAATATATATCCACTACAGTGGATTGTCAAGCGAATTCTTGGCATTAAATGATAGTAAAGAGCAAATGCTATGTTACGAAGTTACTGCTAACACTTCAGACAATACAGTAAGCAAACGATCAAACTCTTGTTTCCCGGCGATCAAAGGGGGCAGAATTCTTATGACATTACCTGCGGTTGAATTAACCAGAACACCTTTTTGCAGAATTGCATCAACAATTGATGAACTTTCAATGGTAAGTTCTATTCCGATCATATATCCATACACCCGTATTTCTTTTATAACGGGGATTTTAGCTTCCATTTCTACAACTTTAGCTTTGAAATACTCAGCATTCGCAACGACATTCTTCAAAAAAGAATCAGTCATAACCGTATCAAGCGTTGCAACACCCGCAGCGCACGCAACGGGATTGCCGCCAAACGTGGTGCCATGCACACCATACGTCCATACATCGGCTACTTTTTTGGATCCGATAATGGCTCCGACAGGAAGTCCGCCGCCTATAGGTTTTGCTACAGTAATAATATCCGGTACAATGTCGAAATGCTGAAACCCGAAAAGTTTGCCTGTTCTTCCTATTCCGGACTGGATTTCATCTGCGACAATCAGGAATCCAAATTTTTCACGCAGTGATTTCAGTGCTGAGACGAATTCCTCGGTCACACCGACAATCCCTCCTTCACCTTGAATGAATTCCAAAAAGACCGCCGCTGTCTGTCCGTCTACTTTTGAAGTGAGATCATCAACATTGTTGAAGTCGATAGAATCAAAATTTGGGAGAAAGGGTTCATATCCTTCGCGGTATTTTTCTTTGTCCATCAGCGAAAGTGCTCCCATGGTCCGTCCGCTGAATCCGTTGCTCATCCCGAAGATAATTTTTTTGCCGTTCTGTTTTCCCCATTTACGGATAAGTTTTATCGATCCTTCAATAGCTTCCGTACCGCTGTTGGAGAAAAATATTTTATCGAAACCCGATAATGTTAACAAACGCTCTGCAAGTTGAATCTGGGGTTCCTGGATGAAAAAATTGGAAAGATGGGTATATTTGCGAACCTGTTCGTCCACTGCCTTAATGATGGCAGGATGTGCATACCCCAGAGCATTTACTGCTAATCCGGAGAACATATCGAGATATTTTTTTCCATCTTTCGTGTAAAGATAGCATCCTTCACCGCGTTCTACTTCAAGAGGTAATCTCTTATAGGTGTGAAAAAAAAGACGGGATTCTTTTTCTTTGAGATTCATTCTAACTCTATCGAGGGTTTCAGCGTTGAGAATAATGTGGAAAAAAAATTTACTTTTGACGTTAGTTCGGCAATACTACCATTGTTTTGCATTTGGAAATCGGAGAGTTCGAGCAAATCTTCCAATGAGATCTGATTCTTCATCCTGGCTTTAACCTGTTCTTCGGTAGCTGTATCCCGGTCAGATACACGTCGGATCCTTTCGCTCTCATCAGTGACAACCGCCAATACATAATCAACCAATTCGAACATACCGGATTCAAACATTAGAGCAGCTTCTACCAAAGCAAATTTTGAAGCTCCGAAGTCCTGCTTTTTCCATTCTTCAAACGACCGGAACACCCTTGGATGGATGACACCGTTGAGTAATTCCAATTTTTCGGGATCATTGAACACTATTCCGGCAAGTTTCTTCCTGTCCAATTTTTTCGATGAATCAAGAATTTCGTATCCAAAAACTTTTAAGATTTCCTGAAGGGCTTCCCCTTCCGATATCTCTTTTGCGACGGAATCTGCAAAGAAAATTGGAGTTCCTTTTTTCCCAAACAAAGAACAAACGGTCGATTTTCCGCTTCCAATGCCCCCCGTAACTCCGATATAAATCATAGACTAATACTATTTAGCGATAGAAACAGATCGCACTTCTCTGATCACAACCACTTTAATTTGTCCCGGGTATTCCATTTCCTGCTGGATCTTGTGTGCAATATCGTGTGCTAACTGGTCCGCCTGTGCATCGTCGATCTTCGTGTGCTCTACGATGACCCTAATTTCTCTTCCGGCTTGAATTGCATACGTAGCCTGAACACCTTTGAACGATTTTGCGATCTCTTCAAGTTTTTCCAGACGTTTTGCATATCCTTCCACTGATTCGCGCCGTGCTCCCGGACGCGCGCCGCTGATAGAGTCAGCAGCTTGCACTAGCGCCGCAATAGGATGTTCCATTGGAATATCATCGTGATGGGCTCCAACAGCATTGACGACGATAGGATTCTCATTATATTTCCGGGTCATTTCAAGACCAATAACCGCATGCGGTCCTTCTATGCTTCTGTCGGCAGTTTTTCCGATATCATGGAGAAGTCCGGCACGTTTGGCAAGATTAATATCTATGCCAAGCTCAGCAGCCATTACACCGCAAAGATATGACACTTCAATACTATGCTGAAGAAGATTCTGGCCGTAACTGGTGCGGTATTTCATCTTTCCAATATGCTTGACAATCTCTTGATGCGCACCGGGCAGCCCTACCTCAAGCAATGTATTTTCACCAACGCGCACAACCTCCTCTTCAAGTTCAATTTTAACTTTTTCAACTACTTCCTCAATACGTGCCGGATGAATCCTGCCATCAGCAATAAGACGTTCCAATGATACTCGTGCTACTTCTCTTCTAAACGCGTCAAACCCTGACAGAATAACAGCTTCGGGCGTATCATCTACTATAACATCTACCCCTGTGGCCGCTTCAAACGCCCGAATGTTCCTTCCTTCTCGTCCTATAATCCTCCCCTTCATTTCGTCCCCCTGTATCTGAAGCACACTCACTGTCGTTTCCACCGCATGGTCGGCTGCTGAACGCTGAATTGCCTGGACGATAACTTTTTGGGCTTCTCTTTTGGCCTCTTCTTTTACCTTATCTCGAATATCTTTTAAAGTTTGTGACGCTTCCGTTTTCACCGAATCAATCAGATTATCCAATAGCAATTTACGTGCTTCGTCGCGGGACATACCCGATGCACGCTCTAAACGCGTGTTTTCATCGGCTATCATACGGTCTACATCTGCCAGCTTTTGGGAAAGTTCTGTTGTTTTCGATTCATTCATTTTTTGCAGAACCTGAACATCTTTTTCCTTTTTGCTTAGTAGTTCTACTTTGCGGTCAATATTCTCTTCACGTGAATCTAGTTGTTTTTCGTATGCCTGCAGTTTATTTCTTTTCTGATTCGCCTCGTTTTCAAATTCGTGCTTCTTTTTGTACCATTCATCCTTTACTTCCAGCAATTTTTCTTTCTGAATGGCCGCAGCATCCCGCTCTGCATCGGCAAGGATCTTTTTTGATTGTTCTTCAGAAGAAGCTATTTTGTTCCTGCCGATTTTATTATTGATAAACCATCCGGCTACGAAAGCCGCAGCGGTCATCACAGCGCCAAATATTAAATATTGAATATCCATAGTCACTCCGTTTAAAATAAACAACCCGCACATCAACCTCAGACAAGTGTAGAAAGAACCCTCTTTCTTATACACAGTGGGTGCCGCCAAACCGTTTCTTACTTCCACCGTTTGCTATTCCGCGCAAGGCGGACAACCCGAAGGCTTTTGCAAAAATCAAACGTGAGTTTGATTGAGGCCTGTAATATTACGCTTGTGAGCTAAGCTCCCTATAAATAAAACTATAGGTTCTTTATTTATGCCGTCTGTGGCTGACAGTGCGGGTATTTTTAAACTATTATTCTCCTCTTTCTTTAAGACTCTGTGCTGTTAATGCTTGTATCAAGGTAATTCGTGATCTTAGATAATTCATATTCAAGAGAAGATACGAGATGAGACCCTTTTTCTTTTTCTTTATAGAGATCTTCAGTGATATTCAGCGCAGCAAGGACAGAGATGGTCAGTGGAGGCTGCTCAGGTATTTTATCGTGGACACTATTGATCATAGCGTCGACGTGATTAGCAACCTTCTTTGTAAATTCTTCGCTATCTCCGCGAAGAGGATATTCTGATCCAAATATTTTTACACGTACGCTTTTTCTGTCCATAGGTCGAAAAGTAAAAGTGAGTTTCTGTCAGCCGAAAAAACTTACCTTTATAGTGTTAAGTATTGATCTAATTTTGAAATTACATTTCTTAATTTTTGCTGAAGTAGGCGTTTTTCCTCTTCCTCAAGATTGATTGCGGCATTTTTCAGTGTTTTCCCGGTTTGAAGTTTTTCAATCTGCATTTGCAGTTCTTCCGAAACACTCTTCGAATGCGATATCTCCTCTTCCAGTTCGTCGATCTTCAGTAACAAACGTTTCCTCTCTTCCCGAAGAGTGGAAATAAGAAGAGATGCTTCCCGCGCTTTATCCCACAAAGCCGAGAGGGCATTTTCAACGCTGTGAACAGCGTCAGACGATTCTTGTTCTACGTTTTGTTCCACCATTACACACTTCGCAAAGTTGCATCAAATGTTTTAGTTACGGACTGCACGATGGTTGTAATCATCACATCGATTTCTGCATCCGTCATTGTTTTTTCATGTGAATTTATTTTCAACGAAAATGCCACACTCTTCATCCCCTCACCCAACGCCTGTCCTTCAAAAAGATCGAACAGCGTTACCGCTGTTATGCGTTCACCGCCGGATTTTTTAATCAGAATTTCAATATCCGCAACAGTAACAGATTTCTTAACGATAAACGAAATATCGCGGACAACAGTCGGGAATTTTGAAAATCCCTTATAGGTTTTTACAGCATGAAACTTTGTCAGTACATCAAGATCGAGTTCAGCAAAAAAGACATCGTGGTCGATCTTAACTTTCTTTAACAATTCCGGTTTTACCTTCCCGATGAAACCTGCATAAGTGTTATTGATTTCAACGCCTATAGTCATTTCAGTTAAAGAAGTTGATGCATTGTAATAAATTAAAACACTATTGTCAAGACCTATACCCCTGAGCAGCGACATAACCAGACCCTTTAAGTCGAAAATATCTACTACACGCTGTTTTTCATGCCAGGATTGCATATTTATCTCACCGGAAAGGCATATACCGATATTGTTTTTCTCTACATATCCTTCAACGTATCCTGATCTATTCTTTTCCGTAGCAGCCGAAAAAACAGTGCCGATCTCAAACAACTGGAGCCGTGACATACCATGGTTGTAGTTATGAGCTACAGTCTGCAGCATAGTGGAAAGCAACGATGGCCTTAGTGACTCTAATTCTACGCTTAATGGATTTTTTACGGCAACTATTTCATTACCGAACAACTTTGCAGTGGGAGAATCAATAAGACTGTTTGTCAATACCTCATTCAGTCCATTCGATTCACACCATGTACGAATAGCTGTGATCTGTCGTTCATGTTGGTCCGGAGCACTGAACATTACTTCGCTTGAAGTTTTATTTTCAATATTATCATATCCGAAAAGACGGGCAACTTCCTCGATGAGATCAATTTCCTGTTCTATATCCGGACGGAACGTCGGCACGGAACATTCGAACAGGTTCGAGTCTTTTCCTGCAGTAATGCCGATCTCTATCGATTCCAAAAAATCTTTGATTTGTTTTGCCGACAGTGTTGTTCCGAGCATTGCATTGACGCGAGCTACCCTTAATGAAATTATTTTCGGGACAATTTTTTGGGGATAGATGTCAATCAATCCGCTGACAACAACGCCACCGGACAATTCGGCGATTAAATTTGCTGCACGTTCAGATGCTTCCACCGTGATATTCGGATCGATACCACGCTCAAACCGAAACGATGCGTCCGTACTGATGCCGAGTCGTTTTGCCGTCTTGCGTACGCTGACAGGAGAAAAATATGCGGCTTCAAGCAAAACAGTATTGGTGGAAATTGAAATCTCCGAGTTGGCGCCGCCCATAACGCCACCGATTGCAACAGATCTTTCTCCGTCGCATATCATCAACTCATTTCCCGAGAGCTCGTGTACTTTTCCGTCGAGCGATGTGAACTTCTCTCCCCGTTCCGCACTCTTTACCACGATGGCATGTTGAGCAAGATGTTCGTAATCAAACGCATGCAGCGGTTGTCCATACTCTAACATCACGAAATTTGTTGCATCAACAACATTATTGATCGGACGAAGACCTGCAGCGTTCAAGAGTTGTTTAAGCCACTCCGGTGATTCTTTTACTTCTACATTTTGAATGATACACGCTGTGTACCGTGGGCAGTCTGTCGTATTCTTGACGTTTACTGTTGCAAGTGTGGAGATATTGATGTTTTTGTTCTCGAAACGGTTATATATCGGTTTGATATATTTTGTATTGTATGCTGCAGCAAGATCTCGCGCAATTCCAATATGACTCAAACAGTCGGGACGATTCGGCGTTATTCCGATTTCCAATGCAGTATCATTCACTCCCAGATACTCAGCAAGCGGCGTTCCTACCTTAGCATCAGCAGCAAGAACTTTTATTCCGCTTGAATCTTCACCGATCCCCAATTCTTTTTCGGAACAGATCATTCCGAACGATTCTACGCCGCGAATTGTGGCTTTCGTCAGAACAAACGGATTGCCGTTTGGGTCGTGTTGATTTTTTGGCACGGTTGCACCAACTGTACCGACAATGACCTTTTGCCCTGCTGCAACATTCGGTGCTCCACATACGATTCGCAGAGGATAATCACTTACAGAAACACGGACTGAGCAAAGTCTCAACCGGTCAGCATTAGGATGTTTTTGAACATCCAGAACTTCGCCGACATAAAAACCGTCAAATATCCTCCCAAGATGTTCAATTGATTCAACCTCAAGCCCAAGACTAGTCAATTTTTGAGCTACTTCTTCAATGCTAGCATCCAGATCAATATATCGTCGTAACCAATTATAACTTATACGCATACAGGATTCATTAAAACTGATTTAGAAATCGTAAGTCGTTCTCAAAAAATATTCTTATATCGTCTATACCATACCTTAACAACGATATCCGGTCAACACCCATGCCGAAAGCGTAACCAGACACTTTTTCCGGGTCGTGTCCGCAATTGCGAAGTACATTCGGATGCACCATGCCTGCACCTAGGACCTCAAGCCAACCGGTATGCTTACAGATACGGCACCCTTTTCCTTTGCATAAGAAGCAGGTAATATCCATTTCAAGGCTTGGTTCGGTAAAAGGGAAATAACTTGGCCGGAAGCGGTATTGGATATCGCTTCCGTAAAAATTTTTGGCAAAGGTAACAAGTGTTCCTTTAAGGTCGGCAAATGTTACGTGCTTATCCACATACAAACCGTCCACTTGATGGAAAAAATAATTGCTGCGCGCGCTGACTGCTTCATTTCGATAGACGCGTCCGGGCATAATCACACGGAGCGGAAGCGGACGATTCTTCATCACTCGGACCTGAACAGGAGTGGTATGGGTGCGAAGAACAATATCATCTTTTACAAAGAATGTATCTTGCATATCGCGAGCCGGATGATTCGGTGCAAAATTCAATGCTTCAAAATTATGATAGTCATCCTCGATTTCAGGACCATACACTATTCCAAAACCCATGGAGACAAAAATGCTCTTCATGTGTTCCAATGTTTGTGTAATGGGATGCCGTGTCCCTTTTGGGCGTTCCCTTCCAGGAAGAGTAATGTCGATATCAATTTTTTGAGAAGCGGAAGATGACTGCAGTGATGCTTTGAGCGATTCAAACTGTGTTTCAACCGATTTCTTAAAAGTGTTGATCTTCTGTCCGTAAACAGGTTTTTGATCGCCGGGGACTGCTTTCAGTTCTTCGTAGAGGGATGCTAATTTGCCGCTCCGCGACAGGAACTCTATACGAAATTTTTCCAATGCGTCATTATCGGCAATTGCCGGCAATATACGTTCAATCTCAGACTGCAATTCAGATATTTTCTGGTCAAGCATACATTCACACTATCGATTAAATAAAAAACTCCCCACCGCAGTCCGATAAAAAAGATGCAATGGGAAGTTTTGAATTACGCTTTAACAAAGTTTACAATCTCGGTAAATGCTTCGGGATTGTGCACTGCAAGTTCCGCCAACACCTTTCGATTGATATTGACTTCCTTCTTGTTCAATCCAGCGATGAGTTTAGAATACGTGATACCGTGCATTCTGGCTGCAGCGTTGATACGCGCGATCCACAACTGACGGTAAGTTCGTTTTTTTGCTTTACGATCACGGTATGCATACTGCATCCCTTTGTCCAAGTGATGCTTTGCAATGGTGATCAGTTTACTTCTCGCACCCCAGTAACCTCTCGCTTGCGAAAGAATCCGCTTGCGACGGCGATGGGAGGCAACTTTATTTTGCGAACGAGGCATAGTTGCTCTTCTCCTTAATGATTAATATATGGAACGGTGAATTATATTACAGTAACAACATTTTGATCTTCTTTGAATCCGGTTTTGACACCAATCCGGATTTACGCAGACGGCGTTTACGTTTTGTCGTCTTGCTTGTCAGAATATGGCTTCGGTTCATCTTACGGCGTTTGATCTTTCCTGACGCAGTAAGTTTGAATGTTTTTCGTGCGCCGCTGTGTGATTTCATTTTTGGCATATCGTCTACCTTATTTTATAATTGTGCTTTTGCTTTTTCTTGTTCGAGTTTAATTTTTTCGACCCTTGCTTTTGCCGTCTTATCAGGAGTGAAGATCATGATCATAAAGCGTCCTTCCATCTTCGCCGGCTGATCGACCTTTGAATATGCTGCAAGCCTCTGTTCCAGTTCGGCCAACATCTTGTATCCATGGTCCTTATAAGCAACTTCACGTCCTTTGAAGATAACTGTCGCCTTTACTTTGTCACCGTCTTCCAAAAACTTTATTGCATGTTTGGTCTTGAACTCAAAATCATGAGTATCGGTATTCGGATGAAAACGTAATTCCTTCAATTGAGAAACATGCTGATGTTTCTTCTGGATCTTCTCTTTTTTCTGTATCTCGTACTTAAATTTTCCGAAATCCATGATCTTGCAGACAGGAGGATTGGCTGTCGGAACAACCTCAATGAGATCTTTCCCCCTTTGGATAGCAATTGCTAATGCTTCTTTCGGGGACATAACACCAACTTGTCCGCCGCCATCTTCTATCACGCGAATAACATCTCCGCGAATTTCTTCGTTGATTCGAGGTCGTTTTTCTTTAATAAGAATCTCTCCTATTGTTAATAAAACAGTGACACAATATACTAATTTTCCTGTAATAATTTATGCATAACATCATTTACCGACATTACTCCAAGATCGCCGTGTTTGTGCTGCCTTACAGATACCGAATCCGCTGCTTTCTCTTTTTCGCCTACAACAAGCATATACGGCACTTTTTTCATCTCATGTTCACGTATCTTGTAACCTATTTTTTCATTCCTGGTGTCTAATTCTACCCGTAAACCAGCATCCGTCAATTTAGCTACAACCGTTTCGGCATATTCCATCTGAGCGTCGGTGATGGGCAAAATAACAGCCTGTACGGGCGCCAGCCAAAGCGGAAAATCGCCTGCGTAATGTTCAATAAGCAATCCCACAAAACGTTCCATGGATCCGAACGGAGCACGATGGATAATGACGGGACGGTGTTTCAGACCATCGGCGCCAACATACTCTAACTGGAACCTCTCAGGCATCACATAATCGACTTGTACTGTTCCAAGTTGCCACGTTCTACCAATGGCATCTTTCACCATGAAATCAATCTTCGGTCCGTAAAAAGATGCTTCACCGATGCCTATAAAATAATTCAATCCCATCTCATCGGCGACTTCTTTGATCTCGCGCTGCGCAAGTTCCCAAAATTTTGCTTCGCCGCCGTATTTCTCTACATTTTTTTCATCGCGATATGAAAGTCTGGTGGTAACCTGCATTCCAAATGTTGAGAAAACCAATTGCGTCAGTTCAACAGTATTTTTTATCTCCTGCTTCAACTGATCGTGAGTGCAGTAGATATGCGCATCATCTTGTGTAAAGCCCCGCACGCGCGTAAGGCCATTCATTTCACCCGATTGTTCATACCGATAGACTGTGCCAAATTCCGCTAAGCGTACAGGCAGATCGCGGTATGATCTTGGTTTTGATGAATATATCTGATGATGATGCGGACAGTTCATCGGTTTCAGAAGAAACTGCTCGCCATTTTCCATTGTAATTGGAGCGAACTGCGAATCCTTGTAATACGGATAATGTCCTGATGTTTTATATAATTCTAAATTTCCAATATGCGGAGTGATCACAGACTGATACCCGCGCTTGCGCTGTTCGTCGCGTAAAAATTTTTCGAGATTTTCTCTAAGGATTGTCCCTTTGGGAAGCCAAATCGGGAGTCCGGATCCGACTTTAGGAGAGATCATAAACAATTCAAGCTCAACGCCGAGTTTCCGGTGATCGCGCCGTTTTGCTTCTTCTAGACGGAACAGATGATCATCCAATTCCTGTTTTGTGGGAAATGTGATGCCGTATATCCGCTGAAGCATTTTATTTTTTTCGCTTCCGCGCCAATACGCACCTGCGATGCTCAGCAGTTTTACAAATTTAATTTTCCCCGTTGAAGGAATATGCGGACCGTAACAGAGATCCGTGAAATTTCCCTGATGATACATACTGATCTGCTGACCTTTAAATTCTTCGAGCAGTTCCAGTTTATACGGGTCACCTTTTTCCTTGAAATACGCTACAGCCTCTTCCCAATTTACTTCCTTTCGTTCAAAAGGAACATCCCGCTTCGTAAATTCGGACATCTTATCTTCCAACTTCTTCAGATCTTCGGATGTCAGAGAATGATCACCCATATCGATGTCATAATAAAAACCATTTTCAATCGAGGGACCGATTCCGAATTTAGTTCCGGGGAACACTGCTTCAATCGCTTCCGCCATAACGTGCGCGGAACTATGCCAATATGTTGATTTTCCTTCAACATTATCCCAAGTGAGGATTTTGATCACTGCATCGGAATTGATCGGACGTTGAAGATCCCATACTTCTTCGTTAACAGAGATCGCCAGCGCTTTTTTAGCAAGCGAGTTACTGATGCTTTCGGTGATCTGCATGCCAGTAATTCCGCCTGGGAATTCCTTTGCAGCACCATCCGGAAATGTAATTTTAATAGAGGACATTGAATAAATAATCAAAAAAAAATCGGAGAAAATTGCAATCTCCGATCTTCACTATCGTAAATTTTGCTTTGTTAATTTAGCAAAAAACGCTATAAAATGCAATAAATGACTACAAATTCTCCAATAAAAAGTTAGTCAGAAGCGTATAAAGATGAAGCCGCGTGACTCCGCCGCCTATCCCGTGGTTTTTATTCGGATAATACATGGTTTGAAACTGCTTATTTGCTTGTTCTAATGCCGTTACAAGAGTGGCGGAATTCTGAAAATGGACATTGTCATCACTTGTACCATGAACCAGGAGGAATTTACCTTTCATTTTTTCCGCGTGAGTGATCGGTGAACTGGCTTTGTATCCTTCGGGATTGTTTGACGGAGTGCCCATGAAGCGTTCCGTATAAATGTTATCATAAAATTTCCAGTGAGTAACCGGTGCAACCGCAATTGCGGTCTTAAAATAGTCAGCACCAACCAAGATAGTGAGACTAGACATATATCCTCCGTAACTCCAGCCCCATATACCGATCCTGTTCTTGTCAACATACGGCAATGTTGCAAGATACTTTGCACCTTCAACCTGATCGTTCACTTCCCATTTACCAAGATTTTTATACGTTATTTTCTTAAAAGCCGCTCCTCTTGCACCTGTTCCGCGGTTATCGGTCATAAAAACAAGATACCCTTTATCGGCCAGCATTGAGTACCAAAAATAACTGCTTCCTCCCCACGAATTACGAACCACTTGCGAACCCGGTCCGCCATAGGTATAGACAAGAACCGGATATTTTTTTGTTGAGTCGAAGTTTGACGGTTTTAACAGACTTGCATTTAATGAAACGCCATCGGATGTTTTGAAGGTAAAGAATGAAACATTTGCCAATGAATATTCTTTCAAGACAGGCATTTCATTCTCTTCGATTGCATATAATTCCTTCCCGTCGTTCTTCATCATTTTAATCTTGCCGGGAACCGTAACGCTGTTGTAATAACCAATATAATTATCAAATGTCGTGGAGAAATTGGCAGAATGTGTTCCCGGTAATGAGGATAATTGTTTCTTTTTTGTTCCATCAAGTTTTATGGAAAATATTTGTCTGTCTATCGGAGATGCTTCCGATGAGGTGAAATACACCATTCCATTTTTTTCATCAACACCGTAGAATGTATCAACATCCCATTCTCCTTTTGTGATCTGGTTCTTCAATGTTCCGTCATTTCGATAAAGATAGAGATGATTATATCCATCGCGTTCCGATAACCAGGTGAACGTTCCGTTGTTCAGAAAGCGAAGATCGTTGTGAACGTCTAGCCATGTGTCGCTTTTATCCGTAAGGATGGTTTGAAGCGTTTTATGCATGACATCATAATACATCAATTCAATGGAGTTCTGTTCCCGATTTAATCTTTGCAGAGAAAGAATATTCTTGTCTGCGGTCCACTGCATTCTAGGGATGTAGATATCGTCGTTCGAACCAAGGTTTATCCATTCGGTCACAGCTGTAGCAACATCCAGCACACCAACCTTCACAATGGAATTAGGATCGCCCGGTTTCGGATAACGCATTTTAATGAGATTAAGGTGTGTGGAATCCCATTCGGTCATCGTATATTCGGGAACACGGTTTTCATCCAACTGCCAAAAGGCAATGTGCGAACCGTCGGGAGACCAGCGCCATCCGTCCGATATGCCGAATTCTTCTTCGTAGACCCAATCGAATTTTCCGTTGATAATATGTTCCGTGCCGTCGGCAGTTAACTGAGTTTCTTTTGCAGAGGCAATATCGTAAACAATAATATTGTTCTCCCGGACGTATCCGATCTTTTTCCCGTCGGGAGAGAATTTTTGGTTGTATTGCGGCACTGTGACATTGGTAATCCTGACGAATTTTTTTGTCTGGATATCGTAAAGAAATAAATTACCGGCTGGTGTCAACCGTGAAAGATATTGTTTCTCCGGAGGTGATGAGACAAAGAGGATCTGTTTCTCATCCGGGGACCATTGATAGGAACTAAAGCGGAACGCAGGATCTGATTCGTTCAGTTTCAGCATTGCTCCGGAGACGATCAGTATTTTTGTTCTTTCTTTCACTGACCACTTGAACACACCGGACGATTTTGATACCGTATCTGTTTCGAGAAATGAATACGATTTCCCGTCAGCCATCCATTGGATTCCGCGAACAGATTTTGATGCAAATTTAGAAGAACCAAAAATATCTTCTATGGTAAATTCTTTCCCTCCGGCGACAATTGAAAGTGAGCACATTAGAGAGATTACGCAATAACGAAGAGCATTCATTTTCATAACATTCCTTTATGATGATTCAATTAGAAAAGGTAAGAAAGGATTACGGCGTGAGCAAGGAGAATTATGAAGGGTTTATTAAGATGGTTCGGTGAACGATATAAGATTCCAACAAAGGAATGGTAAAACTGATGCTATATTTAAGCAAACAATGTAGAATGAGAATTGGGTCTTTGCAGAATCACAAGATAGAATAAAATGCCGGTGAGTTTTATAAAGATGTTCGCTGATTTGTTGTGGACGCTATAGGATTCCTCCAAAGGAGTGCCGAAGGTGGAGCAATGACTAAACAAACTATGAATTCGGCAGAACCTATGACCTTCCCGATGCTTCGCATCGGGACGCTCTAAACCATTTGCTTTATCAGTTTATATTTTCCAAAATTGAATATTTGCAGCGTGCTAGGTAGAAGGAAATGCAGGGAAGGCTTAAAAATGATGTTCGCGGATTTGTTGTGGACGCTATAGGATTCCTCCAAAGGAGTGCCGAAGGTGGAGCAATGCCTAAACAAACTATGAATTCGGCAGAACCTATGACCTTCCCGATGCTTCGCATCGGGACGCTCTAAACCTTTTGCTTTATCAGTTTATATTTTCCAAAATTGAATATTTGCAGCGTGCTAGGTAGATGGAAATGCAGGGAAGGCTTAAAAATGATGTTCGCTGATTTGTTGTGGACGCTATAGGATTCGAACCTATGACCTCTTCCGTGTCAGGGAAGCGCTCTAAACCAACTGAGCTAAGCGTCCTAAATTTTGCTTTCAAATATAGCAAAATCCATTGAATTGTAAAACAACTATTTTAGTTCCTGAATATTTCAGATCTGGATCAGAAAAATATCGAACATTTGCAAAAATACATCTACGGTGAATAACGGTTTTGCTTTGCAAACACACAACGAAAAGTATTTTTTATTTTCTTCTTATCTGACCTCTCTCCCACTTGTCCTTCTCCTTTGCATCGGCTTTTTCCTGTCATTGCATATTGGACGGATCGTCTCTGCCGCCATTAACCAGAGGAATAATACGATCGATGACATATCCCGGACGTCCGCGAGAATATCCGGTCTGTTTCTTATTTGTAATTATTTTGGTTGGACAGGATAATCATACGGGAAATATGCATAATGAAAATCCTTTAAATCTCCGACAAGTTCGACACGAATTTTGTCGGTAAAATATCCTGTTGCGTTACGTGCATAAATAATTTCACCTGTTGAACATTTTTCAATGCGGATATGCAACTTCACTAATCCTTCGCGTGATCGTAGCGATTGTTGTTTATCACCCGGTAAATCCCGGTATATTAGTCCGCACTCAAGTACACGGTAGGTAACGATAAAAGGAGCGGACATTAAACTTGTTTTTTGGTCTACACTATCCCTTAATGGTAGCCGTATGACTGTGTATGCAGTACCTTTATTTTCTGCAACAAGTCGACCGAGAAGATTCTCATCACGTTCCAAGGGAATAAACCCTTCTGAGTACAGAGATTGAATAAGTTGGTCTTCGATGGCTGCAAAAAATGGTCGATCACCTGTCGTGTTAAGTTCCATAGACACTAAAGCAACCCGACTGCCTACTGGGATCACTTTTTTAACTACGCCACCAAGATTCAACTTATCAACAGTTTGTTCAATAAACATTTGATTAGAACTTTCGAACTTCGGGATATAGATTACGGAACAACCTTCAACGATGAAAACGAATGTTGCCAATACACAGATGCTAATATTCTTTATAAGATATTGTTTTCTATAAATTAAAGAACGTATCATTTGGATCACCCTTTTTTTAATATTTACATTATATGAATAGTGGATTGGATTTTTCATCAAACATTTTTATTAGTGCTTCGTATGTAATGGTAAAATACCCATTAATTTAAGATGCTTGTGTCTAATATCCTTGCGATTTGATTTATATTTTTTCGACAACAGACTTATTTATCCGTTATTGAAAACTTTTCAAGTAAATCTACCCTTGTTTGATTTGTTTCCGAAGTGATACTACCTTATACCGATGATGAAAGTAAACGATACTTTCATCACCGATTGCAGATTGTTGTAGAGGTGCATAATTGAGTGCCGTCTAATAAACCGGACGTACACATAAAGCAGTGTTGCGAAGGATGTGAATAATATAGTTTTGTGGTATGGACAAGCAATAATTCATCTTCTTCTGAGCGTCTTTCCTTTCAACATTCGATAATAGAGTCGCCGTGGAACCAGTGCAACGATTTTCATTGCGATTCTATTCAAGAACCCGGGTATGACTACAACGGTGCCGTTTTGTAATCCTTTCATTGATTCATCAACAACCTTATCCGCAGTGGTCCAGCGTAAAATGCCACGATGAGATTGCTCAGCTTTCGGAATACCCAGTTTCTCATGAAAATTTGTCCATGTAAATCCGGGACATAGAGCCTGCACGGTGATCCCTTTTTCGTGAAGAACCAGATGAAGCGATTCAGTGAAAAATGTTAGAAAAGCCTTTGTCGCACCGTAGGTGGGATCAGAAGCTGTTGGTGAAAATCCTGCGATCGATGAAACATTGATGATAGTCCCCCGCTTCCGTTCCGTCATTCCAGGAATTACCGCATGCATGAGATGCATGGCAGCGCGCAGGTGAACATCCAGCAGAATATCAGGATTGCTGATATCATCTTGAATAAAATGCTGTTTTAATCCGTGTCCCGCATTATTGATAAGCACATCAATATCTTTGGAATTCCGTACACGATCTACCAGATCAGTAAGATGTTTAGGATCGGAAAGATCTCCAATGATGGTCGTAACGGTGCGTCCGGATGCAGTTTGAATCTCTTCTGCAACGCGATTAAGATATTCCTTCCGTCGACCGGTTATGATCAGATCATATCCTTTTTCGGCAAATCTCCGTGCAAACTCTGCGCCGATGCCGCTGCTTGCACCTGTAATGAATGCGACCATATTTATTTACTCCTTTTTTCTACGCCAATATCTTCATTCCATAATTCAGGCTTCGAGGCAATAAAGGCACGCATGAGGCGAATACATTCCTGGTTATTTACGATCTCAAGTTTAACACCGCGGGACCGGAGATAATCTTCTGGCCCTTGAAACGTTACATTCTCGCCAATAATAACTTTGGGTATTCTATACAGCAATACGGTTCCGCTGCACATATCGCACGGTGAAAGAGTGCTATATAGCACAGACCGGGAATAATCGTGGGCCGTCAATCTTCCGGCATTCTCTAAACAATCCATTTCAGCATGAAGCACAGCGCTCCCTTTTTGCACGCGTCTGTTTCGGCCTCTCCCCATAATTTTTCCTCCAATCACCAAAATTGATCCAATCGGTATTCCTCCTTCCTCTAATCCTGCTTTTGCTTCTTCAATTGCGGCCTCCAAAAAGATATCCATATAAATCTCCTTTACATATTTATTGTCACATAAATCTCTATTACTAAAAGATTATTTCAAAATTTAAGTATGACACTCCTTTGTGCTGAATGGCTATGTCAACATAATATTAAATTATGAGCGAAGAAGTAATTACATATTTTTAAGAATACGCGTGCCATACATTGCAAGGAATAAACTATTTTCGATTCGTATTACGATATCGGTGATGCGTCAAAGAATCTTCAGTTTTCGGTTACTAACGTAAATAATATTATCTCTTTAAAATAAAAACTCTCCTCAGGCATTCACCAAAGGAGAGTAATTTAAAAACAACTTGTGTCCATTCATTTCATTAGTGTCATTTTTCGCACCTGCCGAAAACTTTTTCCGGACTTATCCACCGGCACTGCTTCCAATGAATAGAAATATATCCCGCTCGGAACCGAAGCATTCCATGTGACATTATAAAATCCAGGTTCAAGATTTGCACTGACAAGATCCTCTATTTTCTGTCCGAGGATGCTGTAAATTGCAAGCCGTACAGAGCTTCTTTCCTGAAGGCCGTAGCGAATATTCGTTGAAGGATTAAAAGGATTAGGATAATTTTGTTCCAGTGCATATTCTGCAGGAATAGTTGAACCATCTTTCACGCCTGTCGACGGAATACCTGTCCCCGAAACTATGATAGTATCCGTAATTTTCAAAGAATTACTGACTACAAAAACGCGACCGGTAAAAACACCTAACGATGATGGTGTAAATCTCAAAGTATCAGTGAAAGATTGACCGGGAGAAACGTTTTTCGTTACAGGCCGTCCGGCAAATACCGCGCTGCTTGCTGTTACATTTGTTATTTTAAGTGTATCGGTACCTGTATTGGTAATTATCACCGTTGTGTCTTTGTACGAACCGGTTTTCACCGAACCAAAGTTGATATTTGAAGTGCTGAATTGCAAAACAGGAAAGATTGAATTTCCTGTTCCCGAAACACCAACAGTATCAGGACTGGTCAAAGAATTACTTGTTACCGATATTCTGCCTAAAACAAATCCTATTCCTGAAGGAGTAAACCGCAAAGTATCAGCCATTGAATGACCCGGAGCAATTGATCCTGTTGCAGGACGTGCAGTAAAACTGCCCGTTGTAGAAGAAATAGCTGTGATCTTTAAGGTATCGGTTCCTGTATTGGAAATTGTAATTGTTGTATCCTTAAACTTGCCGACTGTTACCGTGTTAAAATTGACGGACAAAGTATTGAAAACAAGAATTGGATACGGTGTAGTTCCGGTTGCTGCAACATCAACGGTACTGTGAAATGGATCGTTGGTACTGAAACGTATTGATGCTGTGGCTATTCCCTGATTCAGTGGGATAAAATAGACATAAACCTTAGCACTGTCTCCTGGAACAATACTAATATTTGTCGGAGAGACAGTAAAGATCGAAGATCCAATCACGCCGATAGTCGATGTAAGGTTTGCTGTACCTTTATTATATACTTTAATCAGTGCACTATCTTTTTGACCTGGTTTTGCATGAAGCGAGACGGCACCGGGTGAATTACTGAAGACAGAAGTAGAAGCGATCTGAAAACTCCCGTTTTTTGTCAAGGCAAGAGGGGTTCCCTGATCAAATTTTACATTCGTAATTGTTATATTCGTTGTTGAAGGACGAGGAGTCGAATCCGGTACAGCAAATTTTAACTTCATAAGAATGCCACCGCCCGTAACAGCATTGCCGCCAGTTGCAGCAGCAAACGTCACCGTACCGTTCTTATCCGATGAGTTGATAGAGAAACCGCTGCTTAGTGTTCCTGCGGAAACAATATCACTGAATTTCACATACGTATTGGTACTGTACGTAAACGTACCTTGAAATGCAGAGAATCCCATCGAAGAAGGGGTGATGTATAATGGAATCTCAACAAACGACGTTGGGATTAATAACGTATCGGGTGTATTCAGTCTGAAGTCATAGATAAGAACATTTCCGCTGATTCCAACGGCACCGACAGAATCTTGAGCTTGTACGGTAACCGTTCCGCTCTTCTTCCCTTTAAGCCAGCCCGTTGATGATACTGTTGCAAGTAACGGATCTGACGAGGACCAAGAGTACGGTTTAACTCCGCCGGATGCTGTGAATTGAAGTGAATCGCCTGCAACAAGGATTTGCTGATAATATGGACTTACTGAAATTGTTCCCAACGATTGAACAGAGATAAAGCCTGATACAACATTTGCAGTCAGATTTTGATTGAACAATACATTTTGAAATGCAAATGTTGATCCATACGAATTGACTGAACTTGCTTTCATACGAAGATACAGGAGAATACCAGAACCAGTCATTGGTGTGGTACCGGCAAAAGAGACATTAACAGATCCTGTGCCGACAGAAAATGACACGGGTGCGACCGAAGCAAGCAAAGTTCCGGTTTCCACAACAGATTGAACCGTCCATCGCGTATGATCGAATGTGACAGTAAATTGACCGGAGGTCACACCGAGTCCTGTCAGATCGGTGGTATAAATCGGCAAATCGAGTGTCTGCCCCTGGTACCGGCTCGTATCACGAAAACTGAGTTTGATTGGACGAACCTCAACTATATTTGTTGTATCAACAATGCCAGCTGAATCGGCAGCATACATCCGTGTAAATCCGGCACCGACTGCTTTCATTAATCCTGCGGCATCAATTGTAGCAACCGATGGTACGGTTGAACCCCATGTGTAAGGAGATCGTCCGCCAGACACCGTGAATTGTTTTGTGTCTCCTTTGGTTGCCAGCCATGTATCCGGTGAAACGGTAATTGTTGGAGCCGCTTTCATGAAAACAGTACCATTCCGGTAATTATTCGATGCCGGAATACCCTCATTGAAAGTTGAAGATTGAAATGTGAAGTTTGAATACGAATCATATGGCAGAACCTTTGAAGCGAATTGGAGATTTACCAGTTTGCCAAGGCCGGCTAGATTGGAAGATCCTGCTCCACTTATTCTTACCGTGCCGGGCGATATTTCGAATGCCGTGGGACTTCCCCACGCCGAGTCTATGCAGCCAATCGCATTGACACCCATAAATGAGAAAGCAGTTGTGTTGTACGTGAATTGTATCTGATAGGCAGAAACAGCATACCCCGTCAGCGAACTATCCACGGTCAGAGAATAGTTCAGCGTCGTTCCGCAGACGATCGTTGTGTCACGAAATGACAATCGGATCGGTGTGCCGGCAGACATCAGGACTGCCAGTAGTAACAGCAGTCCTGCCGTTGCCGCAGCACGTTTAATTATTTTTCGTTTCATGTGCAAGTCCTTTCAGTATCGATTATGTGAGTGGTGTTTTGATCGAATGATAATTCAAACGATTATTTCACCATCAACATTTTTTTGACACTGACAAAACTTTTACTCACCATTCGTGAAAAATATAATCCGCTGCTGACTCGCTGACCATTACCATCCAAACCATCCCATTGAACAGCATACTCGCCAGCGTAATGGCTGCCGTTCACCAGCGTACGAACAATTTGTCCCATTACGTTATAGATTACAATATTCACCATTTGACCATCTTCAGGAACCTGATAGGAAATTGTTGTTGACGGATTAAATGGATTCGGATAGTTCTGATTCAATGCGAAACTTGTCGGCTTACCCTTGATCGTGATAGTGCCATTGGTTGCCGCAGATTTCATATCGGTTTCATTTAACACGAATTTTTTGAACGAAATTGCGGATGGAACTTCGCCTCTGACATCGTTCAATGCCTCAAATGTTACTTTGAACAAATCGCCGTCAGCTTCCAACGGATCGGCAGATGCAATCATCATTCGTACGGTGCCATTTGCTATACTCTGAGCGGTCATTGCTTTGGATGCAATTCCTACCGGAGTTATGGAAACTGGTTTGAGTTCAGCCTTGTTGTACGAAAGTTCAATTCCTGTTGAATACGTGTTTGTAAGACCGCTCACCGAAATAGTGACTGAAACCTGATTCCCGCGCTGTACAATACCGTCTGATATTGAAGCAGAGGCAATTGATGCTGATTTATCGATCTTAATAATCGGTTCAGGTTTTGTACTGTACTCACTCGGGAAGATGGTGATCTTGCCGACAACATATTGGAGAATTAACGATGCATCATATGCTTCTACGGTTCCATTGGCACTCACATCGGCAACACTTTGCTGTAAAGCGTTCAATTGATTAGCAACACTGTCAACAAGAAACTTAAGAATCAATGAAGCATCAAACGCTTGAATTTGTCCGTTCAGACTTACATCGCCTGCCAGCGGATTTTGTGCACCGGCACCCAAAAACGGTAAATAATTAACAGCATCAGAAACTAATTGTCCGGTTCCACCGGGATTTCCTGAATGCGTTGGTCCGGTATTGCTGCCCCACCAATTATTTTGTGCATTGATGACGAATGATTTGTTGACATTATTAATGGCATAACTGCTGTTCAAGAAGAAGTCACAATAATTCACGACAGGATTTGAAGATCCTGTTGCAACAATGCCGTTATACCCATTACTGATGGAACTATACGTAATACTTGGACTTGCGCTGTTCACAGTAACTGCCGCTCCGGAATTTTGTATACCAGCGTACCGAATGACAACATTCCTAAGTCGCGAAAATGGAGCGAGTGATTCATTCGTGAAATTGATACCATACCATCCCGGATACCAGTATTGAGGATAGGTAAAGACTGTCGGTGATGAAAGTGTGCTATCCGAATTCGTATCACCTCCGTAAAAGTCGTCTCGTAAATCAGTAAAGATGATAGTGCTGTCCGAGTGGCTTTTTCCTTCAGCGATCAAACCTTTCCGAATTGTCATAGAAGTATTCGGGAAGAATTTGACAACAACGCCGGGTGAGATTGTTAGGATTGAATTATTGGCAACGGTATAGTTCCCAAACAAATACGGGATGTTTGGAATGCCTGCAAAAGTCTTTTTTACCAACGTCACATCCTGCACAAGCGTCTCTCCTTCAAGAACACTGATGGCCTTAAACGTTGATCCGGAGATAGTATTTCCGCTTGTGGAGACAGGATACGAAACCAACGACAAACGCATCGGAGCGTACGTTAAATTATTGAATGAACAACTGTCGATGGATGGATTCGATACACCGGTGAGATAAACGCCCCAATTATCTAAGTCGAATGTGCATTTAAGGAATTTGGGGGCCGCCTGCTGCAGATACACACCAACATCGATATAGCGGAACAGTGTATGTTGCAACAGACTGAGTGAATCAAGACTCACATCGTAGAACGTAATGCGAGATCCTCCAACAATTGAAGGTTTAGACAACGTCCCGTCCAAATTCGTATCGCCAGGATTACCGAAACTATCATCATGAGAATCCGTGAAGATGACTTTCTGGGATGGGGTGCCGTTTGTTACGAGAGCACCATTGACTAACCAATTTCCATCTTTGAAAACAACTCCTGCAGGTACGGTGATTGTAGTGCCGGAATTTATGGTCAGTGTGCCGTATAACAAATATGTGATGTTATTATAACCGGCAAAATTTCTTACTGGAATTGTGCTGGTTACTGAATATGTTTCAGGTTTAATGCCGATAGCCATATAGCCTACATTCAATGATGTGATATTGGAAAATGTAGGGTTTGAAAACATGCTGATCGTTACAGGAGTCAATCCTATATTATTGATCTGCAGATTGCTCACAGTAGGATGACCGCTGCCGAAAACTCCAACGGCAGAATTACTTGATTGCGAAACAATACAACTATCCATTTTTATTGTTGTACTATAAACTCGTATGAGACCATATTCGTTATTGTAGTTGTATCCTCCGCCATAACGGAAATCGCAATTCTTCAGTGAGTTAAGTGAATCAGAACTTGACGGTCCAAAATCAATTGAAGCCCAGTTCCCTTTCCCCGGAGAACTTCCGTTACCATCATTATTCGTATCTCCGCCGTTCGAATCATCAGGCAGTGACGTGAAAACAATTTTCTGCGTTGAAGTTCCATTTGCCACCATGGCACCATTGACGGTGATTCCATAATAGTAGCTTGTGAATTTGATAACCACTCCGGGAAGGACCGTAAAAACAGCTCCCGAATTAACAGTAAGATTATCAACGATATATGCAATATTGGTTATACCCGCAACATTTCGTTGTGCAAGAGTCGCGTTTGAAGAAACTGTATTATCCAGGATTCGTATACCTCTGCTTCCGTTGGCAGAAAATGTAATATTAGTAAATGTCGGATTCGATTGCAGCGACATGGCAATCGGATCAAGACGGCTTCCATTGAACGTTACATTATTCACAAGCGGCGTAGAACTGTTCTCACACCGGATACCAAAATTGTTGGACTTAAAAATAGTAGTGTTGGACAAAATGCTTCCTGCGTCCGTGTAGGTAACTCCGTTCGCACTGTAATTAATGAGACAGCTGTCGATCAAAGAAAAAGCATCGTCACTTGTCGCTTGTAGTTTAATCACGCTCCAGTCGCCTGCCGCCGGTGAACTTGCGTTGCCATCGCGGTTGCAATCGCCGGGATTTCCCCAGTTGTCATCTTTCAACGATGTGAAAATCACATTTCCTTCTGCTATCGTTCCTTTTGCACGCAAACCTCCGTTTACATAAAATCCGGGTCCGCCAGATTTTATGACAATACCGGGATTGATTGTTACATTTGTTCCCGAATTGATATTCAGATCACCCAAGAGAACGTAACAGATATTTGTATAACCGGCCACCGTTCTTTGCCTCACTGTTCCGCTTGCTCCAAGATATTCACCGATGATACCAAGCGCAGTCAAACCGGGGTTGACGAATGTATCAGCCGAAAAAAATGGATCGGCGGTGACCGACATTGCGATAGGTGTAGATTGTGAATTAACAATTTTGCATCCGATGATTGACGGTTTTGAATTCCCGTAAGCATACACGCCGTAAATTGACTGATCGATCAAACAATTTGATATTGTGGGGTTAGCAAGATTGATTGTTGTTATTTCG
This sequence comes from uncultured Ignavibacteriota bacterium, assembly GCA_903861125.1. Classification (GTDB taxonomy): domain Bacteria; phylum Bacteroidota; class Ignavibacteria; order UBA10030; family UBA8401; genus UBA8401. Next base: position 94,237 of record CAIOTF010000031.1, read on the forward strand.
CCACCATTAAGATAAATGTTATTAAAATAATAGTAGTAGTACGGCAGGGCTCCGTAGTGAATACTGCAATAATTGAGCAGCGATGTACTGTCGCTACCGGACTCGAATGTTATTCCGCCCCATTCACCTCTTGCCGGCGCATCAGCATTTCCGTTTTTATTTGTATCATTCGGTCGTCCATAGGCATCATCTCTCGCGGCTGTGAAAACAATCAGACTGTCCGGTGTGGCATCAGCCACAAGTTTTCCCTGTACAACAAAACGCTGCGAAGATGTATATGCCTTGATCACTACCCCTTTTTTGATCGTAAGTTTTTTCCCGATTGGAATAGTAACGGCATCAAGCATTAAATAGGTAACATTCGAAATGCTATCAGTTCCTATGGCTCCCAGCGCAGCTTTTGTGTTATTGCGAAGCACGGCCCGGATAGGCAGCGTAGCATCAGCCGTGAGGACTCCTCCGAGAAGTCCTAAAGCGTCGTAGGCATTATCTGAATTTGAAAATACATTATTGTGGAATACAGGATTGGCTGTAAACGACATGGCTATAGGTACAAGTTCGCTCGAACCGATGGTATTATTGGTAAAGACAGGGTTGGAGACATACTGCATCATCGCGCCAAAATGGTTATTTGCCATATTGCAACTGTCAATAGTCGGACTGGCATCATACATGGTAATACCACCGGTTCCGCCTGCACCGGCAAAATTCACAACACACCGCTTCATAATGCACGAAATGTCAACACTTGCATCATTAAATATGACACCATACCAGTTATTTGTCTGCGGCACGGTTCCCAAGCCATCTGCGTTCGTATCGCTTCCCGGTGTCGGCAAATTGTCATCACGGTAGGTTGTAAAGTAAATATTTTGACCGGGGCTGGCGACCGCATTTAGTATACCGTTGATCGTGAGTGAGCCTCCGTTAAATTTAAGAACATCTGTTGATGAGATGGTCATCGTGTGTCCATTATTCACCGTAAGCGAATATGGAATCATATACGGAATTGCAACTGTATCCAACACCAAGTTTGCTATTGTAGAACTAAAATTCATGTAAATACCAATGTGTGTATTATTGGTAAATGTGTTCGTTCCGTTAAATACCAACGATGCTTGACCATTATACCAGACCGGCCATTGCACATACGTGAAAGATGAATTTGTTAGTTTAATATTTGTACTCTGTTCAAAATATATTCCAATCGGGAATTGATTGTTTGCATTTGAACTTACTTTTGTAGGATCAGTAATTGTGCAATTTGTGAGTGCTGCTGAACCAGATTGTACATAAACGCCCGAATACACAAAGTCCGACACGGTGGTTGCAACAATGCTGTCAGTTCCAACAACGCGGATACCGTTTCCTAATGATCCCGTTACTGACGATGAATCCACAAACGCCGAAACAGCAGTTGTGTATCCGATCCACATGCCATCTCCACCGGAAGTTGCGACTGTCGTTTTGTGAATTGTAGCACTCGTTCCACGATCAATGAAGATGCCGTGAGAACTTGAACCGGAGATGTTTGTATTGCTTACAGAAGAATTTGTTGAGCCGATCCAGAGTCCTTGGCCCGCGGTAGATCCTGCAATTGTACAATTTGCCACCGTTGCCGTTGTTCCATTGTTAAGTTGAAGACCAAGACCTGCTGAATTTGATATTGATGATCCGGTAACAGACATTACTGGAGAACTGAGATACACACCTCCCGAGCTTAAATTCGAGATGATACAATTTGCAAGTGTCGCGGTACTTGATGATGTCAGGTAAATTCCCCAGCTATTGGAATTTAAGATGGAACAATTTGTCAGAGTTGCCGAAGTGATGGACCGATCTGAATAAATCATCGGCGTGCTGCCGCCGCCACCGAATTTTACCACACAAGTATCAAGGACAAGTACTGCTGCAGAATTATTCATGAAGATACCTCCCCAGTCCCCCTTTTGCGGAACAGGTCCTCCGAGTGTATCTTTGTTCGAAGTGAAGGAAGAAAGTCTGGCACGCAAACTTCCGCTGACGTACATAAAAGTGCCGGGGAGAAATCGGACGACGACGCCGGAATCAACCTTTAAGGTAAATCCGGCTGTGACTGTGAAGGATGCTATAACGACGTATGGACTTTTAGCAATTGTCCATGTGCTGTCCTTTGCGATGTTGCCTGAAACATTCGTCTGTGCGCCGGCCAGGCTCACAATAGTGACGAATAACAAAACGGAAACGAGTGTACGCATGTAGTTGATCCCCCATGAGAATTGTTGTTGATTGTTTATTTAGTTCAAAAAAATATTATTGGGAAAAGTCATGTGTGGAATATTCCGTCAACACATGAAGTAGTTAAATTCAAATTGTACAGGGAAAGAAGGAAAACAAAACTAGAAAGCTGAACAAACAGCGAAATGAAAAAAAAGATTTCTACAATATTAGATCTCACTATGAACAATGATTTGTCCATACCAAAGTTCAAAAACCATCTTTTCTTGATGGCAATGTATATAAGTACAATACATTTGTCAAGACTAAGCGGTCTGATTTATCAAAAATATTCAATGCAATGTTCCATATCACACACATGACAGTCGTGAAAAAGGTTATTCGGTTATTCTTCCCGATACAGCAGAACAATCGTTGTGACAAATATTTTGCAATAATTTTTTTATAAAATTGTACCGCCGACCGATATATTGAACATCATTGTCGTTCTGTTCAAAATATCCCTTATTCAATGACTATTGTATGGTTGTACTTCTAAAACCAGTCAGCATTAATTTGAAAATTCAACCTTAAATCACATTGGTCAATACGAATACATTCTGCTTATCACTTCTCTTGCTTCATCCGTGAAGTTAGAGCATTCTAACCTGTATTCGATGAATATTTTGCTTAAACATCCGATAATCTATATAGAGGGGCTTGTTTAATACTGAAATTGAGACGTATTTTGAGTGTTGATCGATATC
>CAIOTF010000032.1 GCA_903861125.1 uncultured Ignavibacteriota bacterium
ATGTTGCTGGTGACATATCCCGCATTCGCTTCCGGCAATAAAGCCGGCAAAACAGTCGCTCTGCGGGATTCTCAAAACTTCAACCGCTCACAAAAGCGTTCGCGGGAAGTTTTGGAACTATGGCCACCATGAAAAAGAACATTGTTACCAGCGACAGAAACAGCCGCCGTAAGACTACAAACCATCCCGTGTTGCCGGAATGGTTTGATTTTAGCTTACAAATATAAAAAAAAATCAAGAGTCAGGCAAGGTGTTTTCATTAAACCTTGTTAATTCCCTTATTCCACCACTCATTTATTCTCTTTCCGCTCCATATCGTCAGCAGAAAAAAGAGCATACCGAACAGCACATCAATAACGTAATGATAACGCATATACACTGTTGAAATAATCAGCAAAGATCCGCCGGCAAACAGCCACCATCGAATTTTTGTCTTGTACATAAAAGCGATATACATGGCAACAAGCGTTAATTGCGTGTGTCCGCTCGGGAATGCATCACGGTGTACCAGCGCGGCCGGATCCGACGTTCCCGGCAGAATACCGCCGCCGGTGTTGATGATCTCACGTAGATAGTTTGTCAGGAAAAGACCCGGTAATTCGGAATTGGTTGCAAAAAAATTATGCAGCGTAAATCTCGGTCCTATGGCAGGGAATATCAGATATCCGATGTAGGAAAGGTAGAAACCATACACCACAAGTAGCGCGCCGTTCTGAAAATCATGATGATCGGTCCGCCGGTACAATTCGTAGAACAAGAAGACGAAGAAAAGATAATACGACGAATAGGCGATCTGTAATATTTCCGTGACAAAAGGATGTGCGAATTGTGATATCCATTGCGTTGGATTAAGGCCGAACATTCCCCGGTCAATCGCGATTAGTATACTGTCGTAATCGCGTCCGTGGATTGGATGTGTGATGGATGATGCCTGCGTATAGATGAAGAGAATGCAAGGAATCAGATACCAGTCGCGCAGCAGTGTGATAACAATATTTTTCCGGATGCCGTGACGGTGAGTGTACCGCGAACTGAAATAAATGAAAAGACAGAGGATGATGTTCAGCGGTACGAACAGCAGGTACTGTCCGATCCGTGATGCAAAGATCATCTCAACAATGCTGAGGGCAGTGACGAAAATAATCGTGACAAGATCTGCGCTGCGGAGAAAAGAGAATCGTTTCATGCGTTCTTACAAGAGCAGTGAAAGGAATAATGTTGCCAGTCCGAGGAACGATGCAAACCCGAGCACGTCGGTAAATGTTGTTACCAGCACCGCCGAGGCCAGGGCCGGATCGATCTTCATCCATTTTAGAGTGAGAGGAACAACGGTGCCTGCGCAGCCGGCAACAAACATATTAGTGATCATGGCAAGACAGATCACCACGCCGAGCATCGGCGTACCGCTGAAGATGGCGATTACTGTACCGGTCAGAACGCCGTTGGCAAATCCGTTCATCAGTCCTATCTGCAATTCTTTCATCAGCACCCGCATTTGGTTGGATGAATTGACCTCGCCAAGCGCTATGCCGCGCACCATCACGGTAATGGTCTGCGTGGCGGCATTTCCACCCATTCCGGCAACGATCGGCATCAGCGCGGCAAGAATAACCACTTTTTGAATGGTGGCTTCAAAGATGCCGACAACCGATGCGGCAAGAAATGCCGTTAACAAATTCACATAGAGCCACGGCAGACGTCTTCGTATAGCAATGAAGGGAGGGGTCGAAATATGCTCGTCCTCGCCGACGCCGCCCATACGCAGAATATCTTCCGATGCTTCTTCTTCGATGACGTCGACAACGTCGTCAACGGTGATGCGTCCTACAACTCTACCGGAAAAATCGATCACCGGAGCGGCGACCAGATTATATTTTTTAAAGATGTTGGCAACTTCTTCCTGATCGACATCGGTCTTAACGCTGATGATGTCCGTATCCATCACCTTGTAAATCCGGCGGGCCGGAGAGAGCAAAATAAGATTCGAAACGGAAAGTGAGCCGACAAGTTTCTCGTTCTCATCCACGACATACACAAAATAAAATTGCTGCTGCTCTTCCTGTTTTGCCGCACGCCGCACAGCCTGGATCGCTTTTTTCACCGTATCTTTGGAGTTGACGGTGATGAATTCCTTCTGCATGATACCGCCGGCGGTATTCTCGTCGTACTGCAGAAGTTCTTTCAGTTCCTGCGAATCCTCAACGCTCAGATCTTCAAGCACCTCTTCCGCTTTCTCGTCGGAAAGTTCGGAAACGATATCGGTTGCTTCGTCCGAAGGAAGTTCTTCAACGATATCCGAAATCTGTGCGCTTTGAAGGGTCTGTAAAAAATGCTCACGGTGATCATCGTCCAGTTCCACGATGACCTTTCCCTGATCTTCCGTGGAAAGGAGCGAGAAAAGATAGTCTCCGTCTTCAAACTCAAGGCGGTTGAAGATATGCGCGATATCCGTCGGGTAGAGATCGTTGAGAATGTTCTTAATGAGGAAATCGGATTTTGACCGGATCAGTTCTCCAAGATCATTCATCAATTCTTCGTCAACCTCGATCACTTCGGGGGAAGAAAAATTTACTTCAGCCATCAGCGTCCTCCGTAGTTGTATTTAGTATTTGCGGCGCGATGTGTACCAGTTCATTGCTGAGAAGCACAAAATCACCAACGGAGAGTTCTTCCGGACGCAATTCCAGATCAACGGACAATCCTTCAAATTCACTCACGGGAATATCCAGTCCTTTTAATCCGTTGCGAAGCGTCTTGCGTCGTTTGCCGAATGTTCCGCGGACGATCTTCCGGAACAGCGGTTCGTTCAATGCTTTTTGTGCGAAGGAGTTTTCAAAAACCAGATGAATGATTGCCGACGAGACATTGGGAACGGGGAAGAATGAATTGCGTGAGACGGCAAACTGCATTTTTGGCGTACTGTAGTATTGTAATAATACGGAGAGGATACCGTATTCTTTTGTCCGAGGTTTTGCCACGATTCGCTGTGCCACTTCTGTCTGCATCATCACAAGAAAATCCTTTACTGCCGGCAGAGAATCAACCACATGGAACAGAATCGGCGTGGTGATGTTGTACGGTATATTGCCGATCAGCCGGATTGGTTTGCCGGTTTTCTCACGGAGTTCCGTCAGCGAAACGTCCAGAATATCGTTATGAATAATGGTGATCTTTTCGCCGAACTGTTCCTGCAACAGCGGTGCAAGTTCATTATCCAGTTCAACGGCGGTGATATGCGGCAGTGTCTGCAGAAGAAGTGCTGTCAGCGCTCCCTTGCCCGGACCGATCTCCACCACGTTGTCATCGGCTTTCGGATCGAAGGCCCGGACGATCTTATGTGCCACATTGGGATCCTGAAGAAAATTTTGGCCGAGAGATTTTTTAGCACGATGCATCATGGGTTTTCCAATGAACAAATGAGAATCAACGAACGTGCACCAATATAAACAATGCCGTTCCGTTTTTCAATTATGTTTCGCGTTTGTTTTCGATATGAAGTTTCTTTAATGGTCACCCCGGAAGGCGAAACGGGCATATTGCCTCTCTCTCTTTTTCTTTTCATATTAACTCATAATGCAGACGATTTCACACTACATCCGTTCTCTCCGGCAGCGGGACAACCTTCCGGCAAAATGGCTCATCCTAGGCACCTTTGTAATACTGGTTGCTTTGATGTTCCCCCATGGACTGTCGGTCGAGTCGGACTATCCTGTCGGAATGGTGTGGACCGATAACGATCTATATGCACCTTTTGCCTTTCCGATCTATAAGGATGAACGGACATATTCGCGCGAACGCCGGTTGACGGCAGAGAAGGTCTACAAAGTCTTCGAAGAGAATACCGCCGTTGAAGAAAAATATCTGGATTCATTGCAGCGGTTTTTTGTTGTGCTGGAAGCGATCATAGACCGGAAAAAAGAGGATGAGAAGAAGATCCAATCGGCCCTCGTTAATTTCCCGATCCAATTCCGCGAAAGCGAATGGCGTGCATTATGGTTTCTCCAAAATGCGGACCGTCAACGGTCCGTGAAACCGCCGAAATATTCCTTCGATAAACTCCGCCGCGATGTTCTTCTGGTTGTGAATGGACTGTATCTGCAGGGCATTGTCGATATCCGGAAATCACAATACCGGCCGGACGAATTGATTGCCAAAAGGAAAAAGACGAACGAACAAATTGTGCCGCTCGGCAGGTTTCTGGATAAATATGAACTCGGCAAGGCGGTACAGCAGACTTTTATTACGGGGTACAAGGGGGAGAATGATACAGTTTCGATCGCCATGAAGATCGCGCTTACATTTTTGGAGCCGAATATTATCTATCAGCGCGAACAGACGGAACGCGAGATACGGTATGCCGTTGATCTTGTTCCGCGAACAATCGGCGCGGTCAGCGAAGATGAGAGGATCATTGCCAAGCGTGAGAGGATTACGGACGAGATAAAATTGAAACTTGATTCGCTCCGCAAGGCAAAGGAAGAACGGGGAGCGGGTATCAATGCCTATGTGACATTCGTCGGGAAAAGCATCCGCATCTTTGCAATTACGTGGATGCTGGTGATGTATATCTATCTCTTCCGGAAAAAGATCTATCACGACAATCTTATGCTGTTCCTTGTTTCATCCCTTTTTGTTATTGTTACTTTCATTGCATTTTTAACGGTGCAATACAGCACAGTAATTCCGCTTCGGTATTTAATCATCGTACCGGCCGTGTCAATGATCCTGACGGTAATTTTTGATTCGCGCATTGCATTCTATAGCACGGTTGTTCTTGCCCTGCTGGTGGCAGGCATTCGGGGAAACGATTATACCATTACATTCTCTTCACTTGTTGCCGGCGCATTTGCCATCTACACGGTGCGGGATATAAAAAAAAGGACGCAAATTTTCCGTTCGATCATCTTCATTTTTCTCGGTTATACGGTCACTATTGTTGCCGTTGGTCTAGAACGGTATGAGGCATTCGGCGCCGTTACGGAGCAGCTGTTGGTTGCCGGTTTCAATGCGATCCTTTCTCCGGTGATTGCATACGGCGTAATCATCTTTTTGGAGAAGACATTTAATATCTCCACGGAACTTACCCTTGTGGATCTTTCCGATTATAACCACCCGCTTCTGAAGGAGCTTTCACACAAGGCGCCGGGATCGTTTCATCACAGCGTGAACGTTTCGGCGCTTGCAGAGAGTGCGGCCGAGGCGATCGGTGCGAAAGCGACGCTTGCACGTGTGGGAGGCTTGTATCATGATATCGGGAAAACATTGAACCCGGATTCATTCGTTGAAAATCAGCTCGGCACGGAAAATAAACACCGCACGATGAGTCCGCGAAAGAGCGTACGGGTGATTGCTGCTCATATCGAAGACGGCGTCAATCTTGCACGGCGGTCTGATCTTCCCGAGACAGTGATCAATTTTATTCCGATGCATCACGGTACGATGCATGTGGGCTTCTTCTATGAAAAGGCACTCCGGCAAAAAAAGAACAAGGGAGAAGTGAACGGAAATGATTTCCGGTATCCGGGACCAAAGCCGAATACAAAAGAAACGGCGATTGTGATGCTGGCCGACGGCATTGAAGCGTCAACACGGTCCATACCGGAGCCGACGGTGGAAAAAATTGAAGCAAATATTGATTCCCAGATTAAACTCCGTTTGCTCGAAGGGGAACTGGATGACAGTAATTTGAATCTGCGCGATTTGACCATCATTAAAGCGAGTTTTCTGAAAATTCTTGTCGGCATACACCATTCCCGTTTACAGTATCCCGAAAGAAGTTCAGAACCGCAGACTGCTCCCGAACAAGTGAACGTCCGGCCGTCATCAAAGAAAACGTCCGATCCGGGCGAATCAACGGAAAAACGTCTGCAGCGTACCATCGACACTATCGATCTTAAATGACGTTCGACAAACAATCCTATTTTCGATTCATTCAACTTGAAAAAAGTCTTGCGGGAAATTCCGTTGAGGCATATGAGCGGGATATCGAACGGTATGTTCAATTTTTGGAGAACACCGGAATCACGAAGTTCGATCAGGTGGAAGAAGAGCATGTTTCGAAGTTCATTAAAACTCTGCGGGTGCTGGGATTATCTTCCAAAAGCATCGCGCGGAATATTTCTGCAATAAAGGGGCTTCATAAATTTCTTGCCGGTGAACGGCGGTCGCAGTACAATCCCACGCAGAACATCGAACTTCCCAAAAAAGGAAAACATCTCCCCGACGTTCTAAGTCTTGACGAGATCAACGGTATTCTGAATGCAGCGGATCCTGCGGCGGAAACAGCAACGAAACTTGTTTTGCGCGACCGTGCAATATTGGAGACGCTATATGCAACAGGGATGCGCGTTTCCGAACTGACGGGACTGATGCAGTCTAATATTATGGATGATCAGCAGCTCGTCCGCGTGTACGGCAAAGGTTCAAAGGAACGGCTGATTCCTATAGGAGAATTTGCGCTGAAATGGATCAAACAATATAAAAACCGTCTTCGTCCGGACCTCGCACGGAAGAAAAAATCGAACGATGCTCTCTTCCTTAATTTCCGCGGCGGTTCCATCTCCCGCGTTTCGGTCTGGCAGATCGTTTCGAATTATTCGAAAAGGGCGGGGATCACCAAAGAGATACATCCGCATACGTTCCGCCATTCGTTTGCGACTCATTTACTGGAAGGCGGGGCCGATCTCCGCTCGGTTCAGGAAATGCTCGGACATGCCGATATTTCCACCACACAGATCTATACGCATATAGACCGAAAACATTTGATAGAGCAGCATAAACTGTTTCATCCAAGAGCATAACATTGAAAACGATGAAAACCAAAGCACCGCGTAACAAAACCATGACGCTTTCCGTGACCGAACGTTCGCGGTACAAGAAAAAATTATTGACCCTGAACAAAAGTGTTCCTGCATCCGCACTGATGAATAAAACGCTGTTGCAGAGTGTGAATGAAGCAGCAGAATATTTTCCCGAACAGTTTGTTGATCTGCTCTTCATCGATCCGCCGTACAACCTTACAAAAAAATTCAATTCCGGCACATTCAAAGCAACATCGCACCACGATTATGCGGTCTGGATGGACGGATGGCTTTCGCAACTGGTCAGGGTGCTGAAACCGACGGCGTCGATCTACATTTGCGGCGATTGGCGTTCGTCCGGGGTGATCCAGGAAATTGCAGGGAAATATTTTATTGTGCGCAACCGTATCACATGGGAACGGGAAAAAGGACGCGGGGCGAAAGCGAACTGGAAAAATGCATCGGAAGATATTTGGTTCTGCACTATGTCCGACACATTCACTTTCGATCTTGATGCCGTGAAGCTGAAGCGGAAAGTGATCGCACCGTACACCGAGAACGGTAAACCGAAGGATTGGAAAAAGTCGGATCAGGGGAATTTTCGTCTCACGCATCCGTCAAATATGTGGACCGATCTGACCGTTCCGTTCTGGTCGATGCCGGAAAACACCGAACATCCGACGCAAAAACCCGAAAAACTTGTTGCCAAGATCATTCTTGCCAGTTCACGGAAAGGCGACGTTGTGCTCGATCCGTTTCTCGGATCGGGAACGACATCTGTGGTCGCAAAAAAATTGGGAAGAAAGTATGTTGGAATTGAAATTGATGAAAAATTTGCTTCTATTTCAGAGAAGCGCTTGGAGCAAGCCGAAGAAGGGGATACCATTCAGGGGTTTGCCGGCGGAATTTTCCGCGAACGAAATTCGTGATCACCATTGTTTTCCACTAATGTAAAAAGGATCTATGAAACGCAGAATACTTGCTCTTGCCGAAGGCCGGTTCAGTCCGTTGAAATCGAAAACTGCAAATGCCGCCCTCATCTATACGCCGGGTGAAACAGTTGCAATTATTGACAGTACGAAGATCGGAAAAACAGCTCAGGAGATACTTGGATACGGCGGCGATGTTCCCGTTGTTGCCAGCGTTGAAGAAGGATTGAAATTTCAGCCGACTCACCTGTTGATAGGGATCGCACCAACCGGCGGACGCCTGCCGGATGTCTGGCGCGATTGGATTAAAACGGCAATTACGCACAGGATGCACATTCTGAGCGGACTGCACACTATTCTTTCGGACGACGAAGAATTTGTAAAATTGGCTGACGAACATAATGTAACAATCACTGATTGGCGGAAGATCCCGCTTGAATATGAGGTCGTTTCAAAAGGAAACTACCGGACGCGCAAAGCAAAAACAATTCTCACGGTCGGCGTGGACTGTAACATCGGAAAGATGACCACCATGCTTCAGGTGTACAATGAATTTTTGAAACGGGGTCTGAAGAGCGATTTTATCGGTACGGGGCAGACGGGAATCATGATCTCCGGAAAAGGCATCGCCGTTGATGCCGTCATCAGCGATTACATTGCGGGCAGCATCGAAAAATGCATCGATGCTTCAAACGCGGAAGGTTATAATTATATTTTTGTGGAAGGACAAGGAGCGCTCACCCATCAGGGATACAGCGGAGTAACGTTCGGACTGATGCACGGAACGATGCCCGACGCAATGATCATGTGCGTTCAACCGACGCGCACGCACGACGATTACGGCCTTCCCATTCCCGATGTCAACACGCTCATTAAACTGCACGAAGATGTGATTACATTGTTCCGTCCCACAAAAATTGTCGGCATCGGCATTAATTCCATCGGATTAACGGATGAACAAAGCCGGGACGAAGCAAAAAAACTGGAAGACAAGACCGGATTGCCGGCGATCGATGCGTTCCGTTTCGGCGGAGAAAAACTAACCGATGCACTTTTGAATTATCTGAAATGACGACACTGTGAAAATAATTGTACTCGCTCTGCTTCTGTTGATGTTTTCATCCTGCCAAAAAAAGAAGGCGGCTGAATCAATCGTTCAGCGGACGGACAACTATATACCCCCCTCCACTGAAACAGTACCGGACTCGACACAACCATACAGTTCTCCCACCGACGCATTCAAAGAACGGTCAATGTTTGCCGACACAAATTTCCGGATAAGCCCGTTCAGATTCCACGGTGTGCGGAATCTCCATTATCAGATACTCCGCGCCGGCAAGAACTATCCCACCATTGTCGTAGAATTTTTGAGTGGAACCTGGAAGAACGGCGATACGGTCTCCACGGCGACCCGTTTTCTCCTCTATTCCGGAAATATGCTGCTCTACCGTAAGGCATTCGCGCTTGAACTATCCGATGCGGAGAATTTTTCCACGATCAAAAAATTCAACAAAACAGTGTGGAACGTGAGTAAAACAAAAGCGGTTATCTATTATTGGATCGACAATGTCCGCAGCGACAGCACCACGGAAAGGGAATATCATGCCGTCAGCATGAATACGGAAGGTATCACCAGCGAACTGACCGGCGGTTTCACTCGTATCGGCGGAAATATTGAAACAGTAAATTTTCTCACCGAACGCCGCGTGAAGGCATCGGCCACACCAAACGCCCGGTACCCGCAACTTGCCGTCGAGCTTAATTTTTCTCTCGATTGGAAGAGCTGTTCAGCGACACTTGATGTTCCTGCCGATACGGTCTTTCCGGTTTCCGGACTTCCTTTGCGTCTTTTCAAAAACGAAATTATACTGCACTCTTCACCGGTTCAGACATCTCCGTTACACGAAGCGGACATTCGGCAACGTACGCGGGGGCAGATGCAGCTCGTATATCTTCCTTCATTTTTTGAAATGAAGGATATCACGCGCGACCGCCTCTTCGTTGAATTCAACCGTACGTTAAAAGGTTGGATCGATTACGAATCCATGAAACGTGAAGGGATTATTTCGGAACATTAAATATTTTACATACGTACGCGAAAATCCCGCTATATTCTTTCAATTAAGCGGGATTTTTTTTATCATTAATGAAGCAGAGAAACACACGGTGACATTGCCGCTTCGCCGGCGCACTTATCGTGTGAAAAATTATTTTCAGACAGTTTTGAAGGCAGAGAAACAATGATTGTTATGAAATTCGGCGGCACTTCAGTTGAAGATGCCAAAGCAATACGCAATTTGACGGAGATCGTTAAAAAAGAACTTCCCCGGAAACCGGTGGTGATTGTTTCCGCCTGCTCCGGCATTACAAATCAATTGCTGCAAACGGCAGCTCTTGCGTCGCACGGAAAAAAAGAAGAGGCTCTCAACTCGGTGGCAGCGATCGAATCGCGCCACAAGAAGATTGTGAACAATTTGTTTGAAGGCGACTTGCAGCGTTTTTTGAACAAGCATCTTGCCGTTATCGCAGAAGAACTTGCCGCGTTGGTGAACGGCGTTGTTGTTTTGGGAGAATTGACGAACCGGTCGCTTGATACCTTCGCCGCGTACGGCGAACGGATGTCGTCGTTCATCATCCATCACTATTTTGAATCGCAGCGGTTGAAATCATTCTGGGTCGATGCACGGTCGTTTATGATCACGGATGAGCAGTATACCAAAGCCATTCCCCAGTTTGAAATAACGGAGCGAAAACTCCGTGAGATCGTTCAGCCGAAAGTGAACAACGGTTATGTTGTGATCTCACAGGGATTTATCGGATCGACACCGGCCGGCATTACCACAACAATTGGCCGCGGCGGCTCGGATTATTCGGCGGCCATTATCGGCGCGCTGCTCGATGCGGAAGATATACAGATATGGACGGATGTAGACGGCATCCTCTCAAGCGATCCAAGCGTTGTGAAGGATGCAAAAAAGATTAAAGTAATGTCGTTCAACGAAGCGGCGGAACTTGCCTATTTTGGCGCCCGCGTGCTCCATCCCGAAACGATCCTTCCGGCGGTGAAGAAGAACATTCCGGTCCGCGTGCTGAATTCAAAGAATCCCGGTTCGTCCGGAACGCTGATCGTATCGAAGCCGAAGACCGATAAGCGCTGCATCGTGAAATCGATCGCGTATAAAGAGGGGATAACGCTTATCAGCATTGTTTCAACACGAATGTTTTTGGCAACAGGCTTTTTGGAAAATGTTTTCGATGTATTCCATAAATATGAAACGGTCGTTCATACGGTCGCATCATCGGAAGTGAGTGTAACAGCTACGATCGACAACACGAAGAATCTTGTTCACATCATCCGCGAACTGAAACATTTTGCCACGGTCACCGTCAGTGATAAAAAGGCAATCGTCTGCATCGTTGGGGACCATCTGCGGAACAGTCCCGGTCTTGCAGTGAAGATGCTCGGACCGATCTCGGATGTGAATATTAATATGATCTCTCAGGGTGCATCGGAGATCAATCTCAGTTTTGTGATCGACGAGGAACATGTTGACGATGTCGTCATACGGCTGCACAAGGAATTGTTCGCCAATGCCGGAAATTTTCCGGAGATCTTCGAATAAAATAAACGGCAAAAACTATGACCCATTTCCATTACAAAGAGAATCAACTGTTCTGTGAAGAGACTCCTGTCCGGGAGATTGCGGAAGAGTTCGGCACGCCGCTCTATATATATAGCCGGCAGCAGTTGATTGAAAACTTTCGCTCCATAGACGGTGCATTTGCCGGCGTTGATCATACCACATGCTATGCGCTGAAAGCGAATTCGAATCCCGAACTGCTGAAACTGCTTGTAAAAGAAGGGGCCGGAGCCGATGCGGTCTCTGCAGGCGAGATCCATCACGCACTGAAAGCCGGATTTCATCCTTCCAAGATTACATTTGCCGGTGTTGGAAAACAGGACAGTGAAATTGAATATGCACTGAAGCACGACATTTTTTCATTCAACGTGGAATCGGCCGAAGAACTTGCCGTTATCAACGACATTGCCGGACGCGCAGGCACAAAAGCGCGCATCGCACTTCGCATCAATCCCGATATTGATGCTGCAACGCATCCGTATATTTCAACGGGACTGAAAACGAACAAATTCGGGATCGACATCGAGGTTGCCATTGAAACATTCAAATATGCCGCTTCGCTTCCGAATTTACAGGTCGATGGCATCCACACGCATATCGGCTCGCAGATACTGAAACTTGATCCGTTTGTGCAGACTGCCCGGAAAGTTGTCGATCTTGTAGGGAAACTCCGCGCTATTGGTATTGGCATACGGCATATTGATTTCGGTGGCGGATACGGCGTTACGTATAAGAATGCAATTAAACACCCGCTTCTTCCATTGGAACACGAAACAGGGAGCGAAGCCACGCCGGGAAACGAAGCATTTATTTCTTCAGTTCTTCCCATCCTCCGTCAGGCAGATTGTAAAATTGTGATCGAGCCGGGCCGTGCGATCGTCGGCAACACCGGTATTTTGATCACAAAAGTGTTGTACCGAAAAGATAACGGCGTGAAAAAATTTGTCATCGTTGATGCCGGAATGAACGATCTGATGCGTCCGAGTCTGTATCAGGCCCACCATCAGGTTGCTCCGCTTGTGCTGAACGAGAAAGGGACAGAACACGTTGATATTGTCGGTCCTGTCTGCGAAACCGGGGATTTTTTTGCACGGGAAAGAACAATGCCGTTTATGGAGCGGGGAGATTATGCGGCAATATTCACGGCGGGTGCATACGGATTCTCTTTATCGTCGCACTATAATGCGCGCCCCAAGGCGGCCGAGGTGCTGGTGAATGGAGAGAAGGTACGGGTGATCCGTGAAAGAGAGAAACTGGAAGATTTAAAATAACACGAAAGGTTATATGAAATTGTACAATGTTATCGTTGCCGGTGCTACAGGAATGGTCGGCAGAAAAATGCTTCAGGTTCTTGAAGAACGGAAATTTCCTGTCGGGAATCTCATTCCCATGGCATCCGCACGGTCTGCCGGACACACGGTATTGTTCAGCGGCAAGGAGTGGAAAGTTCAGGAATTGAACGAAGAGAATATAAAAAATAGCGGAGCACACATTGCATTATTCTCTGCGGGCGGATCCGTCAGCAAGGAGTTTGCGCCGATATGCGCGAAATATGAAATTGTAGTCATCGATAACAGCAGCGCCTGGAGAATGGATCCGAATGTTCCGCTTGTCGTGCCCGAAGTGAACCGCAAAGAAATATTCTCCGGCAGCAGGATCATTGCAAATCCGAATTGCTCAACCATACAAATGGTGGTGGTGTTGAAGCCGCTGCACGACAAATATACGATTAAACGTGTGGTTGTTTCTACATATCAGTCCGTGACCGGTGCAGGACAAAAAGGGTACGATCAACTGATGAAGGAATGGAAAAACGAAAAGGTCGATTCGCCGAAATTTCCGTATCAGATCTCGTTCAATTGTCTGCCGCATATCGATGAATTTACGGAAAGCGGTTACACCAAAGAAGAATTGAAGATGGTGCACGAAACAAAAAAAATCATGGGGGATGATTCCATCGTCGTCTCGCCGACATGTGTCCGTGTTCCTTCCATCGGCGGGCACAGCGAATCAGTCAATATTGAATTTGAAAAGCCGTTCGAAATAAGTGACGTGTTCACCCTGCTGAACAATGCGCCCGGTGTAGTTCTGCAGGACAATCCGAAGGAAAAACTCTATCCGATGCCGATCAACGCGCACGACAAGGACGATACTTTCGTCGGCCGCATCCGCCGCGACGATACGGTGAAGAGCGGTTTGAATTTGTGGATCGTATCCGACAACATCCGGAAAGGGGCGGCAACCAATGCCGTGCAGATCGCCGAGGAGTGGATTAAAGGAAAATAGTTCTATCTGCGGCGGACCGTCCGGACTGCTGCGGCAATTTTACATGAGGTGCCTATGAGCGATTTTTTTACCCGCAGGAATTTTCTTGCCGGTGTTTCCGCTTCTGCCTTTGCCGCTGTCTATCCCCCCGAGTTTATTTCACTGCTCGAAACACAGGCTCAAAATTCCAAACCGCTGCCGCTTATCAAACCCAAAGCGCTGAAACCAGGCGATACGGTCGGACTTGTGATGCCGGCAACCGCAATCGATACACCGGAATGGATCAATATTTCCAAGGAGGTTGCGGAATCTCTCGGTTTCAAAGTTGTGATGGGGAAGAACGTTGGAAACACGTACGGTTATCTTGCAGGAACGGACCAGGAACGGGCGGCCGATATCAACGAAATGTTCCGCCGTTCCGATGTTCAGGGAGTATTTCCCATCCAGGGAGGATGGGGAAGCATGCGCCTACTTCCGTATCTGGATTTTGAACTGATCAGAAAAAATCCGAAGGTATTTATAGGATACAGCGATATCACCACACTTCTCCTGGCGTTTAGGAAATTTTCCGGACTGGTAACATTTCATGGACCGAATATCCGTTCCACCTTCAACGACTACGTTTCCGATTATTATTTCCGCGCGATTACTTCATCCGTCCCTTTGGGTTTATTGAAACAGCCGCCGCTTCCTCCGGGTGAGAAGGTAGAGAAAGAAAACCGGATCATTATGTTGCACGGAGGGAAAGCAAGCGGTGAACTTGTCGGCGGCAATCTGTCGCTTCTTGTTACCACGCTCGGCACTCCATTTGAATTAGATCTTACCGGAAAAATATTGTTCCTTGAAGATGTCCGTGAAGAACCGTACCGTATCGACAGGATGCTGACGCATCTTTTCTTAAGTGGCGCATTGAACAATGTTGCGGGCATTATCGTCGGAAAAATGCGCGACTGCGAACCGAAAGATGGCGGATTCACCGGATCGCTTACACTGGAAGAGATATTCCGTACACGGCTCGGCTCGCTTGGCAAACCGGCGATCTACGGACTTTCGTTCGGTCATATCCGCGACCAGATCACGCTACCGATTGGCGTACAAGCAACGCTTGATGCCGATGCAAAAACAGTGACGATCGATGAAGGGGCGGTGCGGTAAAAGAACAATTTCAGAATTTTTTCGAAAAATTTTGCTGATTTCGAAGATGAAGAGAGCCTCGGACGGTTCTCTTTTCTTTTTTCTTACCCTCTATTTACCTATCTTTACACGCCTAAAAGTTAGACGCCGTGCGATACCGGCGTTAAACGATTTTCATTAATTCATTTCTTAAGAGCTTCGTTATGGCCTTTTCTTCAGATCGTCCTGAACATTCCGCTCAATTTCGCCGCCGCCGTGCAATGAACTGGCTAACATTGGGTTTCACCTACGCCGCGATGTACATGGGGCGTTACAATCTTTCGTTTGCAAATAAAGCCCTTTCCGATAAGTACGGATGGGATAAGACGCAAATTGGTACAATCATCACCGCAGCATTAACCATCTACGGAATTTCGGCCCTTTTTAACGGACCGATTGCCGACCGGATCGGCGGTAGGAAGGCGATGCTGATCGGGGTGTTCGGGGCTGTGGTGTTCAATATTGCATTCGGACTCGGAGCATACATCGGTGTGCTTGGAACCGGCGGACTGCTGATCGGATATTTTGCAACGGTGTGGGCACTAAATATGTATTTCCAGTCATACAGCGCACTGGCTCTGATCAAAGTAAATTCCGGATGGTTCCATGTGCGCGAACGCGGAGTGTTCTCGGCTATTTTTGGTTCAATGATACAAAGCGGACGGGCATTGATTTTTATCATCGGCGGAATTGCTGTAGCGTTTCTTCCCTGGGAATGGGTCTTTTTCATTCCTGCGGCAATAATGTTTTCGATGGGAATAATGACCTTCTTTTTCGTGCAGGATCACCCCAAAGGTGCCGGCTTCGAAAATTTTGATACTGCCGATGCGTCAAGCGGCGACACCGATAAGGTCGACATGAAGTATCTGATGAAGAAGGTCTTCACCAATCCCGTCACGCTGACTATTGCCCTTGCTGAATTCTGTACGGGATTCGTCCGTCACGGTTTTGAACAATGGTTCCCGCGCTACATGCAGGAAGCACAGCATCTTTCGCTGGATTCTGCCGTATTCCAAAAAGGGGCTTTAAGTGTTGTGGTTGCAGGAATTTTTGGCGCCTTTGCCGCCGGAACGATTTCGGATTGGGTTTTTAATTCGCGCCGGCCGCCGGTTGCGTTCATAGGTTATTCCATCCAGGTTATTTGTCTTGCTGTTGTCTGGCTGGCACCGGGTACCGATTGGATTATTGTGGCGTTCGTCGCAAATTCCTTTGCCATCAGCATGGTACACTCAATGTTATCCGGAACGGCATCCATGGATTTTGGCGGCCAAAAAGCGGCAGCCTCGGCAACGGGATTATTCGACGGAATGCAGTATATCGGCGGTGCAGCGGTAGGAACCGGAATGGGCTGGATGCTTGAAACTTTCGGATGGAGCTCATGGGGACCGAGCATGATCGGATTTTCCGTTATCGGAGCGATCTTAATGCTGAAATTGTGGAATGTAGTACCAAAATCGGTGAAAGTAATTCAGTGATCACCGTACCGGTCGCCGAGTGAACAACACGCGATCCGTTTTTTTTATTTAATGGGTGTTCTATGTGGAAATCGTCTGAAGGAACCACCGCCGGTTTAATCCGGCTGTGTGCGGGGTATTTTTTCTTTTATGTAATTACAGGCATCACCGTAAAATATTTTACCGGCAGCGCAGCACGTGGATATCCGGGAATGGAAGAGATCGAATATCTGGTCTATAGCACGATAGGGGCAAACTTCGTCACGTTATCGGTGGCTCTCATTCTTCGGTGGTATCGTCTCACCTCAAACAGAATGATCACGTGGGGAAAAATCCGGTTCCCTCAGGAGATCGTATACATCATTCCTTCCGGTATTTGCACGGCCGTTGTTATTCCCACCACAACACTGATGTATCTTCTTCCCATCTCCGTGATGGTTGCCATGGTCATCATGCGTGCAAGTGTGATCATCATCAGCCGGACGGTTGACGCGATTCAGATCAGGCAGGGAATTCTGAAAAAGGAAGTTTACTGGGAGGAGAATGTTGCCGTAATCTTTGCCCTGCTTGCGGCCTCCGTGAACATCATGTATGTTGCTCCGGGCGATTTTGATTTTGTCAATTCACCGGAAGCTATGATCATTCTTGGAAGTTATATCGTTGCCTATTCCATCCGGATCTACATCATGAATTATTACAAGAATACCCGCGCGAAAGGGATCAAGCTTGATAACAATGGTTTCTTTGCCATCGAACAGATCGCCGCATCCGTTGTAATGTTCTCGGCGGCATTTCTGCTGTTCCACTCTGTTGACTGGTTCGGCGCGGTGAATGAACAGTTCTTTATCTTTCATAACGCATTTTCGGAACCGCGCCCGATGTGGTTCGGAGCGGTTATCGCCGGTACGGCATTCGGACTTGTGGCTTTCTTTTCGGTCTTTATTTTTATGTTCAAAGGAAGGACTGCTACATTTGCCGGACTTGTCAACCGTCTCACCTCGCTGGTAGCGGGAACTGCTGCAACATTGATCTCCTACGTTCTGTTCCAGGGGAAATTTCCGAAAACGCAGGACTGGGTGTCGCTTGTATTTATTTTTATTGCTGTGGCGTTTTTATCGCGGGCAGAGAAGAAGCGAATTCAGGAACTTGCGGCAGCAAAAGAAATTGAAATACACTAGTCTTTAAAACGTTGAACCGCTCGCTTTGGGCGAACGGTTCAATAAAACGGTTCAACATAGCGAAACTATTTTGTAATACTCCAGAGTTTCGCTGTCGCCTTCTCCAGTTCCGCTTCGATCTTTTTCGGATCATCTGTTTTTTCCGGCATGTTCTCGAATACTGCATACGGAACTTTGTGTCCGCGGATGGTAATGTGTGTAGGATGCGCTGCTTCGATCTTCTCCCAGTCATTGATCTTGTAATAGAAATCCATCTTCTCGTCCGGCAGCGAATGGTACAGAATCGAATCTTCCTGGCCCGGACGCGCACGACGTCTGTTCTTTCTCACAGATTCCTCATACGGAACTTTAATATAGACGAGTGAAGCTTTGCTCAGCATCTCATCGGAAAGGAAGGACATGGCATTAACGATCCCGTTCTCTCCGCCGCGTGCAAATTCCACGAGCGTGGTCATCTTTGTATGATATTCGGCATCTTTCATTAGTTTTTTCTGATAATCAAGCGCCAGACGTTTCATGTACAAGTTCCAGATATATTGATCTTTGAACCAGTATTTTTCGTCGCTCCACACGCGCGGTTTCCCCATTTGCGTCATCAGATCGTCCAGTTCGAATGTTTCCCATACATAAGTAAAGTCATCCAATTCTTCAAAGTTTGCTATGTGAAATTTTTCAAGGCGTACGATGGGATCGCATTTCTTTAAAAAATCGATTACTTCCGATTTTCCGGCGGCCGGTCTGCCGGTGATGATTAAAACGGGAAAATGATTGTTTGCCATAGAATTCTCCAGATTATAGGATGTGCTGCATTGTCCGATGTATAGTGAATATTGTGTAGAAAGATACGAAGAAAAACTCTATTTTTGAATGAACTGGAATAAATAAATTGGTCGATAATAACGAATGATGTCCTATGACTGTTTTTGAACAGATTTGCACGCTGCTTACAGAGCGGAATATTGTATACCGTGCGGTCCATCATCACCCCACATTCACTTCCGAAGAGTCGGCGCTGGCGAGGGGCGAAGAGATCAAGACCGGAGGCAAAGCGATCGTGATGAAGGTCGATGATGGATTCAAACTTTTTGTGCTGAGTGCGGCGCTGAAGATCGATTCCAAAAAAATCAAGCAGCACTGTGGCGCTAAAAGCATCCGCTTTGCCGCAAAAGAAGAATTGTTTGAACTGACCGGACTCGTTCCGGGTTCCGTTCCGCCGTTTGGTGCGCCGATATTAAACTTGGATCTGTTTGTGGATACATCCATTATAGAGAACGAAAAGATCGCATTCAATGCCGGATCGCTCACCGATTCCGTTATTCTTGCAACGTCCGATTATCTCTCCGTTATCACCGCTGAACAATTCACATTCTCGGCGCAATAGAACACCGTAGCAACAGTTAATATTTGGCAGTATATTCATTTACCAATATGAACGGAAGAATCACAATGACAAGTATTCAACGAATCATGCTGTTCCTTTTTGTGATGTCGTGCGCAGTGTTTGCTCAGCAGACGCGTCCCGAAAAAACGAAATACGAAGAGACTTCACGGTATCAGGATGTTATGGATTTCATCGGCGCGCTGAAGATGGACGGCAAGACGATGAAATTATCATGGCTCGGCTATTCATCGCAGGGAAAACATCTGCCGATGATCGTGTATGGCAACGTTGCCGATACGCGTCCGGAAACGATTCGGAAATCCGGAAAACTTGTCGTGTACATTCAGGGAAATATCCATGCCGGCGAAGTTGAAGGGAAGGAAGCAATGCTGGAACTGCTCCGTGAATTGAGCAACGGAAAACATCAGGAGTGGAGGCAAAATCTGGTGCTGCTCATCGCCCCGATTCTGAATGCCGACGGGAATGATATGATTAGTCTGTACAACCGGCCATGGCAGAACGGACCGGTTGCGGGAATGGGACAACGTGCAAATGCACAAGGGTACGATCTGAACCGCGATCATATGAAGCTTGAATCGCCGGAGATACTTTCATTTGTTGCGATGCTGAACGAATACGATCCGCACATTACCATGGATCTTCATACAACGAACGGCTCTTTTCACGGATATCACATCACGTACAGCTTTGCCCTGAATCCGGTGATGGATCCCGGACTGGATGAATTTACGCGGAATGTATTTTTCCCCAAAGTAGAACAAAAATTAACGGCGCAACAATGGCGCATTCACCGGTATGGCGATTTTCTGGAAAAAACACCGGCTGGGAAACCCGGATTTTATTTTTGGGCGACAGAGCCGCGGTTCAACAGCAATTATGTCGGATTGCGGAACCGTCTTGGAATCCTGAGTGAAGCGTATTCGTATATTTCATTCCGGCAGCGGATCGCTGCAACGAAGGCTCTTGTTATCGGTATTTTGGATGTTGCCAACGGAAATTCAGCAGCGGTCAAAAATATTATCGCAAAAGCGGATGAGTCGGCACGAAACCTGACGGCATTCGATTCGCTTGGCGTGCATGCGGAAGTGATCGAGTCTGATTCGGCGCAGGAGATACTGCTTGCTGCCGTGAGCGAACAGCGAAATCCGTACACCAACGAAATAATGTATCTGATGAATGAGGACAGCCTGAAGAAAATCCGCACGTCGGAATTCTACGGAACACGCGCAACAAAAAAAGTAATGGTGCCGGCGCGGTACATCATTCCCGATTCGCTCGTTGAGGTGATCGCTCTTCTGCGTCAACACGGAATCATACTCCGAAAAACTGACGGTCAAAAAACGATGCAGATTCAACGTTTTGTGATTAAAGAAAACAAACTGGCGGAACGCGAATATCAAAAGCACAAGATGCGGACACTGGAAGGGACGTTTGAGACGGTCACCCAAACATTTCCTGCCGGTACTTTTGTTGTCGATATGAATCAGCCGTTATCGCGTATCGCGCTCTATCTGCTGGAACCGGAATCGGAAGATGGTGCCGTGGAGTGGGATTTCTTCGACAAATATTTCGGGGATGGAAAATATTATCCGATATTTAAAGTTATTAACTGATGATACGCAGAAAGTATGAAAGAAGTAAAAATGGTTCGGTGCCAGCCCGCTGCGCATTCTGGCGGGCGGCGCAACATCCATGATCATCTCCGAAGGATGAACTAATATATTAAGGTTGCGCCTTGCTCACCATGAACAGCATTTATGATTTGCGTAGCATCATTATTCAGATAAACGAAAGGTGTTGCATGAAAAATCTGATCCTCAGCCTGTTACTCTGTTCATCATTAACGGTCGCTCAGTTCCAATATCCGAAAACGGTAAAAGGTGATCATGCCGATAATTATTTCGGTACGGCGGTGACCGATCCGTACCGCTGGCTGGAGCAGGACACAGCAGCGAATGTGAAACAATGGGTAGGTGAACAGAATGCGGTGACGTTCGGTTACCTGAATCAGATCCCGTTCCGGGAAAAGGTGAAGAACCGCTTGACCAAACTGTTGAACTACCCGAAATATACCTCCCCGTTCCGGGCAGGAAAGAACTGGTATTTCTACAAGAATGACGGATTGCAGAACCAAAGTGTTCTCTTTATCCAGCGCGGCTCGCTGGATGCAAAGCCGGAACTGTTTCTGGATCCCAATAAACTTTCTGCGGACGGAACAACGTCACTTCAGGGGAGCGCTTTTGACAAAGAAGGAAAATATTTTGCTTACGCACTTTCCAAAGCCGGATCGGACTGGCGGGAGATATATGTGATGGATGTGAGAACAAAAAAACTGCTGAAAGAGAAGATTGAATGGGCAAAATTTACCGAAATATCATGGTTTGGAAACGGATTCTATTATTCGCGCTACGCTGCGCCGAGCGACACTGGTTCAAAACTCTCAACATCGAATGCCTACCACAAGGTCTATTACCATATTATCGGCACGCCGCAGTCGAAAGATCCCCTCATCTATGAGGACCGGGAGCATCCGCAGCGCCTGTTCAGCATTGGGGTAACGGAAGATGAAAGATTCCAGTCGCTCTATATCAGTCAGCGCGGATCGAACGGTAACGCATTATATTACCGCGACCTGCACAAGAGAACGGAATTCATCCCCATTATTGCTACGTTCGACGATGAGATCAGCATTGTGGATAATGTCGGAGACAAACTGATTCTTTCCACCAATCGTCACGCTCCAAATCAAAAAGTGGTGCTGTACGATCCCGCTGATCCCGACGAGAAGAATTGGAAAGAGATCCTCCCGGAAAAACCCGAACCGCTTGTCTCCGTCTCTGTTGTCGGCAATAAACTGTTTGCCGTTTATATGAAGGATGTCTGTCATCGTGTGTCGGTGTACGATCTTACCGGAAAATTTGAAAATGAAATACCGCTTGAAACACTCGGCAACGTTGGCGGTTTCGGCGGTGAGCGAAAGGATGCATTTACATTTTATACGCTGACATCCTTCACATATCCTGCCGCGATCTATAAATACGATATCGGCACACAACGGTCAACGTTATTCCGTAAGACGGAGGTCGATTTCAATCCTTCCGATTATGAAACAAAACAGGTGTTCTACCCGAGCAAGGACGGAACGAAGATCCCGATGTTCATCGTCCACAAAAAAGGAATTCCTCTCGACGGCAGCAATCCCGCATTATTGTATGGTTATGGCGGATTCAATATTACGATCGGACCGAGTTTCTCCGCATCACGATTATTGTGGCTCGAACAGGGGGGCGTTTTTGCGGTTGCCAATCTTCGCGGCGGTGGCGAATACGGAGAAAAGTGGCACGAAGCCGGAATGCGTTTCAACAAGCAGAACGTGTTCGACGATTTTATTGCTGCTGCGGAATATCTTGTTGCGCAGAAATATACCAATCCGTCGAAGCTTGCCGTTCAGGGTGGATCGAACGGAGGGCTGCTGATCGGTGCAACCATCAATCAGCGTCCGGATCTTTTCAAGGTTGCGCTTCCTGCAGTCGGCGTTATGGATATGCTCCGCTTCCATAAATTCACCATCGGCTGGGCGTGGGTGAATGATTACGGATCGAGCGACGATTCCGCACAGTTTCAATATCTTAAAAATTACTCGCCTGTTCACAATATACGCGAAAGGGTGAATTATCCGGCAACGCTTGTCACAACGGCGGACCATGACGACCGCGTGGTGCCGGCCCATTCATTCAAATACATCTCCACACTGCAGGAAAAATATAAAGGTCCGAATCCGGTAATGATCCGGATCGAAACATCGGCCGGCCACGGTGCCGGAAAACCGACTGCGAAGATCATCGAAGAAACATCGGACATCTATTCCTTTACCTGGTGGAACATGGGGATCACACCGTTGTATCTGCTGAAAGAATAGTGCGTTGAACTAAAACCTAACAAGAAACAGCACGCTCTCTTTACATTAAACGGATGTTTTTGTTAAAAACCGTTTAAGCGTTATTACTGTTTTTTAATAAAAAAACCGAAGACTAATTTGTCTGCTAATCAAGATTTACGCGTTTACATAAGCGTGTCTGAATACGGTTGCTAAAATTCTAGTAAATGTATGTCTTTACTTGAGTTAGAAAAAAGAAGAAATTGTACAAAACGTAAGGCATACAATGAATAAAAAAAGCGACGACGATATTGTATTCACTGTG
>CAIOTF010000033.1 GCA_903861125.1 uncultured Ignavibacteriota bacterium
ATCCTATCATTCGGCAATGAAACTGGGCGAAATGTTCGATGCCGGAGCGCAGAAGAACGATGAGGTTGAATCCTTCAAAGTGCAACTGAGTGAAACGCGGAGAACTTCCGGGAAATATGCACTCGTATTCCTTCTGCCTGCAGTTTACTGCTTTATTGCCGGTACATCGCTTGCGGCTGATCCGCAAAAATGGGCGACTGTCTCGAATATAATGGAACTGCTCTTTTCCTTTCATGTGATCGTGAGTTTGATACAGTTTGTTCTTCTTTCGTTGACGATAGCATCGCTCGGTACACTTTATTTTACTTTCTCGTGGGAGGGTGGCAAGAAACATCTTACACCCGAATATGCGGAGCATGTAAAGAAGAATACCTTATCGCTCGGATTGGTAACACTGCTCGCACAGCCGTTATTCGTGGTGTTAAGTGTCGTGACGATGCCGGTCTCGGCATTGAACGGATTGGTCTTCGTTGCCGCATTTCTGGTGATCTTTTTCGTGTTTCTGGCCAGCCATTCTGTGTATAGTATGATAAAAGATTTCAAGATAATGCAGACGGGAAATGCTTTCTATTTATTTATTCTGTCGCTTGCATTTGTTGTAGTGCAGATCACCTCGTCGCTCTCAAGTTCAACGCAGCAGCAATCCGCTCTGCTTGCCTACCGGTATACGACGTATCATGAAGGACTGCTTGCCTCAATGGGGATCAATCTTTCAGCAGTGACAGGACAGGATATCTTCAATGCAAAATGTTCCGCATGCCACGAGTTCGGCGCAAAGAAGGTCGGACCGGCATACAAGGATGTTCTGCCGAAATATGAGAACGACCGTGCAAAATTATTGTCATTTGTGATGAATCCGCAAAAGATGAATCCGTTATTTCCGCCGATGCCGAATCAGGGGCTGAAACCGGCAGAGGCTGATTCGATTGCCGGATTTATTATGATGATGTACAAACAGGCAAAATAATATTTTGCTATAATGGATCGTCGTTGTATGTTGCCTCTGAAAACATCAGAGGCATTTTTTTTCCATGATAAAAGGGTGAACAATGAAAAAACTATTCATGATTTCTATTCTGTCGCTGCTGATGGCTGCGTCGGTATTCTCTGTGTCCAAAAAGAAATACGGCAAGGAGATCACCGTAAAAGAAGCTACAAAAATTTCCGAGATTATTGCCAATCCGGAAAAATACGACGGGAAACGCGTCATGGTAAAAGGACCCATTGTTGATGTCTGCAAAGAACGTGGCTGCTGGATCAAGATCGGCAGCGACAAGGAATTCGAATCGATCCGTTTTAAAGTGGATGATGGTGTGATCGTGTTTCCGCTTGGTATTAAAGGAATGACAACTGCAGCCGAAGGGATCATTTCTGTAAAAAAATATTCGGTTGAGGAACTGATCAAAAGCGGCGAGGAGCATGCGAAAAAAGAAGGGACCAAATTCGACGCTTCAACAGTAAAAGAACCGAAGATCGTTCTTCAGATCAAGGGTGAAGGTGCTCTGGTCGACGGAAAATGATCCAATTCGAGCGGAGGCAATGGAATATTGTCATCCACTGTGATATCGGTTATGTAACGATTTAGGATAACAGCTAAATGGAACTATTCTGATCTCATTTTCCGTTATATATTCTGAAAACGTTGCATAACCATCAATAATTAGTAGAGTATTGAATATGAACACAATGAAAACATTCCTGTTAATGGCCCTTCTTAGCGTCATGTTTGTTATGATCGGCGGTGCGCTCGGCGGACAAAGCGGAATGACAATAGCGTTGTTATTTGCCGGAGTGATGAATTTTGTTTCGTATTGGTGGAGCGATAAGATTGTGCTGAAAATGTACGGAGCAAAAGAGCTGACAAGAAATGATGATCCTGAGCTGTTTCGAATGACGGAAGAACTTACGCAGCGGGCAAACCTGCCGATGCCGAAATTGTATAAGATCGAAGGGGATCAGCCGAATGCATTTGCTACAGGCCGTGATCCGAACCACTCAGCCGTCGCTGTTACGGAAGGGATCACCCGCCTGCTTACACGCGACGAATTGCGGGGCGTGATCGCTCACGAACTAGCGCACGTCAAAAATCGCGACATCCTTGTCGGTACCGTTGCAGCGACATTTGCCGGTGCAATCAGTTATCTGGCAAATATGGCGCAATGGGCGATGATTTTCGGCGGCAGAAATTCCGATGATGAGGAAGGGAGCAATCCGGTGGCCGGAATTCTGATGATGATCCTTGCCCCGATCGCTGCGATGCTTGTGCAGATGGCGATCTCACGTTCACGCGAGTTCCTGGCGGATGAAACCGGCGCTCAGATGTCCGGAAATCCATTATCCTTAGCGAGTGCTCTTCGCCGACTTCATGCGGAAGCAGAACGGATACCGATGAATGCTTCTCCCGCAACAGCACATATGTTCATCGTCAACCCATTGTCGGGTGGTTCGTTCATGAAGTTGTTCAGCACGCACCCGCCGATGGAAGAACGCATTGCGCGTCTTGAAGCGATGGTGTACGGCAACGCAATTCGTTAAAATTAAAAACACCGTCAAGGTTTTTCAATTAGTTTAATTACCTTGACAGGGTAAGCATTGTACCTTAGAAAAGGACGTATGGAAAATAATACAATAATGTGGATCGGATTCAATGCATTTGTTCTTGCGATGCTTGTGCTTGATCTTGGTGTATTTCATAAACACGCACACGAAGTGAAGATGAAGGAAGCCTTGACTTGGACCGCAGTGTGGATTGTCTGTGCGCTGATCTTCAACGCATCGATCTATTATTATTGGGACTGGATGGCGCCGGGGAGCGAATATACCAATGCAGAGGCTGCGCTTGCGTTTCTGACCGGATACCTGATCGAAAAATCCCTGAGTGTTGATAATGTGTTTGTCTTTCTGATGCTCTTCACATATTTTCAGGTACCGAAATTGTATCAGCATAAGATACTTTTTTGGGGGATTCTCGGTGCATTGATCATGAGGGCGATCTTTATTTTCGCCGGAGTTTCTCTCATTACAACATTCCATTGGATGATCTATCTTTTCGGGGCACTTCTTATTTTCACCGGCATCAACATGGCACTGCAGAAGGATAAGAAACTTGAACCGGAAAAGAATCCCGTTATCCGCCTTTTCAGGAAATGGTTCCTGGTAACGAATGAATATCACGGCGACAAATTCTTTACAACAATCAACAAAAAGAAATATGCCACACCGATGTTCATCGTGCTGCTGGTAATCGAAACGACCGATGTGATCTTCGCTGTCGATTCGATCCCGGCAATTTTAGCCATTACGCATAATCCATTCATTGTCTATACATCGAATGTGTTCGCCATACTCGGTTTGCGAGCTCTTTATTTTGCACTGGCCGGTATCATGGGATTGTTCCACTATCTTCATTACGGACTGGCAGTTATTCTTGTTTTTGTCGGTGGTAAAATGTTACTGGTAAATATTTATAAGATTCCTGTTGAGATTTCATTGCTTGTTGTGTTGGCAATTCTGATTGTCTCGGTAATTCTATCGAAGGTTTTCCCGCCGAAATCAATACCTGCTTAAAAAATCACTGCGTCATTAAAAAGGGAGTAGAATACTCCCTTTTTACGCCTTTACATATCAATTGACATTTGAGCGACATTTCCGTATAATTGCATAAGTATCAATGAGTTACGCAGTTTACTTTTAGAAAAAATATGAGTAAAACAGCTAAATGGCTGATCGGCATATTTGGTCTTTTGGCCATTTTCTTTCTTTTCGTCGTCTTAATATTTGTTTTTCTCTTCAGCGGAGATGATACAGAGGATGTTTCTTCAGGAACAGCCGGTACGGTTGCTCTTGTAGAACTGAATGAGACTATTATTTCGTCGCAGCAAATTGTTCAGCAGTTGAAAAAATACCGCGAGAACAGCAATGTCCGCGCTATTGTTCTGCGCGTTGATTCTCCCGGCGGAGGCGTTTCGGCAAGCCAGGAAATCTACGAAGAAGTGAAAAAGACTCGTGAGTACGGAAAACCGATCGTCGTTTCGATGGGAGCGGTTGCAGCCAGCGGTGGATATTATGTATCGCTCGGTGCGAGCAGGATCGTTGCGAATCCCGGTTCCATTACGGGCAGTATTGGAGTGATCTCGCAATTTATGCATATCAACGCACTGCTGGATAAGATCGGTGTTACATCCACAACGATTAAAAGCGGCAAATTGAAAGATGCCGGCTCGCCGTTCCGGAAACCCAGTGACGAAGATAAAAAATATTTTCAGGAAATGATCGACGATATTTATGATCAGTTCGTATCAGCGGTTGCAAAAGAACGCAAACTTGATAAGGCGCTTGTAAAAAAATATGCCGATGGTCGCGTATTCACCGGAAGGAAAGCATACGAATTGAAGCTGATCGATACGCTCGGTACATATCAGGATGCGATTAAAATTGCGGCACAACTGGCTCAGGTCTACGGAACGCCGCGCGTAATTAAAGAACGGAAACGGGAAAAATTAACGGACATGATTTTCGGTGAAGTTCGCTCAGAACTGACCGGATTGAAAAACGAATTGCTCAACCAGCCGATCGTTCAATATCGGTATAATCTTCCACAATAGAGGAGATCCGTCGTGACGAAAGCAGATATCGTAGACGTTATAGCATCTGGAACCGGTCTGACCAAAGTTGAAACAGAAGCGGTTGTTGACGGTTTCATTCAAACTGTCATCGCTTCGCTGCGCGACGGAAAGAATATTGAGATCCGCGGTTTCGGAAGTTTTAAAGTGAAAAAGCGAAAAGGAAGAATGGCAAGAAATCCGCGCACCGGCGAAGCAGTGCCTGTGCAGGATCATTATGTGCCGATCTTTAAAGTATCTAAAGAATTGAAATCAGTGGTGAATGAAAATTTAATGAAAACATTGGGGTAGGTTCTGAATAAAAAAGATTCTCATACAGTTGTCTGTTCATCGTGCGGTGTGGCTAATCCATCATCACGTACATCCTGTCTCTCATGCGGCAGCGATTTGTCCGTTGTAATCAATGCATCGCCGGTTATTTCAGCAGGGTCAAAATCTTCGAAACTGATATTCTCAAAACTTCCATTATGGCTCCGTTTGGTGCTCGGTATTTTCGGCATCTACGCGCTTGTTGTTATTGTTCTGCAATGGCAGCAGTTGCCTTCGGGTTCGGTGCAGAATGGTCAGCCGCAGGAAGCTGTTGCTCCAACCGATCCATCGGTGATCGACCACATATCGCATCTGGAGAAAGAGATCGCTGCGGATCCGAAAAATGCAGAAGTGATGCTCCAACTGGCCAATGCGCTTCATGATGCGAAATTCTATCCGAGAGCGATCGATACATATAAAAATTATATTTCACTCAATCCGAAGGATATGGATGCGCGGGTCGATCTTGGCATTTGTTACTTTGAGGTGGGGAATGCAGTTCAGGCGGTGTCGGAAATTGAATCAGTCGCCAAAGCAGAACCGAAACACCAGATGGCAATGTTCAATCTCGGGATCATCAATCTGAGCAGTCAGAACGTGCCGGAAGCGAAAAAGTGGCTGAAAAAATGCGTCGAAATTGATCCACAATCAACGGCTGGGCTGCGTGCCCAAGAAATCCTTCAACAACATTAACCACGAAAGGAGGTTGGTATGCCAAGCGGTAAGAAACGTAAACGTCATAAAATGGCAACCCACAAGCGTAAGAAACGTTTGCGAAAAATGCGTCATAAGAAGAGAGTTCGTTAGAAACTGCACGCAGGGGATGGAGAAAATCCTCTCCCTGCGTGTTGCTTTTTCTTGAATTATTTTTCAATTTGAATCTACCAGTTCATCACTACCACACCACTGAATTATACAATTGAGGTCGTTATGGCAAACAATGAAGAAGACTCCAGGACCGGATTCCTCATCGGCTTTCTAGCCGGTGCCGTCGTTGGAGGTATTGTCGCATTATTATATGCTCCGAAACCGGGAAAAGAACTCCGTGCCGATATCAAAAATAAGGCAGGCGAAGCGATAGATAATGCCGAAGAATATGTGAGTGCCGCAAAACACAAAGCGGTGGACATCATCAATGAAGGAAAGAAAAAATCCGAAGTATTGATCACCGAAGCAAAGAAGCGTGCGGAATCACTCCTTGGCGATGCGGAAAAGATCCTGACCGATGTCCGCAGCAAAGGCCACTCATCCGACAAGAATAAAAATTAATCGAGGGAGCTAGCCGTGGAAAATTTTTTAACGATCGCACAGATCGTGGTGCTTGTACTGCTTTCCGGCGTTGCAATCTATGCCATCATCGTTTTGATGAGACTGCGCGACCTGTTCGAAACGGTCGATACCAACCTAAAACAGGTCGCGAACAAGGCGATCCCGACACTGGAAAATCTTGAAGCGATTACGAGAAAGATCCGTGTGATCGTCGATAATTTCGACGAGCAGATAGTGATGCTGAACAGCTCTGTGGAAACACTGAAGAGCGTTGCTGATAACATTGCTGCATTTGAACGACGCGTGCAGGATGCCATCGAGTCGCCGATTATGGAAGTTATGAATACCGTCGGCGGCGTGATCCGAGGCTTTACATCATTTTTTAATCGGGCTATCGGGGGAAGATCTTCTCGAACCGAAGAAGATTAACGGTTAAAGAATCATTTCGAACACACCCCCTGCTAATCATCGTCTGCTTGTGATGATTCCTTCTTATCTGCAGCAGCCGAATTAAGGAGTTTACTGTGGGTCAAAATAACAATCGAGAATATACTTCTCAGCAGATCCGGACCATCGCTCTTATTGGGCACGGCGGCTCCGGAAAAACGACATTTTCCGAAGCCGCGCTCTTCTCAACCGGCATCACTAATCGTCAGGGGAGGATCGAGGACGGCAATACGGTCTCCGACTATCACCCTGACGAAATCGAACGTAAGATCTCCATCAACGCATCCCTTCTCACCACCGACGTAAATAATATCAAGATAAACATCCTCGACACTCCCGGGTATACCGATTTTACCGGCGAAGTGAAGGCGGCTCTGCGCGTCTGCGATTCTGCCGTTACGTTCGTCCGTTCATTCGAAGGTGTGGAAGTCGGTACGGAAGTGGTGTGGAATTATGTAAAAGAATATAAACTCCCTTCGCTCTTTGCTATTAATAAGATTGACGGCGAGAACACCGATTATGATACAGTATTTCTTTCCGTAAAGGAACGTTTGAGCAGCGATGCCACAATCATCACGTTTCCGGTTAAGTCCGGTCCCGGTATGAATGCCGTCATCGATATCGTAAAGATGAAACTGCTTCGCTTCGTTCCCAATGCGAACGGAAAATATACCGAAGAAGAACTTCCCGCTGAGTTCAAGGAAAAAACGCTGAAACTTCACGAGGAACTGATCGAGAAGATCGCCGAATCCGATGAAGTGATGATGGATAAGTTTTTTGCAAACGGAACATTGAGCGACGAAGAGATCCGGAAAGGATTGCACAAGGCGCTGATGGAACGGAAGATCTATCCGGTTTTTGCAGTCTCATCCACGACGAA
>CAIOTF010000034.1 GCA_903861125.1 uncultured Ignavibacteriota bacterium
ACTGTTCGCTGAGAGCTGATAGCTAATTGCTGTTGTTGGGTTGAAAGGATTGGGATAATTCTGTTCCAGCCCGAATTCTTTCGGCGTGCTTGATGCTGTCACTTCAACGGATTGCGAATATTCGAACTTTCCGTCACGGTCGATCTGTTTTAAGCGGTACGATGTTTTTCCGTTTGCGGATTTGTCGGTGAATGAATATGACCTGGGTGCGTTTGTTGTGCCGTTTCCTTCCACAAAACCGATCTTCTCCCACATCTCACTTCTACCTTCTCCCATCTTACTTTTTTCTAACTCAAAGCCGTAGTTGTTTGTTTCCGTTGCCGTTTTCCATTGAAGTACTACAACATTTTTGTTGATGGATGCTGCGAATGACGTAAGTTCGACAGGCAATGAGCCATTATTTGTTCTATAAACTGCAGAATTTGACACCACCGAGCCATTATTGGCATCGGAAAAACTTATGCCAACATAATGATTAGCTACACCAGTTGTTTGTACTGACCAGGTTGTACCACCATTGACAGTTCTGAGGACTGTGCCAGAGAATCCTGCAATTGTACCATTATTAGCATCAGTGAAACAAACGGATTTTAATACATTTGCCGTACCACTAGTCTGTGTAGCCCAACTGGTTCCACCATTAGTAGTTTTTAATATAGTACCACTGCCACCTACAACAAAACCGGAATTTGCGTCAATAAAACTTACAGACTGCAAATGCTGTGCTGTACCACTTGTCTGTACGACCCAATTCATACCACCATTTGTAGTTCCTATTATCGTTCCGGTTCCACCAACAGCGAATCCTGTGTTTGTATCTGTAAATTTTACCCCAAGTAAATCATTGGCAGTATTACTTGTTTGAGCTACCCAATGTGTTCCGCCATCAATAGTTCTTAATACTTGACCGCTGCGTCCTACAATTGTTCCGGTGCTGGCATCCGTAAAGCTTACACCATATAATCTTTCATTAGTATCTGTAACCCTTTGAGAAACCCAGTCTGTTCCGCCATTTGTCGTCTTTAATATTAAGCCATAATAACCCACTGCATAGCCTATATTCATATCAATAAACGATAATGCATAAATATGTCTGTCTGATACTCCTGTATTCAATGCAAACCAGTTTGTTCCTCCATTTGTCGTTTTGAGTATTTCTCCATATCCGCTACCGATGAAACCTGTGCTTGAATTAATATATAGTATGCACTGCATTGATTGTAAATTACCCGGTGTTTGGGCAGTCCATGTTTGCGAATTTGCGCTGTGCATTATAAATGCGGTCGCAAATGCCAGCAATAGAGTATAATATTTTTTCATTTATTCATAATCCTTATTGGTACAATGTTGGAAATTACATTCGGTAAATTATTTTTTCATTCAGCTTTTCTGTTATACTATATGTGCATATCATCCTATAGATTAGTGCATTTTGTTTCTTTACTCATTTCATCAGCATTAATTTCCGTATTTGCGTTTTCCCATCCGATGTAAGTCTCGCGTCCCGACAAAAGACGTCGGGATGCTTTACTCGAACGGTTATTAATTTATTTCAATAACAACAATTTTCTGATTTGCGTTTTGCCCGACGATGATAACCGCGCATCCCGATCAAAATCATCGGGACGCTTTGGTTGGTTGATTGATTTCTTCTATTACTTAAGTAACAACAATTTTTTAATTTGCGTTTTTCTATCCGATGTGAGTTTAGCGTCCCGACAAAAGACGTCGGGATGCTCTACTCGAATGGTTTTTAACCTATTTCATTAGCACTAATTTTCGTATCTGCGTTTTTCCTGACGAAGATAGTTTAGCAAAGTATATCCCACTCGAAAGTTTTGCACCGTCAAACTGCGCGGAGTATGTTCCTGCCTCTTTCACTTCGTTCACCAGCGTTACCACTTCTCTGCCAATCGCATCATATATTTTTAGAGTTGTGAAACCGTTTGCCGAAAGCTGATAGCTGATCGCTGTTGTTGGATTAAACGGATTGGGATAATTCTGTTCCAGTCCGAATTCATTCGGCGTGCTTGATGCTGTCACTTCAACGGATTGCGAATATTCGAACT
This sequence comes from uncultured Ignavibacteriota bacterium, assembly GCA_903861125.1. GTDB lineage: Bacteria > Bacteroidota > Ignavibacteria > UBA10030 > UBA8401 > UBA8401. Next base: position 2,070 of record CAIOTF010000034.1, read on the forward strand.
TTCCGTCACGGTCAATCTGTTTTAAGCGGTACGATGTTTTGCCGTTAGCGGATTTGTCGGTGAAGGAATATGATTTTGGTGCGTTGGTTGTTCCGCTGCCTTCAATGAAGCCGATCTTGCTCCACATGTTGTCTGATTGCTGAGGGCTGACAACTGAACGCTGTATTTCAAATCCATAGTTGTTTGTTTCGGTTGCGGTTTTCCAGTTCAGGATCACACTGTTGTTGCCAACTGAAGCTATAAATGATGATAGTTCCACAGGCAAGGCAGAGGCGGCCGTAAAACCTAAGATTCTATTGTTTGAATAATCGGCAACATACAGTTTTTTATTCGCGTTGTCGATACATAATCCATACGAATGACTAAAACCGGTTATTCCCACACCCTCCCCTTCCCATGTAAAATAATTGGAAGACGATTTCCCAAGTTCATAATCGGCATCCGCCCCGTTAGATTTTGCAGCGGCATTTAAATAAATCATGATTCGATTATTACCACCATCTAAGGCATATACAATTCCGTTACCGTCAACTGCTACATCCTCTACACCAGTAAACGTAGACTGGGTTGTGTTATTGGAACTTGCTTCGAAATTAGGTTGGCCCAGAACACCGGATGCATTCTGGCCATTTGAGGAGGGATTATCGTAGCGTAAAATTCTGTAGTTATAAAAATCTGAGACCCATACTGTTGTACCGTTGATTGCGACTCCATGGGGTTGGGTCAATGTTGCTTGACTTGTCCCCGACACAATTGCTAAAAAATCTATTTGCCCAAGAACAAGATCGGCAGCAGCAGTACCATTGGTGGGTTTGGCCGCAATGTTCGAATATTTTAACACGCGATTGTTTGACGCATCAGCCACCCATAAATTTCCGCTTCCATCTATTTTAATATCGGTCGGCCCATTGAACGTAGTGCTGGAGGATCCAGTCCCGTTATCAGTATACGATGTATGCCCGATAATGCCTGACGCATCCGGCTTTGTTGATGCTGTACTGGCGTTATCGAAAAGCAGGATGCGGTTATTGTCCTGATCTAAAACATATAATTTGTTATTGTACACAGCCACGCCCACGGGACTGTTGAATGTATTTTTCGACACGTTGGGATTACCTGCGCCAAATTGCATTTCGGCAGCCGGCGGTGTTCCCATAAAAGGATATGAAAAACGAAGAACGCGATAATTTTCTGCGTCGGCTACATATGCCTTGCCATTGATAAAATCGATAGTCATATGCTTTGGACGATTAAGATTAGTCATTGCCACGCCGGTCGTATATGTCGAATAATCACTTTGCCCAACAACTGATGAGGCATTTTGTCCGTTAGTCCATTGAGCATGCGCAGTGACGGCACAGAGGAAAAAAAGCACGACAATTATACCATGTTTCATAGAATCTCCAAAATATTTGTTATATAAAAGGTAAACGTGAACTGAAGTCCGCATTGAGTTATGTTATTTCATTATTGTTAATTTCTTAACCGCAATTGAATTTCCGGATTGTAATTTGTAAAAATATATCCCGCTCGATAGTTTAGCACCATCAAATTTTGCAGAATATGATCCTGTTTCTTTTGTTTCGTTGACCAATGTTGC
>CAIOTF010000035.1 GCA_903861125.1 uncultured Ignavibacteriota bacterium
GATCGTTCCTATAATATTATTCCGATGGCCGTTCTCTTGGTAATCACTGCAATATCATTTTTTCTTGGCAAACGCGGTAAGACGGAGTTAGCAGCAACGGTTACAGTATGGTCTACACTTATAGGATTATTCAGTTTAGCAGCTGTCAATGATGGATTATACGATACAGCATTGTTGGCAATTCCGGCTCTGTTAATAGTAGCAGCACTATTGTTGGAGAAACGTCATCTGATAATTTATTTCATTATCGTTATTCTTTTATTGATCGCTACCGGAATATTTTATGTCTCTCATTCAGAACAATATCCGGTTTATACCATGACTTCTTATACAGACATTTTTGATGTCACGGTCATTAATGGCGCAACGATGATACTTGTAATGTTGATCTCTACATATCTAAAGGAAAGTTTAAATAAGATAAAACAAAGTGAACTACGTCTGATGGAAAGTGAGGAACGATTTCGAACCATTTTTGATCAATCTCCGGATGCATACGAAGTTGTGGACCGCAACGGACAATTTGTAGAGGTGAATTCGACTACAATGCGACAATTGGGATATTCGCGTGAAGAAATGTTGAAAATGTCGATTTTTGATATTGATCCAGAAATTACACACGCTCAATTTGAGCAGTTACAATCCAGAATATCATCAACGACTTCTTTACGGTTTGAATCGGTTCATCGTCGTAGAGATGGGAGCACCTTTCCGGTAGAGCTATCAATATCCTCCATTTATCTGAATGGTATTAAAAATTACATTACCGATATTCGAGACATTACCGAGCGTAAGCTGGCAGAAGATGCCAAACGCGAAAGTGAAGAAAAATATCGCGGTTTGATAGAAGGATCACCCGATGCGATAGCAATTTATGTCGACGGGAAGATTGTTTATTGCAATCCTGCGGGAGTTCAATTATTGCGCGCCAGTAATGCAGAAGAACTATTAGGAATGTCTGTGATTGATTTAGTCCATTCTGATTATAAAAAAATTGTAACCGAGCGAATGATCATCATGCAAAAAGAAGGGAAAACTTTACCGATTGCAGAGGAAAAATTGATACGATTAGATGGAAGCACTATAGATGTTGAAGTAAAAGCAAATCCAATTATATACGAAAAGATACCCGCAGTACAGGTGATTGTTCGTGATATTACAGAAAGGAAACGAGCTGAAGCAGAGATAAAAAAAATGGCTTTAATGCTCAGTGTTGCACCTAACTCTGTAACCGTTCACGATTTTAACGGACGTTTTTTCTATGCAAACCAGAGAACATTTGATCTACATGGTTACACTAAAGACGAGTTCATGTCACTTAATTTGCACGAACTTGATGGTCCGGAAAGCGAAAAAAATATCGCTCAAAGGATGAAACATCTCCTTGATAATGGTGAAGCACGATTTGAGGTTGAACACTTTAGGAAAGACCGTTCTATAATACCGATGGAAGTTTATACACAACTTACAACTTGGGGTAACGAAAGGGCAATTCTGAGCATTGCAACAGACATTACTGATCGTAAGACCCTGCAGACTCAGTTGCTGCAGGCACAAAAACTTGAATCAATCGGAACTCTTGCCGCAGGAGTCGCCCACGATTTTAATAATATTCTTAACGTTATCATTGGAAACAGTGACTTGCTAAACACAAGCTCTCTTGATGAAAAAAATGTCCGCCGAATTACTGCAATCGCTAGTTCTGCAGCTCGCGGTGCGCATTTGGTTAAACAACTATTGATGTTTGCCAGAAATACAAAAGAGAATTATATCCCCCTTCTTATTAATGACATTGTTGAAGATATAGCTAAACTTATTTCGGAAACCTTTCCGAAAACAATCAATGTCTCACTTGAATTGGAAATAGATCTTCCGAAAATTACAGTCGATTCAAATCACATGCATCAAGTATTAATGAATGTGAGTGTGAACGCAAGAGATGCCATGCCTTCGGGGGGAACTATCAGTTATTGTTCTTCACTGCAATCAGGAGATATTCTACGCAGCAGATTTCCGGATGTATCAGCAAAACAATATGTTCTGTTAATGGTGAAAGACAATGGCATGGGAATGGATGAAGAGACACTCCAAAAAATCTTTAATCCATTTTATACAACAAAAGAAGTCGGAAAAGGAACCGGATTGGGTATGTCCGTAGTTCAGGGAATTATTAAAAGCTACAACGGATTCATTGATGTAAGCAGTGAAATAAATGTTGGAACAAAAATAGAAATATATTTGCCGGTTCTTGATAGTGAAAAAACACCTGTTGAGACTGAAAAGCAGGGCACCACCATAAATCTCACCGGCTATGAAACAATATTATTAATAGAAGATGAAATATTTACCCGTAATGTGATTGAAGAACTTCTTGTTTCTCTTGGATACCAGATCATACTTGCCGGCGATGGTGAGGAGGGAGTTGAGCTCTATAAACAAAAGAAAGATCAGATTCATATTGTTGTATCTGATTATGGATTACCCAAAATCAACGGTGAAGAAGTATTTCGCCGCATCAAAGGAATAAATCCGGTAGTGCGTTTCATGGTTATGTCCGGATATTTGGA
>CAIOTF010000036.1 GCA_903861125.1 uncultured Ignavibacteriota bacterium
CACCGGAGAATAAACGCGAGACGCCGAATCATGTATCAATGCGCAAAGAAACTGTAAATGCGGAGCCTCTGCGCGTTTCAAATTCCAATGATGATATTCAGCAGAAGCAAATTCTTGCGTCGGTCGTTTCGATGAGTGCAAAAGCAGTGAAAAACGTGACAGGCGATTCATCAGCCATCGATAAGTCTCAATCATTTGAAAAACAGGTTTCACCAACGGCGTCCGCTGCACAGGATGCACCGGTTAATACAGTAAAAAATGAGCAGCAGAATTCCGGGAATAGTTCATCCGCACCAAAAGAAAACATGGATCGTCAGCCGTCGCAGGAAAAAGATAATAATTCTGTTGCCGGCCGCCAGGGCGAGCAGGTGTTTGCTGCAGTTGTTGAGGAAAAAAGTTCGATGTCTGTTTCAAAGTCCCGTCAGACCGAGGTTACGACTCTCCTGCGCCAGCAGGATACAGTGAATAACATTTTTGAGCAACTGGCTAAAAATGTTAGTGTGTCTATCGACGGAAATAATTCACAGATCAAGATCTCGCTGAAACCGGAAGCATTGGGTGAGGTGATGCTAAAAGTAACCATAGATCAGGGAAAGGTTACCACGCAAATGGAAGTGCAACAGCCTCAGGTAAAGGCCGTCATAGAAGCAAATATCCATATCTTGCGCGATTCTCTTTCCAGCAGAGGTTTAGTTGTTGACCGTATCGATATATCTACAGCACAATATTCGCTCAACGAAAAATCGTTCAATCACGGTCAGCAGCGTCCGGGTTTGAAAAATTATTCTGGCAAGGAAATTGCAGATGAAGTAACGGAACAAACGAAATTGTTCGGCTACAATACCGTCGACTATATCGCGTAAAGGCACTTCACCATGGATATCACACAGATAGCGACATCAACGACTAACACAACGACAGTACCGTCCAGTACTCTCGGCAAACAGGATTTCCTTAATCTCTTGATCATGCAGATGAGGAATCAGGATCCGATGGACCCGATGAAGGGAACAGAATTTGCAGCACAGCTTGCACAATTCAGTTCGCTGGAACAATTGACGAACTTAAACGATGCGACTGTTCAGGGCATCAACGCAAATTATATACTTGCACAATCCATCAATAATGCTCTTTCCACTACGTTCATCGGCAAAACAGTTCGTGCGGACACAGATACATTCCAGTACAACGGCACGGGTGATGTTAAGATCGGCTATGAACTGAGTACGGACGCAGACAAGACGGTTGTGAAAGTGTACGATGAGAATAATAAACTCGTTAAAATAATCGATGGCGATTCGGAAATGGGAGAAAACACGGTTTCGTGGGACGGCACGACGGATCAGGGAGTGAATGCACCAGTCGGGAAGTATCATTTTAGCGTAGAATCAAAAGACAGCGATGGAAAAGCGGTCGACTCGGCAACGATAACATCATATATATTTGGTACCGTGAACGGTGTACGATTTAAAAATGGTAATGCAGTGTTTGTTATCGACGGAATGGAATTTGCACTGTCGAGTATACGTGAGATTTCGGGAGGTTAGTTCATGGCGGAAACGATCATCAATGGCGTTAAGGTACCATTTGTTCCTGTCGGAAGTCCTATCGGTACGCCAAATCGGCTTCCGGTCGATCTTCCGGAAGCCCAATCGTTTCAGAAGCTTTTTGACAAGGAACTGCAGAGCGTTAAATTTTCAAAGCATGCACAGCAGCGTTTGGATTCACGCAATATCACGCTGAATGAAATCGATAAAACAAAGATTGAAAATGCCGTATCCATGGCGGAAAAGAAAGGTTCTCAGGATTCGCTGGTATTATTACGGGATATGGCATTCATTGTGAACATAAAAAATCGCACCGTTGTAACAGCTATGGTTAAAGAATCGATGAACCAGAATGTCTTTACCAACATCGACAGTGCGGTTGTAGCAGATTAATAAAGGATTTGTTTCACTAACATAAACAGGGCTGGCCATTTATTCTTCTGATTGAAGAATAATGAAGCCCCTCCGTCAAGTTGACTGACCGATACTTGGCGATGATCAATACACACCTATAAACGGAGGGTACTACTATGGGATTCCTACGATCTCTTTCTGCAGGCGTTACCGGGCTGCGTAATAACACACTCATGATGGACGTTATCGGTAATAACGTCGCCAACATTAACACAATCGGTTTTAAAGGAAGCAGGATCACTTTCAGCGATATGTTCTCGCAGACATTGCGCGGTGCGTCCAGTCCGACAGGTACCAGCGGCGGAACGAATCCGATGCAGGTTGGTCTCGGTGCATCGATTAATTCTTTGGATCTGATGTTCACACAGGGATCAATCGAAGGAACAAGCAGACCGCTCGATCTTGCGATTACAGGGAACGGTTTCTTTGCTGTGAAATCAAACGGCAAACAATATTACACGCGTGTCGGAACGTTCGATCGTGATTCTGCCGGCAATCTGTATCTACCCGGAACCGGCGCGATCCTTCAGGGTAAACTTGCTAATGCGGCAGGAGTGATTCCTACCGGCTCAACATTGGTGGATATGAAGATCGATTTGGACAGAAAATCTCCGGCGAAAGCCACCACAGTTGCATACTTTGCCGGCAATCTTAATGCGAAAGCAAAACCCGGCGATTCAACAACAGCAGGCATCGATGTGTTCGACTCTCAGGGAAATCCTATCACCCTCGAAATGACCTTCACAAACACCGAACCGAATAAATGGACCTGGTCAATGAGTTCTGCAACCGGCACCATCAATGCGGGTCAAACGGGAACCATAGAGTTTAACCCCGATGGTACGTTAAAACAGTTCGCATACGACGGAGGTGCAACAAACTTTCAAATGACCACCGGTCTTGGCACCAGCGATCTTGCTATCGATCTTAATATCGGCACTCCGAATATGCAAAGCGGCGTTACACAAAATTATTCATCAACATCGGAGGTTCGGAATAAAAGTCAGGATGGGTGGGCTGCCGGTACCGTCTCATCGTGGGAAATAGATAAAAATGGATATGTCAATGCAAAATTCTCGAACAATAAAATGTTGGTTCTCGGACAGGTGATGATGGCGGAATTCAATAATCCGGCTGGACTTGTAAAATGCGGCGACAGTATGTACGACATTTCCGGAAACTCCGGTTCACCGGTGATCGTTGCATCCGGCGGAACGTCAAACATCAATGTCGGCGCTCTTGAAGGGTCGAATGTGGATCTTCCGGAAGAGTTCACGAAAATGATCGTTGCGCAGCGCGGGTTCCAATCCAACGCGCGTGTCATCACAACAAGCGACGAGATCCTGAATGAAGTCGTGAATCTGAAACGGTAAGCATGATTAACGGGCAGTTCTAATACGGCTGCCCGTTGAATACAGCATCATCTGAAATCGATCTATTGGCAAGGAAGCTGAGAACAGGCAAGGAAGCCTAAAAAAAACGTATCAACATAGAGAGGTGTGTATGGCTTTCTCAACAGGTGGTAGAATCAATACAAATGTCAGTGCGCAACAGGCATATAGTGCATTGAATGCAATCAGCCGTGAACATGGTGTTCATCAGCTTCGCCTAGCAACCGGAAAACGCATCAATTCGGCCTCCGACGATCCGTCAGGATTTGTGATCTCCAAAAAAATGGAAGGCCGCATGCGGGCAATGAGTTCTGCGGTGGATAACGTTGGCGACGCACAAAGCGTCTACGGCGTGGCAGAAGGTGGTTATCAATCGATCGCTGACGTTCTGGTCACGATCAAAGAGAAACAGGCTCGTGCGGCAAACGGCGCACTGGGTTCAAACGAACTTGATGCAATCGCATCGGAAATCAATTCACTGGCAAGCGAAATTGACGACATAATTGCACAGACAAAGTTCAACGGCGTCGGTTTGCTGGACGCAGCATATACGAAAACTTTTCAGGTGGGCGAAGCTTCCACGGAAACACTCACGGTGACATTCGACGCAGCAGCAACATCCTTAGATCTGCTCGGGGTTGCGGCAGGCTCTGTAACATCAGCGAACATTTCCCTGTTGAATGCAGATTCGGGTTTGAATACGGTCAGCACGGAGATCGGAAAGATCGGCGCTGCAGTGAACAGATTGTCAATTAAAGAGACCAATCTTACAACGGCTATCACAAACACGGAAGCCGCAAAGAGCAGAATCATGGATGCCGACGTTGCCAAGGAACAGATCCAGGTATCGAAACTCCAGATCCTTCAGCAGACATCAACAGCTCAGCTTGCACAGGCAAATGCTTCACCGAAGAATTTCTTGTCGCTCTTCCAGTAAGAAATAAAAATGGGTGGTCAACAACGGCTTCCCATTGACATACAAATAGAATTATTGTCACGCTGAACAAAACCGGGATCGTTTACCGGTTGAAGTAAAGAGTGTGCAGGGTGACGAATGCCGAAAGTGAACAGATCAACTGTTTTTGATCGAAGAAATTAATTACCGACCACAATAGAAAAGAAAGGAGAGAACACATCTAAGGAAATATTTGTAAAATAAAATGCTGTTTAATCAAATCATGGGCACGGAAGCCCAAATTAGTAAACTAAACCACACATAATTACAAGGAGGTATTTATGGCATTCTCAACAGGCGGTAGAATCAACACCAACATTAGTGCACAGCAGGCGTACAGTGCATTAAACGCAATAAGCCGGGAACATGGGATTCATCAGCTCCGGCTCGCAACAGGAAAACGCATCAACTCAGCGTCCGACGATCCGTCAGGATATGTGATCTCCAAGAAAATGGAAGCTCGCATGCGGGCAATGAGTTCTGCAGTCGACAACGTTGGAGACGCACAAAGTGTCTACGGCGTAGCCGAAGGCGGATATCAAACGATCGCTGACATTCTTGTCACGATCAAAGAGAAACAAGCGCGCGCAGCAAACGGCGCAATGGGTGATAACGAACTCAATGCTATTGCTTCCGAGATCAATTCGTTGGCAGCTGAAATTGATGATATTGTCACATCAATAAAGTTCAACGGAGTTTCCTTGTTCAGTGTCGATGCAAGCGGGAATAAATACGATGTTGTATTCCAGGTCGGCGAATCGTTAACGGAAACATTATCGGTAGCATTCAGTGCTGATGTATCATCGTCGGCTTTGTTTTCTGTTGTTGCTACAGCAGGATCCATTGTGTCAACAGACATTGCCGGTTTGCTCGTGGATGAAGCAATCAATACCGTGAATGTGGAAATCGGAAAGATCGGCGCTAACGTGAACAGATTGACGATTAAAGAGTCAAACCTGACCACGGCGATCACGAATACCGAAGCTGCAAAAAGTAGAATTATGGACGCTGATGTTGCTAAGGAACAGATCCAGGTATCAAAACTCCAGATTCTGCAGCAAACGTCTACAACTCAACTTGCGCAGGCTAATTCGGCTCCGCAAAATTTCTTATCACTTTTCAAATAAGAAATACACAATCCGGGGGCTCCGGCAACGGAGCCCCCGCGCTTTTGTTATTTTCTTCACTTGTGTAATATTAGCCATCTTCCGGATGCAACATGGTTGGTTCTCTGACCATATCACCAAAAACCCTGCAAAAACAGGCAATTTCGTCAAATTCTCCTGTGGCATAACCTTTGCACAATAACATTGCGTAAAGAAGGAGAAACGATTATGGCGAAGGAAGCCACTGCAATACCGGCAACAGCAGCCGCACCAACTGCGGAAGCACCCAAATCAGATTCAATCAATATTAAAAAAGTCCTGATCATCGGTATACCGATTATCGTGGTCCAAATAGTGCTGCTTTATTTTCTGTTCATCAAATTTGTTGCACCCGGAATGACTGCCCAGCCTCATGTGAAAGAAGAAGCTTCAGTACCGGATCAAACACAGGTGATGGTCATTAAAGACATTATCGTGAATCCGGCCGGCACGAACGGTACGAGATTTTTGTTGACGACCGTCGGTCTTGAAATTCCGTCGGCTGAACTGAAAGCGGAACTGGAAACGAAAGAAGTGCAAACGCGCGATATACTGAACACGATCCTGACAAGTAAAGGTCTGGATGAACTGACCGCGCCGCAGTTCAAAGAACAATTACGGAAAGAAATTCTGGAAAAACTTAACTCGAAGCTTACCAAAGGCAAGATCAAGAATATTTACTTCAGCAAATTCATAATCCAATAAGATCATGGCCGAAATACTTTCTCAACAGGAAATCGATAATCTTCTTGCCGGAATCAACAGCGGTTCGGTTGACGTCACCGTGCCGGAACAGCCTCGTGTTGAGACAAAAACAAACAAAGACCTTCTGGCGTTCGATTTCAGGCTGCCCAATCGGTTATCAAAAAATCAGTTGCGCACGCTGCAGGCCATCCACGAAACGTTTGCCGAAACATTCAGCTCTTTTCTTATTTCTAAACTGCAGACTACGGTAAGTATTTCCGTTGCATCCATCGATCAGATTTTTTATTCGGAATATGTTCTTTCCATCGGCAGCCCAAGCTGTTTGTATGTGTTCAAGATTGTCGAATCCGATACGCTTGCGGTGCTCGAGATGAATCCGCAGCTTGTCCTTTCCATGGTATCGCGTCTGCTCGGCGGTACGATCGGCGAAGAAAAACGGACCCGTTTATTAACGAAGATCGAACAGACAATTATCAAAGGTGTTGTTACAAGAAACATAGCCGAATTGCAAAAATCGTGGAAGACGATTGCCCCATTAACATTTATGATCGACCGGTTTGAAACGGAAGGTGAATTTGTTCAGGTGGCACCGGCGAACGAAATTGTTCTGCTGGTTTCATTCGAAGTGACGCTGGGCGATCAAAAGTATATGATGAGTATTTGTTTCCCCACATTTGCGTTGGAGGACGAACTAGCAAAACTCAATACCCAATCAGTATCGACAAGTTTACAGGTCTCCAAATCAAAGCGCGAATGGTCCAATACACTGATTAAAAAAGTCTCCCAAACATCCATTCCCGTCTCCGCAGTGCTGGGGCATGCGCAGCTTACGGTTGAAGAGTTCATAAAACTGGAGATTGGCGACGTGCTTCGGACGAATATCCCGGCAAACGGTAACGTGCAGATCGAGATCGGCGGAACAACCCGGTTCTTCGGTAAGCCCGGTGTATCGAACGGACATCTTGCCATACAAATAGAAAGCGAAAATAAACTGCATCATTAACGAACGAGTATGAAAAGGTACATCTATGGAAGCACAGGAAACTATGGACCAGACAGCAACCGCTGAAAAAAAAGAAATCAAGATGGATATGCTGATGGATCTCAATCTTCAGGTCTCCATTGAACTCGGCCGGACAAAAATGCTGATTAAGGACATCCTGGAACTGAATCGCGGCGCGGTGATCGAACTTGAAAAACTTGCCAGCGAACCGGTCGATATTCTGGTGAACGGGAAAAAAGTAGCGGAAGGCGAAGTTGTTGTGATCGAGAAACATTTCGGCATCAGGATCACCAATTTGATCGATCATATTGAACGTTTAAAAAATCTCGGAGCATGACATGGAATCAGTGATTCTGCAGATGGTGCTCTCGTTAACCGCTGTGCTGGCACTGATGTTCGCCGTCAGTGCGGTGGTGAAGAAATACGCCGGAATCCCCGCTGCAAAGAACGGCAGCAGTGTCAACATTGAAATTCTTGGACAAAAATTCATACAGCCAAAACGTGCTATTTACGTTGTGAAAATAGCCAGAAAAATATTTGTCATGTCTTCCCATGAACAGGGGATGCATCTTCTCGGCGAATTGACCGAGTCCGATCTGCAGAGTCTTACGGAAGATCAGTTGCCGCATGTGTCGCTGAAACAATCAATTATGGACAGCACGAAGAGTTTTGTCACTCAATTTCCGACGTTGAGCGATATTCTGCACGGTTCAGAAAAAAAAGACATTCTTATTAAAAAACAGAGTCGCACTTCCCGAAAAAAGGATTCCGGGGAGTGACTATTTTTATCAGCGCAAGGATGCGGGATATGTATAGACTACATGAGAAAAAATGTTCTTATCACGATTGTCCTGACCGCGGTGTTCTGCACCATCGCCGCGTCGCAGTCGCCGATGGCACTACCGAAATTAAGTATTGAAGTAGGAAAAGCGACGAAACCTGAAGATGTCTCCATGACGCTTCAGATCTTGTTCTTAATGACGATCTTGTCGCTTGCACCTGCACTGCTCATACTCACGACCGCTTTTACGCGCATTATTGTTGTCCTCCACTTCTTAAAACAGGCGATGGGAACTCCGCAAATGCCTCCGCCGCAGATACTTCTCGGACTTGCCATGTTCCTCACGTTCTTCGTTATGGCACCTGTGTGGAACAAAGTAAATGACGATGCCCTTCAGCCGTATATGAAAAATACCATCAGCGTTTCGGTCGCTTACGACAGAGCGATCGTCCCGGTAAAGGAATTTATGTTCCGCCAGACGCGCGAGGAGGATCTTGCCATGTTTGTGAAACTCAGCAAAATGGAAAAACCGAACAACCGCAATGATATACCTATCCACGTTCTGATACCGTCGTTTGCGATCAGTGAATTGCGTATGGGCTTTCAGATGGGCTTCGTTCTTTTTGTTCCTTTTCTGATCATCGATATGGTCGTGGCAAGTATTCTCATGGCAATGGGTATGATGATGCTACCTCCGGCAATGGTTTCGCTGCCGTTCAAGATTCTGCTGTTCATTCTTGTGGACGGCTGGAATCTGGTCATTGGTTCTATCGTAACAAGTTTTCATTAAGGGAAAGTACTATGACAGAAGAATTTGTTGTGAATTTGATTCGCGAAACGATGTATACCATGCTGCTCATTTCGGCCCCGGTGCTTCTCATCTCGCTGATCGTGGGTTTGATTATTTCAATTTTACAGGCGGCAACGTCGATTCAGGAAGTAACGCTTACGTTCGTTCCGAAAGTGATTGTGATTGCGATCGTTCTCGTTCTTACGCTGCCGTGGATGATGGATGTTCTTGTATCGTTTACGATCAATTTGTTTCAGCAACTGCCGAACCTGAGGTAACGGGTGGAGTTCTACATTGAAAAATTTCTTCTTTGTCTGTTGCTCTTTCTCCGCATTTCCGCGGTGATCGTAACTGCTCCAATGTTCGGCCATCAAGCCATACCGCTTCAGGTAAAAGCGGTTCTGGCCATGTTCCTGTCATATGTTCTGTTCTCATTCAATATTGCACATACGGTTGTGCTTGAATTAAATCTGCTGCCGTTATTTGTTCTTGGAATGAAGGAATTGATCACGGGTGCGGTGATCGGTTTTTCTATCGGCATCATCTTCGGCGGTGTCCGATATGCCGGCGATCTGATCAGTTATGACATGGGTTTCTCCATGGCGACAATGTACGATCCCGAAAACAATGCGTCGTTTCCTGTGTTGAGCGAGCTTTTGTATCTGTTCCTGCTGATGATCTTTATCCTGTTAAATGGACATCACTTTATTATTGAAGCGCTGATCAGCAGCTACATTATCATCCCCCTCGGCACGTGGAATATTTCGGAAGGGGCTGTGCACCAAATGGTAGTGATAACGGGCCAAATGTTTGTTGTTGCCGTAAAGATCGCAGCACCCGTTTTGGTTTCATTGTTCATCGCCAATGTGTCGCTCGGTATTCTTAACAAAGCAATGCCGCAAATGAACATCTTCGGTGTGATCTTTTCCCTGAAGATCGGACTCGGCGCTTTCGTGATGATTGCAACAATTCCGGTTATAGCGTTTGTTTTCAAAAAGATGCTGAGTTCGTTTGAATCCTCAATTATTGAACTGATGAGACTGATGTAATGGCCGACAATAAACCCGATAGTGACGAACGGACCGAACCTGCCTCTGATAAAAAGAGGGAAGAATCGCGCAGCAAAGGTTCCGTAGCCAAAAGTATGGATCTGAACTCAGCCGTGATGCTGCTGTTCGGATTTTTGGCGCTGTATACGTTCGGCTCAACGATGGTGTCGCAGATGAGTTCGATGTTCAAACAGGTGCTTGGCCATCTCTCGTCCATCGAAGTGACCATCACTTCCATAACGGAATTGATCTATATGGTATTTGCATTTTTGGCTGTATCCCTGCTTCCCGTTATGGTAACAATGATGCTTATCGGTATCGTCTCCAATTTTTTGCAGGTCGGATTTATGTTCTCACCGAAAGCATTCTC
>CAIOTF010000037.1 GCA_903861125.1 uncultured Ignavibacteriota bacterium
GATCAGTCCCGACAAAAAACATCGGGATGCTAAAAACGCACAATTCACAAACATAGCGACCGCGTAAAAAAGTCGCCACGCAGCCCCCAAAGGGGTCCCTTTGGGATTAGCTCCAGTCCGTTAGGCAGCCTTGAAGTGGCAGTTATCGAGGGAGAATACGAGAGAGGGAGTTTTTAGGTGTCTTTAATGTTAGTAAAGATTTAACAAGAAGATCGATTGTAACCGTTGGGTCGCCGGATTCCATTTTCGCAACACGAGATTGACTCGACTTAATCATTTTGGCAAAGTCTTTTTGAGTAATCTTTAATGATCTACGCCGTTTTTGAAGGTTTTTGCTCAATGAGAGCTTGAGTTCAATATATTCGGCTTCCTGTTGATTGAGATTAAGGAATTCATCAACAGTTCCAATTCTCCAACCGGCTGCTTCAAGTTTCTTTTGTTTGTTCTTTTCCATAATTGGCTCCTGTTAATTATTCAGCATCATACAAGCGAATTCTTCTTTTGCATTGATCTATGATATTCTTGGGTGTTTGTTGTGTTTTCTTCTTAAAAACATCAAGAATAATGATAGCATCCGGATCAATACGATAGACTAATCGCCATATCGTTGTTTCATCAGTAATCCGTAATTCATGACAACGTGGGCCTATCGATGGCATTGGACGGCACCAAGGCAATGATATCAATTCGCCGCGTTGCAGTTTGCGGAGAAGGAATCCAGTTTCTATTCTCGCGGCCGGCGACATCGGCGGAGTTTTAACTTCGCCATGAAGCCAGGCAAGGGGTTTGTGATCGTTGCTCATGTTGAAATAAGATATGTCATATCTGACATATAGTCAAGAATTAAAATATTCAATAGAACAGGCTGCCTAACCAACGGCTCAAGTTGATCCTTCGACTCGTCCGCTGGTGCGGACTCGCTCAGGATAATCTCTGCAAGCGCTGACCTGCCTGGCGGCAGGCAGGCGCGCAAAAGTTATGAGTGTTGAGATTTCTAAATACAACTTACGAGACGAAACAGCATTTTTAATCCCGCCAAAGAGCGGCGGGATGCAAAGAACGCATTTAAGACTTTAATCAACCCGCTGTAACGCCCGCCAAACCGCCAAATGGACGGCGGTCAAGAAAGACGGCGGGCAAGTTGCAACGCGGCCCCCCAAAGGGGTCCCTTTGGGATTAGCTCCAGTCCGTTAGGTGCGATTTAATCAGCAGTCAATAAATTAATTATGAAAAGTTATATTCTCTTGTGTGTTTTACTATTTCTGTTCTCGCTATTTTTTTTGCAATGCACAAACGATGCGAAACCATATCAAAGTAGTCCTCTTGATTATAAATGGAGTGCAGATACTATTGATGGACATTTATATTCCATTTGGGGTGGTTCTTCAAACAATGTATATAGCGTGGGTTGGGGAAATATGTATAGATTCGATGGGCACTCATGGACACGTGTAACATTGTCAATTGGAAGTTTTAGTTTATATAAGATACATGGCTTTAGTAATTCAGATATTTGGGCAGTTGGGAGTCTATCATATTTGGTAAACGATAAAATTCAAGATTCAAGCATAATACTACATAACAATGGTGGGGGTTGGTATATCGCGTTGCAAGGTAAATCAAGAATGTTGTTTTCTATTGGCGGTCAACAAAATAATGCCTGGGTAGGTGGTATTAATAAAACATTCTATTCTTACGACGGTAAATCTTTCAAGAGAGAGACGCTTCCGAATATGTATTCAGGCAATGACAGTATTTATTCTGATATCGTTTCCATAGCAAAGGGGGAAAATGATATTGTTTATGCTTTAGTCTACATACACTATCTTAATAGCAATGCTCCTGATATTCGTGAAGTTTATATGAAAAACGGAAATTCTTCATGGATTAAAAGTGATTCAAACTTAACCTACTTCTCATCGAGATTATGGGTGAATCATTCAAATGAGCTAATTGGACTCGGGAATTACCCCAAAATTAAACGTGGTTCAACTTGGTCAAATTATTTACCGTTTGATACTGTTTCTGCTATTGCAATAGCTGGTAGTTCAAACAATAATTTGGTCGTGGCTGGAAATACCAAATCATATCCAACTTATTCTGCGGTGTATTACTACAATGGAACAAATTGGACGTTAATACCTGCGTTGTCATTCCAAGAAGTCCGGCCATTGGATATTGCCTATTTCGATGATCAGATATTTATTCTATGTAGTGTTTCTAACTCTGGAAAGACAGTTATCTTTAAAGGACATCTATAGAGCAATTGTAAATATTATTTGATTTAGAGAAATAATCTCAAATCGCACATCCCACTCGCTCAAGTTGATCCTTCGACTCGTCCGCTGGTGCGGACTCGCTCAGGATAAACTCTGCAAGCGCGACCGCGGTTTGAAAAATGTCTCAAGTGTCGTGAAACGAACCGACAACATACGATACGATAAGAGATCAGTCCCGACAAAAAACATCGGGATGTTAAAAAAACGCACAATTCACAAACATAGCGACCGCGGCACAACGTCCGCCAAACCGCCAAATGGACGGCGGTCAAGTCGCCACGCAACCCCCAAAGGGGTCCCTTTGGGATTAGCTCCAGTCCGTTAGAACGCAACCTTTAAGAAAGGATTCCACGGTGAAAATAAGATATATTATTATACTTTTTCCCCTGCTTCTGTTGTTTATTATTCCATTGGATACAATAATTTCTCAGGTAAATCAGTATGATACTTCAGGATGGATTGATGTATTTGAACCAACGGTAAAGGCATCCTTTAAGCGTCCGGCAAAATGGAAAAAACGGGAAGATGGATCTGGAAAAGGTATATATTTCAATCCGGATCAGCCAATGTTTGATGATCAAGGTAGATCAATTACTCCGATGATAGGTGTCTCTAATGTTGAGGACCCAAAAGATGTAGAAATCTACTTGAAAAGTATTAACTCTGGACAGTTTGAAAAGATGAGCACTAAAAACTATGACTATTATGTCGCTATAATTAATTGGAAAAACAGACAACAAATGTACATTTATATTGAAGTAGAGAAAGGCAAACGTTATTTAGGATGTTCTTTGGTTCCATACAGTAGTGACCCTTCATCGAAAAATTTTGAAGTTCAATTACGTGCGATGGTTGAAACATTTAAATTTAATAAATCAACGAATAGTGAAAAAAAAACTGACGACAAAATACAACTTAATGGACATTGGAAAGTTGATTAATAAATATTTGGTTGCGTTCTAACCAGCCCCTCAAGTTGATCCTTCGACTCGTCCGCTGGTGCGGACTCGCTCAGGATAAACTCTGCAAGCGTGACCGCGGTTTGAAAAATGTCTCAAGTGTCGTGAAACGAACCGACAACATATGATACGACAAGAGATCAGTCCCGACAAAAAACATCGGGATGCTAAAAACGCACAATTCACAAACATAGCGACCGCGTAAAAAAGTCGCCACGCAACCCCCAAAGGGGTCCCTTTGGGATTAGCTCCAGTCCGTTAGGCGTTGCTATAGAAAGAGGTGCTAAAATGAAAATTTTTTTCTTAAAAATACTGCAAGTGTTTTTATTTACTCTTATTCTTGTTGGTTGTAAAGAAGATGATGAAGTTGTAACACCAATTCAACCTCTACCAGACAATCAACATAAAGTCACAATTACTCAAGGAGTATGGGGGGATGTATTATTTCTGGAGGGTGATTTCATGCCTTCATATGGTGCTCATTCCAACGGAGGCACAATTAAACCCGTTGAGAGAGAAGTGTTTATTTATGAAGCAGCAAAATATGTTGATGTTGTTGGGGATACTCTCAGGCCATATTTTTTATATAAGATAGATACGAAATTTATAACTAAAACCGTATCTGATAAAGATGGCTTTTTTCAAGTATCGTTGGATCCTGGATTGTATAGTTGTTTTGTTAAAGAGGATTCATTTTACTGGGCAGGTGGAGGTGATGGTAACGGTGTGTATATGGCTGTTAATGTAAAATCGAATTTAGTCACCAAAACTCAAATTAATATAGATTACAAAGCAGTTTATTAACGCAACGCCTAACCAGCCCCTCAAGTTGATCCTTCGACTCGTCCGCTGGTGCGGACTCGCTCAGGATAAACTCTGCAAGCGTGACCGCGGTTTGAAAAAAGTCTCAAGTGTCGTGAAACGAACCGACAACTTACGATACGACAAGAGATCAGTCCCGACAAAAAACATCGGGATGCTAAAAACGCACAATTCACAAACATAGCGACCGCGTAAAAAAGTCGCCACGCAACCCCCAAAGGGGTCCCTTTGGGATTAGCTCCAGTCCGTTATACGGCACTGCAACAACAGACATAAGGAAGGTATGAAGCAAGTATTTTTGTTGGTTTCTTTTATGTTCTCTTTTTTGCTAGCTGTAAATGCTCATGCTCAAAATCTATCACTTCCAGAAGGTGCTCAAACGAAATGGGTTGTGGATGGGCCTGAAGAGATTGTCAGTTATCTAGTATTTGATCCATTAACTGTTAAAGAGAAAATTCCATCGTTTCTCCGGTTCATTACAATTAATGAGCTTGCTGTTGAACAAATACCTTGGGCAAAAGAGCATTTAAGTAAATATCCTGCACATGCGGATTGGGGTATTTCATTTCTTGAAATCGTCAAAATGAAAACATTTGATATAGACGGACGCAGACCCAAATGGCCTGAAAATGGAGCTATGGCTTTATGGTTTGCTCGCGTAGCACAGTCAGATTCGACAAATGAACTGGGTCAAGGAAAACCATTTCTGGCTTTGGAATTTTGGATGCCCGATAGTATATATGTTAGTTATATGCGCAATAAAGGGCACTACGCTAGCTATGGAGATGTGCGACTTCACAAGAATTCAGAAGGCAAGTGGATGGGATCTATTGATGTCGCTGGATTGAGTGTAGCCTGCGAGTGTATGCCTTCTCGAAGTGTCGAAGGCTTTGGATCGAACGGTATGCAGGTAATTATTCCACCTGCAAAATCTGGCGTAATGAGTATTGTTCGAGTAGCTTTCGCTGGACATCAGGAGCAGTTATGCGAGGAAGATGCCACTTGGAAATTTAAAGGTGTTCATCCCCTGGTTAACGGAATGATATTAGGACCTTCAAGTTTTCAGTTTGGATACAGTCTCATAGGAGGTGCTTACCTCCGATGAGAAGTGATAAATAACAGTGCCGTATAACCAGCGGCTCAAGTTGATCCATCGACTCGTCCGCTGGTGCGGACTCGCTCAGGATAAACTCTGCAACCGCGACTGCGGCTTAAAAATGTCTCAAGTGTCGTGAAACGAACATACAACTTACAAAACGAAATATTATAACGAATTCACAATTCGGTGCGCAAGTCCGCAGTAAAACGTCCGCCAAACCGCCAAATGGACGGCGGTAAAGAAAGACGGCGGACAAGTCGTCACGCAGCCCCCAAAGGGGTCCCTTTGGGATTAGCCGCCATCCGTTAGGCACTATGGAGGAAATATGAAATCAATGATTAAATATTTATCAGTAATTATAATCACAGTTAATATTGTATACAGTCAAACAATTTCAATTGGTTTAGGTTCTGGCATCAATATGATTCAAGGGAATAATTTTTACACGGAAGATTTTGGCAGAATTGGTTTATATACACAAAAAAACGGTACACAAACAAATTTTGCAGGTTTGGGGTTAAAAAACGAATACGATTTATCAATAAATGCAAAAATTGGATTTTCTAGTCTTCCGGTAATATTTATTGCACAATTACACTATTTGCCGATGAGAGGAAATCAGAGTGTTGAAATGTGGGATTTTTTAGCAACACACAGTCATTATGAAAATGTTAAAACAATAAATGATATTTGGTCGTATGGTTTTGGTTTAAGATATAATGCGGAATTTAATAATCTGTATCCATTTTGTAGTGCCTCATTTCTAATAAATAATTGGAACAATGCAATATTGCAATTTGATTATCAGGAACATCTTTCTACGTGGGCACAATATAAAAATGGTATCAGGTATGGTTACAATATCAGTATGGGTTTGGGATATAACATTAGCGATCTTTTTGAAATTGAGATTGAAGGAAGTTATAGCTTATTGAATGAATATAACAGAAGAGATGGGGAAGTTAAGATGAATACAGTTAACACACAGTTTAAAACTTATTATACAATTCTCCCATAGTGCCTAACCATATTAAAAAGGAACTAGTCAACAAATAAAGTACCCCTGTTCGCATCATGCACTAAAATGATTCTAGTTGCCGCTACAGACGTTCTTTAGAAATAGGAAAGGTTAATAAATACTGACAACATACGTTCACGATATTTATCCGGAAAGAAAACCACGCACTGGAACGTTTCACGTAATTTAACTCCAGTTGTTATGTTGCTTATCAAAATAATTCAATGTCAAAATCAGTAATAAATATTATCCTATACGTAGTGTGTTGCAATTACACAATAGGACAAAATAAATATGTAGGCGAAAAAAAAGGAGTGGTAGCATATACGGTTTCAACCTTAACAGTGGATACAAGAACAATGATTGGTGCTCAGATTGCATATAACAAAGATGGAAGGAATAGCGTTGGTTTTAGATACTTATACGGTAAAGATCCTTCTTTAGATGGAATTGGCATTTATTATGAAAATGGTCTTATAAGACCAGTAAGCAACACAAGCATAGGTGTAAATTTATTTTTATTCGGTGCTAAAACATGGACGAAGAATGTTCAAGTACAATCATTTGAAAACATTTACAAAGAAAATGGTGGTGGATATGATCACTCAGTTGCAATAACAAAAGAAGTAACAATAGAAGGTCAATTTGGAACAGTTGGATTTGAATTTTATTTACATTCAACAGATGAGCCAGTCTTACTTGAACCTAGTATACGATTTGCTCACACATTTTCAAAAAATCCTGCAAAATATGGAGATGAACAATCTTCGTATAATTCAATAGTATTGGAATTCGATTTGATATTTAATCGGAGCGGTGACAATATTATTTTGTTTACTCCTGGTTTCACATACTTTGATAAATATAAAAGTTCACTGGCATTCAAAAGTTCGTTTATTCATTCATTAAAATAAAATCGCAACCTAACAGTCGCTCCCCACTACAGAACAGCGGGACAAAAGGCAGCTGATAAAAATGTCATTTATTCACATAACAGGATTATGACCTATACGGGAATATCAATGGTTAAAAATTGTCTGTTTGCATATTGTATTCGGTGGTGTACCGTTCTCTTCTTAACGTTACCACTTTCTGCACAAACATTTTCGTGGACACCACTCGGTACGTCCGCAGAAAGAAAATGTTTAAATCTCACCGTTTGCTATGACGGATCAATCCTTGCCGGGACAGATCGCGGATTATTCCGGTCCTTTAATAATGGAATAACCTGGCAGCAATGCGGATTAGACTCATTCGAGATCCGTTGTGCTGCAGCCGATTCCACCGGACGCCTTTATGTGGGGGCGGGAAAACAATACGGGCGCAAAGGAGTGTATTGTTCAACGGACAGCGGGAAATCGTGGAAACAATGTGTTGTGGCGATCGATTCGACCAAACTCAACAACTACTATGCGGTTACCGCGCTTCTTGTTGTTACAAACGAGATTCTCGTTGCAGGCACCGATGGGATCGGAATTCTTCGGTCCACCGATCACGGCGTTTCATGGAGCAAATATACACTGCCGGGAGACTACGCTTACCAAAGCGTTAATGCTCTATGTGCAACTGCAGACGGATATCTGTATGCCGGCGCGTATGCAACTGTTCTTCGTTCCACCGACCTAGGAAATACGTGGGTGACAAAGTTCAAGACAAGTAGTTACAATTATGTGTTAACCCCTGGGCACTATGCCGATGTTTTCGTTTTCGCAATGGCGAACAATGGATCTTCTTATCTCAATCATTCGACTGACCAGGGCGAAAGCTGGACAAATCTTGGATTAGGAGGATATAATGTAACCGGAATAGTGCAGGATGTACGCGGAAAGATATTTGTATCGTTGAATAGTAGTACGTCTGCTGCATTAGTGAAAGAATCAACATCGCAGACATGGGAAACCGTTACTACAGATTCATCGTTCCGCGACTGTTCATCAATTGTCATAACACCCGATGGGCATTGTCTCGTTGGCATCTATGGATATTTAGGCGGTGGTATATATCGCTCGGTAAGTACCATTGCTTCTCCTGTTATTCCTTCCATTAACATTGCGCAGGCAATTGCTGATACCGATCATGATTTTAAGCCGGATCGTGTGGGAAAAACGGTAACAATTGTCGGTGTAGCGAACGGCACAAATCTTCGAGGCACAGAGGCAACCCAATATACCCTTCAGGATGGAAGCGGCGGAATACAACTTTTTAAGGCCGGCAGCGGCGGACCAATATTAACAATGGGTGATGCCGTTGTTGTTACCGGAACTATTGCTCAAGAACGCGGAACTACGCAAATTATTCCCGCATCATTCAATGATAGTGTTTTCCATATTCTTGGATCGAACCTGGTGGTAACACAGACAAAATTAACAGTGCGGCAATTTATGTCTGAGCCCGAACGATACGAAAGTCAGCTGGTAAAAATTTCCGGAATAGCAAAGCATACACGTTCTTCGGCGTGGCCCGTTTCCGGTGCAGATGCCAATATGGTATTCTGGGATGGATGGGATACAATGATTGTTAACATTAATAAAAATACAATTCTCGCTGGTGTAACAGAACCAATTTATCCTGCAAATGTAAGCGGAGTTGTAACACAATATACTTCGTCGGCATTGGTGTACAATGATGGATACCAACTCTCTCCGGGCAATCCAACAGACTTTGAGGGCGGAATTCAAGTCTCGCCGAACCCACACTTTGCTTTAGTAACTCCGGCAAAGGGCGCTACGTTGCTAATTGATTCTACAAATCAAAATTTTTTGTTTACATGGAACAAACCTGTTGATCTTAATGGCGATCCACTTGCGTATCGTTGGGTGCCAATTGGTGGAACAGCGGTAGCAACCGGCGGTTCTCCTACCGGTGCTGATAGTTTTCTTGTTCGTACAGGCGCACAACTTCTTACGTTTTTAGGAAGCAAAGATACCGCTGTGTTAAAATGGACAGTGCAAACAAAAGATCAATTCCCCGCAATCGTGTCAAATGTCGATACATCCTTTGTGAAACTTATAAAGGGAAAGACCCTTAATGTTAAAGCTATGGATAATTTATTGCCAACAGTGTTCTCGCTGGCCCAAAATTATCCGAATCCTTTCAACCCGTCAACGACAATCAGTTATCAGCTACCAATTACCGGTTTTGTTTCTTTGACAGTATATGATGTGTTGGGGAGAGAAGTTGCTACGCTCGTGAAAGAAACGAAAGATGTCGGCGTATATACGACAACATTCAACGCACAATCCTTCTCCAGTGGATTATACTTCTATGAAATGCGGTCAGGAAGTTTTGTGAGTGTGAAGAAAATGCTGTTGATGAAATAATATCAGCAAAATAATAAACAATCGCGGTGCGCTGGAACGCCCGCCAAGAAACCGGCGGGCAAGTTACCACGCAGCCCCCAAAGGGGTCCCTTTGGGATTAGCTCCAGTTATGGTGTAAAAACAACGAAGGTACAAATGCGATTTAAAATATTCATTTTTATAGTGGTAGTTACAGTTATTATGTTTTCCTCCTGTTATGCACCGCCGTATGTATATGATCCATTCCCAAATCCTACCGAAGTAGTTTATTGGTCAGCTATACGGCGATTAGAATGGAAGGATTTTGTTAATAGAATTGCACCAAATAATCCATTAACAGCTTCAGAAGTATTTATTAGAACCCAATATGATTGGAACAAACCATCTGGTGATTATCCGCCAAAATTCAGAGCGGTTTGTTATGTTGAAAAATCGTTATGTTGGGCAGATAAACGATACGTAAATGACAATCAACTCTTTTATCACCAAACACTGTTTGATATTTATGAATTGTTTATGCGACGAATGCGACAGGATTTTAGTAAAATATATTCGTTTGCAAGTTCATCACAAATTAGTAGCAATGTTGCTTCAATTGTACGAGCGAATGAAAATGCTTTAAACCTAACACTTCAAAATTATTACCGGGACACCAAAAGAGGTGCGAACTTAACAGAAGTCAACCGCTGGTCGGGTGATGTTTTTGCACAATTGAAAGAATTAGAATCATTCAAAGCAGATACAGCATTTGCGCCCTAACCGCTCGCTCAAGTTGATCCTTCGACTCGTCCGCTGGTGCGGACTCGCTCAGGATAAACTCTGCAACCGCGATCGCGGTTTGAAAAATGTTTCAAGTGTCGCGAAACGAAGCGACAACATACGATTCGTCAAGAGATCAGTCCCGACAAAAAACATCGGGATGCTAAAAACGCACAATTCACAAACGCAGCGACCGCGTAAAAACGTCCGCCAAACCACCAAATGGACGGCGGTCAAGAAAGACGGCGGATAAGTCGCCACGCAGTCCCCAAAGGGGTCCCTTTGGGATTAGCTCCAGTCCGTTAAGCAGCACAAAAATATGGAAGCACAAATTAAAGACGAAACTCTCAGTCGAAATATCTTTAAGAGATTTTCAATTGGGCTATTATTTTCAACGGTTGTATTGTATATCCACACCATTTATTGTCCTGGAAATAATTATCCGGCATTACACGGTGGCGCTCTAATATATGCAATCCCAATGGCGTTTTTATT
The DNA here is from genome assembly GCA_903861125.1 of uncultured Ignavibacteriota bacterium. Taxonomy (GTDB): domain Bacteria; phylum Bacteroidota; class Ignavibacteria; order UBA10030; family UBA8401; genus UBA8401. The sequence continues at coordinate 10,731 of CAIOTF010000037.1, forward strand.
TTCAATGATTGCTACTGGGGTATCGATGTTTCACGAAAACAAACTATTCGTTTTGGTATACTCAGCAGTTGTAATAATTCTCTATTTGTTTAAATAAAACATTGCTTGTGCTGCCTATCCGAGTCGCTCAAGTTGATCCTTCGACTCGTCCGCTGGTGCGGACTCGCTCAGGATAAACTCTGCAACCGCGATCGCGGTTTGAAAAATGGTTCAAGTGTCGCGAAACGAAGCGACAACATACGATTCGTCAAGAGATCAGTCCCGACAAAAAACATCGGGATGCTAAAAACGCACAATTCACAAACGCAGCGACCGCGTAAAAACGTCCGCCAAACCGCCAAATGGACGGCGGTCAAGAAAGACGGCGGATAAGTCGCCACGCAGTCCCCAAAGGGGTCCCTTTGGGATTAGCTCCAGTCCGTTAGGTGTTTTTTAAAAAAGAATATTAAAATGACATCGGATAAAATTGAAATCCAATTGATTCGCCAAATTATGTTTGGAGTAATCTTTGGAATTATTGTCGTTGCTGTAGATAATTTTGCATTTGAAGGTGAAGTCAGCCCTATTGTCATAGTAGCAATGTTGTTAACGGGTAATTTAATAGTTGGAAGATTGTGGGGTTGGCATGGGTGGTATACTTCAGTTATTGCATGGATATGTGTTCCGATGGCTCACATAATCAAACACGTACTTGGTTTACCGGATACATTGCATCCCAATACATATATTTCAATTCTAATGTTGGCGGCATTCACTTTTATTATATCGTTAATAGGTACAGGTTTAGGTGTATTGCTAAGAAGAGTTACAATTAAAATCAAAAATAACAGTTTCTAAACCGCCTAACCGAGTCGCTCCCCGAAGGCCCAAGGGTCCGGGTGGTCCCTTCGGGGCAGCTTAATTCCAGTCTGTTAGGTGGCAGGAATAACCAGTAGAGGAGGTCCAATAAAAATGAAATCTCTGCTTCGTCCCAAAGTAATATTACTACTTCTCACAGTTTGGGCAATTTTACAAATACCGCGATTTATTGCGTTGCCTTTAATAAATAGTGTTCTATCGAAACAAGATCCTGCTGCTTGGCTTTTCCCTGCAATAATTGATATAGTTGTAGCCGTTCTTGCGCCTCTGGTAATATATTTTGTGTGGAAACACCCGAATCTATGGACATGGTTATTCATACTTAACTGGTTAGTAATATCTACATTTGATCATGCAAGTGCGATAACAGCATTTTCAATTGCTGGAGTACCAACAATATTTAAGGAATTTGGAAGCTCTGGAAATATTGTCCCAGCAATTCAATCGATTATAGATGGGTTTATATTTTGGTCCTTGTGTCAAGAAAAAGTCCGAACACATTTCTTTACTATTAATAACAAATCTGCCACCTAATCAATCACTCAACCTGTCGTGGTAACCGCGCCGCGCTTAGGTATAAAGTTAAGTCCTCAAATTACAGTTTACGCTTCAAATAGTTATCAGCAAATTAAAAAACAATATCCACGTGCTTTAACGCCCTCCAAAAAATGGCGGACAAGTTGCAACGCAACGTAGCTCCTGTTAAGGCAACGGGCAAACATTTGTAAAATACTTTGTTATTGGTTAGATGAGATGATCGAGATTTCTGGAGGTATGAACAACTCGATGAATTTGAATAGTTTTATCATGGATAACATAGAACACGAGATATGTGTCTAATATTAATACTCGATATCCATATTCCCTTAGTTTTGCATTGCGAGGGATTCTTCCAAGGTGGGAAGAATGTGAAAGTGCCCCAATGCGTTTGTCTATTTTATCAACAAATGCCAATGCTCTCGCAGGACTATCTTTTGCAATCCAGTCGAAGATGTTTTTAAGATCCTCTTGGGCAATAGGAAGGTATCGTAATACAAATTGCTTACGCATGGGTTCGGCGTCGTAATGAAGTCATCATTTGAGAATGAGTTACTCCCTTTTTACCAGCGGCAGATTGGGATTGTGCGACTCCCAATTGTTCGAAAAGTTCAGATTGTGCTTTGAGCCGTTCGTAATGATCAATCGTCATAATAACCATGTCGCCCTCACCATTTTTGGTAAGGAAAATAGGCTCATCTTTTTCGCGAGCAAGGATAGATATTTCACGAGTACGATTTCGCATACTGGAGATAGATTTAATAATAGGCATTGTATACTTCCGGCTGTTTGTTGAAACAAATTAGTACAATATAGTGATAAAATCAAGTACGTTATACGCGCGTGATCTAACCGAGCCGCTCCCCGCTAAAGAATCCCGCTCTACGTGGTGTCCTATTTTTCGGGATTCCGACAACGGGATTCAAAAAAGCGGAACCGTACAGCGGCGCACAAAAAACGTGCAAGTGGACCCAGTCGAGAAGTCGCACTACGAGTCATAGACTCACCGGCCTACAGATAGAAGACTCGACTCGTTGAGCAGGCGCGCAAAAGTATTGAATGTTGAGTTTTCTAAATATAAATTGCGTTACGAAAGGATCTCAAATCCTGCCAAACCGCCAAATGGACGGCGGTCAAGAAAGACGGCGGAGAAGTTGCACACGCGACAAGTTGTAGACATCTTAGATCCGGTCAGTTAGGTGGAAATAAAAGGCAGTGTGCAAAATGAACCGAATTATAATTTATTTTTTACCCATATCGATGAATGTCGGCAAACAAATAAAACTTCAAGGTAATGTGGTTTAAGTTATCTTTATTGCGGTTGATGGATACGCAGCGGCACTATATGAATAATGGGAAGTTTTGTATAAACAATAAAAAAGGGGGCGATTATGGTTTCACATATTCAAAAAGATAAAGCCGAACTGTTCTTGAAATATCATCATAACAATGAAATTCTAGTTTTGTTGAACTCGTGGGACGTAGGAAGTTCTAAATTAATAGAAGCAAGCGGCTATAAGGCCATCGCAACAACAAGTATGGGAATAGCCGCCTCGTTAGGGTATCCTGACTGCCAGATAATTCAATTGTCAGAAATGATTGAAGTTATAACTGGAATAGTCAATGGAGTACAAGTTCCGGTAACTGTGGATATAGAATCCGGATATGGAAATAATATAAATGAAATAATGGATTCAGTTAAAAAGATAATTGCAACAGGAATTGTTGGAGTAAACATTGAAGACAGCATTGATTTAAGTCCTCTGTTAATTGACGAGATAGAATTTTGTGAAAGAATATCCGCCATTCGCTCATTATCAGATTCACTGGGCTTTCATTTAGTAATCAATGCAAGAACGGATTCATTTTATACTTCGTCAGGTTCAACACGAGAAAAATTATCTGAATCAATTAAGCGTGGCAATAAATACCGGGAAGCAGGAGCCGATTGTATATTTGTTCAGCCTGTAGGGGAAAAAGAAACGATTTCAACATTGGTTAAGGAAATTAATGCCCCAATAAATATTCTTTCAAACCCTACGATTGGAGCAGGATCTCCTCTTTCCGTAAGGGAACTGCAGGATTTAGGTGTAGCCCGTGTAAGTCTGGGTTCGAGTTTGATGAAAGCTACTTTGGCTTTAATAAAAAAAGTTGCCGACGAACTGTCTGAAAAAGGGACTTACAATATTTTGTTAGATACGTTAACACCGCTTCCCGATGCTGCAATGGCCTATAAAATGGCAATAGGGCTGAATAAATGAAAATTAGCCATTAACACAGTTTGGATTAAGTGAAAAAATAAAGGAAGAAATAAAAACGATCAATGTGTATATTCTTTCGAAAAGTTACACATAACCATATTAATAAAGAACCCGCCAATCAGTCGTAGATCAAACGGGTTGTAGACCTAAAAACGGCAGGCAGCATACAACGCTGCTTAACTCAAGTATTTAGCCAGCATTGAAAGAAGGAGAAATATATGCAGATCAAGTTCGTTAGCGTTATGGTCCCTGACCAAGAAGCCGCACTGCAGTTTTACACGAATGTTCTTGGATTCAATAAGATGGCAGACATTTCAATGGGAGAGTATCGTTGGTTGACAGTGACTTCTCCTGATGGAATTGACGGCGTCGAACTTGTTCTAGAACCATTGGGTTTTCCACCTGCTCAAATATACCAAAAAGCACTTTTTGAGGCAGGCATTCCAGCTACTGCGCTTATCAGCAATGACATTGAAAGTGATTTCAAACGACTGAAGGAGCGAGGTGTTGTGTTCCGTGGCGAACCGCAGCGAATGGGAATAATTTCTGTGGTTGTGTTCGAGGATACGTGCGGGAATCTGATCAATCTTGTTCAACCACATAGTAATAATGCTGGCTAACTAAATTTTCCCCGCTAAAAAAATCATGCTTTTCGGGATGTCCCGCATTTCGGGATTCCGACAACGGGATTCAAAAAAGCGGAACCGTACAGAGGGACACAAAAAAACGTGCAAGCTGCCGCCGTTTAGGAGCATAACGAGGCAAGTGTGCAAAAGTTTTGAGTGTTGAGATTTCTTAATACAACGTACGTTATGATAGCTGATTTTAAATTTATAAACATTTTTCATTAACGCGTACCGCCAAAAAGCGGCGGACACGTTGCAATGCTCTACGCATCGTAGAAAGTTATAGTCCAGTCCGTTTATAAACAGTTTACCATGTTGCGCTTTTAAGAGGCACATATATGACAACGAAATACGCTCCCAAACGGACACCCACTCGCGGGCATACTGTTCAAATCAATGACATTGAGATGTACTACGAGGAGTACGGAGTCGGAGAGCCTCTTGTGCTATTGCATGGGTTTGGCGGTTGTGGAAAGAACTGGCATCCCTTTACCGCCAAGCTTTCAGAGCGCCATCGACTGATTGTTGTGGATCTGCGCGGCCATGGTCATTCCACCAATCCCGAGAACACGTTCACTCATCGGGAAGCAGCCGGTGACGTGTTTCTCTTGCTTGATACGTTGGGGATCGGTCACTTTTCGGCTATGGGTATCAGTTCTGGCGGGATGACGCTGCTTCACATGGCAACGAGCCAACCCAAGCGCATCGATTCAATGGTATTAATCAGTGCAACGTCCTATTTCCCCGATCAAGCAAGAGCAATCATGCGCGGAGTTTCGTATGATAAAATGCCACAACAAGTGCAAGAGATGTATCGGGAGTGCGCCACACGCGGTGATGCACAGATTCGTCAACTTATTGCACAGTTCAACGCGTTCCACAAAGATTACGACGATATGAATTTCAATGAAAATAGTTTATCTGCCATTACTGCTCGTACGCTCGTTGTGCATGGTGATCGCGACCGCTTTTTTCCTGTTGATATTCCTGTAAGCATCTACCGTTCTATACCGGAGGCCGCGTTATGGATTATTCCCGGCGGAGACCATGTTCCAATTTATGATTCTACGGTTCCATTTGTCTCAACAGCACTGCGATTCCTTGATGGGCCGGATAGAAAGTAGCAAGCAGCGGCTTTTCCAGCCGCTCCCCGCTAAAGAACAGCTGTAGCGACAGCGGTATCAAAATATTCTAAGTATCGTGAAAAAAAGCTCAACAATATTTCTTCAGATCGTCATTGTGCTCGTCGGCATCGGTGCCATTGCCTTCATGCTGTGGGAGCCCCAGATCGAAGGGAGGAATGTGCATGCCACGATCTTTGAGATTTATTTCCAAGATCTATTTTTGGCGTATGCGTATGTAGCGTCCATTCCGTTTTTCGCAGCACTCTATCAGGCTTTCAAGGTATTAGGATATGCCAAACACGAAAAGATGTTCTCGCAACCGGCGGTGAAAGCTTTGCAGATCATAAAATATTGCGCAATAATTATTATCGGTTTTGTTGCGGCAGGAGAAATCTTCATTATGTTGCAAGAGTCAGATGACCGGGCTGGTGGGGTATTCATGGGAATTCTTATCACATTCGGTTCGATCATCATCGCCGCCACGGCGAAGAAGTTTGAACGGAAATTGCAGAATACTATAAATCCCAAACCCGATAACAACGTAACGGAACAGGCATGACATTGATTATTACCATCGACGCACTGTTAAACATTAAATGGAACCTGTCAAAGAATTTACGGGCAAGTTGCCGTGTAATTTCTGAGGGTCCCATGGACTCTGCAAGGATCAATTTGGGAATAGCTTTAGTCCTGGGGGGTAAAAGAATGGCATTCTACTTTAATTTGTAAACGTCTTTGCGGTGGCCGACGAAATGCACAATAATTATTTTGTCTTTGCGATCGATCTGGTAGATAATTCTGTATGAACCATCACGAAGTTAAAAAAGACCGGTAAGTTCACCCTTGAGGGGGAAAAGATTAGTTGTATCGAGGTTTGCTGAAAGCCATTTGATGTGGTCGACTAAACGTTTTGCAATTAGTTTGTCGATTTTTCTTAAATCTTTAATCGCAGGTTTAAGGAAAGATATTGCGTACAAGATTTATTTCCATCCAATCTGTTTCAATGCGGTCGACAAATCGACACCGCGATTTTTTTTTAACGTTGACTATTTTTGACGAATCAATCTTTTTCTTAATTGATCTTTAATATTGAGCCCTTCATCTGGGTCGCCGTAAAGTTCAACCAGTTTTTGTTCAACAATATTGGAAAGAATTCCGGTGAATTCTTTTTTAGTCATTCGCGCTACAGTTGAAGCTGCCATTTATTTGTTCCTTTCTACTTCAATTATTATGAATCTTACAGAGACTTTCAATGCGCCTATGTTTCCAAAGTCGTTCTCCGCTATATAATCCCGTGTTGCGTTATCCGGAAAGGCGGGATGTCCCGTCTTTTGGGATAACGGAAGACGGAACAAAAAACGCACATTAAAAAAAAACAATCGTGGCGACAAAAACATCGTATATTATGCTTAAATTTATTTCTACAGTAAGTTTGTTATAAAGCTCCACTATCCATCAACTTCAATTATAATAGCGAGGTAGAATTATGAAAACATACGTTCGCATTTCTGTCTCTGTTTTTATTGCTGTAATGCTTGCAGGCTGCGCTTCAGGCGGAATGTTCACCGCAAGCAACATTACCGAGGTTCAGCTTCAAAAAAACAATTTCATCATCGTAGCGAAAAATGTTTCCGGTGAGGCGGAAGCCGGTTATCTTTTTGGCTCAACATTATCCCTTGGTATGATGACCAATACTGTAGCAGTTCTCCGTGTCAGCGGAACAGGAATGCTTTACAAAGAAGCGCTGGAAGACCTCTGGAAAAATTACGAGGCGGTTCACGGTCCGGCTGAGGGGAAAAAACTTGCACTTGTCAATGTCCGCTACGATGCCGATGCGCTAAATTTAGTTGTCTATACGCGCCCGAAGGTGATGATCCGTGCGGATGTTGTTGAATTTATTAATTGAAATATCTGATAATATTGTTACCCCGGAGGTCCAAAGGACTCATCGATAGATTTTATTCGATTTTGTCCAGTCCGATATGCAGCACCCATATACTAAGGATTAACTAATTATGAATATAGAAGCATCTAAAAAAACACCCCCTCCTCCATTGTTGTATCTTGGCGGCTTTGGCATCGGTTGGCTGATTGACCGAATATTGCCGCTTTCCATCGTCTCAGATAATCTAAAGTCTGTTGAAGTGGTTATCGGTGGGACCTTAATTGTGACAGGACTTTTTATTATGATAACAGGTCTATACACATTTAAAAAGGCACACACGTCAATAACACCGAATTTAAAAACGAAACAACTGATTACATCAGGTCCATACAGGTTTTCACGAAATCCTTTGTATACAGGCTGGGCAGTTACATACATTGGTGTATTATTGGTCATGAATATCATTTGGTGCATTTTCACATTGGCTATAATCATGGTAATATTTAACAAGGTTATCATACCACGCGAGGAAGAATATCTAAGGAACGAATTTGGAGAATCTTATCTATTGTATAGCAAACAAGTACGGCGATGGTTGTAAATATTATTTATCGGTGTTTCTTCTAACTATATAAAAAAATTAAAAAGGAACCCGCTCAATAGGAGTTTTCTTTTTATGAACGTCCAAATCGTTATTTTCCCCAGCACAAAGGTTGCTGCCATTGAACATTTCGGATCACCCACACTTGAACACAACACAGTACAAAAGCTAATCGCTTGGAAACTTGAGAATCATCTCTTGGATCCATTGAAACACAGAAGCTATGGCGTTCACTATACTGATCCACTCCATACACCGCCATCCGAGCATCGGGTTGATTTCTGCCTTTCTATAGAAGTAGAGATTGGTTCAAATCCTTACGGCATAGTCAATAAGACAATCCCGAGAGTCCGGTGTGCCCGAGCCCAAGACGTTGGCTCCCGTATGAACAACAAGGCCGCGGTCTATCTGCATGAAATATGGTTACCTCAAAGTGGTGAATCAATCGGAACTTATCCAATGTTCTTTCACTATGTTAATGTCGGGCCGAATGTGCGTGAAGAAGAAATGATTACCGATGTGTATTTGCCGTTAAAGGACGTGCATTCCGCTGCAAGTTAATTCCGGTCCGTTTGGCGGAGGTATGCCAAACGATTAAAATATGAAAAGGATATCGAGATGAAACACACAATCTCCGTTTTAATGATTCTTCTCGCATCGCTGATAATGCAATGCTCTGCGGATGAAACAGAAGCAGAAGTCTTTGTTAAGAATGCGGCACAAACGGCATCGAGAGAACACAAAGTGCTTGTTATAGAGTTCTGGGCGCCATCGTGTTTTCCTTGTATCGGATTGAAACGGGATATCTTCGAGAACAAGATGCAGCAGGCATTTGTGGACCAATACTTCCATGTGGTGAAGGTTTCTCCGGCAGACTCGATCTATACAATGTTGTGGGACTACTTCAATCTTGTCTTTCAGTCTTCCATTATCTATCTGGATTATAATGGAATTGAAGTTGACCGCACGGTGGCATACGACGGTGACCGGGATGCGTATCTCAAAGTGATGAAGGATATCTCTTTCGGCAAGAACCAGTATTTAGATGTTGTCAAGAATTACCGCCGGGATACATCGAACGTTGTCAATCGCTTTCTTTTGGCAAGAAAATTTGCAAGCAGATATGAATTGACCGAAGCTGAACGCTTGTACAGAAAAGTTCTGATAGCCGATTCAGCACACAGTTACAAATTTCAGGATGAATGTTTGTTCAAAATAACAGAAATAGATTTTATACGGACTGGTGCACTTACCAAAATGCAAGAATTTGTTGATCTTGCCTCGAAGAATACCTTTGCCCCGAAGGCATACGTATACCTAATAAACAACCTCATCAGCAAAAAGGATAAATCCGGCTGCCTGGCAATGTGCGAGAGAGGTTTCAGAATGTATCCTGACAGCTGGGAAATATTGAACAAGTATGCCTGGGCGCTTTATTCATTCAAAGTGCAGGAAGAGTATCCGAAAGCCCTTTCGATGGTTCAGAAGTCCATTTCCTTGAATCCCAGCAGAGCCGCGACTTATTCGACGGAAGCATGGATACATTTCGAAATGGGTGACACGCAAAAGGCCATTCAACTATTGAAGAAGGGAAAAGAAATTTACACCGACCGTTCATTTGTTAAAGATCTTGAAACATTCGAGAAGAAATAGAATGCGACAATCAAAAAATAAATACGATATGAAACAATCCGGTAAAATATTTATTACACTCATTCTAACGTATGGATTCAGAAAGCTGGGATATTGGTTCATTAATTATGAACCATTCTTATATCATCCTCAATATGTCGGAATCGCCATAGACATTACCATATGGATTAGTTTGTTCTATCTAATAGCGTGGGTGCTCGACAAAGTTATTCAGACAAAAGAGAGTTGAAAACAAAATAAAATCTTTGCGAAACAGTGTCGCTTAACTAATCGCCCCAGGTATAAAAACATTACGCGGCGATTATGTTTCCGTCTGTGAGGCGGACAAACAGAAAGGTCATAGATTTATGAAATACCTTTTAACAAAAATTCGATGGATTCGCATTTTTGTTTCTTCAATATTAGTCATTGTTTTTAGCTTCCTCGTGGTAACATTAATAACTTCCGGCTATGCCTTTGTACTTGCATTTAATGCACAAGGCAAGCCTGACTCAGCTGAAATTAGTCATTTTGCTACTACAATTAGCCGGTGGCTGATGCCGTTGCTTGAAATGTTCTTCACTTTAATTATTGTGTTTATCAGCGCCAAGAAAATCGAAAATAATATTTCTTTTCATGGTCTTCTTATTGGTGTACTAGCAGGAATATTCAGTGCCCTAATGAAAATAGCTTTTGGTGGTCAACATAATTACCGCACCTATATTTTTCTTTTGACCATAATTGGACTCGGATACATAGGCGGTTATTTAAATCAAAGGAAACGTGCAAATAAAACGATGTCGCCAGTTTAGCCGGCACATTGTTTCAACAAAATATTAAGGAAGAGGCAAAAGATGAATCCAAAGGTTGAGGTGTTTTTCAGTAAAGCCAAAAAGTGGCCGGAAGAAATGAAAAAAATGAGGGCGATCATTCTTGATTGCGGGCTGAACGAAGAATTAAAGTGGGGTAAGCCCTGTTACACCTTTCAGGAAAATAATGTCGTTATTATTCAAGGATTTAAGGAATATTGTGCGCTGATGTTTTTCAAAGGTGCTCTGTTAAAAGACTCCAAAGGTCTGCTTGCCAAACCGGGGGAGAATACGCAGGCGGGGCGTCTGATTAAGTTCACCAATGTTCGGGAAATAACCGATAAGAGAACCGTCTTGAAAGCATATATATTTGAAGCTATTGAAGTGGAAAAAGCCGGTTTGAAAGTGGAATATAAAAAGAATCCAAAGCCTATTCCTGAAGAATTTCAACGCGCATTAGATAAAAATCCTGCACTGAAAACTGCATTTGATACGTTAACACCGGGACGGCAAAGATTATACATCCTCCATTTCTCCGCGCCCAAACAATCCAAAACCCGGGAGTCAAGGATTGAAAAAAATATACAGCACATTCTCAATGGTAAAGGGTTAAACGATCATTACATTCAAAGGAAAAAAAGATAATCAATATGAATGATAGTAACGTATGCTTTGTTCGAATGGTTTTCAGATACGTAGTATCATTCACACTATAAGGTTGCATGGACAGACAAATGGAGAAGATATGAAAGGAATTAAATCAAAAAATCATTCCATTGATGATTATATTTACTCTTTCTCTAAAGATGTGCAGAAACAGTTGCGGACCATTCGCAACGCAATAAGCGAACAAGCGTCTGAGGCCGAAGAGAAGATAAGCTACCAAATGCCGACGTTTTACCTGAATGGTAATCTTGTCCACTTTGCTGCTCACAAAAACCATATTGGATTCTATCCGACGCCTGGTGCCATTAAATATTTTAAGAAAAAATTGACAAAATATAAGACGTCGAAGGGTGCGATCCAATTTCCAATGGAGGAGCCATTGCCGATTACGCTGATCAAACAAATAGTACGCTACAGAGTTGCTGAAGCTAAACTAAAGAGCAGAAAGAAAAAAGGATAGCGGTACGGTGAAACAGGCGCCACGGTTTCGGTCAAGTTGTTTTAAAGGCATTACGATTTAGGTCAAATACATATGAAGAAAATTATATTCTATATCTCTATTATAAGTTTCATCTCGCAAACAGGTTGTAAACAAACGACGGAATCCACACCTCAAAGTGCATCAGATATGTATATGAGTTATGAAATAGAATCAGCTTTTGAAAATGACTCTGTTACATTTTCGGTGGACAACAAAACTCTATTGGAATCACGAATCACCACAGACTATACAGTAAATCTTGCCTGGTCCAGTGGATTGCAAAGAATATCACGAAACAGCCATACATTGCATTTAGCAGTTGTTGAATATGCAGTTCAGAAGGATTACACAGTTGATACCATATACGATACATCGACTGTTCTATTGCGTTTCGATAAAGCAGCAAAACAAATTAGCGTTCAACAAATTAAAGGGAGATTACTACGCGATTAAATACAATGCCGGCTGATAAGTCGCCCCCGGCTCATGAACCAAAATACCCAATTCTAAGGTTCAGCTTTTTTGGAATTCTGCCGAACTGGATCAGAAAGTTGGAACAAAGAGTTCGAATTCAGTCAGCACACTTTAACTAAACAATCATTAAACAAGTGACTCATGGTTAATCCGGTTCTTTCACTTATTAGCTCAATCCTTATTGGGATAGGCGCAACACTCACTTTTGATCTTTGGGCCCAGTTCCTTAAACATGCATTTAAGATCACTCCATCCAACATCTGTCTGGTCGGGCGGTGGTTTCGATACATGCCGGAAGGTATCTTTTCGCATTCAAATATTGTTTCAACTCCGCCCAAGAGCGGAGAATGTATAACTGGATGGATCGCCCACTACATGATCGGCATTATGTTCGCCATCGTTTTCGTTACAATCGCAGGCGACAATTGGCTTCAGCACCCGACGCTGATCCCTGCTTTCGTTTTCGGGATCGTTACGGTAATGGGGCCATTCTTCATCATGCAGCCTTTATTCGGATTTGGATTTGCTGCATCAAAGAGTGCAAATCCTACGCAGGCAAGAGTTCGTAGTGTAATGAATCATACAGCGTTTGGCGCAGGTCTTTATTGTTTTGCATTGTTGTTGAATTTGCTGCTTTTGAATTTGAAGTAACGGAAATTTGGTGAATCATAGATATCTTCGCCTGTTAAGACGGCATCAAATAATTAAATAATTGGAATTACATTGAAATAATAGATGGAAGGAACATCTCAAAATGAAAACAGTAACAGTACATCTGCTGCAATTCCTCATTATATGCATACTAACGGTGATATCAGAAAAAGCAGCGGTTGCACAAACAGCTCAACAGGGAGCAGATGTCCGGCAAGATCAATCATCCGATCATGAAATACTGAAATGGTTTTACCGGATGAACGAAGTATTGGCCACAAAAGATCTTGAAACTGTCATGACTATGTATGATGATACCGAAGATATTATTGTTATTGGATCAGATTCCGGTGAAGTATTCGTCGGTCGGGACAGGGTTAAATTATTTATGAAGATGATCGTTTCAATGCCGTTTGTTTTTTCATTTGAGATGGATAGACCAGTCATTACTCAGCGTCAAAATATTGCATGGATGTTTAGTGATGGTAATATGGTCCACACACGCAGTAACGGGAAAGTATCGAAAGTGCCGTACCGTATCACCGCAGTATTGATCAAGAAAGGGAATGAATGGAAGTGGAAAATGTTCTCGGGTTCAATACCGCGTTCAGAATGATTATCTCTTTGGTAAATATCCATAGAAGTCAGACGAATTTCTAACACCGACGTAATTGTTTTATGCTATTGCTGGTAAACTGTGAACGTAGGATTGCGGATGAAATATTACAATCGCTGCGGTTATTTTGAATGTGCAATTTATCGCTTCCATACAACTTAATCCGAATCCGTTAATTATTGCGAGAAATATTATGAAAAAAATTGATTTCAAGAAGGATTTAAATCATTTATATCAGCCCTCAGCAAAAGAGGTTATTCAGGTTGATGTGCCTACGATGAACTACCTTATGGTAGATGGCGAAGGAGATCCGAATACTTCACAGGCATACAAAAACGCCGTCGAAGTTTTATTTATGGTTTCCTACGCAGTGAAGTTCATGATCAAGAAGGGATCATCAGCAATTGATTATGGAGTGTTGCCCCTGGAAGGTTTGTGGTGGGCTGATGACATGTCCAGTTTTTCTACCACAGATAAGTCCACCTGGAAATGGACGTCGATGATCATGCAGCCTTCCTTTGTCATCCCGGAAATTATTGAACGTGCGATCGCCGATGTGAAAAAAAAGAAAAATCCACCGGCAATATCCAAGATTCGCTTCGAATCTTTGTCGGAAGGACCATGCGCTCAAATCATGCATATTGGACCGTTTACTGAAGAAGGTCCTACGATCGAAAAGGTTCACCTGTTTATTGACTCCCGGAGTCGCCGCAAAGGTAAGCATCATGAAATATACTTAAGCGACATTCGTAAAGCGGATCCATCGAAATGGAAGACAATCATCAGGCAGCCGATGGAATGACGCGTAGCCGCTCTCCGCAAAAACGCTGCAAGCTAATTGATATTTGAGTCTTTTTGATTGAGCATTAGTTCCGGATAGTAAAATGAAAAAATAAATACCAATGAACAATAAACTATTGAGGTAATAGTATGCGAAATAAATATGGTAAAAATATTTTGTACGGGTTTTTGGCATGGCTTATACCTTTTGTAATATCGGTCTTCTTTTACTCGAAAGAAGGAAAACTCTCCATAGATCTCTTACTCTTCAAGTCCATAATGATCGCTGTCGGTTCTATTTCCGCCGCGTTTCTGTTGGTCTCGTATTTCAAAATAATCAATACGGAGTATTTTAAGGAAGGAATTATTGTCGGCGCAACATGGTTCGGAATAAACATTCTCTTAGACCTGCTGATTTTGCTTCCAATGTCCGGGATGTCATTTGCAGATTACGTTGCTCAGATAGGACTGAGGTATCTTGCAATACCCGCGATGTGCATTGCAGTTGGAACTGCACTTGAAAACAAAAAGTAAAATGAATGAAACATACATTCGGTAGAATAAATATTATAGCGGTGATATTGTTGTGTGCATTTTCGATTCCATTTGCGCAGACAGAATATGAAGCGCGGGTACAATATTTCCCAAAAGCAGAACTGAAAGCGGTTAATACGACGGGGAAAGAAAATACATGGGCGTTCATTCTTGCAGGTCAATCCAACATGGCGGGGCGCGGACTTGTTGAAGTGCAAGACACTCTGCCATCCGAAAGAATATTAACGGTTAACAAAAAAGGGGAATTAGTCATTGCAAAAGAACCGCTCCATTTTTATGAACCGTCGAGAACCGGTTTAGATTGCGGTTTGTCATTCGCTAAAGAGCTGCTCAGGCAAATACCGGACAGTATCAATATTCTATTGCTTCCGGCAGCTGTCGGGGGGAGTTCCGTGAGTCAATGGCTCGGCGATTCGATACACCGAAATGTGCAGCTTCTTACTAATTTCAAAGAGAAAATCCAAATTGCAAAAAAGTTCGGCGTCGTAAAAGGAATTTTATGGCATCAGGGAGAAAATGATGCCAATACTGATGATATTCCTCTATATAAAAAGAGGCTGAAAGAATTATTAGCAAAATTTAGAACCATAGCCGGCAACGACAGACTGCCGATATTTGTAGGAGAACTTGGTTCGTATTCCGAAACAAATGCATTGTGGCAGATGATCAACGAACAAATAACTCTTTATGCCCGAAGCGATAATAATGTTTTTGTCGTCAGAACATCAGATCTTACTGACAATGGAGACAAAGTACATTTTAATTCCGAAGGACAGAGAGTGCTTGGACAGCGGTTTGCAAATGAATATATTAAAAACAAAAGATAGCGAGTCCACGGTCTGCGTGGAGTATATATAGGTTTGCATATTTGCAACGCAATGTCACCAACAGTCAATCATAATGAAAATACAGCGCGATATTAAGAGAGAGTACATGGAACGAAAAAAACCGTCAGGTATCTTTCAGGTGAAGAATACCGTAAACGGCAAGGTGCTTCTTGGAAGCAGTTTGAACCTTGAAGGTCCATTAAACGGCGCCAAATTCATGCTGAAAATCGGACGTCATGTTAACGAAGCGCTTCAAAAAGAGTGGAATGAATACGGAGCAGATTCATTTGTTTTTGAAATTCTTGAAGTTGTCAAGGTCAGCGAAGATCCGAACTTCAACCTTAAGGATGAATTAACGCTTCTTGAAGAAATCTGGATCGAGAAACTTCAGCCTTTTGGAGAACGGGGATACAATACCGACTCAAAAATCCGTCAGGCATAGTGCGGGAACAAACCAATCAATTTCAACAATAGGCACTATACGGAAATAATACTCACATCTATACTGACCTGTCCGAAGTGCGGTTTCCAAAAAGAAGAAACGATGCCGACGGATTCGTGCCAGTTCTTTTACGAATGCACAAAATGTAAAACAATACTGCGTCCGAAATCCGGAGATTGCTGTGTGTTTTGTTCGTATGCAACCGTGCGCTGTCCGAGCAAACAGCAAAACAGTGAACAGTGCTGCTGAAATCGTAACGTCCCGGCAAAATTGTAGATCGACTCCGTTCGGCGCGGCAACATTTGATATATTTTAAAGAGAGAGTTTAGTTTGAAACAGCACAAGAAGGTAATGTTGATTATCTTGTTCCTGTTGCCGATCCGACAGGTAATGTCACTATAAATTTAATGTCTCCGGAGTTATCAGCATGAAAGCAGTTCGATTAATATTCTTTTTAATTGTAGTTGTTTCCCTAACAGAGGCACAAGTAACAACACAGACGCCGCTGCCATCGTATCAGCAAGAGATAGAACGGTGGCATGAAGGGAGAGTGCAAAACTTAAAGAAAGAGCAGGGTTGGTTAAGTTTAACCTCACTTCAGTGGATCCGCGAAGGGAAAAATAATATCAAATCCATTGGAACCATTACACTCCGGAAAGGAACGGTGTCTCTTTCGCTTGACCGCAGAATGAAAGGCACACTGGGGGGAAAGACATTCAGATCGGGAAGAGTTATGGCAGATAAAGATAAAGTGCTGATCGGATCGAAAGCTGTATCGGTGATTAAGCGCGGGGACAAATTTGCTGTCCGCGTGTGGGATTCGGAATATCCTGCCCGGAAACATTTCAAAACAATTGACCGGTATCCGGTTTCGGACGCATGGAAGATTGAGGCACGCTGGACGCAATATGCAGAGCCGAAAAAAATACAGATTGCGACTGTCGTACCCGGACTGCTTCAGGAAGGGTCCGTTCCCGGCGTAGCGGTGTTCACGCTTCAGGGAAAAGAGTGCAGGCTTGAACCGACAGTGGAAGAGGGAGAAAAAGATTACTTCTTTGTCTTTGGTGATAAGACGAACGGAAAAGAGACATACGGTGCAGGAAGGTTCCTGTATGCAGAATCACCGGCAAACGGCACAATCATTCTTGATTTTAACAAATCGTATAATCCGCCCTGTGCATTCACCGATTTTGCCACTTGTCCTGTTCCATCGCGGGAGAACAGGCTTTCTGTGAGGATCGAAGCGGGGGAAAAAAATTATCAGCGACATTGAACCGCAACGACAATCATGTGATGTTCCATTGTACACTCAATGCGTGCGGTACATAATTGCGGAAGACGTTCTCTAAAATGGCGGTTATTCGTCGCCGGTTGGCAGCAGTCCGTCAACCTCTTTCCATATGACGGTGTGGATCGCATCAATCGGCTGTTTTCCGTCGATCACTACAAAGCGGGATGGTTCTTCTTTTGCAAGCTGGTGGTAACCGTCGCGTACCCGGTTATAAAAATCCTCATTGCTCATCTCCATCCGGTCTGTTTCCTGATGGCTTGCCTGGCGCCGCGCGTACATTTCGTGTGCGGTAATATCAATCAAGAAAGTTTTCTTCGGCATCAATCCGTTGGTGGCAATGGCATTGATCCCTTTCACTCCGCCGTGATGCAGCCCTCTGCCGTATCCCTGATACGCTGATGTTGAATCAACAAATCTATCCGTGATCACAACAGTACCTTTTGCCAGCGCCGGTTTAATCACTTCGGTCACCAATTGTGCGCGGCTGGCGGAAAAGAGGAGCAGTTCGGTAATCTGAGTCATTTTCAAATTCTTCTTGTTCAGAAGGATCTGGCGGATTTGTTCGGAAATCTCCGTGCCGCCCGGTTCGCGCAAAAACAGCACCTCGCGGTTCTCGGCTTTCAGTTTTTCCACAAGCAGTTTTGCCTGGGTTGTTTTTCCGCAGCAATCAATACCTTCGAACGATAAGAACATTACTTAGCTCCTAAATTTTCTTTCTCTATGTACGATTATTTATGGTGTAATTCAACTTGTTGAAACAGACGGACAAGGTGAGAAAAACGGAACGTTCATGTGAAGGTTATGCACATATATTCCATAACTCATGCGGTAAAAATTTCGTCAGCAACGATCGCGCGACACCTGCTAACGAAACGACCGGCAAATGAGCCATGGTAAGCCGTAAGGATTCAGACCGCAATACTATTCCACGTTTCATCAGCGTTAGTAATGTATCTGCAATTTATACGTGAAAAGCACTCAACGATGGAATGAATAATTTTCATTCCATGCTGCCTATTATCCGTCCTATATGAACCGGCAAAATTTTCATGCAGAAATTGCACGGGCTGCGCAAAAAATGCATTATTGATACTGATTTTCTTCAATTTTTGGCAGTTTTGCGGTCCATTCTATGGCACACTGATTGTAGTATAAATAGAAACATATGCAGACAATAATCCGGGAACAGCATATTGCCATAAGTGTTCAATGAATTCACGAGACCAATCGACTATGAACTGTAAAAATACTTTGCTTCAAAACGATTTCTATTATTTCTCTTCAGTCATTAGTATCTTACCCAAATAAAAACCATATAGCCGAATTTCTACTATCGTATCATTCCATCGTTTTCTAACTTATGATAAAAAAGGTGCCGTTCTATGGGTAAGCAAAAGATCTCATCCTCTCTTGCGTTAAGTGAAAACGGCTTTCTCTTTCTTCCAACGACCGGGGAAACATTCACGGTCAATGAAATGGGGAAGCTGATTCTGAAATATCTGCAGGAAGGGAAAGACCAGCAGTCGATCGTCGATGCCATTACGGAAGAATACGATGTCGAAGCCGAAGATCTTCAGCGGGATTATCTCGATTTCATGGGACAATTAAAACAATTCCAACTGGTGGTGGAAGGATGAATATTGCCGTAACAGGACTGAACAATGTCGATAATCCGGCGCCGGGTGTTCCGGTAATACGCGCCATTAAAGAATCAGGAGAATTTTCCGGTCGGATCATCGGACTGCTCTATGACACGCTTGAGCCCGGCGCATATCTGCCGGACGTTGCCGATATCAGTTATGTGATTCCATATCCTTCGGCAGGACTTGAACATCTTTTTCAGCGGATTGCCATAATCCACGAAAAAGAAAAGATCGATGTGATCATTCCGACGCTTGATTCCGAATTGAACGGTTTCATTAAACTTGCTCCGCGGCTGAAGGAACTTGGGATTGCAACATATCTTCCTACGGCGGACCAGCTTACACTTCGTGCGAAGGACAAACTTGCCGATTTCTGTAAAAAATTTGATATCCGTGTACCGAAAAACATTCTTGCAACATCGGTACAGGATCTCTATAAAATACAATCGCATTTCGAATATCCGGTTGTTGTGAAAGGCATTTTCTATGATGCGGCTGTTGTTAATAATCTTGAGGAAGCAAGTACCGCATTCCACAAACTGAGCGCGAAATGGGGATTGCCGATCATCATTCAGGAATTCATTACCGGCGATGAGTACAACGTCTGTGCATTGGGAAGCGGATCAGAAATGATCGGCGCAGTGGCAATGAAGAAGATGTATATCACCGACAAGGGGAAAGGATGGTCCGGAATTACCATTCATGACCCATCATTGCTCGAACTCTCCAAAAAAACAATCACTGCGCTGCAATGGAAGAGCGGACTTGAACTGGAATTTGTTAAGGATAAAGAAACGAACGAGTATTATCTGATTGAAATCAATCCGCGGTTTCCCGCCTGGGTTTATCTTCCTGCGGCGGCCGGACAGAATTTGCCGTATGCACTGCTGCAGCTTGCTCTGGGAAAAACAGTGCGTCCATTTACCACGTATGATATCGGTAAGATGTTTATCCGTTATTCGTGGGACTGGATCACCGACATTAAGGAATTTGAAACCATCACCGTACACGGAGAACTGAACCATGGGTAAAAAACAATACGAACGGCCGATCATCAACAAACAGTATTCCGGATTCATGAACAAGTTCGGAAATGCGACGGTCAGTCAGCCGAAAACGGAGATCGAAAATATACCGGTGAAGGATCTTGTTGCGCAGTATGGTTCGCCGCTGTTCGTCATGTCCGAACGAGTGATGCGGGAGAATCAAAGAAATGTTGCACGTATTTTCCGCACGCGGTACCCGAAGGTGCAGTTTGCCTGGTCGTACAAGACCAACTACATGAATGCAGTCTGCTCGGTGTTCCATCAGGAAGGATCATGGGCAGAGGTTGTGTCGGAATTTGAGTATGACCGCGCGCGCCGCCTTGGTGTGCAGGGAGAACATATTATTTTCAACGGTCCCGATAAATCCACGGAAGGATTGGAACGAGCGATCCGCGAAAAAGCGAAGATCCATATCGATCATTACGATGAACTGTATGAACTTATCGAGATCACGGAACGGCTCGGCCTCACTGCTCAGGTAGCCATCCGCGTAAATTATGATGTTGGTGTCTATCCGAAATGGGACCGGTTTGGATTTAATTACGAGAACGGCGAAGCACGTGAAGCGCTGAAGCGTATTGTTGTGAATAAAAAATTGAAGCTTGTCGGACTGCATTCCCATATCGGTACCTATATGATGAGTCCGGAACCGTACCGCATTGCAATGACGAAGATGGTCGCGCTCGCCAACTGGCTGAAATCGCAGCATCATGTTCACCTTGAGTATCTCGATGCCGGCGGCGGGCTGCCCTCGCACAACACGCTGAAAGGGCAGTATCTTCAGGCCGAAGAAGCACTTCCGGCGCTCGATCAATATGCCGATGCCATAACCGGACCGCTGTTCGAACTGGAATCGTACGGCGATTCCATGCCGACCCTTATCCTTGAATCCGGCAGGGCGCTGATCGATAATGCCGGATTTCTCATCAGCACGATCTCCGCACTGAAACGACTTTCGGACGGGAAACGGGCATATATTATCGATGCAGGGATCAATCTTCTTTTTACAAGTTTTTGGTACAAGCATAAACTGGTTCCGGCGCAGGCAACAGGAGTGATCAAGGAAAATGCATCGGTCTTCGGTCCGCTCTGCATGAACATCGACTGCATCCACGAAGACATTTCGCTGCCGGCGATGAAAAAAGGGGAACACGTTGTTCTCTTCAATGTAGGTGCATATACGATGACGCAATGGATGCAGTTCATCACGTTGCGTCCGTCGGTTGTGATGATTATGGAAAAAGGAGGAGTTGAAGTGATTCGTAAAGGGGAATCGCTCGACTATGTGATGCAGTTGGAACAGACACCGGATTCGTTAAAAAAATTCTCTCTGGTATGAATATTTTGACACTGCGCACTTTCATCGACACCATACTCTACAGCTATGCGCAGATATTTTTCAGCAACCGGCGTTGGGTTGGAGCTGCTTTGCTCATCGCGGCATTTGTCAGCCCGGTCATCGGGTTGTTTGCGCTGCTCGGCGCGGTTATTTCCACACTGCTGGCGCAGGCGTTGAAATACAATGCCGAACGGATCCGTACGGGATTCTACGGCTTCAACGGAATTCTGTTCGGTGCGGCCGGTGCATATTATTGCGAACTTACGCCGCTGTATGTGGGATTCATCCTCGTCTTTATTTTCGTTACGTTTTTTGCCTCCACATCGCTTGAGCATTATCTTGCGTCGTCGTTCAATCTTCCGGGTTTAAGTTTACCATTCATTCTTTCGCTGGATATTTTTCTTACGTTCATCAAAACATTCGACTGGGTGCACTTCAAGACGAACAGTGTGCAGCCGGGATTTTTCGAAGTCATTCCGGAATACATCCGGCTGTATTTCCATTCATTCGGATTCATTTTGTTCCAGACTGACGTGCTTGCCGGTATGATCATTGCCGTTGCTATCCTGTTCTTTTCCCGCGTCCTGTTCGTAAACAGTATCATCGCCTATGCATTGAATTATTTTTTGGTAAAAAATCTCTTTCCCGATCCCACTCCGGCACTCTATATCCAGACATCGTTGAACGCAATCCTTGTTGCCTTTGCGCTGGGTGGAAGCCTGATCATTATCTCCCGAAAAACGATCATTCTGATTGTTCTTGCAACGGTCATGACCCTGATCTTTAATATTTTTTTTACGAGCGTTTTCGGCGTACACGGTTTGCCGATCTTTGTGCTGCCGTTCAATGTTGTTGTTCTCGCAACGATCTATTCGTTGAAATTCAGGCAGGAACAATCCGATCTTGTTTTATTGTACTTTGCTCCCGGTTCGCCCGAGGAGAATTATTATTATCACCAGAACAGGAAATCACGTTTTGACAAGTTCCGCTTCGTTTTTCCGGAACTTCCGTTCTTCGGCGAGTGGAAAGTTTCGCAGGGAATCAATGGTTCCATTACGCATAAAACAGATTGGCGGCACGCGTGGGATTTTGTCATTACGGACGAGTCCGGTAAAGAATACCGGGGGAACGGTTTGTCGCCCGAAGATTATTTCTGCTATAACACTCCCGTTGTTGCGCCGCTTGACGGAGAAGTTGTCCGCATTGTTGATAACATCCCCGATAATGAAATTAATAATCCGAACCTGAAAAATAATTGGGGAAATACGATCATCATCAATCACGGTTACGGATTATTCTCTTCCATTTCCCATATCAAACCGGGTTCGTTTGAGGTAAAAAAAGGGGATCATGTTCTGAAAGGCCAGACAGTGGCCCGGTGCGGCAACAGCGGCAGATCGCCCGTGCCGCATCTTCATTTTCAATTTCAGCTGACAGATCGGCTTGGTGAAAAGACATATCTGTTCCCACTATCGCAATATTTTCAACGAAATGCCGGCGAAACAACATTGTGCACGTTCGATTATCCGAATGAAGGGGATCTCGTCCGAAATATCGAAGCACATTCTACAATCCGTCGCGCGTTTGACTTCCGCATCGGCCAGGAGTTTGAACTATCCTGGACGTTGAACGGGAAACAGTACACTGAACATTGGGATGTAAAAGCAGATAGCACGAATGCCGTCTATATCGAATCGTCCATTGGTACGGTAGCCTATATCCATCCGAAAGAAAAAGTATTTTTTATGGCCAATGTACTTGGAAGCAAAAAATCCGCCTTATATTATTTTTATCTGTTGTCTATCAGCGTGCCGCTTGGTTACGGTGAGAGGCTGCGCTGGACTGATACGTTCCCCATTTCAGCGACGATAGGAAAAGCAGTAAGGTTTGTGTCCGAATTTATGCTTGTCTTTACCAACCTTCTTTCTTCCTCCGCTGTGTTGTGGTTCGAGAAACAGGATGACCCGAAAAAACAATTCATCGTACGGTCAACGCATACGCGTTTAGGACGAGGTGTGCTGGGTTGGTTCAAGGCGAACGGGACAGGTTCTATCGTCATCGATTCCGACGCCAGAATCAGTGAACTATATTTTGAAACAGGAAAAACAAACTTTCAGGCAACAATTAGAGAAAAGGAAATGCCCGTATGATTAAGAACACTTTTTGCACAATTCTTCTGTCTCTCTTTTTCGTCACTCTGGCGCTACCGGGACAAAAAGGTGATGATAAGATGCGGGCCTTTACAGTATCCATCCAGGATGAAACTTCGAAGAATTATGCCAAAGCGATACAGGGAATGATGGATATTAAGGAAGCATATAAGAATGATTATCTCGTCCATCTGCGTTTGGGATGGCTCTATTATCTGGCGAAAGAATATGAGACATCTGTAAAATATTATCAGGAAGCGGTCCGATTAAGCGATAACAGCATTGAATCGATGTTGGGGATTACGATGCCGTATGCAGAATTGAAGAAATGGGATAATGTTCAGGAGATGTATAAGAACATTATTGCGAAGGATAAATACCACTACACGGCAAATTTACGGTTGGGACAGATGTATTACAATGTTGGAAATTATGTTATTGCAAAAAAATATTTTGAAACTGTGTACGAAAACTATCCGGGCGATTATGAAATCAACCTTTATATGGGATGGACGTTTTATTATCTGGGAAGCCGGACAAAGGCGCAATATTATTTTGTAAATGCTATTGTGCTCAATGCATCGGATACCAGTGCGAAGGATGGATTGGAATTAACGAAATGACAAAAAAGATAGTAATCCTTGTCTTGGTTCTGATTACCGCCAATGTGTATTCCCAAAAAATATCCGGCTCCGTTTCGCCATCTCTTTATTACACCAACGGCACATATTCGAACACGATGACCTCCGACGGGTATGATGCGTTTACCTCACTAGGATTATCCGGCGGTGACTATATGATCGCCGGTTTCAGTACGATGAATATCGATTCATCCACCTGGAAATACGTGCAAAAAACCATTGTTCTCGGCGCACTTGGAAATTACTATCCGTTTTATCTTAAGGCTAACTATGCATTTGTCTCTGGGACGTATGAACGAAAAGATGTTCAATATGTGTACGACGACAAGACAAATATTTTCAATGCATCGGCAATCTATAATTGGGACCTTTTCTATTTTGGAATTCATGGATCGTATGTGAACGGCACAGGGTATAAGAATATTCATTCGGTTCAGGCGGGACTGCGGACGGAGTGGCTGCTTTCGCCGACGATGTCAATGTCAATTGATCCGCTCTACTCGTACGTTTCCGACGGAAGGAAATTATTCTCGGTCGGCGGAGAATTTGTTGCTGTTCCATTTACATCGTTCAAGATTCAGGCTTCCGGTTCTGTCGGCCGGCGTGCATACTATTTCAATCCGGATCTGTTGACGATCTTTAACCAGGACCAGACGCAATCACTGCTATGGGGCGGCCGGATTGAATACGGAGTATGGGGTCCCATCACGCTCGTGGGATCGTATCAATCCACAACGTTTACCGGATATACCATACACTATGCAACTGCCGGCATAAAAGGGTTTTTCACTTTTTAAATCAATACGAGAAAAGGACAATTCATTGATGAAATCATTTAATAAAATAATTCTGATGACGCTCATGTTTTTGTTCATGCGCACCGTCGGTAATGCACAAGTAACATCTTTGTGGGAATCGTCAAGCACATATGGCGATAAAGGGACACTGTATATGTTCGGGAATACAGCCGTACAATATTATTTCGTTCTGGATACCGTTGCAAAACAATGCAAAATATATAACAGTGATAATTTTGGAGTGGTATCAACAATGACATTGTCCAGCTCCCTCGAATATCCGCATATCCTTGTTCCGGATATGAACGGGAATGGTCAGCCTGAAATCGTCTTTCAGGATTATTCCACTGCGGGATATTCTGTGAGGATCCGCGACGCTGTTACGGGAGCAGAGATCAAGGCGTGGAAGGAAACGGCAAACTCCTATTATTTATGGAGCGTCTTCAAGTCAACCGGAAATTCAACGGTAAAAATCTCGATGTATAAAACAAACATGACAACATACCTCTCTTCGCTGGTTATATTTTCTCTTGGCGTTACGTCGACAACTGTGCAGGCCGATAGTTGGGATATTACGAAAAGTTCATTCCGTCTCGATCAGAATTACCCGAATCCTTTCAATCCTTCTACAACGATCTCGTTCGACATCCCTGAAGATGCCACAGTGAAACTGATTATATATGACGAGCTCGGGCGCGTTGTTGAAACGCTTATCAATGATCGGCGGGCTGCAGGACATTATGACGTTCCGTTCAACAGCCGAAGTCTTGCGAGCGGGTCATATTATTATGAGGTTGCGGCCGGAAAATTCACATCTGCAAAAAAAATGCTGATAGTTAAATAAAAATTTTGATTCCATCATAACACCTGTTATCGTCACACTGCTGTCCAAAATACCGTGAGTGAAAGATCAATAATAGTTTAAGTTCGGCAGATTGGGCAAGTTTTTGAGTGAAACAAAAAGTAGGCCGCTTCTTAACTTATGTCAGAGTTATTTGAACAGTGGGTGGGAGCGAAATTTAGGAGGATTGAGCGAATGGGAAAGCGATGAATGACGGGACTTTTGATGGCGTTTTTTGCCATCAACGGGCATGAGCGAACGGGATTCATCGCGAGCGTTAAATTTCGCAAGGGGTTCTTTTGCTTCTTTTCTTGCCCCTTCAAGAAAAGAAGAGAGAAAGTTTTTTAGATTTATTTTGGACAAGAATGTTAAAGTCTATAATTTCAAAAAATGCCAAGAGCAACCGTTATTCCTCAGCCTTTTCGGCATACGATTCTGAGTAATCACGAGAGTTTTCTGCGCTTTGCAAGAAAAATGAATAAAAAGGGCTTTTTTGTATGTGGCCAATATTAATTCCCACCCCAAAAACAACGCAAGTTTTGTCGCCAAAAGTTGTCAAATAATACAGAAGCATAAGACTGAATGGGTGATCCCGAAATACTTAATGAACTTAAAAATGGAAATGAAGATGCTTTCCGGATGGTTGTGGAAAAGTATCAAAAGTTCGTTTTAAATTGTTCATTCAAGTTCGTACGGAACAGAGAGTCGGCCGAAGACATCACTCAGGAAGTTTTTCTGGAGGTATTTGAATCGATCCATTCGTTCAGAGGGGATTCGCAATTATCCACTTGGATCTATCGCATCGCGGTTGCTAAATCACTGAATTATCTTAAAAGTCAAAAAAGAAAAAAACGCTTTGCCAATATGGTGAATATTTTTGACGACAAAAACGCAGAACTGGAACGCCTTGCTACAGAAAAGCGCGATCCGCACCAGGAGATGGAAAATCAGGACAGAATAAAGGTGCTTACCTGGGCTCTTGACAGGATACCGGAAAACCAACGAGTGGCCTTCACGTTAAGCAAGTATAAAGAATTGAGTTATGAAGAAATATCGCAGATCATGGGAACCGGAATACCGTCGGTTGAATCGTTGATACACAGGGCAAAAACGAACCTGAAGAAAATTCTTACGTCGTACTATGAAAAACATCTGTAACAGTTTAATGGTGCATCTATGATCAAAAAAAATAAGATAACGGAAGAAGTTGAAAAGACCCTGGCGTCGTTCGATGATGACATCGTTCAGCAAATAAATCCTTTCCTGATCACCCGCATACGGGCCGCAAGAAGTCAGCGTATGTCCAAAGCAAAAAAAGGATTGTCCATGGTTTTTGGACTGAACCAGATGCTCATCATCTTCATTCTTTTGATCAATATGGTTACCGTTTTTTATTATGTGGACCGAAGTGCACAATACAGTCAGCGGGAGGAGCTCGTTTCAGAACTTGAGGCTGAATATCATATCGATCAATCTCAATACAATTAAAAAGTGAGAGTGAAATGGACTGGATAAATCAAAATAGATTCAAGAACATCCTCATCGTGATCCTGCTGTTTGTCAACATAGCAGCCGTTTCCGTGTTATGGATGCAGACTGCAGCAAAAACAGATGCTCAGCCAAAAGCACAGGAAAACCGTCAGGGTGAATCGGTGCGTCTGTTAGAGAAAGCACTTGATCTAACGAAAGAACAGGCAGAGCAATTTAAAAGCCTGCAGGCGAAGTATCAGGAGCAAACGAAAGAATACAACAATCGATTAAGTGCATTAAAAAGAAAAATCGCCGAAGAATTGTTTGCCGATTCATATGATTCCGTTTTGATGAATGCAAATGTGAAGGAAATTGGGGAGCTGCAATCGAAAGTTGAGATGATGCGATTTATGCATTTTAATGAATTGCTCTCGCAATGCACACCGGCTCAAAAAGAAAAATTCAAGCCGATCTTATTCGAGTTGTTTGGCCGCAGACCTCCGAAATACGAACCGGTAGAGATACAGAATTCCGGCGATACGGAAAAAAAGAAAAATCCGGATGTGCGAAAGATGAAAGAGCGTGAAAACAATAAATATCAAGAACCGGAAAAAGAAAATAACGGACCGCCAACTATAGAAGAAAAATTGACGAAGTATTCCGATCGTTTATCTCTTTCCGACGATCAGAAGAAACGTATTCGCAAAGTAATGCAGGATGCTATGAACAAAGGGGAAGAGCTTCGGAAGCGCAAAAATCCGGACCGGGATGAAATTGAATCGGAAAAAGCGAGAATTCAGAAAGAAGAAGAAAAAAGCATTATACAATATCTTACAGATGAGCAAAAAACCGAGTACGAAAAAATGTTGAAGAACAGAAAACGGTGACCGACCGCTGCTGGCAAAGCCGGTAAACCCTTCCCTTTCGATAGAAACGGAGGGGTTTTTTGTGATACCGCCCACACTTTTTACATCGCTCTGACGCAAGTTTTACACCTGCAATGTTGTCCAATTTAATAGAAAAAGTATTTGTCGGGTACAGACGCATTATAATTCACCTATGTATTAAATATGTGCCGATTTTTTATGTGTGACGTTTACCGTAGCTCAAGCGAAAGAATATTTATGTTTCAGAAAACAAATATCTGGCTGATTGTTTTTGTCGTATCAAGCGTTGTATGCAGTGGCCAAACATTCACTGAAATCTTGGGCAGGCCTGCCGATTCGACGATGACGATTAGCGTTTTGTTCGACCAGCAGTCGGATCTGTTTTGGGAATATGGCACCGCAACGGGTGTTTATCCTTTCTCCACTGTACAATCAGTGGCCGCAAAGGATATTCCCTTTGAGTATACATTTGCCGGTCTTCATCCCAATACAAAATATTTTTACCGTACACAGTATCGCACGAGCGGATCGACGTCAGCATTTTCATCCGGAACGGAGCATTCTTTTCACACGCAGCGCTCAAAAGGAAGCACGTTCAAATTTACGATCGAAGCGGATCCTCATCCGTATGATAAAAAAGGGAGTCATGCGCTGTGGTATATCGCATTAAAAAATCAGCTCAATGATAATCCTGATTTTCTTATTGATCTCGGTGATACGTTCGGCGATGATCATAACCCGTTTACTATCACAAGTGCCGAAATACGTCAATTGCATCTGGATTGCCGTCCATTATTTGGATCTGTCAGCCACAGCGTGCCGTTGTTTTTATGTATTGGGAACCATGAAGGGGAGAGCGGATATTATTTACTTCAAACTCCTCCGAACAATCTTGGCATCTATGGTACGCTGTGGAGAAAACTCTATTATCCGAATCCTTTCCCCAACAGGTTTTACTCCGGCAACAAAACGGTGGAAGAATTTGGCATGGGACTTCCTCAAAATTACTACGCCTGGGAGTGGGGCGATGCGCTGTTCGTTGTGCTTGATGCATATCGAGGTTACACGGTGAACGCCAAACCCCGCGGATGGGAATGGACTATCGGAAAAGAACAATATGATTGGCTGAAGCAAACATTGGAAAACAGTAAGGCTACGTTCAAATTTGTTTTTACACATCACACATTGGGCGAAACTCGCGGCGGTAAAATAACAGCCAACCTTTTTGAATGGGGCGGCTATGAAACAAACGGTACCACCTGGGGATTTACGGCAAACCGTCCCGGATGGGCTATGCCGATTCATCAGCTGATGGTAAAGACCGGCGTGAATATTTTCTTTCAGGGCCATGACCATCTGTATGCAAAAGAGGAAGTTGACGGTATTGTCTATCAGGAGGTTCCTATGCCGTCCGATTCCACCTACATCATTGGAACGAGGGATAATGGCGATGCGTATACCGATTTGAAAATCGATGCATCGGGTCATATTCGCGTAACCGTGTCGGCAACGAACACTACAGTCGATTACGTACGCGCATGGCTCCCGGCCGATGAAACAGCCCAGCATACGAACGGTGAAATAGCACACTCATATACCGTTGAACCTAAAACTACCGGCGTGCAATTCGGCGGATCTGTACCGGCTGCGTTTGCACTTGAACAGAATTATCCTAACCCGTTCAATCCTTCAACCGTGATACGTTATCATATACAAGAAAGCGGATTCATTTCGCTTAAAGTTTATAATGTGCTTGGTGTGGAAGTGAAGAGACTGGTAAACGATTGGAAAGAAGCGGGTTCCTATGAAGTGTCATTCCTTGCGGAGAATCTTTCAAGCGGCATCTACTACTATCGCCTGAATGCTCAGGGGACTGTTATTACAAAGAAGGCAGTTCTGTTAAAATAATTTTGTCCTATGATGAATTCAAAAATACATATTGCTTTGTTCGGTGTTTTTATGTTCTTCATCCAGCCGATGGTCGCTGCAGATCATTCGCCGGTTGCTGACACGGTGCAATTTATCTGCAACGAACTATTAGGCCGTCCAACCGACAAGTCGATTGCATTGAACATCTGTGTCGATAAGGATATTGAAGCATATGTGGAATATGGCATTCAGAAAGGTTCCTACGCATTTCAGACGCCGGTCAATGCATTGAACATCAGCAAGCCGTTTACGATCCAGCTGAACGATCTGGCCGGGGATACCAAATATTTTTACCGGGTGCGTTACCGTGTTGTCGGGACAACCGAATTTCTTGCACGACAGGAGCATTCATTCCATACAGCGCGTCCGAAAGGGAAAGAATTTGTCTTTGCGATCGAAGCCGATCCTCATCTTGATACGAGCACGAGTCCGATTCTGTACAAGCGGACTCTCGTGAATATCCTTAACAGTAATCCTGATTTTCTGATCGATCTTGGTGACACGTTCATGTCGGAAAAACTTCCGGTCATCAATCAAAATATTGTTGAGCAGCGCAATCTTCTTCTCCGTTCATTTTTTGACACAGTAGCCCATTCCGTACCGCTGATGCTGGTGCAGGGAAATCACGACGGTGAACTTGGATGGCTGCTGAAAGCGACGGCAGATAATCTGGCGGTGTGGGCGGCGAACATCAGAAAATCGTATTATCCCAATCCGATTCCGGGCGATTTTTATACCGGTGATACTTCCAACGTACTGTTTGTGGGACAGAGGCAGAACTATTATGCATGGGAATGGGGAAGTGCGCTATTCATCGTCTTAGACCCGTATTGGTATACATTAAAAAAACCGGGTGCAACAAAAAATAACTGGGATTGGTCGATCGGCAAGACGCAATATGACTGGTTAGCGAAGACGCTGCAAAGCAGTAAGGCTGATTATAAATTTGTCTTTGCCCATCAGGTTGTTGGCGGAAGTGATACCGAAGGACGCGGCGGAATTGAAGCAGTACCTTATTATGAAATGGGAGGCTTGAATGGTGATGGCACGCCCGGTTTTGCGATAAATCGTCCGGGCTGGCCCATGCCGATACATCAACTGATGGTGCAGAATCACGTGTCGGCGTATTTCCACGGTCATGATCATGTGTTTGTTAAACAGGATCTTGATGGTGTCGTGTATCATGAAGTGCCACAACCGGCATATTACATCTTTACCAATCCGGAGAAAAGTTATAGCAACATAGCTCTCGCAGCTCAGTATGGATATACCCATGGTAATATTTTACCGAGTTCCGGGTATCTGAGAGTAACGGTTCGCGACACAGGAGCAACAGTTGATTATATCCGGTCCTATATGCCTGAACATGAGAATGCGCTGCAGAAGAATGGAGCCACGGCATTTTCCTATACCATTAAAAAATTTGTCACCGGTGTGCCGCAGTTTCACGCCGATGCGGCTCCGTATCAATTTTCGTTAAGTCAAAATTATCCTAATCCGTTTAATCCGGTAACGACAATTCAATATTCCGTACCGGGGACTTTGCCTGTAACATTGAAGGTAATGAACATGCTTGGCCAGGAAATGGCGCGATTGGTCGACGAAGTGCAGGAACCGGGAAAGTATTCGGTTACGTGGAATGGAAGTACCGCGGCGAGCGGCCTCTATTTCTGTACGGTATCTGCCGGAGCGTATCAGTCAACAAAGAAAATGATCCTAATAAAATAATTTCCATAATATCACATCTGGGGAACATATGAAAAACACAAAACTTATCATCGCATTAATTATTTTTTGCCTGTCAGCTCTTGTCGGACAGACGAGAACGGTCGGTGTGTTTGTGAACGACACCGCAAAGGTTTTTAAGGGATATACTCTGTTTGCTCCTAAACAAAACACTATGACATATTTAATCAATAATGAGGGAAGAATCGTCCATCAATGGACAACAAGTGCGTTACCGCCCGGACAATCCGTATACCTTCTTGAGAATGGAAATCTTTTGCGTACCTGCATGACCAAGGGTAATCTCAGCAGCGGCGGCGGTGAAGGGGGAAGGATTGAAGAGTATAACTGGAACGACAGTCTTGTCTGGTCGATGGATTATTCAACTACCACGTACATGCAGCACCATGACATCCACCGTTTACCGAACGGAAATATCATCATGCTGGTGATCGAGAAAAAAACCTACGCAGAAGCGATAGCAGCAGGTTTCAATCCGACTAAATTTCAGCCGGAGATCGCACAGAAACAAATGATGCTTCCCGATTATGTTGTTGAAATCAAACCGACATATCCGTCGGGCGGAACAGTTGTGTGGGAATGGCATACGTGGGATCATCTGATCCAGGATTATGATGCGACCAAACTAAATTATGGAGTTGTGAAAGATCATCCGGAATTGGTTGATGCAGCGGGTGATCAAAAAGCCCTTCCGGCGTTTTGGAACCACATGAATTCCATTGATTACAATCCGGCATTCGATCAGATCGCGTTAAGTGTACGAGGGAACAGCGAAGTATGGATCATCGATCACAGTACAACCACAGCAGAAGCAAAAAGTCATGCGGGAGGAAAAAGAGGCAAAGGAGGCGATCTGCTGTATCGCTGGGGTAATCCCGCGGCATTCCGCAGCGGCACCGTCGCAAACCAGAGATATTTTCAGCAGCATGATGTGGAATGGGTGAATCCGGGATCTCCCGGAGCAGGAAACCTGACCTGCTTCAATAATGGACTCGGGCGCGGTAATTATTCGACTGTTGATGAATTTACTCCCGCTGTTGATACGGCCGGAAATTACACGATGGTGGCTGGAAATGCGACAAGCCCTGCAAATTTTACCTGGACATACAAAAATACAACGGTCGGCGATACAATGTATTCCGAAAATATTTCCGGAGCCTATCGTCTTGCAAACGGTAATACGATCATCTGCTCGGGCACGGTTGGACTGTTCCTTGAAGTAACGTCCGCAGGACAGATAGCCTGGAGATATGTATGTCCCGTCGATCAATACGGACGGATTACGCAGGGAAATAAACCGCCGATCGATGTCGCGCGACCGCCGGAATTGATGAATTCTGTTTTCAGAGTTTATAAATATCCTCTCGATTATGCGGCATTTAAAGGACGGGATTTGACTCCGGGAAGTTTTGTGGAACTGTATCCTACAGCAGTAGGTGAAACGCAAGATGTTCCGCAGTCATTCCGGCTTGAACAAAATTATCCCAATCCGTTTAATCCGTCAACAGTCATCAATTATTCGCTTCACGTGAATTCTCACGTTCGGCTTTCTGTCTTCGATCTGCTCGGCCGTGAGGTTGCGCAGTTAGTGAATACCGAAAAACCTGCCGGATCATACTCGGTAACGTGGAATGCACTTAATGTTCCTTCCGGCGTGTATTTCTACCGTCTCTCGGCAGGGAACTTTACGGAAACAAAAAAAATGCTGCTTGAAAAATAAAAACGCGGTCATAAAATTATCAATCGGAGTTTTATAATGAAAACTAAAATTTATGTTCTTCTCGTGATGACATTGCTCAGCACAATGTCCCTCATATCTCAAAAAACGCAAGCCCCTTTCGATTCACCTACCGGCGAGGGGATATTTGTCATAACAGAAACTCGATACTGGGATTCGTTGAGAGCCAACAACGGCTATACATTGTTTGCGGCCTCCGGGAAATCCTATTTGGTCGACATGGAAGGATATGTGTTAAAACAATGGAATCTCGGCACAAATCCGCGGCTGCTTGATAATGGAAATATACTCGATGCAACCAAATCTGACCCGAGCGGTTTTGGTGGATTTCAGGAGCTTGACTGGGACGGAAACACGGTGTGGACATATACCGAAAAACGATCGAATTATTTTCCGCATCATGACTGGACCAGGATCTATAACAAAAAATTGAAAGCGTACACAACACTGTACATTGCGAACAAAAATGTTCCCAAAGATTCCGTTCTTGCCGCTGGTGCAAATCCGGCGAATGGAACATATACCAATGTTCAACTGGATGCTCTTGTTGAAGTTGATTCAAGCGGCACGATTGTTTGGGAATGGAACTTTTTCGACCACATTATTCAGGATTTCGATGCAACGAAACCAAATTACGTGGGGAGCGGAAAGACGGTTGCCAATTACCCCAACAAAATAAATATAAACATGCCCGGCAATCCGCTGAAAAACGACTGGCTGCACTGCAACTCGATTGATTACAACGACAGTCTCGGTCAGATCGTAACAAACAGCGTGCAGGGAGAATTCTACATTATCGATCATGACAACACGTTTCTGGCAGGGAACCCGGCCGGTAGTATTGCGCTTGCCGCCACCAGTGCCGGCGATTTTCTTTATCGTTTCGGAGATCCTGCGCGCTATAATCAGGGAAGTTCGCCGACAACCTCATCTACCGGCAACAAGCAGATCGGCGGAAGCCACGATGTGCATTGGATAAAACCGGGACTGCCCGGTGCGGGGAATATTCAGATCTTCAATAATGGAGAGTATCTTGTAGAACGAGTATCGCAATCATACATCTTTGAAGTTAATCCGTACTATAATTCATCAAAAGTGAATACCGGCGCGTATGTTAATCCGCCAACGGCAGGATATTACACATGGACGTATCCGAACAAGGATGCCATGAAGGCGAACAAGTTGATCTCCAATCAGGTTGTGTGGATCTATTCTTCCAAGAACGACCAGAATTTTTATAGTACAATCGGCGGAAGTGAACAGAGACTTCCGAATGGAAATACATTGATCTGTTCCGACACGCAGGGGCACTTTTTTGAAGTCACCGCGGGCGACACAAGCATTGTGTGGGAATATATCAATCCCGTTACCAAGGACGGTATCAAGACGGTCTTCGCCGATCAGTATCCTATGTACAATTCCGTTTTCAGGGCGGCCCGTTATTCGGCCGATCATCCTGCATTTAAGGGAAGAACGTTGACAAGAGCAAAAACGATCACGGGAAAAACCCCGCAATATTTTAAACCGTCCGATTTTATTACGGGAATCCGATCTTCCGAAACAGATCTGCCGAAAGAGTTTGCTCTTCATCAGAACTATCCGAATCCGTTTAATCCTTCAACGACAATAGCGTTCTATCTTCCTGTCGGAGGAAACGTGCGGATTGAAATTTACACCCCTCTTGGTCAATTGGTGAGAACGTTGGTGAATCAAAATATGACCGAGGGTTCTCATTCGATTCTGTTCGATGCATCGCAATTGCCGTCTGGCGTGTATTTTTGCCGGTTGATTGCAAGCAACCGTACCGAAATTAAGAAAATGATCCTTCAAAAATAAACAACACATTATATTGAATTAAGTCACAAAGGATGTACTATGAAACCCGGGATCTATCATTATTGTATTTTGACGTTCGTCATGATGTGTGTTTCGATTGGATTGAGCCAAAATCTTTCGACTTTACAAAAGACGAATTCTACTATCACCATCAGCAAATTGCCAGACACAGGCCAAAGCACAAGTTATACGGCAACATTCGGCGAAGATGCGGACTACAACTTAAACGTTCCGTCATTAACGGTGAAAGGAGACGGGACGGTCATAGACAATAATACCGGATTAATGTGGCAGCAGAGCGATGGCGGTGAAATGACAATTGAGAAGGCCGCGATCTATTGTGATACGCTGACGCTTGCCGGATACAGCGACTGGCGGCTTCCCACAGGTATTGAATCATTCGGCATCCTCAACCACGACAAACTGAATCCGGCAATGGACGTCACCTATTTCCCCAAAACGCTCGCTGAATATTGGTGGACAAGTGAACTGCGTGCCGATGATGCTACAAAAGTGTGGGCAACCAATTCCGGCGGCGGGATCGGCGCACATCCAAAATCGGAAACAATCAGCGCAGGAGGAGTCAAACATTTTCATGTTCGTGCAGTAAGAAATATATCCACACCCGCTGCTGCCGTTCCGCGGTTTTTGGATAACGGCAATGGAACGGTCACGGACCGTGCATTGGGACTGATCTGGCAAAAAATTCAGCCATCGCTGACAATGACATGGGAAAATGCTCTTACGTTTAGTGATTCGCTTTCATTGGCAGGATACACAGACTGGCGGCTTCCGAACATTAAGGAACTGCAGTCGCTCAACGATGCCGGACTGACGAAACCGTCAATAGACAAAACAATTTTCACATCTATGGCCATAGGAAAGTATTGGTCGTCAACAACACAATTCAATTCGGCAACCCGCGCCTGGTATTTGGATTGCGAGTACGGCATTGTTACGTACGAATTGAAAACAGTCCAATACAATGTTCTATGCGTGCGCGGTTTGGCTGATGGGAAAGTTGGAGCAGTGAACGACGTGCTGATACCCGGGGGCGAATATGAAATGGGCGATCATTTTGGTTTTGTCGATCCAAGTCATCCAAGCGACGAACTACCGGTCCACCTTGTAAAAGTGAATTCTTTTTATATGGCAACCACCGAGACATCAAACAAACAATGCATCGACCTTCTCAATTTTGCCTATGCAAAAGGCGCAATCGAAGTGCGCAGCAATGTTGTCTTTCTCACCGGAGGAACAGATACGCTCTGTTATTTATATCCGTTTGCATCGTACAGCAGCATCACATGGGACGGAAAAATATTCTCCATCTCAGACTTCCGTTTAAATCATCCGATGGTCGGCGTACTGTGGAACGGTGCTGCCGCGATGTGCAATTGGTTCAGTCTGCAGAATGGTCTTCAGGAATGTTACAATCTGAAAACATGGGAATGCGATTTCACAAAGAACGGATATCGAATGCCGACCGAAGCAGAGTGGGAGTACGCAGGCCGCGGCGGAAAACTCAGTCCGTATCTGAATTATCCCACCGGAAACACCATAGACATTTCTTCTGTTAACCTTCCCGCTTCAGGTGATCCGTATGAAACCGGTTCCTATCCAAATACAACGCCGGTAGGATTTTACGATGGTACTTTGAAATTGAAATCGGTCTATAACTGGCCGGGAAGTGCCGTAAGTTATCAGACATCCAACGGTGCAAACGCGTACGGCTTATATGACATGCAGGGTAACATTTGGGAATTTGTGAACGATTGGTACGGTCAAAATTATTACAGTACAAGTCCATACGACAATCCCAAAGGACCAACCTCCGGTTTTATTATGCCGGACGGAAAGCCGTACCGCGGCATGCGGGGCGGTAATTGGTATAATGGTCTTGTTGTAAGCGGTGTGAACGACGGACATTCGAGAGTATCCAATCGTAATCCATCGTACTATCGCGGACCGCAAGACCCCAATCATCCCTATTACCATTTAGGATTCCGTATTGCCAGAAATTTTTCGTCGTCGACCGGAGTGAACGAGACAAACACGGTTCTGCCGGAATCGTTTCATCTGTCGCAGAATTATCCCAATCCGTTTAATCCTTCAACGATGATCAGTTATCAGATTCCGGCGGATTGCCGCGTCTCCCTGAATGTATACGACATTCTCGGAAACAACGTGAAAACTCTTGTGGATCAGTACCAAACCAAAGGTCGATACACTGTTACGTTTAATGCGGCGCATAGTGCAAGCGGGATTTATTTTTATCGGATTTCTGCTGCTGAATATTCCGAAGTAAAGAAAATGCTTTTTCTCAAATAAGTGCCGGGAGCACCGGTATACCTTGATTCTTCCGAGCCGCATGGTCCTTCATTCATCAGTTTCGTTGATAAATGGAGGACCATTTTTTTTGTCATATTCCCCATTGAAATCACCTCTGACAGTCGCTCGAACTCATTAGAGTTTCTTAAAAAATGTATTTCCCGCATGAAATATGCAAGGGATTGTGCACTTCTAATGATTAACTCTGCTTTCGGTATTGCTTCTCATTGACTTGCTTCATAACTTTCAGAACAGTGCCATTACCAGAAGAAAGTTAGGGATTAATGTCAAAAAAAATCCTGTTAGCCGAAGATGATGAAGATAACCGCGACCTGATCGTCTTTATGGTGAAGCGTAGCGGTTTGGAAATAGAATTACTGCTTGCAGAGAACGGAAAAGAAGCGGTCGAACTTACGGAACGGCACCGTCCCGAACTTGTCCTGATGGATATGCAGATGCCGGTGATGGACGGTTTCACAGCCGTGAAGTTGATCAAAACAAATCCTGCTCTTCAGAACATTCCGATCGTTGCGTTTACGGCACAGGCTCGCGCCGAAGATAAGGCGCTGACCAAATCAATTGGTTGTATTGAACATTGCACGAAACCGATTGATCCGCTTGAGTTGACAAATTTGATTCGTAAGTACACCAACATTTAACCAAACCCTATGTTCCGTTCGAAAGTTTATTATAAGGTCCTGACCTACTTTGGATTTTTGCTGATCGTATTGATCGCTATGACTGCGATTGTTACCACGCGGCAATTGCAGATTGAAAAGGAATATAAATCGTCCAGTTCGGAAGTAAAATTTTTGAACAACCTCGAACGCCTTCGTGCGGATCTGGTTGATGTTCCGGAATATTTGGATATGTATTCGAAGACCAGGAACGCGCAGCATAAAACAGCTTTCGTCAATGGTTTAACCGGATTTGAAAGCCTGATCAATGATATTAAAGGGCCGGTGAGCGATTCGTCTGTGCTTGCGACGTTGGATCAGGTTGAGATATTATTTTTTGATTGGACGCACTTTGTCGGTGAACCCAGGATGAAGGTCATCGATGGTCTTATTCGAAAAGACTCCGCCGCCATTTTTGCTGCCAATATAGACAAGTTGGAGGCCGACCGCTTTTATCTTTCCCAGGCACGCTTTCTGACGGCGATAATCTATGAAAAATCACTCCTCTCCCAATCGCAGCGTATTGATCACGCAAAAAAATTAGGATCCGAACTGACCCAGTTCATCCTGTTCGTCAATATTTTGTTTGCAATTTTTGCTATTACACTCGGTTTTGTACTCAGCCGTTCGATCACGAAACCCCTTCTTCAGCTTCGCGAAGGGACTCGCAGCATTATGGAATCCAAATTTGTTACCATCGATATTGATCGGATCGATGAGTTTGGCCAACTGGCCGGCGAATTCAACCGGATGTCGATGATGCTGAATGAAAATTATACCAGAGTGAAATCGTATTCCGACATGATGACCACTCTCAATCGGAACGATACATTCAGCGGTGTTGTTACGGAAAGTCTCGATCTTTTGTGTCAGCAAACAAAGTCCGGTATTGGCGCCCTGTACATCTATAATAAGGAGACTGAAAAACTTACGCTGACGGGAAAATTTGCATTGCCGAAGAACTATCCTTCGGTTGCATCGTTCTCGATTGGTGAAGGAATCGTAGGAGAATGCGGCAGATTAAAACAGTCGTTGGAGATATCCGACACCGCTATGAATGCGGCATTCACTGTCGATACGGGTATTCAAACTTCCGTTCCGTCGTTTACATATGCATTCCCAATCCTTTTTCAGGAAAATTTGATTGGCGTTCTAATGCTCGGTTCGATGCAGAGATTCACCGATCTGACACGTGATCTGCTGGAAAGTGCGCTTCCGCAAATGGGCGTTGCCATCACCAACGTGCAGAACTATGAAGCAACACAGGAACTGTCCAGAGAAATCTCAAAAAAACATGACGAATTGAACACCAAGACGCAGGAATTGGAAAAAGCATACCGAGTGAAGTCGGACTTCCTTTCCAACATGTCGCATGAACTTCGAACGCCGCTTAATTCTATTATCGGTTTCTCGTCGATCCTGCTAGGAGACCGAGGCGATCCGTTAACTGCGGACCAGCGGAAAGCACTGGAAAAAGTTCTGAAGAACGGAAAACATCTTCTGCAGCTTATCAATGACATTCTTGATTTTTCGAAGATCGAGTCCGGCAGGATGCATGTCAGCATTGAATCGGAATCGGTTGAGGGAGTTATCAACGGCGCAGTAATGACGGCAGAATCGTTGATACGGCAGAAGAACATTATCCTCAAAGAAGACATTGCACCGGACATCCCGATGATCAACTCGGATGTACTGAAGATGAAGCAGATCCTTGTGAATTTGCTCAGTAACGCCGCAAAATTCACCGATGAAAATGGAACAATCACGATCCGGGCCCGGTTTGAGTCGCCGATGGTGAAAATATCGGTGATCGATACCGGTATCGGCATCGAGGCGAAGAACATAGAAAAAGTTTTTGAGGAATTTTCCCAGGTAGACAACAGTCACTCGCGGAAATATCAGGGGACCGGTCTTGGACTTCCGATTGCTCGAAGACTTGCGCAGTTACTCGGCGGCGATCTTTCGGCAGAAAGTGTGTCCGGAAAAGGTTCAACGTTTACGCTCTCCGTACCTCCGCAGTTCCAAAACAATGACAAAGCCGAAGTGCTGACACCCGCTCCCGTTTCTGCACCGGCGCCGAAAGAAATACCGATTGCTAAAAAGATACAGCAACTGGATATTCCCATTTTGAAAAACGGCGGCGAAACGAGGGTCTTGTGTATCGACGATGAACCGGATGTTATCGAAATTCTTCGCAATTATCTTGTGCCGGAAGGATTCTCCGTTTTTGGTGCAAACTCGGGCGACGACGGAATAAAACTTGCGGAAAAACTTCAGCCGTCCGTTATCACGCTTGATATAATGATGCCGAAAAAGGACGGATGGCAAGTGCTGCGGGAACTGAAAGCGAATCCGTTGACACAAAATATTCCTGTGCTCATTCATTCCATGGTGGACAATATTCCGCTGGCATTTTCACTGGGAGCAATTGACTATTTGCCGAAACCTGCCGATGTTTCGCTTGTCTTGAAGACAGTGCGGAAAGCAGCCTCTATAGATGACAAACATGTGCTGGTGGTGGATGATAACGAGGACTTCCGGTCATTGCTGGTGAAAGTACTGCAGGATGAAGGATATAAAGTTCAGTCGGCAAACAACGGCAAAGTGGCATTGTCGACCATTGAATCGAGCAAACCCTCGTTGATATTATTGGATTTAAGCATGCCGGTGATGGATGGTTTTGAGTTGCTCCGGAAACTGAAACAGTCGGACCAATGGCATTCTATTCCCGTGATTATTTTGACGGGCATTGAATTGTCGGAAGCGCAAGTTGCCGAGATCAATCAGATGACCGCCGAGTTATTAAAAAAGAAAGATTATTCAGCTGATACGATCGCTTCAGCCATTAAGAAAGCGATTTACCACGTTAAGTAACAGAAAGAAAACATTATGCTCGAAAATAATGAAACGATACCAACAATTCCCCGCGTCCTTTTTGTTGATGATACGGAAGACAATCTCGATCTGCTGGAATTTGCCTTAAAGAAAAAACCGATCACCATGTACCGTGCATCAAGCGGTAAAGAATGTCTTGCTATAGCCGAAGAGCAGCAGCCGGATATGATCGTGCTGGACATTCAAATGCCCGAGATGGATGGTTTCGAAACCCTTCGCCGCCTTCGCGCAAATCCGGAAACAGCAAAAATTCCCGTCATTTTCCTGACGGCAATCAAACGTGATCCGCAAAGCATTGCCGAAGGTATTTTGCTCGGCGCCGAAGAATATTTAACAAAGCCGATTGATCTGGAGGAACTTTTTGCACGCGTGCGTTCCATCTATCGCGTAATGGCTGTTCAGCGTGAATTGGAACAGGTGAAATCGCAGTTCATGGCAATGCTGGTGCACGATCTCCGCACTCCGCTCACTATTGTTATAAGTAGTATCGACTATCTCGTACGGCATCACGGAGGAGGTAAGGCGCTGGATACGGACAGTATCAAATTAATGGAAACGGTGCTTGCTTCGAGCCGGGGGATGTCGAACCTGGTGAACGATCTTCTCGATCTGTCCAAATATCAGGCCGGACAGATGCTTCTGAATAAACAAACGATCACCATTCATGAGATGATCGAAGAATCTCTGCAGCCGTTTTTGCTTCAGTACAAACAAAAGAATATTGACCTTCATACTGACATTGATCCGGACCTTCCGCGCGTCGACGCTGATTCCGGAAAGATCGTCCAGTTAATGACGAATCTGCTTTCCAATGCGATGAAATTCACCCCCGACAATGGCACCGTGAATATCAAAGTAGAAAAGGAAACTGTGTCGGATAAGATTTCTTTCATTAAAGTCTCTGTGAGTGACTCCGGTGTCGGCATTAAGACCGAAGAAATTTCCTTGTTATTTGAACAATACCGCCAGGTTTCATCATCCAATAGGACCAAGGAAAAAGGGACAGGGCTTGGCCTGGCTATCTGTAAACTGATTGTCCAGGCACATGGCGGGGCGATTACGGTGAACAGCGAAGTGAATAAGGGAACTACCTTTACATTTACGCTTCCGGCCCAGCAGGAATAATGATGCCGGAATGCACCAGGAACCGAAAAGACCTTGCAGAAAGCTGTTGTTCTGCAAGGTCTTATTGTTTTTGCCTGAAATCTTTTTCGTAACATTCCCTTGCTTCATTTTTTTTCATCGGTTATATTGTGTCAGCAACAGATTTGCTTCTTTAACATTGTGGTTTGCCAATGCTCAATTATGTATGGATTTCCCTTCTTCTCATCGGTATTTTTACCGCTGTCGGAAGGGATATCAACGATGAAGTAACGAATACCTACCGAAATGGTGTCCCGCTCACTTCACACTTTGAATCTCATCGAAAACTTGCCGCAGTACATCCTGCAATTGAAGGGGATATTGTCATTCCGGCGGCTCTCTTCAACCAATTTTATAATATCTCTTCAGCGAAAGCCGACGTGAGGCAGCCTGCAACAATGACCACACTTTCATCCGGCAAACAAAGGCTGGAAATAAAGATCTCCGATGCTTCTCCGGTATTTTGGCAGGAAATGGCAAAAGCGGCAGGAGGGAAAGAGAAACTGGAAGCTGATATCAATTCTTTCAATGACGGCAAGCAAGAGATCACCTTCACTCTTGAAAAAGTGAGATATGTGAAGATCAAAGCGGTGACGAAGGCAGCGCTCGATTTTGCCGATACGGCAGTGACGATTTCACTAGGACTGATTGGAGTTATGGCGCTCTGGCTTGGCATTATGAAGGTAGGAGAAGCAGCCGGTCTGCTTGAACAACTGACCAAATTAATGACGCCGATCACCCGGCAATTATTTCCCGATGTTCCTCCCAATCATCCGGCTGTTGCGGCAATGATAATGAATATAGCGGCGAACATGTTCGGCCTTAACAATGCAGCCACGCCGATGGGATTAAAAGCAATGGAAGAGCTGAACAAGCTGAATCCAAAAGCAGGAACGGCAACAAATGCAATGTGCACATTTCTTGTTGTGAACACTGCAGGACTTACCCTCATTCCGGCGACCGCTATTGCTATACGCGCTGGACTCGGTTCTGCCGATCCGGGAATGATTATCGGTACATCAATCTTTGGTGCCGGCTGTGCAACGTTCGGCGGTTTGGTTGCCGTGAAATTACTGCAGCGGCTGCCAAAATATAAAAAAGAAATGGAAGTGACGGAAACGGAGGAGAAGAATGGCTGAGATATTCAAGTCGGTCGTTAATCTGATTTCTGCCATTGCAATTCCTACGTTCATCCTGGTATTTCTCGGATGGGGTTTGATTAAAAAGGTAAAAGTCTACGAAGTGTTCGTTGAAGGTGCAAAGGATGGCTTCAATACAGCAGTGAAGATCATTCCGTATCTGGTGGCGATGTTGTTTGCTATTGGGGTCTTCCGCGCCAGCGGTGCAATGGATGTTGTGGTTGCACTCCTGTCGCCGGTAACCAATCTTATCGGCATGCCGGCCGATGTTCTTCCCCTTGCATTGCTCCGTCCTCTTTCCGGCAGCGGATCGATGGGACTGATGACGGAATTGATGAAAACAAACGGTCCGGATTCATTTATTGGTGTTCTTGCATCCACAATGTTCGGAAGCAGCGAGACCACGTTCTATATCCTCGCCGTATATTTCGGATCGGTAGGAATCAAGAACACGCGGCATGCTCTTCCCGCCGGCTTGATCGCAGATCTCTTCGGAATGCTGGGTGCAGTATTTATTGTTCGAATGTTGTTCAGTCTATAATATTTCAAAGGAAAAAAATGAAAAAATATCTGTTTCTTGTTCTTGCTGTAACAATGCTGGTTACTTCGTCTGCACAAAAAAAATCTGCTCCTGATGCAAAAGGGGGTGCCGAAAGTGCTGTAAAAGGGGGCGTTGGTATGACGTGGATCGACGGTGAAGCATATTACCTGGTTTCTCTTGCGCCCGAAATTGCATTTGGTAACTGGGGTATGGGCTTGGACCTGAATCTCCACATCAGTAGCAAGGATCAAAAAATACGCAAGCAGGATTTTGATGAAACGTACGACTACCTTCGCATCATCCGGTATTTACGCTACGGCACCAAAGGTGATGAGATTTACGTACGGGTTGGCGCACTTGATTATTCGAAACTGGGTCACGGATTTATCTTGTATAATTACAAGAACAGTCCGAGTTATGATACCAGAAAAATCGGTGCGGAATTCGATCTTGATTTCGGACAGTGGGGATTGGAAACGGTGTATGGCGATTTTGCAAGTTCAAGTGTTCTTGGTATGCGTGGTTATACACGTCCGCTTCAATTTACACCGGCGGCATCAATTCCGGTGATCGGCGGATTGGAAGTCGGCGCTACATTT
Organism: uncultured Ignavibacteriota bacterium; assembly: GCA_903861125.1. GTDB lineage: Bacteria > Bacteroidota > Ignavibacteria > UBA10030 > UBA8401 > UBA8401. Next base: position 55,235 of record CAIOTF010000037.1, read on the forward strand.
GCAAGCGACATGCGCAGCGATTCGCGTGACACCGGCGTTGTTGTGAAAGCAAACGGAACAAAATTCGATACAACCACATACAATACAGGCTCTCTCTCCATTATCGGACTTGACCTTGGGTTGCCCCTGTTTAATTTTCCGGTTGCAGATGCGACATTGTATTTGGATTATGCAAAGATCTTCAATTTTGGAAGCGGATTTGCCACTGGTATCGATCTTAATTTTTCAGCAGTGGGTGTATTGAAAGTGTATTCTAAATTTGAACGACGTTTCGGACAGACCGATAAATTCATCCCGGCCTATTTCGATGCATTCTACGAGTTGGAACGTTATCAGCTTTCATCGGGTAGTTTCCATAGTAAAGCAAAGACCCTTGAACAGACGATCTCTCCCGGACCGGGATATTTCGGCAGCCTGTTGGTGGATGTGCTCGGCACACTTCAGATTGAAGGTTCGTATCAAAAGCTCGATCTTAATCCGACCAGCGGAGTTCTGCATCTCGGCACGAATACCGGAGATAAAATTCCGCTTGTATCGCTCAGCGCAGGATACGATAAACGGAATATTCAAAATAATAAGGATGTCTTTACGCTCGATGGACGTTCGCTTCTCTATGCCGAAGTGGGATATAAACCGTACCCGTTCATGATTGTTTCGACGCTCTATACGTGGACGTTTGCTCCGGTAAAAGATTCAGGCGGAAACATAACCGGTTACCAGCCGCAAAAGCGTATTACGCCCAAAGTGAGCTTTGTGTTCCCGTTATAATTCATTTACCCAAAGACCGGCAGAATAAAACATATTGTGCCGGTCCAATAGCTGAAATATGAATTTATTAAATGATCTGATCGTCGGAACGCTGCCGTATGTTCCCAAACCAATAGTTGCAAAGTTTGCCGGAAAATATATTGCCGGAGCCACGCTGACCGATGCTGTTTCGACCGTCAGAAATCTCAATGGTCAAAGGACAATGACAACCATTGACGTGCTGGGGGAAGACATCATCACAAAAGATCAGGCCGTTGAAAGCCGGAACGGCAGCACAGTCGTTCTAAAAGCAATTGCAGAACACTCGCTCGATTCGAATTTATCCATAAAACTTACCTCGCTTGGTTTGAAAATGGATAACCAATTCTGTGTGGACAATACCAATACGATCATCGAAACTGCAAAGCAGTTCGGCAACTTCGTCCGTATTGATATGGAGGATCGAACGTGCACGGATGACACGATCGCAATTTATCGTGTCATGAAATCCCGGTATGAAAAAGTCGGTATCGCCATTCAGGCATATCTGCACCGAAGTGAAAAAGATATTCGTGGGCTGGCTGCCGAAAAAGCAAATGTCCGCCTCTGTAAAGGCATTTACGTAGAACCTGCCGATGCTGCCATCAAAGACCGATTAGGAATTCAGGATAATTATCTTAAACTTCTCAGGATTCTTTTTGAGGGGGGAAGTTATGTCGGCATTGCAACGCATGATGATGTGCTGATTAACGGCGCAAAAAAAATGATTGCTGAAATGAATCTGGCAAAAGACCGGTATGAATTCCAGATGCTTCTCGGTGTGCGGGATGAGACACGGAAGAAGTTGGTAGAAGAAGGACACCGGTTGAGAGTGTACGTACCATTCGGTAAAGATTGGTACGGATATTCTGTCCGACGCCTGAAGGAAAATCCGCAGATGGCCGGTCATGTTTTTAAGGCGATATTCGGTATTGGTCAATAAGCAGAACCACCCTTCATCACTGATACGTGGTTGAACAGAAAAGTCTTGCTGTGATAAAACATGTAATAAAGAACGTGACGCATACATAGTTGAAATACATCAACGATCGATAAAACTAATAAGGAGAGTCTTATGGCTGAAATGAAAACAGGCGGCGGATTGAAATATGTTCCGTATGTCTCCGCTCAAACCGATATGAAAGAATTCACATTGCGTGCCGTTCTAATCGGTCTCGTAATGTCGGTAATTCTCGGCGCGGCAAACGCTTATCTCGGTTTGAAAGCCGGTATGACAATTGCGGCAACCTATCCCGCTGCCGTTATTGGTATGGCATTACTTCGGGTTCTAAAAGGAACGATTCTGGAAGAGAATATTGCGCGAACGGTCGGTTCGATAGGCGAATCGGTTGCCGCAGGCGCCATCTTCACCATTCCGGCATTTCTTATTGCCGGTGTCTGGACCGATCTTGCAAGCCACTATTTTGAAGCAACGGCCATAATGATGGTTGGTGGAATCATGGGTGTGTTATTTGTAACGCTTCTTCGGCGCGTAATGGTCGAAGATGTCGATCTTCCATTTCCGGAATCTGTTGCAGCCGGAGAAATTCATAAAGCAGGTCAACGCGGAGGCAGCGGTGCGGTCTATCTTATGATCGCCGGCGGCGTTGGTGCTGTGATCCAGGCATTCAAACAGATGTCGTTGTTCGCTTCATCGTGGGAAAAATTTATTCCGTTTGCAAAAGGTCCGGTTGCTCTTGGTAAAACGGGAACAACGTTGAACGCAAGTGGAGGATTTGTTCTTTCAACGCCCGGCGTCAGCCCGGCCTATATGGGTGTCGGTTACATTATCGGACCCCGTCTTGCATCACTGAACTTTGCCGGCGGACTGCTTGCTTGGGGATTGTTTGTTCCGCTCTTATTGTTCTGGCTTGGACCCAGCCTTGAAGCAGCGCATCCTGAAGGATTAACGGATCAAACGTGGTTAGCTCAGGCAACGATCGTATGGAGATTTATAGTTCGTCCGATCGCCATCGGCGGCATGTTGATGAGTGCGGCGTTCACATTGTTCCGCATGCGGAAAAATCTTATTGGCGGATTGACGCGCTCTATTCATGATGTGAAAAAAGCAGCAACAAGCGGTGCGGAAACGAATCGTACTGAATCTGATCTCAGCATCACAAAAGTTTTGTTAGGAATTGCCGGTGCGGCCGTTCTCACGTTCTTCCTCTATAATCATTTTGCGCAGGATGTTGTTGCTGCATTAACAGCTACTGTTGTTATGATCATTGCAGGATTTTTCTTTGCAGCAGTCTCCGGATATCTCGTTGGTATGATCGGTTCCTCCAACAACCCTATCAGCGGTCTCACACTCTCAACGGTGATTATCGCCGCGTTGCTCATGGTTGCTCTCGGTCAAAAAGGGATCACCGGCATTGCAACTGTACTGGGCGTTGCTGGTGTTATCTGTGTTTCCGCAGCGGTAGCAGGTGAAATGTTGCAGGATCTTAAAGTCGGCCACATTCTCGGCGGAACGCCGTGGAAAATGCAGCTCGGTGATCTTATCGGTGTGATTGTTTCTTCAGCCGTGATGATCTTCCCGATTATTGTTCTGCATGAAGGCGATCTGAAAATGGGCGGAATGGGACTTGGCGGAAGCGCATTACCGGCACCGCAGGCAAGTCTTATGGCACTTGTTTCTCAGGGAATCGTCGGCGGACAAATGGCATGGCCCTTGATCATCGTCGGTATTCTAATGGCGATCGGTTTCATCCTGGTCCAGGTAAAAAGTCCGATGCTTATTTGTGTTGGAATGTATCTTCCTCTGGAAACAACGTTCGCAATTTTTGTCGGCGGTCTCATTAAAGGAATTGTTGACAAAATGGTAGCAAAACGTCAATTCAATGAAGCACAAAAGATCCGTGTAGAAAACAATGGAACACTTATCGCAGCCGGTTTGATCGCAGGTGAAGCGCTCGTCGGTCTTGTTTTTGCGGCGATGGCGTTCAAGGAAATACCGACGCCGGTGATATTCCAGGAACCTTCGTTCCTCGGAAGTTTGGCTGTCTTCCTTATTGTTGGTTATGTTTTGGTAATGATCCCGGTAAAAAATGCGGGCAGCCCGGATGAACCGGCTCCGCCAAGTGCTATGATGTAACATGATCCTCTATTGCAAATCCCGATACATTGTATCGGGATTTGTAATCTTAACGGGAGCAGAACCTTGGACAAACAGGAAAAAGTAGAAGTAAATCTTTGGGAAATGAAACCGCTTCGCATCGCGAAATGGGAAACAACCGAAGATGGAAAAGTAGTAGTGCTTGTCCCCAAATTCAAGAATCAATTTCTTGCAAAATGGATTTTACCGTATTTAGCAAAACCATTCTTCCGCATCAAACTTGACGATATCGGCAGTGCAATCTGGCAGCAGTGCGATGGCGCCACATCGGTGGCAGCGATCGCACAATCATTGAAAGAAAAATTTGGAGGTTCGGTTGAACCTGTTGATGAACGAATCAATAAATTTCTCAATCACCTGGAACGGGGCGATCTTCTGTCGGTAAATAGAATGGAAACAACAACCCTTCACAATAATTAATAAACTGAAAAACGAGGTATGTCATGTCAGAAGCAATTAAAGGATTAAAACCGGAACTGGTGTGGAAATATTTTGCCGAGATCAGCAAAATTCCGCGTCCGTCGAAACACGAAAAACGTATCTCCGATTACATTATGGAGACGGCAAAAAAACTGGGACTTGAGGCGAAACGGGATAAGTTTTTAAATGTTGTCGTTAAGAAAAAAGCGTCGCCGGGAAAAGAGAATGCAAAGATGATCTGCCTGCAGGGCCATCTCGACATGGTTCCGGAAAAGAACAAGGAAAAGGTCCACGATTTTATGAAGGATCCCATTGAACTTGTCCGCAGCGGTAATATGCTAATGGCAAACGGTACTACGCTTGGCGCCGATAATGGCGTTGCCGTTGCAACAAATCTTGCCATCATGGAAGATTCCACACTAGTGCATGGTCCGGTGGAATTTCTCTTTACTGTTGACGAAGAGACCGGATTGACTGGTGCAAATAATTTGAAACCGGGATTCCTTGAAAGCACAACGTTAATGAACCTCGATTCCGAAGAAGAGGGTTCGCTGTATGTCGGATGTTCCGGCGGACGAAACACAATTGGCACATGGAAGCTTGCTGTGGAAAATGCGCCGAGAGGTGCTGTTGCTTTGAAAGTGATTGTTAAAGGATTAAAAGGGGGACATTCCGGACTTGAAATTGATAAAGGACGCGGAAATTCCGTCAAGATCATTACGCGTGTATTAATTGCTTTAGATAAAGTAAAAGCCCGGCTTTCGCATATCGAAGGAGGAAACAAGAGCAATGCAATTCCGCGCGAAGCTGAAGCAATCGTGTTCGTTGCAAAAAAAGATAGCGGTAAGGCAAAAAAGATTGTTGATCAATGGTGCGCAACAGTAAAAGCAGAACTTGCCAGTGTGGAACCGGATATGCTGATTATTGTCGAACCGGTTGTCGTAAAGAAAGCAAAAGTCCTGAAGAAGGCACTGCAAGCGTCGCTGTATAACACAATATCTGCATTGCCGCACGGTGTGCTGAAAATGAGTGCGGATATTTCCGAACTTGTTGAAACATCCACTAACGTTGCAATTATCACCACAGGAAAAAAAGCGATTGAACTGATCACCAGTCAGCGCAGTTCTGTTGCAACGGAAACGGAAGAAGCATTGCAGACAATGAATGCGATCTTTACACTCGGCGGAGCAAAAGCAGTCCACACCGAAGGATATCCGGGCTGGAAACCCAATCTCGCGTCGCCGATTTTAAAAGTGGCAAAAGAATCATACAAGCAGTTGTACGGAAAAGAACCTCGGGTCAAGGCAATCCACGCCGGACTGGAATGCGGCATTATCGGTGAGAAATATCCCGGTATGGATATGGTCTCATTCGGCCCGACGCTGGAAGGGGTTCATTCTCCGGACGAAAAAATTCACATTGATACTGTTGAGAAATATTATGCTCTGGTCCTGGCGATTCTGAAAAATCAGAATTGAAAAAAGGAATAGAAAAATACTTGTAATACGTGAAAGCACTGGATATATTTCAGTGCTTTCTTTTTCTTATCACATCTCAATATCATTATGACTGAACAACCAACTACCCTGCCGCCTCCGCCGCGGGCATTTCGCTGGCTCGTGCTCATCTGTATTTCATTTGCGATGTTCGGCAATTATTACATTTATGATGCCATCAGTCCGCTGGCCGACGTTCTTGTTAAACAGTTGAACTTCACCGATTCGGATATCGGTCTTCTGCAGGGAATCTACAGCTTGCCGAATATTTTTATGGTGCTCATCGGCGGATTCATCATTGACCGGCTTGGTACGAAAAAATCAACATTCATTTTTGCATTGCTGTGTCTGCTTGGCGCCGTCATCACCGTTTCCAGCGGAACACTTTTAGTCATGGCTACCGGACGCCTTGTATTCGGTCTCGGCGCAGAATCTCTGATCGTAGCCGTGACAACGGCAATTGCCCGGTGGTTCAAAGGGAAGGAACTAAGTTTTGCATTCGGCATTAATCTTACCATTGCGCGTCTCGGTTCATTTGCCGCATTGAATTCGCCGTCGTGGGCATCAAAATATTATGAACATTGGCAGGCGGCATTGATGATCTCGGTTGTCTTCGGCGTTGTGTGCGTTGCGGGTGCAATAATCTACTGGATGCTGGAATCGAATGCGGAAAAAAAATATCAGATCGGAACACCCGGCGCAACCGACAAAGTGGTGTTCTCCGATATCTGGAAATTCGGCATGTCATACTGGTACATTGTTGCATTATGTATAACATTCTATTCCGCAATATTTCCGTTCCAGACATTTGCGGTCAAATTTTTTATGGAAGCGCACGGAACATCTCGCGAAATGGGTGGATTCCTTTCCAGCATGCTTACGCTCTTTGCCATGATCGCAACGCCGTTGTTCGGATTAATGGTGGACAAGATCGGTAAACGCTCTCTGTTCATGATGTTCGGATCGATTCTTCTTGTTCCGGTCTATTTAATGATGGCGTATTCTCATATTCCTCTCTACGTGCCCATGGCCATGATGGGAATTGCTTTCTCGCTGATTCCCGGCATCATGTGGCCCTCCGTCAGTTATCTGGTGGAAGAATCGAAACTCGGTACGGCATACGGATTGATGACATTGATACAAAATATCGGTCTTGCCGGATTTAATTTTCTTATCGGCTGGGCGAATGATTTTTCGGCGGCCAGTGCTACGAATCCCGGCGGCTATACGATGGGAATGTGGATCTTTTCATCGCTCGGACTTGTCGGGTTTGTTTTCGCATATCTTTTGCGCAGGCAGGAGACCGGACCCAAAGCTCACGGACTGGAAACAATAAAGGCATAACAATGAATATCTCCGGTGAATTATATTCCGCTTCTCAGATCGCAATCCGCGATTGCATGGGAACAAAGGTGAATGAAAAAATTCTCATTATCACCGATGAACCTCTCCGAACGCTCGGGTATGCCCTGTGGAAAGCGGCAAAAGAATTAGGGAACGAAGTTATCCTCACGGAAATCCTGCCGCGCACATCAAACGGTGAAGAACCTCCGGCTGAAATAGCGGAACTGATGAAAAAGTTTGATGTGGTGTTTTGTCCCACATCGAAATCGCTTACGCATACCGACGCACGTCGCGCTGCAAGTGCTTTGGGAGTTCGCATAGCAACACTTCCCGGCGTAACGGAAGAGATCATGGTCCGTTGTATGAATGCCGATTATATCGCTATTGCACGGCGGACTCACGCTCTCTGCGCATTGATGGAAAAAACCGGGGTCATTCGTGTTACAGCTCCGGCCGGAACCGATATTTCTATGCCGATAAAAGGGAGAACCGCTCATGCAAGTTCAGGATTATTCCTTGAGAAAGGTCAATCCGGAAACCTTCCCACCGGAGAAGCATATCTTGCGCCGTTGGAGCACCAATCAAACGGTGTTGTGGTCGTTGACGGTTCGATGGCAAGTGTCGGTATCGTGAAGACACCAATACGAATTGTTGTGAAGGACGGATATGCTGCCGGGATTTCCGGCGGAACGGAAGCGGATCAGTTGAAAAAACTTCTCGAACCGCACGGTAAGGATGCATACAATGTTGCAGAATTCGGTATCGGCACGAACGACAAAGCGATCATTACCGGAAAGATCATCGAAGATGAAAAAGTGATGGGAACGATCCATATTGCCTTCGGTGACAATAAATCAATGGGAGGATCCGTTCGCGTAGCAAGCCATTTGGATGGACTCGTTACATCACCAACGGTCTGGTTCGATGATCAGGTGATCATGCGTGACGGAAAATTCGTTATTGAGATATAAAATAATATGAATGATAATCTTGCTGTATTGAACGCCGAATTCGATTTCTTGGCCAAACAATATCCCGATGTGCAGCTGCCGCCGGAATGTTTTGCGATGATGAAAGCGGAATATATCGATTATGAATCGCGGATGATGCTGAAGATCTCGTTTCCTGTCCTTCCGGAATATCTCAATCCGATGAAATCCATGCAGGGGGGATTTATTTCTGCCGCATTTGATAATGTCATAGGTCCTCTCAGTTATCTTTCGGCACGGGCATCATGTGTCAGTCTTGATATGCATACAAACTTTATCCGTCCGATCTACGCAGGAGATCTGCTGACGATTACTGCGCGGGTGGTTATTCGCGGACGCTCCACAATGAATATTGCGGCAGAAGGGGTGAATGGAAAAGGCAAACTGGTTGCTTCCTGTTCCTCGCATCTGATCATCGTCAAAAAAGAGTAGAGCTTTCACAGTTCGACAAATATTTTTTCCGATCCTTAAACAGACAAAGGTACCATGTCTTCATCAAATAAATGGTGGCATCTTTCATTAACGAAACAAATTCTTCTCGGACTTGTGTTCGGAGTCTTGCTTGGCTGGCTTGCGCCTGAGGTCTCCAAAGAGACGGCGTTTATCCGGACAATATTTCTGAATCTCATCAAGGTAATTATTGCACCGCTTATCTTCGGCAGTATTGTTGCGGGTATTGCCGGCGGAGGAAGCGCAAAAAAAGTCGGCCGCATTGGATGGAAATCGCTTCTCTATTTTGAAGTTGTTACAACGCTTGCGCTTGCGGTCGGTTTGATTGTTGTGAATATTACCGGACCGGGGTACGGCGTAGCATTAAAAGGGGACAGCATCAATCTCGGGAAGATCGCCGAGAACCATCCGATGACACTCACGGAAACGCTTATTCACGCATTCCCATCGAACATTGTTGATTCAATGATGCGTAACGACGTTCTGCAGATCGTAGTTTTTTCGGTGATCTTTGCCTTCGCTGTTTCAGCGATGGGAAAAAAGGGGAAGCCGATACTGGAATTTGCCGAAGCCCTTTCGCAGGTGATGTTCAAATTTACCAGCTATGTTATGATGATTGCACCGTTCGGTATCGGCGCCGCAATGGCCGTTACCGTTGGTCACATGGGGATCGGTGTTCTGGTGAACTTAGGAATGCTTGTCGCAACATTGTACCTTGCGTTGATCGTTTTCGTCGTTGTTGTACTTGGAACGGTAATGTATATCATCAAACTTCCGGTGAAACAATATCTCAAGGCGATCAAAGAACCGTTCACACTGGCGTTTGTTACGACAAGCAGCGAATCGGCCCTTCCGAAATTGATGGAAGTAATGGAACGCATGGGTGTTCCCAAACGTATCGTCGGTTTCGTTGTGCCGACGGGATATAGTTTTAATTTGGATGGAAGCACGTTATATCTTGCCGTTGCTTCCGTTTTTGTTGCGCAGGCATCCGAAACGGTGACCGGCATTCATTTTGGATGGGATCAACAGGTGCTATTAATGGTGACATTAATGATCACATCCAAAGGAATAGCGGCTGTTCCACGCGCATCGCTTATTGTGTTATTTGCTGCTTTACATTCGTTCGGACTTCCCCCCGAAGGTGTTGCGGTGATCTTCGCCGTTGATGAACTGATGGATATGGCCCGTACATCCGTGAATGTGTTTGGCAACGGACTTGCCTGTGCTGTGGTTGCGCGCTGGGAAGGTGAATTCGACGACCACAAAGCAAGGGTTTTTGGAACTCCGGAAGAAGTGCGGCTGGATACCGAAGAAGGAAATCTCGCATTTGCTCAGGATGCAAGCAGGGGTGAATAGAACCTGTGCCGTCTGTTTCAATACATTGAACAGTATTTCATTCATTTAATTTTACATCAATGATCAAAATATTTTTTGCCGTTCTGCTGTGTGCTGAGTGTTTGTTTGCGTGGGGAGGAACGACCCATAAGTACATCAATAAAAATGCTGTGATACATCTCCCTCCTGCGATGCAGAAATTTATCGATCAGCAAGCGTATCTCGAAACGCATGCCGTTGATGCCGACAACCGAAAAGGATCCGACGCAACCGAAGGGCCGAAGCATTTCCTCGACATAGACTATTACCCGAACTATAAAAATCTAACGCGCAGTTTGGATTCGCTGATCGCAAAATATGGAACGCAAGTTGTTGTGAATGATAATGGCATCTTACCATGGGCAACTATTTGGGCAATGGATTCCTTGACGGCACAATTGAAGCGGGGTGATTGGACAAAAGCATATCTTACCGGAGCGGATGTAGGACATTATGTTGCCGACGGACATCAGCCGCTGCATGTTGCGCAGAATTATGACGGTCAAATTTCTGTTCCATCCCAAAAAGGACTTCATTCCCGTTACGAATCAACAATGATGGGAACATATCTGAATGCTGTTCAACTATCAAAGGACTCTGTTCATTATATCAGTAATCCCATCGAATTTATTTTTTCCTATCTCCTGGTCTCAAATGCTTTGGTGGATTCCATTTTGCTTGGGGATAAATATGCCGCTCCTCCGAATGGCTCAAGCGGCGGTACGCTGCCGGCAGATTATTATCCTAAACTATGGGCGAAAACCCAGCAACTGACAAATCGGGAACTTCAATCTTCCACGATTGATCTTGCAAGTCTTTGGTACACCGCATTTGTTAATGCCGGTTTGATCACAAAACCAGCTTCGGTGGATCAGTTCACCATCGTTCAGCCCAGGCAGTTTGTGTTATCGCAAAACTTTCCCAATCCGTTCAATCCTTCAACAACCATTCAATATCAGTTGCCGGCGGAGAATGCCACAACATTAAAAATATTTGATATGGTCGGAAGAGAGATTGCGACGCTTGTCAACACAGTGCAGCAGTCCGGTAGCTATTCGATCCGGTTCAATGCCGCTGATCTGCCGAGCGGTGTATATGTATACCGTCTACAATCGGGCAAGTTCTCCGCGGCTCAGAAATTTGTTCTTGTAAAATGATCCATGAATGATGTTTTTCTGTATACCATTCTTTTTATTGCCGCATTTTTTGCGGGATTGATCGATTCAATTGCCGGCGGCGGAGGGTTGATCTCGCTTCCTGTTCTGCTGAGTGTTGGCGTTCCTCCGCAGATCGCCCTCGGCACAAATAAACTTCAGGGAACGTTCGGAAGTTTTACCGCAGCACTGTATTATTGGCGGAAAAAAATCATCGATCTTCGCGATGCAAAGTCCGGTGCTGTATGGACCATGATCGGTGCCGCAGCGGGAGCATGGGCGGTGCAGCAGATCGATGCGGAAATCTTGAAAGATATCATTCCTGCCCTACTCTTTTGTATCGCTGTCTACACCATTCTTACACCTTCTTTAGGAAAAGCACAAAAAAAGGCGATCCTTCACGCGGAAATATTTTTCTTCGTTTTCGGTTTGCTTTTAGGATTTTATGACGGATTCTTTGGTCCCGGTGTTGGTGCATTTTGGGCTATTGCGTTCGTACTTCTGCTTGGATACGATCTGCAGCGTGCAACAGGATATACAAAAGTGATGAATTTTGTCAGCAATATTATAGCCCTTATTGTCTTCGCGGCCGGTGGATCAATTTGGTATTCGTACGGATTCGTGATGGGCATCGGTCAAATGTTTGGAGCGAGAATCGGCGCCCTTTTCGCTGTTAAAAAAGGTGTTGCGGTCATTCGTCCGCTGTACATTATTGTTGTTGTTGCTACCATCGCAAAGTTATTATACAGCCGGTATTGGTAAAAATTTGATCTCTTGAATCCCAATATCTGCACAGACCGTTGAATAGACGCGATCCGATCTCTTTCTCTTCCAAAAAAAATCTTCTATATTGAAGTACACCAAACTTAAAATAAAATATGAAAACCAATTCTTTCTGGACTGCCGATGAACTTCGGATCATACGGACATTATCTACTCCTTACAAAATTCAGGAATTCTTAAATTCGGTGGCGTACAGCACCGAATCGCATTACCGATGTCCGCGCACGGTTGTAAAGGATAGAAGAGCGCATTGCTTCGACGGAGCCGTCTTTGCCGCTGCAATGCTCGGCCGTCTCGGCTACAAGCCGCAGATCGTTGATATGCAGGCTGTGCGGGATGACGACCATGTTATCGCAATCTTTAAGAAAAACGGAAGGATCGGATCGATCGCAAAATCGAATTTTGTTGGATTGAGATACCGCGAACCGATCTATAAGAATTTGCGTGAATTGGTGATGTCGTATTTTCCATCATTCTATAATATGGATAAGGAATATTCTCTCCGGAAATTTTCAGTTCCCCTTGGCCTCGAAAAATATAAGAACTATCAATTTGACGATGATGTCATGGAAGTGATCGGACTGAAACTCAGCTATATACCGGCGACAAAATTAATGACTCCGGCGATGATACGGTCATTGCAGATAGTTGATGACCGGACATTCAATGCCGGAATGCTTGGGGCGGATCCTAAAGGGATCTATTATCCTTCAAAAGATAAATAACTGAAGGAAAAAATTTTAGCCGGTGATATACACAGCGCCTGTCACCTCCGTATAAAATAAGAACCGGTAAAATAAATTTCACTATTAATGCGTCAAACAATAAAGTTTTTCACTTTGGAGAATAATGTCGTTTACTCTTGTTTCAGAATATAAGCCGCAGGGAGATCAGCCCGAAGCGATTCGTCAGCTGACGGAAGGAATCGAACGGGGCGACCGGTATCAGACGCTGCTTGGCGTAACGGGAAGCGGTAAGACATTCTCTGTCTCCAATGTAATAAAGAATTTTGACCGTCCGGTCTTGATCATGTCGCACAACAAAACGCTTGCCGCACAATTATATGCGGAATTCAAGACGTTCTTTCCGAAAGACCATGTAGAATTCTTCATCAGCTATTATGATTATTATCAGCCGGAAGCGTATGTGCCGACTACGGATACGTACATTCAAAAAGATTCTTCCGTCAATGAAGAGATCGACCGTCTGCGTCTTCGTGCAACCAGCGCGCTGCTCTCCGGTAAACGGAATGTTATTGTTGTAGCTTCGGTAAGCTGCATTTACGGCATCGGTGCTCCGGACGAATGGGTCGCACAAATGGTGGTGATCAAAAAAGGGGATAAGATGGAGCGGAACAAACTGCTCCGGAAACTTCTTGATATATTTTATTCAAGAAATGATTATGAGTTCCAGCGGGGCACGTTCCGCGTCCGTGGCGACGTTGTGGAAGTGATCCCGGCGTATGAGAATGATGAAGCGATCCGTGTGGAATTTTTCGGCGATGAAATTGAAAAGATCTCGTATATCAATTCCCTGGACGGATCGATCCTTGGCGAAACAGATTATGATGTGATCTATCCGGCAAAACAGTTCGTCACCACGCGCGAATCACTGGAAAAAGGAATAAAATCGATCGAAATTGAACTGAAAGACCGCCTTGAAGAATTGCGGAATCTCGGTAAATATGTGGAAGCACAGCGGATGGAACAACGCACCAGGTTCGATCTTGAAATGATGCGAGAAGTCGGATATTGCAACGGAATTGAAAACTATTCACGGCATCTTGCCGCACGTCCTTCCGGATCACGACCGTTTTGTCTCTTCGACTATTTCCCGAAAGATTATCTTCTTATAATCGACGAGTCGCATGTCTCTGTGCCGCAAATCGGCGCAATGTATTTCGGAGACCGCAGCCGGAAGTCCACACTGGTGGAACACGGATTTCGTCTGCCGTCGGCGCTTGACAACCGTCCGCTGAAGTTCGACGAATGGGAGCAGATGGTGAATCAGGTAATCTTCGTCAGCGCTACGCCGGGGAAGTACGAGATGGAAAAGACGCAGGGAGTATTCGTCGAACAAGTCATTCGTCCGACAGGTCTGCTTGATCCGGTCATCGAAGTCCGTCCGGTGAAAAATCAGATCGACGATCTGCTGGCGGAGATCCGCGACAAAGTGCAAAAGAGAGAGCGGGTGCTGGTGACAACATTAACAAAGCGGATGGCGGAGGATCTGACCGAATATTTGCTCGATCTCGGCATCAAGGTCGAATACATCCATTCCGAAGTTGATGCGCTTCACCGCGTGGAGATTCTGCGCAACCTTCGCCTGGGACACAGCGATGTGATCGTTGGTGTAAACCTGCTGCGCGAAGGTCTTGATCTTCCTGAAGTCTCCATGGTTGCCATCCTCGATGCCGATAAAGAGGGTTTCCTGCGTTCCGAGCGTTCGCTGATACAAACGGCCGGACGAACGGCGCGAAATGCAAACGGCAAAGTAATTATGTATGCGGACAGGATCACCGATTCCATGCGAAAGACAATGGATGAAACGGAGCGCCGCCGCGTAAAACAGATCGCCTATAATACAGAACACGGCATCACGCCGAAAACAATCTACAAAACGCACGATGAGATTATTGCCTCCACTGCAGTGGCCGATGTGTCGTCCCGGTACGATGCGAAGAAAGAGCAAAAACATCTGGCGGTGGTTGCGGATAATGTTGTAAAATATTTATCTCCCGATCAGCGGAAAGACCTGCTCGAAGAATTGAATACCGAGATGCTTCGTGCATCCGCCGATCTTGAATTTGAACGTGCGGCTCAGTTGCGCGATGAGATCCGTCGTTTAACGGAAAACGAAAAGGTGTAAAAAAATATTGTTGCAGTGAACCGTTGAATGAACTGCCACGGTTCGTTGCATCAATAATTCAATGTAGGAGTTGTTGTGAATTTTATTTCCTCAACAATAAGAGCAGCAAAGGACTTTCTTTTTGCCACGGCCTGTTTCCATTGCGGTGCCGGATTGCAGAATGGCGAACAAAGAATATGCGGACGATGCTGGAGTTCGTTGACCGGTGTTGGAGAAAATGATTATACATTCAAAGTGCTGCAGGATCGTTTTTCCGAAGGGAAAATGGTCGACGAACTTGTTACGCTGTACTATTTTGAAAAGGGAAAACTGCTTCAAAGCCTTGCCCATTCTCTGAAATACGAGGAGGTCACTTCGTTTGGATTTGAATTGGGAAAGAAATTGTCCGGCAAACTTTCCGGAAAAAATATTGATGTGATCATTCCTGTGCCGCTCAATAAACGGAAAGAGCGGGAGCGTGGTTATAATCAAAGCGATTATATTGCGAAAGGAATCTCTTCGGAATTGAACATTCCTGTTCTTTCGAATATTGTTCATCGAACAAAATATACTGTCACGCAAACTCACTTGAATGCGGAGCAGCGCAAAGAAAATATTGCCGAAGCATTTACGGTGAAGAAAGCGGAACTGATCAGAGGAAAGAACATTCTTCTCGTTGACGATATAATCACAACCGGTTCAACAATACAGGAAGTAGCGAAGGTATTGAAAGATGCAGGTGCATCAACGGTTCTTGCCGGTTCCGTTGGGCTTGCAAAACTCGGTGAAGACAGTTGAACAATTTAATAGTAATGTATTGTAAGAATTGATCGTTCAATAAGACTTACCTTGACTGACGTACTATTTATGAGTATATTGGTTACATAATTGATCGCGGGGTGGAGCAATTGGCAGCTCGTCGGGCTCATAACCCGAAGGTTCTAGGTTCAAGTCCTAGCCCCGCTACTAAAAACAAGTCATTTTCGCCAACTTTCGGGTTGGCGATTCTGTTTTTAAAGCGTTTTTCGAGCATAATTGCTTGCACTTTGCTTGCACTTTTCGGGCGTTTGTTATTCACAGAACATTTCAAAACTGTGAAAAATATTTGTGGTGAAATGTTTTCATTACAATATACTCTCCCAACACATCCATTTCAAGCATCATATCTAAAAACAAAAACCAACACGCCCCTCACTTCGTTCGGCACCGTTCCGGTATCGCGAGTAGGAGAAGTAGTAGAGAAATAACAAAGTAGTTATAGTAATGGTTACGAACTGTCCACCGGCCCATTTCGAAATGACTGTGCTGCCCATTGCAGTCAGAAGAACAGTCAGCGAAAAGTGTTCGATTTAAAGGGCTTTTCGATCAAATGACTGTAATGACTATGATGACTATGTTTTTTTATTTTATTATAGATTTATATACAACAGTAGTATATAGGTATAGATATATATGTATAGATAGATTTCGAAAACATACAGTCATTACAGTCATCGCAGCCATTCGTACGGATTTAAAGGCAAATCCGCATTTTCCAGTGACTATGTTGGTATGTTGAACAGTCATTTCATAGTCACCACGTAGCCACTCAAATTTCCGCTACAAGCGATTCACTATTCCAACGATCCAATCGTACACCTTGGATTCTAGAATGCTTTAAAACTCATATTTAAACGGATTGCGTACCATTTAAACGGTATATACATACTGGATCCGAGGCAATTGTCGCAGATTGAATAGTAGATGAAAAAAATACACCAATAGTGCATAATCCCGGTATTCGTCTCAATTTGCAATCTTCTATCACGCCCCAAATATAACTATAGGCCTACACTATTCTGGTATCCACACCCTAAAACGTTATTCGTTCACAGACTACACATCGCTCTAGTTACACAGGATCCTGCACAGAACAACGAATTTCGAGCCCGATTTAGAAACCGCCCTGCATACACACTTTTCTTTTAAAACATCGAAAATTCGAGGGAAATAAAAGCCCCACAACGGGGCTAATTCCCGTCGATCACAGCCCTCCACCAGAATTTGCTGGTCATCAGTTTCTTCTCATACACCTCGTCTGACAGCCGAGGCAGGCCTTTCATCTCCTCAGCTAGCTTCCTCAGCGACTTCTTTTTATCGGACAGCAGATTCTCCGGCACTTCGATCCCATTCAACAGCTCGACCATATGAACGGCAAAGATGAGCGTAGCATCTTCGATGTTGCTGATGGACGTATCGACATCTGTTACCGCACAATCGACCAGACCATTGATCAGGAAGAGCAGGGCAAATAGTGTGTTGTTCTCGGCAGCCGGAGTGCTGGCGTATGTCTGAAACAGTGAAGTCATAGAATCCTTTCCATAGTTACTTTCTTATACCGTTTTAACAATGACCCGATTTTATGGAATAAGAAGGGATAGGTAATCTATATCACTAATCACAAGGAGGAGCTATGTCGGAACAGGAATACGAAACGCTTTGGCACTACAGTGAACAGTTCAGCCGGGACCCGTTGCAGAGAAGTGAGTTGCTGACAATGGCATGGAAGGAAGGGGAGCGGTTGGGAGATCGCTGCACAACAGGACTCATGAAAAGCCACATGCACTACAGAAGCAAGGAACTAAACAGACGAAGCGCGTTCCCGGCAAAAGAAGTCGGCAAGAGAACAATCGACGCATATAATAGACCGCATCTAGTGCATCTTGAACAGCCGCTGTCATCCGGTGATGAACCAAGGACTGTCGGCGATGTTGTTCTGAACACATACACGACACCGATTGACTTCGCGATCACGAACGACTTCCTGAACAGTCTGTCCGATCAAGAGAAGACTATACTGGAAGATCTGTCTTCAGGATATACAGCAAAAGAAATTAAAGAACGAAACCACATCAACAATACCCGCCTCAAATCCCTCCGACACGACCTCGCTGCAAAAGCTATAGAGTATTTGGTATAGATACAGAAGAAGGGCGTGAGCCTTTCTTTACTCTCACCATTCAAAGACTATTTTGTCTTGTCAATTATTTTCTTTGTCAACTATTAGTTCCCAAAGCGTCAAGGTTTGTTTACACACCCAACGATTTATGTCCAAATTTTTAATAGAATCAACGATTATTTGTGGCGTGATTTGTGTAGTTATAGGTTTGGCTTTCAGCATTTTCATCAAAGTCCATCGCTATGGCTAATATGCTCCAATATGTACATGTATCAAAATGGGGTGTGATTTGTTCGGTGTTTTAATAACTAATAATCCGATCCAAAATGTACCGAAAGGAAAGTGCTATGAAAAAAATATTTCTTTATGTTTTTGTATTGATTCTTGCAGTGCAGGGAGCATTCGGCACCACTAAAACCGTAGGAACAACAGGTGCAGATTATGCTACGTTGAAGCTGGCTTTCGATGCGATCAATGCCGGAACACTTAGCGGCACCATCGTTCTTCAGATCATAGACAACACAACCGAAGTTGCCAGTGCCGTCTTAAATGCAAGCGGAACAGGTTCACCTGCATCCAATTACACTACCGTGAATATTTATCCCACTGTCACCGGCAAAACCATCAGCGGAAATCTGGAAGCACCGTTGATCGACTTAAGCGGAGCGGACGGTATAACGATCGACGGCCGGTTGAACGCAACGGGATTGGCGAAGGATCTGACAATCACCAACACGAACGCGACCGCCACAGCCGGAACATCCACAATCCGCTTCATCGGTGATGCTTCCGGCAACATGGTAAAATACTGCACCCTCAAAGGATCGACGAGAGATTATTCTGGGGGAAACATTTTCTTTTCAACGGGAACAACAACCGGCAACGATAACAACACGATTGACAATTGTTCAATTACGAATGCCGGTACACGCCTGTCAAATGCATTATATACTTCGGGAACAAGCGCTGATATCCAGAACGGATCAAACACGATCAGTAATAATAATTTCTATGATACGTTTCACGGAGGTATTGCCTCAGATAATTGTATTATCAATATACAGAACTTTAATACAGCATGGACAATTTCAGGGAACAGCTTTTATGAAACCACTAATTTCGCTCCTAACTTTGCACAAGGACACATTTTTATTAATATCTATGCTCAGGACGGCGACGGATTTATCATCTCGGGGAATTATTTAGGCGGCAATGCCCCCTTGTGTGTAGGAACATATAACAACATTTCGACATACTCCGATGAATTCGTTGGTATCAAAACCACTGTTGGGATCGCTACAGCAACTGAAATTCAAGGGAATGTCATCAAGAATATTAACTGGTATACGGGCACCTGGGGAGGAACGGCAATAAGAGCTCAACAGGGTTTATATAATATTGGAACTTCCATAGGAAATACGATCGGTTCTGCAACGGGAAACAATTCACTCACCATAACCGGTTCGAATTATTTCAATTCGAATAACGCAACTTACCAGGGATTCTTTTACGGAATTGAAGCATATGGATGTGAAGCGACTATTAAAAACAACATTATCGGATCCATCACCACGGTTGCCAGTCCTGTCACTTCGGGATTGGACATTATCGGTATTTTCGCTTACACCACCAGTGGTAGAATCACAATTCAAAACAACACGATCGGAAGCACAGATGCGGGTACGACGAACAGCATCTACTCAAGCGGACCTGGAGCAACTACCTTCCAGTATGTCTATGGTATTTACAGCAAGAGCAGGGTCATCGTTGAAATTTCTGGTAACACCATTTCTAAATTAACGAACGGCGCAACTGGATCGAATCAAACGTCCGTTCACGGCATCGAAGTAATCGACGGGATGAACACCATTAGCAGCAATACGATCCGCGATCTAAAGATCATAAATCAGAATCCTGATAATGGTATCGGCGCCGCCGTTGTCGGTATCTGCATGTATTTTCAGTCGGGCCCTAACTATTCACAGACGGTGAGCGGAAATACGATCTATAACCTGGAAAATTCTGACAATCTATTCAGCGGAGAAATCAGCGGAATCGTTTTCAATTATTCAAATGTATCGGCAGTACACACCATCACACAAAATTTTATTCACAGCCTCAAAATATCCGGCGGAAGTGCAACTGGAAATCTTAACGGCATTAATCTATTTCAGGGAAATACAACCACGTCCAATAATATTATTAGTCTCGGCGGAACGTCGCTGGTAAATATTTACGGCATTAGTGATAATGCCACGACAAACCTCTATTTCAACACTGTGTATATCGGCGGCACGGCAGGTTCGGGAACGAAAAAATCCGCGGGACTCTATAATACGGTCAATTCAACAACCCGGAATTACAGGAACAATATTTTCATGAACGCGCGGTCAACAACCGGCGGCTCTAATCTGCATTATGGAATGTACATCACCACGGCAGCAGGAGCCCTCACTTGTGATTACAATGATTACTTTGTTTCCGGAACGGGCGGAACGCTTGGATACTACGGTGCAAATATAACCACATTACCGATTGTGACCGGTGCAACGGGCAACGATGCCGCGAGCCACGCTATTACACCAAGCTTCCTACATGCCGGCGGAACAACGGCGGGGAGCTATAAACCTTCTGCAGCTAGAGCTGCAGCATCCGGTACCGGCATCATCATCGATTACAGCGGCGTGACGAGATGGCCCCCACCGACAATCGGGGCAATCGATAACGCGAATCCGTTGCCTGTCGAACTTACGTCATTTACCGCATCCACCGAAAAGAACGGCGTAACGCTGAAGTGGAAAACCGCAACGGAAATAAATAACTACGGATTTGAAATACAGCGATCAGCTGTCAGCTCTCAGCAATCAGTCAACACATGGAGTAAGATCGGCTTCGTTGAAGGCAGCGGAACAACCAACGCACCAAAATCATATTCCTTCACCGACAAATCTGCTGCGGGAAAAACATCGTACCGCTTAAAACAGATCGACCGCGATGGCAAGTTCGAGTATTCAAAAATGGTTGAAGTAACCGTTTCTGCACCAAAAGAATTTTCGTTGGAA
>CAIOTF010000038.1 GCA_903861125.1 uncultured Ignavibacteriota bacterium
CTATTTCATACAGTCACAATGTCTGCATTCCATCGGTTGAGATGCTTCATGCTTCTCAAAAAATTCAGCGATAGATGCAACAACGTATTCAATCTGTTCTGTTTTCAGTTCCGGAAAGACTGGTATCGCGAGAGAATCATTTGCCGCGCAGTTTGCCACCGGAAAATCGTTCCCCTGGTTCAAATACTTGAAGCATTCCTGTTCGTGAAATGAGACAGGATAATAAACGTCGTTTCCGATTCCTTGTCCGGTAATAAATTTCTTCAAAGCATTACGCTTTTCAACGCGGATGATGAACTGATTAAAGATATGATGATTTTTGATTCCGGATCCTTGATACACCGAATGCGGCAGCAAAACCTTGTTCTTTGAATCGAAGAGAGTTTTTCCCGATCCTTCAGCCAGACCGTGTTTCCGGAATAATTCTGTATACAGTTTCGCATTCTCACGCCGTTTAGCGGACCAGATGTCCAAATGAGGCAGTTTGACAGACAGGACTGCTGCCTGGAGCGCGTCAATGCGAAAATTTCCGCCGATATATTTGTGGTAATATTTCGGATTCATTCCGTGCACACGTAAATATTTCATCCGCTCTGCAAGTTCGGGATTATTCGTTGTCACCAGTCCGCCGTCGCCGAAACAACCGAGATTCTTACTGGGAAAAAATGAAAAACATCCGATATCGCCGATCGTTCCGACTTTCCTGCCGTCTTTGTATTGCACACCAATCGCCTGCGCACCATCTTCGATTACAGACAGTTTATGTTTTTTGGCGATCTCCATTATGGCATCCATCTCCGCACTTTGACCGTAGAGATGAACGGGAATGATCGCTTTTGTCTTGGGTGTGATCTTCGCAGCAATCTTTTTCGGATCGATGTTAAACGTTACCGGGTCGATATCAACAAAAATAGGAATTGCATGAAGGCGGGAAACAACACCAGCGGTCGCAAAGAATGAAAATGTCGGGACAATCACTTCGTCACCCGGCTTGATATCGATTGCCATTAGTGCCAGAAGCAAAGCATCCGTACCGGAAGAGACACCAAGAGAATTGAGGGAGCCCAGATAGGAGTTCATCATCTGTTCCATCTTTTCAACCTCAGGGCCTAAAATAAAATACTGCGATTCGATCACTTTCTGAACCGCAGCATCCAATTCGGGCTTGAGACTATTATATTGAAGCTTGAGGTCTAATAATGGGACGTTCATTGGCAAAATTTTTTGAGGTTCATTAAATATTTATTGATAATCTATCAACACAATAATGCTTAGTCAACAATTACAGCTGTTTCATTCTCTCTTTTAAATAATTCTTCCAATATCGTTTCACGCAATCAGAATACTAATTATCGTTGCTGACAAAAAGACCAAGGTCATCGGAAAAACGATGATTACAATACTGTCTGCTGAGTGCGGTACCACCGGTCAGAAAAAAGGGTGTGTTTAATCCTTTGATAATATTCATCACCCCATCCTATAAAGGATAGAGGACTTCCCGATAGTACTGATCGTATGAATTCATATCGTTCCCGCAATTCCGGCTGCCGGATTCTTGATATTACTGAAGGCGTCAACAATTCTTTGACTGTTTGGACATCGATAATTTCTAATATCTCATGCCATCCTAACCGCTCCAACATTCTTACAAAAATATTCTCTCTTGGTATCAAACCTTCTTTTGAAAAACCGGTAACGACTTCCAATAAATCCGTTTCGGGTGGGTTATAATCCCAAAATGTTGTGCGAAGTAATTGTAATTGTTCTTCTTTTGACATGATTTGATGGTACCTAATTCTCAATAGAATCTATGAGACTTAAGAGAATGGTAAAAATTTGTGCTTACGCGTCAAAAATAATTTTCCCAACATCCTCTAGGCCTAATTCCCTTATTGTACGAGTGAGGAACTCGAAATTTATATTCTCTCTTGAATTGGACAGTATACCTTCAATATCACTGAGATGTTTCTGAGACTTTCCTTCTTTGTAATATTCAAGTTTTTTAATAATCACATATTCAGGCGGTGCAACACAGATCACTTTCCCGGACAATTCAATTTTTTGGATATTGTTCATTGCCCACCATTGTAGATCCTCTTTGCCCGCGAGAAAGATATCAGCTTTAAAACCGGTCGCATGGTGGATTAAATTAAAATGCCCGCGAACTGAGCGTTTCAACTCCGCTCTAAGAACCTCTTCCGGCGGACAGTAGAAAGAAGCAGCATTGAATGCACTCGTAAATTTAGCAATATCGTTTTCATTAATATGAATGACTACGTCGACGTCATGTGTCAAGCGCGGTTCACCATATACTATAGCTGCAACTGAGCCGGTGACAAAATATTGTATGTGAATGTCATTCAGAATATCTGTAAATATTCCAAACAGGTTAACTTCTTGCATGCGAAAATATTGTTTTAACTTTCAGAAGTACCTCATTGTCGGTTAGTTCAGGATGGAATTTTTTAACGGAGGCAATTTTCAATTCATATGCTGAATAATATAGACGCAAGGCTAACAGTAGTTTTTGCTCGGCCGTAAAATTTTTCACTGGACTATTCATTAGTGGTCACTGACTGCAAAACATTTGGTTCCCGAAATGCATAACAAACCATTCTAACACTCACATTTTATAGATTTTCACTTTTCTCGATTGCCGAACGTCCGGTGTATTGCTTCCATAAAACCGTCTTTTTAATTCTTTTGCAATTTGCTGTCGCTCTTCCGGGGTCATCGAAATTTGTTGCAGAACATCCCAGGCTTCGGCTTCTTTATGATTTTTTGCTATATGGACAATTTTTTTTATGAATAGTCAATTCAGCAATTCCAAAATTAGCCTATTTTCAATACATCTTAGTGGGCCCTGCCGGACTTGAACCAGCGACCCGCTGATTATGAGTCAGCTGCTCTAACCAACTGAGCTAAGGGCCCGAAATTTCGTTTTGAATATAGTAAAATAGGGGGTAAATAACAATAAATGGCTCAGTTTTTATCGGTTTTCGTACGTTACGTCACGTTATTTGTTTATGTGTGGGGTGACAAATATTTCGAAGAATCCATCCTGCTCAAAGCAAGGGACGAAAAATGAAAACCGAGCAGAACAATGTGATAAACAGAAAAAATTACGTAATACTCGCCTGTTGATTTATCTCAATTGATTGAGTATATTAACTCAGTCAATTGAGATAATTTATGGACCATTCTTTTACAAGAAGTCAGTTCTCGGTACTCCGCAAACGCCTTGCAGAACATCGAACCTTCATACAAGTTCTTGCCGGACCCCGTCAGGTCGGTAAAACAACACTGGCGTTGCAGGTTGCCGAATCTGTCAAAGCAGAAGTTCATTATGCTTCTGCCGACGAACCATCGTTAAAAGGAACTGCGTGGATAGAACAACAATGGGAATCAGGAAGGATACTGGCTGCCCGGACAGCGAACAAAGGGGGCGTACTGATCCTTGATGAGATCCAAAAAATTCCGCAGTGGTCCGAAACGGTGAAACGGTTGTGGGACTCGGATACGCGGAAAAAAATTCCACTCCATGTTGTCTTGCTCGGATCATCCCCGCTGTTAATCCATCAAGGATTAACAGAAACACTTGCGGGTCGTTTTGAACTGCTTCATGTAACACATTGGTCATTTGCAGAAATGTCTTCTGCATTCGGATGGACGTTTGAGCAATATGTCATATATGGAGGATATCCAGGAGCAGCCCAATTAGTCAGCGAACCTGACCGCTGGAAAAGGTATATCAACGATTCGCTGATAGAAACAACCGTTTCACGCGATATTCTGTTGATGCAGCGTGTTGATAAACCGGCGTTGCTCAGGCAACTCTTTTCCCTTGGTTGCTCCTACTCCGGCCAGATCGTTTCCTATCAGAAACTGGTCGGTCAATTGCAGGATGCCGGAAATACGACGACACTATCGCACTACCTTTCGCTGCTTTCCGGAGCGGGTATGCTAACAGGACTTGAAAAATATTCTTCTCAGAAGATCCGGCAAAGGGCATCGAGCCCTAAACTTCTCGTATTAAACACTGCCTTGCTCACAGCACAGATTGCTCAACCGCTGGACTCCATTGTCCAACAGCGTGATGTATGGGGAAGATTGGTTGAATCGTCGGTAGGAGCGCATCTCTATAATTCGTCATTGGGTACACCGTTAAAAATTTATTACTGGCGCGAAGGTGCAAAGGAAGTTGATTTCATCGTTCAATACGGAAAAACGTTGACTGCAATTGAAGTAAAAAGCGGACGGTCACGGGAAACACTTGCCGGAATAACACAATTCACAAAACAATTCAAACCTCAACGCTCTCTGCTGGTTGGTGCAGACGGAATTCCTGCGGAAGAATTTTTGCGAGTACCGATTATGCAATGGATAGAACGTTAAATATTTTTTTGCAGGATATTTAATATTCCAGAAATTCACTTCTCAACAGTGTGAAATATTCTATTGTCTCCATGCTTTTCGGTTACACAAAAAACTATATTGTCTTATTTTAACGGTAATATTTTTTTAAGGAAATTTCCTGTATAGGAATGTGAAATCCTGGCAAGTTCTTCCGGCGTGCCCGTTGCAATCACTTTCCCTCCATTTTCGCCGCCTCCCGGTCCAAGATCGATGACATGGTCCGCACATTTGATCACATCCAGATTATGTTCGATCACAAGTACAGAATTCCCCGTCTCGAGCAGCGCGGTGAAACATTTCAGTAATTTTGTGATGTCGTCAAAATGAAGTCCGGTCGTCGGTTCATCAAAAATGAAGAGTGTGTGCCCATCTTTTTTCTCGACAAGGTGTGTGGCAAGTTTTATCCGCTGTGCTTCGCCGCCCGAGAGTGTCGTAGCTGCCTGACCGAGACGAAGGTATCCAAGACCGACCTGGTCGAGCACTTCAAGTTTTTGTGCGACCTTATGTCCGTCCGGATATTTGTTGAAAAAACCGATGGCCTCTTCAACGGTCAATCCGAGAATGTCGTCGACATTCTTTCCGTTCCACCGTACTTCAAGAGCTTCCTTCTTATACCGTTTGCCGTTGCACGATTCGCAGGTCAAATACAGGTCCGCCATGAACTGCATCTCTACTTTTTGCAAACCGTCCCCTTCGCACACGTCGCATCGTCCGCCGGGAACATTGAACGAGAAGAATCCCGGTTGATACCCGCGCAATTTTGCTGCCGCCGTTTTTGAGAGCAACTCTCTGATGCCATCGAACACGCCGACATATGTAACCGGATTCGAACGGGGCGAACGTCCAATAGGCGATTGGTCGACCAATTCAAGATGCTGGATCTTCTCCCATCCCTTGATATCGTGTACTCCGCTCAACCGGCCGATGTGTCCGTTCAAACGCTTCTTAATCCCCTCACCGATAATGTCGTGAACAAGCGTACTTTTTCCCGAGCCGCTGACGCCGGTAACACAAACGAACATTCCCAATGGAATTTCTACATCAATATTCTGAAGATTGTGCTGGAATGCATTAAGAATAAGAATGGAATTATTCGGCAGTGCCGGTGTCTTTTGTGAGACAGACATTTTTTTTCGGCGTACTTTCGGAACAGGGATATTCAATTTTCCGGACAAATATTTTCCGGTCAGCGAGTTTTCACTTGCAACCGCCTCTGCATATGTTCCCTGGAACATGATCTCGCCGCCGCGTTCGCCCGCTTTCGGTCCGATGTCGATTATCTGATCGGCTGATTTCATCATATCCGCATCATGTTCCACGACAAGAACGGTATTCCCGACGTCGCGCAGCCGTTTCAGAATATTGATGAGCCGGTCATTATCAAGCGGATGCAAGCCGATGCTCGGCTCGTCGAGAACATAGATCGAACCAACCAACGATGAACCTATTGATGTTGCGAGATTAATCCGCTGCGATTCTCCTCCAGAGAGTGAGTTTGATAAACGGTCCAGCGTTAAATATCCGACTCCTACATCCACAAGATATCGCAGACGCTTTCTGATCTCCTCCAGAATTCTTTTCCCTATGCTCAACTCAAAATCCGTCAGTTTGAGATTCATAAAGAATTCATCGGCCCGTTCGATATTCATTGCCGCGACCTCGCCCACATGCTTCCCTCCGATGATCACATTCAATGCTTCTTTCCGCAGCCGGGCTCCATGACAAACATCGCACATCGTATATCCGCGGTACCGGCTGAGCATCACCCGGTATTGGATCTTGTACGCTTTCCGTTCCACCATCTTGAAGAAGCCATTGATACCGTCAAATTCTTTTCCATATCCGTTCATCACGATGTTCAATTGCTGTTCCGTCAATTTCCGGAATGGAACATTCATGGGAACGCCGGCTTCATACGCAATGCGCGAAAGATCGCGAAGATTTTCCTGAAACTTCGGCGTTGTCCAGGGCATCACCGCCCCTTCTTTCAGTGTCTTCTCCAGATCAGGAACAACAAGTTCCATATCGATCCCGACCGAACGGCCGAATCCCTGGCATTTCGGACATGCGCCGATGGGAGAATTAAATGCGAATAAATGCGGTTCCGGTTCTTCGAATCTGATAGAATCGATTGGACATTCAAAATGCTGACTGAACGGAATGATCTCCTTCGTTTCAACATTCAGAACAGATGCGTAGCCATCCCCTTCCACAAATGCAGTCTGAATCGAATCGGCAAGCCGGTTCTGACTTTGAATCTCATCTTTCCGGAGAACATAACGATCTACAAGAATGAAGATGTTCTTCTTTTCATCGGATTGAGAGTGATTCTTTTTGGCGGGAACGGTCGGTTTGACTCCTTGAACATTCTTTTTTACCGTTCGTTTCGGGACCGAGAGCAGTTCCTTAATCTTTTCCGATTGCGCGGGATCATTCAGGTCTATCATTTCACCTTTCAGCACAATGCGGAAGAACCCGCGCTTTTTCAGTGTTTCCAGTTCCTCTGCAATGGTCCTGTCGGCGTGATCGTGCATCGGGAACATCACAAAGAACTTGCCCCCTTCTTTCTCCTGGCTGATTCTGTCAACAACATTCTGCACGGAATCTTTTTTGATTTCACGTCCGCATACCGGACAGATCGTTTTGCCGACGCGTGCGTACAGCAATCGGAGATAGTCATAGATCTCCGTAGTGGTGGCAACCGTCGATCTGGGATTGCGAGTATTGGTCCTCTGCTCGATGGAAATGGCCGGCGACATTCCCTGAATAACATCCACATCCGGCTTGTCCATTCGTTCCAGAAATTGACGCGCATATGCCGAAAGTGATTCCACATAGCGCCGCTGACCTTCAGCGTAAATCGTATCGAATGCGAGGGACGATTTACCCGAACCGCTCACGCCGGTGATCACCACAAGTTTATTGCGCGGAATCTCGATGGAAATGTTCTTCAGATTATGGACCCGCGCTCCTTTAATGATAAGAGGAGACCGTGTGGAATGAAGTTGGGGAGATTTTGTTTTCGATTGTACTTTAGTTTTTCCCATACCCAATATTAATTCTGTTTAAGTGTTTTTAAGCCGAGATGCTTTTCAAACGGCAAAAAATCCTTGTCGTTATGCAACAGGGTAAAACCGTTTTCTATGCAAAAAGTTGCTATAACAATATCTATCGTCTTGCGTATCGTAAGTCCTTTTTTCCGAAGCAATCTGAAATTTTTAGCACTTCTCAGAGCAATTGATTCCCCGCAAATTTCATAACAGGGAAAAGATTGAAGAATCGATTTTGCCTTGGCAAAGTCTTTGTCACTTTTGAATCCTTGCAGCACTTCCGCAAGAACGTAGTCACCAATGATAACGATTTTTTTCCCCAGCAAATCGTCTAACACATCAACTTGCCATGTCTTCACATTATTGAAATAGTCAATCAATACAGACGAATCGACAAAGATCACCGCGAATTCCTCATTTCATCAAGATCGCCTTCCCACTTGATCTTGCCGCGCAGTGATTTCAGCCTGCTCTGTCTCTTGATCTGCACCAGCAGTTTCAGCGCCTCTTCTACAACCTCTTTTTTTGTGGAATGACCCGATGTTCTTAATGCAGCAGACATCAACTTATCATCGATAATAATGTTTGTTCGCATAAATTCCCTTAATGTGTATAAATCATAGTAAATATACACATCATTCTACCATGAATCAACTTAGGGAATTCCTGCTTAAAACGATTCCCGTTTTATGCGAAAAGGGTGATTTTTTAATGAAGGGAAACTTCATTGCATCCCTTTCCCATTTTACCTATTTTATTACAGACTTGGCGGGTGATGATACTCTCCAAGTCTAATTTTTTTCTTATGGCTGACACGAATCTTAAAGGACTTACGCTCGCCGGTTTGGAACAATTCATTGTTTCCATTGGTGAACCGAAATACCGGGCGGCACAGATCTATCAATGGCTCTACAAATACCGCGTAACATCCTTTGACGGGATGACCAATCTTTCGGTAGCACTCAGACAAAAATTGAGTGAAACAGCCTATATCGAACAATTCAGTGTGGCAACATCCCAAACATCAAAAGCAGATGGAACTGTAAAATTCCTCTATGAGCTTTCCGACGGGAAAAAGATAGAAACAGTGCTGATTCCCCCTCGCGTAACGGCCGTTGATGCGGAAGAACGGATGACGCTGTGCGTTTCAACGCAGATCGGGTGTGCTCTGGATTGTACATTTTGCGCTACGGCTTCCATGGGATTCATTCGGAACCTGACAACCGGCGAGATCCTCAATCAATTTCTCACTGCACAAACGTTCTCCGAAAAACCGATCACCAATATTGTGTTTATGGGCATGGGGGAACCGATGCTCAACTATGATAATGTTATGTCTGCAATAGACATTATTACAGATCAAAACGGCATCGGATTGAGTTCGAGAAGGATCACCCTTTCGACCGCGGGATATGCAAACCATATCCGGAAAATGGCCGATGAGGACAGAAAAATCAAACTGGCACTATCGCTCCATTCTCTCCGCGACGATGTGCGCACCGCATTGATGCCGCTTACAAAAAAATTCAAGGTGGAGGATCTCCTCGCAGCACTTGAATACTATAATAAGAAGACGAAAAAGAGCGTGATGCTGGAATATATCGTCTTTGAAGGGGTGAATGACACGGATCAGGATGTTCAACTTCTGATTAAAGCTGCACGCAGGCTTGACTGCCGGGTGAATCTGATCCCGTTCCATTCTATTGATATCACCAATCCGAAAGGATATTCGGCACACTTGCACGGAGCATCGAAAGAGGGGTTGGAACAGATCTGGAAAAAGCTCCGAGCCAATGATGTGATAACATTCATCCGCCACAGTGCAGGCGTTGATATTGATGCCGCGTGCGGACAACTTGCGGTAAAAAATGAACTTGAAATTTTGAATTAACCATTTCAACAATTAAATGTCTGAGCGAATATGAATATTATTCTCTTTGGTGCACCCGGAGTCGGGAAAGGAACACAAGCAAAAATTCTGTCGCATGTCTATCATATCCCGCATATTTCCACCGGTGATATTTTACGGGAAGCCATAAAAGCAGAAACTCCCCTTGGAATAAAAGCAAAAGTATTGATGGATAAAGGAAATCTTGTACCGGATGATGTGATGAACATTTTGGCGTCCGATCTTCTCTCTTCCGAACGGTGTAAAAACGGTTTCATTCTGGATGGATTTCCGAGAACCGTTGGACAGGCAAAAGCACTTGATGATATTTTTCGCACATTGAATATCCACAAATTTAAGGTCATCAATATTGATGTTGACCGTAAGATCATTATCGAACGGCTGACCGACCGCTTTCTGTGCGCAGGGTGCGGCAAGATCTACAATTCCACCATCGATCAATTTAAGGCCGGCGATAATTGTTTTAAGTGCGGAGGAAAGATCTTTCAGCGGGATGATGATAAACCCGAAACAGTGATTAAACGCTTAGAGATTTATTTTGAAACGACCGAACCGGTAAAAAAATATTACCAGAGGGCACATGCCCTTCTTGACGTGAACGGCGTTGGCGAGATCGATGAGATCACTCAAAGGCTTCTCTCGGCATTGGGACACTGACAGATGAAAAGACCACTGATTATTGCCCACCGCGGTTTTTCGGACGAAGCACCCGAAAATTCTATGGCAGCATTCCAGAAAGCGATCGAAGCAAAAAGCGATATGATCGAACTGGATGTACGTCTCTCCGCCGACAATGTTCCGATGGTCTTTCACGACAGGAGACTGCAGCGAACATCGGACGGCAACGGCGCTATCAATGAAAAACATTCTCGTCAGCTCACAGAGATAGATAATGGTTCGTGGTTCTCTCCAAAATTTAACCGTGAACGAATCCCTCTGCTAAAGGATGTCTTTCCGATCTTGAAAAAAGATGTCCGCATGAACATCGAAATCAAGCCCGATGTTGTCAGCACGAATGATGTCTCGGCCGTTGAACTTGTTGTGAACGAAGCGGAAAAAGCAAAGGTGCTCTCCAAAGTATTGTTCACCTCGTTCAATCACCAAATGATCAAAGAAATCAGCGAGATTGACGAATCGATCACGACCGGGGTAATCTACAATCCCATTACGCATTTCAGGAAATCCCCTTCAACACTGGTGAAGAATTCGAAGGCAAAGATCTTCGTCTGCAGCAAATTCCAGATCAACGGCGATGTCGTTGCCGATACGCACGATGCCGGCTACGTCTTGTACGTATACGGTGCAAAAACCGGAAGGGATGTTCAGCGGATGCTGGATTTGAATGTTGACGGCCTGATCTGCAACAATCCCCGCTTCGTTCGTGAAACGATAGAACTTCTCGCACAATAATTTTTTCTTTTGCATCAATAATCCAATGGACCGATTGAGACGATGAAAAATATCATCATTCTTTTATTCTTTACCTCTATCCTTTTCGGTCAGGATACGCTCACGTATCAGTGGCCTGTTCCTCCATTTAATACCACTCAGCTGATCACCGGCTCATTTTGCGAATACAGAAACACATTATCCAGCAATCATTTTCATAACGGCGCCGATGTCCCGAAGGCAGACGGGTCTGCCGTGTATCCTGTTTTGGATGGCATTATCACGGCTATTGGATATCCCGCCACCGAAGGAACAAGCGCATATATCCGCGTTGAAGGGACTGTGAGTGGAATTTTTAAGAGTATGGCGTATGTACACATAGAGCCGAATCCCGCGTTATATATTGGACAGAGTGTAACAAAAGGAATAACCATTCTCGGAAATATATTAAGTGGAATGGGACATACGCACCTGATCGACGGACGTTACAATTCCGAGAACAATGCGCTGCGAAAAGCAGGCGGATTAACCCCGTTTACCGACACCTATTCGCCGAAAGTGCTGACGGTAAAATTCTATCAAGACAACTCCAGCGTTGAATTTACGACAAGAAAAGTATTCGGATTGATCGACATTGTTTCACAAATGGTGGAGCGAAACAGCAACGATCCTGCCAACAGCGGTTCTACGACGAACAACGGTGTCTATCATACCGGTTACAAGATCTATTCAGCAGACAAATCCGCTGTTGTGTATACTCCGCCGGGAAACGGAGTCCGTTATAAATTCGACTGGAAACCGAATGATGCAGGGGCGAATATTGTTTACACAACCTCGTCGGACGTTTCCAACCATATTTATTATTTAACGAACGGCACCGGAAATATCGGTACGACAAAACTTCAAAGCGTTTCAAATAATTATTTTAATACAACGCTACTTGCACCGGGGCAGTATCAGGCAATGGTTTATGCAATCGATACGCATGGAAATGCCGACACGGTTTTCACTCCTTTTGAAATTTCTACGCAGGATGTTGTTGCCCCGGCAAATCCTATGCTGAAATCAGTTCTCAACGATTCAACAAATAGAATCACCGTCTCGTGGTATCCCAACACCGAGCCTGATTTGAAAGGATACCGTTTGTATTCATCCATCAACGGAACATCGTGGACGCCGCAGAAAAATGAATCGATCCTTGATCAAAGTGCAACATCCATTTCATTCAACGGTATCTCATCGACAACACCGGTCTATTTCCGGCTGACCGCGGTCGATTCAGCTCCAATCACCAATGAAAGCGGACCAAGCGATACGTATGGACTGCGTCCGAATCTTCCCGGACAAAAAGTACTCGTGATCGATGCATTCGACAGGATCACCGGAAGTTACAGTAAACGATATCATCCCTTTGCCATGACGGCCGGTCAGTCTCTGAATGCACGTTTTGAGACAGCACACAATAACGCAATTGTCGACGGAAGCGTACTGCTGAATAATTACGGAGCAGTAGTTTGGCTTTTCGGAGATGAAAGTTCCGTGGACGAAACATTCGGCGCAGCTGAGCAGATAAAAGCAAGTGCATATTTGAACTCCGGCGGCAAGAT
Source organism: uncultured Ignavibacteriota bacterium (assembly GCA_903861125.1). GTDB lineage: Bacteria > Bacteroidota > Ignavibacteria > UBA10030 > UBA8401 > UBA8401. The sequence goes on from CAIOTF010000038.1 coordinate 12,372, forward strand.
TTTTGCAACCGGTTCTGAATTAGCATTCGATCTGGAAGATCCTGCCAGTTCGTCCCAAGCCGACAGGGATTTTTTTCACAACTACCTGCACACAGAATTCCGCGGAGACAATGCAAACGTTTACCGCATTCTCGGATCACCCGGAAGTTTTTTAACCGGACTCTCGTTCACGTACGGAGACACACTTCAGGGTTCACCCTATGCAGAGGATAATCCGGATTACATCATGGGGTTTACCGGTATATCGCACACAGCTGCGACCTATGAAGGCGGAGCGGTGGCTATGGTTGCTGGAACGAACACCGTTGTTCTTACAATTCCTTTTGAAACGATCCACACGAAAGCGGACCGTGATGCGGTCATGACAAAAGTGTTGAACTATTTGGGCATCACAACTTCGGTGGCCGAACAAAATGATCTTCCGATCCCGGCAGCATTCACGTTGGAGCAAAATTATCCGAATCCCTTTAATCCATCAACAAATATCAGATTTTCAATCCCTGTAAAAGGGTTGATTTCATTGGTGATATACGATGTTTTAGGCGAACGAATCGCGACTCTTGTGAAGGATGAACTTTCAGTCGGAACATATAGTGTTCAATGGAACGCGGCAGCATTTCCGTCCGGTGTATATTTTTATCGTTTACAGTCCGGAAGCTTTTCCGAAACAAAAAAACTTATCCTGACCAAATAGTGTATGAAACAAATACTTATTGCATCATTTCTTGTCGTCTCACTTTGCTTTTCACAATATTCATTAAATGTGGAACGTATCGGAGGAGCTACACATGCAGGTGACGCAAATCTGTTCCGCGCCTCTTTGATTAACGATGGTAAGACAATATGTTCAATCGAACGGGAGATCCCGTTCGATGTTCCCTTTCCTGCATCGTACGTAAATGAAAAGAGCGGCACTATTGTCCTCACCAATTCATTCGATGGATTCGTGGAAGTATATAGTGCGAACGGAAAGAAGATGTGGGAACAGAATTTTTTCAAGGGAATGGGACCGAATTATGAACGGACGATCACTGTTGCTCTTGGATCAGCATACATTTTATTTTTAACTTCCGATGTGACATTACCGTATGCAAAAATACAAAAATATACGATCAACGGTGCAAAGGAATGGGAAACATCACTTCCGTATTCATTAGGAAATGCAATCGTCATGTCCGGCGACGGACAAACAATCATCGCCGGAAGTTATGCTGTGCAGGATAATGTTTTCCGCCGTTCATCGGCGCTGTTGAATTCCGGGGGAGTGATTGAAGGAAATGCGGATATTCTTTTCCGCACTGCGGCCTTTTCGGATAACAATACATTCATTGCGCTCATTTCAGAACGCGAGATCGTCGTCATATCCGGTGAGAATAAAAAGGAGATCGGCAGAACGGCCCGCAAGACTGAAGGGATCATCACCAATGTCATCTGGAATGGAGATATGCTGATCGTTCAGGAATCGGAAGTAAAGACAACGCCGGATCAACTATTCCATTATGCCAATCCTACATTCATTGCATACACAAAAGAATTAAAGGAACAGAGCCGTCAGAATGTTCCCCTTCCATCGTTTAAGCTTTCCCGTCTTATTAAAACCAATGATGGTGTGCAGTTCATCAGCACCGAAACACACATACTTCTTCGAGATCTGAAATAGCGTTATTTCACTCTTTGCATTTTCATCCGATCGATCTCTTTACGAACGATCTTGTCGATGTACTTTTTTACCTGCACATCTTTTGTCGTTATTGATGAATACATTCCAGAATCTTCAAGCAGGATCGGAACATCAAATAGTCCGTTCGTCAAATTCACGGAACTCCCCGGATACACAACATCGTTTCTGGTCATCACTCCATTACCGTTAAATGTTCCCGTTGCGTGCTGTGTGGTAAAATCCTTAAATGTAACCGTTCCTGAATTGAGTATATAAATATCCGCCGTTTCAGAGGAGATATCCCCGTTAAAGACAAACAACACACTTGCGGTATCAACTTTGAACATTGCAGAATCGATAGGTAACGTTCCGGCCGAAACTACACTTTTTAGATATATGATTGAAACTAAATCAACAATAGTCTGGCTCTTCTTTTTATACGCAGATATCGATCCGTAATTTCCATAATAACCATATGCAATAAGCGATCCGCCGGCACCTTCGCTATTGACGGGAGCATTGACAATATTTTGCACTGAAATGCCATTGACAGAAAAATCTCCCTTTGTCGATGTAAACGAAAGCTTACCGGCTGTAGTGAATTGAGGTTCCGGAGTTACAACAATCGGAATGACAATTTTATTTGCCGGACTTGAATTATCCCTGATGGTTATGCTTGTGGTCCCTTGTGAGACACCGGAAACATTCATTGAATAATTATTGAATGCAATGCTTGCTATTGCAGCATTGGCATTCTGTTCAATTGCGTAAGGTTGCGTACCACCCATAAACGAAACATATGCCGTACGGTTTACTTTTACATTTACCGACGATGGTGTCGAAGCAATTACCGCAACGGTAACGGTGATTTCAACTTCTGCGGCTTTCGCACTATCTTGGATAATCACTTTTGTTGTGCCTATTTTTTTCCCTAAAAAACTGACGGTCTGGGAAAATTGCGTGGAAAACTGACTCGACGGATAGAAATTCACCTGCACAATTGAAGAATCGGACATTGACTTCACCCGATAACTCCCTTTGCCGCCTGTGACAATAATGCCTTTGGAATAGTTTCGGGCAATCGTCACCGGGTTTTCGGAGGCCGTTAAGACCGGTACTGACGGTTGAGATGGTGAAGTTGTTTCGTTGCACGAAATTGATAGAATCAACATGAGTACAACAGTAATCCATAACGATAGTCTTGGCATAATTGCTCCGGGAAGTATTGAAGATATAATAGTTATTGAATTTTTTCGATCACTACAAATGCGACCACCGTTGAATCCGAATGCGACATGGAAAGGAAAACGGAATATCCTGTTAATGTCTCAGCCGTCTTACCGTAGAGGATGAAATCCGGTTTGCCGGTCGGATCGTTCTTCACCTCGATGTTCTTCCATTCAAATTCGCCGCTCCATCCCGTTGAGACCGCTTTGCTGAATGCCTCTTTTGCTGCGAACCGTGCGGCGAAATGCTGCGTGGGAAATTGTTTGGCTTTACAGTATGTAATTTCGTTTTCTGTGAAGAGTTTTGAGAGGAAAGAATCGCCGTATTGATTTATGGAATGTTCAATGCGTGCGATCTCGATGATGTCTATGCCTATACCGGTAATCATAAGTTTCTGTCTGAAGTTATTTTCTATTCTCGTTTTTTACTATACCAATCAATTCAGCGATATCGTTCACTTCATAATCCGCATGTGTTTCCACCGTGCCGAATGTGTCACCGTAACGCGCAAAGACCGTTTTCATCCCGACTTTTGCGGCACCGATGATATCCCGTTCCGCCCAATCGCCGATCATCAGTGATTCGTGCGGCGGCACCTGCAACAGGGAAAGGATCTTTTGAAACGGCGCCGGATCCGGTTTTCGTTTTCCGGTATCTTCAAATGTTACAATATGATCGAAGATGTGATGGAGATTTAAATACGTCAATCGGAGCCACGCTTCCTTGGCAGGAGCATCGGAAACGACGCCGAGTTTTAATCCCATCTTCAGCAGGTCCATAAGTGTCGTATATACGTGCGGATAAAGGGAAAGAGCCGCTTCTCGCGCCCGGCGGTATGCGATAACGCCGGCAGATAGGATCTTATAATCCACCTTTTGAAATTCATCATACAGCAATTGATCGAAGACGTTCTGGAATTCAATCCCTTTTTCCTTATAGATCGAATCGATGCGCTGCTGAATCTCTTCCCGGCTCAGTTTCAATCCTGAATCGATCATTGCATTAATGGCCGCCCCGATTGCCTGACGTTTCATCGCCATAAAATCGACGAGCGTATTATCCAGATCGAAAATGATTGCTGTGATCATAATTTTATTTTTGTGCCGGCATAGAAACCGGCGCTACTGTTAGTTATTCTTTGGCGGCTGATTATTTTTCAAAAGCATTTCGATGGCAAGCGAATATCCGTCCGATCCGAATCCGCTCAGTTGAGCGGCGCAGACCGGCGCTGTAACGGAATGGCGGCGGAATTCTTCCCGCAGATGAATATTGGATATATGTACTTCAACAGCCGGGATCATGAGCATTGCGATTGCATCGCGGATGGCATATGAATAATGTGTGAATGCTCCCGCATTGATCACGATGCCGTGAAAATCCTTTCCGATCGTCGATTGCAGTGCATCGATGATCGCCCCTTCGTGATTTGACTGAAAGAATGTGAAACGTACATCGGTATATCGAGCTGTCAGTTCATGTTCGATATCCGCGAGCGTTTGTGAGCCATAGATGGCCGGTTCACGCATACCGAGAAGATTTAAATTTGGTCCGTTAATAACAAGTATGTTCATATAAATATTTATTCCAGCCATCGTATGCGACGACCGACTGTTATTGTGTGCTACCGTGCTTTGACCACTTCGTCTTCAATGAACATCCGCACATTCGGCTTCACAAAGAGATTTTCAATTCCCAACTCACCAAGTGCAAGAGCAATAACGGCTGCTTTCCGTGACGGATGGAGTTTTTTGTTCACAACAATGATCTGCTGGTCCTTGAGAATACAATATCCGCCGTCAAAATCCCCTTTTTCATAGCGGATCTTCATTCCCATTTCAGCGGCAAGTTCTTCCAGTTCCGGTAAGAAATCTTCTGAATTCATTCATGTCTCTTTTGTAATGGCTTAAAGATAATAAAAATCGGTATAGTATAGTAGCACATGTGCGCTAAGAACGGCAAACCGGCCAGTGCCGTCAATCGAATGAGAAGTGCTTTCCGAAATTCTTCAAGAGGCCAGGTGCCCCAATAATTCAATCCGACAATCTTCCAATCAAGCCAGAAGCAATAGAGTTCAACGGGGACAAATACGTACAAAAGTATCGCACTCATCATCAGCCATCCATCCTGTTTGAAGGACCGGCGAGTTGTTATGATAAATCCGATCCCGGCTAAAAGAACGACCGGATAACTGATGAAAGTGATAAGTGAATTCTGCGCGATTGAACGATACACATCCCGTTCGGCGGCGGGGTCCGTTTGTTCCTTGAACTCCACTGTGCCGAACTTCAACATGAGGCCCGATTCGTAATGCCTCATCGAAGAAGCATAGAGCCAAACAACAGCACTCAGCAAAAAGATGATAAGAAAGAATTTTGCGACCGGTTTTTCCATAGTTAATACTTCCAAAATATTATTGCTGGTTCAATAATCGGCAGTCAACGCACGATGATTTTTCTGACCCGTTGTTTCGGGATGATCTTCCCTTTTCCGCTGATGATGGCTGATAAACAGAGATGTTCAGCTCTTATCTCGATCACCTGCACTTCACCGGTTTTTTCTTCGCGCGATCCTAACCTCTCGCCTGTTTTGGGATCTGTAACATTTTTTTCGCCTCCAAAAACCGGCAGGATATCACCGATCTTAATCCCATCCTGCGAGCCAAGGTTTATAAACGCCTGATCGTCATCAACGATAACGATCTCACCGTTGATCAGTTGACGCTTTAGGGTTATTGCCGAATCGGCCGATGTAGAATCAATAACAACTGATGAGGCCAACACAACATTCTTGCTGATCAGCGCCGGAATTGCTCGCTCTATTTTTGTGCTCAGATCGTCCGCACACTTCAGCAATGCTTCACCTATAATGGTCTTATTAAATGCTTCCGATCCAAACGCAATGTCGTCAAGGGAAAAATACTGACTGGTTCTGTCGGTCTGTTTCCCGAACAATGTGATTCCTAACCCTCTGTCTTTCACACTCCCTGCCGCCTCACCTTCATACAACAATGCCTCACCGCCGGATCCAAGACGTGCCGCGTCGTACAGCGCAAACTTCAGCGAAACCTCGGCAGAGAACGCCTCATACCCTGCCAACTGTACTTCGGATACCATAAAGCGACCGATTGTGAATTCTATGATCTCAGCCGAAACAATATACCGGACATGAAAATGTTCGGCAATCGTTTTTATCTGTGCGGGAGTAGTGTACTGCAGCGTATCAAGTTTTTGTCCCTTCGCAAACTGTTTTACCGGTACAGGAGAAATGATGCCGACGCGGAATCGTTCTTTTGTATATGCTGAAACAAATCGGGGAATATCTATGGCGGGATCCCATTTTCCGTTAAATCCGGAATGATCTACGAATGGAACAATGATCAGCAGCGAATCGGATGAGAATAGTGACGGATTCGGCTGTGCAACAAGAAGATGCACCGATATGAGACAATAAAGACCTGCGAAGCGGACCAACATCTTATTCATACAGCAAATATTTTTTTCTCGTTTTCATAAACTCTGCAGCACTGCTCTGCCACGATGCAATGATGGACGATGCGGAAACGCCGCTCATCAGACTTTTACGCACTTCGTCCGTTCCCGCCACCTTGTCGAACATCGTAATCCGGTTCGCATCGGCAAGTAGAAACGGATTCTTCTCAGGGTATAAAGCGATCAGAGTTTCGATAACATGGATCTGAATGTTCGTCAGATTCACCTGCGCCCTGTCCAGAATATGCATCTGCACACCCGAGAGTTGTTTTCCCATCTGATTTCCGTAATACGGTTTGAAACTGAGAGGACGGAAATAGACGCCGGGAAGATTTTTTTCATTCAATGCTTCGGCAAAACGGGTTCCGTCGATCCACTCCTGTCCGATTAATTGAAACGGCATTGTGTATCCCACCCCAATGTTGACTGTTTCCAATTCACCAAGCATGCCGATGGCAGAATAGAACAAAGCTGTCTCGGCATTCGGAACATGCGGAGATGTAGGCACCCAAGGAAGTTTTGTATTATCCCAATGCATCCAGCGCTTCCAGTTCTCCATTTTCACAACTGTTAATTTGCATTTCTTTCCCGCTTCAAGCCATCCTTCGTTGTTCAGCATTCCGGCAAACTCACCGCACGTCATTCCATACACATAGGGAATTGGATATTGACCGACAAACGACCGGAACTTGAGATCAAGAATATTTCCTTCCACTCTGTTACCGTTCAGCGGATCCGGCCGGTCGAGCACAACAACCTCTATGTTGTTTTCTGCCGCCGCTTCCATCACATAGGCCAGCGTATTGATGTATGTGTATGATCGTGAGCCGATATCCTGAATATCATATACAAGAACATCAATGCCTTTCAGCATTTCCGGAGTTGGTTTACGGGTTTTTCCGTACAGCGAGTATACCGGCAGACCGGTTGCAGGATCGGTAAAATTATCCACCTTTCCGCCTGCTGTTACATCACCGCGCACTCCATGTTCAGGACCGAACAACGCAACGAGCTGCATATTCTTTGCTTTCGCAAGGACATCCACTGTAGAAATGAAGTTTGAGGTAATCCCGGTCGGATTGGTGACGAGTCCCACCCGTTTGCCCTGGAGGATGGCAAAATTTGTTTTGGCAAGGACTTCAATTCCCGTAGAAACCTGAGAGAAGAGAAGAGCGGAGAACAAAAGATTACATATTATTATTTTTTTCATATTGTATGCTCTTAAGGTAGGGAAAATTACGGAGGAGGGAAAGAAAATTATTGAACATGGCGGCGATGTTGAGTATCTATTCCAAGAATGGAATCATTCCAGCAATAGCCGCAGCCAGAAAAAGTACCCGGATCATTCGTTCAGCATTTTCTGCTGCAACACTCCGGCAGCGTACTGTTCCTTTCGTGTTTGATGCCCGAGAGAATCCCATACCTGGTAGAGACCGTTCAACGAATCGTTTTGCCACCCCGACATTTCTTTTACGGTTCCGTTTTCGTGCCACAATGTTCTTTGAATGACCTGGCCGCGGTCAAAAATAAATTTTGCCGAGATATTCCCGTTCGGATTCCAATTGTAAAGCATGGTAGCTGAATTCCTGCTCCGTATATTACCGCTTTCGTAAAATTCTTCGTAGATGCGTTTCAGCGAATCAACCGGCGTAATCCTTCGTGAATAGAGATGACCACTCGGATAGAACCGGTATGCACTATCGATCATTTCTCGGTTTTTTACCGGATAAAATACCAACGCAAGCACTCCATTACCATATTCTCCGCGCACTGACCGCACCATCCCATTTTCCAGAGAGATTTTCATTGTAATTTCCATACTCAATAAATAATCTTCAAATTCCACGGCACCGGTTAGCTGTTCATATTTTTTCAGCAGAGTGATTACATTCTGTCTTGTATATTCCGGCAGCCTGTTTAGAGATTCTTCTTTCGAGGAATCATCCATCGCTTTTATCATCATCGCCCATCGGATCTCTTCATTAGTTTCGGTGCGTCTTGTTCTCGGTTTACATCCCGTGAAGAACAATGAGATTATAATCGATAAAACGAATATTCGTATCCAGAATAACATTTTTCTTTCTCTTCCCCTTCACTATGCAGTTTATGCTAAAGCAGAATTTTTTATCCCTTACACTCCCCGTAATTTCGCTGCCTTCGCAACCCGGTCCACTGCAAGAATGAATGCGCCAATCCGCAACGACACTTTATATTTTTCCGATGTTTGAAGAACAGCAGCATAACTTGAGGTCATTGTTTTTTCGAGTTCATTAATGACCCGTGCATATTCCCAACGGAACCGCTGAACATTCTGCACCCATTCAAAATAACTAACGGTGACTCCTCCTGCATTCGCATAGATATCGGGAATAACAGGTATCTTCCTCGACACAAAAATCTCATCTGCCTCATACGTCGTCGGACCGTTCGCCGCTTCAATGATCAGCTTTGCCTGTATATTGCCCGCATTGTCTGCGCGCAGCTGATTTCCAAGCGCAGCAGGGATGAGAACGTCGCATTTTAATTCCAATAATTCTTCATTGGTGAGTTTCACCCCTCCCTTCAGTCCCAATATGCCGCCGGTATTTTTAATCTGGTTGACCGCATCGGTATAGCGAATGCCACGCGGATTATAGACCCCTCCTGTAACATCGCTGACCGCAACGACCTTCACACCCATTTCCTGTTCCAGAATTCTGGCCGTATGTGAACCGACATTCCCGAATCCCTGAATAGCAACGGATATTTTTTTCAAATCAAGATGGAGTGTTTTGGCTGATTCGCGCAACGCAATACAGACTCCCCGTCCGGTCGCTTCTTCGCGACCAAGCGAGCCGCCGAGTTCGATCGGTTTACCGGTGACGACAGCAGGAGAATATCCGTGTGATTTGCTGTATTCATCCATCATCCACGCCATTGTCTGCGCATTCGTATTCACATCCGGTGCTGGTATGTCTTCCGATGGTCCTATGATCAGATCGATCTTTGAAGTGAACGATCGGGTAAGCCGCTCAAGTTCACCTAGCGATAATTTTTTCGGATCGATCGTCACGCCCCCTTTTGCACCGCCGAAAGGAATATCCACAACCGAAGTTTTCCACGTCATCAGCGATGCAAGAGCACGCACCTCATCCAGATCTACCTCTTCGTGATAGCGAATGCCCCCCTTATACGGTCCGCGTGCATTATTATGCTGTACACGATAGCCGATAATCGAATGAAGTTTACCATCATCCATCATTACAGGAAGTTCAACACGCAGTTCCCTGTCCGGCGTACGGATAAGCGTAGCCAGTTCTTCATTAAGATTAATTTTTTTTGCAGCAAGTTCAAAGTTATGGAGGACAACATCGTACGGATTGTGTTTTGGTACTGCAGAAACCGCAGAGGGCAACACAGATTTTGGGATTGCCGGAGTAGGTATTCTTGCGGACTTCCCGGTACGGTTCGGTTTCACGGTTGCGCGCACTTTTATTTTTTTTGCAGGACGCGGTTTGGTTCTCTTTGAAGGGGATTTTTTCGCAGCACGTTTTGCTGATTTTTTAGCCATACGACGTTCCTTTCGAAGAACATTTTGCCACTGAAGCTATTGAGACGCTATTGAAGAATACAATTCAATACCATGAACAATGCAAAAACTCCTGGAGGAATTGTGTGTCCGTCAGTTTCGTTGATCGATCAGGTAGTTCTTGTACCAGCTCAGGTCATGGTAGAGCTGCATCAGGTTCTGCATCGTCAGAGTGTTCATCTCAAGATAACTGTTGTTGAAATGTGCTTTGGTCATCGCATCAGCTTTTTCGAGAAGCCGCTTGAGTAGTTCCTGAGATTTTATTGTTTGGTTTGAAAATTCTTCGGAAAGTTTTTCGTATCCATTACCATCGCTCCCGATGCGCTGCATCAGATCGAATGATTTGATGACGAACTTCGCCGAAAATGCGAGTTCGTCGAGCAGGGCCTGCTGCGAATGCTCTTCGGCAGTCTGCAGCAGAACTCCAAGATCCAATGACCGCTTCAGAGATTTCCCTGAAGTTTCATTGATATCCGATAATAATGTTTTTGTCGTTTGGCGTAAAATCATAAAACGTGGGCTAATATAGAAGAAGGGGTAAAGAGATGCAACGGTAAATGAGAGGTTTGAAGGGGAAAGTGTGTTTATATCCTTATTTGCATAGCGTTTTTGAGCATTTTTCAGGAGGAGATTCCGGTATTTTTACGGCAGAAGCACCGGTCTTAAGAATCTAATCGTTCACGAAAGCATTCGCTGCAGTGCTGAATAGACCTCGTCACTGCCTATTTCCATCATACACTTAAAATGTCCTTTCGGACATTCCTGCCGACCAATGTGCGTGCAGGGACGGCAGTCCAGATCATTCTTTTCGATTACGGCCGATTCTGTTCCATATGGCGCAAAACCGAATTCCCTAACAGTAGAACCAAAGACAGCAACAATCTTTTTCTGTTTTGCTGCAGCAAGATGCATCAATCCGCTGTCGTTCGTTACAACCGCGTCGCAGAACTCAAGCGCAGCCGCAGATTCCAGCAATGAAAAATTCCCTGCAAAATTGGATACAGAATTCTCTGAATCCCTGCGTGCAACTTCCTTCCGCACAAATTCGCAATCTTCCCTTTCATCCGCTCCGCCGAATAAAAGGATCTTCGCCTTGAATTCTTTGACGGCGCGGAGGGCAATTTCGGCAAATTTTTCTTTCTGCCAGCGTTTTGTGAAATGTTTGGAACCGGGACAAATCCCGATCACTTTTTCAAACTCGTTCAGCCGCAGTTTCGCCATCTTTCCGGAGATCTCGAACAGAATCGAATCAGGAATGAATATCTCCAGCCCTTTATCATCGTTCTGTATCCCGTATTTTTCAACCGTTTCGATATACCGTTCTGCAACGGTAAGATTATTGGTGTATGCATTCCTTTTAAGATTTACCAGCAGCCAACGTTCAAGTTTCCGTTTATCCATGACAACAACATCGTTTGCATTGCAAGCTGCTCGAAGCAATTTTGTTCTGATACTGTCGTGAATATCAATTACAAGATCGTACTTCTCAGCACGGAGCCGCCTGGCAAGTTCCTGCAATCCCTTATAACCGGTATCAACATCGTATTCATGAACAATGGAAAGATGATGACTGAATTTGACCAATTCAGCATATTCCTTTCGCACAACAAAATCGACGCGGGCGTTGCTGCCGGCAGCTTTACGGAAAACACGAAGTAGCGGCGACGAAAGGATAATATCGCCAATGGAACTTAATCGGAGAATGAGTGTTTTATGTGGTACTGGCAGTGACATTGATTAAAAATAAGGTAACATTACTCCAAATCCAAGAAATTGATTTTGGCTGAGCACAAAAGTATATTAAAAGAAATAAGGATGGAGATCATGAGCAAACCAACAACAGTCGGCGAATTAAAAAACAGCGGATATACTGTCGTATCCGTTAAAGAAGAAATACGAAACAATCTCATCAGGAAGCTTCGAAGTAATGAGCAACTATTTCCGGGTATCGTCGGTTATGAAACAACGGTTATTCCCGCGCTTGTGAATGCAATTCTTGCAAAGCATGATATCATCCTGCTTGGTCTGCGCGGACAGGCAAAAACAAGACTTATCCGTCAGCTCCCTTCACTGCTCGATGAATATATTCCTACTATCAAAGGAAGCGAGATCAACGACAATCCATTTGCGCCGGTAAGTAAATTCGGTGCAGATCAAATCGCAACATTCGGTGACGAAACTGAGATCGAATGGATACGCCGCGATCAGCGGTTCAGCGAAAAACTTGCCACGCCGGATGTAACAATTGCCGACCTGATCGGTGACATTGACCCGATAAAAGCGGCAACGCAGCGACTGCACTATTCGCATGAAGGTGCAATACATTTCGGATTGATACCGCGAAGCAACCGCGGCATCTTTGCGATCAACGAACTTCCCGATCTTCAGCCGCGCATACAGGTAGGTCTCTTCAACATCCTTGAAGAGAAGGATGTGCAGATCCGTGGATTCAATATCCGCATTCCGCTCGATGTGTTCCTTGTTTTCACTGCTAATCCGGAGGACTATACGAACCGCGGAAGCATCATCACTCCGTTGAAGGACAGAATCGATTCGCAGATCCTTACACACTATCCCCGTTCTCTTGAAGATGCCATCGAGATCACGGAACAGGAAGCATGGATCACGCGCGAAGGTATGCAACTGCATATGCCGTATTACTTTAAAGAGATCATTGAAAATGTCGCATTCGAAGCGCGGAAGAGCGAGTTTGTGGACCAAAAATCTGGCGTAAGCGCACGGCTGACCATTGCCGCAATGGAAAATCTTGTGAGCAATGCAGAACGGCGCGCCATAGTTCTGAATGAACAACATATCGTCCCTCGCATGTGCGACCTTCCCCATGCATTGCCCGGCATTACCGGGAAAGTTGAGCTTGTCTTCGAAGGTGAGCAAGAGGGATCGCTAAAGGTCGGTAAAGCGCTCATCGGAAAGGCAACCCGTGAAGTATTCAGAAAATATTTTCCCGATCCGCTGAAAAAACAGAAGCGCGCACCCCAGGGGCAAGAACAAAAAGATACAAGCGAATACGCACCGATTGTGAACTGGTTTGAAGGTGGAAATTCAATTGAAGTTGCGGATGATATGCCGTTCAATACTTACTTCGCTGAATTGAACAGAATTCCGGTCCTGTATGCAATCACGAGAAAATATTTCAAGCTGGATGAAAGCAATCAGTATGATCTGGCCTCGGCGATGGAATTTGTACTGGACGGACTTCATCAAAATTCGAAGATCGCCAAAGACGAGATAGATCATGTAACGCATTACAAGGATATGGTGGGAAGCATCTTCTCGAACAAAGGAAAGTATGAGGAATACGACTAACTAAAAAGCGTTGGTTAACAAGGAAACACAATGATTATTTTTAATTTATTATGGGAAATGGACAATTAGCAATTAATCATGAAGTTTTTATATAGTAAATGGACCGATAATTCCTCCACCGACGAACAGCGTCTTGAGCAGCTGACGAAACTGTTCAACTATCTTGTGCTTCAAACAAGCGGTAATGTTGAAGAGGCGCTGCAATGGCTGCGTCAACTTGCGGAGGAGTACGGCATCTTTGATGAAAACATGACGATGGAAGAGCTCATTGAAAAACTGAAGGAGATGGGACTCATTGAGGAAGTAAACAACAATTTTGAAATGACGACAAAAGGGATTCAAAAAATTCGGCAGGATGCTTTGAAAGAGATCTTCTCATCGCTAAAAAAAAATCCGTTCGGAAACCACGAATCCCCAAATACCGGCAGCGGAGTGGAACGGACTAGCGAGACAAAAAAATGGACCTTCGGTGATATGCCGACAAACATTGATCTCACGTCTACAATGACGAATGCAATGAAACGCGACGGCATCGATGATTTCCATCTGCAGGAAGACGATCTTGAAGTATACGAAACGGAAAATCTTTCATCGTGTGCAACGGTCTTGATGATCGATATTTCGCACAGCATGATTCTCTATGGCGAAGACAGGATCACTCCCGCCAAACAGGTCGCTCTTGCATTGGCAGAACTAATCCAAACAAAATTCCCGAAAGATTTTCTGGCGTGTATCACGTTCGGTGATGAAGCCAAACTGATCAGTTTGGCAGAGATTCCATTCCTGCAAGTTGGACCATTCCATACCAACACGCGGGCCGGATTGCAGATGGCACGTACTCTGCTCCGGAAGTGCGGAAATGTGAACAAACAGATCTTCATGGTCACCGACGGCAAACCATCGGCAATGTTTGATGATTATGGACGGTTATATAAAAACTCGTTCGGACTTGATCCCAAAATCGTCAATAAAACATTGGATGAGGCTGTCCAATGTCGCCGCGACAAGATTACAATCAGCACGTTTATGATCGCACAAGACCCTTATCTGATAAATTTTGTTGAGGAATTAACAAAAGCTAATAAAGGACGCGCATATTATTCTTCGTTGGATAATCTGGGCCAGTTTCTTTTTGTCGATTATATCCGCAATAGAAGGAAAAAATACTGATAAATTGTACTGTGTATCCCCACTCAAAACAGGATAAACACCAATAAATCAGTGGGAATTATCACTGGACAAAATTTTTTCCCTAATACGCGCTCAACTTCTTTTTTTTATTGAAATTCATTCAACCTTATTTTACATTAGTATAAAATAAGACTAAATTGTCTTGTTTACTGGAGAGACATTATGCATCGTTCAATAGCACTTTTTGTTATCACAATATTCATAACGCTAACGGCTTCTTCATTGCCGAGATTTGCTACGCGTCAGGGAGCCAAATGTCAAGCATGCCACATCAACCCTACCGGTAAAGGAATGCGCAACGCATTCGGTTCAACGTACGGCAGGGAAGAATTGACCATGGCAACATACAAAGAGCAAACCGATATTGAAGACTACTCCCAGGCGTTGAACAATTTCGTCACAATCGGTATGGACTACCGGACCTTGTACTATTACCGTGAGCAAACCTCAACATCGAGTTTCTTTCAGATGCAGGGAGATCTTTTTCTCGATCTCCGTCTTAATAAGAAATTCCGGATCTATTTCAACAAAGGATTGTACAACGGATTTGAAGTGTTTGGTCTTGCAAAAGTTCTTCCAATGGATGGATATCTTAAAATTGGAAACTTCATTCCCGCGTACGGCCTGAAGATGGATGACCACAATCTATTCATCCGCGGCGGAGCTTTCTTTCCGGCCAATCCTGACATTGCCGGATACCCAGGCGGTCTCGGATTTGGGCAAGGGGCTGAGGATACTGGCGTAGAAATTGGTTTCAATCCAAGCATTTTCTCAGTGAACATCGGCCTCTTCAACGGACGGAAAGGCGGATTGACAGGAACAGCAGGAACGAAAACAAAAGCGGTAGCGGTGCGTGCAGATGCAAACATACAAACCGATATCTTGAATTTTAATATCGGGGGTTCTCTTTACAACCTTCCTACCCCGGGTGGTCCGGGAAAGACGCAGATCGCAGGAGCATTCGGCGTTTTCTCATTGTATAACAATCTGACACTTCAGGGTGAATACGACATTTTAACAACATATAATGCTACTAAGAACAAAGAAGTAACGGGTAATGTGCTATATACAGAATTGAATTATCTGCTCTCAAGCGGCATCGATCTGAAACTCGGTTATGAATTCTACGATCCGAATTCCGATCTGAAAGATGGCAGTGTTTCACGATATACGATCGGAGCCGAGTTCTTCCCTCTTACAGGAGTAGAAGTCCGTCCGCTCTACCGCATCAATCAGGAAAAACCGACCGAACGTTCAAACAATGAGATACAGGTTCTATTCCATTTCTTTCTATAAAGGATTCATAGTATGATTTTTAAATTTCTACTCACAGTCTCACTTTTACTGATCCTTTTCATTCCGGCATGCACGGATCAGGGTAATCCGCTTACTCCTGCAGCACCGGCAGCAACCGAAGTAAAATTCTCTTCGGATATTTCTCCGCTGCTTGCTTCGAAAGGATGCGTTGGCTGCCACGGCAGCAACGGAGGATTGAATGTCGGTACGGTTGCTTCACTGCTCACAGGCGGCAATCACGGTCCGGCTATTGTTGCAGGGAAAGCCGACAGCAGTAACCTCGTGCTAAAATTAAAAGGAACTCCCTTCGGTTCGCGAATGCCGCAAGGCGGCCCGTATCTTACAGCAGCAGAAATTAAATTATTTGAAGACTGGATCAACGCCGGTGCAAAAAACAATTAAAAAGGGATGACACAATGAAAAAACTACTTATTGCAATCATTATTATTGCGGGCATTATGTCTGCTCAGGAAAAGAAGGGGAAAATCTCCTTCAAAGATGATGTCATGCCGATATTTCAAAAAAAATGCATGAACTGTCATAATACCGAAGATGAGAGTCCGAGCGGATTTTATTTGGACAACTATGCTGAATTGATGAAGGGCGACAGCCGGAATGGTCCGGTTGTAATACCCAAAAAAGGGGAAGAAAGTATTCTGATTTTGAAATTGCGCGGAACAGCAACATTCGGCAAACAAATGCCCCGGGGTAAAATAGTTCTTGATGCTAACATAATCGACATGATTTCGAAATGGATCGATCAAGGCGCGAAGAATAATTAACATTTGCCACGCAATCGTCCCCGCCGCCACAAAGTGATACTTCGGACAAGCGACGGGAAATTCCACCCGAAGTGATTAAAGTAAGACATATTATAAGATACGCTATACAAAAAAACCTTGCCGGACGGCAAGGTTTTTTTGATCCATTTCGGTAGAATGTTCCTACCCCTTCATCAGCTTCAGCGCATCAATTTCTATTAATCCCGCCATGATTTCCTGCTGACGTTTTAAGAACGGCATTGTATCCTGTCCGGTCACCGATGCATTCTTCATATGAATCCGGTTCTCGGCAAGATCTTTTTCAAGATATTTCCTTTTCAAAACCTTGATTGCACCGAGAGCAATCTCATACAATCTCGTTTCACTCGCCCGGCCTCCGATCTTGTTCCAGCGGTCTCCTAACTGATACCGGTGAAATGTAACATCGGTAACGGCGGTTTTTTCTTTTTCATCGGTGAGTTTTTCCAGAAGCTGATTCACATCAACGTTTCCGGTCTCATCAAAAAGATTCAGCATCAACCCGGTGATCTTTTGGGACGAAGGGTGACTAAAATCCTCCGGCCGTAAATTACCGAAAACGAACGGGATCATCTCTTTGGGATCTTCCAGGATGGCAGAGAGCAGCTCTTTTTCTTCGATTGGAATCTCCTCAACCGCGACCTTGCGTTCTATCGCCGTCCGTTCCTCAACCGGGACCTCCGTTTTCACCATCTGGATGAATTTTTGCGGTACACGCCGGGTGAATTTTTCCAATTCGCCGTACAAAGTTGATTCGTAAAGATTATATTTCTCGGCAACGTCTTTAATAAAAAAGGTTCTCTTCAGCTGATCGGGGATCTTTGCGATCGATTGCACAAGACCCCGGATGGCTTCAGTCTTCCCTTCCGGTGATTCAAATTTCCCTGATCGAAGAAACTCGCTTGCCTTATAATCAATAAAGCTCACCCCTTTTTTCATCAATTCTTCAAATGCTTCCCCGCCGTTCTTTTGTACGAAAGAATCAGGATCATCGCCTTCAGGTAGCTGCACGATATGAACATCGAGTCCCCCTTCTAGGATCAGATCAACACCGCGCATCATCGCATTAGCTCCGGCGGAATCGGCATCGTATACCAGGGTGATGTTTTTGGTATAACGGGAGATCAGTTGTATCTGCTCCGGAGTCAGCGCCGTTCCGCTGGATGCAACAATATTTTTCGTGCCTGCCTGGAAAACGGATATGAGATCAGCATACCCTTCTACCAAAATGGCAAAATCGCGTTCGCGGATCGCGTCCTTCGCCTGAGAGAGTCCATATAAAACTTTGCTTTTATGATAGATCGATGTTTCCGATGAATTGATGTATTTCCCAAGTGTATCATCATCGTACAGTTTTCTGGCACCGAACGCTATCACTCTCCCGGTGGTATTGAAGATCGGGAACATTGCGCGTCCGCGGAAGGTGTCGTAACCGCTCCCGTCTTCCCGCCGCCGTATTAATCCTACCTTAGAAAGATCTTCCGGATCGATACCGTCTTCCTGTGCTTTTTTCAACAACGATTCCCAGCTACGGAGCGAATAACCAAGACCGAACGTCGTCATCGTCTGATTGGTGAATCCCCGATCGCGAAAATACGCCAATGCAAATTCACCTTCGTTTGATTTCGTCAGATTCGTATAAAACATTCTGGCTGCGTACGACATCACATTGTATAACTTCTCTGTCTCGTTCGCCGCTTCGTATGCTTCCTCCGTCCGGGTGATCGTAATACCGGCACGTTCTGCCAGTTGTTCCAGTGCTTCAACATAGGAAGATTTTTCATATTCCATCACAAACTTCACCACATCCCCGCCGCGGTGGCACCCGAAACAATAGAAGAGCTGCTTTTGCGGACTGACACTGAATGAAGGGGTCTTTTCCTGATGGAACGGGCAAAGTCCGAGATAATCCTTCCCACGTTTTTTTAGCTGAACATACTTGGAAATGACATCCACCGCATCGGATGCGGCCCGGATCTCATCAATTTTTTCCTGCGGGATCTTCATGAAAGAAGATAGTGAGAATTTATTTGATTGTGAAACGGATTGATCAGCGGTCAATTACCCACATGAACAATTGCATAAGGATAGAGAAAAGAAGGGGCGCCTCAAAGAACATTCACTGAAACGGATGACGCAACGTATGTTCCTCTGATGACGATAAACGGTACAGGTCAATAATATTCTTCACTCCCGAATAGATCCCATAACACCCAAGGAACATGCCTGTCCAGAACATTATTTCGCCAAACAGATATCCGTATTCGATCAAGCCCCAATCATTCAGCAGATTGGCCCAGTCGTGATGCGATTTGCTCAAACCACCGATGAGAGGCAACTGCAGCATACCGGCATCTTTCACATAAATGCTAACATCAACAATACTGACGCCGGTGAAGAAGACTGCAACATGGGAAAGCAAAGACTGTTCCCTCTTCGCTACTACGAACCAAATTGCCGGAATAAGTATTTGATTTAAAGATCCTCCAACTATCGAAATCGTCCTGCCAAAGATGGAGAAAATCAAATGTCCTGCTTCATGAATATATAACAAAATAAGATGGGTCAGCCAAAGCAGATTGGGCAGATCAAACGTGCGCGTTGGAGTGTACAGATGCATCGGTAGCAGGACGAGTATGTACAGCAATACGCTGTATCCAATAAGCGATATGGAGAGATTGAATTTTGTCACCAGACATCACCCGAAAAATAAAAGTCCCGCACGAGGCGGGACTTCATATGTTATTCTGCAGGAACTTCCACTTTTTCTTTCTTGTAAGTCTTTTTTCGCTGTACGCTCTTCCGTTTCCGCAGATATTTCTTTTCGATCTGCTGTTGATCGGCGGAGACTTTTTTCTCCTCCTCTTCAACATCCGGATATTCATAGATCTCATACTTGTAATTCCGCATGATGATCTTATTGCCGTTTCGGCCGAGCACATACTGCGGAAGGATCGGTATCTTGCCGCCGCCGCCGGGAGCATCGATAACATAAGCCGGTATTGCAAGTCCGGAAGTATGTCCACGCAATTTGTCCATAATCTCAAGACCAACACTGACCGGTGTTCTGAAATGATTCGCACCTTTGGTAATATCCGCTTGATAAAGATAGTACGGACGAACACGGATCGCAAGCAGTTTGCGCATTAATTCCAGCATCACATCGGGATCGTCGTTCACCCCTTTCATCAGCACAGCCTGGTTCCCCACAGGAATACCGGCATCGGCGAGCATTTCACAGGCACGTTTCGCTTCAGGAGTAATCTCCCACGGGTGATTAAAATGCGTGTTGATATACAATGGATGATATTTTTTCAGCATATTCACCAATGCCGGTGTAATGCGCTGCGGAAGAACGCACGGCATCTTTGTTCCGAGGCGAATAATCTCCACATGCGGTATTGCACGCAGACCGGAAATGATCTTCTCCAGCATCACATCAGTCAGCATCAGCGGATCGCCACCGGATAGAATAACGTCACGGATTTCGGGATGCGCAGCAATATAATCCAATCCGGTCTGGATATATTTCATGCTGATCTTGCCGGAATCTCCCACCTTGCGCTTACGGGTGCAGAACCGGCAATACATGGAGCATTGACTTGTTGTTAAGAAAAGCACTCTATCCGGATAGCGGTGCGTGATGCTCGGGACTGGGCTATGTGCTTCTTCATTAAGAGGATCTTCTGAAAAACCATCTTCTTCCAGTTCTTTTGCATCGGGAACGCATTGAAGCCAGATCGGATCGCCGGGATAGCGTATCAAACTTAAATAATATGGATTGATACGAATATGAAACAGCGTATTAAGTTTTTCGGCAAGTTCTTTATCAAAGCCGAATCTGTCCACAAGATCCTTACCGCTGTCAACGCTTGCTCTTAGCATTTCCTGCCAGAGTTCCATAGAATAGTGCCTTCTGTTGTTAATAAAAATGAATTTGTAGAACCAAACTTTTCTTTATTGCCTTTTGCTGCCTAAAGATATTTCCCGTAGATGACCAGGTCATCGTTCGGTTTATAATATTCTTTGATATGTGCAAGTTTTTGAAACTTCTTGCGCTCATAAAACTGACGCGTGTTGTCATACTTTGATGTTGATGAGGTTTCCGCAATCAACAACCGTCCGCCGCGCCCCTTTAAAACATCTTCGGTATAATTCAACAGCACAGTCCCGATTCCTTTGCTCTGAGCCGCCGGATCCACCGCAATCCAATAGAGGTCATACGTTGCAACCGTTGCCGGTGTCGGACCAATACAAATATACCCCAGTGCTTTCCCTTCGCCGTCAACATACGAGAACAACTCGTAATCCTTTTGGTCCGGATCATTCAGGTAGATCTCCATCAATTCCACCGCAATGTCGATCTCTTCCTGACTGAACACTTCTGTTGCAATGACGATCGAACGCAAGGTTTCGAAATCCTGCCGCTCTGTTTTACGTACTTCCATTTTTCTTCTTTTCTTTGCGTCGCTCTACGGCAAAACCGACAATCCTATTGATCGCATCGGCATATGACATACCGTATGTCCGGACTGAACGGAAATACCCGGCATCATGGGAGAGATCGGGATTCGGATTCACTTCCAGCACGAACGGTTTCAATGTCTTTGAAAGACGGATATCTACACGGGCATAATCCCTGCATCCCATCAATTTATAGGCACGAAGAGCAACAGCCTTCACTTCATGTTCAACCTCGGCCGGCAATGGCGCCGGACAGATCCCCTTTGTTCCTTCAAACTCTTTTGTGCCGTCCATCCATTTTGCATCGTATGTAACTATTTTCGGATAATCATCCGGCAGACCGGAAAAATCGATTTCCGAAATCGGCAGAACCAGCGGCGGATCATTTCCGATAACAGCAACATTCAACTCACGCCCTTCAATATACTCTTCAACCAGCGCCGCCTCTTGAAATTTATTGATGATGAACTCCACTCGTTCTTTCAACTCAGCAAACGAATTAACGATCGATTTGTTATCGATCCCGACACTGGCATCTTCCGCGCTTGGCTTTACGATGATCGGGAATGATAACTTGAAATTTTCGGGCGTTAAACCGGCAACATCATGCACCAGCATGAACTCTGCCGTCGGGATTCCGTTGTGCAGCATGATCTCCTTCGTACGCGCCTTATTCAGGCATGTTCCCAATGTCCATGGACCGGAACCGGTATAGGAAATTCCCATGAGTTCATAAATTCCCGCAACATGCATCTCATGGATCGCGTTATCACCAAGGCTTTCCACCATATTAAAAATTACATCCGGCTGCATTGCCTTGATATAGCCAAGAAAACGATCGAGATCATCCGACATATTAAAAATGGATGTTTCATATCCAATGGTGCGCAGCGCAGTCTGAATATCTTCCTTCTCTTCAATCACACCAACTTCCGACAAGTCTATTTTCCCATCCGATTTTGCCGCAGAAATCCATACGCCGCTGTGTCCGTGATCCACTCCGGCATTGAATGCAAATTCGCGACCGGTATGTGTTTCAATAGTCGGTTCGTTATAAATAATTGCAATGTGAATTGGTTCCGTCATAATTATAGATTGTGTCGTTTCATACCGGCATCAAGCACCGCATTCAGCATTTCGTTATAATTCATTCCTGCCATTCTTGCGGCTTTAGGAAAACATGAATTATCCTCTATTTTAGGAAGTATTCCGGGCAAAGGATTGATCTCGATAATGTTCGGTCTGCCATTTTTGTCAAGCCGGACATCGATTCTGGACCAGTCGCGGCACCGAAGTGCGTTATAGGTATTTCTGCAAAGATCTTCTATAGCCGTTTTAAGATTATGATCAACCTGCGCGGGACATTCAAAGATTTCAAGAGGATTTGAGGACTGATCCCATATCCATTTCGCTTCGTACGAATAAATGGGATTTACTCCGCTCGGCAGCGAATCGAATTTTATTTCGACAATCGGAAGAACCTTAAGATCATTCCCGTTGCCAAGCATTGCTACCGTGAACTCACGTCCCGGCAAAAACTCTTCCACAAGCGCCGGCTGACCGTACTCTTCAATCACTTTCGTCACCTGCTCCGTCAGTTCCTTAACGGAATGGACGAGCGACTTGTCGAAGATCCCTTTACTGGAACCTTCGAAAAGTGGTTTGACCATGGCGGGAACGGGAAAATCGAGTAAGCGAAGTTCTGACAGTGATGAAATAACGGCGAATTTTGGATTGGCGATATTATAATACGACAGGATCTCTTTTGCGCGGGATTTATCAAGACAAATGCCAAGCGTCAGCGGATCGGAACCGGTATATGGTATGTTCAGCATCTCGAGCATCGCCGGTATCTGTGCTTCACGTGATGCGCCGAAACGGCCTTCCGCAATATTGAATACAATGTCCGGCTTCGATGATTTGAGCGATGCAAATGCATTTTCATCGGCTTCAATAAGAGTAACGGAATGGCGAAGGGAGAGGGCATCTCGCACGGCGTGGATAGTTTCAATAGTATCCCACTCCGCAAAAGCGTCTGCGCTTGATGTGACTTGTATTTGTGTGTGAGTCGTTTGTTGCGTTTGACTCGAAGGTTGAAGAACACTTGCTGTTGAATCGTTCTCTTCCTTCTTCACGTTGTAGACTAATGCTACATCCATTCAGAAGAGTACCAAAATTATATTTTGGTTACCTTTCGCAGTTAGTTTGAAATTTTTTTCCATCATCCGCACACGCTGCATTAATTTTCTCTTCAGTGATGATGGTCGGTCGATTTTGTATCAAAGAACGGTTGAACAGTCGTTTTGACACCCTCATTTCTATACTAATATACGGAATTATACAGAGTTGTCAAGAGGTTGCGACACTTTTTCAGGAGGATGAGAGATTTTTAATTTGAGATGAATTTCAGGATGACATGACAAAAAAAGAAGATGATCATTTTAAAAATAATCCCGTGCGGAATTTTTTGGAGGGGAACTACGTCGGATCGATAAAAATAATTTTCGAATCTTTACTACGACCACATTCATATCGTCGTACCGATCTGCATCGCCGGAGATTTTTTTTACCACACTAACTATGCCGATCATTTCTTCGGCTGACCTTCCTATCGCCTCTGCTACGGACTTTCGCAGAACTGTTTCGGTAAATTCATCGCAGGCAGTTTAGAAAATCAAAAATATCCCCTTCCATTTAATAAAATCAGCCGACCCGAACAAAGGACAACAGATCTTTGAAAACAAATTCAAATTCTTTACGGATGTTCTTGTTTTCCGTACGGGTTAAATGAGGATCCCGTTCAACAAGGGCAAATGCTTCGGTTCGGGCCGCACGTAATATATCCGCATCTGTAACAATATTTGCAATCCGGAAACCGGGCAGACCGCTTTGACGCGTTCCGAAATATTCTCCCGCACCACGCAGTTCAAGATCCACCTCGGCGATCTTAAATCCGTCATTCGTTTCCACCATTGTTTCAAGCCGTTTTTTTGTCACGTTTACTTCACGATGTGCTTCTGCCCGGTTTACCGCTAATTGAAGAGTCCTTTTTGTATAATTTTCGTCCGTAAGCAGAATGCAGTAACTTTGTTCTGCTCCGCGTCCTACCCTTCCGCGCAATTGGTGTAATTGCGACAAACCGAAACGCTCCGCATTCTCGATAATCATAATGGTTGCATTCGGCACATCGATACCGACCTCGATCACCGTTGTTGCAACAAGGATTTGGATTTCATTTTTTTTAAACCGCTGCATCATATCGTCTTTTTCTTCGGAAGAAAGACGCCCGTGCAGAAGGCCAAGAGTATATTCGGGAAATATCTTTCCGCTCAGATATTCATATTCCTTCGTTGCCGCCTTCAGGTCGATCTTCTCCGATTCTTCGATCAGAGGATAAACTACATAGGCCTGTCTTCCTTTTTTCACTTCTGTGCGGACGAAATCGAATATTTTTGCCTTATCCTTTTCAAACCGTACGGCAGTTCGAATCTGTTTTCTGTCCTTTGGTAATTCATCAATCACGGAAACATCCAGATCGCCGTACACGGTCAGAGACAGCGTACGCGGGATGGGTGTAGCCGTCATCACTAAAACATCGGGATTCTGTTTTCCTTTCTCCCGCAGCAAAGCCCGCTGCGATACGCCGAAACGGTGCTGTTCATCAATCACTACAAAACCAAGATTGGCGAATTGAACATGCTCCTGGATCAGCGCGTGAGTACCGATGACAATGTTCGCCGTTCCGCTGCGGATATCCTGCAACACATCTTCGCGTAATTTTTTCTTTTGTCCGCCGACAAGCAGGCGTATATTGACCGGAATATCCTTCAGAAAATTCCGGATGCTCCGCCAATGCTGCTCGGCAAGTATCTCGGTCGGCGCCATCAAAGCGCATTGATATCCGTTCTCGATTGCGGTCAGCATGGCGAATAATGCAACAATTGTTTTCCCGCTTCCCACATCCCCTTGCAGAAGGCGATTCATCGGAACGGGCTGTTGCATATCGTTGTGAATTTCCTGAATCACCCGGTCCTGCGCCCCGGTCAATTCGAACGGAAGAGATTCCTTTAATTTCGCCGTCAGTGTCCGCTCCAATTTGAACTGGATCCCCTTCAATTCCCCTTTCAACTCCCGTTTCCGGTATGCCATCAGCAACTGGAAGTAAAACAATTCATCGAACTTCAGCCGACGGACGGCATGATCGCACTCCGCATACGATTTCGGAAAATGAATCATTTTAATGGAGGAATAAATATCGAGCAGTGTATTCCGTTGCAATATCTCACGAGGCAAGTGTTCCGTCAATGAATTGAGATTGTTATTGATGGCATTTTTGAGGATACGCCGGAAACCCCGATTGTCCAAACCGGCATTGCGCAATTCCTCGCCCGAAGAATATTTCGGGATGATCGAACCGGTATGCAGAAGAGAGTTCCAATCTGTTTCATCCTCCTCGTCCTTCGTCTTCAATCTGTCGAATTCCGGATGAACGAACTGAACACGGTTATACTTATCCAGTTCCGGCACGGACGACACTGCGAGGATCTCACCTACCTCAAATGCCTTTTGAAACCAGTCGACAGCGCCGTAGAAAACACACGTGACATATCCGGTCTCGTCCTTAATGGTAAGAAAAAATATCTTTTTTCTGTTGCGCGTATATTTCACTTCGGAACGGAATACGGAGCCGATCACCGTCACTTCGTTGCCCGGCTCAACAAGTTTCGGCAATTCTATAATCTTGGTGATTCGGGAACGGTCAAGATAATCGAAGGGGAAGTAATATAGGAGTTTCTGCAGGGAATCAATTCCGATCTTCTTTAGTACGGCTGCGCGTACGGGACCGATCCCTTTTACATATTGAATTTCAGTTGAGTCTTGTCCGTTCATCGGCGATGTGCTGGCTGAGAGTTCCATCCGGACGGCATCCGGAATGCAATACGCTGATGCGGCAATGATACAACAAGTGAATCTTCCGTGAGCGTTTCAACAACAGCTTCCTGCAGATCCGAATCTTTTACGTTGTCGGCATACAGCGTCAGACTGAATCCGTTATCGGTACGTTCAAGCAATGTCTGCACCTCTTGTGCATGCATGGTATACTGCCGAGTACGAGCGTCAGGAATATCTTTTGCAGCACGCTGCTGAAGCACGATCCCCTCATCTTTTGCACGACGCACAGCTATCATTTTTTCCGATGCTGCTGTTTCGACGGATTTTTCTTTCACCGCTTGTTTGTCACTACGTTTGGACATTTCCATTTTTGATTCAGAGTGCGACATGGTTTCCAACTGCCCGGTGACCATCACCACTTTCCCGATCAGCCATATTGCTGAAGAACCCTGTGAGGAATTTGATTCACCGGCATCAGCCAACGCTGCCGCGGGGGGAGTCTGCTGCAATTGATCAGCACCGGCTCCCGAAGAGATCTGTGACGGCTTATTTGATAACTGTTCATCCGCGAGATTACTCTTTTTTCGCTTCGCAATCTCACGTTGCTCTGTCAGATTTTGTGATGGGGTACCCTGTTCGTTGTTTTCCTGAGGCACAATCTTCTCTTCAGCCGAATCTTGCTTCTGAGTTAGTACGATCTCCTGCTGACGAAATTGTTTCGGAGCGACAAGATCGCTGAACCAGATCTTATATAGACCGATCCCAATAGCGATAATAACAACTGACGCTGCAAGTCCGATATACTGATACGAATAATATTGAGACGCGCGTTCACGCTTCAATTTTGAACGGAGTCGCTGCTTCAGCGCATCACGTCCGTATCGGCGTATCCCTGCGGCGATCTCCATCTCTTCGCGGAGTTTTGCCTTACATGGCTCGCAATCGGCAATCTCCTTTTCCATCCGCACCTTCTCTTCTGCGGATACCTGTCCGAGAACATACTTCTCAATACGTTCAGGATCATCGGTCCAATATTTTTTATCAGATTCTTTCATAACAATCATTAGGGCGGCACTGCTTTAATATCGTCCGCCGGTGATCAGCCATTATTTTTTAATATTTTTTCCAACATTTTCTTGCACGTATATTTTTTTGATTTCACCGTTGCCGCATTCGCAAACCCCATTTGTACGGCGATCTCTTCCTGAGATCGTTCCTCCCAATAGTAGAGAAGCAGTAATGTTTTACACGGATCGCCTAATTGCTCTAATGCATCGGCGATCGTCCGCGACCGTTCCGATGATATCATTTCATCAAGCGGCGATTGATCCGTAGTTGCGAAAGCATCATTGTCGAATTCCGTTGCCGGTTCCCTCATTTTTCGCATTCGTTTTCGGGACCAGACATTCTTGGCAACAGCATAGAGAAATGTACTCAGCTTTGCGGTATACTCAAAGCGTCCGCTCTTTACACGTTCCCACAGAATAACCACCGATTCCTGCAGCACATCGTCGGCATCGTGTTCGCTGCCGTTGTTGCGCATCACCAAAGAGAAAATCGCATTCTTATTTTGCGAATACACGATCACCAGCGCTTCTTCGTCCCCTTTTTTTATCAGGTCGAGAATTTTTGCATCGTCATTCAAAAAAAAGAGTGTCGGCTTCATTGACCTTTCAACAGTTAATGACATGTATTTGCAATAGGTGAACATAAGAAATTACACAATCCATCTCACAAAATCCAAAGGAGGATTTATGAAATCCCGAAAGAACAATATAAATGCTGTAAAACTTGCTCTCATGATCGTCTCTTTGGCGGTCAGCACATTCTCAATGACATTGCACGAACCGGCGCCGGTCTTTTCACTGAACGGACGACTGAACTGCCCCGTCATTTCCGAAAATGGAGGAACGGCATATTTGCAGATCACGGTCACTGCGCCTGGTATGCATACCGGATTCAAACGGAAACCAATGAATCTTTCCGTTGTGATCGACAGAAGCGGTTCAATGAGCGACCAAAGGAAGATGGAATATGTAAAGAAAGCATTTTCCTCGCTGACCGACGAACTGCAGCCGCAGGATATTCTTTCACTTGTAGTGTATGACGATGTTGTTGATGTCCTCCGCAGTGCAAAACGAATCGGTGAAGATGCGCGATCAATCAAACGGATGCTTGATGAGGTCTATCCGCGCGGATCGACAAACCTTGGCGGAGGATTGGCGGAAGCATTACGACAAGCGGAACGGTTTGCAGGTAAAGAATACATCAACCGTGTTGTGCTGCTTTCTGACGGACTGGCAAATGTCGGAATGACTGATCCTGTTGAACTGAACCGGATCGCGCGAAAATATCGGAACAGGTCGATCTCTATCACGACCATGGGCGTCGGGCTGGATTATAATGAGAATTTAATGATGGGATTATCGGAAAGCGGGGGTGGTAACTATTATTTTATCGAGCATCCGAATTCGCTGGCGGCAATCGTGCGTCAGGAACTGAATATGACATCATCCGTAATCGCTCAGAATGCTTCGATCTATATTACGCTCGGCGGGAATGTTCGCATAAAGAATGTTCTTGGTTGTGAGTTCACACACTCGAGTGAACATCATATCATATCGGTTGGAGACCTGTATGCTAACGAGACACGTGAATTTACAGTGGAACTTGCCATCCCTGAAGGCTCAGGAAAACGGCTCGTCGCTTCCGGAGAATTGCGGTATGAGAGCGAAAACATTATTGCATCGTTTCCAAAGTTTTCTGCGGGTGTAACATACACGAAGGACTTTGCGGAAGTGGATAAGAACCGCGATATCCATGTTCAGGCAAAAGCGGATATTGCTGTTTCCACTCACAAAGTGGAACAGGCTATGCAGGCAATGGATAACGGCGACCAGGCTGCTGCTCAACTGCATTTGGATGAAGCAAAAGAAATGATCACAAATTCACCGGCGGCATCCGCAGCAGGAGCAAGCGGCGAATCGGTCCGTTCGCAGTTGGGAAAGATCGAATCATACCAGAAGACCGCACGCGAGGAAGATGCACAAAAAGCAAAGAAGTCTATACAATACGATAATTATAAGACAAGAAAGAATAAATGAACAACCAATGAACCCGGTTCACCTGTTATTCACCTTCCACGTCCAATCTTCTGGATATTTCACGGATGGACGTGGAACTTTCAAGTAATTCCGGCAGATATTCTGTTGATGTGACAAATGTCCAAAGATACGCGACGATTGAATATATGCTGCCGGTGGTAAAATCGTCCAGATCGATGGAAATGTAGAGAACCAAAAGAAAAATACCGAGAAGACAAATCCGTATGAAGCCAAAATTCAAAGCACCCCAATACGCGATCCTCTTCTCGTTGTGTGCGATTCGCTGATAATATTTCCGTATCACATCGGCGTCTTGGGTTGAAAAAACATCGAACGCTTCTTCTTTAGTATCATGGAGGTCCGTTTGAAGCGTCATCACTTTCTTCGTGTACAGTTTCGTGATCAGCAAAAGGGGAATGACGATGAACAAACAGGTCAACGATATTCTCCAATCGAAAAAATAGAGAGCGATCACTGCACCGCCGATAGCGATGGATTGTTCCATGATCTCGGGAAACCGGTACTGGAAAAAATTGATGAATTCGCGCGACAATTCAGCCCGCGCCACTGTTTTTGAAACGGTTTCTCCCCGTTCCTTCCCTGTTTCGGCAACCTGAACGGCAATATGAGAAAACATGGTGAGATAGATCTTTTGATCGAATGCGCGGCGTAATGCACCCACACCGGAGTTGACAAGGAACACGCCAATCCATATCATAAGAGGAACAATGAAACGGGCGCTATCCTGACTGACAGATTTATCAATGAAGGCATCGATCACGTTCCCGAACAAGGTCGGTTCCACGATCCATGCAACATTTTCTATGACGACAAGAGAAAGCGCAAAGAGGATCGAGCGATAATAGCGGCGGAACAGTTGTGACAAAATCATGGCTGTTTTTCGTAAATAATCTTACCCCCCAGCACGGTCATTACAACCTGTGTACGCTCGATTGCTGTTGGATCGATGGACAATATATCATCAGATAATAGTACGAAATCCGCAAGCTTGCCGACAGTGATGCTTCCTTTTTCATTTTCTTCAAAAGCAGCATACGCATTATTGACTGTATAGCATTCGATCGCTTCTTTTACAGTGATCTTCTGTTCGGGATACCAGCCATTCGGGTTTGCTCCATCAATTGTTCTGCGCGTGGCAGCGGCATAAATGCCAAGCAGAGGATCGAGAGGACCAACGGTCCAATCACTGCCAAAGCACATCTTAATTCCATTATCTAAAAATGATCTGAATGGATACGTCGTTTTACAGCGTGTATCGCCGATGCGTTTCACAGCCCAGCGTCCATCATCAATTGTATGATACGGCTGCACGGATGCGATCACGCCGAGTGCAGCAAAGCGTTTGAAATCTTTTGGGTGGATATGCTGCGCATGTTCAATTCTGAACCTCCGGTCCCAGACGGGATTTTTTTTGACAATACGTTCAAACATATCAAGCGTTAAGCTATTCGCGCTGTCACCGATGGCATGAACGCGAAGCTGTAGGCGCGAACTATCGGCACTGGTAGCCCACCGTTCGAGTCGTCCGTCAATAACAACGTCCATGGGAAGACCGTATGTATCTTCATTCAAAAATTTTTCAAAAAAAAGCGCGGTCGAAGAACCGAGAGAACCATCAACGAACGCTTTCATGAATCCGATACGGATCATTTCATCACCGAACGGCGATTGTACACCGCTTAGGGCAAGACTCTTCCAATTCGAAATATAGCTGACACAGTTCATCCGTGCGGTCAATTCGTCGCGCCGTTTCAATTCAACATATGTTTTAATGTCCCGTTCGCCGTTCGAATATGCCATATCCTGAATGGAAGTAACACCATGTTTTCGAGCTTCATCAAGACCGCCGCGGGCGGCGGCCAGCATATCGTCATCAGTCGGAGCGGGAATCATTCTATAGATAGGAGTCATCGCTTCGTCTTTCAGCAAACCTGTCGGTTCTCCGGTAACGGGATCGCGCACGATTGTTCCACCGGCAGGATCAGGTGTATTCTTGGTGATTCCGGCAAGTTTCAAAACGTAGCTGTTGGCGAGTGCCATATGCCCGTCATACCGGTTGACAAAGACCGGTGTGTTAGGAGTATAGGCGTCGATCATTTCCTTGGCTGGCAGTTTTCCGCTTTTCCAGAGATCGTGATCCCAATCGCCGCCGGTGATCCATTTCCCCGGACGTTCATCCGATCTTTTTTTTATGATCGATGCAAAATCATTTTCACTTTTTGCCGTACGCAGATCTACGCTTTGCAGTTGGAAACCACCGTTCATAAAATGGGTATGATTATCGATGAAGCCGGGCAGCATCCGCTGTTTCTTCAGATCAATAATTTTTGTATTCTTGCCGACATATTTTTGCACAGCTTTCGACGAACCAACATTAATGATCCTGCCGTTGAACACGGCAACCGCTTCGGCTTCCGGTGCCGAACTGTCGACAGTCCAGATTTTCCCGTTCGTGAAGACAACATCTGCGGATTGCTGAGCCGAAATAAAAAAAGGGACGAAGAGAAGGAAAAAAAGATTTTTCATAGTATTAAAACGGAAAGTGTGGAGGGGAATTGAAAATTTATTTTTTAGTGTTCACCTTTGATGCTTCTGGTCATCAGATCTTCGGTGGCACGATGTGGTTCTTTTCCGTTGAACATAATATTATATACCTCGGAAAAGATAGCCATCTCGGTATGATGTTTTTTGGCAAGGTCAACAGCTGAGCGACACGTAGCAACGCCCTCGGCCACCATCACCATTTCGCCGAGAATATCATCCAGTTTTCTTCCGCGGCCGAGTTCTTCGCCAACATGACGGTTTCGGCTGTGTTTGCTCATACACGTTACGATCAGATCACCGACACCCGATAATCCCGAAAAAGTCCGAGGAAGAGCCCCCATCCTGTCACCGAGGCGCGTCATTTCTGCGATACCACGCGTAATAATCGCCGCCTTGGTATTGTCGCCGAAGCCTGCACCATCCACAACACCTGCACCAATGGCAATAACATTCTTCAACGCACCGCCGAGTTCAACACCGCGGATATCGTCCGATACATACACGCGAAAATATGGAGTATTGAAACATTGAGCAACAATCTTCGCCGTGCGGGAGCTGAACGATGATGAAACAACAGCCGTAGGGATTTTTTTCACAACTTCTTCTGCATGACTCGGTCCTGAAAGGATCGTGATATTCGATTTTTTTTCATGCTCAAGAATATCGATCATCACTTCGGACATAGTCATTAGTGTGTTGTTTTCGATCCCTTTGGCAACATTGACGATAATCGTTTTGGTCAGATCAATATGGGCGATCGTCTTAAGAACACTGCGAAGGAACTGAGAAGGAACAGCCATAACGATGAGGTCCTTCTTTGACGATGCTTCTTCTACGTTATGGGTGATCTTCAGATGTTTTGGGAGAGAAATACCGGGAAGATAATCTTTATTGGTCCGAGCGTCACGCATCTCCTCCGTCTGGTCCTCACGATAGCTCCACAACGTAACATCACGAAAGTTTTCGCAGAGGACAATGGCAAGTGTTGTACCCCAACTTCCGGCACCGAGTACTGATATACGCATGGCGAGACCTTACAAACCGGTGAATGAATGCTACTGCCGGGAGCCTTTAAAGTGTGTCAATTTACTTTCCGTCCCCGCCAGCAAACGTTTTATATTTTCGCGATGAGTGTAGGTTATGAGAAATGAAACAGCAATTGCAAAATAGACAAGCGTATGGTACCCAGGAATATTGACGTTGAACACATTCTCCCGGACAAACAGCGTAACCGGAATTGCCATCGCTGCCAGAATCGATCCTAGTGAAACATACCGCCAAGAAATAAAAACAAATGTGAACACAGCGATGGCAACCACAAACTCTACGGGTGCAAGGCCAAGAATCATTCCTGCACCAGTCGCAACACCTTTTCCCCCCTTAAAACCTGCAAACAGCGTCCAGATGTGTCCTAACACTGCGGCAATTCCGCAGATAACCTGTACAACCGTAAAATCCTGAAACGGCGTGTGGTTATCGAAAGGGAGCGTGCTTGGATCCCAAAACAGGTGCGGTATATAATACGATGCAACAACACCCTTAAAAAGATCGAACAAAATTACAGCAAGACCAATTTTCCATCCCAGCATCCTTAATACATTCGTACCGCCAGCGTTGCCGCTGCCGAACTTCCGGATATCACCGGCTTCGGCAAGCCTCGTGGCAATGATGCTTGTCGGAATCGATCCGATGATATAGCTTAACAGCAGTACGATTGCAAAGTTTCCCATATAAATTCCTTAGGTCTGATAATCTCTTGACTGAGAGAAAATAAGTAAATTGAATGTATAGAAGCAAGAACTTCATTCACCGTTCTTCAAATATGAAGGATCGGTGATTTTAGCTGAAATTGGACAATAAATTATGGAATAAACCGTTTCGCGAGCAATTCGGCAAGCAACAGATCATCCGGAGTTGTAATTTTTATGTTTTCGTAACTTCCTTCAACAATAATCGGTAAAATCCCGATCTGCTCCGCAAGATAGGAATCGTCCGTAGCAACGATGTCATTCCTGAAGGCAAAGTCGTACGCATCAACAAGGATCTTCCGTTGAAATGACTGCGGCGTCTGCACATTCCATAGTGATGCACGATTCAATGTCCTTTCCACACGTCCGTCTGTAGATGCCTGCTTCATCGTATCCTTTGCGCGAACGGCAACGATCGATGCTCCGAAATATTTTGCCGTCTCTATGGATTGCGTTATTTCCCTGAGATGAACGAACGGACGAACTGCATCGTGAACGGAAATGATTTCTGCATCTGCATCAACAACCTTCAACGCGTTTGCAATCGAGTCCTGTCTTCTCTCTCCGCCTTCAACCGGTGCTTTCAGCTTTGAGAGGGAATATTTTTTTTTGAATTCCTCGATGATGGGAAAGGACGAACGCTGGGTAGCAACGATGATCTCCTGAATATCGGCACAACTTTGAAACCGCTCCAATGTATGGACCAGGATCGGTTTTTCATTGAGCAGCAGAAATTGTTTACCAATGGTCGCCCCCATCCGTTCACCAAAACCTGCCGCCGGTATGATCACACTGGCAAACATCAGATCACTTCAACTCTTTCGGTTTGCCGAAATATTCGATTGCAAAATTGAATCGCGGGAATATTTTGGGGAGACGCATAACGCTCAGAATCATCACGCCGATGGATAACCTGTCTATCCATGACGATGTTGGCCAACCAAGATGGATCGTGATCTTCTTGTGCGGCAATTCGTAATCTAATGCATACAATATCTCCGTGATTCCCTGAAAGACCGATTGGCTTTGATTGGCAAACCGGAAATGATTGACTGCCACTTTTTCCGGAATTCCCTGGCGAGGATGATAGAGGCTGATAAATGCCGAAGAGGAATCGTCTACCTTCGGTGCATTTTCGTTCGGACGGCGGAAGTAAATGTTGATATTCTCCGCTTCGGATTCGACCAAATAGAAGATCATATTCAATGGCTGATCTGTCTGCGCGATCTCCTTGATCTCCGGTGCCCGTTTTTTGGCGACACGAATACCGATAAATAAAAAGATCGCCGTTACCGAACTCCACATAAGTGTTCCATACGGTTTATGGTACCCAAGATAGAGGAAACAGGAAAACATGATTGCAAAAAGGCCGAACGTTCCCAAACGGTGAGTATTGAATGCAAGTACGTCCTTGGTCCCCTTTGAATATCGGTAAATTAGAAGGCTGCCAAGATTGATTGAAAAACTTGCGAGTAATCCGATCGCATACATTTCTGCAAGCAGCATTTGATTCCCGCCCGTCAGGAAAATGATGAACGTATAAAAAAGGGCGTTGGCAATATGAATACGGTAGAGCGACTGGCGGCTGTTTGTTTTTATTATCCATTGAAAGCCGTAGCGATGTGCTACGCGTTCCACCAATTCGCTTGTTGCCACATAGGCTGTATTCACTGCCATCATCAGTAGAATACTGGCGAGAATGCCGACAATATAACCGAACGGGACACCGCCGACCATGCGGGCGAACTGCGTGATAAGATCGGTCTCATGTGCAGAGAAATTGATTTGTGATGATAGAACCACCGCAGCTAGCAGCGGTGTAAAAATACCCGTGGTGAGTGCAAGAAAAATGTATGCGCGTTTCACATCTTTCCATGATTTCACTAATCCTGCGGTCTGCACTACAGATTCTATTCCTGAATAGGCAAGAATACAACTTGATACGCCGACGATGACGAAAAAATACGCATTAAACCAGTTACCGCTATCCATGCCGATCGCAACATTCGAAAAACTTTGCCCGATCACTCCCCAACTGTCGTTGTTCATGTGAAAGATGCCGGCTGAGACCAGATTGATCAGTACTATTGCCGCCACCACAAAAATCCCGTAGGTGAATTTTGCATTCTCTTTGATGCCGATGATATTCAATCCTGCCACAAACCATATGATGCCGGCCTGAAATGCGAATTTTCCGGCTGCACCCAGATGGATGAACGACATGCCATTTTCAACGGCACTGACTGTGGAAAGACTAGCAGTTAATACATAATCAACAATAATCGAAGCAACCGCGATGAACGAAACGGTCGGTCCAAGCACGATGTATGAAAACGAATAAACCCCTCCACCTTTGATCCCATGAAATTCAAGAATCTCAGCGATCTCCGTCATCCGCATAGAAAGCAAACGGATTAGAATAGAAGTGAGAATGATGAAAACAATAGCATTGGTTCCGATGACCCGAAACGCTTCGCTCGGTGCATAGAAAATGGATGTCAACTCATCCATTAATGTAATAATCGCAACAGAAAGCCATGTCAGCCACCATTTCCCCTGCGAAAAATACGATAGCAAATGTTTTTTCGTCATTAAATATCCGAATGCTCCGAGGAGCAGAATATTTATGACAAGAAGAACAAAAAACTTGGACGTTAGGTAATGTTCCATCATGTACAATTAGAGAATGAGCATCGCGTCACCGTAGCTGTAAAAGCGGTAACCTTTTTTAATTGCGTGTTTGTAAGCCCGCATTGCCAGTTCATGTCCGGCAAACGCAGCTACCAGCATCAGTAAGGTCGATTCCGGCATATGGAAGTTCGTGATCAATCTGTCCGCGATCTTAAAATCGTACGGCGGGAAGATGAACTTATCGGTCCAACCGCGCAACGGTTTTAAGTGTCCGTCCGTTGTTACGGACGATTCGACGGCACGCATCGCACTGGTGCCGATCACGCAGACATTTTTCCGGGCGTCGATTGTCTTGTTAACGATTTTCACCGTTGATTCATCGACCTGGAAATATTCGGAATCCATTTTGTGCTTGGTGAGATCTTCCACTTCAACGGCACGGAATGTTCCCAAACCGATGTGAAGAATGACCGGAGCAAAATTGACCCCTTTCTTTTCCATTTTTTTCTGAAGCGCTTTGGTGAAATGAAGCCCTGCCGTCGGCGCAGCAACAGCACCCACTTTATCGGCGAATATCGTCTGGTACGCTTCTTTGTCTTTCGGGGTCGGTTCTCGCTTGATATAGTTCGGCAGCGGCGTCAGTCCGATCTTATCGATAACCTTGAAAAAATCGCCCGTATAGTTGAAACGCACTGTTCTTCCGCGCGATGTGGTATTATCAATCACTTCGCACCAAAGATTTCCGTTGTCAAAATATATCTTATTACCGATGCGCACTTTGCGTGCCGGATCGACGATCACATCCCAGATATTATCCTCTACGTTCAACTGACGGAGCAGAAATACTTCAATCTTGGCATTCGTCTTTTCTTTTTTTCCGATGAGCCGTGCCTGAAATACCTTTGTTTCGTTCACAACAATGGTATCCCCTTTTTCAAAATATTCGGCAACATCGTAAAAGTGTCGGTCCTCAATTGTTTCTTCCTTTCGGTTAATAACCATTAACCGTGCATGGTCACGCGGATTTGCCGGATGTTTCGCGATAAGATTCCTCGGGACCGGATATTTATAGTCGGAAAGTTTCATAGGACACTGTTCCTTTCGGGCCTCTTGCCCACTGTGGTAAATGTTTTGCCTGTCCACTAACGGCGGACGTCACTGCACTTTATTATTTCGTTAAATTATACTGTTGTGCTCCCTGAAAGAATGCGGAGCCGATCTTTGTGGTAAACGGATTCGCTGCATCCACCATCCGTTCAGGATGCCATTGAACGAGCATCAAAAATGATTTATCTCTTTTTTCCTTCCATTCCATTGATTCCACAACATCATCATCCGAATAGCCGGAAACGATCAAATCATCAGCGATTGTGCGCACGGATTGATGATGGTACGAATTGATCACACCGGATAATTTCTCCGTCACTGACGCTAACAGCGATTCGCTCTTCACCGTTATTGCATGACGAAGTTCCGGCTCCCCTTTCATTGCTGTATGTCTTTCAAATCCCGCAGCCGGAAGATCGGCAATAAGGGTACCCCCGAGAAAAACATTCGCAACCTGCAAGCCGCGGCAAATACCGAGGATCGGCATCTTCACGCTCATCGCTTCGTCCAATAGCCTAAATTCAAAATCATCACGCGCCCTATCAATCTGTTCAACCAATTCTTCCGGGATTGCCTTGGATAACTTTGGATCGACATCTTCTCCGCCCACAAGAACCAATCCGTCAAAACCGGATAACCCGGAAAAATCATTTCTGTATGAAGCAACGACCAGTTCGGCAGCCGGATCGAATGATTGGACCCAATCCATATATGTCTTCTGTTTATCTGGATTACCCGAATCCGTAACCACAATCTTCATTAAAATAAAACTTTCAGCTCAATAAATATTTTTTCCATTCATCCTGCTGATGAATGGCCGCATCCATAATCAGCGCAGAGACCGGCAGATTATTCAATATGCTTTCAAACTCCTGCAGCCGAACACCATCCTTCTCCGTTGTCAGGATAAAATCAGCGTTGTGCTCATGAAACGACCGAATGAACGATTCAATTTCGGATATTTTGAATGCATGATGATCCGGAAAACTATATACAGCCTTCAATGAAACACCGCATTTTTCAAGTTCTAAAAAAAACATTTCCGGCCGGGCAATGCCGCATACAGCAACGGCCGAACGGCCTTTCATGGTTTCCAGCGTTTGTGCAACGCCGCCAAACAAATGCCTCATGCCAGACGGAACAAATGAACCGGAGAACTTTTTCTGTATGAATCCGATCCGATCATCACGTAAAATGTTTTCCGCGTCGGCACTGTTCTTTGCTTTCGTAATGACTACTCCGTTCGCGCGTTTCAAACTTCCGATCCATTCTCTGCGATATCCTGCCGGAAGCATCATCATATCGAACGGCAATTGTGCAGCATCGATCAGCACAATGTCTTTCGTCCGTTTGATATATCGATGCTGAAATCCGTCGTCAAGGATAATCACCTGAGCGCCGAATCCATCGATTGCTTTTTTTGCACCGCGGACTCTGTCTTCATCAACAATGACGACCGCGGTTTTCAAGTTACGGGCGATCATCAACGGTTCATCACCGGCTGAAACTGCATCGGTAAGGATACGTTTTCCATCACATGCAACGACTGTTCCGCGCGTTGCTCTTCCATAACCTCTGCTGACAATAGCAACGGTCTTTCCAGAGTCCTGAACTATCCGTGCAGCGTTCATCACGATCGGAGTTTTTCCCGTCCCGCCGGCCGTGATATTACCGATTGAAATAACCGGAACACCAACATCGATCGATCTCAATAATCCAATATCAAAGAACAAATTGCGCAGCCACACAATAAATCCGTAGATGAAAGACAGCGGAAATAAGACAGGATGCGGTCTCACGATCTTTCCCCTTCCTGCAATAGCATCCTTTCAGCATCTTTGGTCAACGCATTCATTCTTGCCTGCATTTCAAGTTTGAAAGCGTCCAGCGATTCACCATCAAGTTCTTTTTGAACCGTCACGGGATCGCCGTAGCAAACCGCAACGGGCGAAAAGAGCATCGGCACTATAAACTTGTCCCAACTGCGCAGGTGTCTCTTTTTTTTCACCGCGATTCCTGCAAGCACCAACGGAACTCCGCACTTTTGTGCAACCCGAACCGCACCCATCTTCATTTCATGACGTGGACCGCGGGGTCCGTCCGGAGTGATCGCCAGCGAGCGCCCATTCGTCACTTCATCCACCATTAACTGCATCGCCTCTTTTCCGCCGATGTGGCTCGATCCGCGTATCATCGAATAGTTCCAGCGTTCCAAAATCGTTGAAAGAAACTCACCGTCGTTGCTTTGGCTGACCAGCGCTGAAACCGTTCCACTTTTCTGTGGACGATGAATGAACCAACCGACCAGCATTGCACCGTGCCAAAATGCCACAACATAATTCTTTCCGCTTCGTTTCAACTCCTCAAACTGCTCACCTCCACGTACTGTGATCTTCAGCGTTCTGACACACAGCAAAGCTATGCGCCACAACACCAAACGCAGAGCAATCAATATCATTTTCTTTCTCATAAAGCAAGGATCGCTTCTGCTACATTCGCCGAAGCACCGATGCCGCCCAGTTTCTGACGGACGATATTCAATTCATTTTTGATCCCGTTATACCGTTCAGGCGAATTTATGATCATCCGAGCCTCTGCGGTCAGCGATTCGACAGTAACATCACTCTGAATCATTTCGGGAACGATCGTTCTGCCGGCTACGATATTCACCAGCGAGATATTCTTAATCTTCACCACCAATCGCGCAATCCAATAGGTGATCGCGGAAGTCTTATAGACTACAATCATGGGTGTTCCGACACATGCCGTTTCCAGCGTAGCCGTTCCCGAGGTAACAAAAGCAAACTCGGCATATTTCATCACTTCATGCGTTGCATGCCGGATGAATTTCACGCGTGCATCGGGCGGTAAATTTATCGTGTACAATTCCATCGGTAGATCCGGAGCAACGGCAACAACAACATCTTTTTCATCCTGTGCAAGTGCTACCGCAGAACGAACCATCACCGAAAATAAATTTTCGATTTCCTGTTTTCTACTTCCGGGAACAACCGCAATGAATTTTTTTTCCGGATCCAATTCATAGCGTTTTGAAAACTGTGTTTGTGTCATACCATCCTGCATCTCTTCCACCAACGGATGACCGACAAATTGCACGGGAACATTCTCTTTCTCATAGATCGGCACTTCAAACGGAAAGACGACGAGCATCTTGTCAATCAATCCGTGCATCTTCTTTACGCGTCCTTTTTTCCATGCCCACACCTGCGGACTGATATAGTATGCAACCTTGATCCCATGTTTCTTTGCGATGCCTGCAAATCTCAAGTTAAAACCGGGATAATCGATCAGCACAACAACATCCGGTTTTTTCAAGAGCAGCAGTTGTTCAAGCGTCCGTTCCACCGATCGGATCAACGGAAGATGCTTCACTACCTCGATAAATCCCATGAACGACATTTCCCGCACATGATACGTTAGTGTCATTCCTTCCTTCTGCATTTTATCTCCGCCGATGCCGAAGATCTCCATTGACGGATTTCTTTTCTTCAGTTCACGGACAACCCCAGCACCGTGCAGATCGCCTGATGCTTCGCCCGCTATCATCATTACTCGCTGTTTCATGTTACCGTATTAAATATCGGACGATGATCAAACCAATGACTGCCGTAAATGCCTGCAAGGTTCTCGTTTCCGACTGCAAGCCGCGCGCAACATTCGGTTCCCGATGAAATGCATGATCGCCGGAATACCGGGTCACTCTCGGAATGAAACGGGGAACATTTTTGCAATATGTGTCGTATTCCGCACCAAAAGCGCCACGAAGATGCTCTTCTTCACGTGAAACAATCAATTGATACTGTATAACAAACCAGATAAATGCCGCTAATGCTAAATACGGTACAAGAGCATTGGACATGATACCGATACCGACATACATCAAAATGTTACCGACATACAACGGGTTGCGCACATGTCCGAACGGACCATCGGTGATCAGATTCGTCGCCCCAACAACGCCGGTCGTGCGGGTTTCACTGCCGCAGATTGATACACCCCAAAAACGTATAGCCTCTCCGGTCAATGCGATAATGAACCCAACAGCCAGTGTAGCTGCCGTCGGTTCGGCGAACATAACCATAACAACAAGAAACGGTATCGGGGTGTAGCTGCGCAGTTCAAATATTTTCAGTCTCAGATCCATATCTACTCTCCCATGAAGATGTCTTTGCGGGCAAGTTCCGCCGTACGACGCTTGCGCGGTTTTTTCGTTTCGATAATCGTCCTGAAAATATTCAGCACGTCGGAAAAATTCTCAAACCGGTGAAACGTAATATTATGTATCTCGCAAAATCTTACAAGTGAATCTTTGGCAAACACGATATCCGCAAACTGGACGGGACACCGGTCGGAAATTCCGTCGCCGATATATACAATCACCTGATCATCATTCGATCGTGTCAGCAGATGATTCCGTTTACAATTTGCACAGCGCTTGCATTCAGCCTCGGTGTACGGAAAAATCGGCTCGACCGTTCCTCCGTTATTGAATTGCAGCCTATTCGAGAAACGGACTAATCTCTCCAATCCTTCCCGTTCCAACACCGGATCGATATACGCATCAAATCCATCGCTCAATATTGACAACGGAATAGTATGTATTTTGCAAAATTCCACGAACATCTTAAAATGTGGATCGATAGAATGACTCAGTGCAAATTGCGTAAATTCATTCTTCGTAACGGGTGCCACAGTTGCAAACCCTTGTCTCCAGCATTCCCGTGCATCGATCTCTCCAGACCGGAACGCATCAAAACTTCTGGAGCAGACCGCCGTATCGCCAAACCGTACGAACATTTCATCACCGATATCCTTCAATGCGATAGTTCCGTCAAAATCGGTGAAGACGGTATACGACAATTGATTCTGCATATTCATCCGGAGTACCGGCCGGTCAATGTTAGTTTGTTGCCACTTTATTCTCGTTAAACCGCACCGAAACAAGCTTCGATACACCCTGTTCTTCCATCGTCACGCCGTACATCGCGTTCGCCGCTTCCATTGTCCGCTTATTGTGCGTGACAATAATAAATTGAGTATTGTCGCTGAACTTTCTGATGATGCGGGCAAAGCGGTCGATATTGGAATCGTCGAGCGGTGCATCAACTTCGTCAAGGAT
The DNA here is from genome assembly GCA_903861125.1 of uncultured Ignavibacteriota bacterium. GTDB lineage: Bacteria > Bacteroidota > Ignavibacteria > UBA10030 > UBA8401 > UBA8401. The sequence goes on from CAIOTF010000038.1 coordinate 54,581, forward strand.
GCAGAACGGCGACGGTTTCACCAGATAGATCGCAAACAAGAGAGCAATCGCCGTCAGTGTCTTTTCGCCGCCGGAGAGCAGATCGATTGATGTAGGTCGCTTGCCGCGCGGCTTTGCGGTGATCTCGATTTTTGCTTCGAGAGGATCGACCCCTTCTTCCAATTGAAGATCGCACTCATCACCTTCGTCGAACAGGCCTTTGAACGTTGTGATGAAGTTCTCGCGGATCTTTTCAAAAGTATTGAGAAATTCCCTTTGCGCAGTATTGTTAATCTCTTCGATAGTCTGCAGGAGCGTCTTTTCGGATTCGATCAGATCTTCCCGCTGCGTGCTGATAAATTCCAGACGTTCCTTTTCCGTTTTATATTCATCGAAAGCCGCAAAGTTCACCGCGCCAAGCGAACGAATTTTATCCTTCATCTGCCGCACTTCTTCCTTCCCCTCTTCAATGTCAAAGGTCTCTTCGGCGGCATATACCTTCAATTCCACGACGTAATCAAATTCCTCTTTGCCACGAGCAATAATATTCTGCGATCGCATCGTCAGTTCTGAGATCTTCATTTCAAGTTCATGTGAACGTGACATGGACGTATCGTGAAGACGTCGCGCATCTTTCAGTTTCAGTTCAATATCGTGCGATTGCGTCCGTTTTGCGTTGAAATCTGACTGAACAACGCGTTTCCGTTCAACGATCTCTTTCAACTCAGAGTCAAGCCCTTCCAACTCGGCAGCATTCGTCAGTAAATTTTCCTTAAGACGGATGATCTCTCCGTTTGCGTTACCGATATCGGTATTGCGTTGTTCGAAGGTGTTCCTGATATTGGCGATGGTTGCGTTGGTATATTCCAGCTCGCGTGCAAAATTCTTCTCTTCATTCTCCAGCCGCATCATTTCAAGCTGTGCGTCTGTGGCCACTTTGGAGAATTCGTTCCACATCACTTCCATTGTTTCCAGTTCGCTAGCTATTGCGCCCGACTGCTGTTCCGCTGACGATTTTTTCTTTTCAAGCGTTTCGATCAACGGCTGAAGATTTTTCAATTCGGTACCGAGAGAATTAGCTTCTTCACGTAAACGGGTATTCTCGGCATCGTTCCGCTGGACGTTTTCCGCCATCCGCTTCTTTTCGTATTCGATCTGAGCAATACGCATTTCCACCGATGTCATCTGCTGTTCGATCTTTTTAGCGCCGTCGAACAACGATTTCACATCAATGGAGGAAACCATTCTTTCTTTTTCAGCAGTCTCTTTCCGCAACGTATCCAGCTGTTCCGTTAAGACCGCGATTTCCTTTTCCAATTCTTCGATCTGCGACTTTTTGCCGAGCATGCCGCCGTCTTCCACGCGGTTGCTTCCGCCGCGCACAATACCCGAACCGGTCACCAACTCACCGTCCAGGGTAACGCACTTCAGCGACGAGTACCTTTTCACAAGAGCTGATGCGGTTTGAACGGTATCAACGATCATGGTACCGGAGAGCAGAAAATCACGCAATACGCGATACCGCTGATCGCACTGTATGATATCATTTGCCCGAGCTATGACTCCCTTTTCTTTGATATCCAATTTGTCATCGGGAAGCGACGGAACCGATTCCATACAGACAAATGTTGCGCGCCCTTTGTCGTTTGATTTTAACAGTTCCACACCGCGGTGTGCATCCCCGATCGTGTTGACAATAATGTAACTTGCCATCTCCCCGAGCGCTGCCTCAATAGCAATGCGGTATTTTGCATCGGCGGAAAAAGCATCCGCAACGGTCGACTGCAGAACATCATTCCACTCGTCATGAGCGATCAGATATTTTGCTCCTTCCGAAAATCCCTCGTGACTTTCAACAAGTCCTTTCAGAAATTCCAGTCGGGAACGTCGCCGTTCAATTGTTGAGCGGATTTCAAATTCAGAATTTCTTTGCGATTCGATCTCCTGCTGGAGCGACAATTTCTTCGATTCTTCGTTCAACGCGACCAATTCCGCTTCGGCATATTTCTTCCGGAGGTCCTTATCCTGAGCGCTCAGATCGGCTACGGTCGCCGAATTTTTCGAAATCTCGGTGGTATAAATAGCACTTTCTTCACCCGAATAATCGAGGCGGCCGTTGATATTTTCCAGGCGGGCTTTGGTACGTTCGTAGTCATTCCGTTTGGACGAAATCTCATGCAGAAGTGCAATCACTTCATCCTGTTTCGACTTCACATCGGTCTTTTTCTTTTCAAGCTCCGCCGTGAACGCATCAAGTTCTTCCTTCTTTTCATTGTAATGCGCCGTCGATGAAATGACATTTGCATGCGTCTGATCGATCGCTATCTTCAATTCAACGGAACGCGCTTCAAGTTCCGGAAGCTGGTGCTGCAGTTCTTCCTTGTCTTTGGTGAACCGGTCGATTGCTTCATTTAATGAATTCGTCCGTTCATTCGCCTTCACCCGCGCCTGCTGGGAAAGATTGATTTTCTGCTGATGCTCGTTCAGTTCCATCTGCACATCGTTCAGATTTTCTTCAAGCGAAGTCAATTCTTCGCGAAGTGTATCCAGCAAGATTTCTTCGGACGACAATTCGTCACTGATCTTCTTTTTTTCATCCACGGCCGAGCTTAACTTTTCCTTCAACGGATCGATCGAATGAACAATGTCATAATATTCCCGCTCAAGCAGGATGATCTCTTTTTCCCGCAATTCCTTCGAGATGAGATTAAATTGTTCTGCTTTGTTCGCCTGTCGTTCAAGAGAATTCACGGCCTTCTGCACTTCCTTCACAATATCCATCACCCGCATCAGATCCTGCTGAACGTGATCCAGTTTTGTGAAGGTCTCTTTTCTGCGAACCTTATACTTTGTTACTCCAGCCGCTTCCTCAAATAACAAACGGCGTTGATCCGCTTTGTCGCTCAGAATCGTTTCGATCATTTTCAATTCGATTACGGAGTATGCATCCGAACCCATACCCGTATCCATGAACAGATCTTTGATGTCCTTTAAGCGGCACAGGGTCTTGTTGAGATAATATTCGGATTCTCCGGATCGGTATACACGGCGTGTGATGACAACTTCTTTATATTCGGAAGGAAGAATACCTTTGGTATTCTCGATGGTGAGTGAAACATCCGCCATACCGAGAGGCTTGCGGTTCTTCGTGCCGTTGAAAATAACATCTTCCATCTTGTCACTACGCAACCGGCTCGGCTTTTGTTCTCCAAGAGCCCAACGAATTGCATCCACAACATTCGTCTTGCCGCAACCGTTGGGACCAACGATCGCGGTCAACCCGACGTCGAACGACAAATTCACCTTGTTGGCGAATGATTTAAAGCCGACAATTTCGAGTTTTGATAGATACATTCTTCTGAATGATTAATTTGCGAACGGAAAAACATGAGTGACGAAAAATTCAGTGAACGCTGTGAATGAGTATGCATAATCATAATAAGTATACAAACCGCCGCCAACAACCAGCAAAAATATGGCGCCGATCATATACATCTTTGGAGTATAGATTTGATAAATTACCGAGATACCTTTCAGCGTGCGCATATAGACCCAAACGGACATCACTACAACCATTCCAAGCACCCAGGGGACATACGGATCGCTTTCCAGCAAACGATAGAGGATCATTCCGCCGGGAATGAAAAAACCCCACGGCAGGGCTGTCCAAACGGCAATCGAGTACGAATGGAAGAGCCTGATGCGTACACGTGCCATCATTGCGAACATTTGTATACACATCGTCAGGAAAAAAAACCAGACCACCATCGCTCCCGTCAGATATCCTACACTGAGCAGCGGATCCCAGCACATTTGAATGATGATCTTCTTAAATGCATCTGAGAAAAGCTGAGAGAGCAAGTAATCCAGAAAAATATTGCTGCGAAAATGATGGAGTATGCTTGAGAACGTTACCGAAAATGTGACCGCAATGATCAGCGCCGTTATGGTAGTATGAAATAACGGCAAGGCGAACTGGTCCCGGATATCTGCGAAAAAATTATACGATTTGAAAATTGAGCGCCATGTACTTTCACGGAACCTGCGGTTTCCGTTCACAAGCCACGCCGCAATCACCAGCAACGAAAATCCGATCACCACATAGATATAAGGAGATGCGGGAATATAAGTACCGATAGGAAGTGCGGAGATCTTTTGTTCGTGGTACAGGGATTGAACGATATCATATGTTACTTTCTTTTCACGGTTCAACTCTACAAGGCCGTACGTATGAACCGTGGGCACTATCGGCCTTACACTTAAAATTGGCCGATCACTGCGAAAATCATTAAATGTAAAGACCAATGACCCGGCAAGATTTAATTCCCGAATGACTGCAAATCGTTGCTGAATCATTCGTGCCTGTGCTTCTCGTGAATTCGGATCACTATAGCCGTTCCGGTTTTCCTTTTCAACAGCTTTCCCATAGCCGGCAACAATAACCGGTTTTTTCGGATTTTCATCCCTGAACGCAGTGATACGGGTTCGGAAAGTTCTTATATCAGCATTGGAAAAATTTATTGCGGCAATATCAACGATTGCTGCCGACTTATCTTCCGGATCCCGCACAACTGCATACGTTAACCGGTCATCTAGCGATTTGGCGGTCCGATGGAGCTGTGTTATGATACGTTTATCCTCATCACCGCTCGAACCAAATCCTTCTCCAAGTCCCCATGCAATCACCGATGGATTATACCGGTCGCGCTCGATCATTTCCTTGAGATATGAATTGACCAGTGTGCGATAATTCTCTTCCTCAAGAAGAGATGCCGGAATCTCGTAATTCGGAATTTCTTCCATTGCAAACAATCCGTACCGATCGCACAATTGAATGAAGAACGGATGCGGCGGATGGAAACCGATGCGGACAACATTTGCTCCCAGATTTTTGATAAGCGCAACATCTTTTTCCATCTCTTCATACGTCATTGCGCTGCCGTGTTTATCGGCATCCTCGACCCATACAACTCCGCGCAGAATGACCGGAGCGCCGTTGAACAACAGAATATTTTTGTCTTTGGTGAAGGTGCGGATACCGGTGCTGACGTTTGTTTCATCAATCAGAGAATCCTTTTTTCCTTCAACGGCGTGCAAAGAAACTTTTACGGTATACAACTCCGGCGCATCAGGTGACCATAATTTTGCCCCGGGGATCGAAACTGAAAAACGTACGGTAATATCATTGCCGGATTCCGGCGTAACTGAACTGACGACCGGCTTACCAATCGGAATTCCATTCGCGGCTTCCGAAACTTCAGCGGAGAGCTGAAGCGTTTTACCCGACAATTCGGTTACGGACTTCAGTTCTTTTGCCGAGATCGTAGCAGTTACCAAAAGTTTTGCAGCTTTCGGTTCGATCGCTTCAACGACAGCATTCAGATCATCGATCCACACTTTAGGTGTTGCAACAATAAACAGGTCACGCAGAATTCCATTGTAATTTTTCCATCCGCTCACTTGCGGCCTCGGGGGGAAGGTCGACCGGTAGTTCAGCGTATTATCGACTACAACACGGATAACATTTTCGGCACCGACCTGAATAATATTTTGCGGAATGGAAAGTTCAAACGATGTATACCCACCTTCATGGTTCCCGACGAATGTTTCGTTGATATATACTTCCGAACGGTAATTCATTCCATAGGAAACAACTTTGAACGCATTGGCACTGATCGAACCCTCGGTTACAAAAAATTTCCGGCGGTATACGATCTTCCCCTCATAGTTTGCGGCGGCGGGGATTTTCACTTTTTTCCACGTTATTTCATTATCGAGGGAATAGTTCCATTCCCCAGAAAGATCAATGACTGAACGGGTTGGCGAACTGAAGCCAAGGACGCTTGGATGCGACGGCGTGCCATTTTCTAAGAACAACTGCTGGGAAAATAGAGTGGTTACGACGAGAAATGAAACAAATAGATAAACTGATGACCGAAAGAGCAATTTGTTCAACTATTGGCCCGAAATTGTTGAATTTTCGTTGTTTTTAGGGATTTTGCTAACTAAAACAACGTAAATATAACACACGAACCTGCTGAAACCAAGAGTTATTTTGCGGGGTTTAAATGAACAGGAAAGCCGTAATGTCGCTGAATTAAGACGAAATTACGGCTTTCCGAGTAATTTATGCTGCCGTGATAATAGATGCAAACGAATCGGCCTTCAAACAAGCACCGCCGACGAGAGCGCCATCGATATTCGGTTGAGATAGAAGTTCTTTTGCATTATCCCCTTTTACACTTCCGCCGTATTGGATAACTACTTTTTCAGATACTGCAGTTGAATACAATTGAGTAATTACATTTCTGATCACCTTGTGAGCTTCTTCAGCCTGTTCCTTTGTAGCCGTTTTTCCTGTACCAATAGCCCAGACAGGTTCATACGCCACGATTGAACGTTCAACATCAACAGCACTCAAACCGGCAAGAACACCTTTTACTTGTGTTGTCAACACCTGATCGGTGATATTTTTTTCGCGCTCTTCCAACGTTTCTCCCACACAGATGATCGGGAGCATGCCGCCGGCCAGCACTTTTTTTGCCTTTTGATTGATAATCTCATTCGTTTCGTGGTGATACTGTCTCCGTTCCGAGTGTCCGACGATGACATACGAACAACCGACAGATTTCAGCATTGATACAGACACTTCACCGGTGTAGGCTCCGTTGTCGTACAGGGAAACATCCTGAGCACCGAGCTTAATGGATGAATTCACCAACAACTGCTGAGCCGTTGCGAGCGAAGTGTAGGGAGGACAAACGATCACCTCTGCATTTGCTGATACGATTAGTGATTTTAATCCGTTGATGAGTTCCGTTGTCTGGACAATATCGTTGTTCATTTTCCAGTTGCCGGCAATAACTTTCTTTCTCATGTTAACCATCCAGTTTTTTCTTTAGTATTTCGTTTATCAATTTGGGATTTCCCTTTCCCTTCATCACCTTCATTGTTTCACCGACGAAGAATCCCGTTAATTTAACTTCGCCGCCCCTATATCTGGTCATCTCATTTGGAAATTTTGCAAGTATCAGATCTATCTCTTTTTCGATCGCCCCGGCATCAGAGATCTGAAGAAGACCTTTTCTTTCAACGATTGCTTTCGGATGCTCTTTTGTAGTGAGCATATCGTCAAAAACTTCCTTTGCGATCTTTCCGCTGATCGTACCATCGGCGATCAGATTCACCATTGCGCCAAGATGTTCCGGCGTTATGGGACAATCGGCGACCGCAATCTTTTTGTCGTTCATCACACGCAGAACGTCGGTCATAATCCAATTGCTGACAGTCTTATGATTTTCTTCATTTTTTTTAGAAAGCTGACCTGCCGCAGACTCAAAATATTCTGCAAGTTCTCTTTCCTGTGTGAGAACACCGGCATCGTACGCAGGAAGTTTGAAGGATTCCACAAACCGCTTTCGCCGTTCCTTCGGAAGTTCCGGAATTAGTTTTTGAGCCGATGCTATCCACGCATTATCTACAACAACAGGAACCAGATCGGGATCCGGAAAGTACCGGTAGTCATGCGCCTCTTCTTTACTGCGCATCGGTGCGGCGATGTTCTTTTCAGCGTTCCACAGCAATGTCTGCTGCACCACCGTGCCCCCTTCTTCGATCAGGTCGATCTGGCGTTTTATCTCGTATTCAATCGCGCGCTCTACGTTACGGAACGAATTCATGTTCTTCAATTCTGCTTTCGTTCCCAGTTTTGTTTCACCCTTCAGCCGGACGGAGATATTGGCATCGCACCGCAGGCTTCCCTCTTCCATATTGCCATCGCAAATTCCCAAGTACTTCACTGTCTGCCAAACAGAATGTAAATATTGAGACGCTTCCTTAGCAGAACGCATATCCGGTTCGCTGACAATCTCCAATAATGGCGTACCGCAGCGGTTCACATCCACAAGCGTATCTGTGTCCATGTCGTGGATCGATTTCCCAGCGTCCTCTTCCATATGGATACGCGTGACGCCGATGCGCTTCGTGCTTCCGTCTTCAAGGTCAATATCAACGAAGCCGTGCCGACAGATCGGTTCCTCGTATTGGGAGATTTGGTACCCTTTCGGAAGATCGGGATAGAAATAATTTTTGCGGGCAAAGACGGATGTAGGCGAAATTGCACAGTGCGTGGCAAGGCCTAAACGAATGGCATATTCAACCACTTGTTTATTTAATACAGGAAGAACTCCGGGCATTCCAAGGCAAACGGGACAAACATTCGAGTTCGGCGCATTACCGAACGTGGTCGAACATCCGCAAAAGATTTTCGTTTTCGTTGAGAGCTGTGCGTGAACTTCCAGGCCTATGACTGCTTCGTATGTATCGTAAACGGACATGTATCGATTACGCCGCCAGCGCTTTCGTAACCTTATCCGCTGCATCTTTCAGATCCCCGGCTACCAGAAAACTCATTCCAGAATTACGGAGTATATCCGCAGCAATATCGGCATTAGTGCCGGCAAGACGGATGACGATCGGGATCTTCACATCGACAACTTTTGCCGCTTCGACAACGCCGTTTGCGACCCGGTCGCAACGAACGATACCGCCAAAGATGTTGATGAGAATTGCTTTCACATTCTTATCGGAAAGGATGATCTTGAATCCGCTCGCAACTGTTTCGGCATTCGCTCCGCCGCCAACATCAAGAAAGTTGGCCGGTTCACCGCCTGCGAGTTTGATAATATCCATTGTTGCCATCGCCAGACCAGCTCCGTTCACCATGCAGCCCACATTGCCGTCGAGTTTGATGTAGTTAAGATTTGATTTAGATGCTTCAATTTCGAGCGGTTCCTCTTCTTCAAGATCGCGAAGTTCGGCAAATTCGGGATGTTTGTAGAGTGCATTATCATCGATGTTCACTTTTGCATCGAGTGCAATAACATTTCCTTCCTTCGTGATCACGAGAGGATTGATCTCAAACAGCGATGCATCGGTTGCTTCATATGCTTTATAGAGAGCTAATAAAAATTTTACCGCATTCTTGAAAGCATCACCGCTTAAGCCGAGTGCAAACGCAAGTTTGCGTGCCTGAAATTGCTGAAAGCCAACGGAGGGTTCGATGGTTTCTTTGATAATTTTTTCCGGATGCTCTTCGGCAACTTTTTCGATTTCCATTCCACCTTCGGTGGAGACCATCACGACATTCTTTGATTGTGCGCGGTCCAGCGTGATACCGACATACATTTCCTTGTCGATGTTTGCTCCTTCTTCAATCAGCAAACGTTTCACCAACCGTCCTTCCGGTCCGGTCTGATGAGTTACAAGCGTCATACCGAGTATCTGCTTCGCATAATTTTTCACTTCATCGATACTCTTTGCAACTTTTACTCCGCCCCCTTTACCTCGTCCGCCTGCGTGTATCTGCGCTTTCACAACCCATACGCTGCCGCCGAGACGTTTTGCCGCATTCACTGCTTCATCAACGGTAAATGCAACTTCGCCGCGCGGTACGGGAACGCTGAATTTTTTCAAAATGTCTTTGCCTTGATATTCATGAATTTTCATTGAAACTCCTTGTATTATTATTGGCAGGCCGGCATCAACACCGGACTGCCGGAGGAAATTATTTTACTTTATGTGATATCAGTTTTGCCTGTGTAAACAACAGCAGATAATCCCTGCCGCCCGCTTTCGAATCCGTCCCGCTCATATTGAATCCGCCGAACGGATGGACACCAACAAGTGCGCCGGTGATCTTCCTATTAATATAGAAATTCCCCGCATGGAATTCATTCTTCGCTTTTTCCTGTTTCTTCTTGTTCTTCGTCCATACGCCGCCGGTCAGCCCGAATTCCGTGTTGTTCGCAATTTCAAGTGCATGGTCAAAATCTCTGGCATTAATGATTGCTAACACGGGACCAAATATCTCTTCCTGCGAGATTGTTGCCATCGGATCAACATCGGCGACCACCGTCGGTTCAACGAAATATCCATCTGCACTGAATCGTTTTCCTCCTGCAACAAGTCTTCCCCCTTCTTTTAAGGAAGTGTCGATGTATTGCAATATCTTTCCCATCGAACCTTTATTCACGACAGGTCCCATGTATGTTGACGGATCTTCCGGTTCACCAACAACCAGTTTTTTGGTACGTTCAGCAACCTTGGCAACAAATTTATCATAAACGGAAGCAACAACAATCGCGCGCGATGCCGCGGAACATTTCTGTCCCTGAAAACCGAACGCCGATGCTACCGTTGCCTGTGCCGCTGCATCAAGATCCGTTTCACTGTCAATCACGATCGAATCTTTTCCTCCCATTTCTGCAATTACACGCTTCAGCCAAATTTGTCCCGGAACAACCTTTGCCGCAAGTTCATTGATATGGATGCCGACTTCTTTAGATCCTGTAAACGAAATGAACCGGGTCTTTGGATGAGCGACCATCGTATCGCCGACTGAACCGCCGGGACCGGTAATGAAATTAATGACGCCTTTCGGCAGACCGACCTCTTCCATCAATTCAAAAAACATATACCCCACCCCGGGAGAATCGGATGAGGGCTTTAAGACAACAGTATTACCGGCAACAACAGCAGCCGTGGTCATGCCTGCGAGGATGGCTAATGCAAAATTCCACGGAGGAACACAGAGACCGACACCGAGAGGAATGTACCGCAATTCATTTTTTTCTCCGGCAACTTTAGTGAGCGGCTGAGGAGCTGCAAGACGCAGCATCTCGCGTCCGTAGAATTCCAAAAAATCGATCGCTTCGGCCGTATCGGCATCCGCTTCCGCCCACGATTTTCCTACTTCGTAGGTCAGCATGGACGAGAATTCAAATTTGCGCTTACGCATTAGTGCCGCAGCTTTGAACAAATAATCAGCACGTTTCTTGACAGGAACATTTTTCCATGTTTCAAATGCCTTAGATGCTTCTTCCACTGCTTTGTTTGCCAGATCAATATTTGCTTTTTGAAAAATACCAATAACTTCTGCCGGTCTCGACGGATTATATGAATATAATTTTTCTGCGGTTGTGTATTTCTTTCCGCCGATCACGATCGGATGTTCTGCACCCAGCGTTTTTAATATTTTGGCAAGGGCTTTTTTCATCCCCTTGATGTTCGCCGGTTTAGTAAAATCGGTGAACGGTTCATTCTTAAATATGGTAGGCATATATGCTCCTTATAAATGAAGAACTTTGTCGAGGTTTAAAACTCGACAAAGTTGATTTGATTTTTTTCGAATGGCAAAAGATACGATTTTTTCGGCGGGGAAAAAACCTGAATTTTTCGACACTATCCTTCCGGATATTAAAGTCCGAAAGGATTATGCTCTTACTTATTCCTTATTCCAATCAGGAAGCCGGCCCGGCAGGACGGGTGACATCATGGCATCCAATATTTTGTAAAGAGAAGGTATCTCCTGTTCCGATATTATTTTCAGGCGGGCATATTCGCGTTCGAAGTCATCAACTGCTATTTGGTATGCCTTTTTCTGCGTTTCAGTTACATCGGCACTTGACGAGAAAAAACTCTCTGTTAACGAATTTATTCGCGCCAATATTCCCGGAGGCGGGGTATCATTCCTGCGGGATATAATGTCATCTCCCGAAAACGCCCGTCGTATTTGAAGAAGACGTACTTCAAGGTCGCGAACTGAAGCGTACGGTTGGCCGGTCTCACCCTGCGCTTGCATCATCGCTGCTTTCACCGCTCCGATCTTTGATTTAAGTTCGTTGAGATAACTGTTTGCGGCAAACACAGCACGCTGCAGTTTAGCTGCGCGTTTTTGAAATGCAACCAGCGCTTTTCTGTCTTTTGTCTGTATGGAAGGTGTCCCCAGAGGTCTGCATACGAACTCCGTCGGTGTGCCGAGTTGTGTTTCAACGCCGTCAATTCTCTTTGAGATCGTTACGAAGTATTTTCCCGGCATAACGAACCATGTGGAATTTTTTCCGTCGGCCGGCGATGAACCTGTTACAGGATCGAGCGATGAATACCTTAGGTCCCATGTACACCGGTTCATGCCTGCGGAATTTTCCCCTTTCAATTTCCGGACAACATTTCCCGTTTCATCCTTAATAGTTATTATGATTGCCGGCGCATCCTCATCCGTTTCGGCGCGCGATTCATCATACGAAGGAATTTTGATGTTTGTTTTCTTTTTCTCTGTTTCTTTCTCAGCGTCTTTGCGGATTTGCTTTCTGGTCTTATATGCATCCTTCAGATAGTATGTAAATGTTGCGCCGAACGGAGGATTGTAAGCGTGATAAAAATTATCTCCCTGCCAACCCTGGTCATCGCCGGTCAGCGGATCCTTCTCAACGAACATCAGTGCATCTTTAACCGGAAAGAGGGAAAATTCATTTTCCATGATCTCCGGTTTTACGTTCCGCAACGGCGAGTAATCATCTAATATATAGAACCCGCGTCCGAATGTTGCCAGCACAAGATCGTTCTCCCGCTTTTGGATCTGCATGTCCTTCACGGAGACCAGCGGAAGGCCGGAGTTTAATTGCGTCCAGATCTTTCCTCCATTGTTTGAGAAGAACAATCCAAATTCCGTTCCGGCAAAGATCAGATCGGGATCGATGTGGTCTTCCGCGAATGATTTTACGGAACCGTTGGCAGGAAGATTATTTGAAATCATTTTCCACGATTTTCCCTTGTCCTCGCTCTTGACAATGTACGGCTTGAAATCTCCCTGTTGATGGTTATCGAATGCGGCATACACGGTATTTTCATTGTGCTGTGAAGCTGCTACTACCGTTACATACGAAAGTTCGGGAATGCCGGTGATCTTATCGATCTTTTTCCAACTTGTTCCGCCATCTTCCGTTATCTGGATCAATCCGTCATCGGTGCCGGCATAGACAAGGTCTTCTTTCCGGGGCGATTCGGATATTTGCGATAAGTTTCCCCATGCGGCGGTATTGCCATGACGGTTGACCGCATCGATACTCCACAATTTTCCCATCATGGGAATTGTGTTGCGGTCCTTCTGCCGTGACAGGTCGCCGCTGACGGCTTTCCATGAATTTCCGCGGTCATCGCTGCGGAATAATTTATTCGCGCCAAAATATAACCGTGCTGAAGAATGCGGTGAGATAATCAGCGGAGCATCCCAATTCCAGCGCAAGCCGGGTTCACCTTTCTCTTCGATCGGCTGGATCCACAATACTTCGCCGTTTTTCTTATCATACCGGGCAAGTCCACCGTACTGATACTGCGAATACACAATATTGGGATCGGTCGGATCGATCTGCGATTTAAATCCGTCACCGCCGACGGTAACAAACCAGTCATAGTTATGTATTCCATATTTGCTGATCGTGCGTGAAGGTCCGCCGAGTGTTGCGTTGTCCTGCGTTCCTCCGTAGACATTATAGAACGGCTCCGCATTATCAACGGTAACATGATAGAATTGCACCGTCGGCATGTTATTTATAAAGCGCCACGTTGTATTTTTATCGTGTGACTCGTATAATCCGCCGTCTGTTCCGAGCAGCATATAGCTAGGATCTTTCGGATCGATCCAGATCGCATGATAATCCACGTGGACACTTTTTTCACCGATACGCGATAACGTTTTTCCCGCATCATCGGAATAATTCATGATGGATCCTGTAGCGAAGATCCTGTTCACATCAACCGGATCACAATAGATCTTGCTGTAATACATGGGAACATCGATAAAAGAATTCCGTTTCTCCCACGATGCACCCCGGTCGGTCGAACGGAAAATTCCACCGCCATCCCCTTGTGCTTCGACCAATGAAAACAGCACGTCAGGATTGACCGGAGAGATGGCGAGTCCGATCTTGCCGAGATCACCGGCCGGCAGTCCGCTAGATAATTTTTTCCATGTGGCTCCCGCATCAGTCGATTTTTGGATCGAACCTTCGGGGCCACCGTCGATCATGGACCAGAAATGTCTGCGGCGCTGATACGTTGACGCATAGAGGACATCAGGATTCCGGGGATCAAGAACAATGTCTGAAACGCCGGTCTGTTCACTCGGTTTTAAGAGATTTTTCCATGTTGTTCCGCCGTCGGTGGATTTGTATAAACCCCGGTCGCCCCCTTCCTTCCATAATGGACCTTGCGCCGCCACATAAAGAATTTTGGTATCACGCGGATCAAAAACAATGGCTGAAATATGTTCGGATTTTTCCAGACCCATTTTCTTCCACGATTTCCCTTCATCGTCGGACTTATAAATTCCATCGCCGTACCCTACACTTCGCTGACTGTTCAGTTCACCCGTTCCGACCCACACTTCATGCGGATTAGAAGGATTAAGAACGACGGAGCCAATTGAAAATGATCCTTCATTTTCAAAAACACATTCCCACGTCGTTCCGGCATTTGTTGTTTTCCAGACGCCGCTGGAACCAACACCGACATAATACATTCTCCGGTTTTCGGGGTGAACAGCAAATGCAACAATTCTACCGCCGATAACCGACGGACCGATGGAGCGAAATTTCAATCCGCCGAATGCTGAGGATTTTAGCGTATCGGATTTTTGTCCGAAGGAAAAAGAACATGCAACAAGAAAGAGCAGAACAATTTTTTTCATTATTACTCCGAAGTGATGAACTATGATATGCAAAAAAGTAAGAAAAGAAATTGTGAGAGTCGAGAGGAATTGAGTGAATGTAAACAATACACCATTTGTTGCGGTGACGGCCACATCTTCCGTGGCCGTTGAATAGATTCAATACACCGGATCATTGCCTGTTTTTTTACTTAATTGCCCGATACACAGCTTCGTGCACAGCCGGACGAACACGCGCAATTTTTGAGGTGTTTCGTGTCGGATAGACGCGATTTGTCAGGAAGATAATGATGATTTTTTTTGACGGATCTACGACAACCGATGTTCCGGTGAATCCCGTGTGTAAAAATGTTTGAGGAGAAGTGAATTGTCCTGAGAACGAACGTCCTGTTGAACGCGTATCCCACCCAATGGCACGGCTGCTATTTTCGTTCTGTTGCTTGATGAATTTTGATATCGTAGCTGAATCCAGGTACCGCTTACCGTTATATTTGCCGTAGTTCAACTCCATGGTCAGGATCTTAGCAAGATCGGAGGCGGTCGAGAATAATCCCGCATGACCGGAAATTCCGCCAAGTGTTGCCGCATTTTCATCGTGGACCCTGCCGCGAACAGCAACATATGTTTTCTTCCAGAACGAATCGACTTCCGTCGGAACGGTACGTTTCCACAATTCCATCGGAGGATTGTACATGGTATTTTTCATACCCAGAGGTTTGAAGAATACAGAATCGACGTATTTTGAAAGAGTGGTGCCGGTCACCTTTTCAATGACTTTTCCAGTTGTAATCAATCCAAGGTCGCTGTATAGAGTAGAATCTCCCGTTTTATAAACAAGCGGGGCGGCAAAGATGGAATCGAGAACACATTGCGGCGAATCGCAGAACTCGTAATATTTTCTCCATGCCTGCAATCCGCTGTTGTGAACAAGAAGATTATACAATGTAATATTTTCCTTCCCGTTTTGACCGAACGCGGGGAAATATTTAACGATCTTATCATCCAGTGAAATCCTCTTTTCTTCTGCCAGTTTCATCACCGCACTTGTTGTGGCAATCACTTTTGTTACGGAAGCAAGATCAAAAAGCGATTCAACCGTCATTTTTTCGGATGCAGAATCGTACGTAAATTTGCCGTATGCTTTTTCGTGAACAATAATACCGTCTTTGGCTACCAGAAGAACGGCACCAGGAAACGCCGAATCAGCAATTGCATTAGCAATAATTGAATCAACTTTTAAGAGTGAATCGGGGATGAATCCTGCTTCCTGAGGTTTCCCATCGCGAAGCACAATCGCCTTGGTCTCATTGCCATCACCAAAATTATAGCGTCCGGGAATTGTAACGGGCAGTTTTCCCGTCGATGGCTGTTCACCAAAAAGAATTTCGGCGGCCGCTTCCATTGAAGCTGTGCCTGAACCATATGTTGTCACATACGCATCAAGTTTCGGGAATTCCATTGCAACATAGGGGTTCCCGGTGGAAATACCGATCACCGGTTTTTTCAGCGCAGTGATTATACCCATTAGATCCGAAATTTTTTTCGGTAGAAATCCGGTCATCGATTCGGAGCGCGTGTAGAACTTAAACTGACATACGATCATGTCGGCACTTTTAATTTTTTTCAGCGCATCATCATATTCCATCTGATTGCTTCGTGGATCGATCCGCACAAGTTCCATTTTTTTTCGCTTATACAACTCGGCATGCAGTTCGTCGGCATCGTTAGGATCTTCAGTATCGGAAAAAACGATATCAATCACTTTCTTTCCGTTACAATTCTGCAGAGGAAGAATATTATTTTCATTTCCCAAAACGGTCACGGAGCGCCGCGCAATGTTTTTTGCCAGTTCTGCATTCGTTTTCTGTGCAACAACATGTGCAACATTGTCAACATCAACAAAGCGGCCGGTGTCGAGACCGCACCATTGTTTATACTTCAGCATTTTGCGGACGGAATAATCGAGCCGCTGCATGGAGATCTCGCCGCGCTGCACGGCAGCAGCTATTGAATCGATCGCATCATCGGTATTTGGAGACATTAATAGCACATCGGCGCCTGCCTCGAATGCCCTTTTTGCCGCTTCGCCCGGATTAAAAATCTTCGACATGCCTTTCATTGCCAGCGCATCGGTCACGATCATACCGTCGAACTTCATCTCTTCCTTCAATAATTTTGTTACGATATTATGCGATGCCGTTGCCGGTATCGAGTCGGAATTGTCAAACGCATCGGCATGAATGTGAGCGACCATCACGGCCATAACGCCATTCCGGATCGCGTCTTTGAATGGCGACAGTTCAACCGAATCAAACCGTTCGCGGGAAAATTTTACCATCGGAAGATCCAAATGCGTATCGATATCCGTGTCGCCGTGTCCGGGAAAATGCTTTACTGTTGCTATCACATGACCTTCCTGCGTTCCTCGGATGAATGCACGCGCAAAAGCACCGACAAGATTAGGATCCTCGCCGAACGACCGGGTATTGATGACGGGATTTTTCGGATTATTGTTCACATCCACGACCGGGGAATAATTCTGGTGTATGCCAAGCGCATGTGCTTCCCCTGCGACCGCTTTTCCCATTTCATACGCGAGAGTGGTATCGCGTGTAGCGCTGAGCGCCATAGCACGCGGAAATGCCGTTGCCTCCTGAATACGCATACCGGCACCCCATTCAAAATCCGCCGTCATAAGAAGAGGAATTTTTGAAACGTGCTGGAGTTTATTTGCATTAACAGGAAATCCGTACGCGTTGCCGTGAGAAAAATAGAATCCGCCGACGCCAACATCGCGAGCATACCGTAGATTCTCCTGCCAGACTTTTGCATCATCCGGAAAAAATCCGGCCCGGGTCCAAATAATGAATACCTGGGCTATTTTTCCCCTGGTTGTCATTCCGTTCATTGTTGCCGTGATCCAATCCAATGTCCGCGTTGTATCAGCATGAACCGACACGGCTGCCGGTTTCGGCTCGATCAACACTTCGCGCGGCGATGAACAACTGAACAATATGACAAGAACAGAAAGCGGAAGAATATTTCTCATTGGCTATTTTAATTTCGATACGTTCATTACTGCTGCGCCGTATGCTGGTGACGCCATCGGTTGAATGATATCAATGAAGGGATAATTTGAATGGAGATATTGTGCAAGAAAGCGGGCAACAATCGTATCATGAGCGATCAATCCGCCGATGAATGAAACGTGGATCTTGTCTTTTACTTTTTTTGCAGACGACTTCGATAATTTTTCGGCTGCTACCTGAATATGCCATGCAAGTTCAACAACGGCATTTTCAATAATCGCCCGGCAGACAGCGTCGTTCTTTTCTGCCGCTTTGATCACCAGCGGGGCAACGGAAGCAACATCAAAACTATTCTTATACACGGCATTGATGATCGCCGTCTGGTCTGTCAGACCGAATTCTTTTGCGATCATCGTCGTCAGTTTTGTTTTTTCGCCGCGGCCGTCGATATGCCGCACAACGGCGGTAATACCCAAACGGCCCAGATAATATCCGCTTCCTTCGTCGCCAAGAACTCTTCCCCATCCGCCCACACGGTGAACATTCCCTTTCGCATCTTTGCCGAAAGCGATCGATCCTGTTCCGGCGATCAAAATAATGCCGGCACTTCCTTTGAAGGCTCCTTCAAGTGCAACGCGCGCGTCGCTTTCGATGACAACTTTCTTCAGCCTGACATTTTTTGTCCGTGCATATTTTTTCAGTCCCGCAGCCATTCGTTCCTGGTCACCGGTCCTGCCGGCTCCCGTCAATCCGCACACGACCGCAGCAATATCGCTGATCCTGCAATCAACGGAATCGCAGCACATTTCGATCAGCGAAAAGATTGTCTCGGCGGCTTTTTCAACACCGATAATCTGAAAATTGGAAGGTCCGGAAACATGTTCCGCACGGATCATCCCTTTTTGATCTGTTATAACGGCATGTGTTTTTGTTCCGCCGCCATCCATGCCAATAATGTATTTTTCGTGTTTCATTTTCGTAAAGGTTTATATTGGTTTCTTTTTCCCGAATTCGGGATCGATCTTCACAAGCATTGCCACAATAAATCCGGGTATGGTTGCAAAAATAACCCAGAGGAAAAAGTGCTGATAGCCGATTGCATCCTGCAATTTTCCGCTGAACATTCCCGGTATCATCATTCCCAGAGCCATAAATCCTGTGCAGATTGCATAATGAGCTGTTTTGTACGGTCCGTCGGAGATCATTACCATATACAGCATATAGGCGGTGAATCCGAAACCGTATCCAAACTGCTCGATACCGATTGCCCCACAAATAAGAGCAAAATTTTCCGGCTGTACGTAGGATAGATAAATAAACATAGCATCCGGCAGATGGATTGCAAAGACCATGATCCAAAGCCAAAAACGGAGACCTTGTTTTGAAATGACATATCCACCGAGCAAACCGCCGAGCGTAAGACAGAGAACCCCGACCGTGCCGTATGCAATTCCGACATCACTGGTCGATAATCCCAACCCTCCTTCGGTGCGCGGATCGAGCAGAAATGGTGTGACAAGTTTTACTAGCTGCGCTTCCGCAAAACGGTAAAAAAGTAGGAAGAATAAAATAACGACGATCTCTTTCTTTTTGAAGAACGATCCGAATGTTCTAAAAAATTCCTTGATGACAGCCGCTGACGATGCTTCTTCGACGACCGACTTATCGCTGACGGGATACGGCAGAACAAATCGATGATAAATGGCAAGAGAAAGGAATATGCCCGCAAGAATAAAAAAAGTAATAGACCATGCTGTTGCTATCGAACCGGCATGTGTTTCCAAATATCCGGCAAGGTATACCAACGCGCCCTGTCCCGCAATCATGGCGATCCGGTAGAACGTACTCCGAACGCCGACGAAGGCCGCCTGCTGATGCTGCTCCAGTGCAAGCATATAAAAACCGTCGGCGGCTATATCATGCGTTGCGGAACTAAATGCCATCAGCCAAAAAACTGCTAAAGACCATTGAAAATATGAACTCATCGGAATCGTGAATGCAACAGCCGCCAGTGAAGCACCAATGATCAATTGCAGCGTTACGATCCAGAACCGTTTTGTTTTGAAGATGTCGATCAGCGGACTCCATAACGGTTTGATCACCCACGGAAGATAGAGCCAGCTGGTATAATACGCGATATCGGTGTTCGACACTCCCATTTTTTTATACATGATCACCGAAATGGTCATCACCACTACGTACGGGATCCCTTGCGCAAAATATAACGTCGGTATCCATGACCACGGATTTTTATGCGATAGTTTTATTTCCATAATCTCCTTCAATATAATTTTTGCAGTCCGGCATTCCGGAAATAGTGCTTCACGATCTCTTCCGCACCGAAGCCTTCCACCGCCATTACTGCCGCGCCGATCTGGCATAAACCAACACCATGTCCCCAGCCTGCGCCGTGCAGAACAAACGCATCGTTTTCTTTCTGAACAACAAACGCCGAGCTATACAAATGCGATTGTGACAGCCAGCGGCGGATCTCCAATTCCTTGCCGACAACGAGTGTCTTTTTTGTCCCTGCGATCTTCAACCGGATAATCCTTCCCGAAGGACCACGTTGAAGCGGCTCAAGATCAAGCACTGTTCCAAAATCGATACCAGATTTTTTATGAATCAGATCCGAAAGCTCCTGCGTTGTGTAGCGGATCTTCCAGCGGAAGAAATCGGTTGTTTCCTGATCGAATGACGGAAGGATCTGCCGGAGAATGTTCCCGTCCGTTGTATTGCAGAATGCCTCGGGTGACGAGAGTATCCACTCCCCGGCTTCCTGCTGCAACTGAAGCGGGGAATACCTGTGCTTTACGGAACATGGAACCGGCATTAAATATTCGACCGGCGTCTCCGCCCATGTTGTATGGAACGGTTCCGAAATTCCGCCGCACGATTTGGAAAAGCGGGCATCGCATATTTCATTGTTATACACAAGGAATGTGCCGCGCGTAATCTCTATCGCTTCGGCAGCGGCATTCGAGATGTCCTTTGTAATCCCCTGGTACCGCTGACAATGATCATCGGCGCAGACGTCGAAGATATCATGATCTTCCCTGTCGTAATACCTAATAAGTTCGCTGTCGCTCCGCTGTGTACGCTGCGAGGGAATGCCGAGATTGGAAAATTTCTTTTTCATCTCAAGCATTGCCACAAGCCAACTGCGCGATGTGATTGCATGCGCTTTCAGCAGTTCCATCGGCGCACTGGCACTCATTTCGGACGAAATGACGCTTGCAAGATATTTTTCCACCGACACTTCGTTGATCGCCGTAATACCGTGTTCCCGCGCTACCAAACGCAACGATCCCTGGAATGTCTGATTTTCTTTACGCTCCCAGTGAAAATTGATGCCAAAAATCACATCGTGGACCGTGAAAACACCGCCATTCATCGGCGAAAAAATGATTTCTTTTCCGCGAAGCAATTCAATCTCTTTGCCACCGTATAGCACTATTTCACCACGATCTATCACGGCTTTAAATGCGCCGCTCACTATTACATCATCGGTGATCTTGAATTTTTCAACAAGTTCGCCTGAAACTTCCGGATAATTTTCAATGATACCGACTTTTATGACTGGTTCTGATGAGATCATATTTTTTCTATGACTGTGTTAAGCATATCTTCGGAAACGGAAAGTTCTTTGTAGATCTCGTTCATCAAAGGGGCATCAACGGAACGGAAATCTTTTTCAATCGGTGTAACTACCAGTCCGCCCATATCGACAGATGCCGGACTGATCAGCACCCGTTCTTCTCCCTCTTTGAAATAGACGGCGGGACGATGTTTACTCCGGATAAATATTATCAGCCGCCACGACTCATTCAGGAATGAAGCTATAACATTCATCATCGGCTCATCGTTCGTCTTCATGGTCTTTCGCAGGACCGATGTCAACCGAAGGAACGTCAGTTCCATTTCCTGTTTACTCTTCCCTTCCAGCACAACAACGCTGCGGCCATACCGATCGAGGGAAGAGATCGTAATACCGTTAAGATTTTTTTTGATCCTTGCATGTCCCAACAATTCCATTTCAACGGGGATCATGCCTGATGGTGCCGATTGAAAATGCATATGATCCGGTGCCGATGCACCGCACTTCGGTCCGTTATAAAAAACGGAATAGTGCGGCGATAGGTCTTTAGCAAGAGAAAGGAACGGCAAGATCTGTTCTTCGATAGATTGCGGAATATGGTCAATGTGAGAGATCGTAAAATGTTCACGGAAGATCGGCATCGGATTGCATAAGACGAGAAATTTTTCTTTGTATAAAATTCCCTGCTGTTCCGGCGGAAGATTTCCGACACATAAAAAACATTTCCGCTCTTGAATTGAAGCTGCATCAACCTTTGCCCCCGAACTGACGATTCGCTTTGGATTGTATTGCAAACGGACGGAAAACGTTCCGCAGTCAATGGTTCGAGTCTGCACATTGTGCAACGCGGCAACTCCGCCGGCAAGCATGGGCCAATGCAACTGCTGATCTGCATATAATTGAAGAAAAAGTTCGTGCAGCGATCGTTGCGATGTTCCGGGAAATTGTGTGAAGGTCTTTTGTGAGAGCATGAGAAGACTACTGTTTGATATCTCTGAAGCCGATGAAATGATTCACGGTTGTCTTGCCCATTTGGAAAGGCGATTGTTCAACAAATTGGAATCCGAGTTTTTTATACCATTCGAGCGAAGGAACGTTCTGTTCCATTACACCAAGCCAGATCTGTTGATACGAATGCTGCAATGCTGTTTTTTCTACGACCTTTAAAAGACCCATGCCGATCCCTTTTCCCTGGAACTCCGGCAGCACATACAACGACTCAAGATAGCAGCGCTGATGCTCGTGATTGAACTTCATCCGCGCATAGCCCACAATGTTGTTTTTTACTTCGGCAACAAAACCAATACTCTCTTTTTCCTCATACAACTGCGCAAAATTGCCTTCGGCATAATAATTATTAAAATACCATTGGATATCGGTGACCGGAATGAAATCTGCGTACGAAGCAAGCCATGTATTGAACAATACTTTCTGGATGTCGTTCGTATCGTCAAGTGTCCATTCGCGGTATGTAGGTTGGAGAGACATTATTTTCTCTTATTCAATTTAATACGTGCACGGATCTCGATCGTCCTGATCTTATCCTTATAATAATCGTTCCGATTGATCTTGTCGATCGGAAGCGCCGCATCGGTATTTCCTTCCCAGCGGCGGCAGTGATAGAGTGTTGTATAGATCCGTCCGATCTGATAGTAACGGGAAATCCGGATCGCTGCAGCGTAATCTTCTCCATAGCTCGTATTCGGCAGGAGAATCTCCCGTAGTACCGGTGTATAAAATGCACGCGGTGCACCGAGTCCGTTAATACGCAAAGCATTATTGCGTCCATTCTCCGGTGTCCACTCTTTATGATCGATCAATCCGGGAGGAATAGGCTCAAGGTTCGCGTTGACGAGTGTGTAGGAACCGATCACCATTGCAACACCCTCGTGACGGAACACATTCACTACTTTTTGAAGTGTATCATTTCCTGAATAAAGATCATCAGAATCGAGTTGCACAGCATACATTCCGCAATGCTCGGAAAGAACCGCTTCGTTCCAGCAACCGCCGATTCCAAGATCCTGCCGGCCGGGAATGATATGGTGTACTCGTGCATCGCGTTGCGAAAGAGCGCTAAGGATGCTCGTTGTGTTATCCGTGGAATGATTATCAACAACGATCACATTAAATGCAAAGTCTGTTTTCTGCGACAACACGCTGTTGACCGCTTCGCCGACAGTTTTTTCACGGTTACGAACAGGAATGATAACGCTCGCTTCAACCGGAAATACGCCTTTATATTTTGGAACTTTTGAGAATTTTGGTTTTAAATACGCGCCGATGTTCTTCAGATGTTTTGTTGCTACAAGTTCATTCTCTTTCTGTACTGTGATGTTGCGCGGATCGACATAATCGAACATTTTTTCGCCGCTCTTGCGCGTATCGTATTCTGTTTTGGTGTAGAGAAATTCCTGATTGTGAAAGATCTCATGATCGACAGAGACCTTTAATCTCATATCATACAATCCGGCACGTTCCAGTTTGCCGATTGATCCATATTTCTTAAGCGCTTTTTTCACCGCAGAAACAGAAAAGAACATTACAGAGCCAAAATCAAAATTATCACGGATACTGCCAAGTTGATAGTCGATGGTTGGATGTTCAGTCCGTTTTCCTTCTTTCACTTCATAAAAATCGGAATAGACCATTCCCGCACCCGTATCTTCTGCAATATGGACGAAGCGTTCCAACGCTGCCTGATTGAACGTGATCGACTGTGCCTGATTGATCAAGAGCAGAAATTCAGTCGAAAGTTTTTCAACGACTGCGCTGAGGGTCTTTCCGGAAGTCAGTGAATCGACCTTTATTCCTTTGCATTTATCATGTGTGCCGGAATACTGTCCGTCATGAGCAATCAGAATTTTTTTAACAAACGGTGATTCAATAAATTGTGCAAGAGTTGATTCGAAATACGATTCGGTGCTGAATGGGATAAGAACGGTGATCATGAGCGATGCCTACTTAATGATTTCTGATATTAAAAATTACCGTAACAATGTAAAAAGAAGAGATAGTGAAAGCAACCACTTTAGATTTACCGAAAATAAAAAAGCCTTGATTTCACAAGGCTTTTTGAAGATAAAACGCATATTTATTATCCCAATTTCCGAAACACCAGTTGTCCTTCACCTTCTAACGCAAGTTCAAGGGCATCCCCCTCTACAACTTCACCTGCCAGGATCCTGGAAGAAAGAACATCAATAATATGTTTTTGGATTGTCCTTTTCAACGGACGTGCGCCGTAACTCGGATCGTAGCCGAGACGGGCGATCCAGTCTTTTGCATCGTCGGTAACAACAAGCGTCATCTCTTTTTTTGCAAGTAATTGAGCGACTCGCTTTAATTGAATATTGATCACTTGTTTTATATCCGCACGAGTAAGAGGCTTGAAGAGGATCACTTCATCCACACGGTTCAAAAATTCAGGGCGGATTGTCTGGCGAAGCAGTTGGTTCAATTGCGAACGGAGATCGCCGGCAAAATTTTTCCAGTCATCGTCTGTTTCCATCTGGGCCATCCGTTCCTGAATCATCTGCGAACCGAGATTGGAGGTCATTATGACGATCGTATTCTTGAAGTTCACCGTCCGGCCCTTCGAATCGGTTAATCGTCCGTCATCCAGCAGTTGCAGAAGCACATTGAATACTTCCGGATGCGCTTTTTCGATCTCGTCCAGCAATACTACGGAATACGGTTTTCGCCGCACTGCTTCCGTCAGTTGCCCACCCTCTTCATAGCCGACATATCCGGGGGGCGCACCGATCAAACGTGAGACGGAAAATTTTTCCATGTATTCACTCATGTCGATGCGTACCATCGCATTTTCATCATTGAAGAGCAATTCAGCCAGAGAGCGTGCCAGTTCTGTCTTTCCGACGCCGGTTGTTCCGAGAAAAATAAATGAACCAATCGGACGTTTTTCATCCTGCAGCCCTGCACGGCTGCGGCGGATCGCATCGGCGACCGCTTTCACCGCTTCTTCCTGATTCACCATCCGCTCGTGGATCTTATCCTCAAGGTGAAGCAATTTCGAACGTTCGCTTTCAAGCATGCGCGTAACCGGTATGCCGGTCCATTTTGAAACTATTTCGGCAATATCTTCGGCATCGACCTCCTCTTTCAGCATTTTCTGATTCTTTTGGATCTCGGAAAGTTTCACCGTTGTTTCTTTCAGATTCCTTTCAAGTCCCGCAAGTGTACCATATCGCAATTCGGCAACTTTGCCAAGGTCTCCCTCACGCTCTTTTTTATCCGCTGTGATCTTAACATTCTCGATCTCTTCCTTCATCTTCCGGATCATCTGAATGAAATTCTTCTCGTTCTTCCAATGCGTACGAAGCACGCTTCGTGTCTGATTCAGTTCGGCAAGATCCTTTTCAATTTCACTAATGTGGGTTTTTATCGCCGCACGATCCGTTTCATCTGCATATTCAGCAGAGAGCTCGCGGTTCACGGCTTCCCGTTCGATTTCCAATTGTTTAACTTTACGTTCGATCACGTCCAGTTCTTCCGGCATCGAATCGATTTCGATCCGCAATTTTGACGCCGCTTCATCAACAAGATCGATCGCCTTATCCGGAAGGAATCTGTCCGAAATATAGCGGTGACTTAACTGTGCGGCCGCAACGATCGCGCCGTCGGTGATCCGCACACCGTGATGCACTTCGTACCGTTCCGCAAGGCCGCGAAGGATGGAGATTGTATCTTCAACAGTCGGTTCGTCTACATGAACTGGCTGAAATCTCCGTTCCAGAGCGGGATCTTTTTCGATATATTTTCTATACTCATCAAGAGTGGTAGCGCCGATCGCACGGAGATCCCCGCGGGCCAGAGCTGGTTTCAGCATGTTGGCAGCATCGACCGCCCCTTGCGCAGCACCGGCGCCGACAAGCGTGTGCAGTTCATCAATAAAGAGAATGATCTCGCCGTTGGAGTTTTCCACTTCTTTCAGTACCGCTTTCAATCGTTCTTCAAACTGTCCACGGAAACTCGCTCCGGCGATCAGCGTCGCCATATCAAGCGCAATGATCCGTTTCGATTTCAGATTGTCCGGAACATCGCCGGAGATAATTCTGTGTGCAAGCCCTTCGGCAATGGCGGTTTTGCCGACACCCGGCTCACCGATCAGCACCGGATTATTTTTTGTGCGTCGGCATAAGACCTGCAGAATGCGGCGAATCTCATCCTCCCTGCCGATAACGGGATCGAGCTTCCCTTTGCGGGCAAGATCGTTCAGATCGCGGCCGAATTTTTCGAGTGATTGATATTTGTCTTCCGGATTCTGGTCCGTAACGCGCTGTGTTCCGCGGACCTCCTTCAGAGCCTTCATGACCCCATCCTTGGTGATGCCCTGATCGATAAGCAGTTTTACTCCGCCATTATTCTTCTGATCAAGAAGTGCCAGCAGCAAATGTTCCGTGCTTACATAATCATCTTTCAGGTTTTCGGTCTCTTTTTGCGCCTGTTCAAAGACTTTTTGCAGTGACGTGGAGATGAATTGCTGAGCACCGCTTACTTTCGGCAGTTTCTCTATAACTTCGTTGATCTTTATTTTTACGTAGTTAACATTCGCGCCGAGTTTTTGTAGCAGCGGCATAATGATCCCCCGGGAATCCTGTACAAGCGCGGCGAGTAAATGTTCCGGTTCCAAGGATTGGTTACCGTATGACGTAGCTATCTCCTGTGCATTCTGCACAGATTCCTGCGATTTTAAAGTGAATTTATTGAAATTCATAATACCTGCTTTGATTTCAAGAACATTGCTACTATTGTACAATCACGTTATTTTGACTTTGCATTTTGCATTCTCGTAAATTCTTTTTCTCTCTCCTGGCTTATCCCCGGCACGTTGAGCAATTCGGATAATTTATACGCCGGAACAACACCGACAAGACCGCCGGTATCGTTTTTTGTCCTTTCCGGACGAACCTCTCCATAACTTCCCGATATGATCCCAGTAAGAAAGAACTTTGCCGGAAGAGTGCCGCTTCCGGTATCTTTTGAAGCAGGCGCGTAATAATACAGTGGGGAACCCATGCTCCCGGGTGTAATAGCCGTTTCAACAAGGAATAATTCCGTATAACTTTTTCCCAACATATATTTTTCTTCGGAGAGTTGTGCAACTTTGCCGAACCGCACAATGGGTATGTTCTTAAACATCCCTATGTGAGCGGATAACATGCCGATATGAAATACCTCATCACCTTCGCCGAGGTTCTCTTTTTTGAAGAAATCCATCTGCGCAATCATTCCAAAAGGAATGAACAGAAGATCATACCTGTTCAGGTCCGGATAAGCAGGAATCACTGCAAGATCTACCGTTGAATCCGGATGAAGGAAATAGCGCCGCACTCCTTTTTGGACCAACGGGATGATCAACGTATCTGAGTATCCCTCTTTTCTGTTTATCCTGATATACACTGTGTCATAGAATGACCCGTCAATTCTTTTCAAAACATTTTTAGAAGTGACAAGATATCCGAAATTTGCCGTATCGGTGTTTTGATTTGTTCTCAGCAATACAAAAAAACCAGTCCCAAGCGGTGACAATCTGCTGCTTGAATCTTTCGCAAAAACAAATACAACGGATTTTTTCACCTGCATCGGAATTTTTGCCGCAAGTGCAGAAGCCGATGTAACCAGCATTACAAGCAATAGATATCGTATTTTCATGAACCAACTTTCGTTTATATTTGTATAATTATTTTCTTTGCGCGGAAGATTTCCTTACTGTTTTTATGCTTTCAATTTTCTATCAACAAGATGATGTGAACGAAATTACAATTCCACAAGTTGAACTTGAATCACTTCGCTCGTTCTACTGCTGATTGCAGAAAGTATTGCTTCCGACGGTTTCGCGACGAGTTTCATTGTGCAGCTGGCGGTCAACGTTCCTTCAAAGATCAGATTTTCAACCTCCTGGATATTGATGTGTACCGATTTCAGATCGTTGAACACGTTCGCAAGAACACCCGGTTTATCATAATGCCGTACAACAAGCTGATATTTCGCCGGGGTCACTTTCGCTTTGTTCACCCAATTTTTCACCGTACCGCGCTCTTTATACTGCTTGATGATCGCAACTGTTTCATCGGCGATCGCATTCTGCGCTTGTTCAGTTGAAGCACCAATATGATGTGTGCCGTACACGTTCGGAAGCGAAGCAAGTTTATTGGTGAATGGCGAATTCTTATCCTCCGGTTCACCGGAAAATACGTCGGCACCGACACGGATTCTGCCTGCCGCTGCAGCTTCATACAATGCTTCCTCGTCGACCACTTCCCAGCGGGATGTATTCAGGAAAAGAGTATTCGGTCTCATCATTCCGATCAATTCTTTTGTAAAGATCCTTTTCGTTTCAGGCTTCAAGGCAAGATGCACCGAAATGACATCGCATTGCGGGATCAATTCCGCAATCGATTCGGCCTTCATCACTCCCATCGCATCCGCTTTTTCCGTTGTCAGCGACCGCGACCAGGCAATAACATTCATGCCAAATGCCCTGGCGCGAAGAATGAATTCCTGCCCGATCTGTCCTGTACCGATCACCCCGACAGTTTTTCCGTAAATTCCATCAGCCTTCGAATACTCACTCTTGTTCCATTTCCCTTTTCGAAGATCGGCAACATTGTCGGGGATTCTCCGGTCAAGAGAAAGGAGCAGTCCCATGGCAAGTTCAGCTACTGCAATAGAATTTTTTCCAGGACAATTTGAGACATATATGCCACGTGCATTGGCGGCATTCATATTAATGTTATTGACCCCCGCACCGGCCCGGATGATAAGAGAAAGATTTTTTGCCGCGGCAATGCAATCAGCATGGACTTCCGTCGAACGCACGACGAGAACATCGGCGTCTTCAATTGCCGATGCGAGTTCTTCCGCTTTTAATTTCGGTTTGTTTACGACCTGTATACCAAGCGAAGTGATGTTGTCGATGGTTCTTTGCGGCAACGTATCGGCGAACAGAACTTTCATACTAATCCTTTTTATATGAATAGCAGGTCAACGGTCAGTTGTTGACAAAATAAAGTAAAATGTTTTTACAACGCCATCATTTCTGCTTCTACGCCACTGATGAAATAACACTGCAAAGTCCGATATAAAGAAGGCGAGGAAAACCCCGCCTTCATTGTATCTTCAAGAGTGCTCAATCAACAAATTATTTGTCGTCAACCACTTCAAAATCAGCATTCTCTACCTTCTTTCCTCCATCGGCATTGCCGCCGCCGGATGATTGCTGTTGTTGACCGCCTTGTTCTGCACCGGGCTGCGGTCCTGCTGATTTCGCTGCTTCGTACATTTTGGTTGACGCTTCGTTCCAGATCTTTTCGAGTTCTTCTTTCTTTTCCTTGATTCCGGAATTCACTTTGATCGCTTCTTCGAGTGCGGTAGCCGCAGCTTCGATCTTTGCTTTCGTGTCCGCATCAATCTTGTCCCCGAGATCTGTCAATTGTTTTCGGGTCGAAAAAACAAGCGAATCAGCCTGATTCTTGGTTTCAATCTCTTCTTTTTTCTTCGCATCATCGGCAGCATGCGCCTGAGCATCCTTTTTCATCTTATCAACTTCTTCCTTACTCAGTCCCGAAGAAGAAGTGATCCGGATGTTCTGCTCTTTTCCTGTCGCTTTATCTTTTGCGGAAACGGAAAGCATACCGTTCGCATCAATATCAAGCGACACTTCGATTTGTGGAACACCGCGAGGCGCCGGCGGAATCCCGTCAAGATGGAATTTCCCAAGCGAACGGTTATCGATCGCCAGCGGGCGCTCACCCTGCAGAATGTGGATCTCAACCGATGTCTGACTGTCGGCTGCGGTACTGAAAACCTCGCTTTTCTTCGTCGGTATCGTCGTGTTCGCATCGATCAATTTTGTCAAAACGCCGCCGAGTGTTTCAATTCCAAGTGATAACGGAGTAACGTCGAGCAGCAGAACGTCGGTGACATCACCGGCAAGAACGCCCCCTTGGATAGCCGCGCCAATAGCAACAACTTCATCGGGATTCACCCCTTTGTGTCCTTCTTTGCCGAAGAATTTTTTTACCAACTCTTGAACTGCCGGCATACGGGTCATGCCGCCGACAAGGATCACTTCATCAATTTGACTAATGTTGTATCCGGAATCTTTGATCGCTTTTTCGGTCGGTGTTAGGCAGCGTTTCAACAGATCGTCTACAAGCTGTTCAAATTTCGACCGCTGCAGCGTCATTGTAAAATGCTTCGGTCCATCCTGAGTTGCCGTGATAAAGGGAAGATTGATCTCCGTCTGTGCCGATGAGGAGAGCTCAATTTTCGCTTTCTCCGCTGCTTCACGCAAACGCTGAAGAGCCATAGCATCCTTCAGCAAATCGACCCCTTCGGTTTTCTTAAACTCTTCAGCGAAGAACTCAACGAGACGCTGATCGAAATTGTCGCCTCCGAGATGTGTATCACCATTCGTTGATTTCACTTCGAACACACCGTCACCAAGATCAAGGACAGAGATGTCGAACGTTCCGCCGCCGAGATCGAATACGGCAATTTTTGTATTCTTATGCTTCTTATCCAAACCGTACGCAAGAGCTGCCGCGGTCGGCTCGTTCACTATCCGGCGAACAATCAGACCGGCGATCTCTCCGGCTTCTTTTGTAGCCTGTCTCTGTGCATCATTAAAGTATGCAGGGACAGTGATCACCGCTTCGGTTACTTTTTGTCCGAGATAATCTTCCGCTGTTTGTTTCATTTTTTGAAGAACCATTGCGGAGATTTCTGGCGGAGAGTACACGCGGTCCGAAATTTTTACGCGCGATGTATTATTGTCTCCGGTAACAACTTCGTAAGGAACGAGTTTCATTTCTTCGTTCACTTCGTTCATAAAGCGTCCCATAAACCTTTTAATGGAATACACCGTATTCTTCGAGTTTGTCACCGATTGACGCTTTGCCGCTTGACCGACCAGGCGTTCGCCGTTCTTCGCAAATGCAACGATAGACGGTGTTGTGCGCGCACCTTCTGAGTTTGCAATCACCACAGGTTCGTTTCCTTCCATCACAGCTACAACGGAGTTCGTTGTGCCGAGATCTATTCCAATGATCTTTCCAGCCATAATAATATTCCTTTATTTTATTGTTGTAGTTTTAGACTTTTCTGCGTATCTCTCTGCAACCATCGTGCCATAGAAAGATTGCTGATTTATTTAGAGATTTGATAAAAGACGAATTGTTGATTTATTAAATTATGTCATTTTGTCATTATATTGGCATTAGTTTCTGCCAGCTACGGCAATATGTCATGTTTTTGCATTTTTCCCTCTTGAATCAAGAAGTTTCAAGGCTTGACAGGAGATGTAATAACTGGTTACTTTCATTATCGGCAGAATAAAGAATCCGTATAAACAATTTAACAGACGCATCATAGACATTGATAAATAAAGATCAAATATTAGCCGATTTGGCAACCAAACAATTTGGGAAAAATGTTCTCTCTTTTGATACGATTGACTCCACCAATACATATGCAAAAAAATTAAATAAAGCAGAAGCGCCTCATGGAACGATCATCATCGCCGAACAACAAACCGATGGACGCGGACGAATGCATCGGAAATGGGTTTCGCCGAAAGATAAAAATCTTCTGTTTTCCGTAATTCTGTACCCTGAGATGGACATTGAAAAAATATCGCTTCTACCGTTCGCCGGCTCTCTTGCCGTTGCCGATGCGATTGAATCGGTCACAGAATTATCCCCGACGTGTAAATGGCCAAATGATGTTCTCATCAATAACAAAAAAGTGTGCGGTATGCTCCTGGAAACATCGTCGGGAAATTACGGAATAGAAAGGATTATCCTCGGCATCGGCCTGAATGTGAACCAGGTAGAATTTCCCGATGATCTGATTACCAAAGCAACGTCGTTAACGGTGGAATGTGGATTGGAAGTAGACCGAATTCGCTTGCTGCAGAAGATCCTGGAGGAACTGGAGAACCGCTATGAACAGTTATCACGCTTCTCAGCCGGACAACTGTTGAATGATTGGCGAATGAAAGCATTGCTTTTCGGGAAAAAGATCACTGTATTAGAAAATGAATTCAGCTTCACTGCTACTGCAATCGATGTAGCAGACGACGGCAGTCTTATCATCGAAACAGAAGAGGGCCGAAAACGAAATATTTTTGCAGGAGACGTAAGTCTCGCGTATCGCTGAGAGCATGCGCAATACATTCACGACAACATAAAGGACTACAATCAGATGATTCTCGCAATTGATATCGGCAACACTCATACCGTCATCGGAATATACAATGGCAGCAAACTGCTCGGAGACTGGCGCGTTACAAGTTTCGTTACCCGCACGGAAGACGAATTCGGAGCCCTTGTCACACAATTCTGTAAAGACGCGAACATTTCCATGAAAAAGATCGATTCCATCGGTATCGCTTCCGTCGTGCCGAATCTTACAGAAGTGTGCGTGAAGATGTCTCAAAAATATTTTAAGATCGAACCAATTGTCGTATCATCGGATCTTGACCTCGGTATCAAAGTATTGTACGATGATCCCCGTTCTGTCGGGGCCGACAGATTGTGCAATGCCGTTGCAGGATATGCAAAATATAAAGGACCGATTGTTATTATCGATTTTGGTACAGCAACAACGTTTGATGTGGTATCAAAAAATGGCGAATATCTTGGTGGAGTCATCAACGCCGGAATAGAAACTTCCTCCGGAGAACTTCACCGGCGTGCAGCAAAACTGCCCAAGATCGATCTGAAATTCCCGGACAAAGTGATCGGAACAAATACGGTCAACAGCATGCAGTCCGGCATTTTATACGGTGCACTCGATTCGATGGAGACAATGGTCCGCCGCATCTCAAAGGAACTGGACGACTATCCAACGGTCATTGCTACCGGCGGATTCTCGGAAACGATGAAAAAACAATCAAAGGTGATCAACAAACATGAGCCTGCGCTGGTATTGGAAGGGATACGATTGATCGTTGAACGGCTGGAAAAGAAAAGCAAGAAAAAGAAATAGCACTTATTGCTTAATCCTAATAAAAAACGCCGTCTATAAGACGGCGTTTTTTATTGTGGAATATTTTTGAGTGAACATCAGTTTGTAGAGATCATTTTACACCGAACATCTGTACCGACAGTTGTGCAAACTCCACCAATTGGTTGAAGAATAATCCAAAGTAGAGTGTCGGAACAAGCAGCGATATCAGAAGGATCTTCTGCGCTAATGGAAAATTGAATTGTACGGCGGAGACGGTCTGTTCTTCGCGCAGGAACATATTCCTGATGATCCGGACATAATAGTATAAAGAAACAACGCTGTTTAGCACGCCGATCAACGCAATCGTGATCATTTTTGCATTGATGAGCGATAAAAAGATCATCCACTTTCCGATGAATCCGGCGGTCGGAGGAAGTCCGGTTAATGAAACAAGAAAGACCGCAAGAGTTACAGAAAGCAATGGCGATCGTTTTCCCAATCCCTTATAATCATCGATATGTTCGCTGTTGAGTTTGTTTGCAATCAGCATCACAACATAGAATGCACCCAAATTCATGAACAAATAAACAACAAAATAGACCATCACGGCGGAAAATCCATCATTGCTCAGCACAACCAGTCCGAGCAGCATATACCCGGCTTGCGCGATGCTCGAATACGCTAACATCCGTTTCACGTTATCCTGCCAAAGCGCTACAAGGTTTCCAAGAGTCATCGTTAGCACAGACAGAATCATCAAAGCATTTTGAATATGCACACCGCTGATTAAAGTCCATGTCCCTGCCGGCAGATTCATTACTGATGAATCGATGAACATAACCTTGAACGCACGCATCATCATTGCAAAACCGGCTGCTTTTGATGCGACAGAAAGAAATGCCGTGATTGTTGTTGGTGCACCTTCATACACATCGGGGGTCCAGAAGTGGAACGGAACCGCCGAGATTTTATAACCAAATCCTACAAGGATGAAAATGGATGCAACAATCAGCGCAAGCTGACCCGAACTTCCCTGCATCAGAACACGGTTGATGCCGGCGATATCGAGCGTACCGGTTAAACCATAAACGATTGAAATTCCATACAGCATCACGCCTGATGAGAAGGCGCCGTAGAGCAGATATTTTAGTGATGCTTCGGAAGAATCTTTTGCTTTGCGCGTGAAGCCCGATGCGACATAGGACGAAAGAGAACTCATCTCTAGCGTTAAGTACATCATCAGCAGATTTGAAGAACCAACCATGAACATCATTCCCAAACACATCGAAAGAAGCAAAAAGTAATACTCCCCGATCGTTTTATGTTCCGCATTCACCTCATCGGAGAACCGCGACATCAGAACAACGACGATCGTAGCAAAGACAATGAGGATCTTAAAGAAGATGGCAAACGGATCGATGCTCAGCATTCCGCTGAATGCAGTGCTATTGATTCCAATATTCTCTGTCAGGACATAAAATGCACCAACGAGACCGGCAACCGAAAGCACCATCAGCATCTGCGTATTCTTCCTGTCGATTAAATGATAGAGAAGAACAATACAGAGCGTAGCCGTGACGATCACTTCCGGCAGGATATTTGATAGATTATTGACGATAGTTTCTAGCATGATATATTTTTATTCAGAACAACAAATAATGATTGCGTTAAAGAACAAGTTCAATGTACAAGCGCCGCACCGGCACTCCCCTTCACAAAATCCACCAACGTATTAGCAGATGTGTTCATCACATCGAGCATCAGATTTGGATACAATCCTAAAACAATAACGATAATCGCAAGCGGAACAAGCATGATCAGTTCACGTGAGTTGATGTCGGTCAGTTCATTCCATTTTTCCGGCAATGTGCCGAGAAATACTCTTTGCAGTGTCCACAGCATGTAGCCGGCGGTTAAAACAATGCCGAATGCGGAAGCCATCGTCAGCCATCGGAACGTCTGAAACGCGCCGAGGAACGAGAATGCTTCTGAAATGAAACCGCTCATTCCGGGAAGTCCGATAGCCGCAAAGAATGCAATAACCATGATACCGGAATACTTCGGCATCTTGTTCATCAATCCGCCGAAATCATCCAGTCCGCGTGTATGTGTGCGATCGTAGATCACGCCCACAATCAAGAAGAGCATTGCAGTGATCGTGCCGTGATTGAACATCTGCAGCATTCCGCCGAGCATCCCCTGTGTGTTCATCGATGCAATACCGAGGATCACGATTCCCATATGACTGACAGACGAATAGGCGATCAGTTTCTTAAAGTCCTTCTGCGCCATTGCGCAGAACGCCCCGTAAATGATATTCACAAAACCAAGGAAGGCAAGCGGATAAAGGTAATGCATTGCAGCATCTGGAAAGATGGGGAAACCGATCCGGAGCAATCCGTATGTTCCCATTTTCAGCAATACGCCGGCAAGAATAACGCTGATGGCCGTCGGCGCTTCAACGTGTGCATCCGGAAGCCATGTGTGGAACGGAAAGATTGGCACTTTGATCGCGAATCCGATGAAGACCGCAATGTATGCCAGATAACGCCACGATGTCGACGTTCCGGCCAGGATCGAACCCGCGTCATAGTTTGCCGGATTCATCATCGCCAGCATATTGAACGTGTGGATTTTTTCACCCGATGCAGGATCGATAATCGTCACGCTGAAATAGAGCGCCAGCATTGCCAGCAGCAACAGGACCGATCCGAGCAGTGTATAAAGAAAGAACTTGATTGCGGCATATTCTCTGCGCGGTCCGCCCCATACCCCAATAAGGAAATACATCGGCAGCAACATCACTTCCCAGAAAATATAGAAGAGGAAGAAGTCAAGTGATACGAACACGCCCATCATTCCGGTATCAAGCAGAAGCAGCAGTGCAAAATATCCCTTAAGCGATTTTTCGATGGTCCAAGATGAAATCACCGCGATGCAAGAAATGATCGCCGTAAGGAAGACCATCGGCATGCTGATACCATCGATACCGAGAAAATAATCAATCTTAATGGAACCGAACCAGCCGGTACTTTTTACGTTGATCCAATTGAACACTTCTTTGAACTGCATCGTATCGGCAGAATTCACTCCGGCCAGCGTGCGGTCAAATTTTGCAAAGAGCAGAAATGCAAGAACCACTTGTAACAGCGTAAAGACCAGCGACGTCCAGCGTATCGCCGTTTTTTGTTCTTTCGGGAGGAGCAATACAATGATCATCCCTATGACAGGAAGAAATGTGAGCCAGGTGAGAATGCCGATGTTGAGGATGTTGAGTTCCATAATATTTTTCAGATTAAAAATTGATTAAACACGCGTGCACAAAATTATTTTAAATATACAACGCCAGCAGCACCATGAAACCGATGATCGCAAAGATCATGTATGTCTGCACTTTTCCTGTTTGAACTTTCCGTATGGATAATCCAAGCAGTCCCGCAAAATATGCCGTAAAATTTACCAGGCCATCTACGACATACGAATCGAATTTCCCGCTGAAGACAGAAACAAGTTTTGTAAGCCACCCTGCACCATTGACGATTCCATCAACAATTGTTCCATCGAACCAAGCGAGCACCCGTGCGATGCCAAGCATTCCAGCAACAGCTGTTGCATCATACAGTTCATCGAAATACCATTTGCGGTAAAGAAATGTATGCACAGGTTTCAACGCACGCTCAAACGCATCGGCAGAGATCTTTTTCCAGAAGTAGGTGACGAATGCCAGCAGAATTCCTATGCCGGACACACCAACAGACAGAAACATTGCCATCGTATGCTGATGATGGATCTCTTCAACAAATTCGGCTGTCGGAGTTGCCGCGATCGCCTCTGGAACCGCCACCGTCGGATAGGTCATCTTTTGGAAGAACCATCCCTGACTAGCGGAAATAGGATTAAAAGAAAAGAATACAAAGAACGATAATGCGGCAAGAACCATCAAAGGAATTGTCATCACTCGCGGCGATTCGTGGATATGGTCAAGACGATGCTTGTCATGATGCTCTCCCATGAAGGTAAGGATCAGCATGCGGAACATGTAGAACGCCGTCAATCCTGCAACCAAAAATCCAATGATCGGTATCAGCGAATGTCCGGTAAAATGTGAGTATGCAAGAGTTCCGGCAAGAATTTCATCCTTACTTAAAAAACCTGAGGTCAGCGGAACACCTGAAATTGCCAGCGTAAAGATTGTCATTGTCCAGAATGTCACAGGCATTTTCGACTTCAAACCGCCCATGAAACGGACATCCTGGGCATCGGTATGGTGATCGTTCAAATGATGAAGCGCATGATGCATTGCATAGATCACGGAACCGGATGCAAGAAAGAGTCCTGCTTTGAATGCCGCGTGTGTCACAAGATGCATCACGCCGGCAGTGTAGGCGCCGACACCGAGACCCATGACCATGTAGCCTAATTGACTGACCGTAGAGTATGCAAGAATTTTTTTAATATCGTTTTGAACAATGGCAATGGAAGCCGCAACAAATGCTGTGATCGCTCCCGTATAGGCGATGACCATTAATGCATCGGCTGTGAGCATCGGGAATGTTCGTGCAACGAGATACACACCGGCTGCAACCATCGTTGCCGCATGGATCAAAGCACTAACAGGCGTCGGACCTTCCATAGCATCCGGAAGCCACACATGAAGTGGAAACTGTGCGGACTTACCAACGGCACCGCAGAAGATCAGCAACCCTGCTGCTGTCAACCATGTATTCGATCCGAATGGAATATTTCCATGTCCGATTGCAGAGAAGATACCGTCAAACGTGAGGGTGGAGAACTGCATCCAAACGATCATGATGCCGATAAAAAATCCAAGATCGCCGACGCGGTTTACGACGAACGCTTTCTTCGCAGCATCGGAAGCGGATTTCTTTTCATACCAATGTCCGATAAGCAGATACGAACTTAAACCAACCAATTCCCAGAAAACATACATCAGAAGATAATTGTTGGTAAGCACTATGCCGAGCATGGAGAAGGTGAAGATACCCAGATTCGCATAGTAGCGCGAGTAACGGACATCATCCTTCATATACGCAAGCGAAAAGAGATGCACCAAAAAGCTGATCAGCGTTACCACAACAAGCATCACCGCTGTAAGATTGTCCACCATGATGCCGATATCGATCTTCAGCGGAACATTATTGACAACGGTATGAAAGTCGATCCACGTGAACGTGAAATCCCATCGCGTTTCGGCAGCGAGTTTCGAGAAGAAAATATAAACGGCAAGCAGCAGATCTATTCCGAGGAACGTTGTCCCTACGAGACCGCTTTTTTCCATGAATCGTTTGCCGAAGAAGATCAGAACAACAAAACTGACCAGCGGCAGAAGAAGAATTGCGAGAGCAATGTTAAGTTCAGGTATCATTAGTCTTTTAAGAGTGAAATTTCGTCAACATTGACTGTATTGAAACGTTTGTAAATATTCAGCACGATCGCCAACGCAATGGCAGCTTCCGCCGCCGCAAGAATAATAACGAAGACCGCTGCCATCTGGCCTTCAATGTTCATTCCGCCAAAACGCGAGAAGGCAAGAAAATTGATATTGGCGGAATTAAGAATAAGTTCAACGCCCATCAAAACCATGATCGCATTGCGGCGCGTGAGCACGGCATAGATCCCGAGAGAGAATAAGACCGCGCTGATGATCAGAAAGTGTGTAAGAGTGATTGTCATAATATTAAAATTTCAAATTTCGATGTAAGCAAATTCCAATTGTTCGTTATTTGGAACTAGGAATTTGTGATTTGATACCTTCTCTTCTCGCCATCATCGCCGCACCAACAATCGCCACGAGCAGGATCACCGATGCAATTTCAAACGGCAGCACATGCGTAGTGATCAATGCTGTGCCGATCTCTTTTGATGTCGTCTGCGCCGGCAGTTCACCCATTTGTTTGCTTACAAACCAGTCGCTTGTCCAGAACACTCCGCCAAGCAATCCGGCAAGTGCAGCTACCACGCTGGCAGCTGCAAGCACATTCATCGATCCTGATTTGATGTCGATGTTAACCGTATTGGTGGTCAGCATAACGCCGAACAGCAGCAGAACAAGAATACCACCGACGTAAATGAGCAATTGTGTGATCGCAAGAAAATCTGCATTGAGCAGCACGTAGATCCCTGCAACACCAAAGAATGTGAATAGAAGCGAAAACGCGGCATAGATAATATTGCGCGAAAAAACAACGACCGATGCCGAAGCAACAGTAATGAACGCAAAGAAGTAAAAAATTATTTCATACATATTCATAATGGTTCTATTGCTGAGTTGGTGGTGTATCCGGACCTTTGGGCTGTTCACTCTGTGCCGGTGTGACCGGTGCAGCTGGTATCTCCGGCACCGGTGCGGGCTGTGCAGCAGCGGCCGCTTTTGCAGCGGCTGCCTGTGCTGCAGCTGCAGCTTTCTTAGCCGTCTGTTCTTCGTCGTACTGCTTCACTTTTAATTTCGCTGTTTCAACTTCAACGGCCGACATTGTGCCGAAATTATAGATCAGATTGTTACGGTCGTATTCCGAAAATTCATAGACATCGGTCATCTTCAGGCATTCTGTCGGACATGGGAACACACACAATCCGCAGTAGCAGCATTTGGCGATATCGATATCAAATTTTGTGACATAGATCCTTTTCTTTTGTCCTGTGGATGTCTCGCCGAGAGTTTCCGTGGGAGGAGCCTTCATTACTTCAATTTCGATGCAGTCAACCGGACAGGCTTTCGCGCATAATTCGCATCCGATACAGTCATCATAATTCATGTAAAGGCGGTTGCGCACCCGATCCGGCATCTGTTTTTTCTCATGCGGATATTGCAGCGTTACCGTCGGCGATACCATCTGCCTAATCGTGATTCGCATCCCGATCAAAGCCGAACTGATCGCACGGTAGATATCATTGAAATATATTGTTAATGCTGTCATAAGTATTATAATTTTCTAGTTGTCTCTTAGCGGCTCAGCGAAGAGATCAGATAACCATGATAAAACCGATCGCGATGATGCAGAACAATGCGAACGGCGTCAGAACTTTCCACGAAACGTACATCAATTGATCAACGCGCAGCCGAGGAAGTGTCCAGCGGAGCCAAATGTTCAAGAAAACAAATGACATTCCTTTCAGTACAAACCAAAACGCGCTCCAGACCGTACCGCTCATAAACGAACCGAATGGACTCGTCCAGCCGCCGAAGAACATTACTACAACGATCGCCGAGACCAGAAACAGATTGGCATATTCTGCAAGATAGAAAATAGCAAATTTCATTCCGCTGTATTCTGTGTTATAGCCCTGCACCAATTCCGACTCCGCTTCCGGAAGATCGAACGGGGTTCTGTTCACTTCCGCCATCGACGACAGCAGATAGATGATGAAAAGTATGAACATAAAGGGAAAGAGCGCAAGTTTTTGTCCGAGCGGAAAATTACCGCCGATGATCAGCCAATTTTGAATTCCGCCATCCTGCATCTGCGTCATCGTTTGCATGTTCATTGTGCCGAACACCATCACAACTCCGAGAATAGCTAGCACTCCTGGAATTTCATAGCTGACAATCTGTGCTGCAGAACGTAGCGCACCGAACATCGACCACTTATTGTTCGACGCCCATCCGGCCATCAGTAATCCGACAACCACAAGCGATGAAGCGGCAACCAGATAGAATATCCCGAGATCGATATTGCTTCCGATAAATCCGCTGCTGAAAGGCATTACCGCAAACGAAGCGTACGTACCGATGAAAACAAGATACGGTGCAAGAATGAACAGGAACTTGTCGGCATCCGTAGGAATGATATCTTCCTTCTGCAGCAGCTTCAACATATCGGCGATTGGCTGAATGACACCGTGCCAGCCGGTCTCCATATACGCAAGACGGTTCTGGATGTGCGCAGCCACCTTCATTTCGAAATAGATTGTTACCAGTGCATAGACCAAAATGAACACCAACGGGATCAAGGCAAGCAGCACCATTGTCACAGCGGGTTCATTCAAAAATGCGAGAATATTTTCCATTGATATTTTTATTTTTTCATCATCCTTCGAATCGTTCCGGCACCCTTCCACTTCTCTCTGGGTAATGCCGAGACATATCCGGGATGACCATGAATGTTTATCTGTCTACTTCACCAAGCACGATATCGATACTGCCCATGATCGCAACAAGGTCCGCGAGCATAGCCCCTTTTGAAATCTCATTAATCACACTAAGATTCACAAATGCCGGTGCGCGGGCTTTTATGCGATACGGCGTTACACTGTCCTCAGCAACAATATAGAATCCCAATTCTCCGCGCGGACCTTCCACTCGTCCGTACGCATCACCCGGTACAGGACGTATTCGTTTCGGAACCGCTTTCTGAACATCACCTTCGGGTAGAGTTGCTATGGCTTGTTCGATAATGCGGAGACTTTCCCACATCTCGCGTTGCCGCACGATGTTTCTGTCCCACACATCGCCGACCGTTCCCATCTCCCCTTTACCCACAATCACATCCCATTCGAACTTATTATAGAGCGTATACGGATCATCGCGGCGCAAATCAAAATCAACACCGGAACCGCGAAGCATAGGGCCGCTGCATGCATAGTTGATCGCCAAATCCTTGGGAAGAATACCGACATTCGCCGTCCGTTTAATGAATATCTCGTTGTAATTAAGCAGATCGTTCACTTCTTTCAGCGTCTTTTTAAAATCGGTGCAGAACTCCTTCGTTCTTTCAACAAATTGCGGCGGAATGTCGTGTGAAAGTCCGCCGATCCATATGTAGTTATAGAGCAACCGGGCACCGCAGGTCATTTCAAATAATTCAAGAATTTTTTCGCGGTCACGGAAGTAATAGAGGAACGGCGTGAATGCGCCCATATCAATGCCGAACGTTCCGATAGCGATCAAATGCGATGCAATACGCTGCAGTTCCGCCATGATAATGCGGATATAATGCACTCGTTCCGGTACTTCGATCTTTAATAATTTTTCAGCCGCAACAACAAATGCATGTTCGTTTGTCATTGCTGCCACATAGTCCATCCGGTCAACGTAGGGAATCACCTGCTGGTAACTGGTCATATGTTCGCAGTGCTTTTCGAAGCAGCGATGCAGGTACCCCAAATGAGGAATGACATCTACAACGATCTCGCCGTCCAGCACCACTTCAAGGCGAAGCACACCGTGGGTTGACGGATGCTGCGGCCCCATATTGACCACCATTTCTTCAGTGCGAAGTGTTCTTCCGGTGGAGGTTTTTATTGCATGTAAATGAGTTTCTGTCATTGTTTTTTTTATTCAAGTAGCGATCCGGCTGTAAGAGCTTTCGGATTGCTCGCTCATTAATACGGGACCTTCATCCCATTATAAAATTCCGGCGTCTGATAATCTTTGCGCAGCGGGTGACCTTCCCAGTCTTCCGGCAGCAAGATCCTACGCTGATCGGGATGACCAACAAAATTAAAACCAAACAGATCGTATGCTTCGCGTTCATGCCAGTTTGCCGTTTTCCAAACCGATTCAACTGATGGCACATTCGGTGTTTCGGTCGGCACTTCTATTTTCAAAACGATCTTGTGACGATGCGTCATCGAGTACAGATGATACGTAATACCGAGCTTTCCCTTATAGTCCACGCCGGAGAGACACATTAAATAATCGAACTGCAGCCGATCATCACTTTTTGTGAATTCAGCCACTTCTTTGATTTTTTCCGTTTGGATTTTAATGAAAGGATCGGGAACATTCTCGAGTTTTGCCTCAAGGATGGCTTCGCCGAACTGTGATTTCAGTATATCGTGTATTTCTTGTGCTGTCATAATATTGTACGCAGGACGTGTGATAAGTTAAACTGCTTTTTTCTTTACCATAGTTTCGTTGCGGATCTTTTCCTGCAACTTGATCAATCCTTCGAGCAATGCTTCGGGGCGCGGCGGACAGCCGGGTACGTACACATCAACCGGAATCACACGATCGACACCTTTCAAAACATGATACCCATGCTCCCAATACGGTCCGCCGCAATTGGAGCAGCTTCCCATAGAAATCACATAGCGCGGTTCCGGCATCTGGTCATACAATCGTTTAATGCGTGAAGCCATTTTCAACGTCACCGTTCCGGAGACGATCATCACGTCGCACTGACGCGGTGTCGCACGCGGAATCACGCCGAAACGCATCATATCGAAATTGGATGCGGATGCAGCCATCATTTCGATAGCGCAACAGGCAAGACCGAACTGCATCTGGTACAACGATGAAAGCCGTGCCCAATTCAACAGATTGTCCATCGTGGTGACAACGATGTTCGAGTTTTCAAATTTTTGGTCGAGTAATCCCATAAAATATTTTAGTTCAATACAGTTTCTTCTTGTTCTTCAAAGACGGATTTTTTTGCTTGCGGTAAGAATTGCGGAATCGGCTTATCCCATTCCAGATCACCTTTTATCCACACATAAATATAGCCGACAATCAGGATGCCAAGGAAAACAAGCATCTCGATAAATGCGAACATCCCGAAGCCCTTAAAGACCAATGCCCACGGGAACAGGAATACAGTTTCAACTTCGAACACAAGGAAGATCAGAGCGACTACATAGAAGCGGATATTAAACTTGATGTGGGAAGCGCCGATCGGGATCTCGCCGCATTCGTATGTTGAAAGTTTTTCTGCATATGGACGCCGCGGACGAAGAAGCCATGATGCTGTCAGTCCGGCAGCCGTGAAGACTGCACCGACGATGAAGAAGACGAGAATATTTCCAAATTCAGTTAACATAAATTATACTGTTTGTAAAATTTTTGAGCCGGATAATTTAAAACAAAACTGCGTCGTAAAGTGCAATTGAGCCCCCTGCGACGCAGTTAATACTTGAGAGAAAAAAAGCAATGTGCTTATCCTCGGAGCTCGTCCAAATATCTTTCCGCATCCCTCGCTGCTGCCGAACTCGAATGTTCTTTCTTGATTAACTTATACAGTTCAATTGCTTGCTCTTTGTTGCCGGCTTGTGCATAGTTCCGAGCGGCATTCGACAAATATTCAGCCGTGTTCGGATCGTTCGTGTTCGATTTTCCGGCTTTCTCAAAATACTTCGCAGCATCGGCATGATTCATTTTTGCTTCATAACATGCCGCAATTCCTGCGATACGCGATGCTTCCAGAATCGGAGCATCCAAACTGGCACCTTCATAGGCAGCCATTGCTTTATCGTACTCACCGGAATTGAAATAACTGTTTGCAAGATAAAACTGTGCAATGTTACCGTATTGCGTTGAGCCGTAATCGTTCACAATTGCCTGTAGCCCACGAACATTTTTTTCGGGTACGCCGCTGATCGCAAGTTGGTATTGTCCGTTATCATAGAAGGAAAATACCTTTGCGAACTCGTTCGCCGCTTTTTCGTTGTTCGTTCTGTTATTGTTAATGTAGAACCAACCACCGGCGACAAGAACCGCAATTGCTATGCCAACATTGGCAAGAATTTTCTTATTTGTTT
Source organism: uncultured Ignavibacteriota bacterium (assembly GCA_903861125.1). Lineage (GTDB taxonomy): Bacteria > Bacteroidota > Ignavibacteria > UBA10030 > UBA8401 > UBA8401. Next base: position 99,165 of record CAIOTF010000038.1, read on the forward strand.
CGTACCATGAAACCGCGTTATCATACGTAGTTATAAGGTCGTCTTGTTTCTTTACTCGTGTTGCGAGCGCTTTTTGCTTTTTTAACATCGTCTCTTCAAATCAAAAGTGAAAAAATGTGAATTATTTGTCCTAAATATACGAAAGTTGTTTGCTTTCAGCAAGAACTCTTATGCACGTTCATCAATAAAATCGTGTTCTTCCGACCGCACGACTAAGACCGGACACGGCGCTTTTCGGATAATTTTCTCTGCAGTGCTGCCGAAAAGGATATGCTCAACACCGGTCCGCCCGTGTGTGGCCACGATGATCATATCCACCTCTTCCTGTTTCGCATACGTTGTGATCTCAACGAACGGGATCCCCGAACCGACAAGCGTTTGTGTCTTCAATGATGCCGGGACAACCGAATCGATCAATTCCGACATTTCAGCAACTGCCTTTTGATGCAATTCTTTTTCCACATCCGGAAAACCCACTTGTCCGAATCCAAAATCGGATGGATAGATTGTCGGTTCAACAATATACACCAAGATCAACGAAGCATTGAACTGCTGAGCAAACGGAATTGCATACCGCAAAGCTTTTTTCGAGTTGTCAGAAAAATCAATCGGGACAAGAATCTTCTTGAGTCCGATCACCGGCGCCTGTTTTTTTAATTTCTTTTTCGGAACAGCGCGTGGTGCTGAATTATTTTTTTGCTGCTTTCTTTTTGGAGTTGACTTTTTCATTGCTCGCCTCCTTTTGTTGTTTTAGTTGTTCGAGTTCCGTTCCGAGTTTCGAGAACTCGTTATTCATATTCCGCAGACGTTCACCAATCATTTCTGCCAGTTTCACAACTATCTTTAGACCAGTCTTCGGGGTCTTTTCAATAATCTCAAAAAGATCAGGACGAAAAAATCCGATCAGTTCGGAATCCACTTTTACCACAACCGATGCAGAACGGGGAGATTCATCGAGAAGCGCGATCTCGCCAAAAAAATCTCCGTTGTTCATTTCGGTGACCTCTTTCTGCACACCATCATCGCCGGCAACAACAATTCCCACTTTCCCTTTCTCAACCACATACATGCCGAGTCCGGGATCTCCTTGATAGAATACGAACTCACCTGCGACATACTGCCTGCGGTGAACGATCGAAGCTACCTGCCGAAGTTCTTTCGGTTCCAGTTTTTCAAAGACAGGAATCTTCGAAAGCATTTCTTCCACGGAAGCCGGTTTTATCTTTGACCGGAATACTTCTTTGAATGCGAAATCTTTTCCCATACATATCTCTTTATGAACAATAGACAATGTCCGGCGTACAATAGCCGGCATTTAATGCATCAAATAAAATCCAACCAACCGTGCGGATCGTTCCCGCCTTCAATGACATCGAAAAACCGTTTTTGCAATTCCCGTGTTATCGGTCCCGGTTTTCCGTTGCCGACCGGGATCCTGTCAATAGAACGTATCGGGGAGATCTCCGCAGCTGTTCCCGTAAAAAATACCTCGTCCGCAACGTACACCATTTCTCGCGGAAGACTCGATTCAATAACCTGCATCCCGGCATCCTTGGCAAGTTGAATCACGGATGCACGTGTTATGCCGGGCAGGATGGCATTCACGAATTGCGGTGTATAGATCACGCCGTTACGGATGACGAAAATATTTTCGCCGCTCCCTTCCGAAATATGACCGTTCATGTCGAGCGCAATCCCTTCCTCATATCCGTCGACACGAGCTTCCATTTTCATCAGCTGTGAGTTCAAATAATTTCCACCGGCTTTCGCCATAGTGGGAAAGGTATTGCCGGCAGCACGCTGCCATGATGCGAAACGCACATCGATCCCTTTTTCCAATGCTTCCGGACCGAGATATTTACCCCACTCCCAAACGGCGATCGTCAGATCGACCGGACAGCCCATGGGATACACACCGACATCACCATATCCGCGATAGGCAATAGGACGGATATAGCACGATTTTAATTTGTTTGCTTTGATCGTTTCTTTATCTGCCTGCATCACTTGATCTATTGTATATGGAATTTCTGCGCGGTATAGCTTTGCGGAATCGAATAAGCGGGCAATATGCTCTTTATGTCGGAAGATCGCCGAGCCTTTTTTTGTTTCGTAACAGCGGATACCTTCGAACCATGAACTTCCATAGTGGATCACATGCGATAGGACGTGAATCTTCGCATCGTTCCAATCAATAAGTTTTCCATTCATCCAGATTTTTTCAACAGGTTTAACGGCCATAGTTTCCCCTCAAAAAATAAAAATTTTCAATACTATCGTGTTTATAAAATACGAATTACTTGCTTTGCAGTCACTATTAAATTTCCTGCTGATAGATCCTGTATTTTTTGTAAATTTTCCCCAACATCGCTTCCGCAGCACGATTCATCATCACATTGTCTTCCAATATCCAGCTTGCTTCACCATACCGATAGCCGAGTTTTTTTGCGCGCACCGCGGTTTCATAGAATAACACGCCGGCCGCACCTGTTTTTTGATACTCCGGAAGAACACCAAGAACAATAACCCTAACGAGATCGATTTTTTTCTTAAACACAAGAAGCCGGAGCAGTCCGCCGATCAATCCCCCGTTTCGATTATCTTTCAGCCGCACATTGATGTCGGGAAGCGAGAGGCCGAAGCCGACCATTTTTCCTTTTGATTCTGCGATCAGCACCAGTTCGGGTTCAACGACCATCTTCAGATCGTTCGCCAATGCGTCAAATTCCTCGTCGGTCATCGCCACGGCGCCCCAATTATAATGCCATGCACCGTTATACACATCTTTGATTCGTCTCACTTCGTTCGCAAAGTCTTTCATGTTAATAGTACGGAACGTGAGACTGTTGCGCTGTTTCACGATTTCGTTTGCACGGTTGAACTTGTCTGTATATACAGTGTGCTGATCGAGGATGTATGCGTAGAGGTCTTTCTCTTTTTTCAAACCGTAATTTTGGATGAGCGTACCGTAATATTCCGGATTGTAGGTCATTAACACTACCGGCGGCGAATCAAATCCTTCAATAAGAAGTCCGTATTCGTCGTTCACCGAAGGGCTTGCCGGTCCGCGCATAGCGTTCATCCCTTTTGACCGGAGATATTTTTTTGCTTCATCGAACAGCGCATTGGCAACATCCTGTTCGTTTACACATTCAAAGAAACCAAAGAAACCGACCTTGTCGTTGTGCTCCCTGTTATGGTTATCGTTCACGATAGCGCCGATTCTGCCGATCACCTTTCCGTCCCGTTCGGCAAGGAATAATTCCATCAGAGAATGTTTATAGAACGGATTATTTTTTTTGTCGATCAGCTTCTCGCGGTCCATACGCAGCGGCGGCACCCAGTTCTGGTCATTTTTATAGAATGTATAGATGAAGTCAATAAATTTTTTCGTATCTGCTTTGGTAAGTACAGGACGTACGGTAAAGTTTGCCATAGTTTTTCCTTCAATAAAAAACCACGCGGATAAATTTCTTTATCGGCGTGGCTCAGTGGTGAGTTACATACTTTTAGCTGATGACGCCAAGTTTTTTCCCGATCAATGCAAAGATTTCAACGATCTTGTCGAGATGCACGTTTTGATGCGTTGCCATATAGCTTGTTCTGAGCATTTCCATGCCGGGAGGAACACCCGGACGCACAAATGCGTTGACAAAGACACCGGCATCGAACAATTCCTTTGTGAATACGAGCGTCTTTTCCGTATCGCCGATGATCACGGAAACAATACCGGTCTCGGGTTCACCGACAACGTTAAATCCCAAAGCGCGCAGTCCTTCACGAACACGGTTTGCATTGTTATGCAGTTGCGTCACGAGTTCAGGATGCTGTTCAATAATATCAAGTGCTGCAAGAGCCGATGCCACCGATGCCGGGGTCGGACTCGCCGAAAAGATCAATGCCGGCGATGAATGTTTGATATAATTCACAACGGAGCGAGTGGATGCGATGAATCCGCCCAAAGAGGCAAATGATTTGCTGAATGTTCCCATTGTAATATCTACATCTTTGGTCAAACCAAATTTGCTGGCCGTTCCCCGTCCGCCGATGCCAATCACGCCCGTTGCATGAGCATCGTCGCACATGATCCGAGCATTATATTTTCGCGCAATGGCAACGATGGACGGCATATCGACAACTTCGCCGCTGGTGCTGAATACTCCGTCGGTGACGATCAGTTTTCCCGCATCTGCCGGAAGCTTCGAGATGATCATTTCAAGATGTTTCATGTCATTGTGCCGGTAGCGGACGACTTCCGCTGTCATCCCTGTAGCCATCATGTTTGCCATAACGATACATGCATGATTATCTTTGTCCGACACGACATACTCGCCGCGCTGAACAAGCGACGGAATGATCGCCTGCGCTGTTTGATATCCGGTGGAGATCAGCAGCACATCCTCGTAACCGAGAAATTTTGCAAGGCGGGATTCAAGTTCTATGTGAAGATCAATCGTTCCCGTGAGATAACGGGAACCGGAACAACCCGTTCCGTACTTATTAATGGCATTAATCGCCGCTTCTTTTACTTTGGGATGGGCAGTCAGTCCGAGATAATTGTTCGAACCGGCCATAATGACCTTTCGTCCAGCCATTTCAACAATCGGGCCTTCATTTGCTTCGATCGGACGGAAATAAGGATATAAACCGGCTGCCTTCACTTCATCAGCGCGGGTAAATTCAACACATTTCTGAAATAGATCCAAGGGTACAACTCCTTTTTTAACTCATATATTGATATATTATGTGTGTTGAATATACCTTATCATCGTACGAAATGCAATTTCAGATTGCGGAAAACCTACTATTATGACTTCAAAACCAATCGCATTCGTCACCGGCGGAACAGGATTCATCGGGAGCCATCTTATCGACCGATTACTATCAAAAGGTTATCACGTTCGAGCTCTTGTCCGCGATCCAAAAAAACTCGGATTTTTGAAAAATCTTCCTATTGAGATCGTTGAAGGCGACCTGTTTTCAAGCGCTGCGCTCGAAAAAGCGATTGACGGTGCACAATACGTTTATCATGTAGCCGGCTTGGTGGCCGCACGGTCAAAAGAGGAATTTTTCACGGGAAACCGGGATGCAACGCGCAATATCATCGAGATCACTGCACGCGTAAATCCGAATGTGAAAAAATTCATCCACATCAGCAGCCAGACTGCCGTCGGTCCGGGAAAAGGAATGGCACCTGTAACGGAATCCACTCCTCCCAATCCATTGACCACGTATGGAAAAAGCAAACTTGCATCAGAACAGGAAGTATTGAAGTTCAAAGAGAAGGTGCCGGTGACAATCCTCCGCGTGTCAGCCGTCTACGGTCCGCGCGACACGGCAACATTCGATTATTTCAAATCCGCATATATGGGATTGGAACTGCTAATAGGTTTTCACGATACATACGTCAGCCTGGTGCATTCCACTGATCTTGTTACCGGAATCATTCTTGCCGGCGAGAAAGAGATCGCAAACGGCCAGATCTATTTTCTCGGAAGCGAACAATATTATACATGGAATGAGATCGGCTACGTTACAAAAAGTATCTTGAATAAAAAACTGCTCCGTGTGCGTGTTCCAAAGCCTCTCGTATTCGTTATTGCAGGTATTTCGGAGTTCGCGTCAAAATTCAAGGAGAAGCCATCCGTGCTGAATTTTGAAAAGGCATACGATCTAACGCAGGACAATTGGTGCTGCGACATTTCAAAAGCGAAGAATGAATTGGGATACAAACAGGAAGTGACACTTACCGACGGAGTAAAGGAAACAATCTCGTGGTATTTGGATCATAAGTGGATGTAATTCCTGCTAAGAACACTGCATGCGGAGACAGCCGCTTCAATGTTTCGACATTATTTCGCGTCTAATTTTTTCCGGTATCATAACACCGGCTTGCTCCGCTTTACGAAGGTAGTATTGCGCTGAATCAGTCTCCCCCGTTGATTGGAATACCTTTGCTATCCGTACATTCACTTCTTTAATCGCAGTATCTAAACGGATCGCATTCCTATAGTCCCTCATCGCTTGTTCAAAATATTTCAACTCGACGGCGGTATTTCCCCTTTCGGCATAGGCGTTGGCATATAACGGTTCAATACGGATTGCTGAGGAAAAATCGTTATATGCTTCAAGGAACCTCTTTTTACTATGCAAGATCGATGCCCGCTGTATGTATGATTCAGCCATCGTTGAGTCGTACAATATTGCATTTGAAAAATCTACATAGGCACTGTCATATGCGCCTTCCTGCATCCATAATAAACCTCTGTTATAGTATGCGGCAGGAAGCGTTGGCTGCAGCAAGATGACATTGGTGAAATCGATTTTTGCATTTCCTGCAATCCCTCCGATAGCGGAAAGATATCCTCTCATCATCAACGCGTCCGGATATGACGGTGCCAATGTTATTGCGCGGTCAAAATCCTTGAGTGCCCGTTGGTAGTCGTTCTGCGAAAAATAATACTGACCCCGGCTAAAATACGAGATCGGAAAATCCGGATAGTGTGCAATGGCATCATTCCACAGCATCTCGCTGTTTTTCCATATAGAGATACGATTCCAGGTGATCACGGAAAATATCAACACGAAGAAAACCGCAGCAATTTTTGTGTGCTTCAGCGTAGTATCAAAATGTGCTATCCCCTTCCCAATTATAGATATGAAGATCACTAATGATCCGGCCAATGCCAGGTACGCAAACCTATCGGCCGCGATCATACTTCCGAAAGGAACAATCTGAACGGTAGGCAGCAATGCGAAAACGAAGAACAACGCAGGTGCGGTATACGCACCGATCTTTTTGCGGAAACGATAAGCGGCCAAACCGACGACGAGACAAACAACAGCGGCCGCGTAAAATTGTATCGGTAGAAATCCGTTCAATCGAACCGGATACGGATAGACGGCAGATAATTGTATGGGCACGAGGGATTTAACGGCATAAAACAACATGTTGTAACTTGCAAAACAGAATTTGTCAACGACCGAAAATCGTTCTCCGTAACTCACCGTCGTCACGGTAAAATGCTCAATCAACATTACCAATGTAAAACCCGCCGAAACAATCCAATACGGAATCAGCCTCAGAACTTTTTTATTGGTCATTTCCCTATTCACTGCTAACTGGGCGAACAGGAAGAATGGAAGAAACATACCTGTCACTTTCGCTAGCAGCGAAAAAACATACATGGACACAGAAAGAAGAAAATATTTTTCCTCCTTCTTTTCTTGGAACCGGTAATATAATATGAGCGAACCAATAAGGAATACGCCGGAGAGAACATCTTTCCGTGCACTTATCCACGCTACCGGTTCAACATGCAGAGGGTGTATGCCAAAAAGCAGTGCGGCAAGAAAGGCAACGTGATCGTTGAACTTCCATTGTCTGACCAATGTATAGATAAGAACGGTGGTGATAAGATGAAGGAATAAACTAACAAAATGGAAAACAAATGGGTCGAGACCGAAAAATTTGTATTCGACCGCAAAGGTTATGATGACAAGGGGAATATAATGTCCGACATAATAGGACGAGAACATCTTCGAAATATTTTGGAACGACAGCGCTGTGATATCGTGATTGTTCAGCAGATGGAAGCTATCATCCCAATTCGTAAAGCCATTCCGAATCGTCGGGAAAAATACTGTCAGCGTTAGGATGATAATGATTGCTGCATATTTATTTTGAGTATCATTATTCATACGGCGGGAGAAAGTTCATTTTTCTTAGTGAATGTAACCAAAGTTTCTTCTTCATCCAAAAATTTTCATTTCTCCCCAGTTGTTCGTATTTTGTTTTCATTATGTCCATCGGTATAGAACTCGTACTCATATTCCTACTTGTTGTTTTAAACGGGGTCTTTGCACTCTCCGAGATTGCCATTGTTTCCTCCCGAAAGCCGCGGCTTCAGCATCTGGCAAATAAAGGAAATCTCCGTGCAAAGGTGGCTCTCGATCTGGCCAATACACCTGATCAATTTCTCTCGACAGTGCAAGCAGGTATTACGCTGGTAGGAATTCTTGCCGGTGCGTTCGGCGGCGCTACGGTGACGGAATCTGTGACGGCATACATCATTCAATTTCCCCTGCTCTCACAATATGCCGAACCAATCAGCCTGGCGTTGGTGGTCGTTTCCATCACGTATCTTTCTCTCATTGTCGGCGAACTTATTCCCAAACAGCTTGCATTGAAGGATCCTGAGCGCGTTGCCTGTTTGATCGCCGTTCCGATGAAAAGCTTATCGGTGGTGATGTATCCGATCGTACGCTTCCTAACATTTTCAACAAATATCATCATCCGGACATTCGGTATCAAAGACAATACGAATCCTTCCGTCACCGAAGAAGAGATTAAAGTGATGCTGGAAGAAGGAACAAAGGCCGGAACATTCAATGAAGTGGAACAAGAAATGGTGGAACGGGTGTTCCGGCTGGCGGACCAAAGCGTGAATGCACTAATGACGCCCCGAACCGAGATCATCTGGCTGGATACGGAGGATACGCTTGAAGAAAATTTCAAAAAGATTAAAGAGAGTTCACATTCGTTTTTCCCGGTGTGCAAAGGGGGAATAGACAACGTGCTTGGCGTTGTTCATGTGAAAGATCTCTTTTCGGCATCGCTGGCTGGAACGATGGTTTCTCTGGCTGATCATTTACGGAAACCTTTATACATCGTCGAGAATGTATTGGTCGTTCAACTGATCGAACAGTTCAAGGAATCGGGAACGCATTTCGCATTTCTTGTGGATGAATACGGCGGGATCCAGGGATTGCTGACTTTGAATGATATTCTGAAGGCGGTGGTCGGTGAAGAGATCGATTCCGGAGACAAGACGAATCCGTACATTGTACAGAGAGCCGATGGTTCATATCTGATCGACGGAACACTGTTGCTGGACGAGTTCAAAGAATTATTCAAGATCGATTCCATGAGCGAAGATGAAACGGGAAATTATCAGACCCTGGCCGGATTTACCATAAACCAGATGGGCAAGATACCAACGGCCGGCCAATTCTTCGATTGGCGTGACCTTCGGATCGAGGTCGTTGATATGGACGGTAACCGGGTTGATAAATTACTGATCAGCAAAATAATTCCGGCTGAAAAAAAATGAACAAGCCTCGTCGCAACGATATTCTGATTCCGTTCCTGACAATTTTTCTGGATGTCGTCGCATTCGAATCGGCATTTCTACTTTCGTACTGGCTTCGATTCTATTCGCCGCTGACCGGATATTTTGAGATCACGCTCGGCGTTCCGCCGATAAGAAGTTACGTAACTGCCTCGTGTGTTTTTATTCCCGTCTTTCTGCTCGTCTTCCAATCGCGCAAACTCTACGGATCGCGCCGGAACATTCATTTAAGCGATGAGTTCTTTGCCCTCGTCCGTCTCATCACCATCGGTATGATGATCATGATGAGTGCAACATTTTTCTACCGCGAAGTTTCATTCTCACGCGGCGTGTTCATCCTGTTATGGATCACTTCCATTACCATGATCACCGCCGGCAGACTATTGGTGATTCGGTTTGAGCGATGGCTGTACAGAAGAAGAAAAGAACTGAAATCGGTAGTGATCGTCGGAAACAATAAAACAGCAGAGCAGATCTTTTTTCTCTTCACTCATAATCTTGCACTCGGCTATGAAGTGCTCGGATACTATGCAGAGTCAGCGGCTGACAGTTCATCCCGACTCGCGCAAGGCCGCTATTTGGGAACCATTTCAGCATTGTCCGGCGATATCCTGCCGCTGAGGATCCAGAGTGCTATTGTGGCACTTGCGCATAATGAACAGGAGAATCTCATAGAACTGCTGCGCGATACCGAAGGAAAGAACATCGAATTCATGATGGTACCCGATATGCTCGAGCTTATGACGAGCCGAATCCGAATACAGGAAATTGAAGGAATACCTTTTATCACCTTAAAAGATATTCCGATGTCTACATGGAACAGAATACTGAAGAGGAGTTTCGACGTATTATTCACGCTGTGTGCATTGAGTATTGCACTTCCGGTGATGGCTCTTATCTCCGTACTGATCAAACTCACATCGCGAGGACCGGTTTTTTATATACAGGAACGGATCGGGCTGGACGGGAATTCATTTCCGCTTATCAAGTTCCGATCTATGCGGATCGACGCCGAAAAGAGCACCGGACCTGTGTGGAATACGAAGGACGACAGCCGTACAACGGTAATCGGAAAAATATTACGCCGGACAAGTTTGGATGAACTACCGCAATTGTTCAACGTACTGTCAGGCCAAATGAGCATCGTCGGTCCGAGACCGGAACGTCCGTTCTTTGTGGAGCAGTTCAAATCGAATGTTCCAAAATATCTTGAACGTCATCGCGTAAAGACAGGCATGACGGGCTGGGCACAGGTGAACGGACTGCGCGGCGATGTTCCGATTGAAGACAGAACAAAGTACGACATTTATTATGTTGAGAACTGGTCCCTTGTATTCGACATAAAAATTATTTTGAAAACAATCCGAGCGGTAATTTTTGCGAGGGATGCTTATTAGACTAACGGCCCTTACGGTGCATTCCGATGAACATTGGAACGCTTTCGGGTTTGGAGAGTAACAATGATACCACTGCTTATTTTTTACATTCACATCGTCGGTATTACTGCGGCGTTTACATCCGAATATCAAAAGGAAGGATTGAGTGCAGGATTTCTTTCGGTAGGATTCTTTGTTCTGATCTTTTCTGTCGGCTGGTCGATCAGTTCGTTTTTTTTGAAATATCTCATCGGCCCTCCCGGGTTCGGTATCTGGCTCAACAGAGATACGCTATCACTTGTTATTTTAACGGTGTGCGAAGGATTTTTCTACTTTTATTATTTTAAGGATTCCAAGAAGCACACCGCGCGCAGTTGAATTACTTCAATGTAAAATTAAATGTAATCGTACAATCCTGTTCCTGCTGCACCTGAGCGTTCAGAAGCGGATCAAACTTCCACAGTTTCACTTTACTCATCGCTGCATTTTCCAAACGCGTATCCCCTTTTTGAGCCGGCGATGCAGAACGTACTGTTCCGTCCGGTTGGACCCTCACTTTCAATTTAATCTGTGCAGAAATATTCACTCCCGGCGGATACACCGGCATCTCGCCGACCAGCAATTTCCTGCTGCCTCCGCCGGCCCATTGAACGGCAAATGCTACATTGTCCCCCATTCCTCCCGCTTCATTTCCCGAGCCAAACGGCGTTGCCACTTTCATATTGGATGCATTGGAAGATTTGCCGGCAATATTGTCCCGTGTACCAAGTCCGCTCGATACGACATTGGAATGCTGTTCGTCCGCGGCGATCTTTCCGTTACGGCCCGTGTTGGTTGAAATATCCGCACTGATATTTTTTTTGTTTTGTTTCACGGAGATTACCTCATCCGGAAGATCGAGATATCGTCGCGACGGAAGTGCAACCGAATTATCCGTCTGATTGTCCTGCATAGCTTCTTCTTGCGCGGCTGTGCGTTCGGAAGGAATTGCGGGTACGGGAGACTGTAGAGAGTTGATATCTCCCCACGTCATCTCCACAAACTGCGGTTCGGGGATGTATTGTTTAAAGGTAGAGAAGAAAAGGATCACTGCAACAGCAATATGAAAAAAAATTGAAATGACCCACCCAATATGTACTTCGCGACGGGAATGGACCATATTAATTCCCTTCAACGGGCTCCGTTGCAATCAAAAAACGTTGAGCACCGACCCCTTTTGCCAGATCGATCACTTCCACCGCTTTCTGAAGACTAACGTCTTTGTCCGCCCGGACGATGATCACCTGGGAGCGGTTTTGATCAAGAATAGGAATTAGTTTCTGACCAAGTGTTTCGGTCGTCACTTCGTCGGAATTGATATATATTCTGCCGGATGTAGTGATGGTTAGAACGGTCTGCCGGTCTGTCTGCGTTTCACTCGTCTGAGCTTTCGGCAATTGCACCTGGATTCCCGGCGACGAGACAAACGACGATGTAATGAGGAAAAAGATCAGCAACTGCAGAACAATATCCGTCAGCGATGCATAATTAAAGTTCGGTTCGATCTTATTTTTACGTTCAAATTTCATAGTTCAACACTTTTGGTGTTTCAGGGAACGTATACGCAGCCCTATTCATCCTTTGGTTCAAAATATTCGTCATCGGCAAAAACGGTCCGCGCCGGTGCGGATTTACGTTCAGATTTTTTTTCCGTGCCGGTGCCATCATCATCCAATTGCCCCGTCTTCATTAACGAAAGGAATTCCTCTGCGCTATTCTCAATTTCAAAAACAAAACGATTTACCTTAGCGACAAAATAATTGTAGAAATAGAGGGCCGGTATACCGACAATCAATCCGAATGCGGTGGTAAGCATCGCTTCCCAAATACCGGCAGCCAGAACGCTCGGATTAACATTGCCGCTGAGCTGTTCGATAGTATGAAATACTGCGATCATACCTGTCACCGTTCCGAGAAATCCCAGCATCGGCGCCGTACCGGCCATATTAGCGAGAACGGAAAGACGTTTCTCAAGATGAAAAATCTCTTCTTTCCCCGCAAGTTCGATCGCTTCTTTCACCGCCTGATGACCATATTTATAATTAAGAATGCCGTGTTTAAGAATATTTGAAACGGGAGCTTTTACTTTTGAACACGCTTCCACTGCACTGGCAACATCATTCCTCGTCAGCGCACTGCGGATCTTTGTCATCAATTGTTTGGGATCGACATTCGAGCGCGAAAGCAGGATATATTTTTCAATGATCACCGCAACGGTGATGAGCGAGCATAACAGAATCGGCCACATCACCAGCCCGCCCTTCAAAAATAGTTCTAACAGATTCATTAAGGATCCTTTGAAAATAGTACATACAAAATTAGAATCTCCCTCCGAAAAGAGGGAGCACGGGAGAAGAGAACGGCGAAAATATTATTTCCCGACTTTCACAATAACCGGTCTGGACTCGAGCATGTGCTCCATCTTTTCCAGTTGTGATGCAGCATCCGCTTTTGTCTCATAGCGGCCGACGCAAACCCTGAAGTAACTTCCCATCGGTTCAACAAACGCATCAAAGCCGGCATCGGTAAAGATTTTTGCCTGCGCATTCGCTTTTACTGCAACAGGCCACGAAGAGATCTGAACCGTGAACATTCCGGTGCCGTGAACGATGTTCTTTGCTGACGCTGGTTTTGTCTTGGCGGGGCGAGTTCCCGTTTCAACCCTTGTCAAATTCTCTTCCAATGCCGGTGCTACTGTTACCGGCGGCGGCGTTTGCCGCTGTACCGTATCCTGCGTTACCGTAGGAACATTTTCCGTCGGCAGTGATACTACTTGAGGGACCGGTTTTTTCTTTCCCCACAATTTTACGATCCCGGTCGTATTGAGAATAAACGCAACCGCACCGAGCGCGATGGCAGCAGCAACAATAATGATGACAGCCCTGGGAATTCCTCCTCCGCCTCCTGCTGACGATGATCCGGCTCCTTTTGGTGCATCACCTTTGACATTTAAGTTTGGCATTGTAGGTTCTCCTTTATTCTGTGAAATAATTATTTTTCGCTACCATTGATAACTGATACCGAGCAACAAAAAAATTGTACGCTCCTGATATCCGTTCCATACTTCATAATGCTGGTCGAACATGTTGTTCAACTCTGCGTGACCTCGAAACTGCCTGAACAACTCAATCTCAGCTTTCACCCCACTGAATAGATAACCTGAAGTGGAATGAGAGTTTGAAAAATCCGTATACCGCGACGAATTATATTCTGCAAATGCCTCCGCGTGCAGTCCGAAATCAAAGAAGTGATGATACGCTGCACCTATTGTAACCTTCGGTATATACGGCATTGTTCCCGTAGAATCTTTTTGACGGACCTTCTGTGTCGAAAAATATGCAACAACATTCTGTTTTTGATTTAAGCGATACAATGAAGACAGATCAAATTTCGTCGAGCGAACGTCTGAAAGATAAAGAACTTCCCACACTTTTGCACTATTCTTGTCGTAGAATGTGGGATAATTATTGATATGTTTATAGGTTAATTTCGCTGTCACCGTAATTTCTTCTCTAGGAGTCAGTTCCATTCCCGCATAGTAATTCACCCGGACATCGGTAGGAACGAGAAGAGCATTAAAACGTGCATAACGATTTTGTTTGATAATTGATGACAGAGTGTTCCGTTCTACGGTTGGCGAAAAACCGGTATACATCGAAGCATTTTCGGTAAATGAATAATGAACTTCAATGTTCGGATAAAACCGTCCGCTTGCCGCCCCGACATTGCCTCGATAGAGGAACTGCTGCAGCGCGATGGAAAGTTGAAGAGACGGCAGAAGCAATTGCTGTGCATCGGCACGAAGGACAAACCATTGTCCCGAATGTAACGCCAGCGAGTCCATGTGATAACCGGTTGCGCGGTATTCAGCCTGTCCCCGGATTGATGTTTCAAAGAACCGAGTTGAAGCGTTGCCACCCAGCAGAAATTCTGCCTCCGTCGATTTTACTGAATCGCTCGCGGAGAAATAACTCCAACCTGTCCTTGCTGAATAATCGACCCCGCTCAACGCTCTGTACGGAAGAGCATACCGCGAACCGATCCCTCCGCTTACTTCTATTCCGCTGAGATCACGGACACGATACGGCGATTGTGAAGCAAATGCACGATATGCTTCGCGTCCATATTTTGTCTCTCCGGTTAATTGCGCGAACGGGATGAACACCGATGATTCCGGCAGCGTATACGAACCGCGCACTCCGAATCCGCCCCGCCAGAATCCGGCATCGGCCACTTTCAAATGTCCCTGACTTTCGGAATAATATCCGTTTACCACAAACGAACTTGTCGGACTGTATTGACCGAACCATCCATCAAACTGCGGCGTTGCGTAGAAACCGATACCGGCAAATACTTTACCGTTCAACGCCCCGGGCGTTTTTGTGAATGACTTAATCTGTTTCGGCGTGAGCGCTTCGCCGACATTGACCGGACGTTCGCCCGGAATTGGTTTTGCCGGGGAAAAGATCCTGTCCTGATCGTCTTCCGCCTTCGACTCGATGTTCAGATCGATCTTTTCATTTCCGGTAATGACAAATTCGGGAAGATCGATTTTCGGCAGAGGCGATTCGTTTCGAGGTGCCTGTACATCCGGACGATCAATATTTTTTTTCGCCGCTTCCTTCTTTTCGGATTCCTGGGCTAATGAGATGCCGACAAGGAAAAAAAACACAGACACTGACAGGCAGAAGTACGCCGACAAAGAGCAGCGCCGGATCACCGCGTTATCGCGCAAACACGATGATCGTTTTAAGTCGATGCTCATAAGTGCTCCAGCGATTTTAATTTTTTCTCGGCCGGCGGGACCAGATCGGCAACTTTATTTTGTTTCACAACGAAGTTGTATGCATCCTTCGCTTTTTGAATCTGATTTGTCTTTTCATAACATTCGCCGAGATTGAATGATGAACGTCCTATCCATTGCGCAGCAGCCGGAAATACGTACCGCACACGCAGATAATTCACGATCGCTTCGGAATAGTTGTTCTGTGTTTGATACACGAGTCCGACGGCATATTGTGCTTCCGCTGCGATCTCGTCGGTTCTGTTCACTGCAACCGATTTGAAATATTCTATCGCTTTAGCGTATTGTTCCGATTCATTGTTCAGCCAGCCAAGGGCAAGTTTGCTTCTATCCGCTGCTGTGGTCTTACCATATTTTGTAAATGTTTCTTCAAATTTTTTCACGGCTGCTTTCAGCTGACCGGTACCCTTGAGCACCAATGCCTGCTGGTACGATGCTTCCGAAGCTTCATTAGAAGCAGGATATTGTTCTTCGATCCTGGCATACGCACTCAGCGCAATATCCGGTTTCCCGCGCTGCGACGAAATTCCTCCGGCTTCAAACAGAGCAGCGCTCGCTACGCGACTTGCCGGATATTTTTCTGCGGAAGTTGTGAATGATTCAAGAGCCGCCTGTGCGTTGCCTAAACCCTGATAGGATTTTCCCAACCAGAAATGCGCATCGCCGAGAAGTTTACTTTTCGGAAACCGGTCCAAGAAATCTTTGTATGCAACAATTGCGCTGTCATACTGTTTCTGACCGTAAAAAAGATCACCTTTTTTAAAGAATAGTTCATCCGCAAGCCGTACATTGGGATTCGATTTAACAAAATCATCAATCACCATAATCGCTTCGAGTGGTTTCCCCAATAAAACAAAGCAATATTGCATTCCATTGACAGCATCGCTTGCCAGGATTGAATTGTCGTATTTTTTGACAACATCGCTGTAGGCGGTTATTGCTTCAGGATATTTTTCAAGATTATAATATGCATCGGCGATGCTGTACTGGGCACGAGAGGCCATGTCGCTTTTCGGGAAATTTTTAATAAGCTTTTCAAATTCTGTAATCGCCTGTTGATACCGTTTGTTCTGAAAATGAATAAGTCCAATTCCATATTGGGCATCATCAGCATACTGAGACCTTGGATATTTGCTCATCAGTTCGGTGAACCGTGCAATTCCTTCTATATCATTTTTGGTCCTGTACTCAGCGTTCGCTACCTGATACAGTGCGTAATCATTATTCTGTGCCGCGGGATTACCTTTGATATAACTGCGATATGCCTCGCTTGCCTTGTCGTATATTTTTGCGGCATAATAACTATCGGCAATGCGAAGTTGAGCATCCTGCGTAAATTTTTTTGCGGAATCGCTTTCAACCACTTTCTCAAATGCATTTGCCGCCGGAAGATATTTCCCCTGTTTCAGATATGACCAAGCCAAGCCATACTGTGCATCTGCCCTTTTTGCCGCTGGAAGATCATTCAATGCTTCAGCGTAAAAGTGTTCCGCTTCAAGGAATTTTTGGATCTGGAAATACGACTCCGCAGCCCAAAAATCTGCTTCGGCCTTCTGCGGTTGTTTCGCGTTTCTGCGTGAAAATTGTTCAAATAGTTTTGCCGCATCGGAGAACTTCTTCATTTTATACAGTGCCCATGCTTCCTGGAATTGAGCATCGCTTTTCAAGGAAGAATTTGCCGTTTCAATTTTTCCCGCATTGCGGAACGCTGTTAACGCGCTGTCGAATTTTTTCTGTGCAAGATAGGTTTCGCCGACCATTCTGAGCGCATCGGCTATGACATCTCCCTGTTTGAATTTCGCAGTGATCTGCTGAAACGATTCAAGGGCTTTCCCGTAATCTTTCTTTTCGAAATAGATCATGCCGGATTCATAAAGAGCATTGTCGGAGAATTCACCTGTGGGCCGTGCCGCAACGGTTGCGAGATACGATGTCAAGGCGCTGTCGATATTTCCGCTCAATTGAAGCGAGCGGCCTTTCCGGAACATAGACTTGTGGGCAATGTCATCATTCCCTGATGAAAGTTCGCCGAATATTTTTCCCGCCTGATCGTATTCTTTAAGATTCAGATATGTCCACGCGTACGAATACTGAACATCACGAGTAATGATACTTGCGGGATATTTTTGTAAAAACGCACTGTAGAATGTTTTTGCTTTGGGATAGTCAGCAAGACTATAATATGATTCACCGATCAGATATTCACTCCGCTGTACTTCCGTTGAATCACTCAATAGTATTCGCGCCTGCGTCAGGTAATCAATACATTTCTTGTAATCATGCGACTGGAAATAACACTCGCCGATACGGACAGTTGTGGCGGAAAAAAGATCACTCTCCTTCTTTTCCGTCTGTAATTTTTGATATATCTCGATTGCTTTTCCGTATTCCTTTTTCCGTTCATGCGTCCAGCCGATCGAATAAAGGGCATAATCGACCAGCCGGTGTTTTGGATAGCGCTCGTAACTGACTTTAAAATAGATCTGAGCATTAGCAACGTCGTTCAGTTTTAAATAACATTCCCCTACCCAGTATGCTGCTTCGCCGGCCTGATCATTAAGCGGAAATTTCTCATACACTTCACGATAATACGATATGGCATCTTTATACGCTGTCTGCGCATAATTCATTTCACCGAGCCGGAAAAGGGCATCGAGTCGAAGTTTGTGTTTCGGATAATCCTGGGCAAAATTTTTGAAGATGGAAACAGCCGATTGGTACTGATTCAGCCGAAACTGAGACTCTGCAGAAAGGAATATCGCATCGGGTCTTTTTACACTGTTCGGATATTGATCGATGAATTTTTTGAACTGTTCAAATGATAACTGGTATAGCTTATCGTCAAAAAGTCCAAACGCAAATGCATAATCCTGTTCTTCCTGCAGCTCTCCCGATGTCTGCTGCGCCTGCAGGATTCCGGCAAAAAACACAATAAAAAGGACGAAAAAATATCGCTTCACAATTTCCTCAATAACCAATGAATAGCCACAACGAGAAACCTACAAGACTTAAAGTAACGGTTTTAATTGAACCGCTAAACTACTTGTAATTTAAGACATCAAAATGAGGGAGTCAAGAGAGCTGGGCAGGTTTGTGACATGAAACAGGTACGCTAATTTACGTTCCGGAGTGTAATCCGCCCGATGTTTCCATCCAATCGGCTATAGAATCTGATAATCCATCAATATCGTTACCGGAAACATCCAAATGCAATTTTGGCAGGATTGATCGATCAACGAGTTCCCTCAGCATTTCCTGTTCATTCAGAAAAAGACTGAGATTATCGTATTGTTTTGGGTTGCCGGAAACTTTAAGACGTTGTTCCCTTGCCTGTTCAAACGATTCCGGTGAGCGGTGACAGAATACAAGGTGAAATCCGAGCGGCAGCAGCCGTTCCTCGATCCATCTGAGATCATAATGCCTTCCGCAATATTTTTGCTGATGCATCATCGTTGAAATGTGAAAACGATCATCGATCCAGGAATAATAACGCTGAAGTTCGAACAACCGGAGCCAGGTGTGGAATGTTTCCATCGCCTGCTGTTATTCCGCGAGATCAAAATTAATCAATCCTCTTCCCCATGGAAAGTTTGTGAATGCACACCACTCCGCAGAAACAAGCGGAGAATGATACCGGTACTTTCTTGGACCGACAATGCGAGGATGTTCATTCAACGCAAAAGCAAGATCAGTTTTGTGCGTCAGACGGGTTCCTTCAAGGATTATTTTGGGAGTGAGTTTCGGCACAAAATTCTTTTCGATGTACGATGATTCGAAACAGAGATCAGAAGTTTGGAAATACTTTATTTTACTACTTCCCTCAACGGAACACCGTCAAGATTCTTCGGTGAAGGGAATCCGGCAAGTTTGGCCAGTGTCGGCGCCGCATCTGCGGAGTGAACTTCGCGCTGCACCGTTTGCGGCACGGCACCATTCCACCAAAAGATGAGCGGTACATGCGTGTCGTACGAATAGGGAGAGCCGTGCGTTGTGCCTGTGGTTCGGGATGATATGATGCAGTTTTCGCGAACTCGGTACTTAAAGTCCTCGCCACGCGGGGGATAATAACTATTACGATATTTTTGGATGTACGGCTTATCGGACTTTTCTTTGCTCGTCAACTCATGCCGGAAATATACGCCGGCAAATGCTTCGATATTGAGAAACCCTTTCGTGATTTCATTTTCAAGTTTCACACTATCCCATCCATTTTTCGATGCTAATCCATAGTTGATGAAACTGTTCTTGATGAAAATGTCTTCCGATGTATCCAGTTCATATTTCAATAATAATGCAAGGGAATCTAGTTTTGGTTTAATGTCGGACGCATAGATGTACCGTTTTGCATTCATATTCCGATACTGTGAATTAAACTCCGGCAGAGGACAAACGGCGTGATCGGCACTTAGTGCTACTACGTAATTATTTTTGCCAACCGTTCTGTCCAGTTCATTGAACAGTTTGCCTAATCCTCGATCGGTATTTACAAGCAAGTCCAATAATTCGTGACTGTCCGGTCCATATCCATGGCCGACGTAATCACAATTTGAAAGTGAGACGCACAGAACATCCGTCACACCGCGTTGTCCTAATTTTTCCCCGCGAATTGCCGCAAGAGAAAAATCAATCACAAAAAGATCACCATACGGCGTTCCCATAATTTGTTCTGATTTTTTTTCAGGATCGAACACATGGGGAAATGAAGAACTTCCGTTCCATTTCTGCTCTGCCGAAAACTCATCTGGCCCAACCTTTGCGTATTCCGCTTCGGGCAGACTTTTTGTCCACGCATCCGGGACATTCTTACCGATCCACCCTAATGCATTGAACGATCGTGCCCACACAGGAAGTGATTTCATATAATAATCCGAAGTAACCATCGTGCCGTTCTTTTTCCCGTACCAAAAAACAAAGTCCGCCTTCGATCCGCCCATCAGGATTGCGGCCCGGTCCTTCGCTGAAACAGCAACCACTTTTGACTGCTTTGAATGTTCTTTCAGCCAATCGCCGATCGCAGGAACAACCAGGTTCCTCGCCGAAAAACCTCCCCCTTCCCCTTCAACCGGTTTTGCCAATGAGTCTTCTACGCAATAGACATTTCTTTTTGAATCTGGATCGATCCAATCATTGCTTAGGATACCGCTTTTCGACGGATAACATCCGGTTCCAAGCGTGGCATGGCCGGGACCGGTTTCACTCGTAGCATAATTCAGATCGGCATTTGAAAAAACGATCCCCTGCGAAGAGAGTCTTTTAAATCCGCCAGTAAACAGATATCCGTACCGGTCAAAATAGTCCGCCCGCATTTGATCGACTGAGATGAATACGACAAGTTTGGGTACCGGGGATTTTGCAGCAGCAATTGAAAAGAAGCAAATTACTAAAATGATTTTTTTCACGATTATCTCCACATGGAAAGAAGCGCCGCAGAGATCACCGACGCAACAAGAAAATATCCGGAATAGATACTTTTGACAATAAGCGATTGTTTGTCAAAACGGAACGAGACCGCCAAATGGATGAGCGAGATCAGCAGCCACACTGCAAGACCGACGTAGATTCCCTGATTCATACCGACGGAATGTATTGAATCAACAACGACGTCCATGATAAAACAGAACAGAAGAATAAAGAAAAACTGAAATGCAAGCTTCAATAATGTAATTTCACTTCCGTCCCGCTGACGATATTTTTTAATCTGGTTTCCGAATAATGCAGAGGAAAACCAGAGCGCCAACAACGAAAAACAGATGAATGCCGCACTGATGACCGCCGGAATATTCAGAGTGATTTTGAAAGGCATATTATTTCAGCATTGCTTTCGCTCTTGCCAGAACATTATCTATTGTAAATCCAAAATGTTTATATAAGTCTTCATACGGCGCCGACTGACCGAACATATTGATCGTGATCGTTTCGCTTGCGTATTTATGCCAGCCGAGTTCAACACCCGCTTCCACAGCGAGACGATTTTTTACTGAATGAGGAAATACAGAATCGCGGTATTCTTTTGACTGCCGTTCGAATAACTCCCACGATGGCATACTGACGATCCGTGTTTTTATACCTTCGTTCGTCATTTGTTCATATGCGCCGAGGGCATATTGAAGTTCAGATCCGGTTCCAATTAAAATGATCGCCGGAGCCGGTGAATTTTCCGCAAGAATATATGCTCCCTTCGCTGTCATTTCTGCCGGTGCATATTTTGATCTATCGATCAGCGGAAGCTTTTGCCGAGTCAGTGCAAGAGCTACTGGTCCGTTCGTCCGTTCAATTGCAAGTTTCCATGCTTGAGCAGTTTCATTTGCGTCGGCAGGACGGATCACCGTAATATTCGGTATTGTGCGAAGCGATGCCAATTGTTCAACCGGTTGGTGCGTCGGTCCGTCTTCACCGAGGCCTATACTGTCGTGTGTAAACACATAGATCGGCCGGATGCCCATTAATGCGGCAAGACGGATCGGCGGACGCATATATTCCGAAAATATCAGGAATGTTCCACCGTACGGAATCATCCCGGCGGTCAACGCAATGCCGTTCATCAGCGAACCCATTGCATGTTCGCGCACGCCGTAGCGGATATATCTTCCGCCGTAATTCAACGGTTGATAGTTCTCCATCCCTTTCACAAATGTATTGTTCGACGGTGTGAGATCGGCAGAACCGCCGATCATGGTCGGCAAATGCGGCGCAATGGCGGCAAGCACTTTTCCCGAAGCTTCGCGCGTGGCAAGAGTCCCATTTTCTGCCGTAAAGACCGGCAGCGCATTTTTCCACGCTTCACCGTAGTTCCCTTTCACAGAATTCAACAGTGTTGCTGCCGGTTCCGCATGAGCTTTTGAATAAGCAGAAAAACGTGTGTTCCATTCTTCCTCTTGTTTCTTTCCATTTTCCACTGCCTGACGAAAATGTTTCAATGCTTCTTCCGGAATAAAAAATATTTTGTTTTCGTCCCAGCCATAATTTTTCTTCGTAAGCCGTATTTCATCGTCACCCAGCGGGGAACCGTGGGCATCATGTGTATCCTGTTTGTTCGGACTTCCAAAACCTATATGCGTCTTCACCTTTATCAATGACGGCTTATCCGTCACCTGCTGCGCGTGACGAATAGCCTTTTCCACTTTTTCAACATCATTTCCGTCGTGAACTGTCTGCACGTGCCAGCCGTACGCTTCAAACCGGGCTCCAACATCTTCGGTGAAAGACAATGCAGTGCTGCCATCGATACTGATATTGTTGTCATCGTAAAGATAAATAACATTCCCGAGTTTCAAATGTCCGGCCAACGATGCCGCTTCCGATGAAACTCCTTCCATCAGATCGCCATCGCCACATATAGCATAGACGAAATAATCAATGACGGGAAAATCCGGTCTATTGAACGTTGCAGCGAGATACCGTTGAGCCATTGCCATTCCAATACCATTGGAAAAACCTTGGCCAAGCGGACCTGTCGTTGTTTCCACTCCTGCAGTATGTCCAAACTCAGGATGACCGGGTGTTTTGCTCCCCAGTTGGCGGAATTTTTGTAGTTCGTCAAACGAAAGATCATATCCCGTCAGATGAAGCAATGAGTATAATAACATAGATCCATGACCGCCGGAGAGAACAAATCTGTCTCGATTCATCCATTGCGGATTTGACGGGTTATGCTTTAAAAATTTTGTCCATATAACGTATGCCATGGAAGCCGCACCCATCGGCATACCCGGATGGCCGGATTTTGCTTTCTGAACGCCGTCAATAGATAAGGTTCGAATTGTATTGATGCATAGTTGGTCAAGTTGGTTTGAAGACACAAATACTCCGATTTTTCAAGTGGATGTAAAATTTTGTGAGGAAAGATAGAAAAAAATGAATGAAGATAAAAGAATGGAATGTCCGAAATAATTCCATTAATTCGAATTCAGTCACATTTCAATACCATCTCTTTATGCAGATATTGCAACGGACGGACAATAAAAAACCCAGCGGAATTTTGCCGGGTCTTTAATCGATTAAAAATAAATGGTCATTGTTCCTTATAAATGGTGACACCCCAATGTGTGCGGTCGTCCGGCGCATCGTCGTTCCAATCATTGAATGCATGCGAATCGTCCGTTTGATAATGCACTTCGTATTCCCCTTTTTCCAGATAGACCGTCTTATCAAATACGCGGTTTTTCTTTGAGCCGCCGGCGTGCGTTGTGGTCCGATAAGTCATCTCCCACACAACCTCGCCATTTTTTGCATTCTCGATCCATGCATAATCAGACATTTCGTTGCCGACACCTTCACCAATTGCGTAAATACGGACTTTCATGGATTTTTCAAGCGTAAATTTCTGACGGACATGCTTATCATCCCTTACTTTGATCAACTGTGCGATTACATTTTCATCCTGCGTTTCCTCATACTTTGCAACATTCTTTGCAGAGAAATTCTCGCCGGCGCCCATGACCGTGATACCGTATGATTCTGCATCGAACGGTTTATCGTCGTTCCAATCATTGTAGGCATGCGAATCATCGGTCTGATAGAATACGATGTAATTCCCTGCAGGTAGCGTTATGAACTCATCGGCCAGACGATTCTTTTTTGCACCGCCGGCATGCGTAGTATTCTGACTGGTCATTTCCCAAACACGTGTACGTGTCTTTGCGTTAATAATCCAGCCATAATCGGCAAAATCTTCGCCTTCTTTGTTGTAAACAGGTTTTCCAAATACCACAACATGCATTCCGTTGCCGGCTTCACCAAGTGCGTACACATGCAATTGGGTTTCCTCTTTTAATGTAAAACCAGATTGGAGAAAATCATCGTTGCGTGCACGGGTCAATTGAACGATAACATTCTTCTTCTCAAAAGCATAGTCGGAAATTCCAATGGCGGATTTTTCCGATTCATTCTTTGCCGTGATCGTTACTCCATAATTGAAAGGATCGTACGGAGGCTTCGAATTCCAATCCTCTCGCGAATGGGAATCGTCCGTTACAAAACTGATTTCATAATTTCCTTTTGTCAAACGAACATCACCTTTGAACAGAACATTTTTCGATGCACCGCCAGCATATTCCGTATTACCGTATTTCATCTCCCAAACACGTTCGCGCGTATCGGAATTGGTGATCCATCCGTAATCGAATACTTCCTCGTGACCGCGTCCCTCACCAATCGCATAGATTGAAACCGTTGCATCTTTATTCACCGTCATTTTTTTTCGTATAAAAGCGCCGTCGCCTACACCGGTTGCAGCAAAAACAACATTCGCATTCTTTTTCGGTGCGTTGAATATTTGCACTGCACTCTCATCGCCGGCCGGAACCGAAAGGAATATCCCGTAATCATTTTTTGCCCGGTCCATGAACTCATCATACATGGAACTGTAGTCATCGCTAAACCAATTCAAAAACTTATCGAACTTATTCCGCGATTTCCCTTCACGGCGATCGATATTGATGGAAGTAAAAGTACCGAACGAAGAGCTTGAAGAGAACCCGTACGCAGCGTAATACACTTCATACGAACCTTGTTTCAATTTAATATTGTCTTCCGCTGTACGGTTTTCCTCGCGGCCCGATGTATTATCCATCGACATTTCCCACACCACTTCGCGTGTATCCGCATTGATGATCCACCCCGCGGCATACATATCGTTGGAACGACCCTTCGTGCCAAAGACCTCTTTCCAGGAATTCTTACTTCCCCCTCCGGCTGCATTAATGTGAACAGTAATATCTTTATTCACGGTGAACCCAAGACCCTTCACTTCTTCCGTAGTGAAATCTTTCAGTGAGATGAAATATTTTTTTGAATCTGATTGTAATGGTGAATTTGCAGGCGGATTTCCGTTAGCAGGGTCAGTAAAACCGAAGGATGTCATTGCAAGAATCGAAATGAACATAGCAACGATCGGTCCTTTTGTGGTGTTTTTCATAAGGTCATTCTCCTATAATACAGGTTTCCAGACTTTACGAGAAAAATGAGGGTTTAGTTGCAGATTTTTTGAAATGGCGGGAACAAAGAATGGTCTTTACAATTGAGTATATGCGGTTTTCAACGAATTTCAAGCATTTTTTTCATCGGCTTCCAGTAAAAATCAATCCACCCCTGTTTAATTGCGGAAAGATGTTTTGATGGAACATTCTTATGAGTAAATGTTACCGTACAACCGGTCTTGGTTGGCGTAATAGTCAATGAAATTTCAGATATCTCTTCCTCATCCCAGTCAGACGCACGCCATGTTTGAACGATCTTTTCATCCGGCACAAGTATGAGATTTTTACCTGATGCATATCCATCATACGCGGAAAATTTACCGCCGATTTTTCGGCTGATCTTAGCAGGAGCATCGGTGAACTTCGCATGCTTTTTAGAATCCATCAATGCTTCATAGACATCGTGCGCCGATGCTTTGAAAGAGATTTTTTGTCTGATGGCGTTGTTTTTCATGATATGTTCTTAAATCGATTCAATTTCTTTTTCCGGTATCCATCCCACTTTACCGTCGGCAAGGCGTATCTTATACCACTTGTTCACATTATCGAGCACCTGCACCTTCAATCCGCGATGGATAACAAAGAGATCGTTCCCTTTGCTGTCCGGTGCTGATTTGATATTTGAAACGTCGTTCATGACGACGGCAAATTCCGTATTCGATACGCGATATGCCTGCACAAGGAAATTTCCGGTACCGAGCAAAAGCAGAACCAAACAGATAATACCGCTCATCAGCGAATAGCGTCTGCGTTCGTACGTTCCCGCAAAGAGAAAATAGGAGAACGAACCGAGTGTGAGCAGAAACAGCGCATAGATCATCCACAGCATCGTATCGAGCGTAAAGACCGTGAGCAGTGATTCTGCCCAACGGTAGATGAACAACTCCGGGATCGCTTCAATCTTATCCGTCAATTGAACATTCACAAACTGAATATTGAAGTTCAAATCGTCATCATTCGGAATAAACGTACGGGCACGCTCATAGTTCAAGACCGCATATTGAAGTTTCCCCGATTTGTAATACGCATTCCCCAGATTGAAATACACTTCGCCGTTCACGTAACCATTTTTGATGATGGATTCGTACCGCGAGACCGCGGCATCGTACTTTTGCTCAAGGTATAAACGATTCGCATCATCAAAAACAGATGAGAGTTCTTCGGATTGTGCCGAAACACTTACTACGGAAGCACAGAGAGACAGAAGAATCATTACAATTTTTTTCATCGCACCAGTTCCCTTTCTGCCGCTACGATGATGCTGCTTGCCATCTCGTACATTTTATTCTTTTCTTCCTGCGACGAACTGCCGGGAGCGAACCGTGCAAATTCACATGATTCAAGAAGCTCCTTTATTTTTTGCGTCAGAACGTCGGAGACTTTCTTCTCCTGCAATTTTTGCGTGACGTTATCAACAGAAAGTTCGGCACGATCGATCGCGAGTTTATCAGAAACATACTGCCACATGGCCGTGGAAACTTCTGCATAAAATTCTTCCGGTTTATTCGCGTTCAGCAGCATCTTCGCAATTGCCAATTTCTTCGCAGCAATCTTCAGCGCTTTACGTGAACGGAACGATACAACATCCGACATTTCCGACAATGCTTTTTGCCGGTGGAACAAAAGGCCGATGAATGCGGCAAACGGTATCAGCGTCATCATTATCACAGCGACAGGATCGATCAATTCTTTATCTTTTTTGCGGAATGATCCTGCATCGGTCTTAATAAATCGAATATCCTGGTTGAGCAGCTTCACATCCTCTTTTGATAAGCCTGATGCATTTTGCGGAGCTTCAGCACTCCCTTTCTCTACCAACACGTTGAACTCATTCGTATGCAGTGCAACATATCTGCGCTGCCCTACATCGAAATACGAAAATTCAAGCGCCGGAATTTTTTTATCACCGGGATACCGGGGAACAATGAGCCATTCGAATGTTTTTGTGCCGTTGATCGTCGAGCCGGTCCTTTCGATCTCTTCCTTTACCTTCGGATCGTACTGTTCAAAATCGGACGGTAATTTCAACTTCGGCGCTTCAAGAATTTTGACATTCCCTGTTCCCGAAATCGTTGCTTTTAATGAGATTGGCTCGTTCGTTTTGGCATGACGTTTATTGAGCTCTGCTTTCAGCGTAAACTTTCCGACGGCTCCCTGGAACGATTCCGGCACAGGATTTTGCGGCAACGGAAGTGACGTGATCTTTACCGGTTCACTCTTCAGTGGAACATTCGCCGTCTGAGCACCGAAGAACGGGTCGTTGAAGAACTGATCAAAAATATCATTTGAGCGGCGTTTCGTCTGCACCTGAACCTGACAGGTCAGTTCCATCGGATTGATTTCAAGATTTCCACTTTGCGTCGGGAAGAGTGCCATCTTCTTCAACACGCCAACCTGATATTGTTTCCCGTTGATTGTTTCGTTGGATAGACTCACCTGCTGCGGAAGCTGTAATTCTTCGCCCCAGAAACCGGTCATTGTCGGAAGTTTATTGATGGAATAATTGACGATCCGCGCCCTGGTATAGATCTTATACGTTACCGTGATCTGCTCGCCTTGGTAGACGCGTGAACGATCAACGACAGCCCGAAGGAAAACATTATCGCCGATATCTACCGGTTCCCCCTGTGGCGATTGGGCTTGCTGACGTTTTTGTCCGGACCCTTTTGTTACCGAAAGTTCTACCGGATTGGATTTGAACTGATTATTGCCGACCTCGATCGTTGCCGAACCGATTGTGAATTTTCCGGCTTCGCGCGGCTGCAAAACATAGCTGAACGATTGCGACGAAGAGACCGAACCGTTAATAATCTGCATGCTTGTCGATTGGTTCGGTCCGGAAAGAACTAGAAATTTGCTCAGATCGGGAGTCTTAAAATTACGCGCATTGGCACCCGATGTTGTTACGGTAAACTCAAGTGTGAACTGATCATCGGCGGCGACCGGATTCTTGTCCACACCGGCAGTAAATGTTGCTTCCTGCGAGACAAGAAGAGCGGAGAATATCCACGTTGCAGCCAGAATGATATATAGTTTAATTTTTTTCATTTGATTGAAAGCACTACCAATCTTTTTCAACATTTATTCGCACGGGAACTTTTTTACGGACTTTTTTCTGCGTGTTCTTTTCGTCGTTCTTCAACGCCTCAAGGATTCGTTCCGCTTCTTTCTTGGAAAGTTCCTTCTGCTGCTGAGCCATTTGCTGCTGTTCCTGCTTCTGCTGATCCTGTTTTTGCTGTTGCTGCTGCTGTTGTTGATCCTGTTTTTGCTGATCCTTCTTGTCCTGCTTTTTATTCTTGTCGTTCTTCTGTTGCTGCTGTTGCTGCTGCTGTTGGGCTTTCAGCATGCGGGCGGCATAGGATAGATTATATTTTGCATCTTCATCGTTCGGATTGAGTTTCAATGCGCGCTTATAGGAATTGATGCTTTCCTGATACTGCTTCCCACCGAAATACGCATTGCCGATATTGTAATGAATCTTTGATTGTGTTTCCTTATCCGTAGTCTTACTCAATGCCTGAGAATAATTCTGGATCGCTTCCTCGTACCGCTGTTGTTTATGCACAGCATTTCCGAGATTGTACGTTCCTTCCATCAGATCTTTTTCTTTTTCGAGCGACTTTTTGTATTCCGCTTCGGCGTCGGAAAACTGCTTCTTTTCATAGAGTTCATTTCCATTGTTCACGAGAGAACGTATTGACTGAGCATTCAACAGGGAACAGAGCATTACCAAAATGAAGGCTATGTATTTCATTTCACCCTCCTCATATGCAGTATGCCTCTGAAAGGATTATACTGAGCGAGCCATTCTGTTTTTTTATCTGAGAGTATCACTTCAATCAACAGCAGCACGAATGCGGTAAAAAGAAAATACTGAAACTTGTCATCGAATTCAGTGAATTGTTTTGCGCCGAACTCGCGTTTTTCAAGGGTATTGATATCTTTATAGATCGCATCAAGTTCATCCTGCGAATTCGTTGCACGGTAATAATTTCCTTTACCGATGGAGGCGATTTCCTGGAGGGAAACCTCATCCAATTTAGTCAGCACAACATTTCCCGACCGGTCCCGTTTGAAATCAACCTGCTGTCCTGTTCCGTTATAGATCGGGATTGGTGCACCTGACGAAGAACCGAGTCCTATAGTATAGATGCGAACGCCCTTCTCAGCAGCCGCTTTTGCCTGTTCAATCGCATCACCGGAGTTATTTTCTCCGTCGGTCATGATTACCAGCACTTTGGTCGATGCTTCCTCGAAGTTGAACGATTTCATCGATTGAGTAATAGCAGAACCGATTGCCGTACCTGGATTCGGAACGGATTCGACATCAATCACATCAAGCAGCAGGCCGGCAGCAGCATAATCCACAGTTAGCGGAAATTGAGTATATGCTTCACCGGAAAAAACGATGACGCCAATCTTGTCGCCTGCCAACCGGTCAATGAGGTTGCTGATCTCGTATTTTGCTTTTTCCAATCTATTCGGTTTGATATCTTCTGCGAGCATCGATTTTGAAACATCGAGCGCGATGAACATATCAACCCCTTCCTGCTTCACCTCTTCCATTCTCGTACCGACCTGCGGATTGGATAGTGCAACCACAAGCATTGCGTAGGCCAACATTACAAGAGTTGCTTTCACAACACCTTTACGACTGCTGTGCTGTTCTGAAAGACGGACGAACAACGCCGACGACGAGAACATATTCTTCGCCTTGCCGCTTTGCATCCGTACATACACAAACAGTGCAAACATCAAAGGGATTGCAAATAAGAGATATAAATATTCCGGGTGTGCAAATCTGAACATATTACGGTATTTTCCTCAGCCAAGTATTTGATATGCCAACATCGCCAATCAGCAGAAACACTGCCGCAAGAATGAACGAATAGAACAATTCTGTATACCGGCGATACGACCGGACTTCGACACGGGTTTTTTCCAGTTTATCGATCTCCTGATAGATGGATCGTAATTTTTTATTATCCGTTGCGCGGAAATATTTCCCGTCGGTCATTTCCGCCATTTTGTTCAACACTTTTTCGTCGATCTCCACCGGCACCATTTGGTAGCGGATGCCGAACGGCGTCTGGACCGGATACGGCGCCTCGCCCATCGTTCCCACGCCGACGGTATAAACTCTGATGTCGTATGATTGCGCGATCTGCGCCGCAGAGATCGGATCTATCTCTCCGCGGTTGTTCACGCCGTCGGTAAGAAGAATGATGACCTTGCTTTTTGCCTTGCTTTCGCGCAGGCGATTCACAGCATTAGCAAGCCCGAGACCGATAGCCGTTCCATCTTCGATCATTCCGCTCTTCAGCGGTTTGATAAGCGTTTTCAGCACTTCATAATCAACGGTCAGCGGACATTGCGTAAAACTTTCGCCGGAAAAGATCACAAGACCGATCCTGTCATTGGTGCGTCCGCCAATGAAATCCTGTGCCACGTTCTTTGCAGCTTCGATCCTATTCGGTTGAAAATCTTCCGCAAGCATACTACCGGAAATATCGAGTGCGAGAACAATATCGATCCCTTCCGAATATACATTCTGTCCTTTTGAAGACGATTGCGGCCGCGCCAATGCAATGATGACAAGAGCGAGAGCAATCATACGCAGAATGAACGGCACGTGACGAAGTCGTTCCTTCGCACTGTATTTTACCATTGCAAACGGCTGCAGCGTTGAAAAACGTACGTCACTCTCTTTCGCCTGCAGACGGTAATAATACCAGACCACAAGCCCGGGTATCACGAGCAGCAGCAATAACAATTCAGGATTTGCGAATGTAATATCAATCATTTTTCTAATTTCACACTAAGACTGCACAGGAACATTTTTCGATTCTGCATTTTCATGGTCATTCAGTTTCCCGGAAACTTCAATTGCCGGTTTCGTCTCTTCGACTATCGTTCGCGCTTGCGTGATCACAAGTTCGTTCTCCGCAGCCACTGGTTGATGCTTTGCAAACTTCACAAGATCGGAACCAGTGAGTAACGATTCTATTGAACGGAACGTGTTCTTCTCCATCCTGAAATGTTCCAACTGAGTCATCACTTCGCCTGTCGTCATTTCGAGCGCCATGATACCGTAGCGCAGTTCAAAATAGCGGCGCACGATCTCTGTTGCCTCGGAGTAATATGCTTTGATCTCGCCCGCCTGCCAAAGCCGCTTTGCCTTCAATTCCTCCAACTGCATCAGTGCAAGCACATGCGGAGGTATATTTGGTTTTTTTTCGATCTCAGTGCCGCCGGCACTTCGTTTCCTCTTCTTGATATAATAATAAATGCCGTATCCAATTCCGGCAAGGCCTATCACAATGCCGGCATACATGGCGATTTCTTCGGCGGACATTGGAACCGTGAGCTGAGGTTTTACATCTTTGATCGCCTGCGATGTGTCAACCTCTACACCGCGTATCTCAACGGGGATCGGATTTGAGAGAGCAGAATCGGCCTTCCCGTCCGCACGGATAAAATGGACGACGAATGGCTGTATATAAAAATTTCCTGCGTCGTATTTTGAGAGGACGATATTTTTCTTGATGTCAATCTCACCATTCAGTTCCGTTGTGAGTAGTGTATCTTGACGAACGATCTCGAACGATCCGATCGAATCTTTCAGTACCGGAAATGTGACCGTTATGGATGAAGGATGCTTCACTTCCACGCTGTACCGTATCCAATCGCCGATGGCAACAGACTGCGAATCGACCGTTGCAGTGACGGCAACGTCCTGCGAAAAAGCCAGTCCGGTAACACATATTACGATTGAAAATATTCTCTTTACCATAGTTTCGCTTACGTTACTCTTTCATGCAGCTATACTCTTGCTTCTCTCATCTTAAAGAAGTCTACCAGCGGACGCAGATACGGTTTATGCGTTTCGATGTTGATGCGGTCAACTTTTGTGGACAAGAACGATTTCTTCATTCGTTCGTCGTGCAGTTTCCAAAATTGTTTGAACGATTGCTGTATATTGCTGTCGCTTGTATCAATCCAGCGTTCCTGCCCTGATTCGGCATCCTTCATTTTGATAAGACCTATTTTCGGCAATTCGCGTTCACGCGGATCGTTCATCGTCACTGCAATCACATCGTGGCGTTTGCTGACAATACGAAGCGCATTATCATAATCCTTGTCGATAAAATCGGAGAGCACAAAACTAATCGAACGTTTTTTGATGACGTTGTTCAGATACTTCAGTGCATCACTTACATTTGTACCGGTCCCCTTCGGCTGGAATGAGAGCAGTTCGCGAACAATGCGGAGTATGTGCGATTTCCCTTTGTTCGGCGCGATGAACTTTTCAACCTGATCGGAGAACATGATCAAACCGACTTTATCGTTGTTCCGGATCGCGGAAAACGCAAGCACGGCACAGATCTCCGTAGCAATTTCATTTTTCATCGCCTGGAACGAACCGAACTGTCCTGATCGGCTCACATCAACAACAAGCATCACCGTCAGTTCCCGTTCTTCCTCAAATATTTTAACGAACGGCTTGTTATTCCTGGCTGTAACATTCCAGTCGATCTTGCGGATGTCGTCGCCGTAGGAATATTCGCGCACTTCGGAGAATTCCATTCCCCGGCCTTTGAAGACGGAGTGGTACTCTCCGGAAAAGACCTGGTTCACCATCCCCCTGGTCTTGATCTCCACTTGCCGTACTTTTTTAAGTAATTCTGCGGTTGTCATTTGAGTAGTTGAAAATGCTTTATTGAAAACTCATGTACTCAACAAATTTTCTGACGCATATTAACGTTCTACGGTACTTCCACTTTGTTCAAAATTTCCTGCACGATAGTTTCGGAGGTCACTTCTTCCGCTTCCGCTTCGTAGGTAACACCGATACGGTGACGCATTACGTCCATTGCTACTGCGCGCACATCTTCCGGAATCACATATCCGCGCCGTTTGATAAATGCATATGCTTTCGATGCAAGGGCCATTGATATTGTTGCACGTGGTGACGCACCGTAATTGATAAGATTTGCGAGATTTGGAAGCTGTGCATCCTTCGGATTACGCGTTGCGAACACGATATCCAGAATGTAGCGTTCGATCTTTTCATCCATGTAGATCTCCTGCATCGAAGCACGCGCTTTCAGGATCTCCTTTGTGGAAACGACCGGCTTCACTTCAGCGTATTTTCCCGAAACATTCTGACGCATAATCCCAAGTTCTTCCTCTTTGCTTGGATACGTGATCTTTACTTTCAGCATAAAGCGGTCAACCTGGGCTTCAGGCAGCGGATATGTTCCTTCCTGTTCGATCGGATTCTGCGTTGCAAGAACAAGGAACGGCTCATCCAGTTTGAATGTCTCCTCACCGATTGTTACCTGACGCTCCTGCATCGATTCAAGGAGCGCACTCTGCACTTTTGCGGGTGAACGGTTGATCTCGTCCGCTAAAATAAAATTGGAAAAGATCGGTCCTTTTTTCGTCTGAAATTTCCCGTCTTTCTGATTATAGATGAGCGTTCCGACTAGATCGGCGGGAAGCAGATCGGGTGTAAACTGAATCCGCTGGAATTTTGCGTCGATCGCGGATGCCAGCGTTTTAATCGCCAGTGTTTTCGCAAGTCCCGGCACACCTTCCAGTAAAATATGGCCGTTTGCCAGTAAACCGATGAGCAGACGCTCAACCATATGTTTTTGGCCGACAATGACCTTGTTTATTTCAAGCGTTAAAAGATCGACAAAGGCGCTTTCCTTCTGGATCTTTTCGTTAATCGCTTTGATGTCGTAGTTCATTATTCCTCCGAATTTAAAATCAAGATGTCAGACACCAAGCACAATGAGTTCCACAACCGAGGTGGCTGACATATTAGTTTTTGCACTGCGTGAACGACAGATTAGACGGACATAAAATAAAAAATGTTCCGGTGAAAAAGAAGAAAGATTAGTGTATTTTTTCTGCAATCTTTTGTATTATATGGCTACCATAAAAGAATAAAGACACTTAGAAAGGAATATTTTCGATGAAATACGCTCTCCCGCTCGTAGCTGCATTGTTATTGATGGTCGGATGTTCGGAAAAGAAAGCCGATACCGAAAAATTAAGCCATGCCAATGCGCTGGTAAACACCGGAAATTTTGAGGAAGGGATCAAAGCCCTGGACGAGATCGCAACCGTCAGTCCAAACGATCCTGCATTGAAACAGTCACTGGTATCCGCTCACTTGAAGTTTGGTCATTTTTACTTAATGAATGATACACTTTCTCCAAAATTGAAGTATCCGAACGCGTTGAAACATTACCGCGCAGTATTGAAACTGGATCCGAATAATCAGGATGCTAAAGACAATGCACAGCAGATCGTTGATATTTATAAAATGATGGGACGCGAAGTTCCGAACGTGTAATAATTAGGATTCGTAACAAAAAAAACCGGGTGATGAACCCGGTTTTTTTATTTGTACTAATATTTTGAAAAGGTTATCAACATATTCTCGGAAGTTGCTCCCCGGAGATCATATCGACCACACGTTCACCGCCGATCGCAGTTTGCAGAACAACTACTGAAGGATGATCGTCCGTCACTACGCCGATAATTGCTGACTCTGTTCCTGCAGGATGTTTCTTCATAGCAGACAGAACCTTTGCTGCGTCTGATGATGAAACGATTGCGATCAATTTCCCTTCGTTAGCAACATAGAGCGGATCAAAACCGAGTATCTCACAAGCAGAACGGACGTTCTCGTTAGCAGGAATTGACTTCTCGAATAGCCGTATTCCCTTGTGTGCGGATGCTGCTATCTCATTCATCGTGCTGGCAACACCGCCGCGCGTGGGGTCGCGAAGGAAATGTATGTCCGGTGAAACTCGGTACATCTCTTCCACCAATCCGTTAAGAGCGCAGGTATCCGACCGTATCTCCGATTCAAATTCAAGTCCTTCGCGGACGGACATAACTGCCATTCCGTGATCACCAATTGTGCCGCTGATGATGATCGTATCACCCGCTTTGATCCTTGAAGGATGAATGAGCCTACCTTCCGGTATCATGCCAACACCGGATGTGGTAATAAATACTTTGTCTGCCTTACCGCGCGGAACAACTTTTGTATCACCGGTAACGATCGATACTCCCGCTTTTTTTGCCGATAATGCCATCGATGCAACAATGGTTTCCAATTCGGCCATGGATAATCCCTCTTCGATAATAAAGGAAGCGGAAAGATATTTTGGCCGAGCTCCGCACATAGCAATATCGTTCACTGTACCGTTCACGGCAAGTTCTCCGATATTTCCGCCGGGAAATATTATCGGACTGACCACATATGAATCTGTTGACATTGCAATTCTTCCGGCATCAACCGAGACCATTGCTCCATCATGCATCAGATCAAGATCGGGATTGGAAAAATGCTTTTTGAAGACCCGCTCGATAAGCTGGTGTGTTAATTTTCCGCCACCGCCGTGAGCAAGAACGATGGTCGGATAATCGTTCATTGGAACCGGACAGTTGAGGCCTTGCGAGATATCATTTGTCATAAAATCCAGTCATTACTTAATGTTTTTTGTTCACCATTCCAGAACCGGAAGACGCAACATTCTGTCGTTTATAATTATAATATGCTGCACACGCACCTTCCGATGAGACCATCGGTGCGCCGAGCGGAGATTCGGGAGTGCATTGATTTCCAAAAGCCGAACATTCGAACGGTTTGTTAAGTCCCCGCAGAATATTCCCGGCGATGCAAAGCGGCGATTCTTCGACAGAAACAATTCCGAGAGAAAATTTCTCTTCGGCATCGAAATGTATAAATTCTTTTTTCAACGAATATCCGCTTTTCGGTATTTCGCCTATCCCGCGCCATTTTCTGTGCGATATTTCGAAAACGTTGAATATCATTTGCTGTGCAGGAATGTTCCCCTCTTTTTTCACCATGCGCGAATATTGATTTTCAAGTTCACAGCGTCCTTCTTCAAGCTGCGTTACAAGCATCAGTATTCCGTGAAGAATATCGGTCGGTTCAAAACCTGTGACAACGATGGGAACGTTATATTTTTTTGCAAGAGGAATATATTCTTCATATCCCATTACCGTGCAGACATGTCCGGCCGCAAGAAAACCCTGCACACGATTTGTTGATGAAGAGAGCAACGCTTCCATAGCGGGTGGAACCAGAACATGTGAGCATAGGATGGAAAAATTCTTCAGATTTTTTTTGTGCGCTTGCCATACAGCCATAGCATTTGCCGGCGCCGTGGTTTCAAAACCGACGGCAAAAAAGACCACTTCTTTATCGGGATTTTTCTCGGCAATGGTCACTGCATCCAGTGGCGAATACACGATCCGCACGTCACCGCCGTTCGCTTTTACTGTAAGCAGGTCGGAGGTGGAACCCGGAACTCTCAGCATATCGCCGAATGATGTAAAAATAACGTTCGGTTTCCGCGCAATAAGGATGGCTTTCTCGATCATTTCCAGCGGCGTTACACATACCGGGCAACCCGGACCATGCACAATGGAAAGTGACGAAGGGAGCAAGTTCTCCAATCCCGATTTTACGATGGAGTGTGTTTGTCCGCCGCAAATTTCCATAATCGTCCAAGGTCGCGTTGTCACCTTATGAATATTTTCGGAAAGTGATTTAGC
Source organism: uncultured Ignavibacteriota bacterium (assembly GCA_903861125.1). Lineage (GTDB taxonomy): Bacteria > Bacteroidota > Ignavibacteria > UBA10030 > UBA8401 > UBA8401. The sequence goes on from CAIOTF010000038.1 coordinate 136,099, forward strand.
AAAAATGGGGTCCCGGAACTCGTCGAGATACTTCATGCAGGATCCCCTTCTTTCAATTCATCAAGAGCATCCCCCATCTGCTTGAATAATTCTATCGTCTCCAGTGCTTCTTTTTCGTCCACTTTTGTTAGGGCAACGCCAACGTGGACAAGAACATAATCGTGCAGTCCCGCTTCCGGAAGAAAATCAAGACAGACATTTTTAATAATCCCTCCAAAATTCACCTTGGCCATTTTGGGGTTAGAAGCTGCGTCGATGTATTCTATTCTGCCGGGAATTGCGAGACACATATGATCCTCTTTTATCGGTGAACGTTATTGTGTTGCAAGGAAAACTGAATAAATTTGTCCCAAAGAAATTCCGCCGTCATTGGCCGGAACTCGCTGGTGCCAATATGGAGTAAATCCATTCCGCCGGAGTAATGTAATGGTTTGTTCCAATAAAATCATGTTTTGGAAGCATCCGCCGGAAAGGACCACTTTCGGTATCTTATATTTCTGTGCCGTTTGAAGAATGAGCAACGCCAACGTATTGTGAAAGATCCTTGCAATTTCGTTTTTCGATCTGCCTTCTTCCACTTCTTTCAAGATCGTTTCGAACATAGGAAGCCAGTTCCAGGTCAATAAACCCTGATATTCTTCTAACGGTACCGGATAAGCCGTTTCGATTATACTTTGCGAAGCAAGGTGTTCCAATTCCATTGCCGCCTGGCCTTCAAAAGAATTCTTCATTCTGATGCCGCAGAATGCCGCAACAGCATCGAAAATTCTTCCCATACTGGTCGTTACGGGAGAATTAATATTTTTGGCGAGCATGTCACACAACACCCTGCGTTCATGATCCGTAAAACCATCGTTGATTATTTTCGATTTGTCCAGACAATCATTGCCGTAGATCTCGTGCAAAATACTTGCAGCACATCGCCTCGGTTCGCGAATGGCCGATTCACCACCGGGTAATTTGAAGGACCGAATCGTTCCAACACGGCGGAAGGCGCCGTTTTCAAACAGAATGCTTTCTCCGCCCCAGATTGTTCCTTCTGTGCCATAGCCCGTTCCGTCCCACGAAAAGCCGATGACGGTTTCCGTCAATTCATTCTCTGCCATGCAGGAAGCAATATGCGCGGAATGATGCTGCAGAGCCGTCACCGCAGCATCGTGAAACCGTGCGGAGAGTCCGTTCTTTGCAAATTCCGTTGAAAGATATTCCGGATGCAGATCGTGGACGATGACAGACGGAATGATATCATACAGCGACCGAAAATCATCGATGGCCTTTTTAAATGATGAAAGGGATTCGGCTGTCTCAAGGTCACCAATATGCTGACTGACAAAGATCGAATCATCCTTTCCGAAGGCGAACGTATTTTTCAATTGGCCTCCCACGGCCAGTACCGTCCGTTCCAATTTTTGCGGAAGATGGATCGGTAGCGGAGCATATCCGCGCGCACGTCGCAGCATCAATTCGCGATCCTGAACCACACGGACAATCGAATCATCGCAATACCGTTCGATTGGTCTGTTATGCACAAGAAAAAGATCGGCAATTCCATGGAGTTTCTTTACGGCAGTTTCTTCACGGTAACAGATCGGCTCATCACTGATATTTCCGCTAGTGGCAACAACCGGTATGTGCAGTAACGACATCAACAGATGATGCAGCGGTGTGTACGGCAGCATCACTGCCAGATGCTGATTGTTCGGCGCAACATGCGAAGAAATTCCGGATGAGTGGTACGGAAGAGTTTTCAACAGAACGATGGGTGCCTGAGGTGAACATACCAATCTCTTCTCCGTCTCCGAAACAGTGCAGACTTTTTCCACATGATCAAACGAGGGAAACATCACTGCAAATGGTTTTTCTTCGCGGTGCTTCCGGATTCTCAATTTTTTAACTACATCATCGCTGCCGGCATCGCACATCAATAAATATCCGCCGAGCCCTTTTACTGCTATAATGTCGCCGTTCTGTATCGACTTCGCTGCAGTTTCCACCGCCGAATGATGCATAGCAACGATAGCACCATTCCGGTCCCAGAGTTCTGCATGCGGTCCGCACTGAGGGCATGCATTCGGCTGAGCGTGAAATCTTCTGTCGTGCGGATCATGATATTCCTTTTCACATTGTTCACACATTGTGAATGACTTCATGGTAGTATTTTTCCGGTCATACGGCAATGACTGAACAATGGTAAAACGGGGTCCGCAATTGGTACAATTGGTGAATGGATATAAATACCGGCGATCGTTGACATCGAACACTTCCCTTAGACAATCAGGACATGTTGCGATATCGGGGATAACCAATGCTGTAGTCGATCCGCCGACGGTGCTTTCCCGTATCTTAAAATCGGTATATCCTTTTGGATCGAGGAATGATGTTTCGCAGCTGTAAATACTGGAGATGGCAGGTTTTTCGGAATGAATCCTTGCAATAAATGTGCGGAGAAGATTCTGTTCACCTTCAACTTCGATCAGCACACCCTGGGGTGTGTTCGATACCCAGCCGCGGAGACGCATCTCGCTGGCAAGACGGTATACAAACGGGCGGAATCCAACCCCCTGCACAGCACCTTGAATGGCAGCCTTTAGACGGCGCGTTTCTTCGTTTGGCTTCTCAACCACTCGCACCATTCAGGAATTCCTTTGTTCGTTGTACACGATGTCTCGAAAATTTTCAATGCGGGATTTATTTGAAGCGAATTCCTTTTGATCACTTCGGGATCGGAGTTGACATAGGGGACAAGGTCAATCTTGTTCACTATCAGCACCGATGAATGGTGAAACATTCCCGGATACTTCAGCGGCTTGTCGTCACCTTCGGTCGTGCTGACAATAACAACTTTCAATGCTTCTCCGAGGTCGTAATTTGCCGGACAGACAAGATTGCCCACATTCTCGATCACAAGCAGATCGATATTCGACAGGTCAAAATTGGAAAGCGCATCATTCACCAGTTTCGCTTCAAGATGGCAGCCCCCGTTCGTGACAATCTGCACTACCGGCACATTAAATTTTGCGATGCGCTGTGCATCAAGGTCCGTCTGCACATCTCCTTCGATGATCGCAACACGCAATGATGTCCCGAAATATTTCAGGGTCTGTTCAAGCACGCTCGTCTTCCCGGAACCGGGAGAACTGACAACATTGATCACAAAAAGAGCGTGCTTTGCAAACAGATCGCGGTTGCGCCGCGCGAGATCGTCGTTCTTTTCGAGGACTTTTCGTTCGATGGTCAGTACACTCATGTCTGCTCCTGTTGCATATCTTCCAATTCAATATCTTTCATTTGAAGTTCCCTTCCGGAAATTATTTCAGTATTGGTACTATTGCACAACGCGCATGCCACAACACCATCCTCGCTCACAGACTCCTGCATGCATTCCCTGCAACGTACCATAAACGGTATCCGTTCCAACGTAAGAAATGAATGTTCCAAATCCGTTCCCGCCGTGATCGCCTGATAAGAAAATTCCAGCGAGTCGGGAACAATTCCGGAGAACGTACCGACGTTAACGCGAACGGACCGCACGGCGTGCAGTTGTTCTTGTCCAACATACTGATGAACAATATCGACTATACTTTCAGCAATGGATAATTCGTGCATTTGGTTCCATTATACATTCATCCGGAAAGAAACTGCGTAACTAATCTTGTTCAAGAATAATGAAACATTTGCAGAGTTACAATTATTATCTGATGGTATACAGTGCGACATTATTACATCAAATGGTGCGATCGATCTACGATTGATAGGACGATCTTGAAGGGATGCATATGTCTTTTGCGGATTTACTCACCGTAAATAAAATATTACTTTGCAGAACGTGAGTTATTTTTGCAGAGAATGCAAAATTGCAGAAATATCGTGCCGCCGTTTTTTTATAAACCAAAAAAACGGATGGCAATGCCGCACATGAGAATTGCAAAGCCTCCCAGTGCGTGACTGTACTGTTCCATTTTTTTTATCGATACAAACGACAAGCCGTATAATGCTCCGAAAACGACTGTGAGCATTGTGCCGATCGTTACGATGCTGAACACAACACAGACAAGAACAACGTCGGAGATAGTTCCCCGGGCTGCCGGGTACATCAATATAGGGATCAACGGTTCACACGGACCAAAAACAAAGATCGTAAAAAGGAGCCATATGCGCATGGCAGAACGCTGTTCCTGGTGTTTATGAACTGCTTCATGATCGTGTGCATGCACCTCCATCGTTCCATCTGAATGGATGTGCGAGTGCGAGTGAGGTTTGTTCAGCATGGCATTCCGAATTCCCCATACCAAATAGAGCAGTCCGAAAATGATCAATAACCACCCGGCAACATCACCGCGGTATGACTCGATCGATTGAAGATGGAACACAGTATACCCAAACGCAATTCCGATGAATCCGAGTAGCATGGTACTGCCGACATGTCCTAATCCGCACAGAATGGTCACCCATACCGTCTTCACTTTGGACCAGTTCCCCGCTTTGGACATGGCGATAAATGGTATATAATGGTCAGGACCGAGAAGGGTATGCAGAAAACCTACCGATGCGGCGGTGAACAGTATAACAGAGAGTTCGTTGGACATTGGGAACCTTCGGAAAATATTCAGTGCCTGAAATACACCTTATTTTTTTTCAACAATCTTTTTCACCATCTGAACGATAGCCGGAATTGTCTGCGCAATCTCAGGCGACAAGTCCATAACCATCGAGCGAATCTCACGGATCGAGATTACGATCAGATAGATCTTCGGAAGCGGTGCCGACAAGATCGCCGTTTCGATCAGATCACGCAGACCGATGTCGTGCGCCGAAAGTGTTCTCGGAAAATCCGATGCAAAACGGGGCTCAATCAATCGAACAGTCCCGACCGGCTCTTCATCCATGGTTGCATCGATGAGGATCAACGGATCGTAATCATGGAAAAATGACAGGAGATGAAATCCGCCGGTGCCGCCGTCAATAAGATGAACGTTCTCCGGAAAATTTTCCTTCAACAGCACTTCGATCGCATGAACGCCGACACCTTCGTCACCCATCAGGTAATTGCCGATACCAAGAACCAGTGTCTCTTTTTTTTCACTCATCAATTATGTTTTTTCTCCGGCTTTGGCCGGGATTTATTTTCGACATCAATATTCAGCCGAAATTTCTTTTCAATGGGTAGATAGTTTTGAAGCTGCCGGGCAACAATCAGTCCCCCTTCATGCTCGGGAATAACGACCTGATCCACTCCGGCATTCTTCATTGCTTCGGCATACCGGACCTGACCGGCACGGCAGATCACCTTCACATCCGGATTCAATGCCTTGGCTGTAATACTGATGTACAAATTATCGGCATCATTATCAATCAGTACACACAAGGAACTTGCTTTATCGATCCGTGCGCTCATCAAAACATCGCGGCGCTTTGCACTTCCATTCAGCACCAGTATCCCTTCTTTTGCCAATTCGGAACAAAGACCTTCATTGGTCTCTATCAGCACAAACGGATTTTTTGCCTTAATAAGCTGGTCGATCACCGTTCTGCCGACTTGTCCGTAACCGCAGATGACTGAATGGTTCTTTAATCGGGATATTTTTAGGTCATTCACGCGTGCACTCCATATTTTTGTTGCTTCCTTGTTAAAAATACTCATCAGCAGCCGTTCCACAATCCAAATCTGGAAGAACAGCACACCAACAAAGACCACAACAGCAAAGAGTTTCGTGCTGTCGCGGCATGTTTCCGGGATCGCGTGGGGATGCGTTATCCAATAAAAACCTTCCACCCACGACACGCCTTCGGCGTTAACATAGTACGCTGTTACGCCTGCAACAAATACTCCCATCGACAACAGTGGTGTAAAAAAAGATCGAATAATTGTCCAGACAAGAACACCGGATGATTTCATACTGTTGCGATAAAATTCAAATAGAATATATACTGTTCCCGACCGTTAAGATTAACCGCACAACGTCCGGTGCTGAATTTATTTTTTATTAAGCAAATGGGATTAATCACACTTCCGCACGACGAAATAAAAAAAGGCGAGCATCGGTGTACGCATCGCCTTTTTCTGTTTCCTTTATTTTCCGTTTATTTGTTTTTCTCTTTTTCGATGAATTTCCATCCGCCGGCCATCGATGAGATGATCCCGCGCCCTTCCACATAGTCATGGTAGAATACAAGGTACACATGAACAATGGAAAAGACGATGAAGAACCACATCATAATATGATGCCATTGCCGAACCGCAAAATCTCCTCCCATGAACGGCACGATCCATGAGAACAGATGCGGCAGCATGGAGGTACTCATTGCGGCATACATTCCGAATCCTGTAATGCATTGGAACAAGAATGCCAAAAAGGAAATGAAGTATGTCAATCCGGCAAGACTGTTATGCCCGATCGATTCCAGAGGTTTGATGGTTCCCTGAAGGATATCCACTTTTAACACATCGACCATTTCTTCATACTGTTTTTTCTTCGTCGGAATAAAATTATGCCAGCTGGCGTATTTGTTCCCGACAAAGCCCCAGTAAATGCGGCCGATGAAGTTAAAGAAAAAGAAAAATGCCGAAACAAAGTGAGTGAAGCGTACGGTACCGAACCAATAATTATCATACGCTTCGGTACCACTTTGGATGGCAAACGGATGTCCGATTAAATACCCCGTGCACGCAAGAAGCACAACAGCAATCGCATTGACCCAATGATAGAGCCGCACCGGAAGCTGCCATACATACACGCGTTGTATTAATGTATTTTCCATACGCGCCTCCTAAAATGTGTTGATCTGATGAACGTAGCGTCCTTTTTCATCATATAAATGGACCGCACACGCAAGGCACGGATCGAACGAATGGATCGTACGCAATATTTCCAGCGGCTGATCGGGATTACTGATCGGCGTGCCGATTAATGCTGCTTCATACGCAGAACGCTGTCCGCTCGGATCCCGCGGAGATGCATTCCACGTTGTAGGAACAACAAGCTGATAGTTATCAATCTTCTTGTCCTTGATAACGATCCAGTGTGCCAGAGCGCCTCTGGGAGCTTCGGTAAGACCGACACCTTTTGCTTCACTCGGCCAGGATGATGGTTCCCATTTATCCTTCACGAACATCCGTGAATCACCATTCTTGATATTCGAAAGAAGCTGCTGGTAGAATTCTTTTGCCCAAACAGCCACTAATTTTGTTTCAACTCCGCGTGCTGCCGTACGGCCCAGTGTTGAGAACAATGCTCCGACCGGAACATCGAGAGCTTTCAGTACGCCATTGATTTCTTCAACAACTTCCTGTCTTCCCGATGCATATGCAACCAGCATTCTGGAAAGCGGTCCGACTTCCATCGCGTGACCTTTCCAACGCGGCGTTTTCAGCCAGCTGTACTTTTCGTCAACATTCAGATACTGATACGGCGGCTTTGGTCCGGTGTATTTTAATTTTGTTTCACCTTCCCACGGATGTTTTGCAACCTCATCTCCGCCGGCATATTCATACCACGAATGTTTCACGAATTCCTGGATCTCATCGACATTTTTTCCGTCAACTTCGTGAACTTTTGAGAGATCCCTGTTGAGAATAACACCGCGGGGTAATTTGAATTTCGAAATATCGGCATACCCATTCATCGGAAGATCACCGTATGCAAGATAATTCGATACACCTCCGCCGATTGCTCCCCAATCTTTATAGAACGACGCAACTGCCAGAAGATCCGGAATGTAGACTTGATTGATGAATTCCTGCGCCTGGTCGAGCAGCGTGCCGACATACGCAAGCCGTTCGGCATTCAATGAGTTTGCTTCTTCGATGTTCACTGAACACGGTACACCGCCCACAAGATAATTCGGATGCGGATTCTTACCACCGAAGATAGCGTGTATCTTAACAATCTCTTTCTGCCATTCCAACGCTTCAAGATAATGCGCCGTTCCCATCAGATTTGCTTCGGGAGGAAGTTTATATGCATTATGTCCCCAATATCCGTTCGCAAAAATTCCGAGCTGTCCGCTCTCTACAAATGATTTCAATCTTTTTTGTACATCAGCAAAATATTTCGGCGAACTTTTCGGCCAGTTGGAGATACTCTGCGCAAGGTCCGATGTCTTTTTGGGATCGGCTTTCAATGCACTCACCACATCGACCCAGTCCAATGCATGCAAATGATAGAAGTGCACAACGTGATCCTGCATGTACAGCGTGGCAAACATAAGATTGCGGATCAGTTCCGCGTTCGGCGGAACAACAATATTCAACGAATCTTCAACGGCGCGGACCGATGCAAGTGCGTGTACGGTCGTACATACGCCGCAGACACGTTCCGTGAACGCCCACGCATCACGCGGATCGCGGCCTTTCAGGATCAGTTCGATACCTCGCACCATGGTTCCTGCGCTGTATGCATTAACGATCTTCCCATCCTTTATTTCTGCTTCGATGCGAAGATGTCCCTCGATTCGGGTAATGGGGTCAACAACAATTCGATTAGACATTACGCACCTCCCTTTGTGGATGTTTCTTCTTTTTCTTTACTGCTGGCAATTTCTGATTTGATCAATTTGCCTTTTCTGATATTGGTAGAGACTGCATGGGCGGCAATACCGACAACAGTTGCCGCGCCGACTGCTACGCCGATATCATCGGCGGTTGTTTCAATACCGAAACCGGGGAATGACGCAAGATGCTGGTAGAATGGACCGTTATCCCAGAAATCCTTCTCGCTGCAGCCGATGCAACCGTGACCGGATTGGATCGGATAGCTGACGCCGTTGTTCCATTTCATAATAGCGCACGAATTGTAGGTTACCGGACCGCGGCAGCCCATTTTATAAAGGCAATATCCTTTTCGTGCATTCTCATCATCGAACGATTCCACAAACAAGCCGGCATCATAGTTCGGACGACGGTAGCATGTATCGTGTATTCTTCTTGAATAGAACGCTTTAGGTCTGTTCAATCCGTCCAACTGCGGAATACGGTCGAACGCCAGCAAGTGAACAATTGTTCCTGCCATTACTTCTGCGATTGGAGGACATCCCGGCACATTGATGATCGTTTTTCCGGTAATAATTTTGTGAACCGGCGTTGCTGTTGTCGGATTTGGTTTTGCTGCCTGCACGCATCCGTGCGTGGCGCAATTTCCCCATGCGATAATTGCTTTGGCATCAGCGGCAACTTCCTTAACAATATCAATCGCCGATTTCCCGCCGATACAGCAATACACTCCGTCATCACCGGTCGGAATTGATCCTTCAACACACATCAAATATTCGCCTTTGTATTTTTTTATTGTATCCTGAAGCGATTTTTCTGCCTGATGCCCCGCTGCCGCCATTAATGTTTCCGAATAGTCCAGCGAGATCTTATCCAGAACGATATCCGAAATGACCGGATGCGAAGAACGGATGAACGATTCACTGCAGCACGTACATTCCTGGAAGTGCATCCAAACTACAGGCAAGCGCGGCTTTTTTTCCATTGCCTGCACAACTTGACCGATTGCCGATGCTTCAATTCCGGCCGCGGCTGCAAGCCACGAGCAATACCGGATAAAATCTCTCCGGGAAACTCCGCGCGCCTGCGCCTGCTCCCATAGAGTCATTGGTGAACCATTCATAACTGCCTCCCAAACATAGGTTGAAAGTTTATTGAATTTATTGAAATGGAAATTTCGATGGCTGCTTCATCGCCAAGACGGGCTTCGTTGACGTCATCAACTTCAATGGTAAACGGGCGGACAAGAAACGTTGCGACAGGTTTCTCATCTTTCTTAAAGATGCCGACAACTTCCGCCGTGACCGAGATTTTTTGATTGGGAACTGCTGAAATATAAGTCATGCTTTTTCGTTGAGTTGCATCACACTGTGCAATAGTAATGCCAAACAAAAAATGGGCATTTTAGGGACATTTTAGGCAGGTAAATATTGGTATAACGGATTCCCGTTAAACGGGGAACGGTTTCCCGCAATAGAAGAATATCGTTTTATTCTTCGATGCCGAATTTTTTCAGTTTATCGCGGAATGTAGAAAGGCTAAGATCCAGCAGTTTTGCAGCTTGGGATTTGTTGCCGGCAGATTTCAGCAGCGCTTGATTCACAAGATTTTTTTCAAGACAGTTTACGATCTCTTCAAAACCCATTTTCTCCTCTACCAAACAGCGGTTACACGCTTTCAGTATTGAATCAAGAGAGCTTGATGAATGAATTTCAGAAGGAAGATTTTTTGGAGTGATCGACCCGTTTGCAAATATTGCCATCCGCTGAACAACATTGCGCAGTTCACGGATATTCCCCGGCCAATCATAGGACTGAAGCAACTGCATCGCTTCGCCGGTCACCTCAACAGTACGGTCGGCAATAAATCGCTGTAAGAAATGGCGAATCAGTAGCGGAATATCTTCGCGGCGCGACCGAAGCGGTGGAATATGGATTGGAACAACATTGATCCTATAATAAAGATCGGACCGGAATTGGTTCTTATCGACCAATTCTTTCAAGTCAATTTTTGAAGCGCAGATCACACGCACATTTACCGGAATGGGTACTGTACCACCGACACGCATCAACTCCCGGGATTCAAGAACGCGAAGCAATTTTGACTGTAAATGCAGCGGAAAATCATCGATGTCATCAAGAAAAATACTTCCTTGTTCTGCCAGCTCAAATAATCCTTTTTTTTCTCCTGCGGCACCGGTGTAGGCCCCTTTTTCATGTCCGAACAGCTCGCTTTCCAAAAGTTCGGCAGGCAGTGATGCAAGACCGACTTTAACGAAGGGAAGTTCATCGCGGTTACTTTTTTTATGGATGTATTCGGCAAACAGTTCTTTGCCGACACCGGTCTCACCGATTAACAGGACGGAGGAATCGGTTAGAGCTGCTGTATCAACTTGCTCTAATAATTCGCACATCGTGGTACTTTGTGCGATCAGTGTAAGGGTTGAAGTCGGACTCATATCTCTTAATTTGTTGCAGAAAGGTAGTCAGCGGGATTGGAAAAAGCAACAGTTCAGAAGTGAATAAACAAAAAAAATCAACGAGGCAAAAATCGAATAAAAATATCAAGTATATCCAATGCTAATGGGACATTCTGTTTTTGGGAATGTTTTCAACAGAATAGTATCACTTCGGCGTTAACGGCTCGGATGCTCGGCACACAAAATTTCATTCCTATTATAGAGAGCCGTATTTAACCGTGTCGATCTTTGCGCCGGAAAGGGAACTGCTCCACGTTCTGCCCGCGACGGATTTGCGGGTCATCAACAGACCGAATTTTGCTGCATACGTTATAGCAACAAGAGTATCCGGGTTTAACCCGGAATTTGAGGCTTCTATAATTTTTTGCGTACCGACAAATACCGTATCGAATACGATCGAGGTGACCATTAAGATTCTCCCCTGATACGTGACTGTGTCGCCGGCCTGTACATCAAAACGATAGAATACATTTTCAGATGAGCCGTTCCACTGAAGAACCGCGGAAGACGTGCTGCGGAGTATCTCTCCCGTTGAAAAAACACCATATTTATTTCCGGCTATGATTGTGTCCCGGAGGATGGATTTTGTTTGATACCAATCAACTACGGCAACGCCCGAAAAGTTGAAATAATGGATAGTGTAGGTATTGCCAGCCGATATATTAACGATGGGAGAAGAATCGGTGTGCAGGTTAGATGGTTCGACGGCTGTATCGCTTTGGCATGAACAAAGCAGTGCCGATAGTGTACAGATCAAAACAACACGGTTTTTCATATGCCCTCACATATCTGATTCAAGGGTATCACCAGTGCTGATTCGCGCCGCCGGTATTCTGCCGGCAACGCGGTCAAAAAACCAATAGCGCGGGAGTTTTGTTTATGCGTGTTCTTGTTCGTGCTCGCGTTCACTGTGGATCCACTCTTCCAATTGAACACGGAAAAAATGAAATGCCTTCCACAAATTTTTTTCCGCCTTTTCAGAAAGCCCTTCAAGCATCTCCCATTCGTAGCCCTTAACCTGAAGAAGATACGTTTCCGGCAGTTTCCCGTACAGTTCGTTGCAAAGATACAATACGCCCGAAGGACTCATTGCGTGAGTGGTAAAAGGCGATTGAGATACGGGCTTGACCGGTGCAAACGAAAAATTCTCGATTTTCTCCTTGGTGGCATCAACAAACACAACAATGTCAAACTCACTCATTGTGTATGCATCTTCCACATTGAGCTGAAAACTGCTTTCGGTAGTAATATGGTGGGCGGATTCATGTGATAACCAGGGCTGACACATCTGAATGAATGTATCGCCAAGTCCGTCATCGCCTCTGCCGGGATTTCCGTATGCGTGGATCAATACCTTCGGTTTGTTCTCCAGTGTATTCATTTTACCCTCCTGTCAAGTAATGCTCCCTGATGGTTGAATAAAGAAATTTCAAGCGGCATCTGTCCGAGCGCATGCGTGGAACAACTTAAGCAAGGATCGAAACAACGGATGCCTGCCTCGATACGATTCAGGATCGGTTCGGGAATATTCTTCCCTTCAACGAACTGCATGGCAATCTGACGTACCGTGCGATTCATCGCCATATTATTCTGTGCGGTGGCGATCAGCATGTTCACTTTCTGCAGTACGCCGTCGTTGTTGACCCAATAGTGATGGAACAACGTACCACGCGGAGCTTCTGTCGCTCCAACACCCTCTAGTTTATTGATCTCTGCCTTTGAACGAACATGCGTTCCGAGAATGACGGGATCGCGCAGCAGTTCTTCAACTTTTTCCACGGCAAAGAGCAATTCGATCAAACGGGCATAATGGAAATAAAAGGAATTGTTCACCGCTTCGGTTGTCGGAGCAAGCTGCTTGAACAGCTTTCGCTCTTGCTCAGCCATGGGCGTTTCGATGAAATCGCAGATATTCAACCGGGCCAATGGACCGACACGGTAGATTCCCTTGGGATATCCGAGCGGTTTGTAATACGGGAATTTCAGATATGACCACGATTCGCTTGCCTCGCCGAAATGAGAATAATATTCACGCGGATCGATATTGTCCGCAATAATATTTCCTGCACTGTCCATAATGCGAAGTGCGCCGCCGTAGTATTCCAATTCGCCTTTCGGTCCCACCATACCGACAAACAGCGAATGGAAATTTCCGAAACAGGATATCTCTTTCGTAAATGTTTCGTGAACTCTTTTTATCGTTTTTAGCGCAAGCAGAGCGGTCTCTTTCACTTCGGGATACCATTCCAGAAGTTTATCCCTCTCTTCTTTCGTAAACGGTTCACGCACGCCCCCGGCCACAGCCCATGGGGTATGAATTCTTCTCCCCCCAAGAAACTCAATAATCTGCTGACCGAACTTGCGCAGACGGATCCCCTTCCGTGCAAATTCTTTATCGTGCTGGATCAATCCAAAAATATTGCGCAGCGCCGGGTCGGCATCGAAGCCCAGAAGGAAATCGGGAGACGACAGATGGAAAAAACTGAGCGCGTGTGACTGGATCCACTGTGCAAGCGTAAGCATGCGGCGGAGTTTCTCGGCGGTTTCCGGAATGCCGATAGCAAGTATATCGTCGCCGGCTTTTGCGGAGGTAACAAGATGGCTTGCAGGACAGATACCGCAAATGCGCGAGGTCAGTCCGGGCATCTCCCATAATAAGCGCCCTTCACAGAATTTTTCGAAACCGCGAAATTCGTTAACGTGAAACCGGGCATCTTCCACCTCTCCTTTTTCATTGAGATGAATGGTGATCTTCGCGTGACCTTCGATGCGGGTAACCGGTGAGATGGTAATGACATTAGACATAAAAACTCGATTCCAAAATAAGTGGGTATTGATTCAATAAGCCGGTGAAACTATGTATCCTATCCATACCGTAAAAATTGTGTCTTAAATACCGGTATTCTTCCCTGCAGTAATTCATTCATGGCAAACCAGATCTCATCCGGTGTGGGGGGACAGCCGTGTAAAAATGCATCCACCCGGATAACATGATGAAGCGGAAGCGCCTGCTCGTTCAGCTGCGCGATAAGCGTATGGTCGTTCGGAATGGAATTGCAGATATCGGCAAGTTCTTTGTACGCACGGTCGATCAATTCCGCAGTGCCGAATCTGTTCCGCATTGCTGTAACATTCCCGGTCGTTGCGCAGTCCCCGAACGAAATAACATACTTCGAATGTTTACGCACCGTATGCGCCATCTCTTCGTTTTCGTCGTTCGTTACCGCCCCTTCCACCAAGGTGATATCGACATCAGCGGGAAACGTTTTGATATCGGCGATCGGGGAAAAGACGATGTCAATCTTATCGGCAAGATCGATCAGCCGTTCATCCAAATCAAGGAAGGACATATGACAACCGGAACATCCTCCCAGCCACACTGTTGCTACTTTCGGTTTTTTAATAATTTCGCTCATAGTTATTCATCGATTCTTATTGAAAATAATTTCTGGTCACGCAGCGATCGTTTGACGGTCAAATGATCACCTTGCACCAGGCCGGACCAACGGACAAAATAATGATCGTGCGGCTGATCCGGTCCCTGACACTCGCAGTGATAAGACTCAATTTTTGCCTCCTTCTTCACATGTCCATCCGTAAGAGGAAACGATGAACCGACACTTGGAAAGAATGAAAGTTTATTTTTGAGTATAAGAAAATATCCCTGCTGCGCTTCCAGGGATGATATGGTCCGTTCGTATGTATTGTTCATAATCGTTGTTGTTTGGTAGAACATTCTTCGGGATGCTTCCCGCTTACTTCTGTAATACTTCAACTCATCATCGCTGCACTCGGACTCGCTTAGGATGGCTGCAGCAAAAAGAAACTACATCATTACTCATTCGAAATCGTTACCCATTCTTTTTTCTGCCGCGCAGTGATGATGTATTTCAAAAATCCTTTTTTCTTTTCCATCTCGGATACGTTTACCCCTTTTTCAAATAATGCTCCGGTCGGACAGACCATAACGCATTTACCACAAGCCGTGCAGGTTTCCGAATTGCCCCATGCATAATCAAGGCCCGTAATGATCTCGCAATTAATCCCGCGCCCCGCAACATCCCACACATGGGCTCCTTCCACTTCATCACAGACGCGGACACACCGTGTGCAGAGAACACAGCGGTTATGATCCATCACATAATCGTTGTGTGTAGCATCCAATGTCTTTTTCGGGAAGAGATACGGATACCGTACCCGTACTAAACCGACCTGATATGCAAGATCCTGCAGTTCGCAGTGATTGTTGGCAACGCAGACCGCGCAGACGTGATTCCCTTCCGATGCAAGAAGTGCAATAATCATTCTCCGGTACTTGTTCAGTTTTTCGTTCGCCGTGTGAATAACCATTCCTTCTTCCACTTTTGTTGTGCAGGCGGGAAGAAGTTTCGGAATGCCTTCGATCTGTACAACGCACAATCTGCATGCGCCGACGGTCGATAATCCTTCCAGATGACAGAGCGTCGGAATGGGAATGTTATGCTGACGTGCAACGGAAAGGATTGATTCGCCTTCCTGTGCGCTGTATTGTTCGCCGTTAATCGTTAATGTTTTGACTGCCATGGTGAACCCGTTGAGAATTTATGAACGTTAAAAATTTTTGAGATCGATACATTGAAAAAAATTACGTTGCGCAGAAGATAGATGCCTGATTCCGGCATCCGGTTCATTTTTCAAAATTCACTTCTACGCCCGGTTCCCCCATATAGGTCTCCACCGGCTGCAGCAATTCCTCGTATTCATTACGGAAAAACCGCAGTGTGGAAAGGACCGGATTCGGAGCCGATTGCCCGAGGCCGCACAAACTTGTCTCTTTCACCATCATGCATAACTCTTCAAGCAGTACCATATCATCCTGTGTCGCTTTTTTCTTCGAGATCTTGTCGAGCAGTCCGTAAATGTGCCTGGTGCCGACCCGGCAAGGAATGCACTTGCCGCACGATTCATCCATACAGAACTGCATGAAGAATTTTGCAACTTCCACCATCTTGGATGTTGAATCCATGACGATTAATCCGCCGCTCCCCATAATGGAACCGACTTTCGAGAGCGATTCGTAATCCACCGGAAGATCAAGGTGGTCTGTGGGAATGCAGCCGCCGGATGGTCCGCCGGTCTGCGCCGCTTTGAATTCTGTACCGTCGGGCGTTCCGCCGCCGATATCGAAAATAATTTTACGGAGTGGAATTCCCATCGGCACTTCGATGAGTCCTGTGTTTTTGATATTGCCGGCCAGTGCGAACACTTTTGTTCCTTTGCTTTTTTCCGTACCGATTTTGGAGAACCATTCGCTTCCGTTCCGAATGATCGGCGCAATATTCGCGAATGTCTCCACATTATTAATCAGCGTCGGCATACCCCAGAGACCTTTCTCGGATGGATATGGCGGACGCGGTTTCGGATTTCCGCGCTTCCCTTCAATGGATTGGAGCAGCGCCGTTTCTTCGCCGCAGACAAACGCTCCCGCACCAATGCGGATATCGATCCGGAAATTGAACTGCGATTCCAGAATTCGGTTACCGAGCAATCCCATTTTCTCTGCCTGCTTGATGGCAAGTTTCAGGCGTTCTATCGCAAGAGGATATTCCGCACGGCAATAGACATATCCCTGCGTTGCACCGACCGCGTAACCTGCAATAGCCATTCCTTCCAGCACCCTGTGAGGATCACCTTCCAGTACGCTGCGATCCATGAATGCACCGGGATCACCTTCGTCCGCATTGCAGACGACATATTTTTGTTCGCCGTGCGCTTTACTGACGATCCCCCATTTCAATCCTGTTGAATATCCGGCGCCGCCGCGGCCACGCAGTCCGCTTTTGCGAATCTCTTCGGTCACTTCGGCCGGCTGCATTTCGTTGACAGCCCGCGCCAGACCTTCGTAGCCGCGCACTCCAATATATTCGTCGATGCTTTCAGAATTGATCTCGCCGCAATTTTCCAGAACAATCTTCGTTTGCGACGCAAAGAACGGCGCCGACATGTCGCTGAGATGTGCTGCAACCTTTGTGTTGTTTATAATGTGTGACTCCACGATCTGTTCCGCAGCTCGTACATCAACATTCTGGTACAGCGTGTTATCGCTTTGCACTTTCACCAGCGGACCTTCACCGCACAAACCAAGACATCCGGTACCGATCACTTCACATTCTTTCTCCAGAGCGTGTTCCTTGATCTTTGTTTTTAATGCAGCGCTGACCTTATCGCTGCCGCAAGAGACACATCCTGCCGCCGAGCAAAAGAGAATGCGGTGTTTTTTTTCCGATTGGCGCTGCTGTTCCTTTTCCGATAATTCCTGCAGATCTTCCAGTGTCATGCTAATACCTCACGCGGAGTGTTCTTTAATAATTCAACACGTTTAATTGATTCTTCGGGATTCAGTTTTCCGACAACGGCATCATCCAGTACGGCAACCGGCGCCAGTCCGCATGAACCGACACACCGTGCGGTAATGAATGAAACTTTATTGTCCTTCGTTGTTTGTCCGAACTTGCAATGATGATGTTCTTCCAGCGCAGTCTGGATATGTTCCGCCCCTTTCACATAGCAAGCCGTTCCCATGCAGAGCACAAAGGTATGTTCGCCGTTCGGTTTTAAATTGAAGAAATGATAGAACGTAGCCACGCCGTAAACCCGGCTGAGCGGAAGTTTCAATGCGCGGGAAACATAGATGAGAAGATCGTTTTCAAGATATCCGAAAATACCCTGCGCAACGTGAAGCACTTCGATCAGTGCATCGCCCCGTGCCTGGTGTTTGGTGATAGCACGGTCCAATAATTTAAAACGATTGTCGCCGCTTGGGTGCTGTTGTTTTTCGCTTTGAGCCATAGTCGCCTGGTCGTTGTTGTGGAAGAAACTTCTGTGATAGCACGGAAAAATACCTTCGTCCGCCAAGATAAATATCAGCAAATAGTGTGCTATTATTTTTTCCATAAAAGACCGATTTTTCGACAACACTTTCTAGTCTTGTTTTCGATTTTGCGAAGGAATTGAGCATTTTTTTGCAAAAAGAAAAATGGCGGTGTGAGGAATTCAACGTTGTATTTTTGAACAGCGCAACGGAATATCCGTGTCCAGAAAATGAAAAACGGCGGGTTCAAAGTTACTGAATCCCGCCGTTTTGCTGTTATGTTGTAGTGGAGACGGTAAATGAAACATCACCATCATTACACCGTCTGGAGTAATCTTCTACAACACGTGTTTAAATAATTTCAAAATTGCTTTGCACCAATAGTTTTTTATTTTCGATGTTTTCGCCGTATGGAAATATAAAGACGGAATGTTATCCGCCAATAATCTATGACGCAACATCTATTTCCGACAGACGTCGTTCTTTGAATTCCGTCGGACGTTCGCATGAATAGAGGAATTCCTGCATTGCGTCCATCTGCGTTTTCAGAGCGTTGACCTGCTCTTTCATTACCACAAGTTTTGCCTCGTGTTCCTTTGCAACATGAACTTCGTGGATCTCCCGCGTCAATTTGATCACGATATCCTGCATTTTTGCAATATCATTGATCGTATGTTCTATAGAGTGGAACATCCGTTCTTTTGCATTCATATCAGATCCCGTCCTCTATTAAAATAAATCCCGTTCCCAAAAGATGATTGGGAACGGGATGATGGTTGTTATTTCTTTTTTACTTCTTTCAGTGCTGCGCGTGCTGCTGCAAGACGCGCGATCGGAACACGGAAAGGTGAACAGCTGACGTAATCCAAACCGATCTGGTGACAGAATTCAACACTGGACGGTTCTCCGCCATGTTCGCCACAGATACCGATTTTGAGACGCGGCTTTTTCGATCTCCCTTTTTCAACTGCGATCTTCATTAATTCTCCGACACCTTCTCGGTCGATTGCTTCGAATGGATCCTTTGCATAGATATCCATCTCAACATACGGCAGAAGGAAACGTCCTGAGTCATCGCGGCTGATGCCGATTGTTGTCTGCGTCAGGTCGTTCGTACCGAAACTGAAGAACTCCGCAACGTCCGCGATCTTATCGGCCGTAAGCGCACCACGCGGAACTTCAATCATTGTTCCGACATGATATTTGAATTTCATCTTCCGTTCGGTCATTACATCTTTTGCGATTTTGTGTACCAATTTTGCCTGATGATCCAATTCCAAAACATTGCCGACAAGCGGAATCATGATTTCGGGAAACACTTCTTTTCCTTCCTTCATAACATTCGCAGCCGCTTCAAAGATTGCACGGCTTTGCATCTCGGTGATTTCGGGATAAATGATGCCGAGACGGCAGCCGCGGAACCCGAGCATCGGATTGAATTCATGCAGTTCCTGAACGCGGCGCTGCACTTTTTCGAATCGGATTCCCATTTCTTTCGCGATGGTCTGCTGCATCTCTTTATCGTGCGGCAGGAATTCATGCAGCGGCGGATCGATCGTACGGATGGTCACCGGCAGGCCGTCCATTGCGCGGAAAATTCCTTCGAAGTCTTCGCGCTGCAGCGGCAGTAATTTTGCCAATGCTTTCTTCCGCTGATCGACATCGTCAGCAAGAATCATTTCACGCATCGGCATGATCTTTCCTTCGCCGAAGAACATATGTTCCGTGCGGCACAGTCCGATGCCTTCGGCACCGAACGCAACAGCATTCACAGCCTGGTCCGGCTGGTCTGCATTCGTACGGATCTTCAGCACGCGATACTTGTCTGCCCATGCCATAATCTTTGCAAAATTCTCATAAATTGGGGCTTTTTTCGGGTTGAGTGTTTTGCTGATCAGCACTTCCATCACTTCGGAAGGTTTTGTCGGAATTTTTCCTTCAATCACTTCTCCGGTTGAACCATCGATCGAGATCCAATCACCTTGATTAATGATCTTTCCGGCCACTTTCATCGAGAGAGCTTTGTAATCAACTTCGATGGAGGAACAGCCGACAATGCAAACTTTTCCCATTTGGCGAGCTACAAGCGCGGCGTGCGATGTCATTCCGCCGAATGCTGTCAGAATTCCTTCCGATGCATCCATCCCTTTGATATCTTCGGGAGAGGTTTCTGTCCGGCAGAGAATCACCAGTTCTCCGCGGCTCTTCCATTCTTCGGCATCGGGAGCAGTAAACACAACGCGTCCCGTTGCAGCACCCGGACCGGCAGCCAATCCTTTTGCAAGCAGACGGCCGTTTTTGATTGCGATATCTTTTTCCTTCAGATCGAAGATTGGACGAAGCAATTGATTCAATGCATCCGGTTCAATGCGCAAGAGCGCTTCTTTATCGGTGATCAAACGTTCTTTCACCATATCGATCGCAATGCGGATCGCGGCAAGTGCTGTCCGTTTTCCGGCGCGGCACTGCAGCATGAACAGTTTTCCATCCTGAATGGTGAACTCGATGTCCATCATATCATGGAAATGTTTTTCCAGATTTTTTCTGATCACATCCAATTGTTTGTAGATTACCGGACGCGCTTTTTTCAATTCGCTGATGTGCAGCGGCGTGCGGATGCCCGCCACAACGTCTTCGCCCTGCGCGTTCATCAGATATTCGCCGTAGAATTCGTTCTCGCCTGTTGCCGCGTTGCGGGTAAATGCAACACCTGTTCCGGAATTCTCTCCCATGTTTCCGTACACCATCGCCTGAATGTTCACGGCCGTTCCCCACGATGTCGGGATACCGTTCATCTTGCGGTATGCGTTTGCGCGTTCGTTGTTCCACGATCCGAACACGGCGCCGACTGCTCCCCATAATTGATCTTCCGGATCATCGGGAAAATCTTTTCCGGTATTTTGTTTGATCGCTTTCTTAAATAGTTTCACCAGGTCTTTCAGATCATCCGATGTCAGATCGGTATCGAGCGTAACATTTTTTTCTTTCTTTTTATGCTCAATGATCATTTCGAACGGATCGGAATCATGTTTCCCTTTTGCCTGAACTCCCATCACAACGTCGCCGTACATCTGCACAAAGCGGCGGTACGAATCATACACAAAACGCGGATTCTTTGTTTTTTCGATCAGTCCTTCTGCTACGACATCATTCATTCCGAGATTCAAAATTGTATCCATCATGCCCGGCATTGAAGCACGTGCACCTGAACGGACGGAAACAAGCAATGCATTTTTCGGATCGCCGAATTTTGCATTCATATGCTTGTTCAATTTTTGAATCGCTGTGAATACTTCTTTTGCAAGCGTGGTCGGATAATGTTTATTGTGAGCGTAGAAATAAGTGCAGACTTCAGTGGTGATTGTGAATCCCGGAGGAACGGGTAAACCAATGTTGGTCATTTCCGCAAGGTTGGCACCTTTGCCTCCAAGCAAAGATTTCATTCCGGCTTTTCCTTCGGCACGTCCCCCTCCAAAACTGTATACATACTTTGACATATCTCTTCCTTTCTTATGGTAAAAATCGAAAACTCGAACGATTTATCTGCAATTAGAGTGCCATCTGTTCAGAAACGGCATGTTGAAATATCCAACAATATTGGCATAAATAAAAGAATCTTATTTAATTCTCTTTTCACGTATAGGAAAGGGGAACTCGCCTTTGTCAAAAAAAGGAATGATTTTGAGTTTTTTTGCTAAAAAAAGCACAATTATGGCGGCATAATAGTTGCTAATTATAAATATAGCTATGGTCTTTTCCAAAAGTCATACCCCCATTTACTCAATTGGAACAGCTGCAAAAAAGCTTTCCGTTTCCGTTCAGACACTGCGGCTGTATGAACGTGAAGGACTTCTTATACCCTTCAAATCCCCCGGCAACCAGCGACTGTATTCAGATGAAGACATTGAACGTCTTCAATGCATTCGCACGATGATCAATCACGACAAGATCAGCATCGGAGGAATGAAAAAACTTCACGGAATGGTTCCATGCTGGGACATCATCAAATGTTCCGATGAAGAGCGGAACAACTGTTCTGCCTTCAACAAACACACCGGCGGATGCTGGACGTATGAGCATACACATTCGATCTGTGCAACAAAAGAATGCCGGCTCTGCGAAGTCTACAAACTTTCCAGCAACTGCGAACAGATTAAAGAACTTATCGTCCGCGCATCGCTTGCGCGGCAACCTGAACAATAATAGAGCAAACTATGAAACGAATCATCATTCCCCTCATTGCACTTTCAATTTTCGCACTGTACTTCATCTCGACCATTACCAAAAAAGATAGTGAACAGACCCCCGTCGCCGAACTGAAAGAACGCTATTCCAAAAAAGAACGACCTTCAGTCGACCATTCCAAATTCACACAGCTGCAGAAAAAATTCAACCGGCCGCAGGAAGTGACCGCTGCCTGCATCGCATGTCATAACGAACGGCACACCGAAGTGATGCGGTCTTCGCACTGGAACTGGGAACGCGAAGAATATATTGAAGGCCGCGGAATCCGATACGTTGGCAAGAAAAATATCCTGAACAATTTCTGCATCGGCATTAATACGAACGAACAGAGCTGCAACAAATGTCACATCGGCTACGGCTGGGGGGACAAGAATTTTAATTTTGCAGATTCGAACAACGTGGATTGTCTTGCGTGTCACGACAACAGCGATACCTACGTGAAAAAATCCTCCGGCGCTGGCATGCCAGACCCGAGTGTCAATCTTACCTTCGTTGCCCAACGGGTCGGACGCCCCACAAAGTCTAATTGCGGCACCTGCCATTTCTTTGGCGGCGGCGGAAACAATGTGAAGCATGGCGATCTTGAAAAATCGCTGTTCGACACTCATCGCGCCGTTGATGTTCACATGGCCGGCGACGGCGGTAATCTTGACTGCGTTGACTGTCACAAAACCGAAAAGCACCAGATGTTGGGAAAAGTGTATTCGCTTTCTTCCATGAACCGCAACCGCTCCACTTGCGAACAATGTCACACCGGAACACCGCACGCGAATAATGTGATCAACGAACACTCATTAAAGGTTGCCTGCCAAACGTGTCACATACCGGTATATGCAAAAGTGAATGCGACCAAAATGCAATGGGATTGGTCCACTGCCGGAAAAATGGAAAACGGATTGCCATACGAAACAAAAGATTCGGCCGGAAACATTATCTATGCTTCCATTAAAGGAACATTTAGATGGGAAACCAATGTCCAGCCGGAATATATCTGGTTCAACGGTACTGCATCGCACTATCTTACGGGAGACACGGTCAGCGCTGACGAGCCGATCAAAATGAATACGCTGTACGGAAGTTATGACGACCCGGATGCAAAGATCATTCCGGTAAAGATCCATCGCGCCAAACAGCCTTACGACCCGGTAAATAAATTGCTCATCCAGCCGAAAACATTTTCCGCCAAAGAAGGTGACGGCGGATTTTGGAAGGATTTTAACTGGCAAACATCTATCAAACTCGGCATGGAATACGTCGGATTACCCTATAGCGGACAGTACGTGTTTGCACGGACAGAGATGTACTGGCCGGTTAATCACATGGTATCGCCGAAAGCAAAAACTGTGGCGTGCAAGGAATGTCATACACGCGAAAACAGCCGCGTTGGAAGCCTGAAAGATTTCTATATGCCGGGAAGAGATTACAGTGCAGCTGTGGAGTTTTTGGGAACCGGTGCGATCATAGCATCGCTGTTCGGTGTTGCCGTACATGCATTTGTACGTATTGTGTCAAAAAAGAAAAACATTAAATGATTTTTTTTGAAAATTCTAACCTGAGAATAGCATGCATACCCAATTAGTTTACAGCCGTTTTAACCGCTTCTGGCACTGGATGCAGTCCGTGCTGATCATTTTTTTGGCATTGACCGGATTTGAGATCCACGGTTCGATCTCCTTTTTCGGATTTGAACAGGCGGTAACATTTCATAATACCGCCGCCTATATTTTCCTTATACTTATCGCACTGGCGATCTTCTGGCACTTTACAACCGGAGAGTGGAGACAATACCTTCCCACACGTCAGCACCTGCGTGCACAGATCGAATATTATATCACCGGTATCTTCCGTAATGCACCGCATCCAACGCGGAAAACCGCATTAAGCAAACTGAATCCGCTACAGCGCCTGGTGTATCTTGCGCTGAAGATCATGGTCATTCCCATTATGGTCGTTTCTGGACTGCTGTATATGTTTTACCGCTATCCGCAATCGAACGGAATAGAAAGTCTGAACATTGAAGGACTTCGCGTTATCGGAATTCTGCACACAGCCGGAGCATTCTTCCTGATCTCGTTCATCATCGCTCATCTCTATCTTATTACAACGGGACATTCGCCGACATCGAACCTGAAGGCAATGATCACCGGATATGAAGTTCTGGAGAGCGAAAAAGAATAGCTGACCGAACGTTCCATCGAACATTATACAAATTGAACCATTAAATAAAACGAGAACATTATGAAAACAACATACATGAATCCATATCTGGCAGGATTTCTTTTAGGTCTGGTCCTGCTCGCAACCATCGTCATCACCGGACGCGGACTCGGCGCAAGCGGCGCATTGAAAAGCGCAGTTGTGGCCACCGTGAGCGGCATAGCACCGCAGCATGCGCATGAATCGAAATTCTACTCCGAGAATCTAAAATCGCTTCACGATAATCCGCTGAAAGCGTGGCTGGTCTTTGAAGTGCTTGGCGTGATCATCGGCGGTTTTTTCTCCGGTATTGTATCTGACCGGCTGACCTTTACGACCGAACGGGGTCCGCGCATTACCAACAGCATGCGTCTCGGCTTCGCGCTGATTGGCGGATTGCTGTTCGGCATGGGAGCACAGTTTGCACGCGGCTGCACAAGCGGTGCGGCACTGAGCGGTATGGCTGTTCTTTCCACCGGCGGGATCATTACTATGATGGCTATCTTCGGCACCGGTTACGCGGTCGCATATTTCTTCCGAAGACTCTGGATATAACATTAGCTTTTGTTTGACGGTAGATTTTTGAAATTTTTATTTTTCACTTTAGACTTTTTGAGGTTTTTATGTTTCCCTTAGTCCCAAATCTTATCAGCGAAGAATTGAACCTGATCGTTGCACTTCTGATCGGCATTGCGTTCGGATTTGTTCTTGAACAGGCAGGATTCTCTTCGTCAAAAAAACTGGCAGGAGTATTTTACGGTTATGACTTCACCGTTCTTCGTGTCTTCTTTACCGCAGGTGTGACAGCCATGAGCGGTATTATCATCCTCGGATATCTGGGGTGGCTGGACACCGATTTCATCTATATTAATCCAACGTATCTTGAAGCAGCGATTCTCGGCGGCGTGATTATGGGATTCGGTTTCATCATCGGCGGATATTGTCCCGGAACAAGCATTGCCGGCATGGCGATCGGCAAGATTGATGCGATGTTCTTTGTCGGTGGCGGATTGATAGGCGTCTTTCTGTATGCCGAAATGTATCCCCTTTTCGAAGGGATCACGAACGCAAGTTTTCTGGGCAACATACGCATCTTTAATTCAATTGGCATTTCGCAGGGCTTGTTCGGATTTCTGCTTATTGCAATGGCGGTCGGCGCATTCGTTATGACCACGATGATCGAAAAGAAAGTGGATCCCGAAGGTCCGGCAAAAACATTCAATGCGCTTTATCATCGTCTTGCCGGCATCGGTATTTTAGCGGTCGGCGTTGCACTTTTGTTCATGCCGGACTATAAAGAACGTCTTTTCACCGAGATCTCGAATCCCGAATTTCTCCAAACGCATTCCGTTAAAGAGATGACCGCGGACGAACTGACATTCCGCATGATCGACCGCGATCCGAAAATAGCAGTTATTGATCTTCGTCCCGCGCAGGAATACTCGGTTATGCCACTGCCTGGTTCAACAAATATTGAGACAAAGCAGATCTTCCAAAAAGAATTCAGCGAAGTGCTGGGAAACCGTCACAAGAAAAAAATATTCGTTGCCAATACCGAGACCGAAGCACGCACAGCGGCGCTTATTGCTCAGCGGCTGGGTTATGAAAATATCTCCATCCTCTGCAACGGCCTCCCCAATCTTATCCATTCAATCATCGAATTAAAACCGGATGCGGGTCAATGTACGTTTAACACGGCCGGGACAGGAAATGGTCAGGTAAAATCACTCCGGATTGACGAACGGCAGATAAAGGACACAGAACGTTTCAGGGTAAAGGCAAGCGTGTCGTTAGCTTTAATGATGAAAGAGGCGAAAAACTCGGGGGCAAAAAGTACGAAGCTCGTAAAAAAAATAGCGGGCGGTTGCTGAGCCTAACAGTTGAACATCGCTGAACAGAGGTGATTATTATCTTTTGTTCAGCGATTCCTTTTTAATCTGTTCAAACATCGATTCATCGCATTCCTTCAAGAATCTTCCGAACGATGTAAACAAGACGATAACAATACTATACATTACAACACCAATGATGATTTCCATAATATTATCCCTTCTTCATAGGATAATCTGCTCATTATTGACTTTTCAAATTATATTTTCGTCAATTCAAACAGATTTTACACTGTAAGTAAATACAATCGGGGCTTGATAAAGAAAGCCCCGATTGTATATTCACATATTATTGGATGTAATCGTTACTCAGTAACGGCAACTTCATATTCACCAACAGTCAACGCACGGGCCTGTGCACCCGCCGGAATGTCTCCTTCGTCTCCTTTACACAATAACGCCAGCGGACAAAGAACAACTCCTACGGCAACCGATGTTCCGGTTTTTGATTCGCCTTTCGTGAAAAAATTTCCGCTTAATGCTACAGTTGTTCCATCTACGGCGGTTGTACTCTGAATGGATATTGTCAGCTTTCCGGCTTGTCCGACCATTCCGGCACTTTCCGCATCTTCCACCAGGCAAACAACAGGCGCATTTGCTTTTATCACTTTCTTTCCTTTTATCATAACATCGGTCGCGACAAAGAGTACTATTTCCTGACCGGTTTTTAATTGTTTGCTTGATAATTTATTTTTGGATTTAACGACAACAACAGAGCTTGCAGGCATCTTCACTGCTTCCTGAGGCAAAACAAAAGCGACCGATAATAATACTAAAGAAATAATGTAAACTGTTTTTTTCATAATGCTTGCTCCTTGTATTTAAGTGGTAACGGATAAACGAATAAAAAGGCTCCATAGCCTCCTATTAAACCCGTTATTAATCTCAGAATATTGTTGCTTTCATAAAATCCGAATAGCTGAAGCAGCGGATCAATTGCTGCAAGACCTATGAGAAGTAATCCGATCAACGATCTCTTCCAAAATGGAAACTGCAGTCTGGAAATCAGGGCAGCAACGGCGAATCCCAGATAGCCCGAAGCGCAGCGAGCACAAAGCGCCCATGGTCTTTCGAAAACCCAAAAGCACCGTGTTGGATATTGATGACATATTGGTGAAAAGAGAGAATAAAGGTTTTCTCCGGCCGGATATCCTTTTATCTCTTGCAGAACCGGCGCCAAAAACGATAAAATAAATACCGAGAAGTAGAAGGCATAAATAACAGCTCTTATTGCTTTGTCATATTTAGTGATTACCATATATATTTTTAGAAATATTTTTTTCTTTGAACATAAGGAAATTGATTCATTACAGCTATTATAAATAAGGTGATACCTCAATTGACAATGTTTTTATTTATTCAGGCAGACAGGATGTGACCTGGAATTCATGTAAGAAACGACAATCCGAACCCCAACATTTTTATGAAGTACGTTTTATACGCAGCAATATTTTCCCTTGGATAAAGAATGAAAAAAGGAATCGAATAATCGATCCCTCCAAGCGGAACAGAACTTTTCATAATTTATTTACCAGCAATATTGTAGAAAGATAAACCCAATACCGTGATTTTTTTATCTTTTCACGATTTTGCTCGGTCAATAATATTTCCTAAAAATACGCAATAGGTCAACCGCATAGTTTTTATAACACGGTTTTTGCAGCGACATAGTGATGTTGTAAAATGCGTGAAGTTTTAATAACCGTTGATTCGCTGCTACGGCAAAAGTGTCACCCTCAAAAAACAGCTAAATTCGCCATTCCTGGCCTTAAAAATACGCGTTCACGTTATTGACAGGCCGCCATTAATACCATATCATGCCGTAATTCAATTTTATACACTAAGACGCAAAACAAATGCCAAATAACAATGCAACACAATTGGTTTTTGCTGATTTAATGAAAACTGCAAAGCACGATGCGGAGATCAATATATTGCTGCACATGATACTGCCGTTGGATTCGCGCGAAAGGAAAGAAAAACTGGATTCGCTGCTGCAGCACCCAAAATTTCTGGATGCTCCGGAAGAGTTGAAAATTATTTTTGATTATTTTCTTGATGACGGATTTGCGCACGAGGTACTGCACTATCTGCGCGGGGTCTCTTCAAACAACGCAGCACACTCGCCTGGACAGGAAGCAGCACCGTACTGCAAAGTACGAGATATTGTTGACGGAAAGGTTGTGGAGTGTCTGGAAGAAAAACCGTTGTGCACATTTTCCTTCGGTTTCGGGAATAATCAGTTTTGCTCCCACCCATTACGCGCTGAAATAACAAAACAAAATAAATAACCTTATCACTCGCCCAAATGATTCGCAACACGAGATATTCTTCTGCAATCTTAAATTGATTTTAAGGTAATAAAAAGTTAAGTTTACATCCGTCCTACATGTTAGGACAAATAAACAGTGGTGCAGATGTTAATAGTAGTTTCGTATATAAGGTGAATATTCAGAGTATTGTTGGTAGCGATTTCATTGGACGTTTAGCTCAGTTGGTTCAGAGCGTTCGCCTCACACCGAAATAAGTATAATAATTTAACATTGTATTACACTCCTTTCACCGATTGGTGTAGTGAGAAGTGTAGTACAATGTATCTCTACAAGAGAACCTCTAATTTTTATTACCTCGCATACAACGATCCTGTCACAAATATAATTCGGCGTGTTTCAACTGGTACAAAACTCAAGAAGGAAGCGAATGCATTTATGCGTTCCTTCACTCCCGTTTCCACCGAACCAGAAATCTTTCCAACTGCGGGTGCATTCTTCGATGAGTTCATAGTTCATGCACAGAAGAACCTGAAGACGCAGACGCTTAACATATACAAGTATGCATTCAACCACTTCAATGTACTGTTCCCGAACATTGCCATCCGAGACGTCAATGCGTACCACTACGACAAGTATAAATCAACCCGGGCGTTGACACATGCATTGATAACAGTTAACATAGAATTACGCTCATTGCGTGCGGCGTTCGCTACAGCAGTTCGCTGGCACATGATACCTCACCACCCCTTTTTGGACTGCAAACTATTCCGAATACCTACTACATCTCCTGCCTTTATGAGTCGGGAACAGTTCAGAACTCTTGTAAGGGCTGCTGATGATCTATGGTTCAAGCAGATTCTATTTACAACGGTGATGACTGGAATGAGGCTTGCTGAAGTGACTCTGCTGACATGGAATCGGGTAAATCTCGAAAAGAGGCTACTATATGTACATTCGAGCGGTATGTTTAATGCCAAGGGAGATGGCAAGAGAATAATCCCACTAAACTCTACGATCACGAGCCTGTTGAAGCATATTAGGGCACGGAACAATTCTGAATATGTGTTTGCCCTTCCATCAACCGGAAAGCAACCGTCTGTTGACTTCGTATCACATAAGTTTCATAAAACACTCTTGAAGACAACACTGGATCGGAAACTGCACTTCCACTCACTGCGGCATACCTTTGCCAGCTGGTTGGTACAGGATGGTATAAGCTTATATGAAGTACAGAAGCTACTGGGACATAGCTCCAGCCGTGTCACCGAGATCTATGCTCACCTACTTCCTGAGACAAGGCATGATACGGTTGAAGTTGTGTCGCTTAAACGATAATATTTTGCAGACGGTTGCAACGTCAACTTGAGCGACTGGATAGAACGCACGTGGTAGAACATTTGATTAACAATTTGTAAAGCAAAGTCTTTTAGAACAAATTCATATCCGCAATTAAGCCAATGCTGCAATTAAACGGTGATGCATCATAATAACCGACGTACTTGCCTGTAATCGGCACAGTAAGATTGAATTGACCAGATATTTTAAGATATTCAAACAATTTATAACGGATCGTAAACGCCACATCGGAATATAAATATTTGCTTGGAAGTTCTTTGTATTCAATTGAGGCATTATCTTTTATGTCATAGTAATAAATAATAAATAATCTTGGTGATATTGCATATTCATACTTTCCATCTATTACACCATAGTCTGTTTGAATAAGAAAACGACTATATTTAACTTCTTTTAAATCAGAAAATGGCAATGTGTGTCCTTGTAGCGTATCTCCACCGGTTGCAAAATGTGAAGTAATTCCATTTCCCACGATAAAATAAATACCGAGTGATCTACCTTCTAATTTATTTGTGTAATAACCAGCACCGAGTTCTTTAAAATTGTGTTTATCAATAGTATAGTTTGTAGAATTGCCATCTCGCACAGTTCCCATATCACTAACATTTGCAATAATACCAATACTATTTGTTACAGCAATACTTGCTTGCCCTTCGTACCCCGTAAAACTGATGTGACCACCAACTTTTGCCTGCCCATTTTTCTCCAACAAAGGGACATTGATAACATTCGAACGATATATTCCACAAGAAGATATACCAACCGATATTAGCAATAACAAAATATATTTTTCCATAATAACCATTTTTGTAAAAACAGTAAATGTTTCGTGCGTTCTAACCAGTTATTAGACGGAGTGACTACGTAGTTTCTTCAATTATGAGTAAAATGCGGAGCCAGACAGCCTATTACACGATGCATCAATCTTCAATGAACTTTCAAGTTCAATTCTTGACCCATGCAAATATGTCATAGCATA